>NZ_JAENGP010000004.1 GCF_016595155.1 Advenella mandrilli
TGAAATGACGGCGAGAAAGACGCCGGTACGCGTCTGTAGAAGTGTGAGTGCTGTTCATAAGTTCCAACCTAAAAATAGATTGGAACCTATTGTCGTTTTTCTACGAGGAAATTCAAGACGGCACTGGGCGGAGCATTACGCCAATATTAAGGTGCCCAGTGGTGCTAATTGCAATCTGAATGGGACACGGGTTGATGGCAACATCGAGGTCTTTCAAAATGCCACTCTCGTACTTAAAAACGCCAAGGTTGATGGTAACGTGATTTCAAAACAAGCCAGCCAGATTCAAATTAGTGATAGCCGCATCGATGGCAATATCGAAGCCAAAACCTATACGCCCTCATTTTCCGTAAAAAATACAACCGTTGATGGCAATATTGTTTGTGACCAGGGCAGTCGCCTGCAAGGCGGCAATAACCGGATTGATGGCGATATAGAATGCCCGCGTTGATCTAGAACCGTTTAGGTATAACCTTTGTATTACATATGCTCAGCGTGAAAACGCTGCAGCATGGTGAACGCTTCATCAATAGAATCAACCATCTTGAACAACTCCAGGTCGTGCTCATTAATCATGCCCTCTTCTACCAGGAATTCAAAATCAATGGCGCGCTGCCAGAATTCTGAACCAAAAAGTATGATAGGAATGGGATCCATTTTTTTGGTCTGTACTAACGTTAGCACTTCAAACAGCTCATCCATGGTTCCGTAGCCGCCTGGGAAAACAACCAGTGCTTTTGCCCTGACCAGAAAATGCATTTTCCTGAGCGCAAAATAATGAAAACGGAAAGCAAGTTCAGGCGTAATAAACGGGTTTGGCGTTTGTTCGTACGGCAAGGTGATATTCAAGCCGATTGAACGGGCCTTGCTTTCAAAGGCCCCACGGTTAGCGGCCTCCATAATGCCGGGGCCGCCACCGGTTGTAATAACATAATCACAATTACCCTGATACTGGTAGTGTTCGGAAATCATCTTGGCAAAACGGATGGCCTGCTCGTAATAGTATGAGTTGCGCAAATTACGTTCTGCCTTTTTATGGGCTTTGATCATGACTTCATCTTGCGGTGAGGCATCCAGCATTTTCTGGATTTGTTCCATTTTACTTTTGGCTTCTTCCGGTGAGCTGATGCGTGCGCTTCCAAAAATTACAACGGTAGAGCGTATGCAATTATCGTTCAAAACTTTATCTGTTTTAAGGTATTCAAGCGTCAGACGTTGTGCGCGCAGTTCATCACTGGCAAGAAAATCAGTGTCTTCCTGCGCAAGTCGGTAAGTAGCGCCTTCTTTTATACTTTTTTGAAGCGCCTTGCGTTGTTCATAATCAATCATTGTTTTTTTACTGTTATATATAAAAATATTATCTGAATGTGGCTATATGCCTGGTGTGCAAGCCCTGCCCTATGCTGTGATTATAGTCTTAATTAAATGAAACGATTTCCTGCCTTTTGGGAATATGCACATTCCAATTAAGTTCATTTTGCAGCCTGCTGGCCAGGGCTTGGGCTGGATTGTCCTCGCCATGAACCAGGTACGTGTATTGTGGTGGTTTTTTAAAACCTTTGGCCCAGTTTATCAGGGCTGGCTGGTCTGCGTGGGCGGACAGTCCACCAATGGTATGAATGGACGCCCTTACATTAATTTCTTCACCAAAAATACGCACCCTTTTGACGCCATCCACCAGACGGCGACCTAATGACCCCATGGCCTGAAACCCGGTAATCATGATGGCGCATTCTGGTCTTCCCAGGTTGTGACGCAGATGATGCTTGATACGGCCTGCATCACACATGCCACTTGCTGAAATAATAATGGCGCCTGAACGGATTTTATTCAGCATTTGCGACTCTTCAGCGCTTGCGGTGAAATACAGGTTGGGCAGTTCGGTGCCGATTTTCTTCCAGGTCAGCATTTTTTTGGCTTCTTCGTCAAACAGTTCCATGTGTTGCATGGTGATGGCGGTTGCCTTGCTAGCCATAGGAGAATCAACAAAAACCTTAAGATCATTCACTTTATCATGCTGGGCTAATTGTAATAACTGATAGATGACTTCCTGGGTGCGCCCTACTGCAAAAGCGGGAATAATAATATTCCCCTTGGGTAAAGTGCGGGTGAAAATATCAACGATTTCCTCTTCCGTTGAGTTGCTCGCACGGTGTGGCCTGTCACCGTAGGTGGATTCCATAATCAGGATATCCGCCTCTTCGATTATGGCAGGGTCACGTAAAATGGGCCTGCTGGGTTGACCAAGGTCACCACTGAACACAATTTTTCGGGTGGTTTCACCCTCGGTGATCCAGATTTCGATAATGGCGGAACCCAGGATATGGCCCGCATCCTGAAAACGACACTTGATACCAGGAGCCAGATCTATCATGTTTTCGTACTCCACTTCTTTGACATGATTAAGTGTTTGCAGTGCATCTGCCATGCTGTAGACAGGCGTTGTTAAGCCATAATGCCGGCCTTGTTTTGAGCGTGGCTTGCGGGCGGCCCGTTCTGCATCAACCTCTTGGATATGGGCGCTGTCGGGCAAAAGAACATCCAGTAAATCGGCGGTTGCCCGGGTGGCGTATATATAGCCCGAATAGCCGGCTTTAATCAATTTTGGCAGCATGCCGCTATGGTCAATATGTGCGTGGGTAAGCAGCACAAAATCCAATTCCTCTGGATTGAAATCAAAAGGTTGTCGATTGCGTATGGGTGCATCACGTCCCCCCTGCACCATACCGCACTCAACCAAAAACTGAATGTTTCCAGTTTGCACCAGAAAACATGAACCGGTTACTTCACCGGCTGCACCCAGGAATTTTATTTTCATATTCGCACCCACTTTTATTTCACGCAACTGTAACAATCATAGTCTTGGGGGGTTACTTATTCAAGCTGCTTTTTTCTGTTTTATCCGTGCTGGTTAAAGAAATGGCATTGAGTTTTTCAAGCAGATGTGACATTTCCTGCTGCAAGGCCTGGTTTTGCTGTTGCCGGGTAAGTGCGTTCGACAGTGTTTCGTTTTCCTTTTTCAATTGCCGGTGATGCTGCTCGCTTTGAGACTTATACTGTTCAAATTGAGCATTTAGCAAGCGCGTTTCATCCTGTGCTGCTTGCAGATTTAAGCGTCCCGTTTCACTGACTTGTGACAGCTCCCGATGTTTTTCATAAACTTCTTCCAACTTGGTTTGCAGTGATTTTTCACGGTCTTTTTGTATCTTGCTGCTTTGCTCCAGTTTTTGCGCAAGCTGTTTTGTTTCCTGGCGGGCACGGTCAATTTCACTTACCGAGCGCAGTTCCAGAGACCTGAATCGGGTTTCAAGCCCTTCCCTTTCTTTGGCATGCTGCCGGTTTATTTTATCCAGGGCTTGTTCTGCCGCTTCTTGCTGGGCCTTGTTTTCTGACAGTAAATCGGCAATTTGAATTTTTAACCGCCCTGCTTCTGTATTCAGGTTTTCAAACTCACGGTTTCTTTGGGCTAACATATTCTTAACATCATGAAGTTGGCTGGTGACATTGGCCAATAATTTTTCCTGTTCCAGCAAGGCGGCTTCATGCAGGCGTTTGTTCTGTTCAAACGTCTGTTTTTCTGAATCCAGCATCTCTCTAATGCGTTCGTTTTCTTCTTGTTGGCTTTTCACCGCTTCATGTGCAATTTTGGTGGCTTGTTCAAGCGCCAGTTCCCATGCGTGCCGAATAGCCTGCTCTACCGGCTCAGGCGTTGCTATCGCGCTTTCCTTGGTAAAGGCCGTGCCGTTAATGCGTTTACCTAATATGGCAAACCAGTTTTCCAGCATGGGGCTAATGGTATTGGGTGAACCCCGCCCTATTTTCAGCCTGATTCGCTCTATGGTGGGGCGTTGCCCTTCTATCAACAATTCATCTGCCGCTTTCCAGACATCTTCCTGTTGAATTCCGCGCCCTGTATTTTTTAATTGCATCATTTTGAATACGCTTTAGAATATAGGTTATGATAAGTATAAATTATCATAACCTATATGGTTTATTTGTAATATACAATACATAATACATAATACATATTATATCTTACAACAATGCAAGATATCCAATCTTTTTAGTTGAAAATGGTGTTTATGCCCACACAAAACCTTAAATTGCTTAATCACTTGCCGCTGCTGAATCCTGCGTCATTGCACGAGACAACTCAACAAGCCATTGCCGAAATCATGTCCGAGGGAGAATCAAAAAATACGCGCAATAGCTACAAAAGTGCCATGAAGTATTGGGCTGTCTGGTACAGGGCGCGCTACAACCAGGCATTTACCCTGCCATTGCCAGTGCCCGTAGTGTTGCAATTTATTGTTGATCACGCCCTGCGCTACACGTCTTCTGGCGAAACCATTGGCTTGCCTGACGAACTGGATTCCTTTCTGGTGGAAAATAAATTCAAGGCTCAAAAAGGTCATTTTTCAATTGCCACCCTTTTGCATCGCCTGGCGGTGTTGTCCAAAGCACATAAAGTGGCGTTTGCCAACCCAAATCCCTGTAAAGACCCCCGTGTGCAAGAGCTGATTAGTAAAACCCAAAAAGCCTATGCGAAAAAAGGCATGCATTCAATAAAGCGCCCTGCGCTTACCAAAGAGCCGCTTGTACAGTTACTGGAAGCCTGTGATCAGTCCCTAAAAGGTCTACGGGATAAGGCTTTAATTTTGTTTGCCTGGGCAAGTGGCGGAAGGCGGCGCTCTGAAATTTCAGATGCTCACTTTGACCGGCTTATTCACCAATCAGAGACGGGTGAGTACCTGTACCTGCTTTTATATTCAAAGACCAATCAAACCGGACAAGTATCTGCCGATGCTTATAAGCCGGTCTCGGGTATGGCGGCACAGGCGCTGGCCGACTGGCTTGAAGCCAGTCAATTGAATAGCGGTTATATCTTTAGACAAATCAATAAAGGTGGGGCAATTGGTGGGAAATTAAGCCCGGTTTCGATTAATAAAATTATTAAATCCCGTTGCGCGCAGGCCGGATTAAGTGAAGAATTTACCGCACACTCGTTGCGCTCTGGTTTTGTGACCGAAGCGGCCAGGCAAAATATCCCCATTGCGGAAACCATGCTAATGACCGGACATCAAAACATTAATACCTTAATAGGGTATTATCGCGAAGGAAATGTTTTGGAAAGCAAGGCAGCCAAGCTGTTAGAAAACGGGGTATGAGCCACGTACACCCCCTGATAGCAAACCATTTGAGAAAAATCAAACAAAACTTGTGAATATTATATTTATTTATATTATATTTATGTATATAATAAATATCATCTTAGATTGAAATTATGAACACGATACCTACTACGGATTTATCCACTGCTATGCGGCAAGGTGCAACTGAAGCCATAAAGCTGCTTAAAGTAATGGTCAATGAAGATCGCTTGCTAATGATCTGCCACTTGTTTGAAGGTGAAAAAACGGTGGGAGAGATTGAGGCATTGCTGGATATTCATCAGCCCAATCTTTCCCAGCATTTAACGGTACTCAGAAAAAACGGGGTGGTTCAAACGCGCAAGGAAGGCAGAAATGTTTATTATTCTCTGGCAGACCCTAAAGCCATTGCTATGCTTGAAATATTGCATCACTTATACTGTAGCGATACCACGTCATCCTAATGTGTATTCAACGTAAAATTTTGTGCTCAACATCAACTCAATCTTGTCAGTTTTTTGTTAATCCATTAAAAAGGGCTTTCTCATGAATAAAAATGTTGGCGGTATCGATAAACTACTCCGTATTATCGTGGGTGTCGTATTAATTGTGCTGGCTATTACCGGAACCATCGGCTGGTGGGGCTATTTAGGCATTATCCCCCTGGCAACAGGCTTGTTTGGTTATTGCCCTCTTTACTCAATCATTGGCTGCAAAACTGGCTGCCCGCTTAAGAAATAACCAGCCAACCCTATTACTTTAATAGGGTTCGGATACGGGCGTTTTTTTGCTTAACACTAATGCCCGGTCCTTTTACCTTTATGATCGCAGGCAGTTGCATCTCTTTTCCGGTTGCCGGGTTCACGGGTTGACCGTGTTTTCTGATTTCATAATGCAGATGCGGCCCTGTCGAGTTTCCGGTTGAGCCTACAAAACCAATCAACTCCCCTTTCTTTACATAAGCGCCATGTGTTAGCGCTGGTGCATAGCGCTCAAGATGGGCATAAAGTGTGCTGTAGGTATCGTCATGCTTAAGCACAACCGTTTTTCCGTATCCACCACGATTTGCCATATAAACCACTTTAGCCGCCTGTACGGCTTTAACCGGTGTACCTGCCGGTGCTGCAAAGTCGGCACCGGTATGCAGTCTCATTTCCTGAAAAACCGGATGCATGCGCCAGCCATAAGCAGATGAAAAGCGTGCGCCTGGTAATGGGTCAACCATGAGGTCCTGTAGTGTTATATTCTTTTCGCAGTGGTCACAACGGCCCATAACAACCACATCACGGTCCAGTTCGGGTATATCACTCAGGTCGATGTCGGTGTTGCTTTGGGCTGATGCCATAAGTGGCAGCCCCAACACGAAAAGCAGCAAATATTTATTCAAGGCTACGGTCCAGACAGGATGGCTCAAGGCACAATAAAACCCCGATAAGTAAAAATGAAGTTTTTAACGCGATCACTCGCTATATAATCGCTGTCATTAACCTTATATTAGTAGACATTTCGGGTAAAACCAACCGTGAAATTGATAAAAACCGTAAAACCGCTTATTGCCCTGCTCTTTGGTACTTTAGTGCTATCAGGATGCAACGCAGAATCTTATCCACCAGAAGTCAAGACTGACCTGGTTTCCCTGTGCATGGAAGGCATTTTGTCGGGCCAAACCAATGTAATTGACAAAGACGGAAAAAAGCCCAGTGCGGCTGATTTCCTGAAATTATGTGAATTCAGATACGGGGAATTTATTAAAGAAGTACCGCTGGCTGACTATTTGGCCCAACAAACCCATCTTTATGAAAGTTTTCAGCGAGCCTACCGCCAGAAGTACGTACTTGAAGATGTTTACAATAGTCTTTCTCCCAAAGACAAAGAAACCTTTGCGATTACCTCCAAAGTCATGCTTGGGTTGGAAACCGAAGAGGTGGAACAATGAGAACCTTAACACACCATTTTGCAGGCGCCCTTCTTGGCTTTTTTATGATGGTTACCACCAGTCATGCACAGGAACAAGCCTACCCCCAGTATGAAAAAGAAAAAGCCATTGTTTTTTGCATGACGCGTGAGTATGTGCTGTTGTATCAGGAGGAACCTGCTGAAGTGGACCTGTTCCCAGTGTGCGAATCACGCTTTGCCACACTGGAGACCCGTATTCCCTATGATAACTACAAGGCGGTACGTGATAAAGGCTACATGCTTTACAAGGACAAGCAAAGTGCTGAATTACTGGAAAAATATTACAGTATTCTGATGGGAAACCAATAAACGTACACACCAATCGTTACCAAGGAGATTTACATTGTCAAAGACCGGTTTTGTTCCGTTGATTAAAAAAAGCCTGCACCTGCTTGCGCTGGCAACCATTGCATTATCCAGTTCTTCTGCTGTTATGGCCAATACAGCTAACTGGCCCGAGCATGAACTAAAGCTTATTGTTCCTTTTGGTGCAGGATCAACACCAGACCAGATTGCAAGGATTGTGGCAGAACAGGCCTCAAATACACTAGGTCAGGTAATTGTCATTGACAATAAGCCCGGGGCCGGTGGCAATATTGGTACAGCTGCCGTCGCCCATGCCAAACCCGATGGATACACCTTCGGGATCTCCATTACCGGGCCTTTGGTTAATAATCCGTTTATTTATAATAACTTAAGCTACAACCCCGAGAAAGACCTTTCCCCGCTTACCATGGCGGTCACGCAACCTAATATCATTGCGGTAAGAAGCGACTCGGGCATTACAACCTTACAAGAACTTATTGATAAAATAAAAGAAAATCCCGATAAATTCAATTATGCAACGCCAGGAACTGGCACGGGTTCTCATTTATCCATGGCGCTTATGCTGCAGGCCATTAATGGCGTCGCAACGGCTGTTCCTTATGCGTCTTCTCCCAATGCCATGAATTCGTTGCTGGCCGGCGATACCCAGTTTACTGCCCTGGCACCGATTGCAGTTTTGCCTTTGGTTAACGACGGCCGACTAACAGCTCTGGCCCAAACAACTGCTGAGCGGGTAAGTGCCCTGCCCGATATCCCTACCGTTTCCGAAGCGGGCGTACCAGGCATTGAGGGATCGGCATGGTCCGGTTTTGTTATTTCGTCCAAAGTGGATAAAGCTATTCAGGAAAAGCTGGCCAATGCCCTGGTTCAGGCACTTAATGACCCGCAGGTAAAAGAGAAACTGCAAACCCAGTATATGGACCCCATTCCGGGCACACCCGAGCAATTCAGCCAATACATGCAGCAGGAAAAAGCACGTTGGCAACCGCTGATTGAAAAGCTGGAATTAAAAATTAACTGACATGCCGCCATCAATGGTAATAACCTGGCCATTGATGTAAGCGGCAAGCCCCGAAGCCAGAAAAACCGCTGCACCGGCAATTTCTTCTGGCCTACCCCAGCGTTGCATGGGAACCCGGGTCACAAAAGCCGGTCCTTTTTCCTTGTCTTCGGCTAGCGTTTTATTGGTTTCGGTGGCAAAGGGACCGGGGGCAATGGCATTACTGGTAATGCCATGCAGGGCATATTCCACCGCCAAGGCCCTCATCATACCGGTTAATCCCATTTTGCTTATCGGATACACCGCATCGCCATAACGAGCCAACTCACCGGCAATAGAGGTCATGGAAATAATCCGGCCAAAACCGTTATTGACCATAAGTTCAGCGGCTTTTTTAGAGGTATACACAGCAGCGGTAAGGTTGGCCTGGATCAGAGCCTGGATATCGTGTAATGTACTCTCAGCCAGCGACTTGCGAATTCGCATTCCCATATTGTTGACCAGGATATCGCAGCGGCCGTAATCCTGTTTTATTTTTTCAAATGCCGCGTCTATTTGCGCAAAATCTGAGGTGTCGGCGCAAATGCCTCGTGCGATTATACCTTCATCGCCAAGATTTTTGATGCATTGGGACACGCTTTCCCGCGTCCTGCCATTGATAATCACGGTTGCGCCACTTTGTGCCATGGCTTTGGCAATTTCAAACCCCAGGCCTCTTGTTGAACCAGTCAGGAACGCAACCTTGTTATCCAGATTGAATTGTTTGAGGTAGGAATGGGTGTCAGTATTGAAAGACATACAATAAAATTGATTTTAAGGTTAAACTCGAAAAATATGATGGTAATGAAAATATAAAAACTGGGAAAAGAAAATGTTTAACAAGTCTACTTCTTTTCAATATGAAAAGACGCTAAAAGCCTGCGGAAAAGGACAAAAAAGCGCTATACAGAATTTATATAAACACGATGCCCCTCAGATGCTGGCTCTGGCATTTCGCATTTTAGGCAACCTGAGCTATGCGGAACAGGCGGTTCAGCGCGCTTTTGTTACTATCTGGAAAAATGCCCACACCTATAACGAAGAAGTAGGTCCTGCAAAAGGATGGATTTACAGCATTCTTCGCTACCATATTGGCGCCTTGTACAAACAAAATTATGACAGTATTCAGGCAGCCTTGCAAAGCAGGGATTCGGTGCTTGTAGAAACGCTTAGTCATTTGCAGGCCGAAATAAACACCGAGCATGCTGCACACACTGGCTTTCATGCTTTTTTAGAAGAATTGCCTCTTGAGCCTCAAAGCTGTCTGATCAATATGTATTTCAGTTCTGGCGAACAGGCCACAACGGCTACCTTGCTGAATATGCCACTGGGGCGTTTCAAGGAAAATATTTTATTGGGATTGCGTCATTTATCCAAAAAACTGAATAATTTTCCTTATCACGCCGATAATGAAAAAATTGGTGAATACGTACTAGGAGGATTGACGGGCGAAGAAGAACGCCATGTTCTGCAGCTTTTTAACCAAGACAGTACCGCAGCCAGCATTGCCCTGATATGGGAAGATCATTTCACCCATTATCTGGATCAATTGCCCGAGCAGCCTTTACATCCGCGCTTATGGAGCAGTATTAAACATAACTTGCAAAATACCGAAGAAGCCAGTGGCATTCTGGATATCATCCATGAGCATGAAACACCCGGGCTGTCCGGATTATTGGCAAGAGTACGGGAAACAGGGAAAATCGTTAGTAATAACTTAAGGTTATGGAAAATAACAAGCCTGATACTGGCAATTTGTTTGCTATTGATAGTCAGCATTTTTCCATCATCTTCGAATATGGCTAAAATGATTGCCGTCCTGTCATCGCCCAGTCAAAACAGTCAGGCCGCCTGGATAGTTAACGTTAATCAGGACGGTGCTGCCCGGTTCAAGCCATTGGTTCAGCAAAATATTGATGAAAATCTTGCAATGGAAGTCTGGGTACAACCAGAGATACCAAGCAATGATTACCGTTCATTGGGAACCCTTAAATCAACCCGCGCTTTCACAATTGAACCTGAAAACCTGGGCAAGGTGAATCCCGGGCAACTTTTTCAGATCAGCCTGGAGCCGATTGGCGGATCCACTTCTGGTAAACCAACGGGGTCCGTTTTATATCAGGGCAGATTAATTGATTTAAGCAATTAAACAATTGCTATAAAACAGAAATAGTCATGAAACTGCAATAATCATCATTAAATAACGTGAAAACCGCTATAAATAACTGCAACCATGTCGGATAATTGATTTATGCAAAAAATATTTTGCATCATATGCAAATCTGAGACAAGTAATATATAAAAATATCGTATTATCAAGGCTGTAACAATTCTATTTTTGATCTCCCTGTCAAATGCCCCTTGTTTTAATTGTCGTACTCCCTTTCCTTGGCAGTATATTAGCTGCCATTTTGCCTCATAACGCCAGAAATCAGGAATCCTGGTTGGCAGGCATTATTGCGCTTGTCTGTGCTGGCCTGGTTCTTTATACAGCACCTGCGGTCTTTAGCGGAGAAGTTCTGGTCCAGAATATAAGCTGGCTACCGTCAATGGGTGTCAACATGACATTCAGAATGGATGGCTTTGCCTGGTTGTTTGCACTTCTGGTGACCGTTATGGGGGCATTGGTTGTTTTATATGCCCGGTACTATATGGATCCCGCCGATCCAGTTCCCCGGTTTTTTTCATTTTTCCTGGCATTCATGGGCTCTATGCTGGGGGTCGTTCTATCTGGCAACGTTATTCAACTGGTTATTTTTTGGGAGCTAACCAGTCTTTCATCATTCATGCTAATCGCCTACTGGCATCACCGGCAAGATGCGCGTCGTGGTGCACGCATGGCACTTACCGTTACTGCCGCTGGCGGGTTTTGTTTGCTGGCCGGAATGTTAATGATCGGCCATATTGTAGGCAGTTATGAACTCGGGGAAATCCTGGCTTCGGGTAACCTGATCCGCAATCATCCTTGGTATATTCCCATCCTGGTACTGGTATCCTTGGGTGCGCTTACCAAAAGTGCCCAGTTTCCCTTCCACTTCTGGCTACCTAACGCCATGGCTGCGCCAACGCCAGTATCTGCCTACCTGCACTCTGCCACCATGGTCAAGGCAGGCGTTTTTATCCTGGCCCGTTTCTGGCCTGTTCTCGCCAGTACCGACCAATGGTTCTGGATCATCGGTGGTGCCGGCATGTCTTCATTGCTTATTGGTGCTTTTGCCGCCACTTTCCAGCAAGACATGAAAGGTGTTCTAGCCTACTCCACCATTAGCCATCTGGGTCTTATCACCCTGCTTCTGGGCATGAATAGCGATCTGGCGCTTATTGCCGCCATTTTCCACATGATCAACCACGCCATCTTCAAGGCATCCCTGTTCATGGCCACCGGCATTGTCGATCATGAAACCGGAACCCGCGACATGGGTATATTGTCAGGGTTGCGTAAGCTCATGCCTATTACGGCCACCTTGGCCATTGTGGCCGCTGCTGCAATGGCGGGCGTACCGTTGCTTAACGGCTTCCTGTCCAAAGAGATGTTCTTTTCCGAAACGCTGTTCGTGAACCAGACATCCTATTCAAGTTACCTGCTGCCAACCCTGGCGGTGGTAGCCAGCTCATTTAGCGTTGCTTATTCCCTGCGCTTCATTACCCAGGTTTTTTTTGGCAAACCTGCCACCGATTTACCCCGCAAGCCTCATGACCCACCCCGCTGGATGCTGTTCCCCAGTGCTGTGCTGGTCCTGCTTTGCATACTTATCGGCATTTTCCCCGAACAGATTATCGGTTCTATACTCCAGCTCGCCGCCACGGCTATTTTAGGCAATCATATTCCCACCTATAGTCTGGCAATCTGGCATGGCTTTAACCTTCCGCTCATCATGAGCATCCTGGCCTTGGTTGGGGGTATTGCACTGCTGTATGTATTCAAACCCCTGTTTCAGTCGTACCCTGGGCAAACACCGGTTTTATATCATTTTGATGGCAGAAAAACCTTTGATGCCGTTATGAATGGGATAGATAGCATTTCTTATGTATTACTTGAATGGTTTTCAAGCAAACGCCTGCAACCACAAGTGCTTTGGATTATCGTCATTACCCTGGTAGTGGGCATGCTGCCCTTGCTTGGGGGTGATTGGCTGCAGGTCAAGCAACCTTCTTCCTTTGACCCTGTATTTGCTATTCTCTGGATTGTAGGTGGGGCCTGCGCCATAGGCGCCGCTTATCTGGCCAAGTACAACCGTTTCCGGGCTCTGGCACTTTCCGGTGGGGCTGGTCTTATTACTTGTGTAACTTTTGCCTGGTTGTCAGCCCCCGATCTGGCGCTTACACAACTGGTGGTTGAAACCGTTACGGTTGTTCTTATTTTGCTGGGCTTGCGCTGGCTGCCCCGTCGTGTCATTGAAGAGTCCCAAATAACCCCGTTACAGGCATTTATACGTCGGTTCCGTGATTTGGCCATTGCAATTTGTGGCGGGCTGGGTCTTTCAGCACTTGTGTACATCATGCTTACCCGTGACAAACCTGAAGGTCTGTCTTCTTTCTTCCTTGAAAAAGCACTGCCTGAAGGGGGGGGGAATAACGTTGTAAACGTTATTCTGGTTGATTTCCGTGGTTTTGATACTTACGGTGAAATTAGTGTTCTGGGTATTGTGGCCATTACTGTTTATGCCTTATTGAGAAGGTTCCGTCCACCACAAGAAAGTATTCATGCCCTGGAAAACCGTCATGAAATTCAAACCATTGACGCCAATGGCCTTACTGATAAGCATAGTTTACCGAAAGGCATTTTGTTAACCCCCAATGTGCTGGGCAGATTAATGCTGCCGGTTATCACGCTTATTTCCCTGTATTTCCTGTTGCGTGGCCATAACCTGCCAGGAGGCGGTTTTGTGGGTGGATTGATATTCGCCACAGGGATAATCCTTCAATATATGCTTAGTGGTATTCACTGGGTTGAAACCCGCTCAAGGGTCAGGCCCCTGTACTGGATTTCAATTGGTATGTTAATTGCAGGCAGCTCATCCATGATTGCGTGGTGGGTAGACCAGCCTTTCCTTTCTGCCATTAGCTGGGATATTTATTTACCCGTCATTGGCAAGTTACATCTTTCCAGTGTGATCTTTTTCGATATTGGTGTTTATGCACTGGTTGTGGGCGCAACAACGTTAATGTTGGTTGCCCTTGCCCACCAGTCCCTGCGTTTTTATCGTAAAGCGCCATCTGCCGAGGCTGAAACCAATGCGGGAACGAGTACTCAATTAAACTTTTCAGATCGAGTCAATTAAATGGAAATTATATATTCATTAGCCATTGGGGTACTGGCCGGATCGGGTATATGGCTCTTGCTTAGGCCCCGAACCTTTCAGGTTATCATGGGACTTACCTTGGTTTCCTACGCCGTCAACCTGTTTATATTTGGCATGGGTCGGCTGTCTGTTGGTTCTCCCCCAATTATTGAGGCAGGCACAGTTGTTGATGTTTCCAATTACGCCGATCCCGTTCCTCAGGCTCTGGTACTAACCGCTATTGTAATTGGCTTTGCCACCACCGCTTTATATCTGGTGGTATTGCTGGCCTTGCGAGGATTGTCCAATACCGATCACGTAGATGGTACGGAGTACAATTCATGATGGGGTTGTTGGATCATTTACCCATTTTGCCTGTTGCTGTACCCATGATGGCAGGTGCCCTCATGCTACTTCTTAAGGACTCCCGCCGTAAATCGCTTACCGGGCTGGCTTTTCTGTCTGTATTTATCCAGTTTTCGGTTGCTGTGACATTGCTTTTCATGACGGCAGGCAGTATTCCCAATGACTGGAACAACCATATTGGTGTGTACTTACTGGGTAACTGGGTAGCACCATTTGGCATTGTGTTTGTGGTAGATAAGCTTTCTGCCGTTATGCTGGTACTTACCATTGTGCTGGGTATATCTGCTCTTATCTACTCTACGGCTTTCTGGGACCGGGTTGGCATTCATTTTCACCCCCTTTTCCAGTTCATCTTAATGGGACTTAACGGTGCGTTTTTAACCGGTGATTTGTTCAATCTGTTTGTATTCTTCGAGATCTTCCTGGCGGCTTCATATGGTTTGCTGCTACATGGTTCCGGGTCCAGACGGGTATCCTCAGGCTTACATTACATTACCGTCAATCTGATAGGCGCATTTTTACTGCTTATTAGCATTTCACTTATTTACGGGGTTACCGGTACGCTGAACATGGCTGATCTTGGTACCAAGGCTGGCATGCTCGACGCTGAAAACCGCAAATTATTTGAGACTGCCTGCGCCATTCTGGGTATTGCCTTTTTAGTCAAGGCTGCCGCCTGGCCACTTAATTTTTGGTTGCCCAATGCCTATGCGGCTGCTTGCGCACCTGTTGCTGCCCTGTTTGCCATCATGACCAAGGTGGGTATTTATGCCCTGGTCAGAATGGGATCCCTGCTTTTACCTACAGGTGCGCCCGCTGCCTTTGGTGGCGAATGGATGTACGCCATTGGCCTTGGCACGCTTTTATTTGGCACGCTTGGCATTTTGGCAGAAAAAAACACAGGAAGACTGGTTGGCTATAGCATTATTATGTCCTCTGGAACACTGCTCACGGCACTGGGTATGCCTGGTGTTACGCTAACTGGTCCCTCTCTTTTTTACCTTATCAGTTCGGTACTTACCACGGGTGCATTTTTCATGCTGGTGGAATTAATAAAACGTACTGAATCATTTGGTTCAAATGTGCTTTCCGTTAGTTTTGAGGCTTTTGGCCTTGATGAAGATAAAACATCCGATTACTCCGGTGATGTGGTTGGCGTGGCCATTCCGGCTGCCCAGGCTTTTCTGGGCCTGTCCTTTTTTACCTGCGCCATCCTGATTGCCTGCATGCCCCCATTTTCGGGTTTTGTTGCAAAATTTGCTTTGCTGTCATCTGCCCTTGAGCTAACCGATAACAATTTAACCGGGCCTTCTATGAGTGCCTGGCTGCTGGTAATAGCCATGCTGGCTTCAGGCCTTGCAACTGTGATTGCACTGGGGCGGTCAGGTGTGCGGCTATTTTGGAATTCAGATACGTTGCAAACACCTAAACTCAGTATTCGTGAGGCTGTGCCGGTCAGTGTTTTATTACTAAGCTGTATAGCCCTTTCAATTTTTGCCGGCCCCGTGATGGATTTCCTGGCCGATACGGCAAGTTCACTTGATGATCCCTATCAGTATATTAATGCGGTTATTACGCAAGCATCCAACAAACCGATTCCAGGGGGACAATAATGAAAAAATTATTTTTCTGGTTCCCCATGACTGCGTTCCTTTTGCTTATCTGGATGCTGCTGGCCAACGCCATTAGTATCGGACAGTTTACTCTTGGTTCAATACTGTCATTAGCGCTGGTTTTTGCATCGCAGCGCCTGCGTCCTTTGCACGGGCACCCCAAAAAAACCTTAACCATCTTAAAATTGATATTCATGGTAATTGTTGATATTGCCTATTCCAACTGGGTGGTGGGAATACTGATCCTGAAAGGAAAAAAAGCCCATCGCACACCAGGCTTTATCAATATCCCCCTGGACTTGCGGGATCCTCATGGTTTGGCCATGTTATCGTGCATTATTACTTATACGCCCGGTACAGTATGGTCTGGCCTGACCGAAGATGATTATATCCTGCGTCTTCACGTACTTAACCTGAAAGAAGAGTCTGAATGGCTCTATACCATCAAGAATCGTTACGAAGCAAATTTGATGGAGATATTTGAATGAACCTTATCCTGACCTGGGCATGTTATTTTGCCCTTTGCTGCTTTTCCCTGGCCACATTATGTGCTTTTATCAGACTGCTCAAAGGTGCAACCCCTCAAGACCGGGTGTTGGGGCTTGACACCATGTACATTAATTGCATGTTGTTAATTCTGGTGCTGGGCATGCTTTACAGAACTTCATGGTATTTTGATATTGCCTTGTTAATCAGTCTGTTGGGCTTTGTATCCTCATCAGCACTATCAAAATTTCTGCTCCGTGGCGAGGTGATCGAACCATGAATGACATTTCAGCCTGGATCGCGATTCCTGCTGCGATTTTCCTGGTGGCCGGTGGCCTGATTACGCTAATCGGATCAATCGGGCTACTACGGTTTGAAGACTTCAAAAGCCGTATTCATGCGCCAACATTGGGTAACACTTTTGGTGCCATGTTTACCTTATTGGCATCTATACTGGTGTCCTTTCATCTGGCGGACCGGGTTTTTTTTCATGAAATACTTATTATCGTGTTTTTATTTCTTACCTCACCAGTTACTGCGATGCTGTTAATGCGTTCTTATATTCTACGTCTGGAACGTATCGATAAATAACTCTTATACTCAAACGTTATGCTGTCCAGACTTATCCTGTCTATTTTAATTGTTTTCCTGGCATTTAGTACAAACGTTTACGCGGAAAACGGGCAAAAATTCCCGATTCTTGATGACATTCAGGCTAGCCTAGATGCACTTCCCAAAACAAACGAAGATAATGCCGGGATTCAAAAAACGCTGGATCAGTTAAAAACCATTCAGGCAAGCGCGCAGCAAATTATCAGTGCCAAAACCCAGGAATTGGCCGACATAGATACAAAGTTAAGTAATTTAATTGATACGCCCAAACTTGAGGATATTCAAGGTCCTGTTTCTCCTGAATCAAGGGATATAGAAGCCCAGCGTACCGCTTTGCAAAAAGAGCGTGAACGCCTTGATGCCAATATCAAACTAGCCAAACTGTTGATTAGCGAAGGTAATCAGCGTAGCCTGAAATTGATGGCAGAGAGCCGTGCCCAGTTTCAGGCTGAATTATTTGAAAGGGTTAAATCCCCATTAAAAGCGTCATTCTGGCAGAGCTTTTCTCGCTCTTGGTCGTCCGATTTTCCCAGAGTACAAAAATTTTCTGACTCCATTATCGCTGTTTTTAAGCAAGCCCTTGAAAATGAAAATAAAAATTTCTTTTATGCGGGTATTTTTCTTGCCCTGATCACCATCTTTGTGGTTAGTCAGCTCTTGCAAAAGTTGATTCGCCTGATTGCTATCGAAAAAATTCCAACCGGACGGGCGCGACGCTCTTTGGTAGCAGTAGGAATAATCCTTAACAATGTGATTATTACTGGTTTATCAGTTTATTTTATATATGCTGGCCTTAACTGGAATGGTATTGTTAGCCCAGATCTCAAGGAGTATCTGGTTTCCCTGATCTATACGATTATTTTTGCATCACTGATTACCGGATTGGGTAACGCTTTATTCTCGGTACGTCATGAATCCTGGCGTTTGCCACCACTAAGCAATTCACTGGTTAAAGCACTGAAGCCCTACCCCTGGCTTATTGCCACCTTGATTGTGGTGCATCAGGCAATCATTATCAGTAGTTCCCAGATTGGCATTTCCCTTGGCACAGAGGTTGGGCTCAGGGTAATTTCAACGATTACCATGGTGGTGCTGGGATTTCTTATTTTAGGTAAAATTGCCCGTTATTACCGTCTCATACCTTTGAATAATAAGGACGTTAATAGTCAGCTACCTGTTACGGTATGGCCAGTCGCACTTCGAGTTCTGTGCTGGATTATTATCATTGTCACGCTGGTTTTTACGTTCATTGGGTTTGTTGCACTGGGTTCATTTCTTATTACCCAACTGCTCTGGGTTGTCATTGTCATGGCCACCTTTTACATATTATTCAAGCTAAGTGATGATTTGTTCCAAGCCAGTATTGCATCTCAAGGACTAATTGGCATACGCCTGGTAGAGCATTATGGAATTACACCCAACTTCCTGAATCAATTGACCACTATTTTATCAGCGCTTACAAAACTGCTGCTGTTTTATTTATTGATCATGATTTTGCTAGTTCCTTTTGGTAACAGCCTGACCGGGCTGTTTAACCGGGACGGAAAGCTGGATGCATTTATACAAACCTGGCAAAATTTCATCACGCCAGGTATGGTATTAAGTGCAATCATGATCATTGTTGGCGGGATTGTGATTGGGCGGCTGCTTAAAAACTGGCTTGTTGGCAAATATTTTCCAAATACCAGTATTGATACCGGCGTCCGCTTAAGTATTGTGACCGTACTGGGTTACATTGTTGCCATTATCACGGTAAGCCTGATGCTTTCCACCTTGGGTATCAGTCTTGAAAGATTAACCTGGATTGCCAGTGCCCTTTCTGTGGGTATTGGTTTTGGTCTGCAGGCGATTGTACAAAACTTCATCTCTGGCTTGATCATGCTGGTGGAAAGACCGGTCAAGGTCGGAGACTGGGTTGTAATTGGTACACAAGAAGGAGATATTCGCCGCATTAATGTAAGGGCAACTGAAATCCAGTTAGGTGATCGTTCTACCTTGATTGTCCCAAATTCCGAGTTTATTACCAAGTCTGTCAGGAACATGACGCTTAGTAAAAGCGAAGGTCGTGTGCAAATCCGTCTTCCCCTTCCCTTATCTGAAAATCCAGCACAAGTCAGGGATATTATTTTTTCAATTTTTGAAAACAATGAAGACGTTCTTGATGATCAAGGCCTGGAACCCTATATTCGCCTTGATGGGATTGAGGGTGGAAACCTGATCATGGTAGCAACCTGCTTTGTGATTAGTCCCCGTTTAGCCGGACGCATAAAAAGTGAATTGTTATTTGAAATAATAAACAGACTTCACCAGGAAAACATACTGTTAAGAGAGCCTTTGAGAGTTGAGCAATTAAACCCGGTACAAAATAATATTAATTAAAATGATCAGTAAGGTAACGACTGTCTTGTTTTACCTTAGGAGTCTGCATGATTGGCAATAAGCCTGTGGGGTAATACTCTTGCACCGGCAGATAAAAATCCCGTAAAAAAAACCTGGCTTTAAGCCAGGTGGGGTATCAAGATGTTGACTCTGATTGCTGCTCAGGCAATCGGCCCAGTCCACTCTTCGATGAAAAAATCGTAACTTAAACGTTCTTTTTGGGGAATTGGCATTTTTGGAGTGCCAATGGCCAAAAAGCCCATGAAACGATAATCCAGGGCATCAAAACCCAAGCCGGTTTGAAACTCATCAATATAAGTAGCAATACCGGTACTCCAGAAGGCGCCATAACCCAGCATATGTACGGCATTAAGGATATTGGTAACTGCAGCACCCGTTGCCAGCATACGCTCGGATTCACTTATTTTTGTATTGCTGTAGTCGATATGGCAGGCAACAGCAATAATCAAGGGAACCTCATCCAGCCATTGACGTGTTGCCGCCTCTTTATCCGGATTGAAGGGTTCTGTGCTGGCCTGCTTCAAGCCAATAGAAAAATCAGCAAATTTCTTGATTGCTTCTCCACGAATAATCTTGAATCGCCATGGACGTAACGCACCATGATCGGGGGCTGACATCGCTGTCTGAAGTATAAGCGCCAGTTCTTCGTCAGAGGGAGCCGGAGAGGTAACCATTTTCATGGAGTTACGATTCAGAAGATAATTAATTGCTTCATTCATGGCAAAACCTGTTTAAATATTATTCAGTTAAGAAAGACTAACGCAGTAACGCTTTCATGTCCCGTACCGCTTTTTCCCAGCCGTCAAAAATAGCCTGTGACACAATGGCATGACCAATATTTAGCTCGGAAATGCCACCCAAGGCAACAATAGCCTGGACATTCTGGTAATGCAAGCCATGACCTGCGTGAACTTTCAGGCCAGCACGAAGTCCTTCGGCAATGGCTATTCTTAAGCGTTCCAATTCTGTCTCGACTTTATCGCCCGACGCTTCAGAATAAGTGCCTGTATGTAGCTCAATCACGGTGGCTCCTGCCTGGGCAGCCGCATGAATTTGATCTATATTGGGGTCTATAAATAAAGAAACCCTTGAGCCGGCATCATGCAATCTGGAGACGGCTGATTTCACCTGCTCAAATGATTCAATAACATTCAGTCCGCCTTCAGTGGTCAATTCCTGGCGACGTTCCGGTACCAGACAAATATCGTGTGGCTTGACATCACAGGCAATATCAAGCATCTCACTGGTAATGGCGCACTCCAGGTTCATGCGGGTGGTTAACCGGGGAAGGATAGCGTAAACATCCTTATCCTGAATGTGACGCCGGTCTTCACGCAAATGCAGAGTGATGACGTCTGCCCCCGCCTGTTCCGCCAGTAAGGCAGCTTTAAGGGGGTCAGGGTAGGCACTATGGCGTTGCTGCCGGAGAGTGGCTACGTGATCAATATTTACACCTAAATCAATCATAAAAAAAGAATACAAAAATTATTTGGAAATAACGGAGGTTTGTGTCCAACCACCACCTAGGGCTTTATAAAGCTCTATACGATTCTGGATAGAATCAAAGCCGGTTTGCAAAAAGCCTTGCTGCACTGCAAATAAAGCAACCTCTGCTGATTGTACCTGCAGGAAACTGTCTATGCCGCTTGAATAACGCAAATTGGCAAGATTAAGTGTTTCATAGGCGGCAGCCTGTTGCGCACGTAATGCATCAAGCTGTGACTGGTAAGTCGCCTCACCAGCCAAGGCATCTGCAATTTCACGAAAAGCGGTCTGTATGGATTTCTCATATTCAGCCACGGCAATATCGCTGCGTACTTCCGCCAGGTCAAGATTGTTTCTTAATTTACCAGCAGTGAAAATTGGAATATTAATAACGGGATTGAACGACCACATGCCATTACCGCCATCAAACAAAGAACCCAGGTCGGGGCTGGCAATACCTAGTAATCCGGTTAATGAAATGGATGGGAAAAAAGCAGCCCGGGCAGCGCCAATATTGGCATTGGCCGCTTTTAACCTATTTTCCGCCGCAAGAATATCCGGACGTCGGGTTAACAGTGCTGAAGGCAGTCCTGTCGGCAGGCTGCTCATGACGACATCACTGGTAAACGGTCCTGGGGCTGGTAAATTGGCAGGAATTGGCTGGCCAAGGAGTAACTGCAGAGCATTCCTGGCACGCATTTCACCACGGGTAATTTCTGCAAGTGAGACTTTTGCTGCCTCAAGCGTGGTTTTTGCCTGGTTGACATCTAATAATGAGGCTACGCCGCCACGGTAACGACTTTGGACCAGATTAAGGGTTCCCTGACGTGACTTGATGGTTTTGTTAACCAGTTCTTTTTGTGCTTCCAGATTCCTGAGATTGAAATAAGTGGATGCCAGCTGCCCAATCAGGTTGATTTGAACGGTAGTGCGTCCCTGCTGTGTTGCCAGGTATTGTTCAAATGCCGCTTCAGACAGACTTCTTTGACGACCAAAAAAATCAAGCTCAAAATTGGTCATGCCAAGGCCTGCCATATTGCTACGGCTTACCGAAGGCGATAAGGCACCACCGGCACGCATGTCTTCGGGCAGGCGTTGTGCGGTTTGTTGCGCATTGACACCTATTTGAGGAAAACGGTCACTGCGCTGGATACCGTACAGGGCACGGGCCTCTTCTACCCGTTGAATGGCTATCCGCATGTCACGGTTGTTTTCAAGGGCAATCGGGATAAGGGCCTTAAGTCGATCATCTTTGAAAAAAGTTTCCCAGCCCAGATCGGCCGAATGCTGAACACCATCAGGTGCCACTGTACTGCCCTGCCCGGGAAATTGATCGGGCACAGGCATTCCTGGGCGTTCATATTTTGGGCTTAACGAACACCCGGCCAATACCGTTGCCAGCAAGACGACAGACAACTTAGGAGAGAAGTGTTTTACGATATTCATTTTTCAGGGTTACTCTCATCAGGTTGATTTTTATTACTGTCTGAAGATGACTGGTCAAGCGTTTCTATCTCGGCGACATCTTTATAGATTTCGTGCCGATAAGCATGCTCTTCTTTTTCGATTTCAAAAGACTGGGCCTGTTCACCTAACAAGCGTGGCCGAGTTTTGAAAATTTTCATGACGATAACAAAAAAGACAGGAACAAAAAGCACCGAGAAAGGTGTGGCAGCCAACATGCCACCAATTACACCAACACCCACTGCACGTTGCCCTGCGGCACCGGCTCCGTCTGCTAATACTAAAGGTAACACACCAAGAATGAAAGCAAAAGAGGTCATGAGAATGGGCCTGAAACGCAGACGTGCCGCTTCCATGGTTGACTCAACCAAATCCCTGCCCGATGCATAAGCATCTTTGGCAAACTCTACAATAAGAATTGCATTCTTGGCTGACAAGCCAATAATGGTAATCATGCCCACCTGGAAGTAAATATCATTGGACATACCCGTGAGGGTGGTCAGACCAACCGTTCCCAGCATACCCAGAGGAACAATCAGCATGGCTGACACCGGAATGGTCCAGCTCTCGTACAAGGCAGCCAGAACCAGGAAAACGACAATCAGGGATAGGGCCATGGTAATGGGTGCCTGGTTTCCTGCCTGGATTTCCTGGAATGACAAGCCAGCCCATTCATAACCAATACCTGAAGGCAATTGCGCAATCAGACGTTCGATTTCGGCCATAGCTTCACCGTTGGAATAGCCCGGTTGGGCTTGTCCACTAATGCTGATGGCATCAAAGCTGTTAAAGCGGCTGACCTGGGTTGGGCCTTGGGTCCAGTCGAGCTTGACGAAGGAGGACATATCCACCAGTTCGCCGGCAGCGTTATGCACCTTGAGCTTCAGAATATCTTCGGGGGTCATGCGGAACTGGGCGTCAGATTGAAGCCAAACGTTTTGCATCCATCCGGTATTGGGGAACTTGCCCAAATAACCGGAACCGATTGCACTACCCAGCACATTGGCAACCTCAGTCATGTTAACGCCCAGCACTGCCGCCTTCTCACGATCAATGTTGACGTTAAGCTGTGGCCCTGGGCCAAGACCTGAAATTCGCACTTGCGTAAGAATATTACTTTTCTGGGCCAAACCTAGCAGTTGATTGGCCGCATCACGTAATGCTATTTGCCCCAATGCCCCCCTGTCTTGCAACTTTAAGTCAAAACCGGTTGCTGTTCCCAGGGAGGGAATTGCAGGTGGAATGACGGAAAATACCATGGCATCAGGAATGCCAAATAACAGGCTACCAGTAGCTTTGGCAGAAAGATCCTGGGCAGATTGCCCTGGCCCCTGGCGTTCGGAAAACTCTTTCAGGGGAACGAAAGCAATGGCCGAGTTAAGGCCGCTACCACTAAAGCTGAAGCCCTGAACCGTGATGATGTTTTCCATTTCTGGCACTTTGGAAAAATAATCTTCTACCGTGTCAATGACCTCGATAGTACGATTGGCTGACACACCGGATGGCAGTTCAATGTTAGCAATCAGGAAGCCCTGATCTTCATCGGGAAGGAATGAGCTGGGTAAACGCAAAAATAGGTAGGCCATGCCAATCGATAAAATCAGGTAGATCAGCATCATGCGTCCACCTCTTTTGATGAAAGCACCTACCCAGCCGGAATAACCGTTGGTTATTTTATTGAATACCCGGTTAAACCAGCCAAAAAAGCCTTTTTTAATTTCATTGTGACCCTTGGCAACCGGTTTTAAAATGGTTGCACATAAGGCCGGCGTAAACGTTAAGGCCAGAAACGCCGAAAATCCGATTGAGACAATCATGGAGACGGCAAACTGGCGATAAATAACACCAGCGGAACCGCTCATGAAGACTAAAGGAATGAAAACAGTCATCAGGACCAAGGTAATACCAACAATAGCTCCACCGATTTGTGGCATGGCCTTATAAGTGGCATCTTTGGGTGAAAGCCCTTCTTCGGACATGATTCGTTCTACGTTCTCAACAACAACAATTGCATCATCCACCAAAATACCAATGGCCAGAACCATGGCAAACATGGTAAGGGTATTAATGGAGTAACCCATAAACAGCAACGTTGCCACGGTACCCATTAATGCAATTGGCACCACCACGGCAGGAATGACCGTATACCTGACATTTTGCAGGAACACGAACATCACGATAAAAACCAGAATCATGGCTTCTATCAGCGTATGCACCACTTGAGTGATAGAGGCATCTACATAAGGTGCGGTATCGTAAGGAATGCTGTATGTCACGTTCTCGGGGAAATAACGGGACAGGCTTTTCATTTCATCGCTAATTGATTTTGCGGTTGACAGCGCATTAGCATTGGGCGCCAGTGAAATCGCAAAAGCGGCAGATGGAGAGCCATTCAGGCGGGAGCTGAACTGATACGAGTCTGAACCAATCTCAACCCTGGCCACATCCTTGACGCGCACAATAGAACCGTCAGGGTTGGCACGCAAAACGATATTGGCAAATTCTGCAGCGGTTTCCAGCTGGCCATTGGTAGAAACAATGGCACTGATTTCCTGGTCTTCAGGTGTAGGCGGAGAGCCAAGGGTACCGGCCGCAATGGCCCGATTTTGTGCCGCCAACGCGGTACTGATATCGGTCATGGTCATACCATAACTGGTGAGCTTGGCAGGGTCAGTCCAGATACGCATGGCCCTAGGTGCGGCAAATAGCTGGAAAGTACCCACCCCTTCAATCCGGGAAATTGAGTTTTGGATATTCCGGGTAATGTAGTCACCCAATTCGGCCGCCGAGGTGGAGCCATCTGTAGAGCTTAATGCCACAATTAATAAGAAACCGGCCGAACTCTTGCTAAAACGCAGGCCTTGATCCATCACTGCCTGAGGCAGCTTGGAGGAGACGTTGGCGACTTTGTTCTGAACCTCAACCTGAGCCATGTTTGGATCAGTGCCCGGCTTAAAAGTGACATCAATGTCTGAGCGGCCATAAGCATCACTGGTTGATGAGTAGTAAAGAAGGTCTTCTGCTCCATTTAGCTCATTTTCAATGACACTGGTAACCTGTTGCGCCACATCTTCAGCAGAAGCACCGGGATAAGTGGCACTGATGTTAATGGTAGGAGGGGCGACTTCGGGGTATTGCGCCACCGGCATGAACGGGATCGCAATTACGCCTGCAAAGAAAATGATAATCGCAACAACCCAGGCGAAAATCGGGCGATTGATAAAGAAGTTTGACATATATCTTCTCAGTTTTCCGCAGAATTATTGGAACCGGCGGTTTCTTCAGGTGATGGTTTTTTCCAAGGGGTTGGTTTTACCGTGCCGCCTGGCTGTGCTTTCTGGAATCCTTCAACAATGACTTCATCGTTGGGACTTAGTCCTTTATTGATAATGGTTTTGCCATCAACGGAATTGCCTTCTTCAACGGCAACAGAAACAACCTTATCATCTTTAACCAGCAACAGTTTTACCAAACCGTCTGGGGTACGTTGTAACGCTTGGTCAGGCACCATGAGTGCCTGTGGGCTGATGCCCTGCTCTAGCCGTACCTGGGTAAACATGCCTGGCAACAGAATATGCTGGGGGTTAGGGAAAACAGAGCGCAAGGTAACTTGGCCGGTTGTTGGGTTTACGGTAACGCCAGTAAAAAGCAGCTTGCCATTTTCCGGGTAAAGGGAGCCATCATCCATTTCAAGCTGGACAACAGCCGTCCCCGTTTCGGTTTGTTTAAGCTGGCCATCAGCCAGTGCCTTGCGCAGATTACTTAATTCACCGGTCGTTTGGGAAAAGTCCACATAGACTTGATCTATTTGTTGCACCGTAGCCAGATGCGTGCCACTGGCAGCGCTAACCAATGCTCCTTCAGTGACAAATGCCTCACCAATAATGCCATCAATAGGAGAGGTTACGCTGGTATAACCAAGATTGATTTGAGCGGCATCAAGAGCTGCTTTGGCCTGACTGATGGCTGCATCTGCCTGAGCGGCCTGTGCAACCGCGTTATCGTACTCTTGACGGCTTACCGCTGCTGATTTGACCAGGGTTGAGTAACGCTTTGCCAGTAAACGGGCGCTTTTGGCATTTGCCTCGGCCTGTTCAAGTGCGGCGGCAGCCTGGTTAACCGCTGCCTGATACGTAGCAGGGTCTATTTTAAATAGCAGTTGCCCTTCTTTGACAACACTTCCCTGCTGAAACTCGATGTTTTCAATAATACCGGTAACACGGGCACGAACCTCTGCATCTTTAATGGCCTGTATCCGGCCCGACAGTGTGGTGTAAATTCTGGCTTCAGCAGGTTCTACTTTAATGGTAGAGACTGGGAAGACCGGAGGACCTCCGGCTGTTGCGGAATTGGCCGCCTCGTCTTTTCCACAACCACTTAATATAAGCGCCGAGCATGCAAGCAGTGTTGCAATTTTATGATTGACAAAGGTTGATTTTATTCTCATTTGACTGTGACCCGAAAAATACCCCTTAAGGATATTTTTATTGAAAATGTTGATTCAATTAAAAGATAGCGTAAATTATAATGGAAAAAACACTTGCCTAGGCAACATTTCAACCATTGCAAAAATATTACTTGCCTAAGCAATATTTAAATCACATAACGATTTTTTAACGCTATACAAATGTAAAAAAATATTAAATGACATGCATAGACCAAAATAAGAGGGCAACAGGAACAAGAATTATTTTAATTACGCAATAATCGCATATTTTAGTCCAATTTAATGAAATTGTTTTGACTAACCCAATAAAAGAGCATCGTCAGAAACTTGCTCACCCCTGACTTTTTCAAACATCTGAAGCAGGTCGGAGACGCTCATTCCTTTGCGTTTTTCTCCACTGACATCCAGCACCACCTGCCCCTGGTGCAGCATGACCGTTCTTTCACCTGTTTCAAGAGCCTGTTTCATGCTATGCGTGACCATCATGGTGGTTAGTTTTTGTTCTGCCACCAGCTTTTGCGTTAATTCAAGTACAAAATGGGCGGTTCTTGGGTCTAGTGCCGCAGTATGCTCGTCTAGCAATAAAATCTTGCTGGGTTGCAAGGCTGCCATTAGTAAACTAACCGCCTGGCGTTGTCCACCCGAAAGCAATCCGATACGGTCGGTAAGGCGATTTTCAAGCCCTAGCCCCAGAATAGCCAGACGTTCCCGGAAGAGGTCTTTCATGAATGGCTTAATGGCTTGACCCAGGCCTCTTGAATGTCCCCGGTTATAGGCCAGGGACAGGTTTTCTTCGATGGTCAGGTCTTCACAGGTTCCGGCCATGGGGTCCTGGAATACACGTGCCACACTGCCTGCCCGTTGCCAACCAGGTACACGGGTAACATCAAGATCATTAAGCCGGACACTACCGGTGTCCACCATAATTTCACCGGCAATGGCATTTAAAAAAGTGGACTTCCCGGCACCGTTAGAACCAATGACCGTAACAAACTGCCCTTCAGGGATCGTTAATGACATGCCTTGCAAGGCCCGGGTTTCAATGGGTGTACCCGAATTAAAAGTAATATGTAAGTTTTCAGCTTTTAGCATATTGTTAACCTTTTTTCGCCTTTAGCATTTTATTAAGTTTAGGCAAAATTAGCGCAAAAGTAACCAGTAAAGCCGTAACCAGGTTAAGGTCTTGTGCCTTGAGCCCGACAAAATCACTGTTTAAAGCCAGGGCAATAAAAAAGCGATACAGCACGGCGCCAATAATAACCGCCAGCGTTACATAAACAAACCTTCGGGCAGGAATAATGCTTTGTCCAACAATCACCGCGGCCAGCCCAATCACAATGGTACCTATTCCCATTGATATATCTGACCCCCCCTGGGATTGCGCAAACAATGCGCCACCCAGTCCGACCAACGCGTTTGATATGGCCATGCCCAACATAACCATGCGATCGGTTGATATGCCTTGCGCCCTGGCCATCCGCAGGTTTGAGCCGGTTGAACGCATGGCCAGTCCGGATTGGGTGGCAAAGTAACGGTCTAACAGAAATTTGGCCATTAACACAACGAAGAGCAAAAGCAACGGTCGCCAGACATAGTCATCGATGAAAGCAGGTTGCAGGATTGAAAACACCGTGTCATTGAAGATGAGCGGTATATTTGGTCCACCCATAATCCGGAGATTAATGGAATACAGGGCAGTCATCATGAGAATGCTGGCCAGTAAATCCATAATGCCCAGCTTGACGTTTAACCAACCCGTTATCATGCCGGCCAATGCACAGGCCAGCATCGCCAGTGCGGTTGCCAGAAAAGGGTCGCCACCAAGGCTGATAACCAGAGCGGCAATGGCCCCACCGGTAGCAAATGTGCCATCAACAGTCAGGTCAGGAAAGCGCAAGATCCGAAATGAAATGAACACACCAAGTGCTACCAGACTGTAAATAAAACCCAGCTCAAACGCACCAAGAGATGAAAATAAGGACATGTTTATTAGTAATTGTGGTCGGGTAAGGTACAACGGTATATATCAATACCGCTAAATGCCAGCATGAATCACAAACCCGGATAAAACAGGATTTGTAATTCAATATTTTTTATTCTACAACCACGGCGGCTGACTTCAAGAGATCTTCAGATAGTTCGACCCCCTGGTTTTTTGCCGCTGCAGGGTTGACGTACAATTCCAGTTTGGAACTGGTTTGTGAAGGAATAGTGCCTGGATCTTCACCTTTCAGAATACGGACCACGATTTCACCCGTCTGGATGCCCAGGTCTTTATAGTTGATACCCAAGGCGGCAATGGCACCACGCTTAACGCTGTCAGTATCAGAAGCAATTAAGGGGATGTCAGCTTCATTGCCCACTTTGACCAGCGCTTCATAGGCAGAAACCACGTTGTTGTCGGTGTTAGTATAAATAACATCAACTTTACCAATCAGGCTTCGTGCGGCAGAACCCACATCAACAGAACGGGGCGCCGCAGCTTCTATTAGCTCCATACCTTCTTTGGGTAGCAACTCGTGCAGTCGCTTAACAACAACTGCAGAGTTGGCCTCTCCGGGGTTATAGACCATCCCTACTTTCCTGGCATTGGGAACAACGCGTTTGATCAGGTCTACCTGTTTTTCAAGCTCAAGCACATCGGATACTCCGGTGACATTGCTACCCGATGCCTCGACGGTTGAAACCAGTTGCGCGGCAACCGGGTCGGTTACGGCGGAATATACCACGGGAACTTGCTTGGTGGCGGCTACAACAGCCTGGGCCGAAGGGGTGGCAATAGCCACAATGGCATCGGGTTTATCACCAATAAACTGGCGTGCAATTTGTGCTGCCGTGCCTGTATTGCCTTGTGCGCTCTGGTAATCAAGATCAAGGTTTTTGCCTTTTATATAGCCGTTTTTTTCAAGCGCCTCTATGACACCGTCACGAACTGAATCAAGTGCCGGGTGCTCGACAATGGCTGTAATGGCTACAGATTTTTCTTGTGCGTAAGCCAGATTAGAGGCGACTATTGCAGCCACTAAAGTAGCCCCTAGACCCGATTTGAATTTTTTTGCCAACATAACAACTCCGACTAAGTAATAAATTCTAAATTCTCACACAGGCCATATACCAGTAACACTGGTAAAAACCAGCATGCGTCATTACAAGTTTGTTAGAACTTCAACAGACCCTTCATTTTATGCTCGCCTGACAAGAGCTTTACCCACTTTGTGGCAGGTAAACCATAACGGCGCTCGACATCGGCCGCACGAGCAGCCAAAACTTCTTCTTCAATTTCAAGGGGCGGCCCGGTAAAAGCCAGAACTATCCGGTTTCCGTCCTCTGTTTCGGGAAACATAATTACCCGGTTTGCGAAGGCTTTGTTGATATTCCTGATGTTGGAATGAAAACTGGGGTGATGCCCAAACAGATTAATAACCGCAATACCCAGATCACCCAATACACGACGGCAACCCTGGTAAAACACCAATGAGTTGCAAACCGGCCCCTGCGCGGTATAGTCGTATAAATCCACCATGAGCACGGAACAGCGGTCGTGATTGAGTGGGTCGGTGACCCACTCATGGGCATCATCATGGATCATGGCGTGCCTTTTGTGATCACCCAAACGAAAGTAAGACTGGCATATCGCCGTTACCATCGGGTTCCACTCTACGGTGATGGTTTGGCTTTGCGTATGCCTGAGGCAAAAGCGTGTTAATGCACCGGCTCCCAGGCCCAAAATACCAATATTTTTATCTTTGGGGGGAGACAGGAACAGTAACCAGGCCATCATTTGCTCGGTATATTCAAAAACAAGGCGCGAAGGTTTTGAAACCTGCATGGCGCCTTGCATCCAGACACTGTCGAAATGTAAATATCGTATGCCATCCTGTTCTGACATTGCGGGTGCATCATAGACAGGATGGGGTTCCAACTTTCTGCTTGCCATTAAACTCGCTCAAAAATTGCTGCAATACCCTGGCCACCACCAATACACATGGTAACCAGTGCGTATTTGCCTTGAATACGTTGCAGCTCGTACAAGGCTTTTACTGTAATAATGGCACCGGTTGCACCAATGGGATGCCCCAAGCTAATGCCACTGCCATTAGGATTGACTTTTGCCGGATCAAAGCCAAGCGCTTTGCTCACTGCGCAGGCTTGTGCCGCAAAAGCTTCGTTTGCCTCGATAACATCAAGGTCATTAATGGTAAGACCAGCCTTGGCCAATACCTTTTGCGTAGCGGGGACCGGGCCGATACCCATGATTCCCGGCTCTACACCAGCGTGCGCATAGGCAACCAATCGAGCCAGCGGTTGCAGGTTACGCTGCTTCACTTCTTGGGCGTTCATCAATACTACGGCGCCGGCACCATCATTGATTCCTGATGCATTACCAGCCGTTACCGTACCGTTTTCACGAACAAAAACCGGCTTGAGTTTAGCCAGCCCTTCAAGCGTGATATCCCGGCGCGCATGCTCATCGGTATCAAATATTACATCACCTTTACGTGTTTTTTGCACGATTGGAATAATTTGATCTTTAAAGTAGCCATTATCAATCGCATGAATGGCCCGGCGATGGGATTCCACCGCCAAGGCATCTTGCTCTTCACGGGTAATATTGAATTTTTTGGCGACATTTTCAGCGGTGACACCCATATGGATTTTTTCAAAAGGGTCAGACAACGCGCCGGTCATCATGTCCATGGCGACACTGTCACCCATGCGGGCGCCAAAACGATGGGCGGGCAGAATATAAGGTGCCCGGCTCATGTTTTCAACACCCGCAGCCACGGCAACCGAGGCATCACCCAACATAATTGACTGGGCTGCAGAAACAATAGCCTGCAAGCCTGAACCACAAAGACGGTTGACATTGAATGCAGGGGTTTCAATAGAAACGCCTGCATTAACGGAAGCCACTCGGGAAACATACATATCGCGGGACTCGGTATTGGCGACATGACCTACCACAACGTGGCCAACGTCAACGCCATCAAGATTAGCCCGGGAAAGAGCCTCTTTAATAACCGTACTGCCCAATTCACATGGAGGTATATCTTTTAACGAAGCGCCAAAATCACCAATAGCCGTTCTAACACCAGCAACTACAAAAATCTCGCTCATCTCTTCAATCCTTTTGGTAAAAAAACATAAATATTATTTTGAACTAAAATAGCCTTTTAATTTAACCCAGATCGCCTTCTATCTCAAAGGATTTATTAATACATGAAAATCGCAACCTGGAACGTCAATTCACTTAAGGTTAGATTGCCGCAAGTGATTGCCTGGCTACAGGAAAACCCCGTTGATGCCCTGTGTCTTCAGGAACTGAAGCAGGAAACCGATAAATTTCCGCTTGATGCTTTTAAAGAAATAGGCTATCACTGCGCCTGGACCGGCCAGAAAACCTATAACGGCGTGGCCATTATTTCCAGACAAGCGCCTGTTGATATTACACTGAATAACCCGTTTTTCGTTGATGCACAGCAAAGACTGGTCAGTATTACCGTGCCATCTTCAATTGGGGATATTCGCATTATTTGCGCCTACTGTCCCAATGGAAGTTCATTGGATAGTGATAAATACACCTATAAGCTTGAATGGTTCAAGGCCCTGCACCAGTATCTGGAACAACAACTTGAGAAATATCCCAATCTGGCTGTTTTAGGTGACTATAACGTAGCCCCTGAAGACCGCGATGCACATGATAAATACAATGGCGACATTCTGGTTTCACCACCTGAGCGCGAGGCTTTCCAGCGTTTACTCGATTTGGGCCTGACCGACTCTTTTCGCCTGTTTGAACAGGAAGAAAAATTATTCAGCTGGTGGGATTACCGCATGATGGGCTTTAGGCGCAATGCTGGCTTACGAATTGACCATATTCTGCTTTCAAAGCCATTACGGGATTTATGTACTGAATGCGTCATAGATAAACAACCCCGCAGAAATGAGCAACCTTCAGACCACACCCCTGTCATTGCCACCCTTGACATTTAATGAAAAAAGCCCGGGTTTGGCATTATGCCAAACCCGGGCAGTCTTTATTGAATAAATTTGCTTGCCCGGAAGTAAATTGGGGTCAGTTCATAAGCATTGTTAGCTTAATTACTCACCGTCCTGAATTCGCTGTTCAAGATCACTGGCCTGAGCAGCTGTGCTCATGGGAACAAACAAATGGCCAGTGCTAATAGTCTCGCCAATGGCTAAAATTGATACCAGCTTGTTATTCATGGTCACGGTTAAATCTTTACCCACATTACGGCTGGTAAAATTGGCAAGTTTTGCACTGCCCTGCCCGGAAAAATGCAAATCAATAAAAACATTGCCTGAGCCATCCTGTTTGGCAACTGCGTTTTGCAAATCATTTCTGGTTAGCGTTTGGCTGGGATCAACATAAATAAGCTGACCACTTTGCTGGACGGGAATATAACCCGCTAACGGTGTCTTTGAGGAAACATAGATCACAAGAGAAGACGCAACCCCCGCTGGCTGCCGGGGCAGCTCTGACGGTTGTCTGTCAGGTATCGGCTCGGCGGGCACGATCGGGACATCACTAAGCAAGGTCCCTCCTTTGCGATCATCGGGAAACAACTCTATGGTATCGCAACCGGCAAGAAAAAAAGTGACCCCAAGTATAGTGAAATTTACCAGATTTTTTATACTCATACTATTTCCAATTAATGTTAAAGGAAGCGCTCATGGCCTTTTAAATAACGCCATTGCCCTACTGGCAAGTCTGCCAATGCGACATTACCCATGCGAACCCGTTTTAACCCAACTACTTTAAGGCCTACCAACTCACACATACGACGAATTTGCCGTTTTTTTCCTTCGTGCAAAATGAATTTTAACTGATCATCATTCAACCATGAAACTTCTGCGGGACGCAAGGCCTGTCCGTCCAGTGTCAGGCCATGATTAAGCAGGTTCAGGCCATTGCCCTGAATTCTTCCTTCAACCCTGACCAGATATTCTTTCTCCACTTCAGAGTCTTCACCAATTAGCTGCTTGGCAATGCGACCATCCTGGGTTAGCACCAGCAAACCCTGTGAATCAATATCCAGCCTGCCTGCCGGCGCCAGGCCGCGCAGATGCCCGGATTCAAATCGTTGACGGCTTTTATCAAACTGACGATCGGCCGTAATCAGGGTGGCTGCCGGGCGGTATCCGCTTTCTGCCTGCCCGGATACATAGCCAACCGGCTTGTTCAGGATAATGGTTACCCTGGCGGTTTGCCTAGCCTGCGCCATTTTATCAAGTGTGATAGTCTGGTTAGGGTAGGCTTTGTCGCCTAAGCCAACTACCCTGCCGTCAACTTTTACCCACCCACGTTCAATATAGGCATCTGCTTCACGGCGTGAACATATCCCTTTTTCGGACATGAGTTTAGAAATTCTTGTTTTTTCCATGTATTTCTCAAATTTTTTAGCATTTCAACTCAATACTGAGTGAATTATTGATATATTCCATTAATAAAAAAATGAACATTTGTTGTAATGAACACTTATACAGATACTCCAAACTGGCTAATAGCATCTCCGCCAAAACTTAACCGCATACAAAAGCAGTGGTTGTTTCGTCCTGGCGCACTAACAAGCGGTTTGCGACAACTTGGCAACGTTGAAATAAAGATCTTGAAAGAATGCATACAAAGCCTGCCTTTTGATGAGGCAGGTACTTGCCGGCAATATACATCCAGTCCCGTATGGGTACGTGAGATTTTAATGTCCATCAATGGCATTCCGGCGGTTGCCGCACGCAGCCTGACTCCTTTAAAAGCATCACATGGTGTATGGCAAGGTATCAGGAAATTAAGAACCCGTCCTTTGGCTGACATTCTTTACAACGATCGTGCTATTACGCGCTCCAACTTTGAGTGCGGGCTTGTTAAAAGAACCATGCCCATTTACCACACGCTGGCCCAGGTTTTGCGTCCTGTTCCGATTAAACCAACACTTGCCAGACGTTCTACATTCTGGAAAGACGGACAACCCCTACTGGTGACCGAATGCTTTTTGCCTGCATTCTGGAATGAAATCATTCCGGCAGCAAGTCAAAACAAAAAACAGAATGTAGCATAAAAACACTGGTGCTAGAATGCCTGACGGTCTTGTTGCCTAGAGTGCCTGGTCATCCTGTTCACCGGTACGGATACGAACGGCTTTTTCGATATGAGTAACAAAGATTTTGCCGTCGCCAATTTTTCCTGTTCGGGCCGCCTTAACGATGGCTTCAAGGGCAGAATCGACCTGATTGTCGGGGATGGCCAGTTCAATTCTTACTTTGGGCAGGAAATCCACGACATACTCTGCACCACGGTAAAGCTCGGTATGTCCTTTCTGGCGCCCGAAGCCCTTGACTTCGGTGACGGTCATGCCACTGACGCCAATTTCAGCCAAGGCTTCGCGAACCTCATCGAGTTTGAAAGGCTTGATAATTGCAGTTACTAATTTCACCTTGTCTGTCCTTCGATTACTATGTTTATTGTTAACGATTTTAACCTGTCCATGCCATTGAATGAGGCTAGAAAGGATATCCATTGGTAATTGGATAGCGCCAGTCCCGGCCAAATGCCCTACGCGTTAACTTGGGTCCCGGTGCCCCCTGCCGGCGTTTGTATTCATTGATTCTTAACAGACGGGCCACTTTCTCAACCTCATGACGGTCATAGCCGGCCGCAATAATTTCTTCTGATGACTGGTCCTGCTCCATCATTCGTTCGATGATGCCATCAAGAATATCATACTCTGGCAAGCTGTCCTGATCGGTTTGATCGGGCCTTAGCTCGGCCGACGGAGGTCGGGTGATAATTCTTTCCGGAATAGCCGGCGTAATGGTATTGCGCCATTGAGCAAGACGGTAAACCCAGGTTTTGGGCAAATCTTTAAGCATGGCAAAACCACCTGCCATATCGCCATACAAGGTGCAGTAGCCGGTTGCCAGTTCAGACTTATTGCCGGTGGTTAACACAACCGAACCAAACTTGTTGGACATGGCCATTAACAGGGTTCCGCGAATACGTGCCTGCAGGTTTTCTTCGGTAGTATCAAGCGGCAGATTTCCGAAAATGGGCGACAAGGTGCTTAGGTAAGCCTCAAACATGCTGGCAATGGCAACCTCATGGTAGCTAATGCCCAATCGTTGCGCCATGTCCTGGGAATCAGTCACGGAAATATCCGCCGTGTATTCTGACGGCATCATGACCGCCTGCACATGTTGGGCGCCCAGGGCATCTACCGCAATAGCCAGCACAACGGCAGAATCGATGCCGCCTGACAAGCCCAGCAAAGCTTTTTTAAAAAAATTCTTGCCAAGATAATCTTGCGTGGCCAACACCAGTGCCCGCCATACTTCAGACTCTGGCGGTTCGGCATTGTTTTTATGTAAATCATTAAAGGGCAGGATATTATTTTGCTGTGCTTGGGCAAGTGGCAAGGCCTGTTCAGCTGTTAAGGCATTGGTTTGCAATTTCACAATACCCAAAGCCTGAACAAAAGTGTTCAGTTCCTGAACCAGCTGCCCTTGCCCGTTCAGTACAAAAGAATTGCCATCAAAAACCAGTTCATCTTGTCCGCCCACCATATTGCAATAGACAACAGCCATACTATGTTTACAGATGTTGTTCTGCATGACCTCGATACGCTGGTCATCTTTATTCATGGTGTAAGGAGAGGCATTGAGCACTAACAGTGTTTGCGCCCCGGCACTGGCCGCCTGTTCGGGTACATGGGGCAGCCAGGTGTCTTCGCAGATGGCAACACCAAAACAATGTCCCTTCAGCGTAAACGTAAAAGATTGACTACCGGCTGTAAAATAGCGTTTTTCATCGAAGACCGAATAATTGGGCAATTCCTGCTTGAAATAAGCCCCTTTAACCTTGCCATTAACCACCAAAGAAGCACAATTGTGTATGCCTTTGGCCGTTTTGACAACATGCCCTATTAATACATGCAGGCCAGTAAAGCCCGCCAGTTTGGCACATAAGTTTTCAAATTCGGAAGCCTGTTTCTTAATGAATTCAGGGCGTAGCAATAAATCTTCGGCTTGATAGCCAACCAATGCCAATTCTGGCAAAACAAGAATATCTACGCCATGCTCATGGGCCTTTTGTGCCGCCCGCACGATAAGCGCCGCATTGTCTGCAAAACGCCCTACCGTTGCATTAATTTGAGCCAAAGCGATTAAAATAGGTGCTTCCATGATAGAAAAACTTAAATATCCATTAAACTTTTAATTAAAACACAGTTGCGCTTTATCAACGATTAAAATACTTATAATTAGTATAAATTTCTTCTTCCATTTTTATTTTTATCATACTCGCACAAAATTATGTCCAACAATACATCCCCGCAAAATCAATTTGACAACAAGGCACAGGCCTGGTCTGCCCGTTTCAGCGAACCCGTTTCAGATCTGGTTAAGCGCTATACGGCGTCGGTTGATTTTGATAAACGGCTGGCCCGCTTTGATATCCAGGGCTCTTTGGCCCATGCTGATATGCTGGCTCATGTTGGGGTAATTTCTGCACAAGACCTGGCTGACATTCAACAAGGCATGCAACAAGTCCTGGCTGAGATTGAACAGGGCCAGTTTGAGTGGCTGCTTGATCTTGAAGATGTTCACCTGAATATTGAGAAACGTCTGGTTGAGCTGATTGGTGATGCCGGCAAGCGTTTGCATACCGGCCGCTCACGCAATGACCAGGTGGCTACCGATATCCGCTTATGGCTGCGAGAAGAAATTGACGTTTCGGCTCAATTGTTGGTGCAATTACGTCACGCACTGGCCACTGTGGCGCTTGAGCACCACAATACCATCATGCCCGGATTTACCCATTTACAGGTTGCCCAGCCCGTCACTTTTGGCCACCACTTGCTGGCTTACGCCGAAATGTTTGCCCGCGATGCCCAGCGTCTGCAAGACTGCCGCAAGCGGGTTAACCAATTGCCTTTGGGTGCGGCTGCCCTGGCCGGCACTTCTTACCCGATTGACCGTGAGCGCGTGGCACGCACCCTTGCGTTTGACGGTGTTTGCCGCAACTCCCTGGATGCCGTTTCCGACCGCGACTTTGCGATTGAATTCTGCGCCGCTGTTTCATTGGTCATGACCCATATTTCCCGCCTGTCTGAAGAGCTGATTTTATGGATGAGCCCACGCGTTGGCTTTATTGAACTGGCCGACCGTTTCTGCACTGGCAGCTCCATCATGCCGCAAAAGAAAAACCCCGACGTCCCCGAGCTGGCCCGTGGCAAAACCGGCCGTGTTAATGGCAACCTGATTGCCCTGCTTACCCTTATGAAAGGCCAGCCACTGGCCTACAACAAAGATAACCAGGAAGACAAGGAAGGCCTGTTTGATTCGGCCGATACCCTGCGTGATACCTTAACCATTTTTGCTGACATGGTTGGCGGTATCAAGGTTAAGGCAGAGAACATGCGTGCCGCTGCCCTGCAAGGCTTTTCTACTGCCACTGACCTGGCCGATTATATGGTTAAAAAAGGCCTGCCTTTCCGTGACGCGCACGAAGCGGTCGCCCTGGCGGTGCGTAAATGCGAAGAATCCGGCTGCGATCTGGCTGACTTAAGCCTTGAACAACTTCAGGAATTCAATGCCAGCATTGAAGAGGATGTGTTTGAAGTGCTAACGCTGGAAGGATCCGTGTCTTCACGCAATCATATTGGCGGTACTGCACCGGCAAGGGTTAAGGAAGAAGCCGAGCGTATTTTAGCTGAAACTGGGGCTTGATAGGCATTCCCACGCGGGAGTGAGTTGCTTCCCAAAGGTTGGGCAGTTAAAAACCAGGAAGCCAAGGCTTGAATTCGGTATTGCACCGGACTCAGGCCGTATGCTTGTTGCCACGTTCCCGCGTGGGAATGAACTGGGGAGCTTCATTTATGCTACGTTGTACTTTGCTTTTTTTGGTACTTGGTTTTCTGTACGAAAAGGGTCCTGGTGCTTTCAAGGACTGCATTAATCTTCAAAATACCCCCCACCCACAATCTTCCGTACCACATCAGAACTAAACCCCCGGGATAGTAAAAAGCGCATTTGCCGGGCGTATTCCTGGGGTGTTTCATACTTGACGCCCCGAAACTTCTTGAACCAAACCTCATAAGCACGTTGTTGCTCGGTTTGTGCCAGTTCTTCTTTAATTTCTACCATATCTTCGGCATCCAGCTTATGCTGTTTCAACTCTTGAAGAATTTTTGCCGTACCCCATTTTGTTGATTTTTGTTGGGCAAAAGTATGGGTAAAACGCTGGTCTGATTGCCAGTTTTCTTTTTTTAAACGGGCCAGCACTTGCTCTAGCTCTTCTGGGGACTCGGCATGAGGAAGCAGTTTTCGGCTTAGCTCAAGTTCGGAATGTTCGCGACGGGAAAGCAGGTTGATGGCTCTGGCCAGCAAAGATAGGCCTGTTTTTTTATGGGCGGCTTTGCTGGCATTTTTTGCTTTTTGTAAATCAGAGGTTCGAACAATTTCCTGGCTGTTGTCTTGTGATGGCTGGCTAGAGCTACGGGCAAACGGCCCCCTGCCCTGGGAAGAACTACCTGAGCGTCCCGCCCTGGCAGGGCTGGATGCTGCAGGTACAGGCGATGATTTTGAAACACGAACCGTTTCAAAATCATCATCGTCATCATCTGAATTATTAAAATAATAGCGATTCATTTGATATGCATTCCCACGCGAGAGCATGAGAATGAGGAACGAGAATTCTGGCTGAAACTGATGCCTGGTAAACGCATGACAGACGTTCCCACGCTAGTGCGTGGGAACGAGAGCCTTGTGTTAGGCTTCAGCTTCATCGCTGGTAGGCGCAACGGTTTGTGCCTGGGCAATAATGCCCATATTTTCACGAACCCGGTTTTCAATTTCAAAAGCCATGTCTGCGTGCTCTTTAAGGTATTCGCGAACATTGTCTTTACCTTGGCCTATTTTATTGCCATTGTAGCTATACCAGGCACCGGCTTTGTCTACAATGCCAGCCTGAACGCCAAGATCAATAATCTCACCCTGACGGGAAATACCGGCACCGTACATGATGTCGAATTCGGCCTGCTTGAAGGGAGGCGCAACCTTGTTTTTAACCACTTTAACCCGGGTTTCGTTACCGATGATTTCATCGCCTTTCTTGATGGATCCGATGCGTCGAATATCCAGACGGACGGATGCGTAAAACTTAAGGGCATTACCGCCCGTTGTGGTTTCGGGGCTACCAAACATAACACCGATTTTCATGCGGATCTGGTTAATGAAAATAACCATGCAATTGGTTCGTTTGATAGAGGCCGTTAACTTGCGTAGCGCCTGGCTCATTAAACGGGCTTGAAGGCCTGGCAAACTGTCGCCCATATCGCCTTCAATCTCGGCACGGGGGGTTAAGGCAGCCACCGAGTCGATAACGATTAAATCTACCGAGCCTGAGCGAACCAGGGCATCGGTGATTTCAAGGGCCTGCTCGCCGGTATCTGGCTGGGAGATGAGCAAATCGCTTAAGTTGACCCCCAATTTGGACGCATACTGGACATCAAGGGCATGCTCGGCATCGACAAAGGCGCAGGTGCCACCAATTTTTTGCATTTCGGCAATAACCTGCAGGGTAAGTGTTGTTTTACCGGAAGATTCAGGGCCGTAAACTTCAACCACCCGACCCCGTGGCAAACCACCAACACCCAGTGCGATGTCCAGGCCCAGTGAACCGGTGGAAACCACTTTGATGTCATGCGCGACCTCGTTGTCGCCATAACGCATGACGGAGCCTTTGCCAAATTGTTTTTCTATTTGGGACAAGGCGGCTGCCAGGGCCTTTGCGCGTTCTGCTGATGCTGCTTTGGATTGTTTGTCGTCCATGGAGGGTCCTTAATTGGGTGACTTCAAAATAAACTTAATACGGTATTATCGCATTAAATTATACTGTACAAATACACAGCAGTGACATTATTTGCATAATTTCACCTAACATTAAATATTAACCTGTTTAACCAATCAATTCAGGACATTGTCAGATGCAATCTTTATAGTTAATAAATGAGGGCAAATCATCTTGCCAAATGCTTAATTCCCTTTTGGCAGCATTTGTTTCTCATCGCAGTGCAGCGCCTCGCAGTTTTTGCGTTGCACGCGCCCCCGTATTTACCTGCCAGCAACCCTGGCAGGTTTTTTTTGCCTTCATACGTTAAAATCGATACTTTTGGCAGAAAAATATGTGGTTCAAAAACCTGAAAGTCTTTCGTCTATCTCCCACTTGGCAACTTTCTGTCCAGGATCTCGAGTCCAAGCTTGAAAAACAGCTTTTTCAGCCTGGTAACCGGTCGGATATGCAAAACATGGGCTGGGTTTCCCCTTGCGAAAATGGTGCTTTGGTACATGCACTTAATGGCCAATATCTGCTGGCGCTACGCGTTGAAAAAAAACTGCTTCCCGCCACTGTCATTAACCAGTTTACCAAGGCAAAAGCCCTTGAAATTGAAGAGCAGCAAGGCTACAGGCCCGGCCGCAAGCAACTTAAGGAAATCAAGGAACAGGTTACCGAAGAGTTACTACCCAAAGCGTTTAGTATTTTCCGTGATACCAAAGTGTGGATAGACACCACAAACCACTGGCTGGTTATTGATGCAGCCGCTGCAGCCAAATCCGATGAGGTGATTGGTATGCTGGCAAAGGTACTTGACCCTTTGCCCGTTCAAAGCCTGTTTACCGAACAATCCCCTTCTGCCGCCATGACCGAATGGCTGCTTCAGGATGAAGCACCGGCAAACTTCAGTGTTGACCAGGACGTTGAGCTACGTTCCAGTGCCGAAAACCGCGCGACCGTCCGTTATGTGCGTCAAACCCCTGAAAAGGAAGATGTGACCAAACATATCGAGGCCGGCAAGCATTGCACTCGCTTGGCACTGACCTGGGCAGACAGGGTTTCATTTATCCTGAACGATTCGCTGGACATCAAGCGCATCACACCGCTGGATATCCTGACAGAAGGCAGTGACTTTTCAAATATGGATGACGCCGAGCGTTTTGATGCCGATATGACACTGATGTGTGCGGAGCTGGCCAATTTACTGGATGATCTGGTTGGCGCCTTGGGGGGTGAAAAGAAAACCGGCCCGCAATAAAATGCTATTTCAGGGTTAGTGTGATGGTATAAGGAACTGCCTGCGCTGTATTGTCAAGCGCAGCCTTTTCCTGCTGGTCTTCCTCGCTTTCCTTGAACATAACCCGGAGTTCATAAAGCCCATCCACAGGAATCATGAAGTCGGCATCCCGCTCCAGGATCTTGGTATCAAGCCCAAATAAAACCATGTCCAGAATGTCATCCCCTTTCAGGTTTACCCGTAATACCTGATCTTGCGTGGCACGAAACTGATAAGCCGAATAACCAGCACCCATAATATATCCGGTATAAATCATGGTCGGTTCTTCTGGCGAAAAACTGACGTTTTGGGTCATGTTAGTTAAGGAGTTGATAATCGCCTCATTATGTTTTTCAGAGGCCTGCTTTATTTTTACTGTCTCTGAAACATAATGCGTTTCCAGCTTGCCAACGATAACAACCGAAGCAGCTGTAAAAATAATAATAATACCAATGAGAACTTTAGAGGCCAGTGAGAAATGCATATGAGTGCTTGTGAATAATAAAAAATACGCCACTTTTTTACGGCGGCAAGAGCAAAAGTCTACATCAATATACCGTATCTGAACAGTTCCCCTAATTGAAATTCATGCCAGCCCGGCTTTTATGAACGGTTAACTTGTAACCGTTTCGGGTAAAAACGAAAAAACCAACCGAATTTTTTGTATTTTTTGCTCCATCGGATAGCCTGAAGCAAAAAATATTGTTAATTTTATTGAAGGATCATTCTTAGGTAATGTAATTACCTTGCCAAACAACACAACCACTTATCACGCTAATGGCAGGCTGAAATCCCTAACAGCTGTTTTTATAAAAATGGCCTGATCCATAAGAACCAGGCCACCCATCAAGTTATAGAAAGCATAGGCTTAGGAAGCGTAAGCTGTTTTTCCTTCGATCTGCTCGGACTTACCGGTTACACCGATGAATACCTGCCATGCAACCGCCAGGGCACCTACGATGAACACGACATCACTGAAGGTGCGAATCCAGCGCAAGGTTTCAAGTATATCCTGTTGCAGGAAGGCTTCACCCCTTGCATACCACATGCCTTCGCTAAGGCTGGCATGGAACTGGATAATACCGATAGGCAACAAGCTGGTCACGATCATGCCAACCAGGCCCAGGTTCAGGCACCAGAAAGCAGTTTTCATCAGACCGGCACTAAACACCATGTTTGGACGGATATAACGCAAGACCAGCAGAACAAAACCAAGCGCCAGGAACCCATAAACACCAAACAGGGCAGCATGAGAGTGAACCGCAGTTGTGTTCAGACCCTGGATGTAATACAGCGCAACAGGTGGGTTAACCATGAAACCGAACACACCGGCACCCAACATATTCCAGAAGGCAACGGCAATGAAGAATACCAATGGCCAATGAAGATTTTCCATCCATGGGGCCAAGGTTTTCAGTCTCCAGTTTTCCCAGGCTTCGTAGCCCAACACAACCAGAGGTACCACTTCAAGCGCACTGAAAGAAGCGCCAACGGCCATTACAGGTGTAGTTGTGCCCGCAAAGTACATGTGGTGGAAGGTACCGGGAACACCGCCCAGCATAAACAAAGAAGCGGAAGCCAGGCTGGCAGCAGTTGCCATGCGTTTTGAAACCAGGCCCATAGAAGAGAAAATAAAGGCCAGGGCTGTGGTTGCGAACACCTCAAAGAAGCCTTCAACCCACAGGTGAACCACCCACCAGCGCCAGTATTCCATTACAGTGATGTGAGAGCGCTCACCATAGAACAAACCGGCACCGTAGAATAAACCGATACAAATGCAGGATGCCGTGAACAGAATCAGCAGGTGCTTGTCACCTTTTTGACGAAGCGCACTGATCACACCATTCATCATCAGAACCAGCCAGAAAGCCACGCCAAGGAATTTAACGATTTGCCAGAAACGACCCAGTTCAAGGTACTCATACCCCTGGTGACCAAACCAGAAGTTCAGTTCACGAGGCATGATATTGGCAATAGCCAGATAGTTACCGATGTAAGAGCCAACAACCAGGACAATCAAGGCCCAGAAAAGAATGTCAACGCCCAGTTTTTGATACTTTGGATCTTTACCACCGTTGATAATTGGTGCCAGGAATAAACCTGCAGCCAGGAATCCGGTTGCAATCCAGAACAAGGCAGTCTGCAAGTGCCAGGTTCTTAATAGTGAATATGGGAACCATTTTGACAGCTCAATGCCATAGAAAGTTTGCCCTTCTACGGTATAGTGTGCTACTGCACCACCCATAAACACTTGGAAAACAAACAGGGCAACAACCAGAATGCAGTATTTACCCAATGCTTTTTGTGACGGCGTCAAGACAAACGTGGTAATAGGATCACGATCAGGCGCCTTGTGTTCCTCATGGTCCTCTTTCCGCAGGAAAGCCCAGCCCCACACCAGAAAACCAACGCCGGCAATTAGCACAACCACACTGATAATTGACCAGATTATGTTTTCAGGCGTCGGAACGTTATCAATCAATGGCTCATGTGGCCAGTTGTTGGTGTAAGTGGCATTGTTGTAATCCGGGCGTTCTGTTGAAGCGGTCCAGGCAGTCCAGAAGAAAAACTTGGCCATGTCGAAACGGTCTTGCTCACCTGGCAGCGTATTGGTTTTCATGGCAAAGCTTTCACGTGAGCCATCCAGTGCCGGGTCGTCACCAAACAAGGCTACATAATAGTCAGCCGTGTTTTTCATCGCAGCCACACGCCGATCAGACACCAGCATTTCATCTTTTTCAAGATTATAGGTGTTGGTACGATACTCTTTTTTAAGCTTGACTTTTAGAATCGCTTTTTGCTCTTCCGAGGTTTGCTCATAGGGAATACCATATTCGTCCAGGGAAGCCAGATTCAGCCACGCAACCAATTCGCGATGCAGCCAGTCTGAAGTCCAGTCCGGTGCCTGTAATGCACCATGGCCAAAAACAGAACCAACCTGCATGCCGCCAGCCTGTTGCCAGGCATTTTGTCCATCAAGAATATCTTCCTTGGTGAACATGACATCACCGGAAGCCGTAACAACCTTACCAGGAATAGGCGGCGCATTGCGATATACCTCGACACCGAAATATCCCAGAATACTGAACGTAATCGCAAGAACTGCAATTAGCGTCCACCATAATTTTTTATAACTACCCATTTTAATTCCTTAAATTAACTGTATTGGCGTTATGTTTCATTAGTAGCCAGCATCAGCCAGAAATTTACTTTTATTTAAACAAGACTTCATTTTCAAGTGCTAGATGTAATCGCAGATCTTCAACAAACTCCCCTATTCCAGAATATAATTTTTCCCATGAGCCGCAAGCGCTATCTGGTAAAAACAGATTCCCAGTCACTTTCAGCAACCTGTCAATTCCCTGTTCGTGCTGTTCATGCTCAAGCAACATGACCGAAATCGGTGTGCGTGCCATTTCTTTCATGCCCTTAAGCAGCATGGGAAATAGCACTCTTTCCTCTTTCTGCATGTGACTGTCCAGTTCCTGCCAAATATTTGTCAGGACATCAGCCAATCCCACCGGACAATCAGGATCATCTTCATGTACTATTTCTATTTTTCTGGACAGCTCGATTAGCGCAGGTAACTGGGCCCGATGCTTATCGTGAAAATTGATCTGAATGTACGGAATAAGTACATCCGGCTTTTCATTATCAAGTTTCAGTTTCTGAATAATAGAAGGCACCTGATCCGATTCGATTTTCCTTTTCAATAGAACGCTCATTGTGCGAACTCCTTAGTTAATGCTCAAGGAACAATAAGCAATATTCGTGCCAATATTTTTTTATTCTAATTATCAATGACTTGAAAGTTTTATGGTATATAATACCCTTATTGATCAGGGTAAATTTAACCATAAAGAAGGTAAAAAACACCATGCTGTATAGCGTTCTTGCCGATATGAACGATGAACTGCCAAGTGCATTAAGACTGGAAAGGCTGGTCCAGACCATTCAAACCCAGTTCAATTGCGGAGCGGTTGGTCTATTGGCTATTGATGATGATGCCCTCAAGCTGGTTTCCGCCAAGGGTCTGGTTCATGAAGCCCTTGGTCGCCGTTTCAAGATTTCAGAACACCCCCGCTTTGCTGCTATCTTGTCCAGGCGCGAACCCATACTGTTCGAACCGCACATTCCCCTACCCGACCCTTATGATGGCCTGCTGGATGACCGGGCCGGTGAGCCTTTGTTAGTGCATGACTGCCTGGGCATGAGCCTGTATATAGAAGGAAAATTATGGGGCGCCATCACGCTTGACGCCATTGAGGATACGTTTACCGAAGAGTCCATTGATATTCTTTCCCGGTATGCTTTGCTAATACAAACCTGCATACGCATGACGCAACTGGAAAAAGACAATAAAAGCCTGCGGCAATTAAGCATCGCTTCCGGTCAGCGTACCGCTATCCAAACCGAGCAGGAAATCATCGGGCAAAGTGAACCCATCCGCAAATTAATGCAAGAACTGAATGTGATTGCCGATGCCAACCTGCCCGTTTTGCTATTGGGTGAAACGGGGGTGGGCAAAGACCTGTTTGCCCAACATATTCATCGCCACTCAAAACGCAGCCACAAATCCATGATTCATGTCAACTGTGCTGCCTTGCCTGAAAACCTGGCTGAAAGTGAGTTATTTGGTCATGTAAAAGGTGCCTTTTCAGGCGCCGAAACTGAACGGCCCGGACGTTTTGAAGCGGCCCATGGGGGCACGATTTTTCTGGATGAAGTGGGCGAGTTATCCCTGAACATTCAGGCAAAACTGTTGCGTACCCTGCAAAATGGTGAGATCCAGCGGCTGGGTGCCGATAAATCAAAAAAAGTGGACGTAAGAATTATTGCCGCCACCAACCGTGACCTTAAGGCCAGCACGCTAGATGGCAGTTTCAGGATAGACTTGTATCATCGGCTTTCGGTGTACCCCATTCATATTCCGCCATTACGTGAGCGAGGCAAAGACATCTTGATGCTGGCGGGTTATTTTCTGGAGTTCAACCGGACCCGTCTTGGTTTACGTGGCATCCGGCTGACCAAAGAGGCCGAACAGGCATTAATGGCTTATGACTGGCCCGGCAACGTCAGGGAACTGGAACATATTATCAGCAGGGCCGCCATTAAAATGCTTGGCGGCGGCGCATCCCGAAACAGCATTTTAAGTATTGAGCCCCAGTATCTGGACATCGTTAATAATCAGCCGGTCATATTCAATCAGGCTGAAGCACAGCCCAGCATTTTCGTGACACCTCCTGCCAGCCGAAAACCAGCCATACAGCCCATGAATGAGGCGCTCAGGATTTTTCAGCAGGATCTTGTTCAGGCAGCTCTGGAGCAAAGTGGACAAAATTGGGCCAATGCGGCACGACTGCTGGACATGGATGCCAGCAATCTCCATAAACTGGCTAAACGGCTGGGGATGAAGTAACAGAAACGGCAGGTTAACAATATAAAGATATAAAGGCGCCAATAACGACGCCTTTATTCAAGTTAAAGAATTCCGTGCATAAATGAATGCCCCATTCAACTTAACAACGCTTTTTGTTTAAGGCGGTTTAAGGTATCCCGTGCTGCAGCAGCCTGTTCAAACTCCAGGTTGCGCGCATGATCGTGCATTTGTTTTTCAAGGCGCTTGATTTCACGTGCCAATGATTTCTCATCGCCAATCACATCAATGAACTCCATTTGATTGTCCAGGATTTCCTGGGCAGCATTGGAAATCACGCCATCGATCATTTCCTTGACCGCTTTACGAACGCCTTTGGGCGTAATACCATGCGCTTGATTATGCGCCATCTGCTTGTTACGGCGCCTTTCCGTTTCACCAATCGCTCTGTGCATAGAGTCGGTAATACGATCTGCATATAAAATAGCCTTGCCATTCAGGTTGCGCGCTGCCCTTCCAATGGTTTGAATCAGACTACGTTCAGAACGTAAAAACCCTTCTTTATCCGCATCTAAAATAGTCACCAAAGACACTTCGGGAATATCCAGCCCTTCGCGTAAAAGGTTAATACCCACCAATACATCAAAATGCCCCAGACGCAAGTCACGAATGATTTCCACCCGCTCAACCGTATCAATATCAGAATGCAGATAGCGTACTTTAAGCCCGTTTTCTGTCAGGTAGTCAGTCAGGTCTTCGGCCATGCGCTTGGTTAAGGTGGTTACCAATACCCGCTCACCCTGGGCAATGCGCAATTTGGCTTCACCCAGCAAATCATCCACCTGGGTGGTGGCAGGACGCACTTCAACAATCGGGTCTATAAGCCCGGTAGGACGCACCACTTGCTCAACAATATTGTCTGAATGTTCTTTTTCATAATCGGCAGGGGTCGCGGACACAAAAACACTTTGCCGCATGCGTTGCTCGAATTCTTCCATCTTGAGTGGCCGGTTATCAAGGGCGGAAGGCAGCCTGAAACCAAATTGCACCAACGTTTGCTTGCGTGAGCGGTCACCGCGATACATGGCACGCAATTGCCCCATCATGACGTGGCTCTCGTCAAAAAACATCAGGGCATCTTCAGGCAGGTAATCAATCAGGGTGGGCGGTGGATCACCCGGTGCCGCACCAGACAAATGACGCGAATAGTTCTCGATCCCCTTGCAAAAGCCCAGTTCCTGCAGCATTTCTATATCAAAACGGGTGCGTTGCTCTATTCTTTGCGCCTCGACTAAATGATGGTTATCAATAAAATACTGAGCCCTGTCGCGCAACTCGGATTTGATGGTTTCAATGGCGCGCAAAACGGTATCGCGTGGCGTAACGTAGTGCGAACTGGGGTATACCGTAAAGCGCGGTACTTTTTGCCTGACCTTGCCCGTTAACGGATCAAAAAGCTCCAGCGTTTCAATTTCATCATCAAAAAGCGTTAACCGCACTGCCAGTTCGGCACTTTCCGCAGGGAATATATCAATCACCTCGCCACGTACCCTAAAGCAACCACGGTCAAAATCAACATCATTACGCTCGTATTGCATAGCGACAAGCCTGCCTAAAAGCTCTTGCCGGGGAATCTGGTCTCCGGCACGCAAAATAAGCACCATGGCATGATAGTCGGCCGGATTACCAATACCGTAAATGCACGACACCGTTCCAACAATAACCGTATCCCGTCTCTCAAGCAGGCTTTTTGTCGCTGAAAGACGCATCTGCTCGATATGTTCGTTAATTGATGAGTCTTTTTCTATGAACAGATCACGCGTAGGCACGTAAGCTTCAGGTTGGTAATAATCGTAATAAGAAACAAAATATTCAACGGCATTATGTGGAAAAAACTCGCGCATTTCAGCGTATAATTGTGCAGCAAGAGTTTTATTGGGTGCCAGAACCAAGGCCGGTCTGCCAAGTTGTGCGATGGTATTGGCCATTGTGTACGTTTTTCCCGAACCCGTCACGCCTAGCAAAGTTTGAAACATCAGGCCATCCCGAATCCCTTCAGTCAAGGATTCAATGGCTTTGGGCTGGTCTCCGGCGGGTGGGTATGGCTGATACAGCTTAAAAGGACTGCCCGGATATTCTATGAAACCTGGTTCACTCATGCTAGACTTTTACTTTAATGATCTGATTGAAAACAAACTTGCAATCATACATTATCCTCTTTATTTAACAACTTCGGCAAATCCGCCGCATATCAGAAGATGACCACACTTTTTGAATCTGTCGAGCTGGCTCCTCGCGACCCTATTCTTGGCCTGAACGAACAATATAACGCTGACACCCACTCTTCTAAAGTTAATTTGGGCGTAGGCGTATATTATGACGACGAAGGACGCATTCCTTTGTTGAAAGCCGTGCATAAAGCAGAAGTGGCCCGCATTGAAGCGGCTGCGGCGCGCGGCTACCTGCCTATCGAAGGCCTCAAGAATTACAACAAGGGTGCACAGGAACTGCTGCTGGGTAAAGAGTCACCCTTGGCCAAAGAAGGACGAACCCTTACCTTCCAGGCACTGGGTGGAACCGGTGCCCTTAAAATTGGCGCAGACTTCCTGAAGCAAATCACCCCCGATTCAAAAGTATTCATCAGCAACCCAAGCTGGGAAAATCACCGTGCTCTTTTTGAACGCGCCGGTTTTACAGTCGAAAACTATGCCTACTACGATGCCGCTTCCCATGGTCTGGATTTCGAAGGCATGCTGGCCTCTTTCAAAAACATGCCAGCCAAATCCATCGTCATTCTGCATGCCTGCTGCCATAACCCAACCGGTGTTGACCCCACCCTTGACCAGTGGAAACAAATTGTCCAGCTTGTCCAGGAAAAAGACCTTATTCCTTTTCTTGACATTGCCTACCAAGGCTTTGGTGATGGCCTTGAAGAAGATGCAAAAGTGGTTCGCCTGTTTGCAGACCAAGGCATTTCCATGTTTATCAGCTCTTCTTTCTCCAAATCATTCTCCCTGTACGGCGAACGGGTTGGTGCATTAACCCTGATTACCAGTAGTGCCGATGAGTCCACACGGGTATTAAGTCAGGTCAAACGCGTCATTCGCACCAACTACTCCAATCCACCGACCCATGGTGGCACGATTGTAAGCAGCGTACTTAATTCTCCTGAACTGTTCGCTCTGTGGGAAGAAGAACTGGCTGGTATGCGTAACCGTATTCGTGAGATGCGTCAGCAACTGGTTGCCAAACTCAAGGAACACGGCGTTACACAGAACTTTGATTTTGTCCTGTCACAGCGTGGCATGTTCTCTTATTCAGGCCTCACTTCCGAACAGGTAGATCGCCTGCGCAACGAGCACGGTGTTTATGCAGTATCAAGCGGACGGATCTGCGTTGCCGCACTTAACAGCCGTAATATCGATTACGTTGCCAAGGCTATTACACAGGTCCTGTAAACAAGCACTTGCAATTTAACTGCAAATGAAGCAAAATCGGGCTGTATGAATATACAGTCCGATTTTATGGCAAATACAGCATGACAATTAAACTCACCGCAAGACAGCAACAGGTCCTGGATCTTATTCAGCAGAATATTATAAAAACCGGCTTCCCGCCCACACGGGCAGAAATCGCCAAAACACTGGGGTTTAAATCTCCCAATGCTGCCGAAGATCATTTAAAGGCATTAGCTAAAAAAGGGGCTATTGTATTAACTGCTGGCGCTTCCCGTGGCATCCGTTTAGTTACCTCCAGTCCTGCCGAAAACAATAAACAGGAAGCATCTTTTCTGGATAAAGTCTCGCAAGTACTATTGCCGGTAATAGGACATGTAGCAGCCGGCAATCCCATTCTTGCTGCAGAACACATAGACCGTGAAATTAACGTAGACCCTTCCCTGTTTACACAACAACCCGACTTCCTGCTTAAGGTAAAAGGTCAAAGCATGAAAGATATCGGTATTCTTGATGGTGACCTGCTTGCTGTAAAAAAATACCCTGAAGCCCGCAACGGTCAGGTCATTGTCGCTCGCATAGAAAACGAAGTAACCGTTAAACGCTTCATCAAGAAAGCCGCCCACATAGAGCTTTTACCCGAAAACCCCGATTTTTCTCCTATTATTGTGCGTCCCAATCAGGAGTTCAGCATAGAAGGAATAGCCGTAGGCCTTATCAGAACTCACAACCTGTGAATACCGATGGCCACAAGCGTGAAAATTGCTCAGAGGCTGTCAAAGCGGAAGTAGCCAGTACTTCCGCCAGAATAGCTATGGTTAAAAAAAAATAAACTATTAAACCAGTTTAACTAATTGCTTACCAAAGTTGTGGCCTTGCAGCAAGCCCAAAAATGCGTCAGGTGCACTTTCAAGACCATTACTGACCGACTCTTTGAAAATAAGCACACCATTGGCAACGGCTTCGGCCAGATCCGCCAATGCCTGCGGCCAAATATCAAGGTGGTCTGAAATAATAAACCCGGTAATACTGGCCCGTGAAACCAGAATGGCGCGCGGGTTGCTAATGGGAATAGAGCGGCCATCATACCCGGCAATCAGGCCACAGATGGCTACCCTTGAAAACGGATTCAGGTTTTCAAGTACCGCATCCATAATATAACCGCCCACATTTTCATAGTAAGCATCGACACCATTGGGGGCTAATTGTTTAAGTTCATGTGACAGGGTTTCGGTATCAGGGTAGGCTTTGTAATCGATACAATCATCAAACCCCAAGGTTTCAACGACATACTCACATTTTTCCGGGCCACCGGCAATTCCAATAACGTGACAGCCTTTTTGTTTGGCCAGCTGCCCCACTACACTCCCCACCGCACCCGAGGCTGCACTGACAACCAAGGTTTCGCCGACCTGAGGCTTGAGGATTTTATTCAGGCCATACCAAGCGGTAATCCCTGGCATACCCGCTGCACCCAAGTAAACGCTCATGGAAATCTGTGAAACATCAATTTTACGTATATGATTACTGTCCTTTGAGGGACTGGCACGAAAATACAATTGCCAGCCGCCCGTACATAGAACCGTATCACCCACCTTGAAACCGGGATGTCTTGACTCTATCACTTCACCAACCGTTCCGCCTTGCATGACCGTATTCAAGTCTTGAGAGGCCGCATAGTTTTTGGCCTGGCTCATTCTTCCTCGCATATATGGATCAAGGGATAAGTAATGATTGCGTACCAAGACTTCCCCGGCATCAATTTGAGCAATAACTTCATCCCACAACTTAAAGCATTCCACAGTTACCACATCATTAGGATATTTATCAAACAAATACTGCCTGTTCATATAGGGAAATCCGGACATAAATACTTCCTTTATTCATTAGTTATAAAACCATTCCACAATAAGAATGATATTTTCCTTGCCTTTGCAGAATGATACCTGCTTTCCTGTCTGGTTTAAAGTGTAAAAAAATCCTGCGCCTGCCAGGATTTTTTCATTAGAAACGAGGTGAACCAAACAGGGAGTTATGCTTTACGACCTATGCATTTATATATGATGGCCCCCAAGACCGCACCAATAATTGGCATTACCCAAAATAGCCAAAGCTGCTCAAGTGCCCAGGTACCTTGAAAAATGGCAACGCCCGTGCTTCGTGCAGGATTAACTGAGGTATTGGTAACCGGAATGCTGATTAAATGAATAAGCGTAAGGCACAGGCCAATAGCTATGGGTGCAAAGCCTTGTGGTGCGCGCCCATCTGTTGCCCCCAGAATCACGACCAGGAACATCATGGTTAATACCACTTCAATCACAATCGCAGCAGTCATGCTATAACCACCTGGGGAATGTTCACCAAAACCGTTACTGGCAAAGCCCGAAGTAGTCGCATCGAAACCGGCCTTACCCGTCGCCACAAGATACAACACGGCCCCCGCCAAAATGGCCCCGATTAACTGGGAAACAATATAAGGCAGCAATTGTGAAGCAGGAAAACGCCCTCCTGCCCACAAACCAATGGTTACAGCCGGGTTAATATGACAGCCGGAAATATGACCAATGGCAAAAGCCATGGTTAATAAGCTAAGGCCGAAGGCCAGGGAAACACCAGTAAAGCCAATGCCCAGTTCTGGAAAAGCAGCCGCAAGAACGGCACTGCCGCACCCTCCCAGGACAAGCCAGAATGTACCAAACAGTTCTGCAATATATTTATTCATGATTCCTTCCCCGAAAACAAAATTTTAATATTAAAAATCCAGAGACAGTATAGGATTCCCGAAGTAATGAAACGATTAAAGAAAAGTTAATACCCAGGTAATTGACAGTCGTTGTCAATTCTGAAACCTGAAACCAATCATTGGCAATATAAAAAAAACCATACCCTGCTTGTGAATGGCCAGGTATGGTTTTTTTATTTAAACACTAATCAAGATTGGTAAAAGCCTAGACCGGACTGGCTTGTGTCCTGCCAGTATGACCCGGCATTTTTTTCATTCGTCTTCCCTGCGCCAGCCAAATCAGCAAGATTATGATAAAAGCAGGCACAAAGAACCATAGTTCAGAAGGACGATCAGGATTGGGGACCTTCAGTTCAAGAACATCCCATCCTGCCTCCCAACCCGATTTCTGGGCATTACTGCCAAAGCGGACACTAGCCAACTGAACCTGATCTCCCAAAGCAATAAAATTGAGTCCTGCACTGCTGAGCCGTTTTCTGCCAATTGTTTCTTTATCAGGCGAAATATCATGTTCAACCAGTTCTGGCAGGCTTACCGCCACCGTTTTTACGATTTCATCACCTTCAATGCTAAATCCCTGCAGTACAGCGACAAATCGGGTTGATTCAGGCAAATCAGCCGCTACCGTGTACATTTCTGTCACGGGGCGTGATACGTACTCGCTAGCCATCTTATTCATGAACCAGTCTGGCCTGAATAACAGGAAAGTAACAAGCAACAACAGAATTACCTCGAACCAGTTGCATTTAATCCTGAACCAGCCCATAGTTGCTGCTGCAAAAGTCAGGGAAGCCAGTGTGGCACCAAAAACCACCAGAATAAGTTCCCATACACTTCCAATACCAATAAGCAATATCAATGGGTTGAAAATAAAGATAAACGGTAAAATAACGGTCCGCATGGCATAAACAACCCCCATCACCCCGGTTTTAATGGGATCCTCTCCTGAAATGGCTGCCGCGGCAAATGTAGCAAGACCAACAGGGGGTGTAATATCCGCCATAATGCCGAAATAAAATACAAACATATGTACGGCAATTAATGGGATGATAATGCCATTTTGTGCTCCAAGCTCAACCACAACCGGCGCCATCAAAGTAGCCATCAGGATATAGTTTGCCGTAGTCGGCATGCCTAACCCCAAGACCAAACAAACAACTGCAGTAAAAAACAGCATGACCAGCACATTACCCATAGAGACCAGCTCTACAAAAGCGGTCATGCGTAAACCCAAACCGGTTAAGGTAATAGCCCCTACAATTAGCCCGGCGGTACCGCATGCAATGGCAATGCCAATCATGTTACGGGCACCTTCCTCGAGGCCACTCATGGTTTCTGAAACCCCTTTCCTGGCAGCCGCAGATAGTTTTTTCTTGCGAAAAAAAGCAATAATCGGATGCTGTGTAAGCATCTGGAAGATCATTGAAATACTGGCATAGAAAGCGGATAGCCCGGCAGAAAGATGTTCTACGCTAAGGCACCACACCAAAATACCAATAGGAATAAGGAAATACAAACCGGCACGTACGGTTGGCCAGGCTTCTGGCCTGACAGGATTGACAATATCAATTTCGGTCGGCAAGTCTGCATTTGAGGCCGCAATACGCAACAGCCACACATACAACACCAGCAAAAGACCAAGTAAAATCCAGATGGCCGCAGCACCGGCGATTTGCTGCACACCAACGCCTATCCAGTACACCAACCCCATGACGATAAGCGTACCTGAAATACCCAATCCCCAACCGGCCAGTTTTTGCATGACAGTTTTAGGCTTGCCCGCACTCATCATGGGCTCAATACCCAATTTCAGGGCTTCAAGGTGAACAATATAAAACAGGGCAACATAGGAAATACTGGCCGGTAAAAGCGCATGCTTGATTACATCGGTATAAGGAATGCCCACATATTCAATCATCAGGAAAGCGGCAGCACCCATTACCGGCGGCATGATTTGCCCGTTCACGGAAGAGGCAGTTTCAATGGCCCCCGCGCGAATACCACCATACCCTGATTTTTTCATGAGTGGAATGGTAAAAATACCACCGGTCACCACATTAGCGACAGATGAAGCGGACACAATACCGTTAACGGCTGATGAAACTACGGCCACTTTTGCCGGACCACCACGCAGATGCCCCAGCAAGGCAAAAGAGACCTGCATCATATAGTTACCGGCACCACATCGGTCAAGTAAAGACCCCAGCAACACGAAAATAAAAATATAAGAAACCGATACACCCAGCGCCACCCCAAAGACACCCTCAGTGGTTAGCCACATATGGGACACCATGCGCTCTACCGATGCTCCCCTGTGAGCCAGGACATCAGGCAAGTACGGGCCTAAAAAAACATACAATAAGAAAACCAACCCCAGAATGGTCATAGGCGCGCCCAAAGCACGGCGGGTAACTTCCAGTAACAGGATCAGGCCAATACTGGCCGATACCACATCAACCGTAGTTGGTAAGCCCGGACGCAAGGCAAGCTGGTTGTAGAACAAATAAAGATAAGCGCCGCAAAAGCCGCCCATGATGGCAAATACCCAATCATACCAAGGCATGTGTTCTGATGCTTTTTTATTGAATGGGTAGGCCAGATAACCTAGAAATATCGCAATACCCAAGTGAATTGAGCGCGCTTCAGTATCGTTGAAAATGGCAAAATTGAATGTAAACGGCAATGGTGATGAGTACCATAGCTGAAAAAATGTCCAGAGAAGTGCACCAACAGCCAACACGGCACCGGTAACGCCGCCAACATGTCGGCCTCCCCTGTCAACATCGGCCACCATCTGTTCGAGTGCTGCATTTTTTTTTGCATCGATATCAGTACTCATGATTTTCCTTCATAAATTTACAACAAAAAGGTCACTGTTGGAACGCTCAAAAGATATATTCCAGATCAGTGACCTTTACAAAACAATATTATTTATTATTACTTGATCAGGCCTTTTTCTTTGAAATATTTTTCTGCGCCAGGATGCAAAGGTGCAGATAAACCGTTTTTAACCATATCTTCTTTATTAAGATGGGCCAGTGCCGGATGCAGTTTTTTGAAATCATCAAAGTTATCGAAGACTGCCTTGACCACACTATACACAGCCTCATCAGAAACATCAGAAGAGGTTACAAAAGTAGCCAGCACGCCGTAGGTTTCAGTGGGGTCCGGGTTATTTTGATAAAGACCACCAGGTATGGAAACCTTTGCATAATATGGATTGTCTTCAACCAGTTTATCAATCTCGGGACCGGTAATGGATACTAGCTGTGCACCGCAAGTTGTGGTGGGGTCCTGGATGTTGGCTGAGGGGTGACCGACGCCATAAAAGAAACCGTCAATTTTCCCATCACATAAGGCTGAACCGTGCTCATCGGGACGTAATTCCGAGGCCAATGAAAAGAACGACATATCAAGGCCTTTTGCCTTAAGCAACTGCTCCATAGAGGCACGTGTGCCTGAGCCGGGGTTACCCACGTTGAAACGTTTGCCTTTAAGGTCATCAAATGACTTGATATTGGCCTCTTTGCGGGCAAGAATGGTAAATGGCTCCGGATGAATAGAGAAGACAGAGCGTAGTTTTTCGAAAGGCTCTTTAAACTGGCCTTCGCCGTTATAAGCGTTATAGCCAACATCAGACTGTACGACGCCAAGATCCAGTTCACCGGCTTTAATGGTATTTGCATTAAATACGGAACCACCGGTTGACTCTACAGAACAACGCAAGCCATGATCGGCACGGTCTTTATTGACCAGCCGGCAAATAGCACCGCCAGCTGCATAGTACACACCCGTAACACCACCCGTACCGATACTGACAAATTTTTGCTGTGCAATAGCAGCACCTGGAGCGGCAATGACAGAAAACAGGGTCAGCGCACCGGCTGACAAGGCAAAGCGTTTGGCAAGTGATTTTTTTAACAGTTTATTCATGAATTCTCCCCGTTCAAGATTAAATCTAATGGCTAAATATTAACCATTTGCTTGATAGTACACGAATATACCCGTTTCAACACTCAGGGAAACACTAATAAATTCTTGTATATCTCACAAAATAATACAGATTTTGATTAATACAAACCAATTAAGCTCAAACTATTCAGTTAAGGAGAAAAAAGCTTATAGTTAAATTTAAAAACGGTTTGAGCAGGCAGCATACTGGGCGCTATACCGGGAGGCCCGGTCTTTGACCTTTTGTGCGGTATTAACCAGCCATCTTTTACTTTGGTATGTTCCGTTTCGATAGCCGGTCCAGCCTTCGTGGTAATTCAGGTATTGGGCATAGGCATCCCACTTGGAAACACCATTTACCTTTTGCGCTTTACTCATGTACCAGCCCATAAAATCAAGGGCATCCGAAAAATCATCGCGATCCGGGCTCCAGCGATTGGTTTCTTTGCGATAATCACTCCATACTTCATCTTTTGCCTGGGCATAGCCAAATGCAGAACTTACCCTGCCCCAGGGAATAATGCCAAGCAAATAATCCTTGGGTGGCCTGGCATCATGACGAAAGGTGGATTCCTGATACATGATAGCCATGGGCACATGAACCGGAACCCCCCACCTCTCTTTGGTTTCAAGGGCCGCCTCGTGCCATGAGGGTTTTTCCCGGAAGATTTCACAGATATTTTCAGGGTTGGCGGGAGGCGTGGTACTGCAGGCTGCTAGCAGCAAAAAAAACAATGAAGATATACCGGTTTTTGTTAAGCCCCTGAAGGTGTCCATACTTTCCTGCGACGCAATTTATATATAAAAATTTTAATTATTGTAAAGCAATAGTTGCATGCTTGCCATGAGCACCCGCTTATGGAAAACCACGAAAAATCAACTATACTGGCATTTTTACCGGTTTTTGAACAATGCTCTCCCTTTTAATGATTTATGACCCCGTTACCGTACGGAAACACGATGCCGCCAATTCAAAATAAAAACAGTACCCAATATCACTTCTTCCTTGTTTTGCTTATTGCCGTTTCCATTGGCTTTATATGGTTACTGTTACCCTATTACAGTGCCATGTTCTGGGCGGTTATTTTCAGTGTCCTGTTCAGGCCGCTTAATTTATGGTTCCTGAAAAAAATGCCCAAGGCGCCTAATACGGCGGCCCTGATTACACTGGTTATTGCCCTGTTAGTCGTGATTATTCCGCTCATTACCATCACCACATCCCTAATAAAAGAAATATCCCTGTTGTATCAACGTGTTCAAAGCGGGCAGCTTAATCTGGGTCTGTATTTTGAACAAATCATCCAAAGCCTGCCGCCGTTTTTTAAAGATATCCTTGATCGCTACGAAATACACAGTCTTTTCGGCCTACGGGAAAAATTAACCGAAGCCGCCGCGCAAGCAAGTAAATTCCTGGCTAATCAGGCACTGACTATTGGTCAGGATACCTTTCAATTCCTGATTACCTTTGGCATCATGCTCTATTTACTGTTTTTCCTGCTCAGGGATGGCAGTTACCTGGTGCAAAAAATCAAATCCATGATTCCTCTTGAATATGAGCAAAAGCAGCATTTGCTTAGCAAATTCGCCACGGTTGTCAAGGCAACCGTCAAGGGAAACATCTTGGTTGCCGCCACCCAAGGGGTACTGGGAGGGTTCATTTTCAGTGTGCTGGGCATCCAGGGATCTTTATTGTGGGGAACCATTATGGGTTTCCTGTCTTTGCTGCCTGCTATTGGTGCGGCACTCATCTGGTTCCCTGTTTCTATTTATTTTCTTGTAACCGGCGAAACCTGGCATGGTGTGATCCTGATCCTGTATGGCGTACTGATTATTGGCCTTACCGATAACGTGCTCAGGCCCTTGTTAGTTGGCAAAGATACAAAATTGCCCGATTATGTCATTCTGATTTCCACTATCGGCGGCCTGACCGTTTTCGGCCCTAACGGTTTCGTGATTGGCCCCCTGCTTGCCGCACTGTTTATTTCATGCTGGGATTTATTCCCCTCTTCTATCGAAACATCAATAGAAACATCAACAGCCCCTGATGAAGCAAGTAATGCGATAAATTTGAAACAATAAAATGAATAAACCAACGCATTGACCGCTTGCTATTTATGTCTGGTTTATCTCTAAAGAAGCGGTAAGAAAACCCGGTTAAATAAGTATTGTCTGTAATAGGCATTAGTTATAGCCGGGTTTTCTTTTGTTTGATTTTTGTATTAGTAGCCAGTTTTATTCAAGCCGGTTAACTGTCTGACAGGCAGTATTACAATGGCCAACTACTCTTTCACCGCCTCTTTTACAGTTTCACCGGCTTGCCAAATGCGGTACTTCACTTCAACGTCCGCTGGTGTATAAACTACGATTGGCAAACGACTATTGTAATCAAGTAAAAAATCATTACCCATCAGCTGGACAAATTTTTCTGTGGGTTCCTGGCCCGGGCAGGCCATTAACGTTGCCATGGGACCCTTTAAGGCTTCAATGCTGTAATAAGGGTAGCCCCACCCTTCAAGATTGTGCACTTTTAACTCCCCGCCAAACGCATGCCGGTTGCAATCAACTTTCATGGTTTTTCCCACCATTAGTTGCACTTTAAGGTTTTCTTCCTGGGGAACCTCTGTCAGGTGGATAACCTGCCGTACCTGGTCTGGCTTGGCCGCTGGATAGGGCACTTTGGGATCAAGGCTGGCAGCATTCACATTAAACGCGACAGCACCCATACAAAAAAACAAATTAAACAGTTTAAAATTATTCATACTCAAGATTCACCTGTTACTGGATCATTCAATTAGAAAATCAATAGATATTTGAAAATGCAATGATCGGGTAATGTGTTTTACCCTTATTGACAAAGAAATAGCTTCAACCTATTCTAGCCTGAAAAGCGTAACAAACAATAATCCACATTTACTGGAGTAGACATGAAACGAAACAATTTTTTGCGTTCTCTATTTACCGCTGCTGTTATGTTTAGCAGTGTCGCTTATGCCCAGGTTAGCGTCATGTTACCGGCCAACCCTGGTGGCGGTTGGGATGGAACCGGTCGCCAGGCATTTAATGCCATGAATAAGGCGGGTATTTATACCGGCCCGGTCAATTTCACCAATAAGGGTGGTGCAGGCGGCACCATCGGCCTGGCAGAATTCCAGAATACACAAACCGGCAAAGCCAATGCCCTGGCCGTTTTTGGTGCTATTACCGTTGGTGCCATCACACTCAATAAATCCCCCATAGATCTAAGTAAGTTCAAGCCAGTGGCCCGCTTAACCGCCGAGTACCTGGTGATTGCCGTCAGACCCGATTCCCCCTACCAGAATCTGGATGATTTTGTTAAAGCGCTAAAAGAAAACCCGGGTGGCACACCGGTTGGCGGAGGTTCCGCTGGTGGGGTTGATCATATCGCGTTGGCTTTATTGGCACAGGCAGGCAACGTACCGGTAAAAGATCTTAATTACATTCCTCAGGCCGGCGGTGCCGATACCGTCACTGGCATCGTCAACGGCACGCTCAAAGCCGGCATTTCCGGTATTTCAGAATTTCAGCAATTTGCCAAATCCAATCGGGTGAAAATCCTGGGCATTACGTCAGCACAACGCATGGAAGGCCTTGATGCCCCCACCTTCAAGGAAGCCGGTTTTGATGTTGAAATTGCCAACTGGCGCGGCATTCTGGGTGCACCTGAAATGCCCGAAGAAAACTACAAGATTTGGATAGACCGCTTCACCCAGCTTAATGACAGCGCCGAATGGAAGCAGGTTCTGGAAACCCAGGGTTGGGATCAGTTCTTCCTGGCCGGACCTGCATTTGGCGATTTCATGAAAAATGAAAGCGAGCGTATTAACACTATCCTGAAGGATGCCGGTCTTGTCCAATAAAGCCCAAGCACCTGTCAATACAACCTCCCAGTCATCAGTAAAACCCTGGTGGCTGGGTATTGTTGTTGTGCTAATGGGTGTGGTTTGTCTTTATTCGGCCAGCAAACTGGACAACACCGCCAGGTACTCTGCCATTGGGCCTGGTATGTTTGTCACCGCAATTGGTATCGGACTGGTGCTGCTTGGCTTGCTGTTGCTTATCCAAATAGCACGTGGTGAAAAATTCGAACCCCAGGATACTGAAAATGCCGAGGGAAGCACGCCCATGGATAAACGGGCATTTTTCATTGCACTGGCCGCGGCCTTTGTGCCAGTTTTCATTATTGAACTCCTCGGGCTTCCCGTTACGGCCATGGTGTCATTTACCTTGGTAACAATGGCCTTTGGTTCAAAAAAAATAGCACTGAACCTGATAATTGGCTTCATTTTAGGTTCTGCAAGCTGGTATTTGTTTAGCTTGCTAGGGCTTCAGCTGGGCGAATTTATTCCCTTGCTGGGCGTTTAATTATCCCGTTACATCAATAATTCAATTTAAATATGGATACACTGGGTCTATTACTACAGGGGTTTGAAGTTGCCCTTACCCCTACCAATCTGTTTTGGGCACTGGTTGGCTCTACACTGGGTACCGCCATTGGTATTTTACCCGGCATTGGCCCTGCCCTAACGATCGCCCTTCTGTTACCGGTCACGGTTTCTGTTGGCCCGGTTTCTGCCTTTATTATGTTTGCCGGTGTCCTGTATGGGGCCATGTACGGAGGCTCCACCACCTCTATTCTCATCAATACCCCCGGTGAAGCCGGCTCTATGATGACAGCGCTGGAAGGCAATAAAATGGCCAGATCCGGGCGTGGGGCCGCTGCACTAGCCACCGCGGCCATTGGCTCTTTTGTGGCGGGAACACTGGCCACCCTTGCCCTTACCTTTGCCGCCCCATATATTGCCGAACTGGCTTTTTATTTTAAGCCTGCCGATTATTTTGCCTTAACAATTATGGCATTCACTTCGGTTGCCGTGGTTATGGGCAGCTCTCGGGTACGCGGTTTTATTTCCCTTTTTATTGGTCTGGGCTTTGGTGTCATGGGCATCGACAACATGACGGGACAGCCCCGCATGACCTTTGGGTTTGCAGACTTGCTGGATGGCATGGAACTGACTGTTGTGCTGGTTTCCCTGTTCGCAGTGGGTGAAATTATTTATGTGGCCAGCCGTTATAAGAACCAGAAAGATGAGGTTGTTTCCGTTAAAGGCGGAATGTGGATGAGCAAATCCGACTGGAAACGCTCTTTCATGCCATGGATTCGTGGTACCGCCATTGGTTTTCCGATGGGTGCGCTGCCCGGTGGAGGTTCTGAAATTCCCACCATGCTTTCTTATACCCTTGAAAAAAACCTGACCAAACACAAAGATGAATTTGGCAAAGGTGCTATTGAAGGCGTGGCGGGCCCCGAAGCCGCCAATAATGCTGCCGCGGCCGGCGTCCTGGTTCCGCTGTTAACCCTGGGGTTGCCAACTTCTGCGACGGCAGCCATCTTGCTGGCTGCTTTTCAGAATTTCGGTTTGCAACCCGGACCTTTTTTGTTTACCAGCAACCCCGAACTGATCTGGGGCCTGATTGCCTCATTATATATTGGCAACGCTATGTTGCTGGTGCTTAACCTGCCCCTTATCGGGATCTGGGTCAAGCTCCTGCTCATTCCAAAACCACAGTTATATGCCGGCATTCTTATTTTTGCCATGATCGGTATCTGGGGGGTGTCAGGTTCTGTTTTTGACCTGGCCTGCATGGCCTTGGTTGGCGTAATGGGCTATGTCATGCGGGTTTATGATTTTCCTATTCCACCCCTGTTAATTGGCCTGATTCTTGGCCCCATGACCGAAAACCAGCTGCGCATCGCACTGGCTGCAGGTCAGGGAAATCCGGCAGTTTTAGTGGAAAGCCCAATGTCTATGGTTTTCCTGACGATTTCCTTTTTATTCCTGTTTGTACCATTCCTGATTAAAAAGCTGCGGAAGGTTGCCTGAAAATAGCCAGACACAATCTTTCAAGCCGCTTTATTCTGTATTCGGGTCAGTGGCAGCGCTGTTTTATATAACACCTGCTTAAGCGCAAAGCTGGATCGAATCTTGTCAATACCTGGTATTGGGGTTAATTGCTCAAGGATAAACCTTTCCAGTGCCCCAATATTAGTCACTGCCACCCTGATCAGGTAATCAGAATCTCCAGTCATTAAATAACATTCCATTACCTCATCATGCTCGGATATCCGTTGTTCAAAATCTGCCAGTGCCTGCTTGTCCTGGGATTTAAGACTGATGGAAATGAAGACGTTCAAATCCAATCCCAGCGCTGAAGGGTTGGCCAAGGCAACATATCGGGAAATAATCCCGCCTGTTTCCAGCGCCTTGACACGTGAAAGGCAAGGTGACGGTGATAAATGCACGCGCTTTGACAATTCCACATTACTGATAGAGCTGTTTTTTTGCAGCTCATCCAAAATTCTCAAGTCAATCAGATCAAGTTTCATAAAATGCCGTAAAAATTAATATTTACACTATTTTATGCTGAAAAAGGTTATTTTTTCAAGAAATTCAGCATCTCATTTTTGGGTATTTTAATTAGAATATTATGAACGATATTCAAAATAAATGGCCAACAAAAAAGGAGGGAATCGTATGAATGCCCCATTACCCAAAAACATTGAGAAAATGATGAATAATTTTTTGCAAAGGGATATTGATCCCGAAGAAACCGAAGAATGGAAAGACTCGCTTCATTCACTGGTTACCACTCATGGTCATGAGCGAGCCGCCTTTATCCTGAATGAACTTTCTGTTCAAGCTCAACAATTACAAATAAGCTGGAAGCAGCAGGCTATCCCCGCCAATCAGTATACCTATGTGAATACCATTTCTCTTAATAAGCAGCCTACCTATCCCGGTAACCTTCAGATAGAAGAAAAAATTGGTGCCTTGATACGCTGGAATGCTTTGGCCATGGTGGTTCGGGCCAATAGTGCTTATGGTGAGTTAGGCGGACATATTGCCAGTTACGCCAGTGCCGCCGATTTGTTTGAAGTTGGCTTCAATCACTTTTTCAAAGCTCGTGAACAGTCAGAGAACGGTCAGAAAGGCGATCTGGTGTTTTTCCAGCCTCACAGTGCCCCGGGTGTTTATTCACGCGCCTTTCTTGAGAATCGCCTGACTGAAAAGGATTTAAGCTTTTTCAGGCAAGAATTACGTGCCAGCCGTGAAGATGCACAAGGCTTATGCAGCTATCCTCACCCCTACCTGATGCCTGATTTCTGGCAATTCCCCACCGGCTCAATGGGTATTGGCCCCATCAGCTCCATTTATCAGGCCCGCTTCATGCATTATTTGACGCATCGTCAGTTGCAAAACTGCGAAAACCGCAAAGTATGGGGTATTTTTGGTGACGGAGAAATGGATGAGCCCGAATCCATGAGCGCGCTTACACTAGCGGCCCGTGAAAAACTGGACAACCTGATCTGGGTCGTCAATTGTAATCTGCAGCGTCTTGATGGCCCGGTTCGTGGTAATGGCCAAGTCATCACAGAATTTGAAAAATTGTTTACCGGTGCAGGCTGGAATGTCATCAAGGTTTTATGGGGTAGCGACTGGGACCCTTTATTTGCCAGAGATATTACGGGAGCCTTGACAAAAGCCCTTGGCGAAACCGTTGATGGACAAATGCAAACCTTTGCTGCCAACGATGGTGCATTTAACCGGGACCATTTTTTCGGACAAAATGAAGCACTTCAACATCTGGTTGAGGGCATGAGTGATGAACAAATAGACAGGCTGCGACGTGGCGGCCATGATATCGTCAAAATTTATGCTGCTTACGCGGCTGCCGCCAGTCATAAGGGGCAGCCCACGGTTATTCTGGCCCATACCAAAAAAGGTTACGGGATGGGCAATGCTGGCCAAGGGAAGATGACCACCCATTCACAGAAAAAACTCGGGGATACTGATTTGATTGCCTTCAGGGATCGTTTCAATTTGCCGTTAAGCGATGAGCAAACCCTTAACCTGGAATTTTACCGACCCGATGAAAACAGCGAAGAAATCCGCTATTTGCATGCACAACGTGAAAAACTGGGTGGTTATTTACCCAAGCGCCATACCAATGCACCGGTTTTCCAGGTTTCTCCTGTAGAGCAATGGGCAGGTTTTGCCTTGCAAGCTGAGAACAAAAGCATGTCCACCACCATGGCTTTTGTGCGCATGCTGGGCAACCTTTTGAAAGACAAGGAAATTGGTCAGCGGATTGTTCCCATTGTCGCTGATGAAGCACGCACTTTCGGCATGGCCAACCTGTTCAAGCAGGTGGGTATTTACTCTAGTGTAGGCCAACAGTATGAGCCCGAAGATATCGGTTCTATCCTGAGTTATCGTGAAGCACTTGATGGCCAAATTCTTGAAGAAGGCATTAGTGAAGCAGGTGCCATTTCCAGCTGGGTGGCTGCGGCAACCAGCTATAGTGCTCATGGTACACCCATGTTGCCTTTTTATATTTATTATTCTATGTTCGGTTTTCAGCGTATTGGAGACCTGATCTGGGCCGCGGCCGACCAACGCCCGCGCGGTTTCCTGATTGGTGCTACGTCAGGCAAAACCACTCTTGGTGGCGAAGGCTTGCAACACCAGGATGGTTCCAGCCATATCTGGTCTGCCACCATTCCAAATTGCAAATCCTATGACCCGGCTTTTGCGGGTGAACTGGCCGTTATTATTGAACAAGGCACGAAGGAAATGATGACGGAGCAAAAAGATGTGTTTTATTACATTACCGTCATGAATGAAAACTATCCACAGCCTTCCCTAAAGCCGGAAATGCGAGAAAACATTCTTAAAGGCGGCTATCATTTCAGACATTACCCGGCACAGTCGGTGCCCGGCCCTCAAGGAAAAAATTGCGTAACCTTGCTGGGTTCCGGTGCCATTCTTACCGAAGTACTGGCCGCCGCCGAAGAACTGTCCTCCCATGGCATAGCGTGTGATGTTTTCAGCATCACCAGCTGGACAGAACTGGCCCGTGACGGTCAGCGTAGCGAAGTTGATACCTGCCCTTCCGGCCAGCCGCTCACGCCTTTTATTGAAGCGCAATTACAAAATAGCAAGGGCCCCATTATTGCGGCAAGCGACTACGTCAGGATGTTACCTGAATCGATTCGTGCTTATATTCCTGCTGATCGACAATACACCACCTTGGGCACAGACGGTTTTGGCCGCAGTGATACGCGAGCAGAATTACGCCAACATTTTGGTGTCAATGCACAGGCAATTGTTGAAATGGCACGTAAACAGTTAGCTTTTTGAGTTAAAAAAAATGGCACGTATTATTTACGTGCCATTTCAAACCCTACTATATTTAAACTATCTGTTCTTACGCAGCCGCACTCTCAGTTGCGGTTTCTTCTTCGGTCACTGAAGTACGGATAAGATGATCGAAAGCACTTAAAGACGCTTTGGCACCTTCACCAATCGCAATCACAATTTGCTTGTAAGGTACCGTGGTTACGTCACCGGCTGCAAATACACCGGGAACCGATGTCTGGCCTTTGGCATCAATCTCTATTTCACCATACTTGCTTAAGTTAACGGTGCCTTTCAACCATTCGGTATTGGGTACCAGACCAATCTGGATAAACACGCCTTCCAGGTCTACTTTTTTGATGGTGTCTGTGGTGCGGTCTTTATAAGACAGACCATTTACCTTGGTACCGTCGCCATGAATCTCGGTGGTTTGGGCAGACATAATGATGTCAACGTTAGGCAAGCTACGCAGTTTGCGTTGCAACACATCATCGGCACGCAGCTGATCGCCATACTCAATCAGGGTCACATGGGCAACCACACCGGCCAGGTCAATGGCCGCTTCAACGCCAGAGTTACCGCCACCAATAACAGCAACCCGTTTGCCTTTAAACAAAGGACCATCACAGTGCGGGCAATAAGCCACACCTTTGGTGCGGTATTCCTGTTCGCCAGGAACATTAATATTGCGCCAGCGGGCACCGGTTGCCAGAATAACGGTTTTACTTTTCAGAACCGCGCCGTTTTCCATCCTGACAGAAATTTCCTTATCGCCAGGAATCAGTTGTTCTGCGCGTTGCAGGTTCATGATATCAACGTCATAGCTACGTACGTGCTCTTCGAGCTGGGCAGCAAAACGGGGGCCATCGGTTTCTTGAACAGAAATAAAGTTTTCGATAGACATGGTATCCAATACCTGACCACCAAAACGTTCTGCAGCAACACCGGTGCGAATCCCTTTACGAGCGGCATAAATGGCTGCGGCAGCGCCGGCAGGACCACCACCAATCACCAAGACGTCAAAAGGGTCCTTGGCATTCAGCTCTTCTGCTTTGCGGCTACCTGCATTGGTATCCAGTTTTGCCAGAATTTCTTCGACACTGGAACGACCCTGACCAAAAGACTCACCATTCAAAAACATGGTAGGTACAGACATAATCTGACGGCTGTCAACTTCTTCCTGGAACAAGGCGCCATCAATAGCCACGTGCTTGATGCGCGGGTTGATAATTGACATGACGTTTAATGCCTGGACAACGTCCGGACAGTTTTGGCATGACAGTGAAAAATAAGTTTCAAACTGGTAATCGCCATCCAGGTTACGGATTTGCTCAATGACGGCTTCATCCAGTTTAATGGGATGACCACCGACCTGCAACAGGGCAAGTACCAGTGAAGTGAATTCGTGGCCCATCGGAATACCGGCAAATTGAACGCTGATATCGGTTCCGGGGCGATTAATGGTAAATGAAGGCTTACGTGAATCAGTGCCTTGCTCGTTTAAGGTAACACGGTCTGAAACAGCAGCGATTTCCTGCAATAATTCTTTCAGTTCCTTCGATTTAGCGCCATCATTCAGTGAAGCAACAATTTCGATTGGCTGGGAAACCATTGCCAGGTAAGTTTTTAATTGTGTCTTGATATTTGCATCTAACATGATGATGAACTCTCCGGATCTTGATTTATTTAACTTTGGGGGATAAGGTTCGGGCAAAGCCCGAACCTTGCAACCAGGAATAAATATTCGGGTCGCGGTAATTTACTGACTAAATAGGCAGTTAATTAAATTTTACCAACCAGGTCCAGTGAAGGAGTCAATGTAGCAGCACCCTCTTCCCATTTGGCTGGGCAAACTTCACCTGGGTGAGCAGCTACGTACTGGGCAGCTTTCACTTTACGCAGCAGTTCAGAGGCATCACGGCCAATACCGTTATCGTGAACTTCCATTACTTTGATTTGGCCTTCTGGATTGATAACGAATGTACCGCGCAACGCAACACCTTCTTCTGCAATCAGAACTTCAAAGTTGTTAGCCAATACGTGGGTTGGGTCACCAATCATTGGGTACTGGACTTTAGCAATGGCGTCAGAAGTATCATGCCATGCTTTGTGTGAGAAATGTGTATCGGTAGATACCGCATATATTTCAACACCCATTTTCTGGAATTCTGCGTAGTGATCAGCCAGGTCTTCCAGTTCTGTAGGGCAAACAAATGTAAAGTCAGCAGGGTAGAACACGACAACAGACCATTTGCCTTTCAGGCTGTCCTGGTTAACGTCAATGAATTTGCCGTTATGGTAAGCGGTTGCGCTGAAAGGTTTGATTTCTGTATTGATTAATGACATTTATTTCTTCCTTGTTTGTTGGGTTAGAAAACTTAATATGTGATCAGTATAACCCCCTATAGCCAATATGTATAATTTATTGTTTTTATAAACAAGTTTAGTTTTAACTATAACGAATATGACTGTCACATAGTTATACTATATCAGAACATTATTGCAATTTAATGTTTTAACCCCAAGTTAGCAGAGGGTAAACGCAATATCACCCGTAATCCGCCCAAAGGAGAAGTGGCTGTCATGACCGTACCGTGATACAGATCGGTAAGGTCACGAACAATATCCAGCCCTAATCCGGTGCCTGGTATCTTTTCATCCGCCCTTATCCCTCGTTGAAAAATCTGGTCTTTTTGGATTTCTGGTAAGCCTTTGCCATCATCGTCAATCGTAATGATGACTTCATCCTGATCGGCACCAACCGCTACGATAATTTCATGACGGGCCCATTTGCAGGCATTATCCAGTACATTGCCAAGCATTTCCTGAAAGTCCTGTTCTTCTCCCCTGAATAGGCACGCCTCTTCTGGCAGGTGCAGTTTTATATCAAGGTCACGCTCCGCATGCAATCGCTGCATCACCCTGATAAGGGCTTCGAGCGATTTTTTTACTGGTGTACGGCTGCTGCTTGCCTGCATGGCGGCTGCCGCCCTGGCCCTGGCTAAATGATAATTTACCTGGCGTTGTGCCAGGGCAACCTGTTCCTGGACCAGGGTGGAAAATGAAGTCTGTTCTTTAGCGGCCGCGTTGGACAATATCGCCAGGGGAGTTTTGACAGCATGCGCAAGGTTACCTGCCTGTGTTCTTGCCCTTTCAATCACCTTGGCATTCACATCCAGAACCTTGTTAAAATCACTCACTAATGGCTCGAGTTCGGCCGGAAAATCACCTTTAATGTGTAAAGTCTTGCCCTCATGAACATCTGTCAGGCTTTTCCGGAGTTTACCAAAAGGACGCAACCCCAATATTACCTGTGTTGTTACTGCCACCATAAGGCCTGCGGCCAGCACCGATAAAGCCAGCATCAACATATTACGAAAACGTTCGGCAGGCAATGCGACAATATCATGGTTAATAGCCACAACCAGACGCAAGGGAGATGATGATTCTTCTTCGGGCTGAATAATCCGCCCCACCGCGTTTAGCACACTGCCCTCAGTATCTGTGATCGTAAAATCCTGCAGCGCTGCACGGGCGCTGCCAATACCTTTTGTAGGTAAAACATTGTCCCAAAGAGAACGAGAACGCAACAGCCCCGTTTTTTCTGTCTGTTCATGGCTATCTTGTTGATCTATTTGCCAGTAAAGACCCGATAAGGGCTGGCTAAACCGTGCGTCGCTAAGTTCGTGTGGAACACTAACGTTGCCATTGGCATCAACCGCCACGAAAGACAGCAACTGATTAAGATGCAAGGTCAGCTCTGCCCTGACCTGCTGCATTATATGCTGCTGGAACAGGCTATTAAGGCCCCAACCGGCCACAACGATAGTCAGTAAGACCCAAGCCAGCGTGCCCGCCAGCAGGCGAAACCTTAATGAGGACCAGAATGAGCGTGCGGTTTTGCGTGCGTTCATTTTTTCTAAGCCAAGCGATAACCCATGCCACGTACCGTTTCGATCGTTCCGGACGGCAATTTCTTGCGCAGGCGGGCAATAAAAACCTCTATCGTGTTGGAGTCGCGGTCTGCATCCTGGGCATAAATATGTTCGGTCAGGATAGAACGGGAGATCACTTCTGCCGGGTGGTGCATGAAATACTCCAATACCTTGAATTCATGGCTGGTTAAGGAAAGCGTCACGCCATTAACGCTTACCCTGGCATTACGCGTATCCATCTCTATGGGGCCGTTTTTAAGAATCGCATTGGTATGACCACCGGTACGCCGCAGCAAAGCCCTGACTCTTGCCAGCAGCTCTTCCATATGAAAAGGTTTGGTCATATAGTCATCGGCACCGGCATCAATACCCATGACTTTCTCATGCCAGTTGTCCCGTGCCGTTAATATTAGAACAGGCATATCAAGAGCGGCGTCACGCCATTTTTTCAAAACTGAAATACCATCCATTAATGGCAGGCCCAGATCAAGAACTGCCAAATCAAATGTTTCCACTTCCCCCATAAACCAGGCGTCTTTGCCGTTCATAGCCACATCAACCACGTAGCCGGCTTCAGTCAGCGTTTCCTTCAACTGAGAGGATAGCGTAGGCTCATCTTCCACAACCAATATTCGCATCAGTCTTTTTCCTGCCTGTTTTCATGAAGTGTTTTACCCTTTTTCTTAAGGACTTTGCCATCTTCGGCATCTACCAGCAATTTAAGCATGTTGCCCGAATCCTGAAGCAGCTTGATTTCATAAAACCAACGGTTTTTATCATCATCATCGTCATGCTCGAACTCGATCTTGACGACCTGGCCGCCAAACTCTTTTTCCATTTTTTCCAGCACCGTACGCAAAGGCATAATCTTGCCTTCAGCCAATGCCTGGCGTGCCAGCTCATGATCATTGGAATCAGCATAAGCCTGCGTGGACAGCAACATGGCACAAGCCAGCAAGCCACCCAGCATTCCGTTATAAAACTTCCTTCCTGTCATGGCGTCTCCTACGTTTGGACTCATTAATAATTAAATTCTTTATATCACAAGGAAGATGAACGGTACATGAACAAAGGCTTCAGATCCGGTTCATTTACCCACATGCATAATACGTTCATGATCAATACCGATCATATCCAAACTACGGAGAATGACCATGAAAACAACTCGTTTATTAACTGCCCTTACCCTTGGTTCCAGCCTGATTTTTTCTGGTGCTGCCCTTAATACCGCCTTGGCCCAAACCGATACGGCTCAAGTACAGACCGCCCCCGCCCAGTCACGGCTGACGATCAAGCAAATTTACGACAAGGTGGAAGCAGCCGGCTATACCAACATTACTGAAATTGAGTTGGATGACAATGTCTATGAAGTCAAGGCACGGAACCAGGAGAATCAACGCCTGCAACTCAAATTTGATCCAAATAGTGGAGAAATCATCAACACCAAAACAAAAAACAAATAGCGATTGATGAAATCGATTAATCCCTGTCTTGAACAATCACCTTAAAGGTTACTCATGAAAACACGACTAATTTCTTTTGTGTCAATCATTACGCTGGCATGGGGCTATGATGTGTTTTATCTGCACCCGCCTGTACAGGGAGACTTGCCGTGGTTAATACAAAGGCAGGGACTTTATTTAAGCGGTTTGTGGGCCATTGCACTTATGTCGCTGGTCATGGTGCTTTCCATTCGCCCAGCCTGGCTTGAAAAGCCGCTGGGCGGCATGGATAAAATGTACCGCCTGCACAAATGGGCGGGAATTTTAGGCATTAGTGCAGCCGGGCTGCACTGGCTGCTTGACATGTCCAGCGACCTGATTAAATCCTGGATTGGTAAAACAGGGCGCCCTCCCAAAGGCGATCTTACCGAGTTTGCCGCCATGTTCCGTTCTTTTGCCAAAGACAGTGGCGAATTAATTGTCTATGCCCTGCTTATCATGCTGGTGCTCACCCTGTGGAAAAAATTTCCCTATAAATTCTGGCGTTATATTCATAAAGTAATGCCGGTTTTCTATCTGCTACTGGTCTTTCACACAATTGTACTGGCACCGGCCAACTACTGGATGCAACCCCTTGGCATATTGCTTGTCATCCTGTTTATACCGGCTTGTATAGCCAGCGTTATTTCCCTGGCAGGCATGGTGGGCAAGCCCCGCCAATCAACGGGCACCATAACGTCCATTCAGGCTCATAATACGGGCATTACAGAAGTCACCTGCAAAATGGATACCTCATGGAAAGAACACCACGCAGGACAATTTGCCTTCCTGACGTTTGACCACCATGAAGGTGCTCACCCGTTCACCATTTCCAGTGCACCGGGCAGTGACAAACACATCAGTTTTCAGATTAAGGCGCTGGGGGACTATACGCGTCAATTATCCGGAAAAATCACAGTAGGCCAAAAAATCAAGGCTGAAGGCCCCTATGGCTGCTTTGATCTAAGCCAACTTGATACCGGTTCGCACCAAACCATGATTGCTGGTGGCATTGGTATTACCCCGTTTCTTTCATGGCTGGAAGACTGCCAGAAGTCGCCAGGCAATATTCCTTCAACCGATTTGCATTATTGCGTACGAAATGCCGATAATGATCCTTTCATCAAACGCATCCTGCAACTGTGCGAAACGCTGCCATCAGTCAGGTTGCATGTTCATCAAAGTGAAAAAGGAGAACGTTTAAGTGCCCAAAAACTGGCCCAAACACTGGGAAAAAAAAGCAGCACCTCAATTTGGTACTGTGGCCCAACCAGCCTGGCAAACAGTATCAAAACCAAGCTGAAAAAATGGTGGCATGGCAAATTCACCTTCCATCAGGAAGCCTTTGAAATGCGTTAACCCGGTTCAAAACAAAAGCGCCACCCAAACAGGGCGGCGTTTTTGCGCAAGTAAACCATGGAAAAGGTTTAATTCAAATGAACAACCCAACAAATTGCTGAAGTATTTTTTTGGACCATGCCGTGTCAACAACCGCATCCAGCAGGAAGGCTTTTTGTTCTGGTGGCAACTTCTTTTTACCGACAATAATATGCCGCATCAATGCCTCGAAGAATTCGGGATGAAATTGTACCGAGAGGGCATTCTTTGTATAGCGGATGATCTGGTTGGGGTCATGCCCGGACGAACCCAGCACGGTCGCCCCGGAAGGCACCTGCAGCACGCTTTGTTCATGCGTTAAATGAGCCCGGAACTGCTGCGGGAACCCGGTAAAAAACGGGTCTGCCTGACCTGCCGGGTTCAGGGTAATGCTTATGCTGCCTATTTCGGGGCCATCAGGGTGATAGTCCACTACCCCGCCCAAGGCATGTGCCATTAACTGATGACCATAGCATACCCCCAACAAGGGCTGATGTTGCACGATTACCTGACGAATCCATTCTGCGGTACGTTCACTCCAGTCAAGCCGGTCTGTTACCATGCACCAGGACCCGCTAATAACCGCCACATCAAAAGAGCCGGGTTCTGGCAGCGGTTCGTCCAGATCGGGTCTGGTAATACGTATATCCAGCGGAAAAGACGTGGGGGTTTTTGCCAGCGCAGATTGAAACCACTCCCATTGATCACCATAAACCGATCGCAAACTTTCGGGTGGTGCCCCCATCTGAATAATATACAACACGGCTTGGCTTGACATAACAGACAGGTTCCTTACAGTATTGGGCTATTCGACAGCATCAAGCCCGAAATCAAAAACAGCCACGCTATGGGTAATCCAGCCAACCGCAATCAGGTTTACCCCCGTTTGTGCGATGGCAGGCGCGGTTTGCGCATTGATACTGCCGGAAGCTTCGGTAACCGCTCGCCCGTCAACCATGGCAACCGCTTTTTTCAGCATGTCAGGATTCATGTTATCCAACAGTATCACATTAACGCCCAACTCAAGCGCTTCGGCCAATTGTTCCAGGGTATCCACTTCCAGTTCAATCTGCACCATATGACCAACACCGGCACGCGCCCTAAGTACGGCTTCGCGCAAGCTGCCGGCCACGGCAATATGATTGTCCTTGATTAAAACGGCATCATCCAGGCCAAAGCGGTGGTTACTGCCTCCACCAACCCGCACCGCATATTTTTGCAAGGCACGCAAACCTGGCAGGGTTTTACGCGTGCAGGTAACCTTGGTGCCATATTCGCGAATGGCATCGGCAATGGTTGCCGTTGCGGTTGCCACTCCGCTTAAATGACCCAGAAAATTAAGTGCCGTGCGCTCTGCCGTAAGAATGGCACCGGCCGGACCGGAAATGCTGGCAATAAGATCGCCTGGATTCAAACGGGCACCATCGTTACGATGGAGCGCTATCTTGATGTTTTCATCAATAATCCGGAAGGCCAGGCAGGCCAGGTCAAGGCCCGCCAGAACCCCGCCCTGGCGGGCAACCAAATTCATAGTTGTTTGGGTTTGTGGCGGAATAATACTGTCGCTGGTTAAATCGCCTGCCCTGCCAAGATCTTCCAGCAAGGCCATGCGAACAACAGGCTCCAGCATGACTTTTGGCAAGGGCGGGACGCGAACGTCGTGATGGTTACCGGAAGATGTTTGCAAAGATTGGGCAATACTCATTTTTTAATACTTGAATTTTAATGGGTTCAAAAAACTCATTATATTCCCATCCTGTCATCAGGAAACCTATTTGCCGCCAGAGTGCCAAATCCATGCACGCGCCTGAACCGTTTGCCAGTGCGGACATCCGGCCATTTTGATATTTTCTTGATATTTAATTGATATTTACTTGACGACATTCAGCCTACCATGCACACATGACCAAACCCACAATAATTCCTCCTGAATCCATGTCAGGATTTGTCATGCAGGTATGTTTTGAGAATCCAGTTAATTAGCTTTATTTTTGCCTTGTTTACCCTGTTTACCTTCAGTCGTCTTTTGTTTATTGCCTGGCAATATCAAAGGGTACAGCAAGCAAAGGGACTGTGGCCCATTCTTAAGGGTGGTTTACGCATAGACCTTAACCAAATAGCCACCTATGCCTCGGTGCCCGCCCTGCTCATGCCATGGCTGGAAAACAATACCCTGTTTCTTGCCATTACCGCTGTGTGGTTTACTTTCTGGTGGCTGTTGTCTGCATTCATGGAAATTGCCACCCCCCAATTTATTACTGAATACGATACCCGCCCCAACCGCCTGTTTGTTGAATACCTGAAACACCCCAAAGAGGTTTTTGGCATGCTGTGGCGCGGTTATAAAGGGATGCTGGCCGCCGGGCTGCTGCTCTTTGCCTGCATGGCAACCATGGCCAACTATCTTTTTTTCAACTTTGCCCCGGCGCCTCTTGGCCCTGTCTGGCTCAGGATTATCGAATCATTTTCTTATGCTCTGGTTTCTTTCCTGTGTATTCGTGGCACATTAAAAAAAAGGCCCATCAATCCGTCAACCGTTGCCTTTGCCGGCGATGGCTTGGTGAACAGCCTTGCACTGAATTCCATTTATAGTCTTTTATACGCCATTTACGCCATGAAATACGAAATGTCGGCCGAAGCGGTTTATGGCAAAATGCCAGCTGAAACAATTAACCGGCTGGTGTGCGAATCGGCGGGTATTAAACCTGGCATGGATGCCGGTACGATTGCCACCCTGCATCAACAAATAGCCAGCAATCACTCAGGCTCCCCCAAGAATATTGTCATTATTGTTGAAGAAAGCCTGGGTGCCCAATATGTTCAAACCCTGGGTGGCAACTGCCTGACGCCCAACCTGGACCGCCTATATCAGGAAGGCTGGGGTTTTCTACAGGCCTATGCAACCGGAACCCGCTCGGTGCGCGGGCTTGAAGCGTTGTCGGCCGGATTTCCGCCTACAATCACACAATCCGTCTTCAAGTTGCCCAATGCCCAAACCGGTTTTTTTACCATAGCCGAAGCATTGGGCCAGCAATATAATTACCATTCCCGCTTTCTGTATGGTGGAGAGGCCCATTTCGATAATATGAAAGGCTTTTTCCTGGGTAATGGTTTTAAGGAAGTGATTGACGGTCCTTTATTCAAAGATCCCCAATTCAAGGGCACCTGGGGTTACAGTGATGAAGACATGTTCAATCAACTGGATCGCCTGCTGCAAGAGGATATAGGCAGCAACCAGCCCACTCTTACCCTGGCTTTTAGTGTTTCCAACCATTCTCCGTGGGAATATCCGGCAGGCCGCATCCATCCCCAGGACGAGCCTGCCAGTGTAGAAAATACCGTACGCTATGCCGATCATGCCCTGGGGCAGTTTTTTGAAACCGCCAAAACCCGTGATTACTGGCAGGACACTGTGTTTCTGGTGGTTGCCGATCATGATTCGCGCGTATTTGGCGCCGAATTGATTCCCCTGAAACACTTCCATATCCCGGCGTTGATATTGGGCGCAGGCATTACCCCCCGCCTTGATGAGCGGATAATCAGTCAGATTGACTTACCGGTTACCCTACTTAGCCTGGCAGGTGTTTCTTGCATCCATCCCATGATTGGCCAAGACCTGACAAAGCAAAACCCCAATCGGGCCATGATGCAATATGATAACCGCTATGGTTACCTGAAGGCGGATCAACTGCTAGTACTGGACCCGCATAAGCAAGCGACGCAGTTTACTTATCAGGCACCCGATATATTCCAGCCATCCCTGCTGGATGAAGCCCTGGAAAAAGAAGCCCTGGCACATGCCATTTGGCCTTTTAGTGTATACAGGGATAAAAGCTACAAGGCATTTACCGCCAATCCCGCAAAGCAGGAGATTGACATAAAAAATCACCCATCACTCGTTGGGTGAGTTATTGCTGTCGGAGGTATTGAAAAATTCGTAGATAATTTTTCTAAGCCAGCGACTGCCTGCGTCCTGGTGAAACCGGGCATGCCAATGCTGCCTGATTGCATAGCGGGGAGATTCAAATGGCAAGGCATAAGAACGCAGATTGGGGTTGCGCGTGAACATATTGCTTAAGCGTGTGGGAATACTGGTGATCAAATCTGACTTCTCTATTAGTAACCCCAGGCCTAAAAATGATGAAAGCTGCAGATAAATATTGCGCTTTATGCCCAACCGTTTGATTTGCTGCTCTAAAATGGAATGACCGGTTCCCTGATGATAAAATACGACATGGCCTTCACGCTCAAAATCTTCCAGGCTTAGATTATCCTGTATGCGGGGATGCTGGTTGCTAACCAGGCATTCATACTGCTGACGAAACAATGTCTGCTGGTAAAAACCGGCCTTAAGTTGCGGTACAAAGCCAATGGCCAGATCTATGGCACCGTTAGACATATACATGGGTGTTTCGGGTGTGATGGGTACAATTTCAAGCGCAATATTTGGTGCGTTTTCATGAAGATACGCAACCAGCCGGGGTAATATTTCTATATGGCTGATATCCATCATGCTAATGGTAAAGCCCCGGGTTGAGGTAGCTGGATCAAACTCTTCAGTAAATTCTGCAATACGCTTCCATTTATCCAGCAAGTCGGTAATGTGCCCAGCCAGGGATTCGGCCACTGTCGTCGCCTGCATCGTATTGCCTACCCTAACAAACAGGGGGTCATTAAAATGCTTTCTGAGCTTATTCAATTCTATGCTAACGCCCGGCTGACCCATTCCAAGATTTTCCGCGGCTTTGGAAACACTTTTTTCACGATTAATTTCATGAAAAATCTGTAACTGACGAATATCCATTTTTCCTGAATCTTTCATTTCTTTCCTGCCCTTACAGTATTCATCCTGATTTTTAATGATTATCGTCCCTAGTGTTATTAATTTTTATAATACAGATTATATACATTATTGTATGGATGAAATAGCTCAAGCTTGTTAAATTTAAATTGCAGTTATTTTCATTAACAATAATCAAAAGAATCAAAAAAATTTATCACTATTTATGAGGATATTATCGTGGATCAATTAGCCAAACTTGAAGACTTGCCCCAGGAATACAGGGATAACCTTGAAAAACTGAACCTGGTACCGTTGTGGCCCAGCCTGCGCGATGTTTTGCCACCTGAAACCCCGCAGCCTAAAACCAAGCCGATTATGTGGCCATACGACACACTGCGTCCGCTCTTGATGCAAGCAGGTGATTTGACACCCATCGAAAAAGCCGAGCGCCGTGTACTGGTTCTGTCCAACCCGGGTCATGGTCTGGAAAACATGCGTGCCACGCCAGTGATGTATTTAGGCATGCAATTATTGCTGCCAGGTGAGTGGGCGCCTTCACACCGACACACCCCCAACGCGATTCGCATGATTGTGGAAGGCAATGATGCCTACACCACCGTTAACGGACAGAAATGCCCAATGGAGCGTGGTGACCTGATTTTGACACCTACCGGCATGTGGCACGAACACTCTCATGAAGGCACAGAACCTGTTGTATGGCTGGACGTTCTTGACCTGCCACTGGTTTACTTCATGGAAGCTTCCTACGTAGAACCCTTTGGTGAGCACCAGGATATTAACGGTGTTGCCGCCAATACTGCTTACGGCCCCGGTATTGTGCCCACACCGGTCTTTACACGCCAGAACCCAACAAACCCACTGCTGCGTTTTGCCTGGAAAGATGCACGTAAAGCACTGGAAAACATGGCCGCAAGCCAGCCCGATGCAAAATCTATCCAGGTTACTTATATTAATCCTGAAACCGGCTCAGACTGCCAGAATATCATTGGCTTTTCTTCATTAATGCTACGTCCCAATGAAACACTGACCCTACCTTTACGCTCCAGTGCCATGGTCTTCCACGTGATTGAAGGCCAGGTAGAAATCCAGACCACCGATAACAACTTCAATATGAAGCAAGCAGATACAAGCTGCGTCCCATGTTTTGCACCAGTCACCCTGGTCAACAAAAACAGTGACCAGCCTACTTTTATCTTTATTGCTGACGAGTCTCCGGTACAGAAAAAACTGGGTCTTTATTCTGAACGCCCAAACAATAAATAATTCAGTTTATAAAACTACTATATTAAAGGAAACTAAAAAATGGAACAATTACCTATTCTTATCTCTGGCGGTGGCATTGGAGGCTTTGCCGCAGCACTGGCATTGGTACGCCAGGGATTCAAGGTAAAACTGTTTGAACAGGCCCCTGAAATTGGTGAGATCGGGGCAGGCATCCAGTTGGGCCCTAACGCCTTTCATGCCTTTGATGCGCTGGGCATCGGAGACAAGGCCCGTTCACGTGCCGTGTATACCGACTACATGGTCATGCATGATGCCTTGAATGAATACGTCATTGGCAAAATCCCTACCGACGAAAATTTCCGCAAGCGTTTTGGCAACCCCTATGCCGTTATCCACCGTGCCGACATCCACTCTTCTCTGGTGGAAGGGGCACAGGAAACCGGTGAGGTTCAAATCCATACCAATACACGTATTGAAGGTATCGAACAGGACGGCAAAACCGTTACTGTTACCGACACCAACGGCAATAAATACACAGGCCAGGCCCTGATTGCCGCTGATGGCGGAAAATCTGTGGTTCGTGAAAAATATGTCGGTGACCCCGCACTGGTAACCGGTCATGTGGTTTATCGTGCTGTTGTTGACAAAGAAGATTTCCCCGAAGACCTGCGCTGGAATGCGGCAAGTTTGTGGGCAGCTCCCAAAGGCCACCTGGTTCACTATCCGCTACGTGGTGGTGAACAATACAATGTTGTGGTTACCTTCCACAGCCGCGAGCAGGAAGTCTGGGGTGTTAAGGATGGCAGCCGTGAAGAAGTATTAAGCTACTTTACCGATATTTGCCCCAAAGCCAAACAACTGCTCTCATTGCCAAAATCATGGAAACGCTGGTCTACCGCAGACCGCGAGCCCATTAGTAACTGGACTCATGGCCGTGCCACCCTGCTTGGAGACGCAGCACACCCAACCACGCAATACATGGCACAAGGTGCCTGCATGGCCATGGAAGATGCCGTTACACTGGGTGAAGCTCTGCGCACTTGTGACAATGACATTGAAAAGGCATTTGATTTGTACCAGCGTGCCCGTGTCGCCAGAACGGCCCGTATTGTTTTATCTTCACGTGAAATGGGACGCCTTTATCATGCAGAAGGTGTTCAACGCATGATTCGCAATGATCTGTGGCGTGGCCGTTCTACCGAACGATTCTACGATGCCATGGAATGGCTGTATGGCTGGAACGTTTCCAACTGCCTTGATGCAGCACAAAACTATCCTGCAGCTTGGTAGCCATAATTTTCCATTACTGAAAATTACAGGGTAAGCCTTGTTACAAAGGCTTACCCTGTAATCCTGTAAACTGTAACCCTTAAAAATCTTTAAAACCCTGACATTAACAAGGAAGGAACTTAACATGTCTTACGTATTTGAACCGATGAAAACTGTCGGTATTCCTGTTAGCGAATCTGAAGACCTTTTTCCTGTACGCCGTATTTACTGCGTAGGACGCAACTATGCTGCCCACGCTCGTGAAATGGGTTTTGATCCTGATCGTGAACCACCATTTTTCTTCTGCAAACCTAACGATGCAGAATCTATCGTTCCTGTTGCCGATGGCAAAACCGTAGAAATCCCCTACCCTGTTCAAACCGGTAACTACCACCATGAAATTGAACTGGTTGTGGCGATTGGCAAAGGTGGTAAAGATATTTCTGTTGAAGACGCTGCCAAACATATCTTTGGTTATGCGGTTGGCCTGGATATGACCCGTCGTGACCTGCAAATGAAAATGCGTGAAGCAGGCCGTCCATGGGAAATCGGTAAAGCGTTTGATTACTCTGCCCCTATTGGTGAAATTACCCCTATCGCGAAAACCGGTGAACTGAACAATGGTGACATTCACCTGACGGTTAATGGAAAAACCACCCAGAAAAGCAATGTGACACATTTGATCTGGTCTGTAGCAGAAACCATTGCCAATCTTTCTACCCTGTTTGAACTGAAAGAAGGCGACCTGATCATGACAGGTACACCTGAAGGTGTGGGCGCCGTAGTGGCGGGTGATACGATGGTTGCCACGATTGACGGGCTCAAACCTATTACTGTTGCAGTTAAGTAACCTAGTAAAAACACTTATATCTTTTTTTCATATAAATATCATATTTTAATATGAAAAAATAAAATCACAATAAAATCAATCGGTTGCGATTATCGCAACCGATTTTTTTGTTTATAAAAATCACATATTAAATATAATAATAAAGACTATTCAAATACCCATATAGTTGATTAATCAAGTAATTGTTACAGTATCATTACTTTTTGAGGGATAGATATATTAACAAAAATTAATCGCCAGGCCATTGATCTGCATCAGCTAATTCCTGATACAACGCCAGCCAAACAACCGTCCCGGCAACTCCTGTACCACTCAAAAATCCATTTTTTACTATAAATCATATATACGCATAGGAGTGACGGCATGTCACAAGACACCGCTATGGATGCTCAACAGTTCATAGATAAAATTCCATTTTCATTTACCCAAAAACTTATATTGGCACTATGCTTTCTGGTTGTTGCCATTGATGGTTTTGATACTGCAGCCATCGGTTTTATTGCGCCTGCCCTCAAAGCACAATGGCAATTGTCACCGACTGATCTTGCCCCCCTATTTGGTGCAGGCTTATTTGGACTAATGACCGGAGCACTTTTTTTTGGCCCGTTGGCTGATAAATATGGCCGTAAACCGGTCCTTATCTGGTCAGTATTTGTTTTCGGTTTATCCAGTCTTGTTTCCGGCTTTTCTCCTGACATGACAACACTGATTGTGCTTCGTTTTATTACCGGGCTTGGTTTGGGTGGTGCCATGCCCAATGCCATTACCATTACTTCCGAATACTGCCCAAGCAAAACCCGTTCCACCCTGGTAACCCTTATGTTTTGCGGGTTTACATTGGGCTCCGCATTGGGAGGCCTGGTTTCGGCACAATTGCTAACGCTGATAGACTGGCATGGCATTTTAATCCTGGGCGGTGTTCTACCCTTATTGCTCTTACCCTTTTTAATCTTATACCTGCCCGAATCATTACGTTTCATGGTGCTTAAAAAGCATGACCAGAAAAAAATCAATAAAACCATTAAACGTATTGCTCCCCACCTCTCAACTCCCACGCTGGTCGCCAATGCACAAGAACGTAGCAACGTCAGTATCAGGGATTTATTCAGTCCTCAGTACGCAAAAGGTACTATCCTGATCTGGATTAGCTATTTCATGAGCCTAGTCATTATTTACCTGTTTTCCAGCTGGATGCCAACCCTGTTAACCAATACTGGCGCATCGTTGCAAAAAGCCTCGTTAATTACCTCTGTCTTCCAGATTGGCGGAACCGCGGGGGCCATCCTGCTTGGCTTCCTGATGGATCGCGTAGGGGCCAGCAAAATCCTGACTCTGGCCTATGTACTGGGTGCCGTATTTCTTATTCTGTGCGGCCAGGCTTCATCAAACCTGTCGATGCTGGTTATTGCCATCTTTGGCCTGGGCATTACCATTAGTGGTTGCCAGGTTGGCATGAACGCCTTCTGTTCTTCTTATTATCCAACCCATTGCCGCTCAACCGGTGTCAGCTGGGCCAATGCGGTTGGCCGAAGCGGTTCTGTATTCGGCTCTATCATAGGCGGCTGGTTAATGTCTTTGAACCTGGGTATTGAAGGCATCATGAGCATTTTAGCCATCCCGGCCCTGCTAGGCGGCCTGGCCATTTTTGTTTTGGGAAAAATACAAAAGCAAGATGCCAAGGTTGCCAATGTTTCATTAATAAAGGTAGTTCGGTAAGCGGATAAAACACGCAGGATAACAATAACAAGCCCTGCCGGCCATCTATCTAACCAGAGCAGAAAAAAATCCCGCTAAATAAAATTAGCGGGATTTAATTTGACTGCCCTTTTAGCCGGCAGGGTTAATAATACGTGCCAGCAAAGCCTTTTCCTGGCCCTGCATACCGGGAATTTTTACCAAAATGCCATTCCCCGGCGCCACTTCTATTGTCTCACCATTTTTTTGTATGGTTTCCAGCTTGATCAGGCGGTTGCCTTTCGGATGAATAATTTCAAGCGTATCACCTACCGAGAACTTGTTTTTAACATCAATCGTGGCCCAGCCATTTTCATCCACTTCAGTCACCAGGCCGGCAAACTGGCTTTGTTTGGAAATGGAATAGCCGTGCAAGTAATTCTGGTAATCCTGGGTTTGGTGCAATTCAAGGAAACCGGGCGTATAGCCACGGTTGGCCAAGCCGTCCAGGTCAGCCAGCAATTCGGGGTTGAAAGGACGGCCGGCAATCGCGTCGTCAATCGCCTTACGATAGGTTTGCGCAACCCGTGCCACGTAATAAATTGATTTGGTACGGCCTTCCACCTTAAGGGAGTCAACCCCGATTTTCACCAATTTTTCTATTTGCTCAAGGGCACGTAAATCTTTGGAATTCATGATATAGGTGCCGTGCTCATCTTCCATAATCGGCATGAACTGGCCCGGGCGATTGGCTTCTTCAATCAAATAAACCTGGTCAGCCAAGGGATGCCGCTTCGCCCCACCACAAGCGGCAAAGCTGGCGTCAGCCTCTTCTTTGGCCTGCTGGAAATCAAAACCACTTAATAGCTGCGCATCACCGGCGTCGCTTTCACTGGCTGCATGAACCTTGTAATCCCAGCGACAGGCATTGGTACAGGTGCCCTGGTTGGGGTCACGATGATTAAAATAGCCCGACAGCAGGCAGCGGCCGGAATAAGCAATACACAAGGCCCCATGCACAAACACCTCAAGCTCCATATCAGGGCATTGCTGGCGGATTTCAGCAATTTCATCCAGCGACAGTTCACGGGAAAGAATAATCCGTTCCACCCCAAGCTTTTGCCAGAATTGTACCCCCCAGTAATTGGTGGTATTAGCCTGAACCGACAAATGGATCACCGCATCGGGCCAGCGCTCTTTCACCTTCATGATCAGGCCCGGGTCAGCCATAATAATGGCATCCGGGTTCATCTCCATAACCGGCACCATATCGTCCAGGTAGGTTTTCAGTTTGGAATTGTGCGGCAATATATTGCTGGCCACATAGAATTTTTTACCACGGGCATGCGCTTCGTTAATCGCTTCCTGCATTTTGGCAATGCGAACAAATTCATTATTGCGTGCACGCAATGAATAACGGGGCTGGCCGGCATAAACCGCATCGGCGCCAAAGTCAAAAGCAGCGTGCATGCGCTCAAAGCCGCCAGCAGGCAGTAATAATTCAGGTGATTTCATGATTTCTGACAAGTGTAGTAGTGTATTTTCATGTGCCGGCATTGATGCCACGGGCACATGCGTCCTATTATTCGTTGCCTGGCGAGCAGCCATGTTTATATGGGCGCCAAACAAGTTGACTGACAATAAATAAAAAATGATCTATAAAGACAAAGCCAATATTTTATTTAAGTAATCATAAAAATCAAACAAATTCAAAAAAATATAAATTTTTTCTATGCAATTTTTGATATAGATTAGAACAAGCAATAATTAATGTATGTCTTAACCAACACATTCGATGACTTTTTCATTAAATCCTAAGCAATTGATTTATATATTTATTTTTTGCCTAAAAGTTGTAACCGTTGTTTCTTTTGTAATTACTTATTACATATGGACAGGATACATAACATCCTTATCCGGTCATAAGGCATACTTTTCTGTTACTCTAAAAAAGGAATCCATTCACACTATTTTTTATTTTAAATATATACTTTTATCAAGTTTAAATTATTTTAAATAAGAAATATAAATTTTAGAAACAGGAGACTATAATGAAAACTCCACGTATTTCATTTATATCAGCGTTATCTCTTACCGCCACCGCTTTATTATTTTCAACTTCAAGTAATGCGGCAACCCTCAAGGAAATCCAGGATAAGGGTTATATCAGGATTGCAGTCGCTAACGAAATTCCTTACGGTTACATGACGCCCAGCAATGAAGCCAAAGGGGCCGGTCCCGATGTGGCAAAACTTATCATGGCAAAACTGGGTATCAAGGAAATCCGCTGGGTTACCACCAATTTCGGTTCCCTTATTCCAGGTCTGAAAGCAGACCGTTTTGATATGGTGGCCGCAGAAATGGCCATTTTGCCCCAGCGTTGCACCGAAGTTCATTTTTCAGAGCCCAACAGCTCATATGGTGAAGGCCTGCTGGTAGCCAAAGGCAACCCCGACAATATCCATGCCTATGAAGACTTTTCCAATAACAAGCTGAAAGTCGCCATTATGGCCGGTGCCGACCAACTTGAAATGATGCAGGCACTGAAAGTGGACGACAGCAGAATGGTCACCATTGCCAATAATGCAGATGCCATCTCTACCATTTCCACCGGGCGCGCAGCCGCTTATGCCGCAACCAGCCTGACGGTAAGTGAGCTGGCCTCCAAAAGCGACAGGGTTGAAGCAGCCACCGGTTTCAAAGACCCTATCGTTAATGGCAACCCGGTAAGAAGCTGGGGCGGCTTTACCTTTGCCCAATCCTCTACCGACTTGCGTGATGCGGTTAACAAAGAACTGCTGGAATTGAAAAAAGGTGAAGAATGGAAAAACATTCTGACCGGATACGGCTTCAGTGAAACCGATGTCCAGGAGTCACCAAAAAGAACAACTGCACAGCTATGCACCAAGTAGTTCACGCTGCAGTGATGTATTACCGGAATGACACAGGCATAAACCAGGGAAGGCGGCATGGATAACCTGCTCTCGTATATAGATCCTTTGCTTGACGGGGCATGGGTTACCTTGCAACTGACCCTTTATTCAACCGTTTTGGGTGGTGTGGTTGCGTTTATGGCGGGCATTGGCAAGCTGTCAGAAAACCGCGCGACCCGATGGCTGTCAATTTGCTTTATCGAGTTTTTCCGTGGTACGTCTTTGCTGGTGCAGTTGTTCTGGCTTTACTTTGCCTTGCCCATCCTGGGGCAGGCAATCGGGGTGGATTTGCGCATGCCCCCCTTGCTGGCCGGTACCATCGCCCTGGGCCTTAATATTGGCGCCTACGGTGCCGAAGTGGTGCGCGGAGCCCTTCAAGCGGTGCCTGAAAATCAATATGAGGCCGCCAAGGCACTGGACTTTACGCCAAAGCAAACCTTGTGGCGTATTGTCTTGCCACAGGCCATCCCTGAAATGATGCCCAGCTTTGGCAATCTTGCCATCCAGAACCTGAAAGATACGGCGCTGGTTTCTCTTATCAGCCTGGGCGACATGACCTTCAGGGCCGAACAACTACGTAATTACACCCAAGACAGCACAACTATTTATACCCTTTTGCTGTTTATGTATTTTGGCATGGCACTGGTATTAAGCGCCCTGATGAAAATACTTGAACGTTACGCCAGCCGCTGGCGCACAAGGAAAATTTAATATGTTATTTGGCATAGAGTGGGACACCGCCAACAATTGGGTTTTTGCCTGGTCCATTTTGCCCATCCTTTTAAAAGGCCTGGTGGTTACCATACAGGCCACACTGGTTGGTTTTTTAGTGGCATTAATACTGGGCCTGGTACTTGCCGCACTTAAAGGGGCCCGGTTACGCATTATTTCCTGGCCCGCGTATTTCATTACCGAATTCATCAGGGACACCCCCCTGCTGGTTCAGCTTTTTTTCTTATACTATGTATTGCCTGAATACGGCATTGTCTTGCCAGCTTTCATGACGGGTGCTCTTGCCCTGGGCCTGCAATACAGTGCCTATACCTCTGAAGTATACCGGGCCGGGCTGGAGTCTATCCCCCATGGCCAAACCGAAGCTTCACGGGTACTGGATTTCACCCCCCTGCATACTTTCATGTTTATCATTTTGCCCCAGGCCATACCCCGTATTATCCCGGCATTGGGCAATTACCTGGTTTCCATCATGAAAGATGTGCCGGTCCTTTCAGTGATTGCCATTCTTGAAATACTGAATGTCGCCAGAATTATTGGTGACCGGACCTTTAACTACCTCATCCCCCTTTCCATGGTTGGTGGCATTTACCTGTTGCTAACCCTGCTAGCCTCGGCAGGTATCCGGTATCTGGACAAGCGCCTGCCAAAAGAAGGAATTCCATTGAAATGAATGATGCCATCATCAAGTTTGAAAATGTGACCAAAAAATTCGGCGATGTCACGATATTGGATAAATTGAATTTTGAAGTCGCCAAAAATGAAAAGGTCACCATTATCGGCCCGTCCGGATCAGGCAAATCAACCATTTTGCGCATTTTAATGACGCTTGAAAGTATTGATGACGGCATCATTCATGTTGCTGGCAAACCCTTATGGCATGAATATAAAAATGCCCAAACGGTGCCCGCGAGTGAAGATCATCTCAGGCAAATGCGGAAGGAAATGAGCATGGTTTTCCAGCAGTTCAATCTTTTTCCGCATATGACGGTCAGGCGCAATATTACCGAAGCCCCTATCCATGTTCACAAACTTTCCCAAAAGGAAGCCAATGAGCTGGCGGATGAGTATCTGGACTTGGTTGGCTTAAGCGAGCATGCAGACAAATTCCCTTCCCAGCTTTCTGGCGGACAGCAACAACGGGTAGCCATTGCCCGGGCGCTGGCCACCCGGCCCAATATAATGCTGTTTGATGAACCCACCTCGGCCCTTGACCCGGAACTGGTTGGCGAAGTGTTAAGTGTCATTCAGCGGCTGGCCGAAAAGCATGACCTGACCATGTTGTTGGTTACTCATGAGATGCAATTTGCAAGGCAAATATCCGACCGGATCTGCTTTATTGACAAGGGCAATATTGTAGAAGAAGGCCCGCCAGAAGAGGTTTTTACTTCACCTAAGGAAGAAAGAACCCAGGCTTTTTTAAAAACATTTATTCAATCCTGAACTTTTTTAAAGTCCTGAAACAAGGCCTGGCTGGCAACACTTGACAGTGCCCTGCTGCCAGCCAGGCTTAATAAAAAAACTTCCCTCAGATGTTGCGGCGGGTATAGGTGATTTTCTCCTGGTCATAAATATCATAAATGATATCCAGCATATTCCTGATGCTTTCAGATTTATCCAGTGTACGGATACTCATGATGATCGGAGAAAACGCATGGTCATCAATAACGGGAATGAATACCACATCCCTTATCTGGGTCAGCGCCAAGCCGGTTGGCACCAACGCAACCCCCTCACCAGCGGCAACAAGCCCCAGGGCAATATGCAGCTCCCTGGTTTCAATCAGGTGCGCCGGCTGCAAGCCAACAAATTTAAAGCACTCCAGCACTTGATCGGCAAAACTTGGCCTTGGTTTTTGCGGATACAAAATAATTTTCTCGTTAATGATGTCGGCCAGGGAAAGCCCTGCTTTATTAACAAAATGATGATTGGCAGGCACCGCCAATACCAGCGGTTCTTTACGCAATATGATGCGCCGGACATTGGCATCATGCAAATACAAACGCCCGAAACCAATATCAATTTCCCCTGCCCTTAATGCATGGACTTGCTCCATCGTGGTCATTTCATGCAGTTCAAGCTTAATGCTTTCATAACGCTGCCTGAACATATTAATAATTTGGGGCAATTTACCGTACAGGGTTGAGGCCACATAGGCCACTCTTAAACTTTCATGTGCGTGCCCCATTCGCTGGGTCATCAATTTAAGCTCGTTCATCTGAACCAGCAGCTGTTTTGCATGCTCGTAGAAAAACTCGCCCGCCACTGTCATTTTCAATGGCCGTGCCCCTCTTTCAAACAACTGCACCCCCAGCTCTTCTTCCAGTTGCTGAATTTGCCGGCTTAACGGGGGCTGGGCAATAAACAGCTTTTCTGCAGCCCGCGTGAAATTTTTTTCTTCTGCAACCGCAATGAAATAACGTAAATGTCTAATCTCCACTTTTATACCTTTAAAGTATTAAAAACATACTGAAACAGTCTTAGACAGACCTTCCGATCAAGACTATTCTTATCAACACAAAAGCAAAAATCAGCACGCAAATTGTATCAAAGACATTCTTTTAAATACAAACATTTAATTCATAAGGAGACATTATGAATCACGCCGATATAGACCTATTGGTCACCTCTTTCATCCAGGATAAAGCCGAAAGCGATGTTAACCACCGTGTGCAGACGGTAGTCACCCGCTTGTTGGGCGATCTTTTCAAGGCGATTGAAGACCTTGACTTGCAACCTTCGGAAATCTGGCAAGGCCTTGAATACCTGACCGATGCCGGAAAAGCCAATGAATTGGGATTGCTGGCGGCCGGACTGGGCCTTGAGCGTTTCATTGACATCCGTTCTGATGAAGCCGAAGCTAAACTTGGCCTGACGGGCGGGACCCCCAGAACGATTGAAGGCCCATTATATGTTGCCGGCGCACCGGAAAGTATAGGATTTACCCGTATGGACGATGGCAGTGAAAGCCATTTGGCCGACCCGTTAATTCTTGAAGGTACGGTTTATGGTGCCGACGGCCAGCCACTGCAGAATGCAAAAGTTGAAATCTGGCATGCCAATACCAAAGGCTGCTATTCTTACTTTGACAAATCACAATCCGCCTTTAATTTGCGTCGCAGCATTTATACCGATGCCAACGGTCACTACAGGGCACAAAGCATTATGCCTGTAGGGTATGCCTGTCCACCTGAAGGAACCACCCAGGCCCTGCTGGATATGCTGGGCAGACACGGAAACCGCCCCGCACACATTCATTATTTCATTTCCGCCCCCGGACATCGCAAACTCACCACCCAAATCAATATTGATGGTGATGAATACCTGTGGGATGACTTTGCCTTTGCCAGCCGTGAAGGCCTGGTTCCTCCCGTCAAAGACATTACAGACCCGGCCAAAGTCAAGGAAAACAATCTTGACCGCCCTTACAAAAATATCGTCTTTGATATTCGTTTGCTGCCAGACGTTGAACAAGCCCCCGCTTCTGTTGTTGAACGTCGCCGTGCCGCTGCGTAAATAAAAAAATTCATTATTTAAGTCCCGTTGCCTGCCGCTTGCGCCTGCAGGCCGGGCAAACTGTTGCCAAAAAAGGAGAAAACAGATGAGTGCCGTCTTGAGTCCTCAGCTTGATATTGATCGCTTGCTAATCGAAGATAAAGAAAAAGGCGATTATCGTGTTCACAGAAGCATCTTCACCAACGAAGCGTTTTTTGAACTGGAGATGAAACACATTTTTGAGGGAAACTGGATTTACCTTGCCCATGAAAGCCAGATTCCCGCCGTCAATGATTACTACACCACCCACATGGGCCGCCAACCCATTATCATTGCACGCAACCGTCAAGGTGAGTTGAACGCCTTTATTAATGCCTGCTCCCACCGGGGCGCACAACTGTGCCGGTTCAAACGCGGCAACAAGGCAACCTATACCTGCCAGTTTCATGGCTGGACATTCAATAACAGCGGCAAACTGCTTAAGGTAAAAGATCCGGTTGAAGCCGGTTATCCGGAATGCTTTAACAAAGAAGGTTCCCACGACCTGAAAAAAGTGGCCCGTTTTGAAAACTATCGCGGCTTCCTGTTTGGCAGCCTGAACGAAGATGTGCCCCCCTTGCAGGAATTTCTGGGGGAAGCCGCAACAATCATTGACATGATTGTTGACCAGTCACCTGATGGCCTGGAAGTACTGAAAGGTTCTTCCACCTATACCTATGAAGGCAACTGGAAGCTGACGGCCGAGAACGGAGCCGACGGCTATCATGTAACTGCGGTTCACTGGAACTATGCGGCAACCACCAACCAGCGCAAGGAAAAAGAAGCCCAGGAAGATAAAATCCGTGCCATGAGTGCGGGCAAATGGGGGCAACAGGGTGGCGGTTTTTATGCCTTTGATTACGGCCACATGCTGTTATGGACGCAATGGGCCAACCCTGAAGACCGCCCGAATTTCCAGAATAAAGAACAATATATCAACCAGTTCGGCGATGAAAAAGCCAAATGGATGATAGAGCGTTCACGAAATTTATGCCTGTATCCCAACGTTTACCTGATGGACCAGTTTGGCTCGCAAATCCGGGTATTACGCCCCATCTCGGTTGATAAAACCGAAGTTACCATTTACTGCATTGCCCCCAAAGGGGAAGAAAAAGAAGCACGTGCCCGCCGCATCCGTCAATACGAAGACTTTTTCAATGCCAGTGGTATGGCAACCCCCGATGACCTGGAAGAATTCCGTTCCTGTCAGGCGGGTTACAACGGCATTGCTATGGAATGGAATGATATGAGCCGTGGTTCCGTGCACTGGATTGACGGCCCGGACGAAGCCGCCAAAACACTGGGGCTTAACCCCGTTTTAAGCGGATTAAAAACAGAAGATGAAGGTTTGTACACCATTCAGCACAGATACTGGTCTGAAGTCATGAAAAAAGCACTGTCACAAAGTGAGGGAGGCAACTGATGAACCCCGTTTCTTATGAAGAAATCCAGCAATTCCTGTTTAAAGAGGCCCGTTTGCTTGATGATGCGCAATGGGATGACTGGTTAAACTGCTATCACAAAAATGCGGAATTCTGGATGCCGGCCTGGGACGATAACGATACCCTCACCACAGATCCGCTGCAGGAAATTTCCCTGATTTACTACCCTGACCGGGGTGGGCTGGAAGACCGTATTTTCCGGATTAAAACCGAACGTTCCAGTGCCACTTTGCCTGATACCCGTACCAGCCACAATATTTCCAATCTGGAAATAGAATCGCGGCAAGGCAATGAGGTCACGGTCCGGTTCAACTGGCATACCCTCAGCTTTCGCTATAAAACCTGCTACAGCTATTTTGGCATGTCGCGCTACACCCTTGATGTATCAAGTGATGAACCGCTAATCATCAAAAAATATATTGTTCTGAAAAATGATTATATCAACCAGCTGATTGATATTTACCATATTTAATACCTGGCAGCCTGCATTCACATGCAGGCCTGAACCATTATAAAAAAGCGTTAACCATAAACAAAAAACAAGGAGAAACGGTGTGGATCATACTATTGCATTGCAGTTTGAGGATGGTATAACCCGCTTCATTAGCTGCCAATCCGGCGAAACCGTGGCAGATGCCGCTTACCGGCAAAAGCTGAACATTCCGCTTGACTGCCGGGATGGTGCATGTGGCACATGCCGCAGCCATTGTGAATCAGGCAGCTATGACATGCCGGCAGAGCTTTATATTGAAGATGCCTTGACAGAAGAAGAGGCCGAACAGGGGTTTGTACTGACCTGCCAGATGCGCCCCACCTCTGATTGCGTCATTAAGATCAATGCCTCTTCCGAAGCCTGTAAAACCGGCGTAACCACATACGAGGGCGTTCTATCTTCAGTCGAGCAGATTTCAGAGTCAACGATCGGCTTTAGCATTAGTCTGCCAGATCCGGAAAAACTTATTTATTTACCAGGGCAATATGTCAACGTGAATATCCCCGGCACAGACCTCAGTCGCTCATATTCATTCAGTTCCGCCCCGATGGATCAACAAAGCAGTTTTGTCGTGCGCAATGTTCCACAAGGAAAAATGAGCACTTACCTAACCGCCCAGGCAGAAACAGGCAAGCCTATTTCCTTTACCGGACCTTACGGCAGCTTCTATTTACGCCCGGTTGTCCGCCCTGCCCTGTTTCTGGCTGGCGGCACCGGCATCGCCCCTTTCCTGTCCATGCTCGACAGTCTGGCGGTTTCCGGCTGCCATTACCCCATTAACCTGGTATTTGGCGTTACCAATGATTATGACTTGGTGGCCCAGGAAAAACTGGATGCATTTTCTGCCAATCACGACTGGTTCAACTATACGACCTGCGTCGTGGCAGAAGAAAGCCAGCATCCCAGAAAAGGCTATGTGACGCAGCATATAGAGCAAGAATGGCTACACCAGGGCAATGTTGATATTTACTTATGCGGCCCGGTTGCCATGGTAGATGCCGTACGCAACTGGCTGGAACAGGAAAACCTGGCACCCAAAAGCTTCCATTATGAAAAATTTTCACCCAGCGAGGCTTGATTCATGAAGCAAAAAGCACGCTTTGAAAATAAAGTCGTTATTGTGACAGGTGCCGCCCAGGGCATTGGCGAGGGTGTGGCCACCGCCATTGCTGCCGAGGGTGGCAAAGTCATACTGGCAGACCGTAACCTGCTGGTCCGTGACGTTGCCAAACGCATCAATGACAATAATGGGCAAGCCCATGCGGTGCTGGCTGATCTGGAAACCTGGGAAGGCGCCCTGGGTGTGGCCAACAGTACGCTTGAGATATACGGAAAAATTGACATTTCCATTCATAATGTAGGGGGAACCATCTGGGCCAAACCCTACCAGGAATACACACCCGACGAAATTATGGCGGAAGTAAACCGCTCTTTGTTTCCCTCGCTATGGAGCTGTCGGGCTGTGCTGCCCACCATGATCAGCCAGCAAAGCGGTGTTATTGTCAATATTTCATCCATTGCCACGCGCAGCATTCATCGCATCCCCTATGCAGCTTCCAAAGGCGGCGTTAATGCCATGACCATGAGCCTGGCAATGGAACATGCCGACAATAACATCCGGATCAACGCGATTGCCACAGGTGGCACCGAAGCGCCACCGCGTCAAATACCCCGCAACCCCCAACCGTTATCGGAGCAGGAAAAAATCTGGTATCAGGCAATTATTGACCAGACGGTATCTAGCAGCCTGATGAAGCGCTACGGCACTATACAGGAACAGATCAATGCCATTTTATTTCTGGCCTCTGATGAAGCCAGCTATATCACTGGCACCATCCTGCCTGTTGGCGGCGGTGACATGGGAATGGGGTAAGCAATCATGAACGGCAGACTGGATAACGTAAATAACGGGCAGGAATATCCCTTAAACAAAAAAAACACTGACTGGTCAATTTCCGCTATCGTTTCCGGATTCCTGGCCGTGCTTATTTCCTATGCCGGCCCCCTGGTCATTTTTTTCCAGGCAGCATCCATGGGCAATATTGCCAATGACATGATGGTTTCCTGGGTCTGGGGCATATCTATTGGTGCCGGCATCTCGGGTATTTTTCTTAGCTGGTGGCTTAAAGTACCTGTGGTAACCGCCTGGTCTGCCCCCGGCACTGTCCTGCTGATTTCCCTTTTTCCGGAAATCACCATGAGCCAGGTAGTAGGTGCTTACCTGAGCTCGGCCTTTCTGCTGTTCATCATTGGCATAACGGGCTATTTTGATAAAGCGGTTCGCCTGATCCCCCAGGGCATTGCCGCCGGCATGATTGCCGGTATTTTATTGCAGTTTGGCCTGCGGGCATTTGAAGCCAGTGCCCTATCGCCCCTATTGTCCCTGGGAATGATTCTGGCCTATATCCTGTCCAGGCGTTACCTGCCCCGCTACAACATTGTTATTGTGGCCATTGTTGGTTTTAGCATTGCCTTTTTGCTGGACAAGACCAACCTGAGCATGCTGTCTCCCAAACTGGCCATGCCAATGTTGACTGCCCCCGATTTTGATTTCGCGACATTCTTAAGTTTTACGATTCCACTTACTCTGGTCAGTCTTACCGGCCAATTCCTGCCGGGCATGACTATCCTTAATCTGGCGGGTTACCGGGTACCGGCAAAAGCCATTATTGTCATTACCGCACTGGCCTCTATGCTGGTTGCCTTTACCGGTGGCATCACCATTGTCCTTGCTGCCATTACGGCTGCTATCTGCACCGGAAAGGATGCCCATGAAGATCAGAAAAAAAGGTATATCGCCGGTATTTCAAATGGTATTTTTTATCTTGTCGGTGGGCTTTTTGCAGGCACCATAGTGATGCTTTTCACGGCGTTGCCCAAGGAGCTGATCACCATTCTGGCCGGACTGGCCTTGATTGGCGCCATTACGACCAACCTGTCCATCGTTATTGAAGACACCCGGCACAGGGAAGCCTCACTAATTACCTTTCTGGCCACCGCTTCAGGCATGACAATGTGGGGACTGGGCTCTGCTTTCTGGGGGATAGTTATCGGTCTGCTGGCATTTTTCATCATAAGCCGCAATACCCCCTTACCCGAAAAAAAATCATCATAAAAACAAGGCGATCCTCAATCCTGGAAACGCTTTTTAATTAAATAAAAAACTCAATTAAATAACAAAATTTGCAGTGACATCATTAAAAATAAATTAATAGTTATATCAACAAGGAGGAAGGAAAATGAGGAAAATTGACATCAATCATGTCATTGACGAGGCAAAATTCAGGTCATTTCACTGGAATGTATTGTTCTGGTGCACCCTGATTATTATCTTTGACGGTTATGATCTGGTCATTTACGGTGTAGTTCTGCCAATTCTGATGGATCAATGGCAGCTGACACCCATCGAGGCAGGCTCATTGGGGAGTATTGCCCTGTTTGGCATGATGGTGGGGGCCATGACATTGGGTACGGCCTCCGATAAGTTCGGGCGCAAGAAAATGATCTTGCTCTGTATTGTCTTATTCAGCCTGTTTACATTTCTTTGCGGCTTTTCCCAAACACCCACTCAATTTGCCGTCATGCGATTCATTGCAGGCCTGGGCATTGGTGGGGTCATGCCTAATGTGGTTGCGCTTATTTCTGAGTATGCGCCCAAAAAAATCCGCAGTACGCTGGTTGCCCTGATGTTTAGCGGTTACGCAATAGGTGGCATGCTATCGGCCGGTCTGGGGATTTGGATTGTGCCAACATGGGGATGGGAAATCATGTTTTATCTGGGCTGCATTCCACTGATCCTACTGCCCCTGATCATGAAAATGCTGCCTGAATCGCTGGGTTTCCTGCTAAGGGACAATAAAGACACGCAGGTTAAAGCTATTCTGGCAAAAATCGACCCGCAAATCATTGCAAGCAATCAGTACGAGCTGGTCAGGCAAGACGTGGTTACCAGGAAAATACCTATTCTGGACTTATTCAGTGAAAAACGGGCCATTAGCACAGTGGCTTTCTGGATCAGCTTTTTCATGTGCCTGCTCATGGTATATGCCCTTGGCTCCTGGTTGCCTAAACTGATGCAAACGGCTGGCTACCCTTTGAAATCGGGTTTGATGTTCCTGTTTGCCATGAATATCGGCGGCATGGTGGGTGCCATCCTGGGAGGACGAATGTCCGATAAATTCAATTTGAAGAGTGTACTGGTCATCTTCTTTATTCTGGGTGCTATCGCCATCACCTTGCTTGGTTTCCGCAGTAACACCTATTTCCTGTATTTTCTGGTGATGATTGCCGGTGCAGCCACTATTGGATCACAAATCCTGCTTTATACCTATGTTGCGCAATATTATCCCATGCATATCCGTTCCACCGGCCTGGGCTGGGCGTCGGGTGTGGGAAGAATTGGCGCCATCGTTGGCCCGATGCTGGGCGGAATATTAATGCAGCTAGGCCTGCCCCACTACCAGAATTTCATGGCTTTTGCCGTTCCAGGTATTATTGCCGCACTGGCCATTGCCCTGGTGGGATTGAAGTTTTACGATACCAGTAAAATTGCCGTTAAGTCTTAAAAACTGTAGGTATTGTCAAACCCGAGAAAAGGTATTAAAAAGGTTGTTGAACAACAACCTTTTTAAAGGATAACTATGGAAATGTCATACCACCGTTTTTCGGAGTTATTTGCCCAGCTTGGCTTGCCGTCCGATGAAGCTGGCATACGAAACTTTTTGGTTCAACACTCTCCCCTTCCACCTGAAATTTTTCTTGAGGATGCCCCTTTCTGGAACGAATCGCAGGCGGCCTTTCTTAAAGAAGAAAAAATTGAAGACGCCGATTGGGCTGAAGTCATCGACCAGCTAAATAGTGCACTAAGAAAAAAAGTGAACTAAGAAAGTATTGGCTTAAATGACGCGTTATCAATTAGTTGGCTTACTGTTTACCAGGGGACTATGTCTGGTATCACGCCAGACGTAGTCCCCTTGGTTTTAGTTTATTAAATCAGCCTGGCAATGATGCAATCTGCTTAAGCCGATAGGTTGGTGTCCATCAATCAAGCGTAAAGCCCACTTTAATGGATACCTGCCAATAGGCAACCTTGCCCTCTACCACATGTCCACGTGTTTCTGTTACGGTAAACCATTGAATATTCCGGATGGTTTCATGGGCTTTGGCCAGTGCGTTACTTACCGCATCTTCAATAGATGTTTTGGATGATCCAGTCAATTCAATTTGTTTATATACATGCTCACTCATTGTGTTTCTCCTTGATCTATGGGTCGTAAAAGATATGTTATGCTGTTGTGCTTATTTGATCAAGAAAAAACGATCCGATAAGCTTCGGAATAAAATTTCATTGTTATTTATTAATAAACACGAAAAATGTTATTTTTTCACAACATAAAATTTACAAAAAGCATAAATTTAGCGTTGTGAAATTATTTATCTTGCCAAGAAGAGGTAACATGAACTATATTACTTCTTCTTTGTTGCGAGCGTGGCGGAATTGGTAGACGCACTGGATTTAGGTTCCAGCGCCGAAAGGTGTGAGAGTTCGAGTCTCTCCGCTCGCACCACTTAACTTAAACTTGTTGATTGCACTCAATCAATAACTATCAAAATCAACAGTTTAACGTGTGTAGATGCAATTTATTTGGTGTATATTATCAAATAAGTTAAGCAAAACTCCCCATAATCTACACAGCGAACTCCCCATGGCAAGTATTCAAAAAGTCAAGAACGGCTATCGTGTCCAGGTATCGATAAAAGGCAGTCGTTCGTCAGCGTCTTTTCCGACAAAACGCGAGTGTGTCGAGTGGGCAGCCAAGCAGGAACTGGAAATAAAAGCGCCTGCTGAGCACAAAACTTTTAAAGATATGATGGAAAAATATCTTGACGAAGTCACGCCAACAAAAAAAGGCGCTCGATGGGAAGAAATCAGAATCAAGAAAATACTGGCTGAAGAAGAAAATTATCTTTCTGACATGACTGTTGGAAAGATCGGCAGATCTGATATATCCGATTGGCGAAATAGAAAGATCGCATCAGGGCTATCTGGGTCATCCATCGTCAGGGAATGGGCCATCATATCAAATGCATTCAATACAGCAGTTCGCGAATGGGAATGGCTTGATGTAAACCCCATGGCGACAGTAAAAAAACCCCAAGGCAACCCGCCCAGGGACCGACTTATTAATGACGATGAAATCAAGATGCTAGATCATGTCACTGGCTACAGTGAAGAATCTTCTCTTTTGACGGTTACTCAAAGAGTTGGTGCAGCCCTGCATTTTTCCCTTGAGACCGCCATGAGAGCGCAAGAAATATGCCTGCTCCAGTGGGATGATATTTACGGCAGAGTAGCAAAAGTCAATACATCAAAAACAAGGGCTGGGGTCAGGCAAGTCCCGCTGTCCAGCACTGCACTTGCTATTATTGAACGGCTCCGCGCCGTCAATGGCGATAAAGAAACCGTTTTTGAGGTCACAACATCCCAACTTGACGCACTGTTTCGAAAGGCCAAGAAAAACGCAGAGCTTGATGGATTTACATTTCATGACAGCCGGGCAACCGCCATTACCAGGCTGGCCAAGAAACTGGACATTCTTGATCTAGCTAAGATGATAGGACACAAAAACTTGTCGATGCTGATGGTTTATTACAGAGAAACCGCCGAAGAGATTGCTGACAAGCTAGACTGATTGGAATGGAACAATAAGCCAAAAATCAACCCGCCTCGAGCGGGTTTTTTATTGCTCAATTACGGCTGATTCAATCACCCGCGCCCACCCCTGCCCTATTCTGAGCCGCTCAACGAGCCCGTCAGCGTCTCTTGCCACCGCTTCATATTCTCGGATGCTTTCATCGAGTATGCCCCAGCAGGCGGCAGCGGACGCATGAGCTCGGGCGGTGGCTTGGGCAGTTGCAAGCTGGCGTTTCTGATCTGTGATTGTCCTGCGCAGCCGGTCAGCAGAAGAATGAGCGCTGGCAATAGCAGCGTCAGATATCTGTTTTTGTTCATTGGCATCATGTCGGACTTTCTCCATTTCTGTTTGTGCGGCAATTTCTGCTGCCCTGGCCTGCTCGTTAAGTTTGGCCAGTTCGAGTTTGTAGGCGGTTTGTGCGGTACTGTGCCCACGCTCGTACTGCAACTGGCCATAGCCGAAGCCCGCAACAAGAGCCGCCGCAATTCCAATCCCCAGTATTTTTCTATCTAACATTCAGCGCTCCTTTTGCTCGCTCAAGTCTTGCCCCACGGTCGTTAATGCCGTTTGTGCCACCGTTGACCCTGCGCGTTACACGGGCAAGTGAGTCCTGATCTGCCAGTTCGTTAAGCCCGTTCGCCTGCCACCACCAGGCTGCCGCCTCGGCCGCATAAGCCGGATCAGTGCGCAGTCGTTCGGCTGATTCATCAACTCCCAGACCAAAGGCGCGGGCAACAGCGCTGTGATTATCTTTTCCTGTGATTTGTATTAACCCGGACCCACGATAATTCCAGCCATCGCCAGATGACTCTGGGCCATTACCCATACGACTTGCGTAAACGCGGTTTGCGATTGCCTGCTTGTTACGTGTGTATTGCTTTGCTGTCGCTGCATTAAAATATTTTGGAAACACAGACAGCAGTCTGTCTGATGAGTAGTTAAAATTTTCTTCGAGCGTTCGGAATCCGCCCGATTCATGTCCGACTTGCGCCAGAAAATGCGCCTGCCTCAAAGGGGTGGCGATGGCAAATTCTTGCATTGCGGTTTTAACCGGTTCGTACCATTTATCAACAAATGCGTCGGTCAGGCCAGCGGCTCGTTTAAATTCATTTTTTGTCATGATGTTTGTACCAGATCGTTTTTTTGATTGTGGCCACGGCATATAACGCCAGGGCCGATGAAATCATGGGTTCGTGCGGATGCGCCCAGCCATGCTCCCAGACCAGCCAGAGCCTCCAGCAGAGCCAAATGGAGATAATAAAAAGAGCAATGCGCTGCAATAAAGATGCGTCGAATGTGCGATTAAATGCCCCAACAACGATGCACACAAGCACCACAATATAGGTCAGCATCACGTACTCACTCATCGTCATATCTCCTTTTTCCGAAGCGTGACCGAACGACATCAGATATCAATTTTCCGATGCTGAGCGAGTACCATTCTTCAACGCTCTTATCGACAATCGACATCGAGAATAGACCGATCATAAAACCCGCCAGCCCTTCCGGAATGCCCCATGTTTGGGATACATAAGCGCCGCCATAAAACGCCGCGACACTACCCAATATCGTCAGCCCGGCCTTTCTTTTCCACCCGCCCCGGATAAAAAATAATGCGCCTGCGCTGCCGATCGCGCCCGGGATTAACTGCCTTGCCGTGTCATACCAGTCTTGTGGCATGTTGTGATCCCCATAAAAAAAGCCCCGGTAAAGGGGCGATAGGCGTAAAAAAAACCGCCGAAGCGGTCAGGTTTCTGGATAAGGGTTTTCAGACTGAATCTCAAGATAGCGAGCAATGCCCTGATCCCTAACCACCTCCCAACCCTGTAAATCCATTTCTTTCATTCGCGTGGCTTCGAGAAAATACCGATCAGACCCCGTTTCCGGGTCTGCGTATGCCAGCGCCCTGCGCTTTTCGATTGTTTCTCTGGCCCATTCTTCGTGGGGTTGTTGTGGTGTAATTTCAATATCTTCCATGATTGCTCCTTAAATTACTCGAAAGCGAGGACGAAACCCGATGCCCGTGCCCGCATTCGCGCGCGAGTCGCGGAAGTCCATAGCACCCGCGCCACCAAACGGCCCGCTGAAGAAAGAGCCGCCGCGAGACGCGAAGCGTAAGCCTTCGGCATTTTTATAAAAATAACCGACAGGGGCCAGACTGGCTGATGCCGGCACGACAAGGCCCCGCTTTAGAATGAGAGGCGGGTCTGTGTATGGTCTTGTCGAAAACGTGCCGTTTTCTGCTGCAGCGTAGGCTGTGTCAATAAATTCAGATTCTAAATATATGCCGTTATCCGGTGCAATTTTGAAAATATTGTTATCCAGAATTAATCCGGAATTAAACTCTCCAACATTGCCAGCAAGATCATGAATGCCGCTGGGTGTGTTGTTGTGTGACCAGGTTGCGGGCCCGCTGCCAGTGAGCGTTCGGCCGTTTGTGTTTGTGCTGCTGCCCGGAACAGCATCAACGACACGGGTACCGGTTTCCCATCGGTTTGCATGACTTCTGCCGTAATTCGTGTTGCCGCGAGGTTGAAAACCGTTAGCCATGCACCAAAGCGCAATGGCCGACCAATCCCAGTTGCTCATAATGTCCCAGCCGGCACCCAGTGCTTGGCATTCTGCACGGCTTTGGTCGAAGGTGCGTGATACGCGTGGATCTCTGCCGGGCTGGCAGACAATTTCACCATTAACCATTGCTCCTGGGTATGCGCCGATGAAGATTTCACGGGCAGGAGTGCCATTGAATAAAAAAGCCGGGTGTAAGCCGGTACCTAATTCGCCACCGGGGGCGACATCTTCAAGGTTGTACGCGGGCTGCCGGAATAGATATGTGACTTGACCGCCCGGGGTTGTTTTAACTACCTGTCCAGGGATGGCATAAGCAGACAGGCCGATAGCAATTTCTTGTGCGGTTTGCAATGAAATAGCCGCATTTTCTTCCGACGCTTTCGCGTTATCTTCTGACTGTTTTGCGGCCAGTTTTGAATCGTTAGCATTGCTTTCACTCAAGGCGGCTGCATCGGCTTTTTGTCCTGCGGTTGTTGCAGAGGCACTGGCTTTATTAGCATAGTGCAATGCTGAATAAAGACCCCCTTCAACTGGCGCGTTTTCAGGATTACTTGCCCACTGCTGTGCTTTCGTTTTGCTGGCTGCTGCATCGTCTGCTGATCCGTCGGCTTGGCCTGCCGATTGCTGTGCTGCTGCGCGATCTTCATTGGCTGAAAGTGCACTTCCCGCGGCATTGCTGGCACTTTGCCCTGCGGCTGTTGCAGACCCAGATGCGGCCAGTGCTTTTTCTTCGGCAATACCCTTTGCAGTTTCTGAATCCGCTTTACTTTGAGCCGCTGACAATGCAGACTGATCAGCTTTGATAGCATGATGCTTTGCTGAGTATCGGCCTGCCTCAACTTCGGCATCTACCGGATTATCTGCCCAAGCTTCGGCTTTGTCTTTTGCCACCACCGCATCATCTTTAGCTTCACCAGCGTTTTGTTCGGACAGCGCCGCCGCGTTCTTTGATTCCAGTGCGGACTGAGCTGACGCGCCGGCCTCTTGCGCTTTGGTGCCTGCCGTTTGTGCTGATTGCCCGGCATTTGACTCAGACAACGCTGCGGCTTCTTCACTTGCAAAAGCAGCATCCGCAGAACTTTCAGCGTCCACTTTCGCAGCCTGCGCAATGACCGATGCTGCTTGTACATCCAGCAGAGCCTGCAAGGATTGGTCAATCGGTGGATACGGCTGCGCAATAGCAATGTCCGTGATAACTACCGGCACATCTACATCAGGCACCACGATGACCAGATTCAGCACTGAAGCTCGGCGGGTATACGCTCTCACGATGTATTGTGACTGACCTGATCCCCGCGCATTTGGCCACAGCTGGATCGAAAATTTACCGTCAGCATCGGCTTTGATAAACGTTGATGTTGGGATAACAATGCCGTTATCGGTTTCGGGGCGGTTTAGTGTTGCGTAGCCCTCAACGCCAGCGGCTGGGGTCCCGTCCGGATTGTAGATCTGGCCGGTGACTGTGACTGTTTTTAATGTCATTTTAGGTTTCCATTAAATAAGCCCCCAAGTGAGGGCTTGGTGTATTTCTTGAGTGTCGATATTCGTAATCATATTTTCTACCACGTTATTTCAGCAATTTTTTTGACTGCATCTACGTCATCGGGATTGATTGAATTGATCCTCGTCTCCAACCTTTGACGCTTGCCTGCAATCTCTCCAGATGCCACTGAAAACGCTTCTGCGTTACTCAGGACGCGCTGAATAAAATCTTCTTTATCAATTTCACGGGCAGCACTGGCAGCATCACAGAACGGGGTTTCTGTCTGATGATCCACGATGAACCGCTTGGCCTCTTCGACCTGCGTGGGCCAGGACGCAACCTCGAAGTCCGGGTACCTGGCGATATACTGATCGGCAGCCTTTTGTGCCGCAGCCCGGATTTCTTCAATTTTTTTCAGCTTGAAGGACTGAAAATCATGAGTGATAACATCGTAAGTCACAACAACCCGTTCTTCTTCAACCCGCCACTGGTCAATATTTTTTTCGTACAGATACTGATAGCGCGAGTCGTGTTCTGGCTTTTCTGAAGCATCAATGGGAATCAGCTTGACGCCAGAAGCCGGGCGTGATGATAAAAACTTGATTTTTTTGTCTACAACATGCGCAAACATAATCCCTCACATCGTTAAATTAGCAACGTTACCACTGCAAATTGATACGTTTTTTATCCACCAAAAAAAATCACCGCCAAGGCTGCCGTTTCGAGTGACTTCTAACGTTACCCAGTCTCCTTTGCTTGCTGAAAAATTCGTATTTATTTCGACATCCGTATCAACCGGAAGCGTTTCTGAGTAACGTGCATAAATCTGAGTGCCATTTAAACGAATCCTGAAATCACCTGTACCGCCACCACCGCCTCTGGCAATTGTTGCGTAGATACGAAAAACGCCGCTGGCCATCAAGATAGAGCGGTCCTCTCCGGCATGATTCGGGATCATTCGAGTGCCTGAGTCTTGGCCGGCGTAGCGTACCTCAAAATCAGTGCCCGGCGCTGATAGAAAGGCCCCCACAATATCCCCGGCATAAGAAACAGTTTCGTTTGCCAACGCTGTTTGTATGCGTGGGGCTGCGGAATCGCCTTCAGCAATAGCTTTTGGATTGTCCCGCAAAGCAAGTGCATCTACGCTTCTTGCTGGCTTGCCCACCTCTAAAACGCTATCTGGTATATTTGTCCAAGTTGCCATTACTTAACTCCATAAATATTTCTTGCCATCTTCTTGTTCTCCGTTAACATTGCCCCACCACATGCCCAAGAAGCGCTGCTCTTCCGTTGCTCCGTCGTAATCCGGCGCATTGTTTGCCATCCAGCGCCCGAAAAGCAGCCCGATTTCGTATTCATATTTTTCAAGCACATACTCTGTTTTATGCCCAGGCTCAACTTCTTCAGCACTGATAATCTGATACCTCGTCTCCTGTGGCTCGCCAGTGAAATCAACAATCGCAATGTGTGTCATATCGACAATATCGCCCGTCCAGAAATGACGGTCTTTAGAATCTAGTTCTAGCGTTACGTACTTCGGCATGTCTCTGAATCTGTTTAATAAACGGGTTGTAATATTGATGGCCTGGGCCTCAGTTTCAATCCACCGACTGTAAATCTTTCGGATATTCGAGTCGCCATACTGCTGGTCGCTTTCTGCCTCCAAGTCCGCCCGAACGCGCAGGCGCGCGAAGTTCTCTTCGTTTGTAATTTTTTCAGTCGGGTCGATTTGCCCGAAAAACACCCAGACTTGACTGACGCGGGCCTTAGGCTCAACCTTGATTTTCACGCTGTCAGAGATGATGTTTTTGCTGTCGTTGATACGCGGCACATCTTCGTAAATCGGCGGCTTGATTGTTTCCAAAAGGATTTTCTGCTGTCGCTCATCCCACCAGACGTGGGTTAGTGACTGCTCAGCAAGCTCAGAAATCAAACTGGTCACGCCAGTGGGCTCGGTGATAATCCCAGTGAACGTGTATTGTTGTAACCATAACCCCGCTTCAGCTTGCCAGGCATCATAGTCAATCCAATCTGGATCCACAGATCCGTATTCTGTCAGCAAGTCATAGATGATTTCATCTACTCGTATTCCATCATATTGCAAGCACAACTGAACCCTATCCTTCAGTTTGTGCTGCTTCTGCTCAGAGCCCATCACTGCCCGCGAAATGCCGGTCAATTCAATTTCTGTTTCGCTGACTGTTGTCACGCCGGTGTATGACATCAACTCACGCCCGACCCGGACAACACCAGGGGCCGGGTATTCGCCGGCATCAGCGCCAGTCACGCGCAATTCAGTAATCGGGTCTTCTGCCGTGTAATCAATAATCAACTCGCCATTGCTGGGCTTGGGCGCTTGTGATTTATCGTCATCGGCAAGTTTGAGCATGTCTTTTGCCGTGACGGTGACCTTCCCTCGATCTGGCCCGGTGATCTTGTCAATGATGTACGTTCTTGTCGTCATCTCTGCTAGTGGCTGTCCGGCATAGCCATCACGGACTCGAATAATTCGATTGTTATAGTACGGGGCTCTGGCCAACCATTTGCCCCAAAACGTCCCGCGATTCAAGGCATCATAACCACGCGTGCCAGCGTATTTATCAACTAAATTATCTGAATGCGGAGCATCTTCAAATGAAACAGTTAAAGACGCTCTCATTCCCAACGGGCCGGACTGCCTGCTGCCGCCACCGGGGTTTATGACAGTTGGCGCCGTGGATACCGACATAACAGACGGTATTGCGTAGATGCCCGGCGTGTTTGCTTGTCCTTTCAAAGAAAATGTTAATGTAAGTGGCTCTGGGTTGAAATTGACTTCGTCCTGGCAGGTTTTCAGGGTATTGAAGCACTTCCCCTGCGGCCCCAGAGCAGCCGCGCAAGGCGATACCCCGAACGAGTGAGCACAGAAGTCTTGGTCAATCTCAACGAAGGTTACCGGTTCTCTCATGCGATGGCCTCGATCTGGAATGAGACGGACATAAGATCACGCTGGCCTTGATTTACCGGAGTAATATCTGAGTTGCACCAGCCGTACAGCACCTCCTTTGGAAACCGTTCTGGCTTCCAGGCAATGAAAAATGGCCGCGACAAGGCGGACTCAACGAAGGGGTCTAATTCATCGCGCACCCACTGGGCTTCAAGATTCCTAAATTGATAAGTGGTTGCGTAGCCTTTTCTTGAGATTGATCTACCTAAAAACTGCCCGGTTTGAGATATGTTTGGCAAGATATCCGTTTGCCTTGCAAGCAAACCAGGAGAGTGGCCGCCGTATAGCTTGCGCTGCATTGTTAAAATATTGCCGATGTAAATCACCCCGATTTCAGCAACCTTGCCGATCCCAAAGCGCCAATATCTGGCGCTAATCGCCTCGAATACATACATAATCGGACTATTATCAACAGGAATGATCGCTGTTACCTCGGACCATGTCGTGCCATCATCGCTATGACTGATAACGACAGCTGCTCCGATTAATGTGTGTGCTGCAATGCCCACATAACCAACAGACTGAATCGAGCCAAGGTCAATATCAATATTTGCTGGTGCGACTGCTGGCATCCATCGCTCGTATGTCATCGGGTTAAGTACGGCTGAAGCAGGAAAGCCAGGCACGGACGTGCTGGCGGATGCTGATTCTGATAGATTCTGCCATCCAATCTTTGGCCGTTTGTCGGTGATATGACTATCAAAATAAATCATGCAAGCCTCAATGTTGCGCCGTCGGAAACCGCGTCGTTAATATGTTCGATCAATTCGCGGACTTGTTTTTTACTGTATGTTTCGCCAGTCATATTAATCGTTACGATGGTGTTGGTTTTTGGTGCCTCTGCCGCTACTTCTGAGGCCGCCGAGTTTGATGATCCGTAAGAGCCTGATGACCTATAGCCGCTTGATCCGCTGCTACTGCCCCCACTGGATGATCCTACACTGGCGGCTTCCATCAGTCCGGACGCAACAACAATGCCGGCCTGCACCGCGCCCATGGCGGTTACTGCTGCCTTAGCTGCGGCGGCACGAGCCAAAGACGTTGGATCTCCGGGAATTAGTTGAGATGCAAATGCCAGCATGCCCACTGTCGCGGTTGTAACTTTGATTTGAGCCAAGGCCTGCATTTTTTGTAGAGCAATTGCTGCTATTGCAGCCGCTTTTGACTTCTGCCCCAGTTTTTGAAGCAGCCCAATAATTGAATTTGTCAGCCCCTCTTCTACTCGCTCTCGGTGCGCTGCGGCAGCATCTTGCAGTTTTTTGCGCTCATCGATGCCCCTTCGCTCCTCTTCTGTCAGTGCATCTTGATAGGCCGCCTCAGCTTCAAGCATCATCATCTTGTATTCCTCATCGGATATCTTGCCTCCCTCTCTCAATGCTGCAAGTTGCTCGATACGAGCCAGGTACTTATCGTTAATAAGCTGAGTCATCATATCTTCATGGGCAGCCATGGCTTCAAGCTTGGCAAGACCAAATTCCTCGTCTTGCAGCATTCCAGCCTCGAATTGCTCCATTAGCAACTGATTGCGGCGCTCGTAATCGGTTTCTTCGCGCCCCATTCGATCATCCAGGAATTTCTGATATTGATTCAACCTACGCTGGTATTCACGGGCTTCCTTATCCTCGCCGTCTCTCCCGCCTTTGCTGCCTTTTTTGTTTTTGCTGCCATCTGCCGTTATTGTGTCGAGAGTGGTTACAGCCGATCCGGATTGAAGGTCGTAATCAAATGCATTTTCAGATGCAGTCAGGCCCCTATGCATATCAAAACGACCCTGCATCTTGTCAGCAAAATCAAAATACTTGCTGGCCGCCCAGTAAGCCGCTTCCATGTTCGCAGTGATGGATTGAATGCTTTCCATTTGGCCACCACCGAAGCCGCCAAATTCAATGGCCGGGATGCCTGCAATACTGCTGATTGCATTGATGCCACTCACGATCTTGCCGACCATGTCGGACGCAAGGCCGGAAATTGCATTGAAAGCATTTTTAAAGAGAATGACTAAATTATCATTCATGGTAGTGAAAACGCTCTGTACGGCCGCCGCAAAGCCAACAAACGTATTAAGTAGTTTTTGCAGCTCTTGGGCTGACTCAACAACATATTCTGCAATGCTGTCGTAAGCGTTATCAGCCATCTCCTGGGTCTTGCTTTCAATTTCACCGAAAACACCAGTAAAAAAACTTTTGATGTTTTCCATTAGCGAGCTAATTTCATCTCTGAGAAATTTGAAATCAGAAACCACGCCATCCACTGAATCAGCTATATCGTCAATCCAGCTTGATAAATTATTGACTGCCCCGGCAACAGACCCGCTGGCACCAAAAGCGGAGTCAAATTCGCCCACAAGCCTTGTTAGTGAGTTCCCGACACGGGTGAAGGCAGCGCTTATTGGTTGATCAATTTTTGCAAAATCCTCCGCGACTGATGGGGCCACTTTTTGCAATGCTTCAATCAGCCGCTGGCTGGTTATCTCCCCTTCAGCCGCCATCCCTTTGAGCGCGCCAATAGGGACGCCAAGGCCTTCAGCAATAGCAGCGGCAAGCGCCGGCGTTTGTTCCATCACTGAGTTAAGTTCCTCACCTCGCAGCGCGCCTGCCGCCAATGCTTGACCGAACTGAGTGAGGGCGGCTTCAGATGCTGCAGCAGAAGCGCCGGACAAGGCGACTGCTTGGGTAACGGTCTCCGTGATATTGGATACTTCGTACAGATTCACGCCTAATGCAGCGGCGTTTTGAGCAAAGCGTTGGTAAACCTCTGCAACAGTGCTAATGGCTTGGCCGGTGCGTTGAGCAACATTAAATACATCTTGCGTGGACGACCTGAGCTGCTGAGTGCTGTCAGTGACAAGCTTTAGTCTATTCTGTAGCCCGGTCCATGCTTCGGTGTATTTGTAAATCTCACGCACCGCCAGGGATGCAGCAAACGCCTGGCCAAGCCTAGCCACAGACGTGACAGCCTTGTTGACGTCGGTAGCAATGGAATTGACGCCCTTCTTCAGGTCTTTTGTGTCTGCGCCAATTCGTACGAATAAAGCGCCAATTTCTGTGCCTGTTGCCATTTATTCACTCATAAAAAAAGGCCCGAAGGCCGTTATTGAATTAAGTCGTACAATTCGTCCAGCTCAGCTTCTGAAAGACTGATTGACCTTTCTTCTTTGGGCCTTTTCTGTTTATGGATGATCCACCACTCCTGTGGTGTCATCTCCCAAAAATGACCCGGCTGTATGCCCCACTGCCCGACAGCCAAGCCATAAAATGCAGACCAGTCTACTTCCGGGGCTTCTTCGTAGTTTTCTGGTCCAGCTCCTTTCCCTGCTCACCTTCGCTTGACTGAGAGGGGAATGCGGCAGTGATGATTGCTTCGCTCATTTGGCGAACCATTGTGATATCCAAATTACACAGCGCAACGTAAACATCCTCATCGGTAACATCCACTCCTTTGGATTGCAGGAAGATAGCCACAGCCGCCGCTACGTGTGTCATTTTTGGCTGGCCTGTGGCCAGGCTGTTTGCCAGGGCGGACAGGGAAACATGCTGCTCAACTTTGTTAAGCAGCCGCATGGTGGGTGTGATCGAATAATCAACGCCCTCCCATGTGATAGTAATTTCTTTAAAAACTGCGGCCATTATGGTGTCTCCGGTGTATAAGTAAGCTCGCCACTAGATGTAATCGTGGCACTGAACGTGACGGCTTCGTTATGTGGGGCGCCCAGCTCAACGCTGCCAATATGAAAATCGCCAGAAACTTTACCCCAGCCCGGGAAGTTCAGTTCATAATCAGAAACCAATGCGCCACCCGCACCAAGGGCAAGCTTAATAAGCGTGTCGTCTTTAGCAACACCCTCAACCGACATTTCCATGGATCGCACTGCTGGATCAGTGCCCAGGAATGTGGTCCATCCGTCGTCGTCGTCGCTGGTGATGTCGATCGGCTCGTTATTCATGGTCATGGTCTTTGTCTTCATGCCCATGATTGCTGTGCCGCCTGCTGTAGGTGTAAACGTGACCTTGCGGCCTACCATAGCTGTCATATCGCTACTCCATTAAAAATGACCCGTAATGGGCCGTTAAATGTTTTCTGTTGTCAGCCGGAATCGTATAATTCCGTGCCTTGTTATGCCATCTGGGTCAAGCAGGACGTCTTGATATTGAAAGATGCAATCAATCACATGAGCGCCTGAAGCCGACAACTCGCGCCGATTAAGGATCGAATAGATGTCGCTCATGATGTCCTTGACTTCTTTCATGCCGGAATACCTGGACCAGATGTGGATTGTCAGTTCTGTATCAAATCCGGTACTGTCGTCTGTATCAAAAGGGACTGAATCATCCTCTCCAATGATCACATACGGAAACGACGCGCCTTGCGGAACATCATCATAGACGGCAACCTGCAGCGCGGTTAGTGCAGAAAAAATAGCATGCTGAATTTCTGTCATTTGCCCACCTTTGATGCTGCTTTCTTTGATATTTCTTTGAGCCGCTTATTCCAAGCCGACCTTCTCCCGCGCAGAGACTTTCTCAAAAACGGCCTGGCTTTCATATTGACCGTGCCGTATTCAAGAAAGATAGAATATAAAAGATCGGATCCAACGAATCCGGACAAGCCTTTTAAATCTGTCCTCATGCTGCGCACCAAGTCACCGGAATCCGAGTTTGGTGGCTTGCCTGGCGCTGACGTCCATCTGCCACCAGATTTTGCCCCGCGCGAGTTCCGGCTGATTGATTTAATTGCGGCTGTTTTGACTTCTTCTGCCGTGATCTTGACAGAGTCTTTGATTTCGTCATCCATGTTCAAGCCGAACTTGCGTAAGTTTCGCTGAAGCTTTTCAACACCAACTATCTTTGCTCGTGGCCCACTCATGCCGCGACACCTTCCTCAACAAGCAGTTCAAGCCGCTCATGTCGGTTATTAACATCGACAACCGCCCTGATTTGGTAACGATTGCCGTTATACAGGATTGAGTTTTTTGCAGTAACTTTGTGATGGCAGTAAATAAACACACGATGCATGATGCTTGACTGCAATTGCATGGCCTGAAGTCTTTCATTCATAGATCCGTGCCTCCATTCTGCCCAGCATGAATAAATGGTCCGCCAGTTTTTTGAGCCGCCGCCCATTCCATCATCAGTAATGACTTCTTCCTGAATCTCAATGCGGGCATTTAATCGTCCGGCTCTCATGGCATCTGCACCACTCGAAAACTGTTCAGTAGCTCAGGAACGCCAGTTGGCAGCCTTGCAACGGACACCCCAACCACATCGGACTCCCTGTTTTGGAATAAATTTCCAAGTGTCAACAGCATGGCGGCATAAATAGAGCCATTAATAACAATTCCATTTATGACCCGATATGCTGAAATTCTGGCCTCCAGATATTTTGATTCGGCCATTTGAACCATGATTTCCCTTTGCCCGGCATTGCTCATAGACATAGCTGTCTGTAATGAGGCATTGTAGGCATCATAGGCGGCGCCAACTTTGCCTGGAATCTCTGCCTGTGCTGCATCCAGCGCTGCTTGATCTTCGAATACCGCCCGGTTCAAGTAGGCAATCACACTGCTTTCGGCTGCGTGTATATAAGCCAGCATTTGTTCGGCTGGATAATCCGCCTCCAGCCGGCAATGCGCCAACGCCTCATCAATCGTTATCAGTGGCATTTTCTTTTGCCTTGCGCGGTGCTGGCTTAACATCAACAGCGCCAACTTCCTTGGCAGCATCCAGCAATTCATCAGGGCATTCATCGCCCTCGACAAACTGTGTCGGGTAAAGATCGCCCTGCTTGCAGCCTTTAAATGGCTTGATGAATTTCATCATGATCAGCCTCCTGTTGCAGCATCTTCAAGCGCCTTGATGCGCGTGGAAAGGGCGACGGCAAGCGACTGCAAATCAGCCGCAGCGGCGAGGCCGGAATCGGTATCCTCAATCACCGCGTGATCGTGCGTATCGACAGCCGCATCAATGGCGGTACGTGCGGCTGCTTTGTCAGCACCGGAAGCGATAACGGCTGGTTTGCTCGGGAGGTTGCCCCAGTTAACCGCGCTGATATCAGCAATGCCCTCAATGTCGCCGCCTGCCTCAACAACAATCTTCCCGCCTGCACCAACGACCAATTCGCTGCCGCCCTGCTTGAGATAAATGTTCGTGTTTTGCATTTCCATACTCCAGAAAGAAGAAGGCCCGCTACATGAGCGGGCCAGATTGGTTAGGCGGCGACGTTAAGGGCGCGCAGGCACTCGGGGTTGACTACACCGCCACCGACGCGCTTGGTTGTGTAGAACAGCACGTAAGGCTTCTTGGTGTAGGGGTCACGCAGTACGCGCACACCCACACGATCAACGATCAGGTAGCCTTGGCGGAAGTCACCGAACATAATCGGCTTGGCGTTTGCAGCCACATCAGGCATGTCCGGCACTTCAGTCACCGCAAAGCCTGCCAGCGTCGAAGGTTGGCCAGCAAGGTACGAAGGCTGCCACAGGTATGTGCCCGAACCGTCTTTCAGCTTGCGGGCAGCGGCCATTGTCTTGCGATTCATGATGAAACGCGCATTGCCGGTAAAGGCGCTGGGCAAGTCATAAACCAGATCAATGATGCCGTCGGCTGTCAGCAGGTTGGCGTTACCCGATTTGACCAGCGTAATAGCGCCGAAGGGGTGTTTTGCCGCGTTAGTAGCCCCAGTAACGTAGGTCAGGATGCCGAAGGGTTTGTTAGAGCCATCGCCGGACACAAACGCAGCGCCCTCCTGCTTGGCGAACTCAGTCTGCACTTCGCCAGCCAGCCAGCTTTCGAGATTGATTTCCGCATCATCCAGAATCTGCTGAGTCGCAGCCGGGTTAGCGTAAATCTCGCCGGTCGTGATTGTCAGCGGGGCAAACTCGCTGGTTGCGGTTTCAGTGCGTGCGTCAGCCTCGCCAACCCAACCGGAGGCGGTTCCGCCCACGTTGAACAGTTTTGTGTAGGCGTTTTTACTGGTGGATACCCCCCCGGCAATTTGACGCATAGGGGACACTTGCACCAGCTTGTCGGTAATCGTGCGATCCCATTCAGTCGGTGTCAGGTAACCACCTTCATCATCAGCGCCCTTATTCAAGGCGGCCTGAATATCACCCTTTTTCATGTGCGCTTTAAAGGCTTCGGTGTATTCCTTATCCTTGATGCCACCGGCTGGACCGCCCATTTGGGCCGAGGCAATCTTCAGGTTTGCCTCATCAACCGCAGCCTGCAAGGAAGAAATTTCCCGGTCAAACTTGGACAACTTCTCTTCATGATCGGAAGCAGGCAATCCAGCCTTTACATCATCAAGCTGCTTTTTGTGCTCGGCTTGAAAATCAGAAAATGCTTTTTGCAGGTTTGCAACAATTTGGTTTACATCACTTTGAGCACGAACACTTACGATGCCGCGCTGGATATTATGGTGAGCCATTATTGGCCTCCTTTAATAGTATTGATTAAGTTTTGCAGCGATGCTGCGATGTCATTACCAGCGCTCGGCGTGGCATCATTTCCAGCAGCGCCCGGCTTGCCAGAAAATAGGTTTTTGAAAACATCACGCCGGGTTGAGCGGGAATGCCCAGCCTTGGCCATAGATGCCTCAACCATGGCCAGGTATTTTTTCTGACCATGAGAATTGGTGTTGTAGGTGATTTCTTCGGATTCAATCAGTCCGGTGGCAAGGCCATCTTTGACGGCTTGACTCGCGCCTATCCACGTTTCCTTGTCCATCAATGTTGCCGCCTCTTCTGCGGTCATGCCTGACCTGGCTGCATAAACATCAGCCATGGCAGCATCGAATGGGGCCAATTGTTCGCTGGCAGCAATCATGTCATGACGATTCCCAATGGCTACCACCCAGGCGTTGTGGATCATTAAGAATGAGCCATCCCCCATGAGAATTTCATCACCAGCCATGGCAATGACTGAGGCAGCCGATGCGGCCAAACCCATTACCCTTACGGTTACCTTGCCTTCATGCTGTCGGAGCAGGTTATAGATCGCCACGCCCTCAAAGAAATCACCCCCAGGCGAATTGATATTGACCACAACATCTTGCTTTCCAATTGCTCGAAGCGCCGCTGAGATACGCTTAGCGGTTACGCCCGTTCCGTCCCAGCTATCACCGATGCTGTCATAAATTGAAATTGAATTTTCTCCCTCGGCGGCGGCCTTGATTTCAGGCTCCCACTTTTCAAGCGCATCGGGCCGCATGTCAAACTTGGCTTTGCTGATATTGTGAGAAGCCTTGATTTCAGGCAGTTTTATTAGGCTCATTGTTGTTTCCTTGCTGTGCGTTCACTCTGTTGTGAAGCTGATTTGCAAATTCTTCGTCAGATTCGGGCAAGTCCAGCATGTCCCGGACCTCATTTTGTTTCAGCCATGTTGCATGGCCACCCGCGCCCAGAGCTTTTGCAAAGCTGTCATACTGGTCTTTTAGTGTGCCTCTCAACAGGGCGCGCTCGTTAGTCTTGAAATAAAGTTCTTCCATTTCAGAATCACTTAACATTACACGGGCCAATGCTTGTTCCCAGGCAGTAAACCAATGCTGCAAGCCGTACTGAATGAAGAAAATGCCAAGCTGCTCAATGCCAGAACCCCAGGATGTGTCATCCATCATAAGGAGCGGTCTTGGCACACCAAAGGCTCTGGCTACCTCTTCGATTTGTGCATTCCGGTTCTCGATGTGCTGAGATTCGCGGGAGGTTGCGGCAAAAAGCTTGGCCTTAGCGTCCTCTTCAAGGATCATCCACTTGCCTGCATTTTCAGCGCCCGAAAAATCCTCATTCAGCGATTTGCGCATCCGCTCAAATGCACTATCAGAAAGCGCTTTCGGAGTTTCAATAGCGCCACCCGCCATGTTTCCTGTTTCAAACGTGCGTGCTGCTGCATTTTCTGCATCACGGGCAAGCTTAATTGCGCCACTGGCCAGCTTCATTCTGGCAATAGCGGTTATGCCATCTATGGTCAGGTCTCTTAAATGAAAGACTTCATGTTGCTGCAGGGTGACCGGGTTACCGTCTTTTCTGGTATATGTGTATGTCATTTTCCAGTCATCGCCCAAACTGGCTTTTACACGATCAAACGGCAGCGGAATCAGAGCAATGGGACGGCCCCGTGACCAAATGATTCGGGCATACCCACTGCCGTTGGTCAGAGCGCTTAACTGGATCTGGCTTTTAAATTCATAAGGCGTCTGCCAGCCGTTGGGTTTTAGTTTTAGCAACCGATACGCCGGATGGCTTTTTGCAAATTCCTTCTGAGGCCCGTTTTTAATAAGATTAATCGGCAGCATACCGATTGATTCACAAATCAAAGATACGCATCTGAGCGCGGCCATATTGCGCAATTTATCATTTGAGATTTGCTCCCCACGGACGTATTCCTTGAAAGCCGGATCATCCATACTACTAAATGCCATGCCGTCATACGAAGCCTGCGGGCGAGCAGAAGCCTCCGGTTCTTTTTTCCGGAAGAAGTTAAAAATTCCCATGTGTGCCCTAAATAAAACGTATGCCGCGTGATTCGTAAACTGACAGACCTGTTGCCACTGGGTTGAGCGCCATCAATTGCGCAGCATCCAGCAAAGCCATAAGCGGGTCAATTTTTGCTGTGCCAGAGGCTTGTTTTGTAATCAATATTGAGTTTGCTCTTTGCTCAACACGTGCATTGCTTACTGCCCAGGCCATCATGGGCCTGTTGCCGTGAATAAACGAGCCTTCGGCAAGTTTTCTCTCAACCGTTTTAATGGTGCCCCCAAGCCTGTACCCTTGGCTAATGCTGGCCAGCAATTCAGTGGGCAATTCAGCTTCGGCAAAAGGCTCTTCAAAACTGATACCGATCTGATCCAGACCGATTGCAAACTTCTCGGGCAACTTTCCTGTGTCATAAATCATCTTGAATATCTCAGCCAACTCCCGAACGTCATCACCAATATCCTCAACAATCACCAGGTCGCCGTCTTTCTCAAAATCCAGTAACCTTGGTGCGATTTCCTTTCTTCGCTCAAGCACGGACGGATGGGCCCAGGCTTTGCCCCAATGCAGCCATCTGCCTGTATCTTTTTCTCGGCCAATGGCAGCCGCTCCTAGCAAGTCATCAAGGCCGCCGCCGTCAACGCCAAGTGTTACCACCTCGGACCGGTCAAGCAGCTCATTTAAAGTGAGGGATTGGCCGCGACTTTCCCAATAGTCAGCCCCAGCCCAGCGGTCTGAGCGTAGATTCATGCCGATCTCAACATTCAGGTGCTTGGCCAGAAAATCAAGCGTTGCCTCCTCGCCCTCTGATGCAGCTTCCTGATACTTCTGCTCAATCACTTCCTGATCCACTGATACACCCCAGTTCGGGTTTGTCACATAAGCATTTCTCAGGTCCCGGTGCATATTCCGGTCAATCATCCATTGAGGGAACTCATAAATGATTGGCAAGAACATTTTGTCCTTTACTTTTCCATCCCTCACATCCCGTGCGTACTTCAGTTTTGCCCTAAAAACGCCCGCTGGCGGCTCATTCGATTGCGTAGTGCAATAGAATACAAACCCCTCGGGGCGCGATGCCAAGCCACCGGTTGCCTCGGTCAGCATCCCTGCTGCCTTTGACTTCTTACCAAACTCGTGCAATTCATCAATAAAGACGCCAATGGCTTTTTTCCCAGTCACGGTGGTTGAGTCAGCAGCCACCACTTTCAATGTGGCATTATTCAGCCGGTCGGTAATAGTCCGTATATGCTCCTGCTCATGAAAACGGGCTGCCAACTCAGGCTCAGCCCGGATCATGTCCCTAATTGGTTTATATGCGTTATCGCTTGCCTCTTTAGTGGGCGACAGGATGATAAATTCACCCGATGGCCGAGTGTTGAGGACCAGCGCGGTCAGCATGATCCCGGCAGCAATGGTGCTCTTGCCGTTTTTTTTACTTACCATCAAGAAATAATTCTTGATTAACCTTCGCCCGGTGCTTTCATCGTATGAGCCAAACAGTGTGGCCACGATATCCATCACCCATGGCAGGCAGGCATCACCCATAAGCGGACTGCCGGTTGCATCAACCATTCTCAGGTTGGAAAACACGTCTAGTGCGTCATTGGCCTGATCTGGGAATAATGGGCCCACCGGAATAAGCGACTCTGAGTTTTCAATGCGTTTTTCCCAATCCACACAAGAAGTATCCCACTCCACTTATTTAACTGCCTTCAAGTGACCTGCCTGTCGCTGCCCAAACCTGCTTGACTGGGTAGCCTGCGCATCCTGCTGTTGCTGTTCCTTCTTGCCCAGCTCCCCCTTTCTGGCGTGAAAGTAAGGCATCAGGGTTTTGGCGGCGTCCAGCCTAAGCCTGGGATCTTCGGCAACATCATTAACCATCGCCATCAAGAATTTCTTTGGGTCCTTGAATGAGCCGGCCAGCTCTGACAGATTAAGTGGCCCAGGTTCTTCTTTGGCCCTTTGCACAACTCCTTTGCGCTCCATCTCAGCAATGACATCAGGATCATTAGACAATCTTGAGCCGGCCTGGGATGCTGATTTTTCACTATAGCCAGCAGCAATAGCAGCGTCTTTATTTGAAGCGCCAGATTTAAGCGCCGCTGCAAATTTGCGCTTTTTCTCTGTTAACGCCATTTAACTCGTCCTTTAACATATTTGTTAAAACTGGAAATTTTCTGCGAATGAGTGGGGGGCGGGTGTCCAGCCAAAGCCACTTCCAGACTTTTAACAGGGGGGCTATCGCCTCGTCCTGTATCCGCCTTCAGCTCGTGTTTTCAAATCGTGGCACCCACCGATGCCGGCACATAAGACCTGACAGTTATCGTCCGTGTCTGGCCCACCTTGATGCAGCGGTATCCTGTGGTCTAACTCAAACTCATGCATTGCAACCAGCTTTCCACAGTTTGCGCAGTGCGGATCTTTAAGCCATATTCTTTTCCTGCGTTCCTGCCCTCTTCTTCCTGCTATCCGTTTGGGTGGTGCTGGCGCTCTGGCCGCCTTGCCTGCTACTGGTAGTCGTGGCTTGATAGTGGCCAGCTTGATCTTGGGCTTGAGTAATGTCATAGCTCGTCTGGCATTCTGGGGGTCAGCTCATCTGCCGAAAGATCGCCGCTGAATTTTTCTTCTTCTTGTTCTTCTTCAAGCAGCAAATCAATCAATAGATCCAGCTTGGCTTCGATTCGATCCAGTTGTTCTTTCATTGAATCACCCAACAAAAAAGCCCCGATCGATTTCTCGAACGAGGCTTGCAATTCTTACAGGCGCAACAATACACCCACGCACATATTATAAGAACAAAACCATTAAACGTCAACCTCTTTCTTGACAAGATCACGTCTGAGAAGATGTGGCCACATAACAAGCTTGGCGCTCTTGTAATGCAGGTGAAGTTCTTCTCGTGTCATGCGTGGGTTCTTGAATACCCTGTTGCCAATCACTCTGTTGCCGGTGATGATGCCTATTGCCGATTTCTGTTGCCATGTCAACGACTCCATGACTGCCTCTACCTGCGCCGCGATTGCCGAGTTGATTCGATCATCAATCACGTCTGAATCGGTGTAGGTATCATCCATCTTCATTTCTTTGCAAAATGCAGAAATGCGTGGCGCTCCCGTCTTTTCCATGTATGCCCGGCTCCAAGACCACCAGATATCCAGCAGCTCATCAATCTGGGTTGATTCATCAATTGTCAAATCAGTAAAGTGCATCACCAATCTCCCAGAATTCGGTTGATGTAGCGCCTTGCCTTTTCCAGATCCTCTTTTCCGCCCTTCTTCTTCCAGCGAAAAAGATATTTGATAGCATTGCCGGTGCACACGGCCTCAATGCCGACCAACCCTTCCGTTGCGGCTTCGATAGCATCGATGCATTCCACTTTGCCTTGGTAGTGGCTTGGGTGGTTGATTTGATCCTTTGTATCCGCCATCATTTCTTCTCTATCCATCATTGTTTTACCGTACATTACATTACCTCCATTCCCGAATACTGAAAACAAAAACATCCCACGCCCACTTGGCTGCAAAGCCCAAGGCAAAGCCCATGATTACTCCGATAAACATTCCATTTCCTTTACGGTTACATACAGTGCACCACCAACTTCCGGCTGCCCATACTCGGCCGTGATTCGCTTCACTTGCTTGTCGTCCACATAAACGACCCCAATCAAGGCATCCAAGGTCACCTTTATGGAATTATCCAAATCCATCAAAACCTTGCTGGCTTCGTTTTTTTTGGTCAGCTTAGGTGCAAGTACCAACCCAATCGAAACATCGCCCTGTACCGCCCTGAAATCGGCTGCAATGCGCATTACCTGCCTTCTATAATCCCTCGCTTCGGCACTGAGGTACGTTTGAGCGAAGTTTTTAACGGCCCGTGTTTTCCAGTACCGATTAGCTGAAACCGGATAAGGCAACTTCAATTTCATTTCATAATCCTTTTTAAAAATTCTGCTTTTTGCTTATCCAGCCAGGCCACCCGCTTTGCCTCAATCTCCGCATCGACCTGGACGAACTTTGCGCAGTGCCGAGGAAATATCGCGCTTTGAAACTGTCCTGCCGTGCCGAAGCTACAAATGCCGTATCCTTGACTGGCCATGCCGATGCTTGACCGGTTATCGCCTCGAAGGGAGAAGTTCTTGCAAGCAACGCACTGAACGCTCATACCGCGATCCTGTGTTTTTCAGCAACCTGCTTGGCCATCTTCACGGCCATGCTGGCGTAATTTTTGGGGTTGGCCATGATCGGCTTGACCCACTCCATGCTCCCGGGCGTGTTGACTTGTGAGCGGGCCATCTTCATCACGGCCTCAGCCTTGGCTGGATCTGGCTTGATGTCGCGCTCCAGTAGCTTGGCTGGGTCCTCGATGGGCGTGATCTGCTCATCACGGCTTTTCTGCTCGCAGGCTTTGATGAACTCGGCCAGGCTGGGCGGCCAGTCGTACAGGTCAAGGCAATTTGCAAGGCCTCGCTTGATCTGCTCAGGCGACAGACGGCGTTCGATGAACGCATCAGACCAGGCCGCTTTCCAGTTTTCGATGGACTCGATGCTCGGAAAAGCAGCTCGCCATTTGCTGGTGTACATGCCGTCCAGCCGGTTGTACAGGTGGTCGATCAATGACATGCCAATGCTGGATTTGACTTGTCTCCAGGGGTTTTCAAATGTCGATAATGTCATGGCTCGGTACTCGGTTTCGGTTCACGTAGGCGGTTGGGTCGAACTTCTGCTGCTTGGCTGGCGGTGGCGTAGCATACCGTTTCTGGTTTCGTACCCAGTTGCGCCATGTGGCCTGCCAATCGACCTTTCGGGCTGCGGCACCTGCCTTGGCCGTCCAGTAGTCAACGAAGCTTTCAGCGACCGTGCGCATTTCTGCCGCCGGTATGTCTGGCCGTTCATCGGTAGCCCAGTCAACCCAGTCGTCAGGGACTTGGAAGTTTTCAGGCAGCCTTGTGCCAGTGACTTTGGCGGCATTTGATTTTTTGGGAGCAGGCTGAGCCGGAGGCGAGGCATCTGGATTTTCTTTTTTTACTTTTTCTTTTTCTATGGAATCAGTAATAGGGAATCCGGAATCAGGAATCAGCCCGGCTTGTTCCGGTTTAGGTTGTTCATTGCACTGTACTTGTACCGTGCTTGCACTGTGCTGGTCTGGTGCTGGTATCTGACTTTCCGATTCTTTAACGTGCGGATTCTGGTGCTTGGTGAAGTTAAGCACTTGAATATACTTGGAATTGTCGTGTTTATACCTGGTAATAAAACCATGCTTTTCAAGGTCATTAAGCAAGCCATCAACGTCACAATCGTCATAAGGAAGGACTTCTGCCTTTATTCTTCTTGGGCGATCTTCCATTCTTCCTGCTTTATCAGCAACGGTCCACAGGCCAATAAATAACAAGCGCCCAAGTGGGCTTATATCAGCCAAGTCATCATTAGAAAAAAATCCGGGCTTTATGTTTCTAGCTCTTGCCATGATTGGACTCCATTGTTTTTGTTCTTGATTCAATCAAGCACATGCGTGCAATAAGGGCCGCCACAAAAGCGTCACGATTTCCCCCTGAAACACGGTACTCTTCGAATAAATGCGATATGGCTTTAGCGGGACCGTAATGCTCTATAATTTGTTTTATTTTTTTATTTTCAAATGTAATTGATTCGGAGTTACTCATGGCGCTGACCCTTGTTCATGATTGCCCTCATTGCCACAGTCAGAATGTTGGTTTCACATTCGCAAATGGCGTGCAAACTCATACGACTATAAGTTCTAGCATGGGCAGGTGTTACGCGTGGTCTTTTATGTTTACATGCAATAGTTGCTATATGCCGGTAGCTATCACCTGTCATTCCCATATGCGATCTTTTGATTCGATACGTACGCATGGCAATATTCTGCAAAATGGTGATTATCTTGCTCAGGATATTTTTCCTCACCCGGAACCGATTCAAATCCCAGAACACATCCCTGCGCACATTGCTGAAAACTACCTCGATGCTGAATATGCACTCAAAGGAAAAAGGTGGAATTCTGCCGCTATGGCGTATCGCCGCGTCATTGAGTTGATGACCAAAGACAAACTTCCTGAAGCCAAAGGGAATCTTGCGGACCGCATTAACAAACTTAGCGTTACCGACGAAATTAAAGAGTGGTCGCACGAGCTTAGATTTATCGGCAATGACGCCGCTCATGATGTCGAAAATCTTGGCGAAAAAGACGCGCTTGCTGCCGCTGAGTTGACCTACTACATCCTGACCTACATTTACACTCTGCCCACTCAAATTCAATTGGCCAGGGAAAAGGAATAATTCATTTATTTTCTGCTGGAAATAATGCATTACGCTGCCTCCGAAACAAACAACTCAGACAGATCAACGTCATACTCAGAAAGCCAAGCTCCGGCAGGCCATGCCTTTACGGATCCGTATCGGTCATCAACCACATCAACCGATGGCGTATTGTTTTTCTTGCACCACTTGCGTAACGCGACATAGGCGTTTTTGGGAAATTTAAGGCCAGTGGCACGCTCTACTGCAATGATGGTGGCGTGGTGCCTATTGCGACCCAGTTCATGTTTAAGTTTTTCGGCTTCGCGTTTATGCTTTGAGGCTGTTGCCATGGCTGTGGCTTCGCGTTTGCTGCCGATCTGTGCCTTGGTGGCAACAGCATGATCGCGCTCTATGGCCAGGTGCTCGTTCTTTTCCGCAAGGTCCGCAGCAAGGCGCAACGCCTCCGGCAAAGATCTTGGGATAGCCGCGACTCCTTGCTCAAGCTCCTGCCAACGGTCAACCAGCCTGGCGGTAAATTCAGGGGAAAGTTGGGCGACCACAATAATACTGTCGCGTTTGCCCTGTTCGCCTGAAAACACATAAACCTGTGTGGGGCGGCCCGCCGTGGGCTTTTCCTGCATTGCAGGTAAAGTTATCACGCCTTTATCAACAAGGCGCTGAATGGCAATTCGTACGTTGTCATGACGGGATTCAACCAAATCAGCGATTTCCAGACTGGTCATTGTGATGGTTGTATTTACGCTTAACGCTTGCATTAAATTATTGGTTTGAGTTAACATATATCTATAGTTCCTATAAGTAGTTCGAATCAAGCCGCCTGCATAGCGGCTTTTTTCACGCCTGCCGATTCTGGCAATTCAATGTTCTGCTGGCTCAATGCCAGCAATTCCAATTCTGTGATTTCATACATGCGCTCAAAGGCGCGTCGGCCTAAGCCGTGGTAGCCGGTATTACCTCGGTGGTGCTCGAAGCAAAGACCGATAACGTTAAAATTGCTGTTGCGTTGGCCCTTGCCCATACCATGCCGTAAATGGTGTATTTCACATGGCGTGGCACCAAGTCCTAGGCGGTGGCATAAAATGCAGCCGAAGTCAGCAATGCGGCCCAGGTACTGGCGTTCTGTTTTTGTCATGAGGCCACCACGTTATTTGCCAGCCACGCATTGATATACTCAATCAAGCTTGTCATTCTGGGGATGCTCATTTGTGCCGATGACTCGCGAATATTTACGTACTCAGATTCAAGGCCAGGAATCATGTCAGCCCCATTTCCGGTGGCGATGTTGTGGCCAGAGATAAAAAGCACCTTCCACTGCATGGGCGTTAGCTTTCTACCCTGCCATGTTGCGTTTTTGGATGCTTCTGTGAAAAGCGCATGAAGCATGGCATTTTGATCTAGTGAGCGGGTACGTGGTTTTATTTCCACCATGTGTCCATCTTCGGCCTGCATAACTGCATTGGCAGCATTGCGCCGGGCAACTGGATGCGAGAGCTGGAACAATTGTTTCATGCCATCCCTGCCTGTTTCATCAATGAAAGAATATCCGGCATGGCTTTAGCTAGCGCGGAGATAGCTTGCTTCTGTTTAGCAGACTCGTCTTGTAAGTATTTTTCGACCAGGTAGTAAATGGGCGTCGTGTCACCTGTGGCCACAATGAATTTCTCAAGATCACCAACCGACATTTTCCGGGGGTCTTCTGGGTTATTGGCCAGCTTGCGGGACAACTCCGATTGACTCAGGTCCATATCTGCCGCGATTGTTTTAAGCGGATTGCGGTTTGTATAGGCGCACTCACGGACGCAATCAAGCAGCGTATCGTGACGCTCTGTCAAACCGGGTTCAAAATCAATAGTTAACTGGCTACTGGATTTTATTGACATGAGAATTTCCTATACTTTCCGGTACAAAATCGCTGAAAATTTTTTCCATGGTTAACTTTCACGGAAAAACGGAAATGAGCATCGACACCCTTTACTTCATTGCCTTGGCTCAAGCCAGCGAAGACAACGAAACCGACTACGCGCTGGCGTTGAGTATTTTTTACCGACTGCTGAAGGGAGGTGAGGATGTGGTTATTCATTGATAGCCTTTTCGGCAAGTTCGGGCCAAATTTTGTGCGCATCTTTCCTGAAATTGATCCTGGAAATTCCACTTTCTTTTTCAAGAATTGGGCAGGCCCAGGCCGGAACTTGGCCCGCTCTTATCCATTGTTGGACGGACTGATACCCCCTTGCCCCGGTTTTTTGGGTGGTGGCTATAACTCCGCCGCACTTAGCAACGGCCTCAATGATTGCTGTTTGAGTATTCATAAGCATAATTCTATACTAGTTTTTCTAGCAATGCTAGATACTCTTGTGTTGATGCAATTTTTTCTTGCATGGTTTAATGCGGTATGAGCACAATTCACGAACGCATTAAACGATTAAGAGAAAATTCAGGGCTTTCTATGGAGGCCCTAGCCGCCCTTTTGTCGCTAAAATCATGGCAAACAATTCAGCAGTGGGAGAACGGGAAGACCGCGCCAAAAAGATCAAGAGTGGATGATGTGGCAAGAGTACTGAACACAACTTCCGAATACATTCTTTTCGGGGATGCTCAAGCGCAAACCGGCAATGAAGTAAAAGAGACACCGGCCGCGAATGAAAGTGAATTTACAAATATCCGCAGATTTGATTTGCGAGCGTCTGCCGGGGAAGGCAGGCTTGTGTTTGATTATGATGCCCTTGAGCCATTCAAAATACGATCTGATTTCTTGAAAAAGAACGGTGCATCAGAAAAGAACACGTTCTTTATGACCGCTAAGGGCGATAGCATGGAGCCGATCATACCGGACGGGGCTGATGTTCTAGTGGTTGAGAATGGCCATGAAATTATCAATGGCAAGGTATATGTGTTTTTCCTAAATAAAAACATATACATTAAGTCGCTTAGCAAAACTGAGGGAGGCATCGTGGCGCTTTCCTACAACCATGCTTATGATCCAATGTTTATTGGCCCAAAGGATAGCTTCAAGATTATCGGCCGCGTGATTATGTGTAGCTTTGTGCTTTAAATATTTTAACCTTGAGGTAATGAAATATGAATATATTTTCAAAAGTTATTTTAACGACACTCGCAATGATTTCTATATCTGGCTGTGTAGCGCTCAATGAAATGTCTGGCATAGGCGCCATCAGGGAAAACACTTCGACTTTTGATGGCTCGAAAGAAGTACTAATGGAGCCTGCGTTTGTGTATGCCGATACGTCCGGAATGAGCGGATGGCAGATAAAGATGGGCGTTCGCTGGAGCAGCAAAATGCCTAAAGATACGCTTGTTTTTGATGTTTATGTCGATGGAGCGCACAGCATAGAAAGAGGAAAGTCATTGTTATTTAACATTGACGGAAAGGTGGTTGAGATCAGTACTATGGATGATACGACTGACTTCCAGCGAGTGCCTGGATTTGTTCATGCTGGCTCATACATCCCCGGGAGATCTACATCTTCAAAACGTTATTACATTCCCTTTAGCCTGGCAAGCCAACTGGTTAATGCTAAAGATGTTCGTGTAAAAGTATTGCTTAGTAAGACCTATGTTGAAGGCATCTTTTCTACTGATGTAGTCGGTTCCGCCAAGCCGGCCATTATCAAGTACTTTGATAAGCTTAAAGAATATGGGGTATTTGTTAATTGAGGCTAAATTAGCTGAGATTTTAAAAAAATTTAATCATGGAGTAACGAAAAATGAATCGTGTATTAAAAAATATCTTATTGATGGCATGCGTTGCCCTTGTTGGGTGCGCGTCTTCTGGCGTGAAAATTTCAGATGAAAAAATAGCTACCCTCCAGGACGGCAAGACCACTAAAACAGAGGTATTAGCATCATTTGGGCAGCCCACTTCTCAGCACAGAAACTCTGATGGCACATCAACATTGATTTATAGCCACTCTCAAACTCAAGCCCGGGCCATTACGTTTGTTCCTATTGTTGGTGCGTTTGCGGGTGGCGCTGACACCACATTTGGCTCAGTCGTATTGAATTTCGATAAGTCTGGCGTTCTGTCCAGCTATTCAACCAGCTCAGATCAACATGGCGTTGCCACAGGAATTGCGGCCGGGTCAGTAGAGCAAACGCAGCAGCCAAGGCAGCAGAATTAATTCCTCCTGGAGAAGCGCGGTGTTAATAAATTGCCCGGAGTGCAACTCCAATGTAAGCGACCAATCAACAAAGTGTGTTTCGTGCGGAATACAGCTAAAGGAGCCCAAAAGGGGTTTCTTTGGCACGGCATTCAAGTGGCTTTTTGTTGTTTTTAATGTCTTGATGCTACTGCTTTTGATTATGTACATGGTCGGGACCAATGATATTTTTGCCAACATGGTGGATCAGGTCGGCCTTGAGAAGACTATAAATAACTCAACGATGGGGTTTTTAATAGTTTTGGGCACCTGGATGGCTGGGGATATTATTCTTGGAATGCTGGTGTTGTTTACCAGACCAAGGGATTGATTGGGTTTTTGATGCGGGATAGAAATGGGCAAAGAATCAAAAGACAAAAACAACATGATAGATGGCGAATCGGTAACGATAAGATATGATGGTTTGGATAGCGCCGATCATCAAATAGATCTAAATCAACTTGGCGTTTCGCTTCAGGGATTCGCCAGAATTTTGGCTGTTTGCTCCCATTTTTCCGTCACCGGGCAGTACAATAAACAATACGATGCTTTATCAGTAAAAGTATATGCCGCTCCGGTCGAGAAACACAATTGCTACGAGGTAATGGCTGTAATTCAAGGCGTGGCGCAGTCCGGGCAGTTTTGGAGCGGAACAGGAGGCGCTCTTCTAACGGGGCTGATTGGCTATATATTTAATCGCCGAAAAGAGGTCGAAATGAAACATCTAAGCAAAGCGCTGGAACAATCGCTTGGCCAAAATGCAGAAAATGCAAGTAGACTTATGACGGTAATTGAAAAAATGGCCGATGGGCTTGCTGCATCCGCTCGTCAGGCGCTTGCCCCAATAGGAAATTCTTGTAGCGACATAAGCATCACCGAAAAAAAAGAAGGAACTACCGTAAAGTTCGACCAGAAAACAAAAAACCTTGTGATGATACCGAAAACATCCACTATTGAGCCCACCCGTGAATACAACGGATATATTGTGGAAATGGATATTCGCAATGGGAATTGCAAAATTGAGCTTGCGGGCTCCACTGAAGATCAAGTGACGGTATCCGCAGTCATCTCAGATCCGATTGCGTCATTGGCCGGTAACTCTTATGCTATTTCAATGGCAAATCGAACGGCAATTAAGTTTCTCGCAAAAGCCGAAATTGATCAAGATGGAAATATCAGCAGACTGCACATTAGTGATTTAGTTGCTCCGCCAAAAGCAAGCTCGACTTAAGCCCATCAAACCAAGCCGCACACGATGCGGCTTATTAATGTATTTTCTTTAGTGGTTTCTTTTCCCAGCGACGAGCAAGCCACTCAAACTCCTGAAATAGCGTCTCTCTTCCTGTTTTACGCCTGATTTCCATTATTAATGGTTTTGTGGCGCGCCATATTTTCATGTTGTTAGAATATTGAGTGTCTTTATAAATTTCTTCTTCAAAAGCCTTGCATCGAATACCCTTGGCTATGAATTCTTTTTGATTAAGCACCATGAGAATTAATTTTTTATCTTCGGACTCGTCATTATTGTATCCATCCATAAAATTATAATTAGGGATATCTAATATTTCATAAATTCTGGCTTTTGCTTTATTAAGCTTATCGTTATTTCTTTCATCTAATATCACGTCAATTGTCGCTCTCCTGCGTGCCTGGGTTGCTTGATGGCGCCACATAAAGAAAGCAATGATCGCAGATATAACAATGGCTCCTGTTTGTGTCCAGAAGCCATATGTTTCACCTAAGATTAGGTCGCTATTTACTACTGATGGATCCATACGTTACTAGCCATCCCATCCGTCACTTACTCTCATAACCATCTCCTTTTCTAACAAAAAACATATAATCCAACAAAACAACCGGCGACAAAAAAAGCCTTCCTATGACAAGGAAAGCCCGGTTACCGCCACTGTTTTATTAAAGATCGACCCTGATAATATAACACATACATAAGTATAAGTCCCGTTAATGTTGTTGATTCCTATCTTCCCCCTCTCGCGATGCGGTTTATTCAATTCAACCTCCGCAAAAATCCCAGGGCATCCACAAGCAGCTGCCTAAATCGCTCATCGAGCGCGCCCTCCTCTTCTTGATTCATCCAGGCCACAAATTCATCAAAAGTCAAAACGTCCAGCCGGATCATTTCATTTTCGGTGATAAGGACAAAACCGCTGTCGTGTAAAAGATTGCCGTCCGGCAGTAATGTAAAAGTATTCATGACCGAATATTAAGCCGGCGGCTGGCCTGAGCCGGGCCAAAGTGGGCAATTTTAGCCATTGTTGCAATTCACCCCAATCAACACAACCATCAAATTTACATTTTGTTTCTATTTCACTATGCTTTATTGCTAGTTTTTCTTGCATACTAGTTTTTCTAGTGGTAATATTCAACTCATGCACTCAACGGAGCGCACGCTTCAAACGAAGCTTCTTTAACAACTGAACTTAGGCGAGAGGCCATAACGAAAAAAGGCAAGGTGTATTAGCACCCTGCCCTTGGATTCGCAGCCAGCCCCTTTCGAGGCTGGGGCACTTCTAGCTGACGAAAAGCATGAACAAGCCAGCCAATAGCTTTATGGCCTGTTTGTAGCTCAACGTCATCTTGATTGTCAGTTCTATCATGGCAAAAAGCCCCGAAAGAAGTTGACAGGCCTGCCAACAGTTAAGGGTTGGCATTTATATAGCGCCGTGCCTGGCGCTTTGCGAATCAGTACCCGGGTACTTTTCCGCACTCATCCAACCCTCGGCAAGATGAGTCGGCTAACCCCAAATCTCAGAATCTTTTGTCTTGCTAAGCGTACCGGGTAAGTGCATCAGCACCATCCGAGGGGCTATCCAACCCCTGGCTTGCAAGAGATTTAAGAAATGGTTTTCACCTTCAGCGGTTTACTAGGCCGCAACCGGAGTTAGTGGATCCGGCAAGGTGATTATAGCTGAATGGCCTCTCCCCTAAGTTTGGTTTGATCTTTAAAAAACTGGAATCGATAAACACGGAAATGATGCCGATCACGGCATGGCTATCCGCAGGACGAAACGCTTTACTCCTGAGTGAAAGATCAAGGCCCTTCAGCGCTGGATATGAGTCAGGGAGACTTAGCGAAAGCCCGCGAAATGCGAGAGTCCAGATGTTGATTGTATTGCCATCCTTTTACCGGAGCCGACGAGGGAACAGCCGGTAACTGGGTGGCAGGCATTCTAACGAGTGCCATCTATTGAGCAGGTTCCGCCGGGAGTTATTCACCCGGCACCAATTAACCAATTGCACAAAAAATAATTGAAAAACGAATTAAAACGGGAGCCTGCTCAATAAATACCAACCACCAACAAAGGAAATTTATGCAACCTCACCAACAAAGAGTAGTTGAAGAAAAATCGGAACTGGACGAGCGCCGCACAAAGCTTGGCGAATTCAAAAATACAGATCTTTTTGCCTCCCTTCCTTGGCAGGAGCAGGAGCGATTGAATACGCAGGCGCACATTATGACGATGTATAGCGCAATTTTGGGTGAGCGGATTACTCAGTTTAAATAAACAGCCCAACCCCGCATAGGGTAAAGACCGGTTCGCAACGGTGGGCAAATAGCGAGAACGGTAGCGGATAGTGATCTGCATTAAAGCGCCAGAGCTGATTTCATAACTGACTCCTTGCGGTACGGTTTTGCTGGTTTTCCGTGATAAACCAGCCACGTTACTCCTGTAATGAGTATGACGGGCGGCTGAAGACATGAGCCGATGACCACCCCGGGAAAGTAGCGGGGGCCATCAAGAATCCACTCGGGCAGCAGCGGAAGCCAAGGCCGAAGGGGAGCGTAAGTCCGGGAGTGGATTCTTGATGGCTTTAATCGCGGCTTATATGGCTGGATGGCAGTTAGCCGCCAAACTAGTTGGCATACATGCGAAAGCAGAGGATCTCCTTCCAGCAGCCATCAACCTATTTTTTCAGCACAACGACTGTCAGTATGAAGTCCGTGAAAAGTCCCGTAAATGTGCGATACCGGGATGCTCATGCGTACACGGGCATTAGTTAGCGAGCCGGTTTACCGGAGATGCAAAAGCAGTGCGTAAAGCCCCTAACCTGTGCCGGGCAAGAGCGCAGGGCCATCACAAGAGCGGCGGCGTGGAAAGTGGACACGCAGGGTAGGTAGCCGCGGTCCCGTACCGACCACGCGCGACTGTCGAGTGGGTACAGCTGGAGTAACGCCCGGCCACCATCAACCAATCAAACAATCCAAACTCCAACCCAGCAAACGCTGGACTCATGGTAGCCGACGGCTTGGACAGGCCACACCTTGGCGCGATCTGGACGCCCGGCGAAAGTCAGAGAACGGCACGGATATTGATCCGCACGGCCAGCCAGTGGCCCCACTCCTCACCCACGGAGAAATCAATGAAAAACCCCTTCCCCGGCCTCGCGGCACATCTGCGAAGCCACACGACACGCACGCCCAAACACAAACCAAAGCCAGCCCAGCCACGCTGCGAAGATTGCGACCACTGCAAGACCGTGCGCGATCCTTACGCCACCGGTGACTGGTGGTACGCGGTGCTGGATTGCACAACAACCCCCTGCCCGTTCGGCAAAACTGAAATGGATGATTGATATGAATGCATACATCGTAAATAAAGAATTTATTACGTTCGCGGTTGACCAAGCTCACGCGGCTGATAACTACAAAAAAGCTCATGGTGAGTTTGTTTTTGGATATGTATCAGTGAGTCCATGGAGGCCGCATGGATCCGTATAAAGACATTGGGCATATCTGCCACGAACCGGACTCAGAGTACGACCCGCTCACTGGCAGCTGGGCACCGAATGAGCCTGGATTTGATTGGCTACTTGCAATCGCAATGCTGATTGGTTGCGTTGTAATAATTTTATTAATGGTGTGGTTATGACACAAACAGCACAAACAGCACAAACAACAGAACTGGTAACGCTACCAGCTTACGAAAATGCATTACAGGTTTTCACTACAGAGGATTCTCTGGATCAACTGTATGCCGAGGTTGAGAATCAAGTAGTTGGCGTAGTCTACGACATAAGCACAAAAAAAGGCCGAGACCAGTGCGCAAGCGACGCCTATAAGGTGGCACGCAGCAAGACTGCCATTGAGAAGCTGGGCGCCAAACTATCAGCGGAATACAAAGAAATCCCTAAAAAGATCGACGCATCACGCCGTCGCATCAAAGATCGCTTCGATGCCCTGCAGGAACGGATTCGCAAACCTCTGACCGAGTGGGAACAAGCCGAAGAAGGCCGACTCGCAAAACACAACGCGGCAGTTATGCGGCTCAATCAGGCTGGCGCAAATGCAAGCACAAGCCTTGAGTCTAATGTTCTACGTCAGATGATTGCAGATGTTGAGTCTACTGCTGTAGATGAATCATGGGAAGAATTTGAGGCTGAAGCCCACAGGGCCAAACAAAAGGCGCTTGATAGCCTTGGCTTCGCTTTGGCTGACCGTGAAAAATACGAAGCCGAGCAAGCCGAACTGACTGAACTCAGATGCAAGCAAGCTGAACAGGAACGAAAAGACAGGGAAGCTGAAATTGCCCGTCAGGCTGCTGAAAAAGCTAAGGCAGATGCTGAAACCAAGGCCCGGGCAGAGCGCGAAGAAGCGGCCAAACGTGAAGCTGACATTAAAGCAGCAGCAGAGCGAGCCGAGCGGGAAAGACAGGAAGCCATTGAGCGCCAGAAGCAAGCTGAGGCCCGCGCTGAAGCTGAAAAGCTGGCATCAGAGCAGCGGGCAAAAGAGGCGGCAGAAGCCGCACGGCAGGCAGAAATAGCCCGACAAGAACGGGAAAAGACGAAGGCCGAAGAAGAACAGCGTAAACGTGAAGCTGACCGCGAGCATCGTGGCAACGTGAACCGTATCGCCATGCAAGCACTTATTGATGGTGGCGTACCTGAAGAATGCGCAAGGCAAGCAATTATCCTGATAGCAAAGGGGGAGATTCCAAATGTCTCAATTAACTATTGATGGCGTTGAGCCAGTGCAAGTAACGGACGACTTCATTATTTCAAAAGTCGTTGAGTGCCTGGATGGAAAGAAGTGTCACGCATTCGGCGAACCAAAGGCCGAGTGGATAAAAGCATTTCATGCTTCGTATCGCGAGGGCGAGCTTGAGTCATGGCTACTTACATACTCGCAAAGAATTGTTAGGGAATCACGGCAGTCTGTTATCGAGTACGCCCGCGAATTAATTGATATGGCCTACTCCCATGGCTGGACTGACCAACTGGAAGAATGGGGTGTGTGGCAAAAGGAAGTGATATGAGCACAAACACAGAAATTATTGAGGCCAAGCCTGCCGCTATCGCAGCGGCAGGACAGGTGCCTGCTAATTCCCCAATGGGAATGATGATGGCAGCCATACAGCAAGGCGCCAGCCTGGAGCAGATCAGCCAAATGATGGACCTCCAGGAGCGCTGGCAAAAAGCTGAAGCCAAGAAAGCCTATGACGCTGCTTTTGCTGCATTTAAAGCCGAATCAGTGAAAGTAATCCGAAGCAAGGATGTCAAAGATGGCCCGCTGCGTGGCAAAAGCTATGCGGAGCTGCATGACTGGGTGAATGCTGTAACTCCTGCCTTATCAAAACACGGCCTTTCATCTTCATGGAAGCTAACTAAGGACGAAAAAGACTGGATTGAAGTTACCTGCTACTTACGCCATATAGGCGGTCATGAAGAAAGCGTAAGCATGGGCGGCCCACCGGACACAGGCGGGGCAAAGAATGCTATTCAAGCCCGGGCCAGTGCGAAATCATATCTTGAGCGGTACACCTTGAAAGCGATCACCGGCCTATCAGAACAGGACGATGACACCGATGGAGTGGCCCCGGATGATACCAGCTTACGTGACAAGTGCATCAGCGCTGTTGCTCAGGCGTCTTCAGTAGAAGAATTGCAAAAAATATGGGATGGCGAAGATGCTGCCAAACTGTTTGCAGCAAATAAGCTTGATCAATATGCTGCATTCTCCAGGGCGTGGAAATCAAAGAAAAAAATGATTGAGCAGGGAGAGTAAGAAATGACCGACAACATTATATATACCGACGAGCAGGGGTCTGAAGCTTGGCTGGCGGCAAGAAAAGGTGTTATCACCGGAAGTCGGTTCAAGGATTGCCGTGACCGCCTGAAAAACGGTCATCCCTCAAAAAAATGCCTGGACTACGCAAAAGACGTGGCCAGGGAGCGTGAAGGTGGCGAACCAATGCCAGTTTTTACCAATGGTGCAATGCGAATAGGCACAGAACAAGAGCCGCTTGCCAGAATGATATACGAACGCAAGACCGGCAACATCGTTGATGAAGCGGGTTTTATCACTACGCACGACCGGCTGTTTGGCGTCAGCGTTGATGGCCTTGTTGATGACGATGGAATCATTGAAATCAAGACCATGGTTTCCAGTGACACGCTTTTTACTGCTTTTGTTGATGGTGATATTTCCGGCTATATCGACCAGTGCAACGGCGCAATGTGGTTGCTTGGCAGGAAATGGGTTGATCTGATTTTGTGGGTACATGATCTTGCCGCAATGAAAATCATCAGAATCAACCGTGACGATGATGTCATTAACGCGCTGGAATCAGACTTGGTTGAATTTGAAAGAATGGTTTCTCGATGCCAAAAACAACTGGCTGATGCACTGAAAGAAGCTGCTTAATATTTTGAAGGAATAAAAATGGCTCAATTAATTGGAGTTGCTCGGCTCGGCAGGGATGCGGAAGTAAGGCACACAAGAGATGGTAAAGCAGTTGCTGACTTGTCGCTTGCATTTTCTTATGGCAAAAAACAAGACGGCAAACAGCCCACACAATGGGTTAAGGGTTCGCTTTGGAGGGATAACGCGGAGGCTATTGCGCAATATCTCACAAAGGGACAGCAACTTTATGTTGTTCTGAGTGATGTGCATATCCAGACGTTTCAGAGGAATGACGGCACGCAAGGCACCGCATTGGCAGCAACAGTATCTATGTTTGAGTTTGTTGGTAGCCAAGCCCAGCCGCAAGAGCAGCAAAGAGCCGCACCCCCGCCACCACAAAGGCAGCGCCCAGCTGCCCCGCCAGCAAACATCATGGATATGGATGACTCAATCCCATTCTGACATAAGGATTAATATGTGGTTTAAAAACTTAAAGATATTCCGCCTTTCACCTGAATTCAATTTCACGGCCGCGGATCTCGAAACCAAACTTGAGCGGCAACTATTCCAGCCCGGCAACCGGTCAGACATGCAAAACATGGGCTGGGTATCACCCTGCAATAATGGCGCTTTGGTACACGCGATAAATGGTCAGTACCTGCTGGCATTGCGTGTTGAAAAAAAGCTTCTGCCCGCCTCTGTCATTAATCAGACAACAAAAGAAAAATGTCTGGAAATCGAAGAGCAGCAAGGCTACAGACCTGGTCGCAAACAGCTCAAGGAAATCAAGGAGCAGGTTACCGAGGAGCTACTGCCCAAGGCCTTTGCTGTCCAAAAAGACACCCGCGTCTGGCTGGATACCAAAAACCACTGGCTGATTATCGATGCAGCCTCCTCTGCCAAGTCAGATGAAGTCATTGGTATGCTGGCCAAAGTACTGGATCCGCTGCCGGTGCAAAGTCTGTTCACCGAGCTATCCCCATCTGCTGCCATGACCGAATGGCTGCTCCAGGATGAGGCGCCTGCAAACTTCAGCATTGACCAGGATACCGATCTTGTTTCAAAAGCTGAAAGCAGCGCAACGGTTCGCTATATCCGCCAAACGCCTGAGTCCGGTGATGTGGCCAAGCATATCCAGAATGGGAAAGTTTGCACAAAGCTGGCCATGACATGGGCAGACCGCATTTCATTTGTGTTGAATGATTCTCTGGATATCAAACGCATCAAACCGCTGGACATTCTCAAAGAAGGTGGCGATTTTTCAAGCATGGATGAAGCTGAACGCTTCGATGCTGACATGACGCTGATGTGTGCTGAGCTGGCCAAGATGCTGGATGATCTGGTGTTGGTGTTGGGCGGTGAAAAATTGAGACAAGGCAATGAACAGAAAGCAACGTAGAGCAAAGCAAAAAACCAGAACGATCATTGATTACGATCTTTTTGATAAACGGTTTTCTTATCTGATCGAATCAAACATTCAGCGCTCGTTAACCCCGGAAGAAATCAACAACTTCCATATGCCGTGGCAAGCCGCCATAAACAGCCTGCGTTTCGGCACGATGATGGAAGAAGAATATTTCACCCTGTCAAAAATGCTGATACTCGGCACCGAACTGGCTGACTTAATCGGCCAATACGACAAGTCCGGAAAAATTATCGAAGCCGGAAACCGGCATCAGCTTTACGGCCAAACTTTGGGGGTCATCGGTGACCGGCATACGGAAACCGGAAAATACATTGCCACCGGTGATGAATTAAGAGCGCTCGAAGAGGCCAAAAACACAAATTTGGAACTGCTTGAGCTGGCCAATTATGCGCACGTCATCAGAGCAGCAAGGCAAACCGGCCTCATTGTAGGAAGCATGATTCGTGCATCATCAAGGAAAAAGAATGGAGCAAGAAAAATGGACGATCACGCCACGGCTATGGCATCACAGGCTGGGTGACGTGATCAAGCTGTCCCTCGACTCACGTGAATACAAAATTACCGGCATCGAGGGCAGGCACTACATCCTGAATGGGTACGTGCGAGCATCTCATGATTGTCAAATTCAGATCGATGGTGATTATGCGAAGTGGTGGAAAGAGGTCTGCAAGAGGATTTACTGATGAAGCAAGACGATATTGATTATCTGGCCAAGCACTACTCAACAATGTCAGCGCCTGATATCGCCAAAGCGCTAAATTGCTCCCTTTCAGCAGTCTATTATCGCGCCGGCAAGATGGGCCTGAAAAAAGACAAGGCGTTTTTAAGCGAGTGCGGCAAAAAAGTCAGTGCGCATGGCGCCGGCACCCAGTTTAAAAAGGGCCAAACACCCTGGAATAAAGGCACGGGTTGGTCGGCAGGTGGCAGAAGTATTGAAACACGCTTCAAGAAAGGCGAGATGTCCGGTGCGGCCCAGCGAAACTATGTGCCAATCGGGTCTTTTCGAATCACTAGGGATGGGGCTCTTGAGCAAAAGACGACCGACACCCCAGATTTGTACCCTGCCAGGCGGTGGCGCCCGGTTGCTCACCTTGTGTGGGAGCGAGAGCGCGGACCAATACCCGGTGATCATGTCGTCAGGTTCATGCCTGGGATGCACACCAACAAGATCGAGGAAATCACCATTGACCGATTGGAGTGCATCAGCCGAGCCGAAAATATGAGGCGCAACACTATACACAGGTACCCGCTTGAGGTGAAAAACGCTATTCGAGCAGTCAAAAAATTAACGAAAGGAATAAGCGAACATGAGCAAAACAATAACCGATCTGCGTGAATCGCTCTTTGATGCAATGGATCTTTTGAAAGCCGGAAAGATTACTGTGCAGGATGCAAAAGCCATTGCCGATCTTGGCCAGGTGCTGGTGAATACAGCCAAGATTGAGGCTGATTATGTGGCCAGGACAGGCGCTCGCGATTCTGGGTTTATTGTGCATAACGGAAAGCCGGCCATATCTGGATTAATCAGCGAAGAAACAAAAGACCTGCCGGATGGTGTTGTGCGCAGAACCGTACATAAATTGTTGTGATTTTGGATAACTGGCAGTATGCCGATTTTTGGCAGAAATATGCCGGAAGTTTTTGAGGATAAATATGAAAAAAACACTTTTAATAATGCTTGCCAGCGTAGCTCTGGCCGGATGCGATACGGACTCAAATATTGCCTCTCGGAATTTAAGTAAAGCCGCTGATATGTTTGAAATCAATCGCCGAATCGTGTTCTACAACGGCATCACAGATCAATACATTTTGACGATTGAGGGCAAATGTTCGATTGACACTAATGCATCAAACACGTCATTTCATGTCACCTGCAAGACCGGGCCAAACGAGTACAAGAAGCATTTTCTTGGGTTATCGGACAACGTGACTTACTTTGCCGAGCAGCTGGACGGCGTGGATGTCAGTACATACCATTACCGAGTTGTATTCAAACCGCAGGTTATTGTGCCGGATGTTGATTTTAGGGGTAGCACGAAGGGGCTTTTGAAATGAACTTTGACAAAGCCAACGAATGGCGAAAACAGAATTTCCCTCACCTAGAGGGATACGAAATTAGGGCATATACCTTTGATCTTTGTTTCTCGGCTACACAACGCGATGAAGATGCTGAATTCCGGCCAGCACCGCTGGGTTACATTTATGCCATTGCACGCGTCAGACTTTATGACGATACCTGGGGTGATGATGTTGTTTTATTGATGCCGGAGAATTTATGAAATTTGAAAAAGAACGCAGGGCGTTTGAGCAGTGGGCGATCAAAGATTTCATGACGCGCACCTTATCTCGCCAAAATGACGGGTCTTACCTGTCTTTAACGACAGACGTGGCTTGGAACGCATGGCAAGCCCGGGTAAATCTATGCACAGAGGAACAGAAATGAATATCAGACCCCTTGAATCACTCACCAAAGAAGAACTCATTGAAATTATTCAGCGTGAACGCGAGGGCCATAATGAGGAAGCCCTCAATGCGGCACCTGAAGGCTGGCGGCTGGTGCCAATCGTCCCTACATTGGAAATGCTCTATGCTGCACTAATCGCGTGGAAGGCGGACGGGTTAAAAAAAACCAGCACAATGTACACGGCGATGATTAAATCCGCCCCACAGCCCGCAGAGCCATGCCCGGATTGCACGCCCGGCTCCCCAGTTGTTAATGATTCCTTGACGGACGAATCCACCGGAACCGAGCGAGAGCGCTTTGAATATTGGGCCAAGGTACATATGGGTATGGATATAACTCCGAATGAAAGTTGTGGGTACGTTAGCAAAAAAACATTAGGCGCATGGTATGCCTGGGGGGCCGAGAACAGATGCCGTGAAAAAATTGACGAAGCAATGAGAGGTGAGGGATGAATATTTATAGATACAACACCGATGATGATTTTGAAAATTCATACGAGTTTAAGTGTGATTTTGACTGTCATGATAGAGATCCAGGGTTTATAGCAAAACAGGCAGCTGATGATTACCACTCAGAACACGATGGATGGGAGTGTTTGTGGCCCATAAATATGACGCTCTGGCTACCGAACGGAACATTGATCGGTAAGTTTGAAATAGATCGTGAGTTTGATCCCGTATTCTTAGCCAGGAAGGTTGAGGAATGAAAACAAAACCCCAAAAACTAACCAGCACCCGCGAATACCACGCCCCAAAATCAATCGCCCTGGAGCGGACATTCGAGCTTTACGGCGATCAGCGAATGAGCTTGAGCGAAAGTCCTGTGCGCACCACAGCTGGGCAGTTGACTGCAGCGATGATGCGGGAAGCGGCGGTAAAGATTAAAGCAAAGAAGGATAGACAATGACACACATACTTGAAAAAGCCGAATTGCAGGAAATGCTGGTTCAGGCGGCCAGGATAGGGGCATTGAATATGTTCAATGAAATCACCCTATATCATCTAAAAGATGCCGCAAATCTTTTGGGGGTAAGCTACAATACTTTGCAGAAGCGTATAGCCCAAGGCAAGATACAAGTTATTGACGGCCGTATTACCGGCGCGGAAATCTCAAGATACCTGAAAATAAAATAAATCTTCCCAAAAATTACCCACAATATGGCTGAAATCGGCTTGTTTACTTGTTTTTCGAGTCTCTCCGCTCGCACCAAGATATTTTAAAAAAAACAATAAACATCCCTCTTTATCAGTACATTCGTCACTGTCCTCCCCCCCATAGTCTGTTCAGTTTATATTGCCTTGAATTAAGGCCCTCTTCATTTTTTCAAGCAAATCTAACGTAAATCCAATATTAGAATGATTTGTTGTGCATAATAAAAAAAACAAAAAACCTTGTAACCAAAACGGACATTTCAATCCAATGAATGCCAGACTAGATTTACTACAGCCCTACCCCTTTACCAAACTAAGAGTGCTGCTTGCCAATGCAACCGCTCCCGCACACAAATCTCACATCAACCTGTCTATTGGCGAACCCAAGCATGCCACCCCCAAGTTGATTGAAGAAGCCATTAAAAACAATCTTTCGGGCCTGTCTTCATACCCACCCACCAAGGGTGACGCGGCTTTGCGCCAGGCAATTGCCAACTGGATTGCCCGCCGCTATGATATCCCGGCGCCCGATACCGAAACCCAGGTCTTGCCCTGCACCGGTTCACGCGAAGCGCTTTTTTCATTTGTACAGGCCATGATTAACGGCGGACCAAACAGTCTGGTTATTTGCCCCAATCCGTTCTACCAAATATACGAAGGCGCAACCCTGCTGGCTGGCTCCACCCCCTTCTACCTGAATGCCGACCCTTCCAAAAACTTTGGCAGTAATTGGTCAAGCATTACGGCTGACGTCTGGGAAAAAACCGAACTGGTATTTGTATGCTCTCCGGGTAATCCTGCGGGCAATGTCATGCCACTTGAAGAATGGAAGACCCTGTTTGAATTGTCTGACCGGCATGGCTTTGTCATCGCCTCTGATGAATGCTATTCAGAAATTTATTTTTCTGAAGAGAACAAACCGATTGGCGGCATGCAGGCGGCCCAGCTATTAGGGCGCCCCAGCTACCAGAACCTGGTGTGTTTTTCCAGTTTGTCCAAACGGTCCAATGTGCCGGGCATGCGCTCCGGTTTTGTGGCCGGTGATGCCCGTCTGCTGGAAAAGTTCCTGCTTTACAGGACCTATCACGGATGCGCCATGAGCCCCGTGTTCAGCGCCGCCAGCATTGCCGCCTGGAATGATGAGCACCATGTAGAACAGAATCGCGCCCTGTATAAAACCAAGTTCGAAGCAGTTCTACCCATTCTGGCTGAAGTACTGGATGTAAAAATGCCCGATGCCTCTTTTTACCTTTGGGCCTGCACCCCTATGGCCGATGAGGAATTTGCGTTGCGCTTATATGAGCAAGAGCACGTAACCGTTTTGCCTGGCAGCTACCTGGCCCGCGATGCCCATGGCATTAATCCGGGCAGAAACCGCATTCGCATTGCCCTGGTTACCCCCCTTGAACAATGTATTGAAGGCGCACAACGGATTGCCAGTTTTATCAATAACAACCGCTAAACCCATGCCTCACGGGCATGAAAAACCATTTATTCAACCCGATTTCCAACATAACCTTCCCGCCGGGAAAAAAATCATGAACTGCGCATTGCAAAACACACTTGAACAAGCATGGGAAAACCGCAACGAACTGTCATCTTCAACCGTTAGCGCTAAAGTACGGGACGCAATAGAAACCGCCCTGTCCGGCCTTAATGATGGCAGCCTTCGCGTGGCAGAAAAAACAGCAGGCACCTGGATTGTCAACCAGTGGTTAAAAAAAGCCGTTTTATTGTCCTTCCGGATTCAGGACAATGAAGTCATGAGTCATGCCCCCATGCAGTTTTATGACAAAGTTCCGCTTAAGTTTCAAGACTATACCGCCGCAGATTTTGTGAAGGGCGGCTTTCGGGTCGTACCGCCAGCCGTTGCCCGACGTGGGGCTTTTATCGGCAAGAATGTAGTGCTCATGCCCTCCTATATCAATATAGGTGCTTACGTTGATGAAGGTGCCATGGTAGATACCTGGGCTACTGTTGGTTCCTGCGCCCAGATTGGCAAAAACGTTCACCTTAGTGGCGGTGTCGGCATCGGTGGCGTACTGGAACCCCTGCAGGCCAACCCCACCATTATTGAAGACAACTGCTTTATTGGCGCACGCTCGGAAGTGGTCGAGGGTGTCATTATTGAAGAAAACTCAGTGTTGGCCATGGGAGTATTTCTTTCCCAAAGCACCAAAATCTACAACCGTGAAACGGGCGAAATTACTTATGGCCGCATTCCCTCCGGCTCGGTCGTGGTGCCCGGCTCTCTGCCCTCTGCCGATGGTACCCACAGCCTTGCCTGCGCGGTAATTGTCAAACGGGTTGATGCAAAAACCCGCTCAAAAACCAGCATCAACGACTTGTTAAGGGCCTAAGCAACATGAATACCACTGTGCTGGATCTGGCCAAAACGCTAATCAGTCGCGCCTCGGTAACCCCTCAAGACCAGGATTGCCAGGACTTAATCGCCTCCCACCTGGTCCCTTTGGGGTTTTACGCAGAAAAAATGCGTTTTGAAGAAGTGGACAATCTCTGGCTCAGGCGTGGCACGGCTTCACCGGTACTGGTGTTTGCCGGACACACCGACGTCGTTCCCACGGGACCCCTTGAGAAATGGGACACAGCCCCTTTTACGCCAACTGAAAAAAACGGGGTTTTGTACGGACGCGGGGCTGCCGACATGAAAAGCTCTATTGCCGCCTTTGTGATTGCGGCCAAAGAGTTTGTCACACAACACCCTCACCATAAAGGTTCCATCGCCATGCTGATTACCGCAGACGAGGAAGGCCCCTCTGTGAATGGCACCGTCAGGGTTTGCGATGCATTAAAAGCGCGAAACGAAAACCTGGACTATTGCATTGTTGGTGAACCCACGTCAGACAAACAACTGGGGGATGTAGTTAAAAATGGACGCCGGGGCTCCCTGAACGGGGAGCTGCTTATAAAGGGAAAGCAAGGCCATGTTGCCTACCCACACCTGGCACGCAACCCTATTCACCTTTGTGCTGCCGCCATTGATGAATTGGCCCGAACCGAATGGGACCAGGGAAATGAGTATTTTCCTCCTACCACTTTCCAGATTTCCAATTTTCATGCTGGTACCGGTGCCGGCAATGTGGTGCCTAGCCAGGCCAATATTTTATTCAATTTCCGCTTTTCCAGCGCCAGTACTGCCGAGAGCCTGAAAAACCGTGTTAATACAATCTTAACAAGCCATCGGTTAGAATATAGCCTGACCTGGACGCTTAGTGGAGAACCCTTCCTGACGCCACGGGCAGAGTTAAGCAAGGCCATGGCCAAGGCCATTCTGGATGAAACCGGTATTAGCACCGAATTATCCACCACTGGCGGCACCTCAGATGGCCGATTCATTGCTAAAATCTGCCCGCAAGTGATTGAGTTTGGTCCCATTAATGCCAGTATTCACCAAATCAATGAAAACATTGAAATCAGTACGCTTGAACCCCTGAAAAACATTTACCGTCGTACACTAGAACACCTCCTGCTTTAATCACTTATTTTGTATTTACCAGCCTTTCATGACAAAAATTCATAACGAACTTAAAACAGTCCGGGACATGATCCGCTTTGCGGTTTCCCGGTTCAACCAAGCCAAGCTATCTTTTGGCCATGGCTCCGACAGCGCATGGGATGAGGCGGTTTACCTGGTTTTGCATACCTTGAACCTGCCCTTGGACACACTGGAGCCTTTTCTGGATGCCCGCCTGCTTGAAGAAGAAAAAAAACTTTGCCTCAAACTCATAGACCAGCGCGTCAAGAAACGCATCCCCCTGGCTTATTTAATTGGCGAAGCATGGCTGCAAGGACACAAGTTCATTGCCGATAAACGGGTTATCGTCCCCCGTTCGCCCATTTCTGAACTGCTCTCAGAGCAATTGAACCCCTGGGTGGTTGACCCTGAAAATACGGCTAATATCCTGGATATGTGTACCGGCTCAGGCTGTCTGGCTATTTTGGCTGCATTGGCCTTTCCGCAAGCAACCATTGATGCCGTCGATATTTCAGATTACGCTATCCGTCTGGCCAACGTCAACGTTGCCATGTATGGTCTTGAGCATCAGGTTAATGTGATCCACAGCGACCTATTCGAAGCACTGGGCAACAAGCAATATGATTTTATTATTTGCAACCCCCCCTATGTAAACAGTACTTCCATGAAGGCCTTGCCCGTTGAATATCAGAACGAGCCTGAACTGGCCCTTGATGGTGGGGAAGATGGCATGGAGCTTATCCGTCGTATCCTGAAACTCTCTCCCTCTCATCTTCAGGATGATGGCTTTATCGTGCTGGAAATTGGCCATGAATATGAAAACTTCATGAATGCCTTCCCCACACTGGATCCGGTTTTTCTTGAAACAGAAACCACCTCTCACTGCATCTTGTTGTTGAACCGAACCCAGCTGCTTACCCTGGAATAAACAGCTTCTTTTTATCTGGATTTATTTTGATTCGTTCTACCGGCCTCACGCTAAGACGAGGCACAAAAGTATTATTGGATAGCGCCGAATTTGTCATACACCCCGGCGAACGGGTAGGTATCGTTGGCAAAAACGGCGCCGGGAAATCCACCCTGTTTGCCCTTTTACAGGATGAACTGGATCAGGACGCCGGCTCATTAACCATGCCAGATACCTGGCGCATAGCCAGTGTCCGGCAGGAAGTGGTTTCAAGCCAGCAGCCTGCCCGTGAATTTGTGATAGACGGTGACACCCATCTGCGTGCCCTTCAGGCTGAGCGCGCTCAACTGGATGAGCATGACGGCACTAAAATTGCAGAACTGGAGTCGGCCCTGATAGAGGCCGATGCCTGGAGCGCACCCTCACGGGCCGAACAGTTGCTGGCAGGGCTTGGTTTCAAACCAGACCAATGGATGAACCCGGTGAACAGTTTTTCAGGGGGATGGCAAATGCGACTGGCACTGGCCCGCGCCTTAATGGCCCCTTCCGAATTGCTGCTGCTTGATGAACCTACCAACCACCTTGACCTTGACGCTATGCTGTGGCTTGAGAAATGGTTGACGGCTTACCAGGGCACGGTTGTCCTGATTTCGCACGACACCGAGTTTCTTGATGCCGTGGCCAAAGTGATTTTACATTTTGACCAATGCAAGTTGGTTCGATACAAAGGCGGCTATGAAGACTTCCTGACACAACGCGCCGAACGCCTGAAACAAGCCCAAATCGCGATTGACCGCCAGTCACGTGAAAGCGTCCGCCTGCAAGGCTTTATCGACCGTTTCAAAGCCAAGGCAAGTAAGGCCAAACAGGCACAAAGCCGCGTCAAGGCATTGGCGCGCATGGAAAAGCTGGCGCCACTGCAAATGGAATCTGGTATTAGTATCCATATTCCCTCTCCGGCCAATATGCCAGACCCTCTTCTGGTGCTGGATAAAGTCTCGACCGGTTATACCAATGAAAAAGGCGAATCCAAAACGATTCTTTCCGATGTCACGCTTATGGTTCGTGGTGGTGCCCGCATTGGTGTTTTGGGGGTTAACGGCGCGGGAAAAAGTACGCTGATCAAAACCATTGCCCAAGAATTATCACCGCTAGCCGGGCAATATAAGCCCGCCAAAGGCATGGAGGTTGGTTATTTTGCCCAGCAGCAGCTAGATATGCTGGATCTGGATGCCACTCCCTTGCAGCATCTTGCCCGGATAGCACCAGACACCCGTGAACAGGAAATGCGTAACTATTTGGGCGGCTTCGGTTTTGGCGGAGATACCGTCAATTCAAAGGTAGCCCCGTTTTCTGGTGGTGAAAAAGCCCGTTTGGCCCTGTCGTTAATTGTTTGGCAAAAACCCAATCTGCTTTTGCTTGACGAGCCCAGCAACCACCTGGATGTTGATACCCGCGAAGCCCTGGCTACGGCATTGGCCGAATTCAACGGCAGCATGCTCATGGTTTCGCACGACCGGCACCTGTTGCGTACCACTGTGGACAGCTTCTGGATTGTTGCCGATGGCAAGGTCCAGGAGTTTGACGGTGACCTGGAAGATTACCGTGAATGGCTGAACCAGCGCAACCAGGCGCAACGCAGCGAAGCCCGCCAGGAAGCGGCAGAAAACAATGGCAAGGAAAACATTGACCGCAAAACGCAAAAACGCCTTGAAGCCGAAGAGCGCCAGCGCGTTTCTGCTTTACGTAAACCTTTGGAAAGCAAACTCAAAAAAGTGGAAAGCGAGATGGCAAAAAGCCAGAAGCGGCTCGAAGAGATTGATTTGCTAATCACCAATGAGTCTTTTTATGCAGATGAGCGGCGCGATGAGCGCGTTAAGGTGCTTAACGAGCATGGTGAGCTCAGTAAGCGCCATAATGATCTGGAAGAGGAATGGCTCATGTTGCAAGAAGAAATAGAATCGCTTGCCGTGTGATAGACGTTACCACACAGTGAACTGACACAACAGTTCACGAAGCATTATATTGGGTATTTTCAAACTTGCAAAAGCGGTATCATCGTTCAGGTGCAGCGACTTCGGCGCGAAGCGGCGTCGGAGCAAACCTGAATGATGATACCGCGCTGCCACAGAAAAAACGTATGCATTCCACACTGGAGTATGTAACGAGTAATGCCCGTTTTTTTGTGCAAATGGGACAAGCCTGTTAAGCCTGCGCCACCTTTTTCATGAATTCCCGTACTTTTTCGGCCGATTTAACACCAGGGGCTGCTTCTACGCCACTGCTTAAATCAATCGCATAAGGCTGCACCTGACTGATAAGTTGCTGCACATTACCGGCATTCAGACCACCGGCAATAATGATTTTTCTGGCAGGCAAGATTTCACGCACTTTTTCAAGCAAAGACAAATCAAAGGTTAACCCCGAGCCACCATAACCCGTACTGTAAGCATCAAACAAAAACCCGCTGGCATTGGGATATTTTTGCACTTCCCGGGCAACCGCTTCAGCCGAAATCAACTCTCCGCCGCCAACCCTGAGTGCCCTGATATAGGGAAACTGGAACTGCTCACAAAATTCGGCTGATTCATCACCATGAAACTGCAATAACGAAGGATTTACGTCTTTGATGATTTGTGTTATTTCTGCCTGGCTGGCATTAACAACCAGCACCACGGCAGAAACAAAGGCAGGAATTTCACGACGCAGTACAGCCGCTTCTTGTATGCTAACCGCCCGCTTGCTGCCGGCGTAGGCAACCAGACCAATGGCATCAGCACCGGCATCGGCCACCATATGAATGTCTTCTTTACTGCGCAGGCCGCAGATTTTTACCCGTGTTCTCATATATTTCCAAGCTTACTTGAACGCATCGGCAGGACTAGAGAACCCGTCGCCGCCATACGGGCTGGGGGTTCCGTAAGGATCGGCACCATAAGAGCCAGCACCGGTATCGATAATAATGGTACTTGGATCAATACCGGACTCTTGCCCTTTGTAGTGCATGACCACATCTGGCCAGTACATGACCAAAGCCACCATCATCAATTGGATAACAATAAAAGAAATGGAACCCTTGTAAATATCCCCGGTGCTTACCTTGGGAATAAGCTTGCCGGTCACCTTGTCTATATAGTCATCTTTGGCAGCCACCGAACGCAGATAAAACAGGGCAAAGCCAAAGGGTGGATGAATGAACGAAGTTTGCATGTTCACGGCCAGTAACACACCAAACCAGATCAAATCAATGCCCATGCTTTCGGCCACCGGCCCCAGCAACGGCACCACAATGAAGGCCAGCTCGAAGAAATCCAGGAAAAATGCCAGGAAAAAAACGGCAATACTGACAACGACCAAGAAGCCAAACTGCCCGCCCGGCAATGATTCAAACAGGTTATGAACCCATACCTGGCCACCAAACCCGGTAAACGTCAGGGTGAAAATGGTTGAACCCACCAGAATAAACACCACAAAACTGGTGATTTTAGTTGTGGTGTCCATGGCCTGTTTTAACAAATCCAGACTAAGCCTGCGACGTGACAATGCCAGCAGAATAGAACCAACCGCACCCATTGCCCCACCCTCTGTGGGTGTAGCCACGCCAATAAAAATAGTTCCAAGCACCAGAAAAATCAGGAACATAGGCGGAATCATGACAAATATCACCCGCTCGGCAATACGCGATAGCAAGCCCAAACGAAGAAATTTATTAGTCAAGGCAATCGCAAAAGCAATCACCCCCCATAACAACAGGGAAACCACCACTTTTTCATCGACCGGTGCACTTTCATTGATCAGGATACTATCCAGATAATAAGCGGCAGCAGAGGCAATTAGTGTAACCACCAACAGGGATTTAAGTCCCCGGCTTCCATTGGGCTGATTATAAACACGCGCCTCTTCTGGCAAGGCGGGTGCCGATGATGGCTTGATAATGGAAGAAATAATAATATAGATAATGTAGGCGCCCGTTAGCAAGAAGCTAGGCACAATGGCACCGCGATACATATCGCCAATTGAACGACCAAGCTGGTCAGCCAAAACAATAAGCACCAGAGATGGTGGAATGATTTGAGACAGGGTTCCCGAGGCAGCAATGACACCGGTTGCCAGCTTGCGGTCATAGCCATAACGCAGCATGATTGGCAGTGAAATAAGGCCCATTGAAATAACCGATGCGGAAACCACCCCGGTTGTAGCAGCCAGCATGGCTCCCACCAGCACAACGGCAATGGCCAGGCCACCACGAATAGGGCCAAATAATTGGCCAATGGTTTCCAGCAGGTCTTCGGCCATCCCCGATCGTTCCAGCACAAGCCCCATTAAGGTAAAGAACGGTACCGCCAGCAGGGAGTCATTTTGCACAATACCAAAAATACGCTCAGGTAAGGCCTGGAGGAATGAAAAGGTAAATTCCCCCATGAAAATACCTAACAAACAGTACAAAATACCGTTAGCCGCCAAAGAAAATGCGACTGGAAAGCCTAACAGCAAGAAGCCAATCAGGGTCAGGAACATGATTGGAGGCATGTTGTTGATGATGATTTCCATGCTTATTTCACTCCTGCCTGTTGCTCACGCTGCACTGCCTCACGGGCAATTTCTTCGGCCAGTAATTCTTCTGCCGATTTTGTATTTTGTCGGGCCAATGGATTGGGCCCCTTGCCGGCAAGAAAAGCAGCGCATTTGATTAAATGTGAAACCCCGGACAATGCCAGCAACAGGAAACCAAGCGGAATTAACAGCTTTACCGGCCAGCGGATTAGACCACCGGTATTGGAAGACTGCTCCATGGTTTCAAACGACAGCATGAAAAATGGCCATGAGAGGTAAATAATCAGGCCGCAGACCGGAAGCAGGAACAGAAAGACACAAATCAGGTCAATAGTGACCTGCGTGCGTTCGGACAAGCGTTGTGAAAGAATATCAACCCGCACGTGCTCATTTTTCAGGAAGGTATAGCCGGCGGCAAGCAGAAAGATGGCACCAAACAAATACCACTGGATTTCCAGCCAGGCATTGGAGCTAAGATGAAACACTTTGCGGAAAATAGCATTTCCAGCGCTGATCACGACCACCACCAGCGTTAACCAGGTGACAAACTTACCGGTATAAGTATTCAGCGAGTCTATCAACCGTGAAATGGAAAGTAAAAAACCCATGAAATTCTCAATCGTAAAAATAAACCAATTGTTATTCAGGCATGGGCATCTTGCAAATAGGGATGTCCACTGAATAGATAGTTTTTATCTGAATGATTCCGGATATATTCCGGGATGCAAAATGATAACTGATTAACCACATTTTGTAAGCTGATATTAACCCCTGAAGCAATTTTAGTTTGACAAACCTGAATGACAAGGGATTTATTGATTTATGCAAACCGGCATCAATTTATTGTTTGCTTCAGGCCTGCAACAATGAATGTAAAGGGTGATTAATGTCGAACTGATTAAATGAGTCCAGCCCATATTCTTCGGGGTAATCAACCTGGGCCAGGTACAGGCCATCAGACATGAAAGTGGGGGCTGCAAATTTACGGTCTTTTTCCTGCAGTAACGATTTTACCCACTCGCTTGGGAAACGACCTTTGCCCACATACACCAGAGAACCAATAATATTGCGTACCATGTGATGCAAAAAAGCATTGGCTTTTAATGTAAAAACAATAAAAGTGCCCTGCTTTTCTATCTTCAATAATTCCATCGTTCTGACCGGACTGGCCGCCTGGCACTGTGATGAACGGAAACTGCTGAAGTCATGGGTACCCACCAGGTGTTCTGCGGCCTTGCACATGGCGTCAAGGTTTAACGGACGGAAGTCCCAGCCGGCCCGGCCTACCCAGTGGGGTGACATAATTCGCTCATTCCTGAGCACGTACACATAAGTTCTGGAGCGGGCAGAAAATCGCGCATTAAAATCCAGGGCCACTTCTTTAGCCCAACGCACCGTAATACTATCGGGTAACAGGGCATTAAGCCCCCTGACCCAGGACTCAGTGCGTCGTTCCGCCTGTGTGTCCAGGTGCACGACTTGAGAAAGTGCGTGCACCCCGGTATCGGTTCGTCCGGCACAAATAGTGGGGGTTACCTGTGTTGTGAATTGCCGCAAAGCCGCTTCAAGTTTATCCTGAACCGTTTTACCATTAGGCTGGGTTTGCCAGCCGTAATAGGGGGTACCGTTATAGGCAATACCCAAGACTATTCTTTTTAATGGCAATTCAGGAAGCAGGTCCATAGGCATGCTTATTTGCTTTCTGGAGAATCAAGATCAAGATTGATTTTCCCCAGTTTTGCCTTTAACTCATCATCGGACATCATCCGCGGTTGCTGTGCCGCCTTTTTTTTAAGAATCGCAATCGCTACCGCAGGTACGATGAGCATGACAAGACAAACCACAAGAATCAACACGGCTGTTTCATTGGCAAGCCAGGCGGGTAAATTCATGTTTACAGCTCACCAATGGCAATACGCAGCATGCGGCGCAAAGGTTCAGCGGCACCCCACAGCAATTGATCACCCACGGTAAAGGCGCTAAGATATTCAGGACCCATAGACATTTTACGCAAACGGCCAACCGGGATATCAAGTGTACCGGTAGTGGCGACCGGTGTCAGGCCTGCCATGGTGGCTTCCTTGTTGTTGGGAATGACCTTGGCCCAATCGGTACCCTGTTTTAAAATATCGGCAATTTCATCAAGCGGTACATCACGTTTGAGCTTGATGGTTAATGCCTGGCTATGGCAGCGCATGGCACCAATGCGAACACACAGGCCATCAATAGGCACGGGAGCCGTGCCAAATGCCTGCCCGCGACCAAGAATTTTATTGGTTTCGGCTTCGGCTTTCCATTCTTCACGGGACTGGCCGTTTTCAAGGTCTTTATCGATCCAGGGGATCAGGTTGCCGGCCAGGGTAATGCCAAAGTTTTCCTGTGGCAGCTTTTCGTCTTTTTGTGCAACTAACAATTGACGGTCAATTTCCAGAATGGCGGAAGCGGGATCGTCCAGCAAGGGTTTGACGGAATCGTTAAGCAAACCAAACTGGGTAATGAGTTCACGCATGTGCTTGGCACCACCACCGGAAGCGGCCTGGTAAGTCATGCTGGTCATCCAGTCGATAAGGTCATGCTTGAACAGGCCGGCCAACCCCATTAGCATGCAACTTACGGTGCAGTTGCCACCAACAAAGTTTTTAACACCCTTGCCAAGGGCGGCATCAACCACGGCACGATTAACCGGATCAAGCACAATAATCGCGTCGTCTTTCATGCGCAGTGTGCTGGCCGCATCAATCCAGATACCATCCCAACCTGCTGCGCGTAATTTTGGAAATACTTCTGTCGTGTAGTCTCCGCCCTGTGCCGTTACAATAATAGGCAGCTTTTTCAGCGCCTCTATATCGTAGGCGTTTTGCAATGGACCGGCGCCTTCCGCCCAGGCAGGTGCTGTACCCCCTGCATTACTGGTTGAGAAAAAGACGGGATTAATAAGGTTGAAGTCGCCCTCATCACGCATGCGTTGCATGAGAACAGAGCCGACCATCCCGCGCCAACCGACTAAACCGACAGATTGTGTCATTTTTTAACTCACAAAATTACTAATTATAAAAAATTCAGACAACAAAAGGGACACTGTCACGCGGGTAGATTCCTACCTTCGCAACAAGCCCCTCTTTACTGTTAAGTGCTTATATTACAACACTATATCAGCTTAATGCCTTTAATACAGCATCACCCATTTGAGAAGTTGAAACTTTTTCTGTTCCTTCTTCATAAATGTCGGCTGTACGCAACCCTTGCGCCAATACCTGGCGAACGGCCTCTTCAATTTTGTCAGCCGCAGCGGTTTCATTTAATGAATAACGCAACAACATGGCTGCCGACAAAATAGTGGCCAGTGGGTTGGCAATGTTTTTGCCGGCAATATCCGGTGCCGAACCATGGCTGGGCTCATACAGGCCCTGATTGGAAGCATTCAGGGAGGCCGAAGGTAACATGCCGATAGAACCCGTCAACATGGCCGCCTCATCAGACAGAATATCGCCAAACAGGTTACCGGTAACGATCACGTCAAACTCTTTAGGCGCGCGTACCAACTGCATGGCAGCGTTATCGACATACATATGGGACAAAGCGACATCAGGGTATTGCTTGGACACATCAATCATGATATCACGCCAGAACTGGGAGGTTTCCAGTACATTGGCCTTGTCAACACTACACAATTTCCCTTGACGCTTGCGGGCTGCTTCGAAGGCGATTTTAGCAATCCGGCGCACTTCGGTTTCTGCGTAGCGCATGGTATCAAAACCTTCCTGCTCGCCCTTGAAAGCACCATCTTCGGCGGTACGGACACCGCGGGGCGTACCGAAATAGATATCGCCGGTAAGCTCACGAACAATCAGGATATCCAGGCCGGAAACTACTTCGGGCTTAAGGGAAGAAGCATTGGCCAACTGCGGATACAGAATGGCCGGACGCAGGTTGGCAAACAGGCCCATGTTTTTACGCAAGCCAAGAATAGCCTGTTCAGGGCGATGCTCACGCGGCAAAGAGTCATATTTCCAGTCACCCACCGCACCGAACAGAATGGCATTGGAGCTTTTTGCCAGCGCTAGTGTAGAGGGTGGCAAAGGATGCCCTAATTGGTCGTAAGCCGCACCACCCACCGGGGCTTCTTCAAGCGAGATATCCAGCTTAAGTGCCGTTAAAACACGAGCGGCCTGATCGACAATTTCTTTTCCAATGCCATCACCTGGCAATACTGCAATTTTATAAGTCATGTAAATATCCTGTTATTAAACCAAGCCGGCATTGCCTTCAAGCCATGGATGGCGGGCCAGCCGTTCTGCTTCAAATGCCCTGATTTTGTCTGATTTTTGCAGGGTAAGACTAATATCGTCAAACCCGTTAAGCAGGCAGTATTTGCGGAACCCGTCAATCTGGAAAGACATTTCACGGCCATCAGGTGCAATCACAACCTGACGCTCAAGGTCGATACGCAGTTTATAGCCCGCAAAACCCTTGACCTCATCAAACAGGCGCGATACGTCCAGTTCAGACAGCACAATGGGCAACAAGCCATTCTTAAAGCTGTTGTTGAAGAAAATATCCGCAAAAGAAGGGGCGATAATGGCCTTGAAACCGTACTGGGTGAGCGCCCAGGGAGCGTGCTCCCGGCTTGAACCGCAACCAAAGTTTTTACGGGCAAGCAAAACTGAGGCACCTTTGTAGCGAGGCTGATTCAAGATGAAATCAGGGTTCAACGGACGCTTGCTGTTATCCATGCCCGGTTCGCCATGATCCAGATAGCGCAACTCGTCGAACAGGTTAGGACCAAAACCGGTCCGCTTGATGGATTTCAGAAACTGTTTGGGAATAATTAAATCTGTATCCACATTTTCGCGGTCCAAGGGGGCTACCAGGCCTTCATGTGTTGTAAAAGCTTCCATTTCAATTATCCTAATTTTCTGACATCAACAAAATGACCGGCAATTGCGGCAGCTGCAGCCATGGCAGGACTAACCAGATGAGTACGCCCCCCCTGTCCCTGACGGCCTTCAAAGTTCCGGTTTGAGGTTGAGGCGCAACGCTCGCCTGGCTCAAGACGATCGGCATTCATGGCTAGGCACATAGAGCAACCTGGCTCACGCCATTCGAAACCGGCTTCAATAAATATTTTATCCAGGCCTTCCTGTTCGGCCTGTTTCTTGACCAGACCGGAACCGGGCACCACCATGGCCTGGATGACATTTGACGCCACATGTTTACCACGGGCCACCTTGGCAGCAGCACGCAAGTCTTCGATGCGGGAGTTGGTACAGGAGCCGATGAAAACGCGGTCGATACGAATGTCCTCGATAGGCGTGTTGGGCTTTAAGCCCATATATTCAAGGGCACGCTCCATACCGCTGCGGCGAACATCATCTTTTTCCTTGTCAGGGTCAGGAATGCGGTCTTCGATGGAAAGCACCATTTCAGGTGACGTACCCCAGGTAACCTGCGGCTTGATGTCTTTGGCATTGATTTCTACAACCGTATCAAACATTGCACCTTGATCAGTGTGCAATGTTTTCCAGTATTTGACCGCTTCATCCCACAAGATGCCGGTTGGCGAATAAGGACGGCCACGGAAGTATTCAATTGTTTTTTCATCAACGGCCACCATGCCAGAACGGGCACCTGCCTCGATGGCCATATTGCACACGGTCATGCGGCCTTCAATGGACAGGGAGCGAATGGTGCTGCCGGCAAATTCGATGGCATGACCGGTACCACCAGCAGTTCCAATCACCCCAATAATATGCAATACCACGTCTTTCGCGGTACAGCCAAAAGGCAACTCACCTTCTACCTTGATGAGCATGTTTTTGTTCTTTTTCATCAGCAGAGTCTGGGTAGCCAAAACGTGCTCAACCTCAGAAGTACCAATACCAAAAGCCAGGGCACCCATGGCGCCGTGCGTGCTGGTATGCGAGTCACCACAGACAACCGTCATACCTGGCAGCGTTGCGCCCTGTTCAGGCCCAATCACGTGCACAATTCCCTGGCGCATGTCGTTCATGCGAAATTCTGTGATACCAAAGGTTTCACAGTTTTTATCCAGGGTATCAACCTGCAACCTTGAGACAGGATCGGCAATGCCCTCGGCCCTGTCCTGGGTAGGTACGTTATGATCCGCCACGGCCAGGTTGGCGCTTAAACGCCATGGTTTACGTCCGGCAAGGGTCAGGCCTTCAAAAGCCTGTGGACTGGTAACTTCATGCAACAACTGACGGTCTATATACAATAGACAGGTCCCGTCTTCTCCCTGGTCGACGACGTGGGCGTCCCAGAGTTTATCGTAAAGTGTTTGCGCCATTTTTTTCTCCGCACAACTAAATGAATAGTTTTGTTGGGTTGACAAAAACCTTTTTGCCAACAATGCAATAATTATCGCTGATTGCTCATGCTTAACAAGCCCATTATTTATACTAGTAGTAGTACTACTATAAAAACCAATCACTTGCCCAGGCTCGCAGCATTCAAACCTTCCAAACAACCATTATCTCACTTAAAACTGTTGCAAAACAATCACATAGCCCGTCCACATAGGTAAAACCCGCCTTTTTTTCTCTATTAATCACATGCCATAATGCAACGGTTAATTGCACATAATAAAAAATTTTTCATATCAGACATAAGCCCCCCCTAAATACGCCCTGAATAATTATGCACTTTTCGGAGTAAAGTCATGAGCCAGACACCCGACCTTTCCCATTTCTGGATGCCATTTACCGCCAACAAAAATTTCAAAGCCTCTCCTCGCCTGCTAAAAGCGGCCAAAGGCATGTACTACACCACCATCGATGATCGACAGGTACTGGATGGCTGCGCCGGTTTATGGTGTGTGAACGCTGGACATGGCCGTGATGAAATAACACAGGCGCTCATTGAACAACTGAATGTGCTGGATTACGCCCCCGGTTTCCAGATGGGGCACCCCGTCGCATTTGAAGCGGCCCGGGCTGTGGCCGAATTCATGCCAGACACCATTAACAAAATATTTTTTACCAATTCGGGATCAGAGGCTGTGGATACGGCCCTGAAAATCGCCCTGGCCTACCATCGGGCCAATGGTGAACCCACCCGCTCGCGGTTGATTGGCCGCGAGCGGGGTTACCATGGCGTGGGTTTCGGGGGAATCTCAGTGGGCGGCATCAGCTCCAACCGCAAAACCTTTTCCAATACCCTGCTGCCCCAGGTGGATCACTTGCCGCACACCCATGATCTTGAGCACAATGCCTATAGCAAGGGGCAACCGGCCTGGGGCGTACACCTTGCCGATGAACTTGAAAACATCATTGCCCTGCATGATGCATCAACCATTGCCGCCGTTATTGTAGAACCGATTGCCGGCTCTACAGGCGTCTTGATTCCCCCCAGGGGCTATCTGGAACGTTTGCGTGAAATTACCCAAAGACACGGTATTTTGCTTATTTTTGATGAAGTCATTACCGGTTTTGGCCGTTTAGGTACCGCAACTGCCAGTGAATACTTTGGCATTACCCCTGATATCCTTACCCTGGCCAAGGGACTGAGTAATGCAGCGGTTCCAGTTGGCGCTGTAGCGGTCCATGACCATATTTACAACACCATTGTCAATAACGCTGCGGGCGGCATAGAACTGTTTCATGGCTATACGTATTCCGGACACCCCCTGTCTGCAGCCGCCGTCAAAGCAACGCTGGCCATGTACAAAAACGAGCATATTTTTGAAAATGCCAAGGCATTAAGTGGGGTATTTGAACAAGCCGCGCACGGCTTAAAAGGTTTTCCTCATGTTGTAGATATCCGCAACCTTGGCCTGGTGGCGGGCATAGAGCTTAAATCCAGAGCCGGGGCTCCTGGCGCCCGTGCCGCAGAAGTCTTCCAGAAATGCTACGACCAAGGTGTGCTGTTGCGCTACACCGGCGATATTATCGCCATTTCTCCTCCGCTAATTATTAATCAGGAACAAATCAGACATATATTCAATGTGCTTGGCAATGTCCTGAAACAAGTGGATTAAGACATTAATCGGTAGCCAACAAATACAAAACCTGCAAGGCAAGATAAAACTTTTTCAGCCTCAGCCGGACTTGCCTCTGGCTGTTTTTTTGCTTATCCGGTAAAGTATCATCTGTTACGGTTTTATCCGTTACGCCAAACCGGGCAATAAAACGCAGTACCATACAGGAAAACCCTTGTTCGCTTTTTTCAAGGAGATCCCGTTACAATGGTTGCGTTTTCAACTATAATTTCAAACTCTTTTTTAAATTATTCAAACGCATGACAACACTAAACGAGACACATAACCCCCAACTGCAAAGCTGGGTAGATTCCGCCAACGTACCAGGTAACGGTTTTCCTATCCAAAACCTGCCTTTTGCTTCATTTCGCCAGGCCGGATCACAAGAATCATTCCGCCCAGGCGTTGCCATTGGCAACCAGATTGTTGACCTGGCCGCACTGGCAAACCTGAACCTGTTTGATGGCAAAGCCCAAGAGGCCCTGAATGCCTGCCGTGGCACCCACCTGAACGAACTCATGGCCCTGGGCCAGGAATACTGGTCTGCACTACGCCTGGCCCTGTCCCGCGCCCTGCAAAGCGGGTCTGACTTGCAAGCCAGCATCCAAGCACTACTGGTACCCCAGGCCAATGCCGAATACACGACTGCAGCAAAAATTGGCGACTACACCGATTTTTATATTTCCGTCCATCATGCTACTGCCGTCGGCAAACAGTTCCGCCCCGACAATCCTTTGTTGCCCAACTACAAATGGATTCCCATCGGCTATCATGGCCGCGCGTCAAGCATTGGCGTATCAGGCCAGCAGTTTCATCGTCCGGTTGGGCAATTGCGTCCAACCACTGAAGATGGCAAACCGGAATTAAGTCCTTGCAAACGCCTTGATTACGAACTGGAATTAGGTGTTTTCATTGGCAGCGGCAACCCGCTTGGCCATCGCGTCACAATAGAAGATGCCTCCAGACACATTTTTGGCCTGTGCATTTTGAATGACTGGTCTGCCCGTGATTTGCAAGCTTGGGAATACCAACCGCTTGGCCCATTCCTGGCCAAAAACTTTGCCAGCACGATTTCTCCATGGGTGGTTACCACAGAAGCCCTGCTACCCTTCAAGACTGCCTTCTCTCATCCGGCCGAAGACCCTCAGCCCCTTGAGTACTTAAGCTCTGAAGAAAACAGCCAGGCCGGTGCCTATGATCTTAAACTGGAGGTTTTGCTAAGCACCGAACAGTCGCGTAGTAGCAATCAGCAGCCGGCACACCTGGCCAGCAGTAATTTCAAGGACGCCTACTGGACCATTGCCCAAATGGTCACGCACCACACCGTCAATGGTTGCAATCTGCAACCCGGAGACTTGCTGGGTTCGGGCACACTGTCGGGTCCCAACCCCGAAGAAGCAGGTTCATTGCTTGAATTAAGCGAAGGCGGCAAAAAAACCATTGACTTGCCTTGGGGTGAAAAACGCACCTTCCTGGAAGATGGCGATGAAATCATTATCAAGGGTGTTTGCCAGAAAGAAGGCTATCCAGATATCAGCCTGGGCTCTGTTTCAGGAACCGTACTGAAAGCATTGTTCTAAGCGCTTTTCATTGCAGCAAAAAAAGGACGGTTGAGATACCGTCCTTTTTTATTGGCAGGAAATTGCCCACAACCGGCAATCAGCAGCGATAAGCCCGCTGCCTGAGTGCGTGATCAATCAGGATCAGCGCCAGCAAGGCTTCAGCAATCGGCGTTGCGCGAATACCCACGCAAGGATCGTGCCTGCCCAGGGTTTGCACCATAACCGGCTCGCCCGCCTTGTTAACCGATTGACGTTCGATGCGAATACTGGAGGTTGGCTTGATGGCCAGGGACACCGTAATGTCCTGTCCGGTGGAAATGCCCCCCAAGATGCCGCCTGCATGATTGCTTAAATAGCCATCAGGCGTCAATTCATCGCCATGTTCAGAGCCGCGTTGCGCCACGGACTCGAATCCGGCACCAACCGACACCCCCTTCACGGCGTTTAGACCCATCATGGCATGGGCAATATCGGCATCAAGACGGTCATAAATAGGTTCACCCCAGCCTGCAGGCAGGTTTTGGGCCACTACTTCTATACGCGCACCAATAGAATCGCCGTCCCTTCTCAATTCATCCATGTAATTTTCCAGTTCCGGAACCAGACTTTGGTTAGCCGAAAAAAACGGGTTATTGGCGACATGATCCCAGGAAATGAAGGGAATTTCGATAGGACCCAACTGGCTCATATAGCCACGGATAACAGTGCCAAACTCTTGTTTAAGCCATTTTTTGGCCACCGCACCGGCCGCCACCGTGGGCGCGGTTAAACGGGCCGAAGAACGACCGCCCCCCCGCGGATCGCGAATACCGTATTTTTTCCAGTAAGTGAGGTCTGCATGACCGGGACGGAATGTATCCGAAATGGCTGAATAATCTTTGCTGCGCTGGTCCTGGTTACGAATAAGTAAGCCAATGGGCGTTCCGGTGGTTTTACCTTCGTAAACACCAGACAGAATTTCCACCTGATCGGGCTCCTGACGTTGGGTCACGTGCCGTGAGGTCCCGGGCCTGCGCCTGTCCAGTTCTTGCTGGATATCTTCAGCTGACAGCGCCATGCCGGCCGGGCAGCCATCAATAACACAACCAATGGCCGGCCCGTGCGACTCGCCAAAATTGCTAACCGTAAAAATTTTTCCTAATGTATTACCTGACATTTTTCTCTTACCCAAATCGTTTTTATTTCTGCTGTTTATAGTTTATATATCTTGTTCAAGAAGAACAACTTACCGCAATCTCATTGGCCCACTCGGGTGGCAAGGCGGCAAATTGCGCCATGCCGGCCTGTTCCACAAACGGGTTTCTTAATACCGTTAACAAATTTTCCATAGTTACCGGATTTTTACGCTTGGCATCCCAAATAGCCCTTTCGGCCAGATAATTGCGCAAGACATACAAAGGGTTAACCGCGTTCATGCTATCCACCCGTTCCTGCTCGTTTCCTTCAAGACCGGCAATACGCGCTTTGTATTGCTGCAACCACTGCTGCGCAGCAGGCTGGTCTGAAAAAAGCGAAAGAAACCGAGAGTCGTCTTGCATGACTTCTGACAAATACCTGAAACTTAACGTAAAGTCTGCCTTTTGGGTATGCAGTATTTGCCACCATTGTTCAAGCAGTTGTTCATCACCTTCCTGCCATTGCACCAAACCCATTTTGCGTATCATCTTTTCGCGAAAAGCATCGGTAAAGACAGGCTCGTAGCGATCAAGGCATTGGATTAGCGCCTCTTGGGTAACCCCTAGCGATATAAAACAATTAGCCAAACGGTATAAATTCCACAAACCTGCGGATGCCTGTTGATTCCAGGCGTACCGGCCTTCGGTGTCGGAATGGTTGCAAATATGATTGGCCTGGAACCCGTCCATGAAGCCATACGGGCCGTAATCAATGGTTAAACCCAGAATGGACATGTTGTCTGTGTTCATGACGCCATGACAAAAACCCACACATTGCCAGTCGGCCATTAACAAAGCGGTACGCTTGATGACACTATCGAGGAATCCGCAAACCATTGCCGACAAATCGGCATCGCTTTGTGCCACCTTAACTTCATCGGCAAAAAAATGGCTAACCACATAATTGAGCAACTCGCGAAGCAGGTCTGGGCGGCGGTTAGCATACCAGTGCTCGAAAGAACCAAAACGGACAAAACTGGGTGCCACTCGCGTGACGATTGCCGCGGTTTCGGTGGTTTCCCGATAAACCGGATCATCAGACTGGGTAATGCATAAGGCCAGCGTGGTGGGTATACCCAGGCCAACCATGGCTGCACTGGCCAGATATTCGCGCACTGAAGAGCGTAAAACGGCTCGACCGTCTCCCATGCGGGAATAGGGGGTTAGCCCCGCTCCTTTTAACTGCAGCTCCCAGTCACAGGGGAAGCCGTTAACATCGTGCCCTGCCACGGCACCCAGCAAATGCGCCCTGCCATCACCCAGCTGCCCAGCCCAAACGCCAAACTGATGGCCACTATAAACAGCCGATAAAGTCACCCCGCCTGGCAACGGAGCATTACCGGACATGATTTGCAGGAACTCATTGCTTTCAGTTTGTGCTTGGTTAAGACCCAGCAAACCCGCAACATCGTTGTTAACATGCAGTAAGGATGGATTGTTCAGGCCACGCGGCTGCAACCGGGTATAAAACTCGGGTGACAGTTGGGCAAAACCATTACTAACCGACAATTGGGCAAACATTTTATTTACCCTGTTTCTTGGTGGCACGGGCCACTTTCTTGGCCGGGCGCACATATAAAACAGCGCTTACAAACACAAGCAATGAAAGCAGGGTTTCTGCCATACCCAAATACATTGAGGCGGAACTTAAGTCTGAATACCAACGCACGGTACCCTCCATAATGTAAAGCAGGACCAGCATGGAAGACCATTGCATGGTGTATAAATTACCTTTGTAAACACCATACAACGGAAAAATAAGGGGCAAGGCTTTCAGGACATAGATACTGCCCCCCGGCACCAGCGGATCAAGAACCAGCTCCCACAGCACACATAACAGCAATAAGGCCAACAGACTGGCAAAACAAATATAACGGTAGACCGGATTAAGCGATATGGTCATGGGCTGGTTGACAGAATAAACGGGGGTATCCTGGTCAGAAGAAAAAATTACAGGTGCAGGCACAAAAATACTCAATAATCATTTAACGTTAATTACTGTATTATAAGCGCAGCCTGGCTTAAAGCGCGGGGATAATCTTGTTATACTGCCCTTAAAATGGTTAATTCCCTTACTTTTTCATGAAAACAGAAGACAAACAAATCTATATGGACCAGGAAGAGCACCTGGAACAAAAGCAGGAAGCCCAAGAGGCACAAGAAGAACAAGAACAGCTTTCGCGGTTTAGCGGCAAATCCCGCCTGCTATTTTATAAAGATGCCTTTCTATACGCCTTATCCAGGCTAATGCGTGACAACCTCACGCAAGCAGCTTCCAGTCTTACTTTTACCACCGTATTGGCCATCGTTCCTTTGCTGGCGGTTGTCCTGTCCCTTTTCACCGCCTTCCCGCTGTTTACCGATTTCAAGGCCTCGCTTGACGCTTTTCTAACCAACAACCTGATGCCGCCCGCCATGTCAGAGAACATTATGGGCTATCTTAATACGTTTGCCCAACAGGCAAGCCGACTTACCGCTATTGGGGTTGGCTTCCTGATTGTGACATCTATCATGCTCATGATGACGATAGACGAAGCGCTGAACAAAATATGGCATATCAGGCGCCAGCGGCCAATTTCCCAGCGCATTCTGGTTTATTGGGCCATTCTGTCGTTAGGTCCCGTCATGCTGGGTGCCAGCCTGTGGGCCACCGCTTACCTGGCCCAGGAAAAATTCGGTCTGGTTGATGACTTGTCCCTGATTAGCAGCATCCTGGTTCCCATGATACCCATCCTGATGTCTGTTCTGGGATTTACCTTATTGTATTTTGTAGCGCCCAATCGCAAGATTGCCCTTAAAGACGCCTTAATTGGTGGCTCAACCACGGCTATTTTGCTGGAAATCATGAAAGTCGGCTTTACCTTTTACATAAGCCGTTTTCCTTCTTATACGCTTATTTATGGCGCATTCGCCACGATCCCTCTTTTTCTGTTATGGATCTACCTATCGTGGCTGGTTATCCTGTTTGGTGCCTCGGTAGCGGCCATAGCCCCCCAGATCCGGCTTGGCAGTTTTCATTACAATACCCTACCAGGCACCCGGTTTATGACTGCTATCCGTGTGTTGCGCCTGCTTCATGCTAACCGTGATGACAATCCACCCGGCAGAAGTAGTTCTTTTCTGGCTTCTTCACTAAAAATCAATCATGATGAATTGCCAGAAGTGCTCGCCCCCCTTCAGGCAATGGGATACATTGTTAACACAACCGGAAAAAGATCTGAACGATGGGCATTGGCCAGCAGTGAAAACGCCAGCCTAACCCCCTTGTCCAATTATTTTTTGTTTGACAATGAGGCCAATCCCCTGGATGACGAACCTGAAATTCGCCAGGCTATCCCGATGCTTCTCATGAATGATAATGCTGTCAAGCTTCGCGATATCATTAAAAAACAATAGCAAGCAAAACAACGCCGGCCGTCATTCTATAGGTATTAATACTGGGAAAACGGCCGCCACCCCGTCATCAACGGGCCATACATGAAAATTTAACTTTAAAAGACTCTTTGTATGGTGTACATTTCTATATATCAAATTTCATTTATTCAGTAAAAGCAGCCAGATCCGGTTAAGAAGTTTTGAACAGTACTTAAAATATAAAAATCCGGCTGGCAAGTATCAGGGAGAGCAATATGTTGAAAATCAGCGAAGTCTTGCGTGTTAAAGGCGATACGCTTTATACGGCCACACCAGACCAAACCGTTGCCCAGGCCATTGAAACCATGAGTGTTCATGATATTGGCTCTTTAGTCATTATGGAACAGGGGCAACTGGCCGGCATGCTTACCTTTCGGGAAATTATCCGCCACCTTAGCAACAACGACAATCAGGCAGGCAACACCACCATTCGCAAAATCATGGACGATGCACCGGTTAGTATTTCACCCAATACCAATGCCAATGAGGTACAGCGTTTAATGCTTGAGCACCACGCCAGGTATGTACCGGTTATGGATGGCCCGACCCTTATGGGCGTTATTTCATTTTACGATATGGCTCGCGCCATCCTTGAAGCTCAAAAATTTGAAAACACCATGCTCAAAGCCTATATTCGTGACTGGCCCTCTGGCACACCAGAAGAGGAATAAGTGTCATTGTTTTTTGGGCAATCTCTTCTGCGATTGCCCGTTACACAAAAAATGCACCCAATTAAAAGGGTGCATTTTTTGTATCTGGCGTTTAAGCACTTACCGTTTAAACCTTAGCTAACAAAAATCATCAGCCCGGCTTTCCCGTTGTCGTTTCGGGTTATTTAACCCAAGATGGCAAGTCTGAGATTCCAATGGCTAAGCTTTTAACTTATTCAACCAGACCCAAGCCATTCAAAGCGCCCAGGTTTTGCGGCCATTCACGCTTACGCGCATGTTGCAGCAAAATACGGGCCCAGGCAACCCAGGCTTCCCAGGCAATTCGTTTATCCCAGGCCAGCCCCCAGGATTGCAAGGCTTGCAGGCCGGCCAGCGCCTGTGTTTCAGCCGTTTCAAAGTCACCTTGTGTTAGGGCCAGTTGGGCCAGTAACAAACGCGGCTCACCCACATAAGGGTTATGATCTATAACTGATTCAACCATCAGCCTTGCTGTCATGTTTTCAGTCAGGGGATGCATACGGGTAATCACCTGCCAGTACAAGGCCGATGCCGCCGCTTCATCCTTTCGCTCAAGAACGCCCTGCCCCTGGTTAAAAGCCGAAGGAACCGGTATGCCGGTATCTGCCGGTAATGAATGCAATACATTAACCAGCCGCGACAGCATATGCAAAATATTGGCGGGTGGTTTTAATGGCCCGGGCCACATAGACGATACCCAATGCGGTGCCAGCTCCCGCTTTTGCTGGTAGGGATAACCGGAAAAAATCTCATCCTGCCAGCTATGCCACTGTTCACCAACGTCTGCCACAGTAAGCACAATAAAAGCCGCAACCTGGCGTGGTGTGAGGTGAGTGATTTCACCGTTATCATTGTCCAGGTCAAGACCCTCAGGGCCGATACCCTGCCCATTCAATACCGCCTGGACAAAACGGGTACGGGAAATAGCACAAAACAGGCTAACCCAGGATTCAGCCTCTTCACCAATCAGGCCACGCAAGGTTTCCCGTTCCTGCTCACGGTCAAACAGGGTCAGGTTAACGTATTCATTGCCATACACACTATGAAACAAACCCAGCATACGCACTTCCCGTGGCTGGTCCCACAAACTTAACGCACGATACACCCCCAACAGATGATGTTTGAAGGTACCCGCCTTGTGCCAATCTTCACTGGCATTACGGGCAAACAAAACCGCTAGCAATTGGGGTAAATCGGCATCAATCGCAGCATAATTGTCAGCTAGCAGATCGGGAACATAATGATGTAATTCGGGCAATGACATAAATTTTTCACTAATTTGGTTAAAACTGCCAAGTTGGCAATTGTATAGCTGATAATTTTAATCCAATATATATTCCCAATGGTTATATCCATATAATAAATAATTTCTTATGGCATTTATTCCTTCTGGTTATAATTGAAGGCCAAATAAAGCAAAAATCCCATAAAGATTTATCTGTCCATACTGATACCCCATCTGTTTTCCATTATTCACTTTCCAACAGAGACTTATAAAAAATGAACATTTTTCACTCAATCATGAAGTTGAAAAAAACACTGGTTTGCGCGACATTATCACTGGGCCTGGTTTCTTCTCCAATGGCCATTGCCCAGGAAGAACCACTGAAAATAGGCGTAACGGTTGGTCCACACGCCCAAATAGGTGAAGTCGCACGCCAGGTTGCCGAAAAACAGGGCTTGTCGGTCAAATTGATTGAATTCAGTGACTTCATCCAGCCTAATGCCGCCCTGGACACTAAAGATATTGATCTTAATATCTACCAGCACCGCCCATTCATGAATGCCCAGAACAGCACCCGAGGTTATAAACTGGTGCCGGTGGCCGATGCGGTGGTGCAACTCATGGGTATTTATTCCAGCCGTTACAAAAACCTGGAAGACCTGCCTTCAGGCGCCACGATTGCCATTCCCAATGATCCCAGTAATGGGGCCCGTGCCCTGTTGGTATTGGAAGCGGCCAAGCTGATTAAAATCAAGGATGGCGTCACCTCTACCGCATCGCTGTTTGATATTGTAGAGAACCCCAAAAAACTTAAATTCATTGAAATTGAAGCCGCACAATTGCCCCATTCTTTAAAAGATGTGGATGCCGCGGCAGTTAACTCGGCCTATGCCATTCCTGCCGGCCTTGACCCTGCCAAAGACACATTGGTCCTTGAAGATGAAAAAGCCGATTTCGCCGTCGTGGTCATTGCCGCCCGCGAAGATAACAAAGATGACCCCCGGGTTGCCCGGTTTATCAAGGCTTACCAATCTGATGAAGTTAAAGCATTTGTTGAAAAAACATTTCCCGGCGCCTACTTTACTGCCTGGTAATACAGGGTAGGAATCTGCTTGTATTAAATTAAAAAGCACGAATAGTTTCGTGCTTTTTTCTGCTCGTTCAATCTGCGCAGGAATGCAAACTCACCCACGTAAGCGTTCAGGGCATAAGAGCGAGGAAGCAACCCAAAAAAACATGCTAATAACAATAAAGATATATATAAATTAAGAATTGGTATTTAGTAACTTTAGCCAGACACCTTACACTGGTAACAAGATAACCAATAAAACAGATCAGGTATGAAAACTATTCATAAACTGCAAATACTGGCTGGCATACTTTTCTTTGCCCTTCTGGTCATGAGCTTTTCTGTTGCCGAGATTGCTTCTACCCTGAATCAGGACACTGCCCTGACAGCCAAACAAATCCTTTTATTAGTGGTACATGGTATCTGGATTACCATCTGGTCCTTATGCATTCTTTTCACATTTCGGCTAACCTTAAAAAAAACCCCTGCTTTGGCAGGGGAGCAATAAACTATTATTGTTTTTTCTAGTTAATTTCTTTATTTAACCATATAAAAACTAGAAGAAACCCAAGGCATTCGGACTGTAGCTAACCAGCAAACATTTGGTTTGCTGGTAATTGGACAAGGCCATTTTATGGGTTTCCCGTCCAATGCCCGATTGCTTGTAGCCGCCAAATGCCGCATGTGCCGGATACAGGTGATAGCAGTTTGTCCATACCCTGCCGGCTTCTATACCCCTTCCCATCCGGTAGGCTCGTGATCCGTCACGTGACCATACACCAGCACCCAGGCCATAATAACTGTCATTGGCAATCGCAAGCGCTTCTTCTTCATCTTTAAAGGTGGTTACCGACGCCACCGGCCCGAAAATTTCCTCCTGGAAAATACGCATGTCGTTTTTGCCCAGCAACATAGTGGGATTAATATAGTAACCATCTTCAAGCTTGCCCGGACGATGACGGTCACCGCCCGTGAGGCAAACCGCCCCCTCTTCCCTTCCGATATCAATATAAGACATGATTTTGTCCATTTGCATCTGCGATGCCTGCGCCCCCACCATGGTGGCTGAATCAAGCGGATTACCGGTCTTGATAGACTGAACACGCTTGATGGCTTTTTCAATAAAAGCCTCGTAAATGGATTCCTGAATCAGGATTCGGGATGGGCAAGTGCATACTTCACCCTGGTTAAGCGAGAACATGGCCAAGCCTTCCAGTGCCTTGTCAAGAAAAGCATCTGGTTGGTCCATCACATCGGCAAAGAAAATATTCGGGCTTTTGCCACCCAGTTCAACCGTGGAAGGAATCAGGTTTTCGGCGGCCGCATGCAAAATATGCTTACCGGTTGCGGTTGAACCGGTAAACGCAATTTTTGCAATGCGTTTATTGCTTGCCAGGGCATTGCCGGCTTCTTTGCCAAAACCGTTAATCACATTAATCACGCCGGGCGGGAAGATATCTGCCGTCAACTCCATTAACACCAGAATTGATGCCGGTGTCTGCTCGGCTGGTTTTAATACCACACAACAACCCGCCGCCAAGGCCGGCGCCAGTTTCCAGATAGCCATCAGGATGGGGAAGTTCCAGGGAATGATCTGGCCAACCACCCCTAACGGCTCATGAAAATGATAGGCAACGGTTGTTTCATCAATTTCTGAAATACCGCCTTCCTGGGCACGGATACAACCAGCAAAATAACGCAAGTGATCAATCGCCAGGGGCAAATCAGCCGCCATGGTTTCACGAATAGGTTTGCCATTATCAATGGTTTCGGCCACCGCCAGCAACTGCAGGTTCTGTTCCATACGGTCTGCCATGCGCAGTAGCAAATTAGAACGCTCCATAACCGATGTTTTACCCCAGGCGTGCCGGGCAGCATGAGCCTTGTCGAGTGCCAGCTCAACGTCCTGGGCTCCCGAACGGGCTACCTGACAAAATGGTTTTCCGGTAATAGGGGAAATATTTTCAAAATATTCACCTGAAACCGGGGGTACCCATTGGCCGCCTATGAAGTTGTCATACTTTTTTTTATAAGGATAAGTTACATCCAGGCCAAATTGCTTTAATTCTGAAAGATCCATGTCATTTCCTTGGTGATATTAAGGTTTGTTTTCTTCTTATACCAAGTATCTTACAAGGTTTTTCATAACAATCAAGAAGTGAAAACACCAAGAAAAACAGCCTGAAAGCAGATTACATTCTTGCTTTCAAGCTGTGTTTAAGTTCAGGCAATGGTATTTTATGTTCTTACAAAAGCCTTTTATTGAATGCGCTTATTCTGTGCTGATGGTATTGCGCAGTACACCCACGGCATCCACTTCAATTTCCACAATGTCGCCCTCTTTCATGAAAACAGGCGGATTGCGTTTGGCACCCACACCACCGGGCGTACCGGTCACAATCACATCACCGGCATTCAACGGCAGGAATGAAGAAATATAGGCAATCTGCCTTGGAATACTGTGAATTAACAATTCAGTAGTGGTACGCTGCATCTCCTGACCATTCAAACGGGTCACCAGGGTTAATTCCTGACCAGGCTTGATTTCGTCTGAGGTCACCAGCCAGGGGCCAAAACCACCGGTTTTCCAGAAGTTTTTGCCGGGACCCCATTGTGAAGTAGCCGTTTGCCAGTCACGGATACTGCCATCGTTATAGCAGGCATAACCGGCAATATGATCCCAGGCCTCTTCTTCTGATATGCGCCGCCCACCTTTGCCAATCACAATCGCAATTTCACCCTCGTAATCCAGCTTGACAGATTCTGGCGGCAAGACAATGCTGTCATTATGTGCCACCTGGGATTCAGCCACGCGCAAAAATATGGTGGGCGATTCAGTCACTTCACGATTGGTTTCCTTGACGTGGTCGGCATAATTCAGGCCAATGCAAAAAATTTTGCCTGGCTCGGGAATCACGGGTAGCAACTCCAGCGCATCATAATCCAGCGTTGCCAGATTGTTTTCAAGCGCCTCGTGGACCGGTGCAAGATCATTATTACCCAGCAGGCTGGCCAGATCCGCAAATCGGTCTCCCAGCAAAGGGCCCAGATCCAGGACTTTTTTATCGTTGGTAACCACACCATAGGTATTTTTACCATTCAAAACAAAACTGATTAACTTCATCTCTCTTCCTTCTTCCAAATTTCATATTATTGAAAACAATTAAACCAAACTTTGTGAAATACTTCGGATAGCGACTTCAAGCAGCTGTTTCATTTTTTGAGCATCAACCACCTCGAAACGCGATAACTCTGCCACTAGTGACAGGGCTCCCCACACCCCTGGCTGTCCCACCTTTTCAATGGGTACCGACAAGGCACCCAAATGAGACTCCAGCTCACCGGCAGAATAATAAAACCCCTGTTTTTTAATCTGCTGATAATAGGCCCTGAAGCTACTCCAATCTTCCGGTACACCTGATTTTTTCAGCTCATGGGCATGCCCGTCATAAATTTTACGCAACTGCCGGGGGGGCAAATGGGCCAGAATCACTTTTGGAGCTCCTCCCTGAAATAAAGGGCGTGGCATGCCCCTGCCATAACTGAGAAAAGTTTTACCATCACTTTTTTCATGATGGGAATCCAGCACCCGATCACCATAAAATGCGGACAGGACACACGCAAACCCGGTTTTAGCCACCAGTTCCTGCATGTGCGGGACACTGGCGCGCAAAACCGGATCAGACTGCCGCACGTAATAATCCATAACCAGGATGCGGGGACCAAAGGTATAACAAGACTCTGACTGATGAGTAAGCCAACCCGATTCCACCAGCATTTTCATATAGCGATAACAGGTTGGAATGGACACCTCCAGTTTCTGGGCGATATCCTCGACACTCCATATGGGCGTGTCTTCGGTAAAGAAATCCAGCACCATTAACATACGGGCCAGGCTGGAAGGGGATTTTTCACTCATCATAAAACCTTTAACAAAAACAGTATCACGGTACTAACGATAATAATGCCTGTAATTGTGCCTTATTTTTACCCGTACCCAGCACATAACGGTCGGGGCGCAGCACAACAAATTCCGCCTCTTTTTCTGCCAGCCAGTTACCAACCTCCTGGTTATCCAGTTCCACCGGCACGATATTAGCCCTTTCTGCCAACGCATCCTCCAGTTTGTTAAAACCCGCTTTATCGGTATGTACAATCGCAAAACGGTTGCCAACAAGATCATCCAGTGCAATGCCTTCCCTGTTTCTGGGTTGGAAAAATAATTGCCCCCCCGCCTTTCTTTGGCTATCCCACAAGCCTTCACCCAATTGCGAGACCGGCATGAAAAATTCACGGCAGCCGTCTTCACGCAGTTTCCTGTCGCGCTCTGCCGCTTTATCAGGGTCTGTGGTCTGGATAATACTGCCCAGATAGACAGCCAGCCCAATAACTTCATGGACATGGGCAGAACGCTCTGATTCGTAAGTATCCAGTAAGGTATCACTGGCATTGCCCTTGATAATCGATGTGAGTTTCCAGTACAGGTTGGCCGCATCTCGAATCCCGGCACACAAGCCCTGCCCCAGAAATGGCGGGGTCTGATGGGCGGCATCACCGGCCAGCATCAGGCGCCCTTTGCGCCAGCCCTGGGCAATCAGGGAATTAAAGGTATAAATAACCGCACGCTCCAGGTCTGCCTGCTCTGGATTGATCCAGCGCTCAAGCATTTTCCAGATGTTTTCAGGTTTAACCAACTCCTCAAGGTTGTCATCGGGCATGACCATGATTTCCCAACGGCGGCGGTTATCCACCACATTGCAATAGGTCATGGGGCGTGCCGGATCGCAATGCTGGATAGTGTAAGGTGGTAACTCTACATTCTGTTTAAGCAAGACATCAAAGACCAGCCATTGCTGACGCAATCCCAGGTTTTCCATGGGACTATTCATGGTATTGCGAACAAATGAACGGGCACCATCACAGCCCACCACGTATTTGACCCTATAATGACTGCTTGCATGGGTATTATGATTTTGTGCCGTCAATTCAACACAATCGCTTTGTTCCTGAATACCAATCAGTTCGGTGCTTAGCCTTAGCGTCACGTTTTCATGGCTGGCTGCCTTTTCCCGCAGCAAAACTTCCAGCTGGGGCTGGTGAAAATAATAATTATTGGCGCATCCATTGGGGCCGCTTTCGTTACTGCCCGCCCGAACCAGCAAGGTTTCCCCTTCTGCATTCACAAAATGCATGCCATGAATACCGGGGCGGCTGATTTCCAGCACTTTGTCTTTAAGACCCAGGCTTTGGAAAATCCGCATGACTTCACCATCAAAATGGATGGCACGCGGTAATGGATAAATATCCGCCTCGCGGTCCAGCACCAATACCTTCAAGCCTTCCTGGCCTAACAGGCCGGCCAGGGTGGCACCAACCGGGCCGTAACCCACAATCGCGACATCATACAGTTCGTTTTCTGTCTTCATATTACACCCCCATTAATTGACGCATTTCTTCGTACCACTCAGAACGCAATTTGAATTTTGGATATTTGCGGGCAATGGCTTCGGCTTGTGCCATGATGGCGTCATCGCTTAGATCAAGATCAATGGATTCGCGCAGGGGCTGGTCACAATACCAGGGAGTGTCCATGAAAATTTCAAGACGGTTACCCTCGGGGTCACGACAATAAATGGATACGGCATTACCATGCGTAACACACTGGATATCATTAACATCATTATGTTTTTTTACGCGCTCGTAAAAACGGCGCAAATTATCCAGGTTGGGTACACGAAATGAAATCTGGTTAATCAAGTTGAACTGAAGATTTTCCGGCCGTCCGGTTGCCAAGACGAGTTGGTGATGCTCGGCAGGATCACGACTTAAAAACACCAGTTGGGTATGGCCCAGGTCTCCCTTGTCGGTTTGGGTGAACTCAAATGTTTCTTTGTAAAAAGCACTCATTTTTTCCAGGTCATGTACATAAATACCCAGATGGCTGAGTGAAAGCTGAATATTGTCTTTGGCTTGTGTCATTTCTGTCTCCTAAATACAAATATCATTTAATGATAATTTGATTAAAATTAATCAAAATTAATTTGATCTTTTTATTATATTATGATAATTTAACAAAGATCAAGTTTTATTCGATTTAATCAAGACAATGACATCCCTGAGGAGACAACTATGCGTTTTACCATTAATAAGCTTTCAAGAAAAATCACTATCGGACTAAGCCTGGGGCTTATCGCTTTCAGTGCACAAGCGGCTTACCCCGATCGCCCTATTCGTATCATTACGCCGTTTGCCCCTGGCACTGGCCCTGATACCAATGCCCGTGAAGTTGCTGCCGAGCTTCAGAAAAACCTGGGCGTTAGCGTTATTATTGACAATAAACCGGGCGCATCAGGTGCCATTGGCAATGCTGCCGCAGCCCAGGCAAAACCAGACGGTTACACGTTGTTGATTGGTTCAACCAGCACATTGTCCATTCAGCCTCATTTGTATACCAAAAAAACCTATGACATTGAAAAGGATTTTGTTCCGGTCAGCCTGCTGGGTATCATGAACACCGGCTTAATTGCCAGCCCCAAAGTAGCGGTTACCGATGTGAAGGATTTAATCGAAAAATTACAGAAAAATCCAGGGCAATTCAATATTGCCAGCATGGGTGTAGGCAGCTATTCCCATTTATCAGGTGAATGGTTTGGCTTTGACAGTAAAACAAGCCCGGTTTTCATTCCGTACAGCACCACCAACCCATTTGCTGATTTAATGGCCGGACAGGTGGATTTCTTATTTGATGCCCTGCCCGCCGCTGCCGGTGGCATTAAAACAGGAAAACTGAAACTATTGGCCATTACCGGTGACGAGCGCCATCCCAGCTTCCCCGATGTACCCACCTTCAAAGAAGCCGGTCTTGACGACTTTAGCCCCTTCGGTTGGCAAGGCTTGCTGGCACCTGCCGGAACGCCACCTGAAGCACTGAAAGTGTTGGGAGAGGCCATGCAAAAAGTAAACGATAACAAGGAACTGGCCGAACGCTGGGAAAAAACCTATATCGGCAAACTGGAGGGCAGCACGCCTGAAGAGTTCAAGGCGTTTATTGCTGATGATAGCAAAAAGTGGCAGAAAGTGATTGAACGCGCCCAAATCAAGCTGGATTGATTAGCCTCTGAAAAGTATTGTTTTATCTGTATACGTTTCCACGCTGGAGCGAGGTATTATTCAGGTGCAGCGACTTCGGCGCGAAGCGGCGTCGGAGCAAACCTGAATAATGCTTCGCTCCTACAAAAGAAATGAACTGACCCCAATAAGTTGGACACCCATTCAACTTTTAGGGGTCTTTTCAATGACAAAATATGATTTGCCGTTCAAAATCAAATTAGTCCAAGAGTATCTGTCCGGCCAGAGTGGCTATCGCCTCATTGCCGATACCTACGGGGTGGATATTTCTCAATTGCGCTATTGGGTAGCAAGCTACCAGCATCATGGCGTATCCGGCCTGGATAACAAGCGCGGTGCCTATAGTGATGAATTCAAGCAGCAAGTACTGCGACACATTGCCCGCGAGGGGGTATCCGACCGACAGGCCGCAGCACTCTATAACATCCGCAGCATAGGAACCATCGGCAAGTGGCGTCGCCAGTATAATACTACCGGTGAATCCTGGGCCTTGAAGCCCCCCCATAAAGGTGGAACTCAAATGAAAATGCCTACAAAACATCTTCCCAAGACGCCTGCGTCTGACGAAACACGGACACAGCAAGAACTGCTGGACGAGCTGGCTTACTTGCGTGCGGAGAATGCCTACTTAAAAAAATTGAGGGCCTTAATCGAAGCGAAACAGGCTGCAGCGCTGCAGACAAAGCGCAAGTCATCCAGGGATTAAGGCCCGATCATTCGCTCAATCTGCTGCTCCAGATAACAGGGCTGTCGCGCAGTACGTTTTACTACCAGCTCAAGGCGCAAACGGTAGGCGACAAATACGCAGCCATCAAGGACAAGATTCTTGAGCTTTATGAGCGCCACGAAGGCCGCTATGGCTATCGGCGCATCACGGCAGCGTTACGCCATCTCAAGACTGTGGTGATCAACCACAAGGTGGTGCAGCGCCTGATGCGGGCACTGGGTTTAAAGTCGTTGGTCCGCGTCAAGAAATATAAATCGTATGCGGGTGCGGTCGGGACGATTGCGCCGGATTTGCTCCAGCGCCAGTTTGAGGCCGATCAACCGAATCAAAAATGGGTGACTGATGTGACGGAATTCAAAGTCAACAATCAAAAGCGGTACCTCTCTACCGTGATGGACTTGTCCAATCGTGAAATCATCGCCTGGCAGATGGCACGGCGCCCGGTTTTGCAGCTGGTCACCGAGATGTTGGATAAGGCCTTGGCCCGGCTTAAGCCGTCTGAAAAGCCCCTTTTGCACTCCGATCAGGGCTGGCATTACCAACATGCCCGTTATCGGAAAATGCTGGAAGACAGGGGTATCGTGCAAAGCATGTCCAGGAAAGGAAACTGCCTGGACAATGCGGCAATGGAAAGCTTCTTTGGTATACTGAAGTCCGAGTTCTTCCACCTGAAACGCTTCGATAATATCGAACAGCTGGAGGCGGGCATTGAGGAATACATTCACTACTACAATCACGAACGTATCAAGCTCAAGTTAAACGGCCTGAGTCCGGTACAATACCGGATTCAGGTGTTAGCTGCCTAGTTTTTAACCGTCCAACATTTGGGGGTCACTTCATTCAGCGCGTGGGAACGTTCCGCTTACAGAAAAATCAGGCTTTAGTGAAATCCAGGCTGTTTTGCGGTTCCAGATCCTCACTTAAAGCAAGCTGCTCGGGCTCATAGGCCTGCGCAACATCCAGATGCACGGTATTAACCGGCACGCAGCAGCATGGCAACACTTCATTACGTGAAATAAAAGCCAGCGGCTCGGATAGGTATCGGACCTCGCCGGATATCAGGCGGGTGCGGCAAGACCCGCAATAACCCGAACGACACTGATACTCCACCTCATGGCCGGTTCTTTCAAGCCCCTCAAGAAGGGTTTCCCCATCTAGTAAATCAAAACTGGTATCCAGTGTTGCAACAAGGGTCATAGCTCAAAATTTTGTAGTGCATCTGTATTGATTTCGGCATCAATCTGACCGATCAGGTAAGAACTGATTTCCACTTCCTGGGGTGCAACCTGTACATTATCGGATGACAACCAGGCATTGATCCATGGAATCGGGTTTTGTTTATTACCGTCAAAGGCAGGTTTCAAGCCAACGGCTTGCATACGAAAATTAGTAATGTATTCAACATACTGACACAGGATATCCTTGTTCAGGCCAATCATGGAACCATCCCTGAACAGATATTCAGCCCATTCCTTTTCCTGCAAGGCTGCCTTTTTGAACAGGTCAAAACAGGGCTGCTCAAGCTCTTTGGCAATGTCGGCCATTTCAGGGTCGTCTTCGCCGCTACGCATAATGTTAAGGATATGCTGCGTACCGGTTAAATGCAGGGCTTCGTCACGGGCAATCAGCTTGATGATTTTGGCATTGCCTTCCATCAGTTCACGCTCGGCAAACGCAAACGAGCAGGCAAAACTAACGTAGAAACGGATGGCTTCAAGGGCATTGACCGCCATTAGGCACAGGTAAAGCTTTTTCTTCAGTTCACGCAAACTGATCGTCACGCTTTTTCCGTTAAGGGTGTGAGTACCCTCTCCAAAAAGATCGTAATACTCGGTCAGTTTAATAAGCTCATCGTAGTAAATGGAAATATCGCGGGCACGGGCAAGAATATGTTCATTCACAACGATATCGTCAAATACCGTGGCAGGGTTACTGACAATATTCCTGATAATATGCGTATAGGATCGCGAATGAATCGTTTCCGAGAACGACCAGGTCTGTATCCAGGTTTCCAGTTCGGGAATAGAAACCAGCGGCAGCAATGCCACGTTGGGGCTACGTCCCTGAATAGAATCCAGCAATGTCTGGTATTTCAGATTGCTAATGAAAATATGTTTTTCATGATCGGGCAAAGCTGCGTAATCAATCCGGTCCTGGGAGACGTCCACTTCCTCGGGGCGCCAGAAAAAAGACAATTGCTTTTCGATTAGTTTCTCGAAAATCTCGTATTTTTGCTGATCATAGCGAGCCACATTCACGGGTTGACCAAAGAACATAGGTTCTTTTAATGGGTCATTGGCTATCTGACAAAAAGTACTATAAGACATAATTTATTTACTCTATTAAAACCACGGCTTAAATTTTGCAAGCACCACCGGCACAATCATCGTCACCCTGATCAGCGGTTTGTGCATCGTCGGCACCATCACGGGTGTTTTGGTAATACAAGGTTTTAAGGCCGAACTTATAAGCGGTTAACAAATCTTTCAACAGCTGGTTCATGGGCACACGACCATTTGGGAAACGGGACGGATCATAGTTGGTATTGGCCGAAATGGACTGATCAACAAATTTTTGCATAATACCCACCAGTTGCAAATAACCGTCATTACCGGGCATGTCCCACAACAATTCATACTTGTCTTTCAGGCGATCATATTCGGGGACGACCTGTTTCAGGATACCATCTTTGGAAGCCTTGACACTGACCAGACCACGGGGAGGCTCAATGCCATTGGTCGCATTGGAAATCTGGCTGGAGGTTTCTGAAGGCATGAGAGCGGTCAGGGTGGAGTTACGCAAGCCATGGGTAATAATATCCTTGCGCAAGGCCTCCCAGTCCAGATGCAAGGGCTCATTGCAAATCGCATCCAGGTCTTTTTTGTAGGTATCAATAGGCAAAATGCCTTTTGAATAGGTAGTCTCATTAAAAGCCGGACAAGCACCAAACTCTTTGGCCAGTTTTACCGATGCCTGCAGTAAATAATATTGAATGGCTTCAAAGGTGCGGTGTGTCAGTGCCTTGCCACTGCCATCAGAGTACTTGGCATTGTTTTTAGCCAGGTAATAAGCATAGTTGATAACGCCAATACCCAGGGTACGACGGTTCATGGTGGCAATTTCAGCCGCCTTGATGGGGTAATCCTGATAATCCAGCAAAGCATCCAACGCACGCACAGCCAGTTCAGACAAATCCTTCAATTCATCCAGGGACGCGATGGCGCCCAGATTAAACGCCGACAGCGTGCACAGGGCAATCTCGCCGTTTTCATCGTTAATGTCGTTCAGGGGCTTGGTTGGCAAAGCAATTTCAAGACACAGGTTGCTTTGGCGAACCGGCGCCACAGCCGGATCAAAGGGACTGTGCGTATTGCAATGGTCAACGTTCTGGATGTAAATACGACCCGTACCGGCGCGTTCCTGCATCATGAGCGAAAACAGGTCTACCGCCTTTACCTTGCGCTTGCGAATGGAAGGATCATTTTCATATTGCTCATACAAAGTCTCGAAACGGCTCTGGTCTTCGAAGAAAGCATCGTACAGACCAGGCACGTCAGAGGGAGAAAACAGAGTGATGTCGCCACCCTTGATTAAGCGCTGGTACATAAGGCGGTTGATTTGCACGCCGTAATCCATGTGGCGTACCCGGTTTTCTTCTACGCCACGGTTGTTTTTAAGTACCAGCAAGGATTCAACTTCAAGGTGCCAGATGGGATAGAACAGGGTTGCTGCACCACCCCGCACACCACCTTGCGAGCAGCACTTCACCGCTGTCTGGAAGTGTTTATAGAAAGGAATGCAACCGGTATGCTTGGCTTCACCACCACGAATGGTGCTACCAACCGCACGAATGCGGCCCGCGTTAATGCCAATGCCGGCCCGTTGCGATACATAACGTACAATTGAACTGGTGGTGGCATTGATGGAGTCAAGGCTGTCACCGCATTCAATCAGCACGCATGAACTGAACTGGCGGGTAGGCGTGCGAACACCCGACATAATCGGGGTTGGCAGGGAAATCTTGAAGGTGGAAATGGCATCATAAAAACCTTTCACGTACTGCAAGCGGGTTTCTTTGGGGTATTTGGAAAACAGACAGAGTGCAACCAGAATATACAAGAATTGGGGGCTCTCATAAATTTCATGAGTGACCCGGTTTTGCACCAGGTATTTGCCTTCAAGCTGTTTTACCGCGCCATAGGAAAACGACATGTCACGCCAGTGATCAATGTAGGAATCGGCTTCTTCCAACTCTTGTTTGGTGTAGTCTTCAAGGATATGAGCATCGTATTTGCCCATCTCTACCATTTTGACAACGTGCTCATACAGCTTGGGCGGATCAAACTGGCCAAATGCGATCTTGCGCAAATGAAAAATAGCCAGGCGTGCAGCCAAATACTGGTAATCGGGTGATTCTTCGGAAATCAGGTCGGCGGCCGCCTTGATGATGGTTTCATGAATATCATCGGTACGGATACCGTCATAAAACTGGATATGGGAACGCAACTCTACCTGAGAAACAGAAACATGATCCAAGCCTTCAGCAGCCCATGCGACAACACGGTGAATTTTATCCAGATTCAGGGGTTCTTTTTCCCCGCTACGTTTGGTGACTAATAGGTTCTTGTTCATGTGTTTACCCGAAAAAATATTAACAACATTTCCCGCTTATTAACCTGTCTGTCACAGGAGTGTAAACGGTTGCTTTGGCGTGGATTTATTAAAATAAAACAGCCATCTTCATTGTATTTGATGAAAAAACAGTAAAGACAGCCATTAGAAAAATTCTACATTTAGTAAGGGCGCAAGGCCGAACCACAATATATAGTAATTTAACGAGAATATCAAGTTTAAAAAAACCGTTCGAAAGGCTTATTCATTTATACAATCAATTGATAAAAAAGCCAATTCTTCCCTTGCCGGAGATAAAAAATTATTGTAAATAATTTTTATTTTTTACGCTTCATACCACAGTTTGACTATTTACCAACTGAGCAAAAGCCTGCATAAGCAAAGCCGGATCATTGGCGGCCAACAAACGGTGATCGGACAGGGTGCGGCGCCACAGCCGCGAGCCCTTCTGGCCATTGACCAGACCCAACATAGCCCTGACCGTCAAACGCATGGGTACCCCTGTCAACCGCTCTTTGGCGATGTAAGCCATCATGATTTCAACAATCGTCTCATTGGAAGGAACCGCAACGTCCGGCCATAACAGCTGGCTGGCTTCACGCAGCAAATAGGGATCATGCCAGGCAGCGCGCCCTATCATGACACCATCAAACTCATTGGCCATGAGATACATTTGCTGCACTTCTTTAAGCCCGCCATTCAGGACAAACAGGGCGTCGGGGAAATCTTGCCTGAGTTTTGCAACGACATCATAACGCAAAGGTGGAATTTCCCGGTTATCTTTGGGTGACAGGCCCTTAAGCACGGCATTACGGGCATGCGAAACAAACACCCGACATCCGGCATCATAAATTTTCCCAACAAAATCCCGCACAAAACCATAAGAGGTATCGTAATCAAGCCCCAGGCGGTGCTTGACCGTTACGGGCAGATTAACCGCATCTTGCATGGCCTTTATGCAATCGGCCACCAGTTGGGGTTCTGCCATTAGGCAGGCACCAAAAGCCCCTTTTTGCACCCGTTCGGAAGGACAGCCACAATTAAGATTAATTTCATCGTAGCCCCACTCCTGACCCAGCCGGGCACAATGCGCAAGCTCCCGTGGGTCGCTGCCCCCCAGTTGCAAGGCGAGTGGATGCTCTTCTTCATTAAACCTTAAGTGTCTGGCAATATCACCGTGAATAAGGGCACCGGTCGTAACCATTTCTGTATATAGCAATGCTTTGGGCGCCAAAAGGCGGTGAAAGAAACGGCAATGACGGTCTGTGACATCTATCATGGGCGCAACCGACAGTCGCCATGGCGCATCGGCACGGGCATAAAGCCCGACTGGTGCCAATTTTTCCTGCTGTTTATTTTCGACGATTGTCATACAATTTTCTCGCTCTTACATCCAAAATAGCGTCACTGCTGGCATCCAGCAATTTTTTCAACTCATTAAATTTCTTAAGCACATCAGATTTATAAACCACCCCTAGCAAGAGCGGCCTTTCATCTGCGCTTAAAACCGGTAACCGCTCGCCATTGAAGGCCACAAAATAATCTTGCACTTCATCCAATGTCATATCGGGTTGCAGTGTCGTTAAATAAGAACGATTAATCAGTTCTCCTGACAAAGGCGCCAGCATGTCGTTACCAGACAGCAGGAAACTGCTAACGTCTTTATGCGCAATCACCCCCTGATATTCGTTCATTTCATTAACCACATAAATAAAACGCACGCCAAATTCAATAAACATATTCAGGGCATCTTGCATCGTTTGATTATGCTTGATGACCGTACTTACCGGACTGACCAAATTGGCCAACCTAAGCTGGCGCAAGCGATGCCGTAGCAGCAAATCCTTGTCACGCGATTCTGTTACCGCATACATAACCGCGCCCGCGATAGACCGGGAGGTGAAATAGGAAAACACACAGGCCAGCATAAGGGGGAGTATTATAGTATAACTGTGCGTCATTTCAAAAATCATGAGTATCGCCATTAGCGGTGCACTGGTAGCCGCAGCCAAAAATGAGCCCATACCCAGCAACACAAACAGCGCGGTGTTGGATAACACTGCTGGCAACAGCAAACCAAAAAGCTGTACACACAATAAGCCCAAGGCCCCACCCATAAACATCACAGGCGTAATCACCCCGCCTACCGCACCCGACCCAACCGTAATCCCCGTAGACAAAACCTTGGTCAACAATATCAGGGTCACTGCCGTCCAGGCCCAGGGTTCATGTAAAAAAGAACTCAGAACACTGTAACCATTGCCGGCCACACGGGGTTCTAACAATGTAAACAAGCCCAGAACAAAACCACCCAGGGCCAGCCGCAATGGCAACCCCAGCCCGGTTTTCCTGAACAGACGTTTGCCGCCATCAAGAAAACGCAAAAACTGGGGGGCCAACAAGCCCGAGACAATACCCAGTAAAACCGCGAAAACCAGGAAAGACGGATCAATTGGCATGAGCTCGGGCAAATCGTACATGACATGGTAATAACCCAGCATACGCATGGTGATGTTTGCGGTTGCCGCAGACAGCAGCAAAGGACCAAGAGTTTGCATAGACATGCTGCCCAGCACGATTTCAGCCACAAACAGGGCCCCTGCAACCGGTGCATTATAAGCGGCCGAAACCCCGGCTGCCGCTCCGCAAGCGACCAGCAAGCGTAAGGGAATCGCCTCGAAGCAAAAAAGCCGTCCTGTGGCCGAAGCGCCCATGGCAGCAAGGTGAATCATGGCCCCCTCACGACCAATCGAACCACCGGTAGCAATCACGCTTAACGAAGACAGAACCCTTAAAAACCCCTGCCGCAGTGACAAGTGCCCATTGCCAATGGCCACCGCCTCCATGTAGTCGGCATTGCTGTCCACCTTGAGTTTGCTTGCCCACCACAAAAGCAGCCCAGCCACAAGGCCGCCAAGCGCCGGATACAGTATTCGTTCAGAGCTTGACCAGATGCGCGTCACCGAAACGATAGACCCTGATTGCCCCGACAGCAACAGTTGGACCTGGTGGATGCCCCAATAAAAAGCAATGGTGGCCAGTGCGCCCAACACGCCCATGAACAATGCCCATACCAGCAAAGCGGGTTGCCCGGAAAGCCACCGGGCTTGTTTACATTGTTCCCTGAGCACGTGAAGACCATTACTGAAAATCATCGCCTATCCAAAAATGCCAGAATTAAAAAATTTATTATATCCAAACATCATTTGGGAATATCCCTAGATGGCTATGCTTTATTTTTAAATGTATTAAATGAATGTATCATTGACTATTCATCCTGGACTAAAATACCGGGCATCTGCATTAACTTAATTGATGATATATACCTGATATGGCTGTTTTTACAAATCTGACCACCTCTGAAGCCGAAGCATTTCTTGCTGAATATGACCTGGGTGAGCTTGTTTCCTTACGAGGCATTACGGCCGGCATCGAAAACACCAACTTTTTCCTGACCAGCACGCATGGCGAATATGTCCTGACCCTATTCGAAGTGCTTACCCACGAACAGTTGCCTTTTTACATTGAATTAATGCACCATCTGGCCAGCAAGGGTGTCAAAGTACCCATGCCGCAAACCCGCAAAGATGGCAAGCGTATTGGTACACTAAAAAACAAGCCAGCATCTATCGTTACCCGCCTGGCGGGTGGCTATGAGGCCTCACCCAGTGTCAATCACTGTATTATTGCGGCCCAAACCCAGGCCCAGGCACACCTTGCAGCGGTAGATTTTCCAATCAGGCAGCCAAATTTGCGCGGGCTTGGCTGGTGGCAGGCTACCTACCCCAGCATACAGCCGTTCCTGAACCCGGAATTAACGCAGCTGTACCAAACCTCACTGGACGAACAAATCCGTGTCCAGGGTTCAGCCCTTTGGCAAAACCTGCCAGCCGGCCCCTGCCACTGCGACATGTTCCGCGATAATGTCCTGTTTGATGGCACGTTTGAAAACCCAAGCATGGGTGGTGTTATTGACTTTTACTTTGCCGGTTGCGATAAATGGATTTTCGACGTGGCGGTTGCTGTCAATGACTGGTGTATAGAACGCGAAACCGGTGCTTTGCTTAAGGATCATACAAACGCCTGGCTGCAAGCCTATCACCGCATCCGCCCTTTCACCCATGAAGAACGACAGGTGTGGCCGGTTGCCCTCAGGGCCGCTGCCTTGCGTTTCTGGACATCCCGCCTTTATGATTTTTTCATACCGCGCCCGGCACAAACCCTGAAACCGCACGACCCGACCCACTTCGAACGCATTCTCAAGCTGCGTACCGAATCAGTCCTTCCACAATTACCATAATCAATTATGCAAGCAGCTAAACTACCTTTTTCTGCGGGATTACAATGGGTTCAAGCCGCTTTCGCCTTGTTCAGAAAGCAGCCTATGGCACTGCTGGCCATCACGTTTATTATCAATTTCCTTAGCCAGATTCTTATTGTTCTCCCCCTCATCGGCTTGCCACTTTTTATTGTGAGCATTCCCGTCTCCAGCCTGGTCATGGTAACCGCCTGCCGTTCTATCGACAGCAACAACAAAGTCATTCCAGCCGAATGGGTCCTGCCACTTAAAAAGCCCGATGTTATCCGACGCCTGGCCGTAATTGGTTTTTTATACGCCAGCATCTTCATGCTCATTACATTCATCTCATTTTATCCAACCCTGAATGCCCTAAGCCATGAAGACATGCAAAAAATCTCCAGGTTGCTTTCCGATCCCGAATACAAACTGACACTGGCCGACATTCCCAGTTTTTCCATTAGTATTTTTCAGTATGCTTTATGGGCAATCCTTACATTTTTAACCGCCATTTCTTTCTGGAATGTACCCCAATTAATTGGGTGGGAAAACCTAAGTGTTAAAAAAGCCCTGTTTTATTCCATGGTTGCTTCCTGGCGTAATAAAATTGCCTTTATGGTTTACTTTTCCATTTGGGGTATATTATTTTATGCCTGTCAGTTTCTTCTGACAGACCTGCTGGTGTTAATGGGGCTGCCACTTATGCTGATTGCCTTTATTGCCCAAATACTGGTCATGATTATTGCAGTCAGCATGTATTGCGGTTTTTACTCCAGTTATGTTGCCATTTTTGGTAAGCCAGACATACGCACCATAGAACCCTGATTCACATTTATTTTTATCAGTATGAGAGTAATCATGATAAAGAAACTCATTATTTCCGGCCTGTTGCTTGGCTCATTAAGCGCCTGTGAAGGCATGAATAGCGCGGGCATGGTTGACGCGGCCTCGTCCCTATTCCAGGCCGCCACCATTAACGATGCCGAAATCCAGACCCTGGCGGTGCAATCCCAACAGCAACTAGACCAGCAAAACACGGTTGCCGGTGCCAATAACAGCTACACCACACGTCTTAACAATATTACCCGTAACCTGCGCAGCTACAATGGCACAACCCTGGACTACAAGGTCTACCTTAATCCGGAAGTCAATGCCTTCGCCCTGCCCAATGGCAGCATTCGGGTTTATTCAGGCTTAATGGATAAAATGACAGACCCCGAACTGCTGTTCGTGATTGGCCATGAAATTGGCCACGTCATGAATGGCCATTCAAAATCACAGGCACGCACCAACCTGCTTACACTGGCGGCACGCAAAGCCGGCGCGGCAAGTGGCAACTCAATTGTTGCATCACTGTCGGGCAATGAAATTGGCACTTTGGCCCATAATCTGGTTAATGCCCAGTATTCACAATCGCACGAACTGGAATCCGATGCTTATGGCCTGAAAATCCTGCAAGAAAACAATTACGATAAATCCCATGCGGTATCGGCCCTGCGCAAACTGGGTGGTGGCGGTGGTGGTTTTTTCTCCAGTCACCCAGATTCTGCCAATCGGGCAGACCGGATAGAAAAAATGTAGTTAATGCCAGCCATAAAAAAACGCTTCAAATGAAGCGTTTTTTATTACCTTAACAGGGCAAAATACCAACTATGCATTGTATTTTACCCTGTTTAAACGGTGCCTTACAGCGCACCGACCAGTTCAGGAACGGCAGTGAACAAGTCGGCAACCAGACCGTAATCGGCCACACCAAAAATAGGTGCTTCTGCGTCTTTATTGATAGCAACAATAACTTTGGAGTCTTTCATGCCGGCCAGGTGCTGAATGGCACCAGAGATGCCAACCGCAACATAAAGTTGTGGCGCAACAATCTTACCGGTTTGACCAACTTGCCAGTCGTTAGGAGCATAACCGGCATCAACCGCTGCACGGGAAGCACCCAATGCTGCACCCAGTTTGTCGGCCAATGGGTCAAGAATCTTGAAGTTCTCGGCACTGCCCATACCACGGCCACCAGAAACAATAATGGCAGCAGCGGTTAATTCAGGACGATCGCTTTTTGCAACTTCACGACCTACAAATGAAGACAGGCCAGAGTCGGTAACCGCGTCAACGTTTTGCACAGAAGCAGAACCACCTTCGGCAGAAACCGCATCAAACGCAGTTGTACGCACCGTAATGACTTTTTTGGCATCAGTGCATTCTACGGTTGCAATTGCGTTACCGGCATAAATAGGACGCTGGAACACATCTGCAGACTCTACGGCAATGATGTCGGAAAGTTGGGCAACATCAAGTTTGGCAGCAACACGGGGAGCCACGTTTTTACCGGATGCAGTCGCTGGGAACAGGATATGGCTGTAATTACCGGCAATAGCAATAACCTGTTCGGCCACATTTTCAGCCAAAGAGTCGGCCAATTGTGCCGCATCTGCCAGCAGGACAGTGCTTACACCGGCAACTTTGGCCGCTTGTTCGGCAACTGTCTGTGCACCGCTACCAGCAACCAAAACGTGAATATCACCACCAATTTTTGCTGCGGCGGCAACGGTATTTAATGTAGCTGCTTTTAATTCTGCATTATCATGTTCAGCAATAACCAAGATCGTCATATTAAATCACCTTTGCTTCATTCTTTAATTTATCTACCAGCGTAGCCACATCAGGAACGGTAATACCGGCTTTGCGTGCTGGTGGTTCTGACACTTTCAGTGTTTTGATGCGAGGAGTCACATCAACACCCAGATCTTCGGGTGTGTAGGTATCCAGTTGTTTTTTCTTTGCTTTCATGATGTTGGGCAACGTTACATAACGTGGCTCATTCAGGCGCAAGTCTGTGGTGATAATGGCCGGCAATTTAACTGAAATAGTTTCCAGACCACCGTCAACTTCACGGGTAACCTTGGCACTGTCGCCTTCGATTTCAATTTTGCTGGCAAAAGTAGCCTGGGGCCAGCCCAACAATGCAGCCAGCATCTGACCAGTCTGGTTGGCATCGTCGTCAATGGCCTGTTTACCCAGAATAACCAATTGAGCCTGTTCTTTTTCGGCAACCGCTTTGAGCAGTTTTGCAACGGCCAATGGCTGAAGCTCGACGTCTGTTTGCACCAGCGCGGCACGATCGGCACCAATGGCCATTGCTGTACGCAATGTTTCCTGGCACTGCGTGACGCCGCAAGAAACCGCCACTACTTCAGTCGCAACACCTTTTTCTTTTAATCGCGTTGCTTCTTCAACAGCGATTTCATCAAAAGGGTTCATTGACATTTTTACATTGGCAATATCTACCCCAGTTTGATCTGATTTGACGCGCACTTTGACGTTATAGTCAACGACACGTTTTACAGGTACTAATACCTTCATCCAAGTATCTCCTAATATTGGCAACATTACTGCCATAAACCAAAACCTTTCAATTCTACAATGTAGCTGTGATAAAGGTAAGCCATTTTTATATAACTGGCTATTTTTCTTTACTGAAGACCTGTTTCAGTTTTCATAAAGAAGCCAGCGCCTTGATATGTGCGGTTACACTTCTTCCCAATGCCGATAAACTATACCCCCCTTCCAGAAAGCTGATTATTCGGCCTTGCGCATATTGATTAGCCACCTCCATCAACTGTTTGGTGATCCATTCATAATCTTTTTCTACCAAGTCCATTTGCCCCATTTCATCTTCCCGGTGGGCATCAAATCCCGCAGAGATAAGCACCAACTCGGGTTGAAAATCATTAAGGACCGGCAACCACTTGTTAAGAACAATATCCTTGACCATCTCGCTCTTGGTAAAGGCAGGTACCGGCGTATTAAACATATTGGGTGCAACGTTGGCAACGCCGCAGTCAGGGTACAGAGGATATTGGAAAAAACTGCACATAATAATATGTGGATCATTTTTAAAAATATCTTCGGTACCATTACCATGGTGTACATCAAAATCAATCACGGCAATTTTTTGCAGTTTGTATTTTTCAATGGCATAACGGGCCGCAATGGCCAGATTATTGAAAAAACAAAACCCCATGGCCCGGCCTCGTTCCGCATGATGCCCGGGCGGCCTGACCGCACAAAAAGCATTAAGTGCATTGCCCGCCATAATTTCATCAACCGCCATAATTCCTGCCCCCGCAGCAGAATAAGCAGCTCGCAAAGTATGCGGATTCATACTGGTTTCTTCATTATCTATATTGAAATAACCTTCCTGGGGCACATGCTCTTTCAGGTAGGCCAGGTATTCTGGCGTATGAACCCTTAACACATCGCCATCTGAGGCATTAGGTGCATCTAGATGTTTTAAGCATGGCGACACCCCACTGGCCAGCAAACGGTCGTTAATTTCATCCAGACGGGCAGGTGCCTCTGGATGCCACTTTTGCATCATATGCAAACGACAGTTTGGATGTGTAATATATAAAGTCTCCACGCTCAACTCTCTGATTGAATATCGTTATGGCTAAAAAATCCGCCATTTATTTTAATGAATCATTACAATCTAACATATTTATATCAAATAATTGGCGCACCAATTATATTTTCCATAAATCAAATTCAGTCTGCCATAAAATTCGTTAAACCGCCTTTAACTGTAAACAATCACCACTAAATCATGATGTTAAAAACCAGAAACCCTATTTTGATTGCCATAAGCACCCTGTTTTTAACCGCCTGTGCCAGTGCTCCCATAGAGCAGACACATAAAACAGCCTCTACCACAACAAATACGCCTGCCGTTTCTAAAAAAACCGGCTGGGAAGTTGAAAACACCATGCTATCGGCTAATTCTGCAGAGTTTATAAAACAGGTTTCCCGGCGTTATGGCATTCCTGATTCCTATATACAAAACCTGCTCAACAACGCCCAATACAATGAAAGGGTTGCCAAGCTTATTATGCCTCAGGGCCCCAAAGGCCGCATCAAGCGTGTTTGGCCAAGTTACCGCGCCCGTTTTGTAGAGCCGGTTCGCATACGGTATGGCACCGAATTCTGGAACGCCAACCGCAACACGCTTAGCCGGGCCGAACGCGAATATGGTGTACCGGCTGCCGTTATTGCCAGCATTATTGGTGTCGAAACAGTTTATGGCCGTTACATGGGTTCATTCCGCATGCTGGATGCCCTATATACCCTGGGCTTTAACCACCCCGATACTTCACGCCCTGAAAAAAGCCAAATGTTCAGGAACCAGCTCGCTGCCCTGATTAACCTTGATTACCAGGGCAAGCTTAGTGCCAGGCATGAAGAAGGTTCTTTTGCCGGTGCAACCGGCCTGCCTCAATTCATGCCTATTAGTATTTTGCACTACGCCATTGATGGTGACAACAATGGCAAAATTGACTTACGTAACAGTAAGGAAGATGCCATTATGTCGGTTGCCAATTTCCTGGTTAAACACGGCTGGCAAAGCAATACACCCATATTTGCCCCTGTTCGCCTGCCTGCCAATGCCGCAGGCTTGGTAGATGGTGGGCTGGAGCCTTACCTGAGCTGGACACAATTGCAATCTTCAGGGGCTACGCTTTCCAACAACAATAACAATAACTGGGCATCAGGCAAGCAACTTGGCGTCATCAACCTGCCCGATGAAATAAGAGGGCAAACGGAATACCGCACGGCTACCCCCAACTTCTTTGCCATTACCAAATACAACCGTAGTTACTTCTACGCCACTTCAGTTGCCGACCTGGCCCAGGCCCTGGCCCAGAAACAGCGAAGTAATGGTTACAACGTGATTTTTCCTTAGTATCCCGTCAAACTTCCTGGCGGGCTTTATAGAAAACCATTCAGCACCGCCCGGAAACACTGCATTCAACAAAAAACAGCTTGTTAATTAAAGAAACGGGTGCCTCGCATCCTATCTTGCGAGACACCCCAACGGAGCCTTTACGAGCTGTTTCTTAACCCAATGTGCTTATTAGTGTGCAAACTGAGCTTCTTCGGTAGAACCGGTGAGAGCTGTGGTTGAAGCCTGACCACCTTCAATAACCTGGGTAACGCTATCAAAATAACCGGTACCCACTTCACGCTGGTGTTTAACGGCAGTAAAGCCCTTGTCAGCAGCCGCAAATTCTTTTTGCTGCAACTCAACAAATGCACTCATTTGATTACGGGCGTAACCGTGCGCCAACTCAAACATGCCATAGTTCAGTGCATGGAAGCCTGCCAATGTGATGAACTGGAATTTATAACCCATTGCACCCAGCTCTTTCTGGAACTTGGCGATGGTAACGTCATCCAGGTTTTTCTTCCAGTTGAAAGAGGGTGAGCAGTTATAAGCCAGCAGTTTGCCAGGGAACTGTTTGTGAATGGCTTCTGCAAATTTTTTGGCGTCTTCAAGGTTGGGCGTTGAGGTTTCGCACCACAGCAGGTCGGCATAAGGCGCATAAGCCAAACCACGGGAAATTGCCTGATCCACACCGGCACGGGTACGGAAAAAGCCTTCAACGGTACGCTCACCGGTAATGAACTCGTGGTCGTTTTCGTCAATATCGCTGGTAATCAGATCGGCGGCCTCGGCATCGGTGCGGGCCAGCAACAAGGTTGGAACACCCATTACGTCGGCAGCCAGACGGGCTGCTGTTAATTTTGCAACGGCATCACGGGTTGGAACCAGAACCTTGCCGCCCATGTGGCCGCATTTTTTCGCAGCAGCCAATTGGTCCTCGAAGTGAACGCCTGAAGCACCGGCTTCGATCATGGCTTTCATTAATTCATAGGCATTCAGGACACCACCGAAACCGGCTTCGGCGTCGGCAACGATAGGGGCGAAGAAATCAACAAAACCTTCATCACCTGGCTCTTTGCCTTCCATCCATTGGATTTGGTCACAACGGGTTAATGAATTGTTGATACGGCGAACAACGCTTGGTACGGAGTTAACCGGATACAGGGATTGGTCAGGGTACATTTCACCGGCAATGTTGGCATCGCCAGCAACTTGCCAGCCAGATAGGTAAATGGCTTTAAGGCCGGCTTTTACCTGTTGCATGGCCTGGTTGCCGGTAAGTGCGCCTAAAGAATTAACAAACGGCTCGGTGTGCAATAAATTCCACAATTTTTCTGAACCACGGCGTGCCAGGGTGTATTCCTGTTGCAGGGAACCTTGCAGCTTAACAACGTCTTCGGCGCTGTAATTGCGTTTAATACCCTGCCAGCGTGGGTTCTCGGCCCATTCTTTTTGCAAATTACGGATTGCTGTTTCACGATTTGACATATAAGTCTCCTGGAAAAATAAAAAAATAAAGATAAAAAATGTTGGATCAGTTGAATAAATTCTATCCTTTTGCGGCACTGCAAAACACACTTATATCTTATATAAGACCATTTATTTTATTTTTATATTTCAAATACTTATGATTTTTATTTTGCAATATGAAATGAATTTTTTGTTTATGAAATTATTTTTTCAACACTGCAACATGAGAGTTTCACATTATGAAATTCATCATTCACTATATAAAAAAAGATTGAAAAAACAGGCATCAGGCCCCTATTCAGAACGCATAAAAAAAACACCGCCATGGCGGTGTTGTAAAAATGATAAAACAGTGAACAAAAACTAAAAGCAAGACCAGAACTGGTTAGACAGAGTAATAAACAGGCTTGGCTGTGTATACATGACAAATACCAGTGCAAGGACCAGTAGCAGCCCGCCATAAATCAATATTTTTTTTAAGGTTGGATTCATACCGGTATTACTCCTTCACTAACTGGCTGTAGCCGTACGGACAATCGCATGCTCTTTGACCGGTAAATTGATAAGGGTGGCAAAAACGCTAAGCCCAATAGCCAAATACCATACAGGATCATAACTGCCATAGATATCGTACATGATACCACCCAGCCAGACCCCCAGAAAAGAGCCTATTTGATGACTGAAAAACACAAACCCGCCCAACATCGCAAAATGCTGAATACCAAATATTTGCGCCACAATGGCATTGGTAGGCGGAACGGTTGACAACCAAAGCAAGCCCATGACGGCAGAAAATATATAGACACTAACGGGCGTTAATGGTGCCAGCAGGAAAACAATAATAGCAATCCCGCGAATGGTATAAATACCGGCTAACAAATAATGTTTGGGATATTTTTGCCCCATTAAACCAACCGCATAGGTGCCAAATACATTAAAAAGCCCAATTAAAGCCAAGGCATAACTGGCCACTTCCGGATTCATGCCCGCATCTTTAAGATAGCTGGGCATATGTACGCCAATAAACACCACCTGAAAACCGCACACAAAATATCCGGCCACCAGCAAACGAAAGCTTGGATAGGCAAACGCCTCTTTAATGGCAGGAATAATGCCCTGCCGTACGTCTTGGGCAACACCTGCCACTGGCGAAGGCTCACGCATGGCCATACCCAGCGGGATGATAACCAAGGCCATGCCACTTAATACCACCAAGGCAATTTGCCAGTCAAAAAAGTCAATCAGGAGATTTTCGACAGGCACCATTAAAAACTGGCCAAATGAACCTGCCGCCGCAACCACCCCCATGGCCCATGAACGACGGTCAGCCGGAATATTACGCCCTATGACACCAAAAATAATGGCGTAAGTGGTGCCTGACTGGGCCATGCCAATTAAAAACCCGCTGGACAGCATAAAGCCCAGTCCGGTGGTTGAATAAGCCATGCCCAACAAACCAAGGGCATATAAAATACCCCCCAGGACAATCACCTTGACCGCGCCAAAACGGTCAGAAACCATCCCGGCAAAAATACCCGTAAAACCCCACACCAGATTTTGCATGGCCAGGGCAAATGAAAAGGTTTCCCTGTCCCATTCGTTGGCCTGGGTAATAGGCTGCAACCACAAGCCAAAGCCATGCCGGATACCCATTGACATGGTGACGATAAATGCACCGCAAAACAAGAGCTGTGCCATGGTGAGGACTTTTTGTTTTTCTGTTTGCATGACTGTCATAACAACCCTTATTACAAACCTTTTAATTTTGCGCAATATGCAACCCAGAAGGCGGCTGCGACGGCAACAAACGAGGCCAACCCGGCCCCAATCCATGGCCCCGAATACTGGCCGTAATCAAGCATGGCACCATAAGCGACCGGCCCCAGCGCAGAACCGACATCCATGCCCGAATAAACCAGTCCGTAAACCGAACCCATGGCCCCTTTGGGCGCCACCCGCCTGATAAGCATATCGCGTGAGGGCCCGGCCAGGCCAAACAAGAAACCGGCGACACATAAGCCGAAAACGGCAAAAGAAGATAGAACAAGACCACTGGCCAACAGTAAATATGCCAATCCCGAAGCAAACAGGGCCGCACCCACTATTTTTTCAGTATGGCTAGTTGTGCCTGCCAGAAAACCGCCAATTAACAACCCCACCCCTGCTGAGACCATGTATAAAGACAAGGCCGCACTGGCCACTTCTTTACTGGTACCATAAAGGGCATCCATAATAGGTACCGTAAAGTTCTGTACCGATGACAAGGCAATCGCACCGCAAGCAAAAAAGATGAATGCGCCCCATAAGGCCGGATTTTTAAGCAAAAGCAACAATTTTTCAGCAAACCCCATGGTTTGGTGAGGTTCTGGCTGTGTAGCCTGTTTAGTGTGTTTGACTGGCGCAATTAAACCGGCCTTGATATACGTGAGCAACAGCAATAGCAGCAACAAAACACCGGCCGCTGCCGCTGCAATGCGCCATGAGCCGGTGGTGACAATCATGAATGTCATGAAAACAGGCGCAAATGCCCAGCCCAGGTTACCCGACACCCCGTGCACACTGAACGCATGCCCTAGCCGTTTAGGCCCGACATGCTGATTAAGAAGGGAAAAATCCACAGGATGAAATACGGCATTACCCATTCCCCCGATAATTGCCGCTAACAGCAATACCGGATACCCGGGCGCCACAGCGATGAGAAAAGCGGAAAGCGCCATAAATGCCAAACCAAAACGCAATACCGGCCGGCCACCTTTTTTATCGACAATAAAGCCTGAACTGGCCTGTCCTAACATGGAAACCACAAAAAATACCGTGGTGACCAGGCCAAGCTCGACAAAGCTATAACCAAACTCCCGGTTAAGGGAAATATACAGGGATGGCAGCACCAGCTGAAAAAAGTGGGAGCCCGCATGCACCACTCCGACCAGAGAAATAACTTGCCAGTCACGGGCAGCGGCTTTTTTTTCATCTATGTTTGTATCAGCGGATACTGTTTGAGTATTCATGTCTCACATCTGTTTTATTTTTGTAAAAATTAACCACCCTGATACGAGTGGTTAATTCATGTTTTCACGCGGCCTTTTTCAGGCCTGCTTCCGGATAATGGGCCATGCCTTGCGCATATAGTAAAACATGGACCATACGGTTAACAAGGCAGCCACATAAATAAGCACCTGCCCTACTTGGTAAAAAGGAATACCTTGCCAGGTTTGGGCAAACATCAAACAGGGAATAGCCACCATTTGTGCCGTGGTTTTGAGTTTGCCCAGCCAGTGCACGGCCACGCTATCGCGTGCACCAATAGTGGCCATCCATTCACGCAAAGCAGAGATTGTGAGCTCGCGCCCAATAATAATAAGTGCAATAAAAGAATCCAGGCGTCCCAGGTCGAGCAAGATGAGCAAGGCGGCACAAACCATGAGCTTATCGGCAACCGGGTCTAAAAACGCACCAAAAGAAGACGTCTGGTTCCAGCGTCGGGCCAACCAGCCATCAAGCCAGTCGGTTAGCGCTGCCACAATAAAAGCCAGCGCACCAATCGTATCGCGCAGATGAACCCCCATCCACTCGGTTGGCAGGTAATACAGGGCAATGACCAGCGGGATCATGCCAACCCGCATCCAAGTCAAAATAATGGGTATATTCATTGTTTTCATAAGGTGTAATCCTAACACTATCTTAGTGATTCGTAGATTCGTTCTGCCAAAGCCTGCGAAATTCCTTCTACCGACCGTAAATCATCAATACTGGCTGATACCACGCCAGAAAAACCGCCAAAGCGTGCCAGCAATTTCTGTCTGCGTTTCGTGCCAACCCCTTCAATTTCCTCAAGTCTTGATACATTACGGGCTTTGGCTCGCTTGGCTCGCATACCGGTAATTGCAAAGCGGTGTGCTTCATCGCGTACCTGAGCCACCAACATGAGCGCCGGAGACCCCAGTCCCAGCGCCACTGGGGCGCGTCCATCGGTAAACACCAAGGTTTCCAACCCCAGTTTACGCCCTTCTCCCTTAGCCACGCCAACAATCACACTCGTATCCAGACCCAATTCCTCAAATACCTGCCGCGCTATTTCCACCTGCCCCTTGCCACCATCAATTAACACCACTTGGGGCATGGGCGATTCGGCATCAGCCACTCGGGAAAATCGCCGTTCAAGAACCTGACGCATGGCGGCATAATCATCCCCGGGCGTAATGCCGGCAATATTGTAACGACGATAGTGCGAAGATTGCATGTCATGATGAAGATAAACCACACATGAGGCCTGGGTGGCCTCTCCGGCCGTATGGCTAATGTCAAAACATTCTATACGCATTTCATCCAGCGCATTCTCATCGGTATCCAGACCAAGCAGTTCAGCCAATGCCAGCGTACGCGCCGCCTTTGCCGTCGACTCGGACAACACCCGCGACAGGGCCAATTGGGCATTTTTCACGGCCTGCTCAAGCCAGGCTTTTTTAACGCCCTGAACACGTGTCTGCAAACGCACTTTCACCTTGCCACCGGCATGCTCATTAAGCATCTCCAGCAGCTCCGGTTCAGCCAAAGAGTGGGAACAGATCAACAAGGGAGGCAGTACATTCTCAAGATAATGTTGGGCCACAAAGGCGTTTAGAACATCAGGAGGGGTATCGCCATCGGTCTGGACGGGAAAAAAAGCTTTGTCGCCCAGATGCCGCCCGCCGCGCACCATGGCCAGGTTGACACACACTTTGCCACCCAGCATTTCCACCGCAATAATATCCACATCACCACCACCGGCTTCTTCCATGGATTGCTGGTGCAACACAGTGGCCAGGGCATGCATCTGGTCACGCAAAACGGCCGCCTGCTCAAACTGCAGGGCACCGGAAGCCGCCATCATGCGTTTTTCAATATCATCAATCACATCACTGGCCTGGCCATCCAGAAAACGCACCGCCCTTTCGACATCCTGGCGATAAGCCTCTTCGGAAAGGGCCTGCACGCAAGGCGCGGAACAGCGCCCGATCTGGTGTAGCAAACAGGGACGGGAACGATTGGCAAACACCGTGTCTTCGCAGGTGCGCAAGCGGAACACTTTTTGCAGTATCTGAATGGTTTCCCGCACTGCCCAGGAGTTTGGATAGGGTCCGAAAAAGCGCCCTTTCTTGCTGGTGCTGCCCCGATAGTACACAATCCGCGGGAACGCATGATCGCTAACCATTAAATAGGGATAGGATTTGTCGTCCCTGAATAAGATGTTATAGCGCGGGCGCAATGATTTAATGAGATTATTCTCAAGAATCAGGGCCTCGGCCTCGGAGCGCGTGACAGTGACTTCCAGACGCACCACGCGGGCCACCATATGGGCAATACGCGGACTGGACGGGGTTTTCTGAAAATAGGAAGAAACCCTTTTCTTCAGGTCACGCGCCTTGCCCACATAAAGGACCGTACCATTTTCATCCAGGTGTCGGTAAACACCCGGCAAATGAGGCAGGTCACTCAGAAACGATTTTATGTCGAAAGGCTCGGGCATCTTGGTACCGCTTATTCAATTGCAAGGCTTCCCAATTCATGAAAGGCATGGCTGGCATCAGGCGCTGAATCCGTTCAATGGACTCGCTTGTAATGGCAAATTCAAGCCGTTCAAGCAATTCATCAGCCAGGTCAGGACGGTTGCACACCAGCACCATATCACAACCGGCGTTCAGGGCTGCCTGCGCACGTGCGACGATATCGCCAGCGACCGATGCACCTTCCATCGTAAGATCATCAGAGAACACCGCCCCATTATAGACAAGTTGCCGGCGCAGAATATCCTGCACCCATTTCCGGGAAAAACCGGCAGGTGAATTATCAACCTTGGGATAAATAACATGGGCGGGCATCACAGCGGGCAAAACCATATCACCCAGCCACTGGTATGGCAGCGCATCTTCATTCATGATTTCATCCAGGGTACGCTCATCCACCGGAATGGCCAAATGGGAATCGGCTTCCACAAAGCCATGCCCCGGAAAATGTTTGCCACAGGCCGCCATACCCGCCAGGCAAAGCCCCTGAATAATGGCTCGCGCCAATGTGCTCACCACCTTGGGATCGCGGTGAAAAGAACGACTGCCAATCACCTGACTGACCCCATAGTCAAGGTCGAGTACCGGTGCAAAGGTAAAATCCACCCCACAGGCACGCAACTCGGCCGCCATGACATAAGCCAGCTCAGTGGCGGCACGAATGGCCGACTGCGGATCCTTCTCCCAATAACACCCCAATTCGCGCATGCCGGGCAAGTGTGTAAAACCGTTGGTTTTGAAACGCTGTACCCGCCCCCCTTCATGGTCAACCGCAATCAGCAGAGGCGCTTTCCGGACTTCATGGATTTCCCGGGTAAGTGCACTTAGCTGTTCGGGGCTTTCATAATTGCGGGCAAACAAAATAACCGCCCCCACCAACGGGTGACGCAAACGTTCTTTTTCGCGCTGGGTTAACTGCGTGCCCTGCACATCAACCATAACGGGTCCGGGCGGTACTGCCAATGACTGCATTTTTATTGTCCTTTTTTAGATTCAACCAGGACAAATGCCATGGCCAGATCAGATTCGTCGGTAACAGACACATGCGCCGTACCAAACCGTTGTTCATACCAGGTTTTAAGCGGCTCGGCCAGCACCACCATGGGTTTGCCGCTGGCCGCATTCAGGGTTTGCATGCCAGACCAGTACATGGGCATCCGCATGCCCAGCCCGATAGCCTTGGAAAAAGCCTCTTTAGCGGCAAAACGGGTCGCCAGAAAACGAATGCCACGGGCCGCATCACGCCGGTAACGTCCCTCAAACTTGATCATTTCTTCCGGCCCCAAAATGCGCTTTGCAAAGCGTAGGCCAAAACGATCATAAGACGCCTGTATCCGGTGAATATAGATCAGGTCTGTACCAATACCGGCAATTCCCTGAGGGCCTGCCTGCCCGATTAATGTATTCATATCTTCGCCAACACCCCTATCCGTTTACACTTTAATGAAGTGTTCCCGATAGTACTTCATTTCCTCAATCGACTCGTGAATATCCGCCAGGGCCTCGTGCTTGCTTTTCTTGGCAAAACCCTTGTAAACCTCGGGCTTCCAGCGACGGGAAAGCTCTTTAAGGGTACTGACATCCAGATTCCGGTAATGAAAATACTGTTCAAAACGGGGCATGTATTTAAACATGAAGCGGCGATCCTGGCTAATGGTATTGCCACACAGTGGTGAGGCACCTTTGGGAACATATTGAGACATAAATTCAATCAAAATGTCTTCAGCCTGCCCTTCTGTTAAAGTGGAATCTTTAACTTTTTGAATTAATCCACTTTTACCATGGGTGGACGTATTCCATTTATCCATGGCATCTAATACACTATCAGGTTGATGAATGACCAATACAGGCCCTTCAGCCACAATAGTAAGATCCGGTTCGGTTATAACAACGGCTATTTCCAGAATTTTTTCTTTTTCAGGATCCAGACCGCTCATTTCCATATCCAACCAAACCAGTCGCAAATCATTTACTGCCATTTTCGTTTATCCTTAATACTGAGTTTCGTTATTTTCGCACAGAGCCATCATTAACATATGACAACTACGCTGTTTACATTCTTATTTATCCTGTTTCTGGGTATTGAAACCCTTGTCAAGCTTTGGCTTTCAAGCCGTCAAATACGTCATGTCAGCCAACACCGCAACGCAGTTCCTGCCGAATTTTCAGAAAAAATAAGCCTGCACAGCCACCAGCGGGCAGCTGATTATACGGTTGAACGCATGAAACTGGGGATAACAGAGTGGATATTTGATGCAATGATACTGATTGGCTTTACCCTGTTAGGTGGCTTACACCTGCTGGACATATTCTTGCAACAACAATTTTCAGCAGATATGTGGCGCCAGCTGGCCTTGCTTGCTTCAGTTAGCATAATTACCGGCCTGTTGCACCTGCCCTTCAGTTTATGGCGTCAGTTCAAGCTTGAAGCCAAATACGGTTTCAATCGCATGACCCTTAAACTGTTCATTAGCGATTCTATCAAAGGTCTTGTGATTAGCCTTATTCTTGGCCTGCCCCTAATGGCCGCCATTTTATGGCTAATGGCTGAGGCAGGCAATGCCTGGTGGTTCTGGGCCTGGGCACTCTGGGTTGGATTCAATGTGCTTATCCTGTATTTGTATCCCACTTTTATTGCGCCGCTGTTCAACAAGTTCACGCCGCTTGACAACCCCGAGCTGGCCGAACGCATTAATAAACTGGCCACGCGCTGCGGCTTTACCCTGAATGGTTTGTTTGTGATGGATGGCTCAAAACGCTCCGCCCATGGTAACGCTTATTTTACCGGCTTTGGCAAATCACGGCGCATTGTGTTTTTTGACACTTTACTGAACAAGCTGAATGGCGCTGAAATTGAAGCCGTCCTTGCCCATGAACTGGGTCACTTCAAGCACAAACACATTATCAAGCGGATGCTCATCAGCTTCTTCATTGCCCTGGTGTTTTTTGCCTTGCTGGGTTATGTGAAAAATACCCTTTGGTTTTATGAAGGCCTGGGGGTGATGCCCTCACTGGAGCGCAATAATGATGCGCTGGCACTTATTTTGTTTTTCATGGCCGTACCGGTATTTACTTTCCTGCTGTCTCCCCTGGCTAGCTGGTTTTCCCGCAAAGACGAATTCCAGGCAGATCAATACGCAAGCCAACAGGCTGAAGCCAGCTCACTGGTTTCAGCCCTGGTCAAACTTTATGACGACAATGCCGCCACCCTTACACCCGACCCCATACACTCGGCGTTTTATGACAGCCATCCGCCGGCATCTATACGTATCCGGCATTTATTAACCGGCTCAAAGGCGTAAGCACATGAAAGGACGCGTTATTTCTGCACACGGCAGACATTACATTGTTGAACTGGAAAATGGACAAACCCGGCAATGCTACACCCGGGGCAAAAAAACCGGTATTTGCGTGGGTGACTTTGTTCGCATCCAGCCACAAGCCGAGGACGAAGGCAGCATTGAAGAAACCCTGACGCGCAAAAACCTGCTTTACCGCTCGGACGAAATGCGTTCCAAGCAATTTGCCGCCAATGTAGACCAGCTGCTTATTGTGGTAGCCACCGAACCATTTTTTTCTGAAGACCTGACCGGCCGTGCCTTAACCGGTGCCTGGAGCGCCGACATCAGCCCGATTATCCTGCTGAATAAATGCGACCTGACCAGCGGCATGGCACGCGCACAGGAATCACTTGAAATTTACCGTGAACTAGGTGTTCCCATTATTTCAAGTAGCATTCATGAGCCCGAACAATTAAAACAGGACTTGCTGCCATTACTAAAAGATAAAACCAGCCTGCTGCTGGGACAAAGCGGCATGGGTAAATCCAGCATTTTAAATGTACTTATTCCACATGCCCGGGCCCATACCCAAGAACATTCGGTGGCCTTGGGCACGGGCAAGCACACCACCACCAGTACCCGCCTGTATCATTTACCCAACAATACGGGTTGCCTTATAGACTCTCCGGGCTTTCAGGCGTTTGGTCTTTACCACTTAACGCAAACCGATGTCGCCAATGGCTTTCCAGAGTTCAAAACGCATATCGAATCGTGCCGTTTTTACAACTGTACCCATTTGCATGAACCGGGATGTGGCGTACTGGCCGCGTTAAAGCAAGGGGTCATTAGCAACAAACGTCATGAACTGTATGAACGGATCCTGCTGGAAAACCAGAGTGCCACGCGATATTGATTCTCGTTAAGCGTATCAATCCTTGTTAAGCAGGTTGCCATACAGCTTTTTAGGACCGGTTCAATAATACCGGTTCAGGCAGCTGCCTGATGCAGGCGATGGTACAGGTTTCTAATAACCGATGCCGTTGCCCCCCATATAAAATAGGAGTTCCAGGGCATTGAAAAATAACTTCGTACGGTGCCATCGGGCAGTTTTGCATTATGCAAACGGTGGTTGCGTGGGTCCATGAAAAAAGACAGTGGGACATAAAACACTTCTTCCACCTCATTGCTGTCTGTGCGGATTGAAAAACCCTCGTCAACCCAACCCACATACGGCTTCATCAGAAAACCGGTACCGGTAAACAAATCTGGCAACTGCCCCACCACCTTTATGCTGTTAGCCGGAATACCAATTTCCTCTTCCGTTTCACGCAAGGCCGCCTCTTTGGCGGATAAATCACTTTCTTCTACCCTGCCCCCGGGAAAACTGATTTGCCCGGCATGATTTTTAAGGCGGGCAGAACGTCGGGTTAAAATGACATGGATTTCTTTGTTGACATATACCAGCGGCAACAGGACCGCTGCATCAATATAAGTTTGGTTCTCTGTGAATTTGACATCATTCCAGTCATGCAGCAAAGACTCTGCCTGCCAGATAAAACGATGATCAAATGCCTTGTGGAATAAATCGGTCGTCAATAAAGAGCCCGGCACCGGAGACAGGTTCTCGCTGGCAGGCGTCCAAGGCTGGATAACCGGATCAAAAGGCAGTATTATTTTTTTTCTGAGCCTGAGAATTTCTTTTGACAAATATAAATCCTTAAGAAATAAAAAAAGCACCTATAAACTATAGGTGCTTTCTTCTTCAGGGACAACTAAATTTCATAAAAGGTATGAAATTATGCAGCCACTGTTTTACGAACCAGTTTTTCTTTAATACGAGCAGCCTTACCGGAACGGTTGCGCAAGTAGTACAGTTTGGCACGACGCACATCACCACGACGTTTTACAACGATGGAAGCGATAGTGGGAGAGTACAGCTGGAATGTACGCTCGATGGCTTCACCGGAAGAAATTTTACGTACGATGAACGCTGAGTTCAGACCGCGGTTACGTTTGGCAATAACAACACCTTCGTAAGCCTGCACACGTTTACGGGTACCTTCAACCACGTTTACGTTAACAATAACGGTGTCGCCAGGTGCAAATTCAACAGTGGGTTCACCACCTGTCAGGCGATCAATCTCTTCTTTCTCGAGTTGTTCGATAAGGTTCATAAGAACTCCTTAAATCATCATTCACGGCTAAAAACTGATACTAAGCATTTATTTTTACGCCGTACTTGCAAGTAACCCTTTACCTGCAAAGCCGCCAGAGGATGAATACAATAAAGCAGAAAATTATATCTCTTAAAACGGATAAAAGCCAGTGTATTCTTATGCTTAAGGCATTTAAAACCGTTTTATACCCAATATAAAGTAATATTTGTACAACACCAGGCTAGACATTTATGCTAGTAACCGGCCATGGTGCCAATAAACAGTACCAGCGGAATGGCAACCGCCCATACCACCGCCGAACAGACATCCATAAATTTTTGCCTTAAAGACAGGTGGTTTTTGCGCGAATAGCAACCCAGTTTTGGATTGTTTAGCATGGCATACGTTTGGTCGTAGGGAGACCAGGAAATATCGTTAGCCATATGACGGCGGATTGAGCCCGATGAAGAAAGTTTAGCTGCTTGCATTTTAGCCTCCTGAAAGTTCGGAACTGCCGGATATGGCGCTAACCATACCCGGCAGAAGTACCAGGACCCTAACCTGGGATATCGCAACTATGCCTGCGATAAGTAGTACTGTATATTTATACAGTACTTTTGGCAAGTGATTATTTTAGCCTTGGCGAAAACGCAACAAAAAACCGCCTGCCTTTCAGAAAGGGAAAGGGCAAGCGGTTTTATGAAGGACAGCCGCAAATAGTCAGGCCACACCCCAAAACGGAAATGGCCTGAAAAACGATCCTGTTAAACCGTTTTCAAATAAGCCAGACTGTCCTGGGCCAGGTCTCCGGCCAGTACGGCGGCCGACAAGGCAGATACACGCGGCAGCAAATGCGCGGCATAAAAAACGGCGGTGGCCTGTTTTTGTGTGTAAAAAGCTTCAGAGCGACCCTGGCATTTAAGCGCGGCACGAGCCAGTTGCCAACCGGCATGCACATAACCGGACAACATCAGGAATGGCACACTGCCCATGAAAACGGCCCGCAAATTCCCCTCTGTGGCGGTTTCAAGCACGTAACCGGTACTGGCTTCATAGGCCTGGATGGCAATTTTCAGTTGGGCGGCAATAAAAACCAGCTGCCTGCTGCCTGCCTGTTGCTCCAGTTCGGCCACGGTCTCTTGCATGGCTTTAATAAAGCCCCTGGCTACAGCCCCACCATCACGTAAGGTTTTGCGCCCTACAAAATCATTGGCCTGAATAGCCGTGGTGCCTTCATAAATAGATAAAATGCGGGCATCACGATAATACTGGGCAGCGCCGGTTTCTTCTATAAAACCCATGCCACCATGCACCTGTACACCCAATGAAGCGACTTCAATGGCATTTTCAGTAGAGAACCCTTTCACAATGGGTACCAGGTACTCATAAACCGCCTTGTTACTGGTCCGAACGGATTCATCGGGGTGATTTAAGGATAGATCATTGGCCCGGGCCGCATACATGGCTACTGCACGCGCACCCTCGGTAAGCCCGCGCATGGTGGCCAGCATACGCTGCACATCGGGGTGGTTAATAATGGGCACCGGCCCGGCAGACCCTTCCAGGGCATTGCTCTGGACCCGTTCCTGTGCGTATTCCTGGGCCTGCTGCAAAGCTCGCTCGGAAACGGCGATACCCTGAATACCCACGTTATAACGAGCGGCATTCATCATGATAAACATATACTGCAGGCCCTGGTTTTCCTGGCCTACCAGGTAACCAATGGCCCCTTCACCCACTTCTTCCGACTTGCCTGAGCCAAACAGCAGCACGGCAGTAGGACTGGCATTGATACCCAGTTTTTCTTCCAGTGAGGCACACCAGACATCATTACGCTTGCCCAGGCTGCCATTTTCATTAACCAGAAACTTAGGCACAATAAACAGGGAAATGCCCTTGATGCCCGCTGGTGAACCGGGGGTACGGGCCAACACCAGATGCACGATGTTTTCTGCCATATCGTGCTCTCCGTAGGTAATGAAGATTTTTTGGCCAAAAATACGGTAGGTGCCATCTTCTTGTGGAACTGCTTTGGCATTCACCAAAGCCAGATCCGAACCGGCTTGCGGTTCGGTCAGGTTCATGGTGCCAGTCCAGCGCCCTTCAAGCATGGGGGGAATAAAGGTTTCTTTTTGCTCTTGAGTACCCGCCTGGGTAATCGCTTCTATGGCACCATCGGTAAGCAGGGGACATAAGGAAAAAGACAAGTTGGCAGCGTTCAGGTTTTCAGAGGTGGCAGCTGCCACCACTTTTGGAAAGCCCTGGCCGCCGTGTTCGGCATCATGCTGCAAACCTTGCCAGCCACCGGCAGCAAAAATTTCAAACGCCTGCTTGAAACCTTGCGGTGTTTTTACCTGCCCATCGTGCCAGATGGCATGTTCACGATCGCCAACCACATTAAGCGGCGCGACCACCTCTTCCACGAAACGGGCATTTTCCTCTAGCACCGCATCTACCACATCTTCAGAAACTTCTTCAAATCCGGGCAATGGCAAAACATCGTCCAATAACCCCATATCTTTCAGATTGAAGGAAATATCTTCAATTGGCGCTTTATAGCTCATTTGTTGTCCCTGCAAAATAGTTATAAATTAAAAATACGGCCTGGGAAATAGCATTGGCCAAGAAAAAACCATACGAAACGGTTGGCATCTTATAACCAAACATAAAACCATGCCTGATGAATATAAACAATTTATTCTACGACAAAGCTGTTAAAAATTGTTTCATCCTGGGGGTTAATTTTCAAGATAAAACAATATATTTGCATTTTTACCCTTCAAGCTGCCATGCCGGGTAATTGATGAGCACAATTTTGCTCTGTTCAGAAAACCTCCAACGATTTCTGGCTGTCTTTTTTATGGCATTTTAAAAAATTTCTTCCACCAGCTGGCAAGCTTGCCTGAAACAAAGCGGTTCATTATTTGGCAAAACACCGGCTGCCAGCTCTAGCACACAATATGCCTTGCGACAATAAGCAAATTGCCATGGTTTTAAACAAGGCACCACTTTAAGCACCCGATAATCACGAGCAAGAAAAATCACGGATATTGGAAACCGCATACCAACCGTATGAACACTGTTGCAGGGTCGAATTAACAAGGCCTGGTTGCGGGGCCAGTTTTTCTTGCCAAGCAAGCCTTTGAAGCGTTGCCAAAACGTGCTTGCATGATACAGCTTCATTAAGACAAACCTGAGTTAAGCAATTTCATGCCAATCGGAAAAGCAATCACAATAAAGGTACAGGGAAAAATGCACAACACCAGGGGTAAAAGCATTTTGACAGGCGCTTCCATGGCCAGTTTTTCAGCCCGCAAAAAACGCTCTGACCGTCGCTGGTCGGACTGCGCCCGCAATATGGGCCCTAACCCCATGCCTAATGCATCGGCCTGTGCCATGGCCGTGACCCATTGCCGTAATGCCTGCACCCCAGTCCGGTCTGCCATGGCCCGCAAGGCGTCAAGCCGCGGCATGCCGGCACGCATGTCATTAAGCGCATGTCCAAGCGCCTGACGCAAGGGGCCTTCCGGGCTTAAGCGGGCCGTCTGGATAAGCGCCCCCTGCAGGTTAAGCCCCGATTCCACACACAGGGTGGTCATATCAAGCATGAAAGGAAAGGCCTTTAATATCTGGCGTTGCTTTTGCTTGCCCTGCAAACGTACCCAGTGCCGGGGCAACCAGCCAAAAAAAGGAGCTGACACCATCGCGACACACAAAGCCAGGCCAAACGACCAGGACAATAACTGTGTACCGGCAAACAGCACTGGCAAAGCGCCTGCCACGCCTGCCAACCACTGCAAGGCACTCATATTCATGCACGTGAGTTTGCGTTCCAGGCCTGCATGACGTAATTCTTTCTCGACCCGGAGCCGGTACTTCCAGGATAAAAATGGCTGCACAAACCGTCCCACTTGCTCTACCCAGGGCCAAAGCAGCCTTAACAGCCATGGCGACGAATGACCTGCGGGCAATGATGCCCCCTGCATGCCAGGCCTAAGCAGCAGAAACACGCACAGGTAAAAACAAACCCCCGCAGCACCTATACTTAACCAGAATTTCAAGACCAGCTCCTAAATATCAATGGACACGATTTTTCTGATCATCCATGCCCCGGCTACTTCAAGCACCACAATAATAGCCAGCACAGCCCAACCCATCGGGGTTTCCCATAAAAACCGCATGGACGCCGGATCAATCAGGTTAAGCACCAGCATCAAGCCAACGGGCAAGCAGGACATCACCCAGGCCTGCATTTTTCCCTGAGAAGTTAGCGCCTTGATGCGCCCCTGAATCTGTATGCGTGACCGTAAAGTAAGGGAGATCCGGTCAAGCGCCTCGGACAGGTTTCCTCCGCTTTGGGTGGCGATCTTCAATACGGACACCACCAGACTTGTCGCTTCCGAAGGCATGCGTTGAGCCAGGTTGTCCAACGCCTGTTCAAATGATAAACCCAGTCGCTGCTCCCGCTGCATCAGGCCAATTTCCTGACTCAAAGGCGCCGGTGCCTCTTCAACCAACAGTTTGAGGGCATTTTGCACCCCCGTGCCCGCTTGCAACGCCCCCGACAGGGACAGCAACATATCTGGCAACTGCCGGTCAAAAAGATTAAGACGACGCTGTCTTAACAGCGACAGCACATGACGGGGTGCCAACAAAACCACCAAACCCGTTGCCACTGCAACTGGCAGGCTATTAAACAGAAACCAGATCAACACCACCGTGAACGCCCCCATTAGCAACGCAACCGTCCACAGCTGCACCGGATCAAAAAACAGAAAAAAATCACTCATGTTTTTTTGAGTCAAATGCTTGAAATCATGTTCATATTTACGGAAAGCGGCCAGCAACCCCTGCAAGGCGAACCAGAACAAGATGGCGGCAGCGACACTTAACAATGCCAATACCAACCAGATCATGCTGTTATCCATATAAACGGCCCCCTCTTAATGACTGACAATATCGTTGAAAGAGGCGGCATATGACTGGGCGTCACTGCGCTGGCTGAACAAGGCAGGATCAAAGTCAAACCCTTCTTGTCGCATGCGCTCAAAGCAATTGGGAATAATCCCGGCGCCGGCAAAAACGCCCCCGCCTTTTCGTTCAAAAGCAAAGATCTCCTGGGTTTTGATCACGCCGTTTTCCATCCCGCCTACTTCAACAATTGAGGTCACCACCCGGCGCCCATTGGACAAACGAGTTTGCTGGATAATGAATTCGATGCTGGCAGCGATATGCTCACGCACCGCGAGCAGGGGCAAATCCATGCCCGCCATTAAAATCATGGTTTCAAGCCGCGCCAGGGCATCACGCGGGGTATTGGCATGCAAGGTGGTTAACGAACCCTCGTGCCCGGTATTCATGGCCCCCAACATATCAAAGGCTTCCGCCCCACGGCATTCGCCCACCACAATCCGGTCAGGTCGCATACGCAGGGCATTACGCACCAAATCCCGGATCATGACTTGCCCCCTGCCTTCCAGGTTGGCCGGACGGGCTTCAAGCGCAACCAGGTGCTCATGGTTAAGCCGTAATTCCGCTGCGTCTTCAATCGTGACAATTCTTTCTTGTGGCGGAATGCAATTGGACAGAATATTCAACAAGGTTGTTTTGCCAGAACCCGTACCGCCCGAGACGACAATATTTTTTCGCAGGCGTACGCACGACTCAAGAAAACGGCTCATGCAGGTATCCAGTGAACCCAATTTTAACAAATCCTGCATGGCAGGACGCTGCAAGGGGAATTTTCTGATAGTGATACTTGCGCCCCTAAGCGCGATGGGAGGAATAATCGCATTAACCCGGGAACCATCAGCCAGACGGGCATCCACCATGGGTGAGCTTTCATCAATGCGCCGGCCTATGGGTGCCACAATCCGGTCGATGACCCCCACCACGGCCTGTTCAGAACTAAAGACGGCATCATGGCGCTGCAGACAGCCGTTTTTTTCGACATAAATCTCATCATGCCGGTTTACCATGATCTCGGTAATATTGGCATCTTGCAGCAAGGGTTCCAGGGGCCCAAGGCCTACGGCTTCGTCAAGCACTTCTTGCATAAGACGTTGTCTGTCGGTGTCGGCTGGAATATCCTCATCGGCCTGGATAATATCATCAAGCAAGCCCCCCGCTTCGCTCCTGAGCGCTTCGTCACTCATCATGGACACATCCCTGCGACGCAAATCCAGCGCCTCTAGCAAGGCCCCATGCAAACGCCGGCGGATATACAAGTGCTGCGTCAGGTCTTGCCGGGATTTTTCCGGGACAGCTGCGATTGATTGCGCGGTCTGCGACCTTAAGGACAAATCCTGTTCAAGCAGCCCTTGATCCGAAGCATGTTTTACACCAGTCAGGGTTGCTGTAGAACTGGCAACCTCATCTTGCCCTTCTTGCCGGTCTGCTCTGTCTTGCTGGCTACAGATCTGCCTTATTTTCATCATGCAAGGGCCAATAATAATCTCATCGCCTTCCTGTAAAGGCCCGTGACGGCTTATTCGTTGGCCATTTAACATCGTACCGGTAATCGCCCCCAGGTCTTCAATAAATACACCGGCATCCCTGGCTTCCAGACGGGCATGCTTTTTGGCCACGCGCCAGCTGCGCAAGCGCAGTCCGCAGCCGGCCAGGCGACCAATCTCAAACGGTAAAGCAAATTCCCTGATTTCCTTTTTGCCATCTTCAAATTGCATTTCAATTTTAAGCATAATTCAATCCTTTTCAGCCAACCATGAATTACCGGGATTTCTTGAAGCGAATGCCGGTTACCGGTGCCTCAAGCACCGGATCCCATACAGAGGCCTGCATCTCATTACCTTGCCATTTCCTTTTTTTCGGTTTTTCCTGGGCATTTGGTTTTTTAGCTGATGACACCGGTTCATTTTTCGGCGGTTCGCCTTGTACATGCACATTAAGCACCGGCCCCGCCTCAAAGGTACTGTCCAGGATGAGTTTGGAGCGCTTGACCCGTTTTTGCAGATCCTTGTTATCGGCAGACACCACCACAGGCCGAACAAAAATGGCCAGTTCCGATTCATTATTCTGAAACTTACGGGACTTGAATAAGGCACCTAAAATAGGGGTATCGCCAAAACCGGGCACCTTGTCACTGTTTTGAACCTGGTCACGCGAGATGAACCCCGCCAGCACCAGCGTTTCTCCCGACTGGACATTAAACTCAGTAGATGTGCGACGGGTTTTGAGTGCCGGCCCACCAGCCAGGTTCATGGACGCATCCACCGAGCTGACTTCGACATGTATTTTTGAACGCACCGTGCCATTTTTTTCTATCCGGGGCGTGATATACAAACTCACGCCATAGGGTTTGAAAATGGTTTGGGTATTGCCGTTGTTGTCGGTCACCGAATAGGGAACCTCTCCGCCCGCCAGGAACTCTGCCGTGGCACCGCTGCGTGCCATGAGTTGCGGCTGCGCCAGAATAACCGCCTCGCCCTGGCTTGCCATGGCCTGAATGGTGGATGACAACACAGCACTGACACCGAAATATCCAGCCGGGTTATTCATGGGGAACGGCACATTCATGACTTGCTCCCCCACCCTGTCGAACAATTTGGAAGAGGCCGCATCCCAGGTTATCCCGGCATTTAACCCACCGGCCGAGGCAGGATTCCAGCGCACGCCAATGTCTTGCAAATAATTGCGGGGCAATTCCAGTATTTGCACGTCCAACAACACCATCTGGTCCCATCCCACCTGGCTGCTCATATCAATAATTTGCGGATAATGTTTGGCCAGAATGCCTACCCGCTCACGATCGGCATCGGTCAGGCTGTCTCCTTCCACAATGACCTTGTCACCGACAATGCTGGCCCGCACCTTGGGAATCCGCGCCAGAATGCGCCGGATATCCTGCAATAGCTTCTGTTCTTCGGCCGCCTGCACCACCACCTGGAAAATCTTCCGGTCTCCGTGCACATCCCAAATTTGCAGGGTGGTTTGCCCCTGGTCCTTGGCAAACAAAATCACTTCCCGGTCATCATCGCTAACGGCATTCACCACTTTACTATCACCCACCGCAATACGGGCAATTTGGGGAATAGTCAACACCCGTATATCGCCAATATTCAATTTCAAATGAACTGGATCATCTGCCGCCAAAGCCGGCCAGGAAGCGAATATCCCGAACCACCCGATAGCCATCATCCACATGATCGCTTTTGTTTTTCTTACTAACATCAACTTCACTCCTTATTCATCCTGTTTACTGCTCAACCATTAAATCTGTCTGCATTTCAGTTGCCGTTTCTATTGATTTGGGCAAAGAGTTTATCCAGGCGCTGACAATATCCTCCTGAACAGGCAACTCAAACACGCCACGCTCATCGCGCTTGCCGGCCGTTTCCGGGTTGGGTGCAAGCGCCAGGCCGGGCAATTTTCTAAGTGCATCATCACCATAAATAACGGCCGGTTTTTTCCTGACGGGCGGCGGTGGTGTCGCAATGCCCAAAATACTGGCCAGATCTCCCCGGACTGCTTTGTGGGTTGCCTTATCGTCTTCGGGATTCCTTAACAGGGCTGTAATCATGCCTGCCTGGCGGGCCGCCACCAGCTTGGCCGCCTCTTCGGGAGCCGTATCCAGCGTAACGGTTGAATAACTTTGCTCCAGGCCGCTTTCTTCCAGCCCTTCGGCATAACCGTTTTTGCTTTGCCGGCCGGTTGCCATCACCAGGACCCCTTGCAACAGGGGCGCCGTAATTTTCCGCCGTCGATACTCGAATGACACGTAAAGATCAATCAGATCACCAGGCACCAACATGCCCGATACCGAGTTAATGGCATCTACCGGAATAGTGACGGCCCGTCTTCCGGGATTGATTTTGGTGGAAAACGGTGCGTTTTTGGCTTTGGCCACATTAGCCCACAAGACAGGATCTCCTACTTTAAGAGCCGTGGTAATTACCTGCCCCTCTATTTGAATAAACGCGTCAGGTGCCAGGCTACCGCTAACCACCCATGACTCGGGTATGTCCCGCACCGCCACATGGACCGCTTCAATCCGGGTGCCTTCAGGCAAGTCATAAGCCGCCACCACTCTTTGAACCGTCTTAACCCGGGCCTGTTGTTCTATTTGCTTGATGGTGTCCTGAATATATTCCCGTGCAGCCCATGCCGCAAACAGGCCCGCCAGGATAGCCACCCCTACCATCAAAACCGTTTTATCCAGCCATTTACGCTTTTTCATTTTTCTGCCTGTTTCATTTTTTTCATCAGATAAACGCCTGCCCCTGTCTCTGTTTCATGTACAAAGACATAAAGCGATTCATTGCCTTTATGCCAAAAACCCCGGCCCGGAAAAACCTCGTTGCCGGGCACCCATTCCCGGGCCAACAGGCGGGCATTGATGTCATCTTGTGTTTGCCGGACGCTTTGCTTGAGCAGGTAAAGTTGTTGCAACACCATTTCCCGGCCTGGCAATTCAATATCCATCAATAATTGCGCACCCACCGGTATCCACGGCAAAAATCTTGCGACCATCTGTTCATTGAATACAGACTGGCTTAAAGCCGCCGATTGATTATTTTCAATAACGCTTAATTCACCCCTGAAACTGGTTTCAGAGGTGGCAACAAGATGCAGCAAAACATGCGCATTGCTTAAGCCAGCATGCAAAAACATATGCCCGTCCAGCACATCGGCGTAATTAAAAACTGTCTGTCCGTCTTGAACCCGCTGCATTAAACTGTCCAGTGGCTGTTCCCGGGTAAAAACAATGCTAAGTGCCGGTTGGCCAAACAGCTTCATTTCCTGTGCAAGGTCAAACTGCGGCACCTTTAATGAAGCCAAGATACGGCTGGAAACCTGCTGCAGGCCTTCTTTGGCACAAACCGGCATGGCTAATGCCATGGCAACCACTAATACCAGTATCCGTTTTATTTTCCTGGCCATTTATTACTCCAGATGATGGGCTGGCAAGGTGCCTTGCCATGGTTGCAGCCAGTCAAAAACAGGCTGTGGCCGATTCCACGGAGCATCTACACTTTCCGAGTAGGACTGGATTTTCTGACCGCTTTCATAGGACAGGCTGGCCGCATTTTGCCAGCCCTCACGGCTACGTGCAGTATGCGTATGAGCGGTCTGGTCACTGGCGGCATGACCGGCACCGGTCAGAATGCTGGTATGACGCCTGATGGAAAGCGAAAAGTGATCAAAAAAATCCAGCCCCAAATTAAGCGCAACCTGTGAATTGGCTTGCTGGCGTGCCGCGGCAAACACGGGTGTCACACTTAACGACAGCCGGGCCATGCCCGGGTCTTCAATTTGCCAGCCCTTGCGCAGCAAAGCGGCCTGCTCATGATTCGTGCCCGGCTGCATAATGGCATCCAGCTTTTCGTTACGGTCTACAGTCACGTCAATAGCATCAGAATTCAGTAATAAATTCCCCCGCCGGTCACGCCAATTCTTTTCTGGGCCCAGCAAAAAACGGGTTTCCAGTTCCGCCTTGTTAATATCGGGAATTTCCCGCCCCAGCTGAAAAGCACCATAATGGCTGGCATGCGAAGCCTGCAAACCCATGTCCAGCAAGCGGCCCAACCAGCCAATGGCCACAAAGAACAATATCAACACCAGCATAAGTACCAAACCTTCGGCCAATGCCTGGCCACTTTGCCCTTTCCGTTTCATTCAAACACCTTTTTCCCTGCTTCCACCAAGCGTGCCTGCCAGAACGGATGCCAGAAATTGGCTTTTTCAACGCGTTTGTCTGCCCGTACTTGTGGCCGCTCAAAAAAAGTTTGGGCGCGGCTGTGAACGGTAAAATCATGTCCCCAGGCATTTTTGCGGGTTAAGGAAAGCGTAAATTCCACCGAAGACTGCTTGCGGGCATTGGCAATATCGACATAATTGGCCAGCCCGCCTCCTTCCCAGCGCTGGCGCTCTGCCACGGCACGGGAATTGGCCAGAGGATTGTGATTTCCACCAAAAATATTCCATTGAGTAGCTTTTTTTACCCAGCGCCAGAAATCAATCCCGGAGAAATTATCAGGTGGCGATTCCGTATGGGGCAAGTCCATAGCCATGCTGTTTGCATTGCCGGGCACCCAGCCCCAGCCCATGGGATACTCCCTGAAATAACAGCCAATCCAGCGGTTGGAACGCAAGGCATGGTATGACTGTGTGTCAATCGATTGCCAGTTACCTTTCTCATCCAGGTCGGTTTGCCCCTTTCGCCTTAGTTCATGACGCTTAGAGGGGCATTGTTTATTGACCATCCAAAAGTTTTTGTGCACATGATTGCGCTCATCAAGAAAACGGTACACACCGGCTACCTGCCCAATGAATGAACGGTAATTGCCGGTAGGTTGATAGACTGCAGAAAACCCTTGCAAATTGTCATGGTGAATGTCCCAGGACAACGCCTTGCGAATTTGCGGCTCGGGATAGTTGGCCAGTATCACTTTTTCAATAGCCCGGTTACGCGCGGACTCCAGCGTTTTATCAATCGCCAGGCTGGCTGCCTGCAAAACTTTGTGCACGGCCTTGTCGTGCGCCTCAAAAGCCTGAAACAATTCATTACCCGGATTGGCAATAGTGGCAATGGCCTGGGCCTTGCGGGCTGATTGATACCCCTGCATATGCCCACTGCCAAACATCATGCCAATTAAATAGGCCGGTGGGTTTCCGACACTGACCTGCTGCCCTTGCGTGGCACTGAATTTTGCCCAGGAACCCAGGGTGACCAAATGCGCCATGGCCATTTGATGACCGGTTTGGGCAATATTGATATATGCCTGCATGTTTAAGGCACGGGCCTGAATAAGGGCACCAGAATACGCGGCGGCATCAACCGTATTAAGCTGGCGTGCCTTTACACTCACCAGCCGGCTGGTGCTGAACAGGGCATTCATGGCCAGGCCAATCACACCCAATAGCAGTATCCCCAGCACAAGCGCCTGGCCTTGCTGCCTTCGTAATTGCCTTGCTGCATGACTGGGGAATATTGCCATTATTGCCCGCCCGAACCTGCGTTGCCGGTAAAGCTTTTGAGGGACTTGGCGGTGGTTTGTGCTGAAGCGGCTTGCGCGGCATTTTGTGCCGAAGCGGAATATTCGGTACCATCTTCACCAGCCAGTTCACTGGCCATGGCCGCGGTTTGCGAGCGTATGACCTGGCCAAACAATTGGTACACAGCAATGGCCGAAATAGCGACCAGGGCAACGATAATAATATATTCGGTCATGCCTTGTCCGCGCTGCCTGAAACTGGCTTTTTTCATGGGGGGTTCTCCTTATAAATAGCAACAGGCATAGTTTGCTACCACCCACACGAATCAACAATTCGCAAAACCCGAAATAGCTAAAAGCATCATGGACAAACAGGCCCATTTTGCAAATGGCCGCTCAGCCCCTATAATTTGCTTTAAGCATTTCAACCGTTACCCCACCAACCATGACAAACCCACTCACAACACGCAAAGCCCCCAAAGAAACCAATGTCAAAACGGCCTTGCGGGTTATTGAAATTATTGAAATTTATGCCAAGGAATGTCGGCCCCTGGCCCTGTCAGAATTGGCCAAGCTGTTAAACGCCCCCATGTCCAGCTGCCTGGCACTTATCAGGACCCTGGTAAGCCTGGGTTATCTTTACGAAACCAACCGCCGTGCGGGTTATTACCCTACCGGACGCCTGCTGGCCATGGCCCAGAAAATATCCGCCGCCGACCCGGTGCTGGAACGCATCTACCCCAGCCTTGAAGAATTGCGCAACATTACCAATGAAACCGTGGTTATCGGTAAGCTAAACAGCAATCACAAAGTGCTTTATCTGGAAGTGCTTCCTTCCCTTAATCCGATTCATTACGTGGCCATCGCCGGAGAACAAAAGGAAATTAATGCCAACTCTTTAGGCAAAGCCCTGTTTTCCACCCTGAACGACAATGACAAAGAGGACGTATTAGCCAGCATCCCGTTTCATGCCTTCAATAAAAAAACCCTTTCAGGCAAAGCTGCCTTTATACAGGATATAAAGGCCTCACTTGAACGGGGATGGTTTGCCAACTTTGGCGAATCCATGCCCGATGTGGGCGCGCTGGCCTGGCCGGTCGCGCTTTCTGGCAGCCACTATGCCATTTCCATTGCCGGCCCTCTGTACCGGATTCAGGCAAATTTAGAAGACTTTGCCCAGAAACTGCGCGTCATTAGTACTTTTATTGAAAATTCCGCCTGAACAACCCTGTGCTTTATCTGCAACACTCAAAAAAAGCCCGGATAACATGTTATCCGGGCCCCATGCAAAACAGGAATTATTTTCAATATTAATTAATAGGACTTGGGCAAACCCAGGACCTTTTCGGCAATAAAACACATAATCAGCTGTGGACTGACTGGCGCAATGCGGGGAATGAAGCTTTCACGCAAATAACGCTCTACATGGTATTCCTTGGCATAGCCCATGCCGCCCAGGGTTTGTATGGCGGTTTGGCAGGCATTAAAAGCCGCTTCTGCCGCCAGATATTTAGCCGTATTGGCAAATTCGCCACAAGGCTTGTTATTGTCGTACAGGCTGGCTGCCTTACTAACCATTAAATCAGCGGCTTCCAGCTGCATCCAGGCCTGCGCCAGCGGATGCTGGATTCCCTGATTGCTGCCAATGGCCCGACCAAACACCACCCGTTCTTTGGCATACTGGGTGGCCTTCTGCAAGGCAACCTGCCCTAATCCCACTGCTTCGGATGCAATCAAAATCCGTTCCGGATTCAGGCCGTGCAATATATACTCAAAACCCCGCCCTTCTTCGCCCACCCGGTCTTCTTCGGGAATTTCCAGCCCGTCAAAAAACAGCATGTTTGAATCTACCGCCTTGCGTCCCATTTTTTCAATTTCCCGCACTTCAACATAATCACGGTTCAGATCGGTATAAAACAGGGACAGGCCCTGGGTAGGCTTGCTGACTTCTTCAAGCGGTGTGGTACGTGCCAGCAACAGCATTTTGTCTGCTACCTGCGCGGTTGAAATCCAGATTTTACGGCCATGAACAATATATTTATTGCCCTGTTTAACGGCTCTGGTTTTAAGCTTGGTCGTGTCCAGCCCGGCATCCGGTTCGGTAACGGCAAAGCAGGCTTTTTGCTTGCCCTGGATAAGGGGTGGCAAGGCACGTTGTTTTAAATCTTCTGAACCAAACACCACCACCGGGTTCAGGCCAAAAATATTCATATGCACCGCCGATGCACCGGTAAACCCGGCACCCGAGCGGGAAATGGTTTTCATCAATAAAGCCGCTTCGGTCATGCCCAAGCCAGCGCCACCGTATTCTTCAGGCATGGCAATGCCCAGCCAGCCCGCTTCGGCCAGTGTCTTGTAAAACGCTTCGGGGTATTCACCATCAGCATCCCTGGCATGCCAGTAATCATCATCAAAATCGTCACACAAGGTTTGTACTGCTTCCACCAGCATCTGCTGGTCATTGTTCAACTCAAAATTCATGGTTTGCTTCTTCCCGTATTATTTGTCAAAGAATCAATCATTGACTGATCCAGATCCGTTTCTTGTAAGATCTCTTCAGTATGCTCACCAAGATTGGGAGCATGACGATATATTTTTAAAGGGGTTGCGGAATATTTGCCCAACGTGCCCGGGGTACGAATCCGTCCCTCGGTGGGATGATCCATTTCCACGACCTGGTTAACCGCTTTGATATGCGGGTCTTCCATCAAGTCTTCCACACTGTATAAAGGGGCCGCCGGAATATCCGCCCGGGCAAAACAATCCAACCAATATTCGCTGTTTTTTTCAGCCAGTATCTGCGCCACAAAACTGTAGACCTCGGCAATATTGTCAGCACGCACCGAATGACTGGAAAAGATGGAGCCCTCTACCAAATCCTCCCGGCCAATCAGAAGCAGGAAGTTTTTCCAGTGTTTATCGTTATAAATCAATACACTAATATGGCCATTGGCAGTTTTATAAGGTTTGCGATGCGTGGCCAGCAAACGGGCATAACCCATCTCCCCTTTCTCGGGCACGAACGTTTTCCCACCCAGGTGATCCCCCAGCACAAACTGGCTCATCCCCTCAAACATGGGAATTTCGATAGACTGGCCTTTACCCGAAGCCCGACTTTGAATGACGCCGGCCAGGCAGGCAATAGCGGCCTGCAAGCCGATGGTCCGGTCCGCCAGTGTTAAGGGCGCATAACGGGGCTCATCACCCGAATTTTTTTCATATAAAACCGGGATACCCGTCATACCCTGGATCAGGTCATCATAGGCAGGTTTTCCACCATAGGGACCATCCATCCCAAAACCATAGGCACCGGCATAAACAATGGCAGGATTAACCGCGGATACGTCTTCATAAGACAGCCCAAGCCGGGCCATCGCCTGCGGGCGCACATTGTACAAAAACACATCAGCGGTTTTGGCCAGGGCCAGACAGGCCTGTCTGCCCTGCTCGGTTTTCAGGTCCAGCACAATGGAACGCTTGTTACGGTTCAGGTGTAAATACAGCGCCCCCATATCGTCATTAACCATTGGGCCAACCTTACGCATGTTGTCACCGCACGGTGGTTCCACCTTGATCACATCTGCCCCCAGATCAGCCAGCATCTGGGTAGCAAACGGCCCCATCACCACCGAGCTTAAATCAATAACCCTGATTCCACTTAATGGACCCGGGTTTGGTTCATCATGATTAACCATATTAATTTTTCTCTATGCCAGCGGCCTTAATTAAATCTCCCCACAACACATATTGCTGCTTCACAAAATCGGCAAATTCCTGCTGTGTACCACTAAATGCATCAAAGCCAAGATTGGCCAGTTTTTGCCTGACCTCTTCATTTTCAACAATTTCATTAATGGTTTTATTTAGGGTATTGACGACCTCATCCGGTAAGCCGGCCGGTCCAAGAAAGCCATTCCAGGAATTAATATCAAAATTATTAATTCCTGCGGCTTCCATGGAAGGCAAATCCGGCAACAATACACTGGGTTTGGCGGTAGATACAGCCAGTGCCTTGACTTTATTGGATTTAACAAAAGGAATGCCTGAAGCCAGATCAGTAAACATAAAATCAACCTGCCCGCCAATCAAGTCGGTGATTGCCTGGGGTGTGCCCTTATAAGGCACATGCAAAACATCAATTTCTGCTGTATTGCCCAAGGTTGCCCCTGCCACAATCCCGGTACTGTTTCCAGAGGCATAACTTAATTTGCCAGGGTTGGCCTTGGCATAATCAACCAGGTCGGTGACGGATTTAAAAGGTTTGCTGGCATTGGTAATCAGGATAAACGGTAAATTGCCACCGCGAGCAACAGGCGTAAAGTCTTTTACAACGTCATAAGATACATTCTTCATTAGCCAAGGTGCGGCAGATAAAGGAGTATTGGTTGAAATCAGCAGCGTGTAGCCATCGGGTCTGGACTTGGCAACCTGCTGTGCTGCAATGGTTGCATTAGCACCGGGTTTATTTTCAACAATTACCGGCTGCCCCAAACGGGATGACATTTCAGAAGCAAAAATACGTCCGACGGCATCTGTGCCGGAACCAGCCGGGAATGGCACGACCAGTGTAATCGCCTGTTCCGGATACGCAGCCAATACGCTGCTGCTTAAAAGACTCATAACCAGAACGGTCATTTTTTTCTTCATACCTGTTATAAACATTTTGTCTCCTTTGACTTTTAATTTGGTTTTATCCAGCCATTGCCTAACGAATGACTCTTTCCGGTTTTTCTTCGTAGGGGGGTGAGTAAATAATAAGAACTCTGGCAGGCTCTTCGCTTGTGACGGTAAAAATGTGTTTTTTATAAGGAGGGAAATAACAGCAATTACCTGGCTCCAGCTTCCCTTTTTCTCCATCCATTTCCACATCGGCACTGCCAGAAAGTAGATAACATACCTGCTCAAGCTCAGGATGAGCATGCGGTAATGCACCCTGGTTTTTTTCTATCGTCCCGATCAGGACTTCCATATGCTTTGCGCCAACTGTTTCCTGACTGATTAGTCTTTTGTTGACGGTACCCGTATGGTTGGCCGGGCTATACCCTTCAATTTCGTTTTCTTTAACAATCCATTTATGCATAAATACCCTCTATTATTAAATTCCTGCATGTGAATTAATTTTCACACACATAAATTATTTTGTATTTAAGGGTAATTACTAAAATTGGTATCAAAGCAAAAACATTAATTTACAAACGGAGAGATAAGCGATTTAGCTAATTACTAAAATTATGTTGAAAACCGAAAAACCACCACCATTACCAGTATCAGGTACATTCAATACCAGTATAAGAAATGGTCTTGTTCAGTATTCCTGTTTCCCAGCATAATAAATACCGCTTCAAGCGAACAAAGCCATAGCAACCCGTTCATTCATAAAAAAGGCATTAAAGTGCAAACAATCCAAGAAGAAGAAACCCAGGAAGAACATTGGAAACGCAACCTGTACGTGTGCGTATTCGGTTCATTTACAACGCTCATGGCCATGACGCTGGTGCTGCCATTTCTGCCCATCTACATTGAACAACTGGGAGAAACCGACCCCGAGGCCATTATTCGCTGGTCGGGTTATGCTTTTAGCGCCACCTTCCTGACCGCCGGCCTGATGGCCCCTGTCTGGGGGAAATTTGCCGACCATTTTGGCCGCAAGCCGATTCTGATCCGTGCCAGCCTGGGGATGGCCTTTTGCATTGCCTTAATGGGTATGGTGGGCAATGTGCAGGAGCTGTTTGGCCTGCGTCTGTTGATTGGCATTTTAGGGGGTTATGCCTCGGGCGCCACGATTCTGGTGGCCACCCAAACCCCCAAAGCACATACCGGCTGGGCTGTAGGCACCCATGCTGCCGGCATGTTGGCGGGAAACCTGCTGGGCCCATTGGTGGGTGGGTTGCTACCTGCTTATATTGGCATTAGAAATACTTTTTTTCTGGCAGCCGGCGTTATCTTCATTGCCTTTCTGGCAACGGCTTTTTTAATTAAAGAGACCCGTTTCAAACGCAAGGCGGGCGCCAGCCAAACCATGAAAAAAACCGATGGTTTCTGGCAAAACGCCCCCAGTCGCAACCTGGTACTGTTAATGCTTGGCTGTGCCTCTTTGTTAATGTTTGCCAATTACTCGGTTGAACCCATCATCACCTTGTATATGGCCAACCTTCACACCCTGACGGAAAACATTCCGCTGCTGGCGGGCATTGCCATTTCAGTCACTGCCTTTGGCAGCCTGCTGGGATCGGCCAGAATTGGCCGACTGGGAGATCAGAAAGGTCATCTTTGCGTGCTGGTTGCCTGTTTTTTGTTTACCGCCCTGACCCTGCTTTTACAGGCCTTTGCCTGGGCTGACTGGCAATTTATTGTATTACGGTTTTTAATGGGTATTGGTTTAAGCGGCCTGATGCCGGCCATTACTGCCCTGATCCGGCATAACGTATCGGGCCATATTGCCGGCACCGTATTAGGTTATTCAACCTCTGCCCAATATCTTGGCATGGTATTGGGCCCACTTGCCGGCGGCATGGTGGCCAACCTGTATGGAATGAATGCCGTGTTTGTCATGACAGCAGGCATTATGGCAACAGCGGCCTTGCTGATCGCCATCACCAGAAAGCGGCAGCGCAACGCAGCCATACCTTTAATTTAATTCAGTCAACCGTTAAGTTTTGCTTTTCTTCATCATGCCGGGTAACCAGCACCTGGTCTATCCGGTAGTTGTCAATATCCACCACTTCGAACTTGTAGCCTTCATACAAGACGAAGTCGGTGGGGCGTGGCACTTTACGCAGCTTGTACATGATGAACCCGGCCATGGTTTCGTAATTATTCTCAAAACCCTCAAACTCCTTAATGGTAAGGGCGGCCATCACTTCCTCGATGGGGGTCATGCCGTCTACCAGCCAGGAATGGTCATCGCGTTTTACGATCCACTCTTCCTGCAGGGAACCCACCAAATCCCCCATCACGGTATTCATGACGTCTTGCAGGCTTAGCAGGCCCACCACGAGTGCATATTCATTCACCACCAGGCTAAAGTCTTCTTTGGCCGCCCGAAACTGCTCAAGTGCCTCGAACAGGGTCAGGGTATCGGGCAGTACCAGCACCTTGCGAACAATGGGTGCGGTTCTAAGCGATAAATCCTTGCCTTGCAAGATACGGGGCAAAATATCCTTGGAGTCTACATAACCAATGACATGGTCTAGCGTATCCTGGCATACCGGAAATTTGCCATGCGGAAATTCGGCAATTTTCTGGCGGATGTCTTCTTCTGTTTCATTCAGGGAAAGATACACAATGCTTTCACGCGGCGTCATGGCCGAAGGCACAATGCGCGAATCCATTTCAAACACGTTGCGAATCATGTATTGTTCCTGCAGCAAGACCCCACCGCCTTGCGCACCGGCTTCGGCCAGGGCCACAATATCATCGCGGGTAATTTCTTCTTCGCGCACTTGCGGCACCCTCATGAGACGAAGAATGAGATTGGCCATACTGCTGAACAGCCATACCAGGGGCGCAAACACCAACATGCAAAACTTCATGGGTTTGACCACCGCCATGGCCTGTTTTTCGGGCTGGGCCATGGCAAGGCGCTTGGGAATCAGGTCTGAAAACATCACAAACGAGGCCGTGACCAGCAAAAAGGACAGCAAAAAAGACAAGGTACCCAGCATGGGGCCGCTATAAATAACCGAAATAAGATTGGCCACATAAGGCGACAAGGCGCTTTCACCCACAATACCCGCCATAATCGCCACGGCATTTTGCCCAATCTGGATCACGGTAAAAAAATTGCCGGGGTTTTCCTGCAAGGCCAGTACCTCTTGCGCTTTGGCAATACCGTCGTTGGCTAAAAGGCGAAGTTTGATTTTGCGCGAGGCGGCCAGGGAAATTTCCGAAATGGAAAAGAAACCACTGATAATAATCAGCAGCAAAAGAAAAAGCACGTGCGTGAGCAAATCACCAGCCGACATAAAAAACCACGAAAGATTTATAACCCTGTGATTTTGTACCATTTGGCAGGAAATGGCAATGAATAACGGCCTATTTCAGGCATGATGTACCCGATCACTAGGCCGTTATATGTCCAGCCAGAACTAACCATTGAAAAGATAAAGGGCTGCTGGACACAAACTGTTAACTTTCAATCCTGCTGGACAGTCCGGTTAGCTCCAGCGCCCTGGCGCATAGGTAAACACCGGCAAAGTCCAGCGCCAGCGAATGGCCGCCAGGCGCAATGTAAGGCCAAAACCGAATGAAGCCAGTAAATTGATGTCATGGCTAACCCCCCAGTGCCGCAGGCATAAATACAAAATGGCAACCAGCAGTGAAACACTGGCATACAGTTCTTTTCGCAGTACCATGGGGGTGCGGTTACATAACAAATCTCGCAATATGCCCCCAAAAATACCGGTGGTAATGCCCGCCATAATAACAACAGTAGTGCTATATTCCAGCTTCAGGGCCACATTGCAGCCAATAACGGTAAAGGCAATTAATCCCATTGCGTCAAGCACCAGAAAGATGGAATGCAGGCGATGCATGTAACGGGCAACGACCATGGTAAACAGGCCGGCAAGAATCGTGATATGGATATACATGGGGTGCTGGGTCCAGGTAACCGGGTAATTGCCCAGCAACATGTCACGTACCGTGCCGCCGCCCAAAGCGGTAATGAAGGCCACAAAAGCCACGCCAAACATGTCCATATTGCGCCGGCCTGCGGCAAGCGCTCCCGACATGGCTTCAGCGGTAATGGCAATAATATAAATATAGAGAAGCAATTTTGAATCCTGGTTGTTTTATGCTGCCTCTCCCCCTGTCCTTTTACCTGAGAGTTTACGCAGTGATACAAACTGCTTGCCCCTTCGGTGGGTTGCCCGGCAACCGCTCTCCAGCTGGCGTGACGGCTGCGCACTATCCTGGTTAAGGAACAGCCGCTTCCGAATACGATTCGCAGTAATGATGCCTGAGCGATTATGGGAGTTTGCGCCTTCGGCGGGAGCCACGCATTATGCCTGCCCCTCTCTCCTGCGAAGCCAGAGATTATACTGCAAGTAAACGATAATTGGTGAAGTTGTTGGGGTTTACATTGGCTTGTGTTTCTATGGGTGTTCCCACGCGGGAGTGAACTGCCCCCAAAAAGTTGGACACTGCGGCCCAGGACTTGGATTTAGCCGCTGGCCGGGGCAGTTATGAGCGGACCACAGTGATAAAACCGCTCATGTGATTATCATTAATGATTACGAATTTCTTTGCTTAACTCTGCACTGGCTAAATCTTCCAGCTTTCTAAAAGCACCTTTTAAATAATCCATATCCAGCTCGGAAGCGTTTAAATTTTCAAAGTATGGCATCCATTCACGCATAAACAACCAAATCGTCTGAATGGCTTTTACGGCTTCTTTACGGCAGCTATAAAAAGCAGGCCAGCGAGACAAAGCATTATCCAGCGTAGCAACTCGGCCATACTCTCCAATTTCAAGGTGTAGATAACGTTCCTGGGCTATTACATTCATAGGTAATACATCATATAAAGGACTTAATCGCCATCCTTTGGCTGCCACATCGTAAATAAAAGCATGATTCCGCAAATGGTCATCATTATTATTGGCAAAAATATTAAAAACCATTCGCTTGAATATTTCTTTAACATCCCTGGCTACAAACGATATTGCGCCATGTGCCCGAATTGCCTGAGAGATGGCATCATATGAGCTTGCTCTTGCTTCATGCTCGCTAAGCCCCATTAATGTCAGGGCAGAACAAAATGGTATTCGCCCTTCCTCCAGAACAATGTTCGATGATAAATGATCAGGATCCCTATTCCAGCTTTCTTCTCCGGCCTCTAATATGAAACCAGGTTTTGCCCAATAACGGTCAAAACGTCGAATAAGCAAAACCCGTTTATCACCAACCTCTTGAATTTTAATAGGAGGCACCCGTAAGCCAATGGCCCGAGCCAGCTCCAATGTGCCACCTTCAAGTACAGCATTACATGCCCTGTCTCCTTTTGAAGGAAATTTAGCTAACCATAAAATCCCATTTTCATCCCTAACGGTTGCTTTTGGCCTTGCCCCACCTGCAGAACCCAAACCATTGAAGTATTGAAACAAATGCTCGGGCACTGGCTCATTATTTTCTATTTTGTCAGCGACCTCAAGCAATCTGTTTAACTCAACCTCTTGGTTTAATGGTGTATTTTCAGTATCTTGTAATGTTTTTCGTACATCTAAAGCACCCACCCGATCGCTACCGGCTTCCAGTAAGTAAGCAATTTCTGGAAGGACGCCTGTTCTTACATTAAGCTTGTTTTCAATAACCCGGCGCCCCCAGGCATCTGGCGCAGCATCACGAATACCCCCAAATTCCATCAGATCTGGTAAAACATGTCTTTTTATCCCCCCCGTTTCATTTATTAACGGTAGCGCCCGGGGATCTACTTCAATTGCATTTTTGCGTTCAATATACCTTTTGCCGTAGGTAAATGTGGGCGGTGTGTCAGCATTCAGGTTTTCTAGCATTCCGGCAGGAACGAAGCCATTTGTTTTTCCATTTAATCCGCCAGCAATATGCGCAAAAACAGCCGCTTCTTTTGGAGGGTGAAAATAAGGGTGACGTTTAGAAGTCATATTTATCACTTGGAGCCGATTGATTGCTTAAAGAAGAGGGGAGCGCAGTACGAGGCTTATGGACTCGTTGCGGAATATTGTTTGCGTTCATGTTTTTGATTGCTTCAACATTTTCCTGCAGCAAGTCCAAAAGGCTGGTTTGGGGGGAAATAGCGTCTAAATAACGCAGTATTTGCGTAAGCGTGCGACGTTCGTCTCCGGCTTCTATCAGTACAGCAGTTGAGCGGGATAAACCGGAGCGGATGGCAGCTTCTTTTTGAGTCATGCCAACCGCCTTGCGTAAAACCTGCAGTTGTTGCCCTAAGCGGGACGCTTCATCAAGCCTTGCTGTAGAGGTCCGGGGAATTTCGTTATATTTCATGGTGGAATGCCCAAAAGGTGTTTGGGGATTATAAGGTTTTTCTGTTCTTATTATATCAATTGTTTGTATAAAAAGACTGTAATATCAGTCCTTATATTATTTAAGGACTGATATTACAGTCTTTTTATATTTTAATGATATGTTTTTTTATTCAAACTCTTCACACCCTGTATACATTCTCACGCAGAGCACCACTACCATGCTCCGCACGGGAGCAATCCTAACAAACACCCCTAATCAAGTAAGCTGTTTGTGCCATCGTATCGGGAGTATTTAATGCGAGTACAAGAAAATGTAGATCGTTTTATGATTTCCTCCATCAAAGATGATAATGGCAGAAATCTCTGGTTTTGGCTTGTGCCTTTTTAGGGTAAGTTTACGTGGCTACTCATTCTCACGCAGGAGCGTGAGAATGAGATGGAAAAAAATTTACTTTTCGGCCGCCAGCAAATCCAGCGCAACATCAACAATCATATCTTCCTGCCCCCCCACCATTCTACGGCGGCCCAGTTCAACCAAAATATCAACCGTTTTTAACCCATAGCGTTGTGCCGCAGCTTCTGCATGCCGTAAAAAGCTGGAGTAGACCCCCGCATAACCCAAGGCCAGTGTTTCCCGATCAACACGCACCGGGCGGTCCTGCAAAGGACGAACCAAATCATCTGCCGCGTCCATCAGCTTGTATAAATCACAGCCATGATTCCATCCCAGGCGATCGGCAGCGGCAATAAAAACTTCCAGTGGTGCATTTCCCGCACCCGCGCCCATGCCGGCTAAACTGGCATCCACCCGGTCACACCCTTCTTCAACTGCAACAATACTATTGGCAACACCCAAACTAAGATTATGATGGGCATGAATACCCGTTTCAGTGTTTGGATCCAACGTATCCTTAAAGGCCCGAAACCTGTCCCTGACCCCATCCATACTCAAAGCGCCACCTGAATCCACAACGTAAATACAAGTGGCACCGTACGATTCCATCAATTTGGCTTGTTTAGCCAGTTCCCCGGGGCTTGTTAGATGACTCATCATTAAAAAGCCAACGGCATTCATGCCAAGTTCACGGGCATAGGCAATATGCTGCCTTGAAATATCAGCTTCGGTACAATGTGTCGCTACGCGCACCACCCGCGCACCGGCATCATAGGCAGCACGCAAATCATGTATGGTCCCTATACCGGGCAAAAGCAAAGTGGCAATTTTTGCATGCTTGGCCGTTTCGGCTGCAGCCGCAATCCATTCAAGATCGGTATGTGCGCCAAAACCATAGTTAAATGACGATCCTTGCAAACCGTCACCATGTGCAACCTCAATAGAATCTACCCTGGCATCATCAAGCGCCTTAACAATTTGCCTAACCTGCCCTATCGAATATTGGTGACGGATAGCATGATTGCCGTCACGCAAAGTCACGTCAGAAATATAAAGCTTTTTATTATCTTTCATTACTCAGTGTTCCTTTTAAGCGCGTGCAGTCAAATACTGACTTCTGATTGATTAATAATCCGTGCGGCCATCTTTTCGGCAGTTATTAAGGCTGCACTGGTCATAATGTCAAGATTTCCCGCGTAGGCAGGAAGGTAATGGGCCGCCCCCTCAACCTCCAGGAAAATAGACGTTTTTAAGCCACTCACACGACCAACAGCAGGTATATTTAACGGATGTTTTTCAGAAATACGTTCAAACTGTACCTTCTGTTTTAAACGATAGCCAGGTACATATTGCTGTACGTCGCCAACCATTTGAGCTATTGATTCCTCTATGGCGTCCTCATCGCCCGACTCGCTCAAACAATAAACGGTGTCTCTCATGATAAGCGGTGGCTCAGCCGGATTTAAAACAATAATGGCCTTTCCTTGCTGAGCCCCGCCTACCGCCTTAATCGCGGTAGAAGTGGTTTCGGTAAACTCATCAATATTGGCCCGTGTGCCCGGACCGGCGCTTTTACTTGAAATACTGGCAACAATTTCAGCATACATGACAGGAACAATACGAGAGACGGCTGCAACCATCGGAATCGTCGCCTGTCCACCACACGTCACCATATTCACATTCAGTGCATCAAGATGTGCCTGGCCGTTAACCACCGGTACACAATAGGGTCCGATGGCAGCCGGTGTCAAATCAATCATTCTTAATTCCGGCCGCAATTCGCGTAAGAATTTGTCGTTTTTAAGGTGTGCACCGGCACTGGTCGCGTCAAAAACAATATCAATACTGTCAAACACCGGCAGACGGGACAGCCCCTCCACGCCTTCATGGGTTGTAGCCACGCCTAAACGGCCTGCACGGGCAAGACCATCCGATGCGCTGTCAATACCCACCATGGCCCCCATTTCTATATATTTGCCATGACGCAAAATTTTAATCATCAAATCAGTACCAATATTACCCGAACCGATAATAGCGGCTTTCAGCTTTTTACTCATCGTGCTTCTCCTTATGCTGCTCATCCATGAAATACATTATTCAACTCTTGCCCCACTGGCCTTAACCAGTGGAATCCATTGTGTATTTTCACGTTCAAGATATTGACCAAATTGTTTTGATGTCATTGGAATCGGCTCCAACCCCTGCTCTGTAAAACGCTGGCTCACCTTTGACGATTCCATTGCTTTTACAATTTCCTGATTCAAACGCTCAACAATAGGCTCAGGCGTTCCTTTTTTTACAACAATACCAAACCATACTCCAGCATCTACACCATCAACACCCAATTCAGCCAATGTAGGCACGTCGGGTAATAATGCAGAACGCTTATCTGATGCAATCGCCAATGGCTTTAGCTTTCCTCCGTTTATAAGCGGTGATGTCGTAATAATAGGATCAAACATCATTGCCACACGACCACTCATCACATCCTGCAAAGCAGGAGAAGATCCACGATAGGGAACGTGCACTAATTTTGCACCGGTTTTTTCTATAAACAATCCACCCAGCAAATGGCCAATTGAACCTATGCCCTGTGAAGCATAGTCAATCCCTTGGACATTATTTTTTGAATGGGCGATTAACTCATTGACAGAGTTAATCGGACTGTCCTGTGGAACCACCAAAACCAAAGGCGACTTGACCAACGTTGTTACCGGCTGAAAATCAGCAATCGGATCAAATGAAAAATCCTTATAAAGCGTTGGATTAATAGCAAACATTTCTGTTGCAGCTACAAAAATCATATGACCATCAGCTTTGCCGCTTTTGACCCTATGCGCTGCTATTTGCCCTCCTCCTCCTGGCCTGTTTTCAACAATAACGGGCTGTTGCAGGCTTTCCTGCATTTCCTGTGCAATTAAACGGGCAACCACATCGGTCACACCACCCGCTGGAAATGGAAGGACCATGGTAATAGGCTGATCAGGATAAGTTTGTGCTATTGAGGGCGTGGCAACTGCCATACAAGCAGTAAATAGTGCGCCAAGCAAAGCGGTTTTTTTTAAAAACATAGTTGTCTCCGTATTATTTATAAATAAAACTTAAAGTATTTTTATTTTTCAGAAAAAAAGGCGCACACTGTACCCACACCGCTAATTCTTGCTTCATAACGCTGCCCGGGCTCAACTGCAACCATGGGGCCCAATGCGCCGGTTAAAATCAGATCGCCCGCACGCAACGGCTCTCCTAATGACACTAATTTACGGGCCAGCCATACCGCTGCATTGAGCGGATGCCCCAGACAATCCGAACCCTGCCCTACCGATACAGATACCCCATCCAGAAACATCTCCATTTTTACCGTTCCAAGATCCAGGCCTATTAAAGAAACCGGTACGGCACCAATCACCACCAAGCCGCTGGAAGCATTGTCAGCAACCGTATCCACATAAGAAATATCCCAGTTTTTGATTCGACTCCCCACCACTTCAATGGCAGGCAGTACATAATCAACCGCCCCCAGCACATCAATCAGTGTCGCGTCTGCTGCCGTCAGGTCATGCTTAAGAACCAGGGCAATTTCCGCTTCAACTTTTGGCTGCATCGTCCTTTCATAGGCAATGGGCTCATTGCTGCCAAATACCATATCGGCAAACAAAGTACCAAAATCAGGCTGATTCACGCCAAGCTGACGCTGTACGGCAAGCGAGGTCAAGCCTATTTTTCTACCCACCACACGGCGTCCCTGCGCTCGTCCTGCCGCCACATTGATTTTCTGAATTTCGTAAGCATCGTCCTCATTTCCCGGCGTGAGCAAGTTCCTGACAGGACTCACCGCCACCCCTGTTTTTTCAGCGTTAAGCAGACAGTCCGCAATATTTTTTAATACTTTCAAATCAGTCATTTAATATCCTTCGTATTTGATTTATGCTGCGACACTTTCAACAGATCTCAAAGACTGTGCCTGCATAGTGGCAAAACCGGCAATCCACTCGGGAATAGGACGGTAATAATCAAGAGATGCTTTATAAGGGCCATGGGCATTTAAAGCGGCAAAGGCAGCGACCCACGAGCGAATTTCATGGGCAGACTTGCCTCCCTGTTCGGTAATTGAGTCATTGCTCATGTCATCAATGGCCATCCAGTCTCCACGGGCAAGAATATCTAAAAAACTCCTGTCCCACTCAGGGTTAAGAGACCGCAGGCTGCTGTCACCAGACGTAAACTGTCTGGCGGCGGAAATCGTGCGCTCCTGTCGCGCGGCACGGGCCTGGGGGGTGGGATTGCGTCCGGCTATCAGGCGCTCGGCAACCTCGGCGCAAGCATTGGCGATTTCAGGAACCGGGGGCTCATGAGAAATCCCGCCCGAACCGACAAGCAGCACGCGTTTATTCAAACCGGAAAGGAAACGGCCAATCGCATCCCCCAATAAGCGCGAACGCCGACAACTGGCCATCGGAGGAGCCACAGAGTTAATGAATACGGGTATCACCGGGTAATTGTCCAAACCACCCAAAAGGACCTCAAGTGCCTGGGCAAACCCATGATCAACCTGCATGCGGTATGACAACGCAACATCAATATCCGCCGCAAGTACCGCCTCGCTCATTGCCAGCGCAATGTCCCTGGGGACATCAAGCGGCCCCGCCATACTTTTATAATCGCCAATGGATGTTGCATCAAGACCAATACAAAACTGCGGCATGACATCATAGAAAAAACCATTGTAATGATCAGGCGCAAACACAACGACCAATTCGGGATCAAAAGCCTGTACCCTTTTTTTCATGGCAGCCTGCAATGCTTCCACCTCGGCCAGAATCTCGGGCGCAGGATCATGATAGCCCTGCAAAGGGGTGTGAGATAAACACTCCAAAATAATTGTCATATAAACTCCTGCCGCAATCTATGCTGCATTACTCTTGATATTGTTAATTTCCTGCGCCGAACAAACGGTTTCGGTCAAGGCCAATTTTTTACCTAAAGTCAAAATAGATGCGGATACCTCCTGTGGTGAACACATGCCGGCAATAAAACGGTCAGGGCGTAACAATAAAACCGAATCAGGCATATTTCCAAACCAATCCTTTATTTTTCCTGTTGAGTCACCCACCGCAATAAGGTCTTCAGGCACATCATCAGAAAAAGCCAGTTGAGACTCCGGTTTTACAATCACAAAACAGGCGCCCATTTTTTGCCATACTGCCCGAGCCTGATCAGTCAAACCGAAGGTTGGGTCTGTACCCCAGGAAACAATGGCAAAGCGGTTTCCGATAACCTCGTCAAACCGGACAAGCTGACCGTCTTGAGTACGGACAAAAGGCTGGATAAACATGCGTCCCACCGGGGAGTTACCCAAAGGATCCCGGCCATGCACCAAACGACCCAGTACGGAATCACGTTTCTCGCTCATCAAGCCCAGCATTCTTCCAAGTGCGGAATTACCCCGTCGTTCAAGCCAGCGGGCCAATTTACCGTGGGGTTTGGGCTCAGGCAGCAACACCACGCCTGACTCATAACGGGGCATCGGTTTAAAACGCATTTCAACCACATAGCGTTTAACGGGCGGAATAGCATTTAGCAAACGCGTCAGCCCATCACGCAAATTGGCACCAAACTTACTTGGGGGAGCAAAAATATCTCCCGCTACTTCAGAAAGATGAATCATTGAGCGTGCATGGTTACGACGCTCTGTGCCATAGGTATCCAGTAGTGATTCAGCAGCGGTGCCTTTAATAACCATCGCCAACTTCCAGCCCAAATTACTGGCATCACGAATACCGCTGTTATAACCCTGCCCCTGCCAGACTGGCATGATATGGGCGGCATCACCCGCCAACAAAATACGGTTCACCCTGAAATGGACAGCAAGACGGGCATTATGCGTATAAATACGTTTACGGATGTAATCCACGTTATCTGGATCAGTCACTACTTTCCTGACCAGTTCGGCCAGTTTTTCCGGGTTATCAAATGATTCTTCAGTTTCTCCCGGCATCACCATAAATTCAAAACGGCGCACGCCATGCGGCAAAGCAGCAGAAACATAGGGCCGTTCTGGATCACAATATAAATAAATATTTGGCGTACCAACCGGATCATTACGAACATCAAGAACAATCCATTGATTTGCCTTTGTTCTTCCCTCAAAAGGTATGTTCAAGGTGCGGCGGACAAAACTATTACCGCCATCGGCTCCTACCATGTAAGAAGCCCTAACCGCCCTTTTTACGCCATCATTACTTTCCAGGCTAAGCGTAACGCCTTGTTCGTCCTGGATAAAACTGGAAACCGTCTGCTCAAACATGACCTTAACATTAGGAAAACGGCTTAACCCCTGATGCAAAATACGATCTGCCAAAGGCTGGTGAAAAGCATTTCGGCGTGACCAGCCAAACTCTTCGGTACGGGGCTCAATAGAAGCAAAACAGCGCCCCCGCGGCGTTATAAAACGCATCCAGTGAAAAGGGGTAATATGCGGCATAAGATCATCTGCCAATCCCACCGACTGGAACACTCGCAACGCTTCATCATCCAGACCGATAGCGCGTGGATAATCAATAATCGTATCGAGCTTTTCGATAAGGATGACGCTTACGCCCTGAGCGCCTAAAATATTGGCAATCATCAATCCTACGGGGCCTGCACCAATAATAGCAACGTCAGCCGATAATTGTTCAGGGCGAACGGAATCCCCTGCCACCTCAATGACATTAGTCATATCTCCTCCAGACTTTTTTATATTTACTTTTTTTGTTTAAATTAGACTGTAGATGCCTCGGGAACTTCTTTACCTAAAAGAAAATTCACATGAATACGGTTAAAAGTTTGCGCATCTTCAAACTGGGGCCAATGCCCACACCCGTCCATCACCGTAAACAAAGCACCTGGAATCATAGAGGCCATACGACGCCCTTCCGATACATCTGCAGTCGGATCGTCTGATGTCCACAGCACCAATGCGGGTGCTTTGATACGGCCATAATCTTCTGCCCGTAAGATATTGCGCTGGCGGATCTCCATTTCCTGAAGCGCCATATTGCCACGCTGGGCCTCAATCATGCCGGGCTGTGCGTAAATGGCCTGACGGGTGGCCACAAGATCATCGTTCACTTTGCTTTTATCGGCCATTAACCATTCAAGCCGGGCTTTGATAAACTCCCATGACGGTTCTTCAACCGCACGCATCGATAAAGACTTCAGGCGTTCCATCACCACCGGATCAGCCTGCGAACCACCCGCCGTATTTAACACCAGGCGCTCCACCCGTTCAGGATAATCAATGGCCAAACGCGCAGCGACCCAACCACCCAGCGACTCACCGGTAAAGGACGCTTTTTCAATACCCAGCTTATCCATTACTTTCAGGACATGATCAACATATTGGGAAATCTCACGGGCACCCGCCGGTTTATCGGTCCAGCCATGGCCAATCATATCGATGGCCCATACATTAAAGTGTTCAGCATGCGCCTTCAAGTTACGCACATAGGCCTCGGCATGCCCACCCACACCATGCAACATGATGAGAGCGGGTTTATCCTCTTGTCCCGCATGCAAAAAACGGGTAGAAATACCGTTTGCATCCAACCAGCCCTGCGTAAATGAAACACCACACAAATCAGCCCAAACACTTTGAAACCCGTCGGGTGATATATTATTGGCCATTGTCATCACTTGCTCCTTATTTGTTTTAAATTTGATATGAATCAAGTCTAAGGGAATAGGCACTTTACAGAAAAAAAATATCCAATATGTGCAAGGAGTGCACGCACGTATTTATTAGAAGACTTAACAATGACTGACAAAACAACAAACTATGCCCATGTACGCGGACTTTCGCGCGGACTTGCCATCCTGAAGGCATTGAACCAAATGCAAAGTGGCCACGCCTCATCGCAACAGCTTAGCCAAATGGTCGGGCTGCATCGCACAACGGTAAGACGTTTACTGGAAACCCTGATGACCGAGGGACTGGTCAGGCGCAGCGACTCGGATGACACTTACCGTTTAACGATAAAAGTACGTGAATTAAGTGAAGGCTTCACTGATGATGAATGGATTTCCTCTATGGCCGCACCGCTAATGGGCGAACTGATGCAGCGCATCGTATGGCCGTCAGACTTAACCACTTCGGACGGCAGTGAAATGATTATTCGCGAAACCACGCACCGTTACAGCCCTTTATCGTTTCATCGGGCAATGGTGGGCAGACGCCTTCCCATGCTGCTGACTTCGGCCGGACGGGCATATTTTGCCAATATTAATGATTCAGAACAAGAAAATATTTTAAGCTTATTACGTTCGGGAAGTGCCGGAGAAGCACAGGCAGCCCTTGCAAATGATACTGTTTATATAAAAAATTTAATAAGAAGTGTAAGAGATGCCGGTTTTGCGTGGAATCGAAGTGATTGGTCCGATCAACAAAAAATTAGTGCTATTGCAGTTCCCATTATTCATAGAGCACGTGTGCTGGGCTGTTTAAATGTCGTTTACCTGACAAAAGCCATGAGTAAAAAAGAAGCAGAAGTAAAGTTTATCCTGCCACTTCAGGACATTTCCTTAAAAATCGAATCCATGTTGGAAGAACAGCAATTATTAATTGAATCTAAAAATAATAGTTAAGCAAAAACAAGATGATTGCCGTGATAATGGAACCTGTAAATAAAACGGTGTGAGCCTTCTATCATTACACCCATTCAGAGGGTTAGTGTATCCAATCGCCTCCCTTCTCACTCGCCCTCTGTGAATTCTTCAGCTCGTTTTACGAGCTTGTCAACCATCGTCGCCAGTTGTTGCAGTTCTTCTTCGGTGAATGGCTCAAGCAGAAAGGCCGCCTGTTGCTCGGAATGAGGCGCAATTTCACGAAAAGTCTGTTGCCCGGAATCAGTTAACCAAAGCAGGGATCGCCGATGATTGTCGGGATCACGCTCGTCACGCACACGACCTGCATTACGCAGACCTGTCACGGCACGACTAATATTCATGGGATGCAGACCCGTTAGTGCAGCGATATCTTGCGATGCAATACCTGGACGATTGGCCAGTACAACGATGGTGCGCCATTCGTTAAGCGTCAGGGCATGCTGTTTGGCAAAATTGCCGAAAAACGGCCGGGTCAGCAGGTTGGTGAGTTTAAGCAAACGAAAACCCACCATTTCGGGCGTTAATGAAGGACGCCTGATTGTGGTGGTATGCGCCTTGGAAACAGCGTTATCCTCGTCTCGAGGCCTGGTTTGTGACGAAACGCGCGCCAGTTTAGTGGATTGACTCATAATATTTTTTATAGAAATTGGGAGATTGTTGTTTGTATACCAGACATAGTAATCACCCTTAATCAAAATCTGTAATATTTACATTTTACATATTACCCGATCGCGACAAAAAAGCTGACACCTCTCACTGAAAAAATACGCTTTTTTGCACATCTAGGGATTTTACTTATATCAATAACAAAAGATATCGATAATAATTGTTATTGATAATAATTTAAATGATATATATCAAACAATCCGTTGTTTATCCAGGAGACAAACCATGCTTCGTTCCTTCATGAAAAAGCGCTTGCTAAGACAAGTGGTACTGGCAACATCCAGCTTGCTAACCGCAGGCTATGCACTGACTGCCCATGCAAACTCATCAGCCCCTTTATACAAGGAACTGCCTGAAGCCGTCAAAAAAGCCGGCAAAATACACGTAGCTGGCGACCAGTTACCCCCCTACCGCATTACCGCTGAAGATGGCCGCACGCTGAAAGGCCTTGAAGTGGAACTGATGCAGGCACTGCAAAAACAGCTGGGCGTACCCTTTGAAACCACCGTTGTTGCCAATGGACCCGCTATTTTCACAGGTGTTGACACCGGCCGCTACGATATTTCCTTCGGTCCAGCGCTCGCGACAGCAGAACGCGAAAAACGCTATGACGTTATCCCCTGGCTCCTGAGCAAGCCCGCTTTCATTCTACCCACTCAACACGGATTGAAAACAGAAAAAATCCTGGATCTCTGTGGTCGTCGTATTTCTGTCATGTCTGGGTCTGCCGCCATTCGTGAAGTAGAAATCATGGATAGCATGTGCGAAAAAGCAGGTCTTAAAAAAACGCAACAAATCGTCATGCCAGACCAGAACTCCACCCTGCTTGCTGCCCAGTCCGGCCGTGCCGACGCCTTTTCAATGCAGTATGCCGCAGCGCTCCACTTGCTTAAAACCCGTCCAGGCGAATATACGGCACAAACAGACGAAACCAATACAATGACCACACTGCGACTGGGTATGATACTTAAAAACAACTCTCCGCTGTCACCCGTGATGGTCACTGCCATGCAAAATCTGGTCGATAACGGTGAATACCAGAAAATTCTTGATAACTGGGGTCTGGCTCCGGCGAACATTGACCTCATCCAGTTAAACCCGAACTCAAATAAACGATGAGCCAGGCATAATCATGACTAACCTATCCATAACTTCTAGCGCAGTATCCGCTGTGCCTTCTACACCCCCCACACCGAAAAATTGCGTGGATGATGTTTCCAAAGCCATTTACCCTGCCAGTCTGTCACGGCGGCTGGGCACCATCGCCTTAGTCCTCATTGCCGCCTGGTTAGTCTGGTTTTTAATCAGTAACCCGCGCTTCGAATGGCCCGTCGTTTGGAACTATCTGTTTGCGCCTGCCATTCTGGAAGGGTTGGGCGTCACGCTGGCATTAACAGTGATCAGTATGGTGGGAGGCGTGCTGGTGGGAACCATTGCCGCCTTACTGCTCATGAGCGATTACGGGCCTGGCAGACGCGCCGCCAACGTTTATCTTTGGGCTTTTCGCGCCACACCACTCATGATCCAATTACTGTTCTGGTACAACCTGGCCTATCTGCTACCTATCGTTTCAATCGGCCTGCCCTTTGGTGAACCTTGGGTCGAATGGCGCACCATTGACTTGATCAACCCTTTCACCGCAGCCGTCCTGGGCCTAAGTCTGGCGGAAGGTGCCTATATGGCGGAAATCATGCGCGCCGGTCTGTTATCTGTGGATCAACGTCAGCACGATGCCGCCAAGGCCATCGGCATGACACCAGCCCAGTCATTTTTTCGCATCATCGTGCCCCAGGCCATGCGCTTCATCATTCCACCTACCGGCAACCAGGTTATCAGCATGGCCAAGGCCACCGCATTGGTATCCGTCATTGCCATGAACGACTTACTCTTCGCCGTACAGACCATTTACAACCGTACCTACGAAATCGTGCCGCTGCTCATGGTTGCCGTCTTCTGGTATCTGGTCGTAATTTCCTGCCTGTACCTCATCCAGTCCCGCCTGGAAAAGCATTACTCCAAGGGACACCAACGAACGGCAGTCATCACTGCCGAAACAACCACCGCCTGAGGAAACATTGAAAATGACTGAATCGTCTTCACAAAGCCCAAAACGCAAAGTGCTCAGGGCCGAAAACGTCACGAAACACTATGGCCGTTATGTCGCCCTTGATAATGTCAGCCTTGATGTTCACGAAGGCGAAGTCGTGGCCATCATCGGACCATCCGGTTCCGGAAAATCCACCTTAATCCGATGCATGCATCAGCTTGAGTCTCTTGAAGGCGGAGCTATTTACCTGGACGATGAGCTATTGGGCTTTCGTCGTCATAAAAACCAGTTGCTGGCGCTCAATGCAAAGGCGGTAGCGCGACAGCGTCGTGAGCTGGGCATGGTATTTCAGCAATTCGTACTGTTTCCGCACATGACCGTTGCAGAGAACATCATGGAAGGCCCAACACGGGTACTGGGCGACAGTGTTGCCGATGCCCGGAAACTGGCTGAACACCTGCTTGAACGGGTGGGGTTATCCCACAGGATTGATGCTTACCCACCCCAGTTATCGGGCGGTCAGCAACAGCGGGTTGCGATTGCCCGGGCACTGGCCATGCGCCCCAAAGTATTGCTATTTGACGAGCCCACCAGCGCCCTTGACCCTGAACTGGTTGGTGAGGTTCTGAAAGTGGTAACCGACCTGGCTAAAGCCGGGAAAACAATGGTGGTAGTTACCCATGAAATCGGCTTTGCCCGCGAAGCGGCCGACCGGGTGATTTTCATGGAAAACGGTCGTGTCGTTGAACAAGGCGATGCGCGCAGCACCCTGGCCGACCCTAAAACAGACAGATTGCGCACGTTCCTTTCACGGGTAATGTGAGCACTTTTTTTTATTTTCTCATTAACAAAAGATATTGAATGGATACCTAATTCATGACGAAAAAAATTAAATATCTATCCCCGACCGGTGTACTTGGCGTGGGATTTTCCGAAGACCACTTCATGGCGGCACTCAGTCCAGATCTGGCTTTCATTGGATGTGATGCCGGCTCAACAGACGGTGGCCCAGCCAATCTGGGGGGTAACAAACCCTTCTTCTCACATGGCGCTGTCAAACGCGATTTGCGCATTCTGATCAAAGGCGCCCGCCAAGTGGATATCCCACTCATGATTGGCTCCTGCGGAGGCAGCGGAGGGGACTGGAACCTTAACTGGGTTTGGGAGATCGTGCAGGAAATTGCACGCGAGGAGAACCTGAATTTCAAAACCGCCATCATTGAGTCTGAACCTGATCGCGAACTACTCCTGCAAAAATACCGGGAAGGAAAATTCCGTGCACTGGATCCAGCGCCGGAAATTGACGAAGACACCCTGCGCGACACGGATCATATCGTGGCGATGATGGGCGCTGAAGCCTATCAGGAGGCACTCGCTAATGGCGCCCAAGTGATCCTGGCCGGCCGCTCGACAGATGCCGCTATTTTTGCAGCCATTCCCGTCGCCCAAGGTTTCCCACCCGGTCTGTGCTGGCACGCAGCCAAAATCATGGAGTGTGGGGGGGCAGCTGTAATCAGCATGGAAAAACCCGAAGGCATGATTTGCACGATCACCGATGATTATTTTGAGCTTGAGCCGGTCAGCCCTACCCAAAGCTGCTCTCCACTAAGCGTTGCCGCGCACGCCCTATACGAAACCGGCGATCCCTACATGATGCGCGAACCCGGCGGCGTGATGGACCTGACTCATGCCCGTTACGAGTCCTCAAGCGAACGCACCGTCAGGGTTTCAGGCAGTGCTTTTCATCCTGAGCCGTATACCGTGAAACTGGAAGGCGCAAAAAAAACCGGTTATCGCGCCATGGTATTAGGTGGCGTACGCGACCCGATGATCCTGGGTCAATTCGACAGTTGGTTTGGTGGTTTGCAAGACTCCATCCGCAACAACATTGATGCGGTTTATGGCGAATCGATGGCGGGCAAATACCGCATTGATTTCAAACTATACGGCCACAGCGGTGTACTTGGCTCACGTGAACCCACCCTGGGCCAGACACCCACCGAGGTCGGCGTGTTGATGGTTAGCCAAGCCGAGACCCAGGAAGTTGCTTATGCCATCGCGGGTCAAGCGGCTCACATGGTACTGCACCACACGGTCCCCGAATGGCAAGGCCTGGTTTCCAATCTGGCCTTTCCGATCGCCCCACATTTCTGGAATTTAGACCCAGCCTACCAATTCGTACTCAATCATGTGGTGGAACTTGACCACCCGCTTGAACTACACCGTATCCGCTACGAGGAGATCTGATCATGGCCCTATTACGCGACTTTGCCAAACTTATACGCACCAAAAACGCTGGCCCCTTCCTGCTGACCGTTGACATTATGTTTCCCGATGTCGAAACCTACCGTCATGTCGCCAATAGCGGCGTGCTTTCCGTTGAACTGATGGCCCGCACCTTTAAGGTGCCTGCTGAAGTCGTCAAGCTGTTTCACTACGACCCCGCCAACGCCATCAAAATCACCATTCCTCGCCCAGTAACCTCGGGTTCCCCCGAAGACACCGACCTGTTCGGCGGCCAACAATTTGCGCCGCTTGTTGATGTCGTCGTTCCTGACATGCCTGCCACCTTATCCAATCATTCCGGAGCTGAAAAAATGAGCAAACCCATCCTGCGTGAACTTGTCACTGATGCCACGGCCTGGAAAGGCCCAGACCTGCAAAATGATACATCCTGGATCTATCACCTGGACGCCGCCGATATTGAAGACCTGGAGTACGCCTGCGAACACGTAAAACGTGAAGAGCTGCGCTGGGGCGAATTCACCAAAGAACAATTCCCCCTGCCCCGCTTATCTGCCAAACTGGCTGACATTGACAAGCAGATCCGCCATGGTCGTGGCTTCGTGGTCATTCGCGGCTTGCCCTTGAATAAATACGATAATGAACAGACCCGAACCCTTTATTGGGGTTTGGGCGCCCATCTTGGCCAGATCATTTCACACAACGTGAAAGGTGACACAATGGCACCAGTCACTGATTTGGCTCTGAAAAACGACGACCCTAACCGACGCAACAACACCACCAATCAAATTCTGGATCCACACACGGATCTGGCTGATGTGGTGATGTTGCTGTGCATTGAAAAAGCAAAGGAAGGCGGTATTAGCAGCCTGTCCAGTTCAGTGGCCATTCATAACGAAATCCTCAAGCATCATCCCGAATATCTGGAAGTGCTTTACGACGGTTTCTACCATGACTATCGTGGCTATGGCCCCAGCGGTGACCCTAATGAAGTTACTGAAACACGCATCCCTGTCTTTGAATACAACAACGGTCGCGTCAATTGTGCCTTTGCCAAGAAAATCATTGAAACGGGTGCCCAAAAACACGGTATTCCCCTGACAGCGCTGCAACAAGCCGCTATTGACTATGTGCATGAACTGGCAATACGCGAAGACATGCGGATTGACATGCAACTAGAACCCGGTGATATTCAAATCATCAACAACTACATGACCTTGCACGCCCGCACAAACTACATTGACTATGATGATGGGCGCAAACGCTACCTGTTGCGTATGTGGGTCAACCTGCCTGACAGTATGCAATTGTCGCCGGATTTTGCGAAATTCGTGCGTCGCGGCATTCCTGCACAAGAAAAAACCACCGAAACATCAGTTGGAGCCGTCGTATGAATAAGCCTGAAACCACGCTGAACCTGCCTGCCGTAACCGATACGCTCGCGACCTTCGCAGCTAACCTGACGTTTCATGACCTGCCCACCGAGGTAGTCGAACGCACCAAAATACTGGTGCTGGACCTGAGCGGGATCATTATCCGTTCGCAAGATTTTGACTCTACGCTTAGTATGAAGAAAGCCCTTCATTGCCTTGAGGGTGATCGGGGTTCTATATACGTCATGGGCAGCAATGGGCACTGGTCTCCCCAGGCAGCGGCCCACCTGGCCGGCGCAACTGCTCACAGCATGGACTTTGATGATACCCATGCACGTGCTCAGCTACACCCGGGAGCGCCCGTGATCGCGGCCGCTTTCGCTGCGGCACAAATGGCCGGCTGCTCCACGCAAAAATTGCTAACCGGCATTGTAGCCGGTTACGAGGTAATGATCCGGGTAGCTCTGGGTGCCGTTTCGCAGGCTCACGCCGAACGCGGTTTTCATCCTTCTGCCACCGTTGGCGTGTTCGGCGCGGCAGCAGCCTGCGGCAACATTCTGGGGCTTGATGCCAGCCAAATGGCCCATGCCTTCGGTACCGCACTAAGCCAGTCTGCGGGCACCGGACAGTTTGCCGTTAATGGGGCATGGACCAAGCGCTTTCATGTGGGCTATGCCGCTGCCGGCGGCCTGACAAGTGCCGTCTTCGCCAGCCAGGGTTACACCGGTGCCACACAAGCCTTTGAAGGCCGTGAAGGTTTCTTCAATGTCTACTCGCCCCGTCCGGAACCCGCACTGGCGGTACAGGATTTGGGCCAGAAATGGGAAATTATGGCGTCCGGTATCAAGCCCTACCCTTGCTGCCGTGGCATTCATGCGCCGCTGGATGCCTTGGCCGCCCTGCAGCAGCAACACGCTTTCACGGCAGCCGATGTGGCCAGCGTGCGAGTGGGCATGGCACGTCGCAGCGTGTTTGTAGTTGGCGAGCCTCAGGAACGCCGCCGAAAACCCCGAAACGTGGTGGACTGCCAGTTTTCAACCCACCTTTGCATGGCGATTGCCCTTAAGCACCGCCGCATGGGTTGGGATGACTATGAACCGGCGTTGGCTGATCCAGAAATTTTCAAACTCATGGAGCGTATTGAAGTATTTGAAGATGCCGAATGTGAGGCCAACTTCCCCATCGCATTTTCTGCTGTAGTTGAGATTAAGCTGAACTCGGGAGAAACACTGCGGTATTTCCAATATGCACCGCGTGGCGAACCCGATGATATGCCTACGCAGGAAGCCGTACAGCAAAAATTCATGAGTCTGGCAGACCCAATACTTGGCACACCAACAACGCAAGCGCTTTACCAAAAATTGATGTTGCTAGACACTAACCAGCCGGTAAGCAAACTCTTTGAGCATTGCACTCATATCGCCTGACTTACCAAGGAGCGGATTCACAATGACCAAGGCTGCACAAGCACAAACCGAACAAGCGCTTCGTGTCCAACTCGCTGCCTGCTACCGCATTTTCGACATGCTGGGCTGGACCGAAATGATCTATAACCACATTACGCTGCGGATACCGGGGCCAGAACAGCATTTCCTGATCAATCCGTTTGGCCTGTATTTCAACGAGGTCACTGCCTCAAATCTGGTTAAGATTGATATCAACGGGAATATCCTGCAGGATAGCGAATACCCCATCAATCCGGCAGGCTTCACCCTGCATTCGGCCATCCACAAGCAAATACCGGATGCGCATTGCATCATGCATACCCACACAACGGCAGGCTGTGCGGTTGCCTGTGCCGATAGCGGTTTGTCGCCTGACAACTTTTACTCAGCACAGCTGTATGATCGTGTGGCCTACCATGATTTTGAGGGCATCACGCTGCATGCCGAAGAAGCCCCCCGCCTGGGTCAGTCTATCGGCAATAAACCGGCTGTTATTCTGCGCAACCATGGCTTGCTCAGTTGGGGCATCACCCTACCCATGGCCTTCGCCACACTCTGGACTTTGCAGCGTGCCTGTGAAATTCAGGTCATGGGTGCGGCCCTTGGGCCGACCCGGATCATTTCCAGGCAGATTCAGCAAAAATGCAGTGCTGAAGCCCTGCAATTCGATCCGCGCCATGGCGCAGGCGATGACATTTTTACAGCACTGATACGCCAGATTGACCGGCGCGATCCTTCTTACAAAAATTAAAGGCAGCTATGAAAGTATGTATTTATGGTCTGGGTGCCATCGGGGGCCTTCTGGCCGCCCGACTGGCGGCACGCGGTGAAGTACAGCTTAGTGCCATCGCACGGGGAGCAACCCTGCAGGCACTACGCGATCACGGTCTGAGTTTTATTGAAGGACCGCCCGATCAAGCCCAACAACAACGCTACGATCTGCACGCCAGCGACAATCCCGCCGATCTTGGCGTGCAGGATGTTGTCATTCTTTCCGTCAAGACCACAGCCCTGCCAGATGTGGCCGCCCGCATCGCCCCGCTGCTGGGTCCTGACACCACCCTACTGTCTGCCATGAATGGGATCCCATGGTGGTTTTTTCACGGCTTACCCGGCACCCCTGAACACCTTCAACTGAAAAGTCTGGACCCTGATGGCACACTGGCTGCGGCGCTCCCGTCTTCACAGGTGGTGGGTACCGTTACCCATTTGTCGGCAGCCAATATGGGCCCCGGCGTCGTAAGACATGTGGCTGGCAACCGGATCATTATTGGTGAGCCTGGTGGTGGAACTGCCACCGCCCGCAGCCAAACCATCATGCACATGTTGCAATCGGCAGGTTTTGACACCGAACCCTCGCAACAGATACAGGCAGATATCTGGTACAAGCTTTGGGGCAACATGACGGTCAACCCCATTTCAGCTATCACCGGTGCAACGGGCGATCGTATTCTGGACGATGATTATGTACGTCACTTTATGTCACGCTGCATGCTAGAGGCTGCTGAAGTAGGCGCGCGAATTGGCCTTCACATTAACCAGGACCCCGAGGATCGCCACCAAGTCACCCAACAACTAGGCGCTTTTCGCACATCCATGTTGCAGGACGTTCAGGCCGGCAAAAGCATCGAACTGGATGCCCTGGTAGGCGCCATGCTTGATATCGCCCATCAAGTGAATGTTCCGGTTTCCAACATTGAAACCCTGATGGGCCTTAGCCGTCTGCACGCCCGCACGCTGGAGCTTTATCCGCTTGATTCTTAAGCGCTTTGTCTATCGTTGTTTTTCCGATTAACACACTAATTAATATTAAATTAAAAACAATATTTCTGGAGACGTTTTAAATGAAAAAGACTTTGCTTGCTACTGCAGTTGTAGCCGGTTTTACCGGTGCAGCCCAAGCTAACAGCTCTGTAACCATTTATGGTTTAGTTGATGCTGGTATTGCATATGATAAAACCAAAGTGACGCAAGGCGATAACCGGATCGAAAACCGTATTTTTGGCATGCAAAAATTCACAGGCGCCCGCAATGGCAGCCGCTGGGGCTTCAAAGGCAGTGAAGACCTGGGTAATGGATCCAAGGCCATTTTCCAGCTGGAAAGCGGGTTTGACCCTGGTACTGGCAAATCGCTTCAGGGTAACCGCCTGTTTGGCCGCCAGGCTTATTTTGGTTTAAGTAATGACAATTGGGGTGCGCTAACACTGGGTCGCCAATACTCAATCGCCTCTCAAAAAATCGCACCAAAAGGTCCATTTAATGCCGGCTACTTTCAGGCAGGCCAACTTTTTGGTGCATTTGGCAGCTCTATTTATGGCCGTATGAATAATTCGGTTAAATACATGAGTCCAGATTTTTCCGGTTTCCAATTCGGTATTGCACACGCTGGTAATCACAATAAAAGTGAATTTGAATGGAACGGAATCGATAAGATCGAAACAAAACAGGCCTCCAACTGGATCAGTACTGGCGGCAGCTACGATAATGGCCCCCTGGCAATCGGTGTTTCTTATGACCGTTACCGTACCAATACCAGAACTGCCCCCGACATCAGCAAAGGAATTTCTGCCAAGACTCATAAAGGCACGGTCCATACTTGGAACCTGTTTGGCACCTATGACTTTGATATTGTGAAACTGGATTTGGGTTATGGCCAAGTGCGTGGTGCCATTGGCAACAAGGACAGGGCAAACGTTGAGATGGAAGCAAGCAGTATTGGCTTGAACAATCTTTTCACCCCATTTACGCAAGGCATGCGTTCTGATGGCTTGCTGTATTCACAAACCAACGGTTACCGCCAACAGGCATGGACCGTTGGTTTAACCATACCGGCAGGGGAAACGGGTAAAGTCCTGGCATCGTACCAAGGCAGCCATACCAAAAACAATGATCGCGAATTCGATGGTGTGAAAGGCAACCTGCATATCTTCAGCCTTGGTTATGAATATAGGCTGTCAAAACGCTCCCTAATATTTGCGGTCGCCTCTATTGGTACGGGTCGACTGAAGTTTAATGACAGTCAAGCTCATCCGAAAGCCAGGCTAAGTACGTCTTTAGTGGGTGTAGGTTTACAGACCCGGTTCTGATGTAAAAGGAGACGCCCGGCGTGGGGCGTACTCCTAAAAGAATTCTCGCTCCCATGCTCCTGGGGGGAGTGCGAGTTTTATTCAAGGGAGCAGGCATTCCCACGTTTGCCACAATCACTCAATAAGTAAATCCTGACCCCGACTCACTATTCTGCTACACTTTTTCCCATGTTTAACCATAAACAAGGCCAAACCATGAAGCCTTTTAAGCAAACGAGCATTAACCCCCCTGTTTTTTTCTCGGCTGCCGCTCTTATTCTACTTCTGATTGGCCTTGCTGCTTTTGCACCTGACTTTACCCAACAGCTATTTAGCAATACCCAGACCTGGATTCTCAGTCATGTAAGTTGGTTTTATATTCTAACTGTCGCCATCATTTTACTTAGCACCTTCTTTTTAGCGATCAGTCGATATGGCGATATTAAACTGGGGCCAGATCACTCTACACCCGACTACAAGAACTTCACTTGGTTTGCCATGCTTTTTTCTACCGGCATGGGCATTGGTCTTATGTTCTTTGGGGTAGCCGAACCGGTCATGCATTTTCTCAGCCCTCCTACCGGAGAAGGAGGAACTGTCTTCGCGGCACGTAACGCCATGAGCATTACCTTTTTTCACTGGGGGCTACATGCCTGGGCTATTTATGCCATTGTGGGTTTGGTTCTTGCATTTTTCTGCTACAGACACGGCCTGCCGCTAAGACTAAGCTCTGCGCTTTATCCTATTATTGGAGACCGCATTTATGGCCGCACCGGTCAGGCAGTTGACACCTTTGCCGTTCTTGGTACCGTCTTTGGCGTGGCCACCTCGCTGGGCTTTGGGGTAGCGCAAATAAATAGTGGCCTGAACTATTTATTTAATCTGCCCATTACCTTCCAGATACAAATTGTCCTGATTATTATTGCCTGTGGTTTAGCAACCATATCGGTAGCCAGTGGCCTGGACCGGGGCATTAAGATTCTTTCAGAAATCAACCTGGGGCTTGCCTTTTTATTACTTTTGTTTGTACTCATTCTAGGCCCTACTGTCTTCCTGCTCCAAACTTTTGTAGAAAACACGGGGGCCTATTTATCAAATATAGTAACGGCAACCTTTACCCTTTATGCTTATGAACCCAATGACTGGATTGGTGGCTGGACCCTCTTTTACTGGGGTTGGTGGATAGCCTGGTCACCTTTTGTCGGTTTATTCATTGCCCGTATTTCACGAGGCCGCACTATCCGTCAATTTGTACTGGGCGTGTTGTTAGTGCCATCGGGCTTTACTTTATTTTGGATGACCGTTTTCGGTGATACCGCCATCTATTATATTTTAGTTGAAGGCATGAGCAACTTTGGCCTGACCGTTCAGAACGACGTAGCACAGGCCCTGTTTGTTTTCCTGGAAAAACTGCCTTTAACCAGCCTCACTTCCATTCTGGCGCTATGTATGGTTGTTGTGTTTTTTGTTACCTCTGCAGACTCTGGCGCTTTGGTTATTGATTTGCTGGCCTCTAAAGAAAACATGCCCTCTCCGGTATGGCAACGTATATTCTGGTCTGCCTTAACTGGCGTGGTTGCCATTGCCTTGCTCTTGGCCGATGGCTTGCAAGCACTGCAAACGGCAACTATTGCTAGCGCCTTGCCTTTCTCTATTATTTTATTAGCCGCTATTTTTGGTTTATTTAAAGCCCTTAAAACAGAGGCCACCAAACGGCAAATTCGTTACCAAACAATGACAAGCACACCGCCTTTGGCCCAAGGACAAGACTGGCAACAACGTTTACGTAACTTAGTCACTTTACCCGAACAAAACCAAGTTGTCCGTTTCATGAGTCTTACCGTGGCGCCGGCAATGAAAGCAATTAGTGCAGAATTGCAAAGCCTGGGTTTTGATGCGGAAGTCATAAAAAAACAATTTCCTGACAGCGATGCCAAAGGTTGGGCGCTAACCGTTGCGCATCACGGCGAATACCAGGATTTCAGCTACCAGGTTTATCCTGTCGCTGAAAATCGTCCTACACTGAATCCGGTAGACACCGAACGCCCAGATAAGGAAATATACTACCGGGCCGAGGTGCATTTAACCCCCCCTGTGTCAGACTAGTTGGAACCTCTACCGATGTTAGAATTTAACTCATCCTAAGATGGGGGCAAAGAAAAGGTTCCTATGAAATACTCACCCGAACGCCGCGAAGCGATACTGGCCAAATTAA
>NZ_JAENGP010000005.1 GCF_016595155.1 Advenella mandrilli
GGCAGTCAGTACCTTGCACAGCTCGGCATAACCCAGTTTCTTTTCACCCGCTTTATACCTTTCCTGCTGCAAGTGCAATGCCTGGTTATACACATACCGACAGGAACCGGCAAAGCTGCGCATGGCGTGCTGCTGTTGGCCATTGGGCATCAGTGCGAATCGGGAGGCTTGAAGGCGTTGCATGGGTTTAGTATAGTTGAAACAGAAAAGAGTGCAAGAAAATGGTGTCCTTCGGACCCCGTGCTATCCATCCCCACCATTAATGATGGGGCTTTCCGCGCTTAATAGTAACCCTGCCGGCCTTCGGCCTCCTCGTTCCCATGTCCGTATGGGAACGAGGCTGCGTTCACGCTAGCGTGAGGACGCCTGGCAGTTAGCTTAACGCCTTCACGATGTCTGCGGGTGAGGTAAACATGAAGTCAGGCTGTTGCTGTTGCAGGGCATCACGGCTGTTATAGCCCCAGGTAACCGAACCCATCATGACCTTGGCTTTGCGGGACGCTTCAATATCGCGTAACTCATCACCAATCAGCAGGCATTCGGCGGGGGGCAGTTTGTGTTTATCCAGCAACTTTCCCAGTTTGGCCGGTTTGCCAAAAAGATCAGTGCCGCACAGGAACTCATCAAAATAGTCCACATTCTTGTCAAGAATCTGGCGTACATTAATTTCACTGTTTGAACTCAGGATGGCCAGTTGGTATCCCTTGGCATGGAGCTGTTGCAAAGCCTCGGGAATACCGTCAAATAATTCGATATTGGGTGAGGCATCTTGCATGCGCTGGCGGAACTCCATCAGGATGGCAGGCGCCTTCCAGAAAGGGATTTGCAGCGTCTGCAAAATCTCGCCTGCCTCCATGCTGCGCAAGCGGGCTTTTTCTTCGGCAGAAGGGTCCCGGAAGTTATATTTTTGTGCAACACTGCTCAGGATTTCATCGAACCAGGGCAGGGTATTGGCCAGGGTGCCGTCGAAATCGAAAGCAATGATTTTGGGAAGCTGGCTCATTATTTGACGTCTGCCCACAAATCGTATTCATCGGCTTCGGTCACTACCGCACGCACGATATCGCCTGGTTTCAGCGACTTCTCACTATTTAAGTAAACACAGCCGTCAATTTCGGGGGCGTCGGCGCTAGAGCGGCCAATGGCATCGCCATCTTCGTCAATTTCGTCAACCAGGACGCTAATTTCCTTGCCAATTTTAGTTTGCAGCCGTGCAGCTGAAATGGCTTGCTGGTGTGCCATAAAGCGTTCCCAGCGATCCTGTTTGACATCGTCAGGGACAGCGTCGGCCAATTCGTTGGCCGGTGCGCCTTCTACCGGCGAGTACTGGAAGCAGCCAACCCGGTCAAGCTGGGCCTCGCTCATCCAGTCAAGCAGGTATTGGAAATCTTCTTCGGTTTCACCAGGGAAACCCACGATAAAGGTAGAGCGAATGGTGAGCTCGGGGCAGATTTCACGCCATTTTTTAATGCGGGCCAGGGTTTTGTCTTCAAACGCCGGGCGTTTCATGGCTTTTAAAATACGTGGGCTGGCGTGCTGGAAAGGAATGTCCAGATAAGGCAGTATTTTTCCTTCGGCCATGAGCGGAATCACTTCATCGACACTGGGATAGGGGTACACATAGTGCAGGCGAACCCAGACACCCATTTCTGACAGGGCGCTGCACAGCTCGGTCATGCGGGTTTTAACCGGGCGGCCATTCCAGAAGCCGCTGCGATACTTAAGGTCTACCCCATAGGCGCTGGTATCCTGGGAAATAACCAGGACTTCTTTCACGCCGGCATTGACCAGGCGCTGGGCTTCGTCAAGAACGTCGCCAATTGGGCGGCTAACCAGGTCCCCTCGCATTGAGGGGATAATACAGAAACTGCAGCGATGGTTGCAGCCTTCGGATATTTTCAGGTAGGCATAGTGGCGGGGCGTAAGCTTGATGCCTTGTGGTGGTACCAGGTCTGTAAAAGGATCATGCTCCAGGTTGGGCGGGGCGGCTTCATGCACGGCACGCACCACCTCTTCATATTGCTGGGGGCCAGTTACCGCCAGCACGCTGGGGTGCACCTTGCGAATCACGTCTTCTTCCACACCCATACAGCCGGTCACAATGACCTTGCCATTTTCGGCAAGTGCTTCCCCAATGGCTTCAAGTGATTCGGCTTTGGCGCTGTCAATGAAGCCACAGGTGTTAACCACCACTACATCCGCGTTTTCATAAGAGGGGGAAATTTGATAGCCTTCGGTGCGCAGCTGGGTAAGAATGCGCTCAGAATCGACCAGGGCCTTGGGGCAGCCAAGGCTGACAAAACCGACTTTGGGGTTGGACATAAAAACAATACCTTTTGAATGAGCCTGGCTCAACAATACTTTTAAAATCAGTATTTTAACTTTTTTTTTGGAAATCCGTTCCGTTCAGGACCCATTCAACGTAAACTGTAAAAAACCTTGTTTTATCAACCCTTTTTCTAAAGAGGCCGTTGTTATGAAACGTAAAAAAGCAAGTGATTTTTCGCCCGCCGTACTGAAGGATTTTGATTTATATGTGCATGGCATTATCAGCCGGCGCGAATTTTTAAACCGCAGTGCCCGCTTTGCCGTAGGGGGTGTTACTGCTGGCGCCATTCTGGACAGCCTTCAACCCAATTTTGCCTGGGCCCAGCAGGTGCCCAAAGACGACAGCCGGATCAAGGCAGAATATGTTGAATATCCTTCTCCCAAAGGCAATGGCACCATGAAAGGGTATTTGGCACGCCCTGCCAACGCCAGCGGCTCCTTGCCGGCGGTGGTGGTTATTCATGAAAACCGGGGCCTGAATCCCTATATAGAAGATGTTGCCCGCCGTTTGGCGCTTGAGGGTTATCTGGCTTTTGCGCCCGATGCCCTGGCGGCGGTGGGGGGATACCCGGGTGATGAAGACAAGGCCCGGGAGATGTTTGCCAAACTGGATCCGGGCAAACGCACCGAAGATATGGTGGCGGCGGCCGAATTCCTGAAAACCCATCCCGAGTCCAGCGGGAAGCTGGGGGTGATTGGTTTTTGTTACGGGGGTGGGGTGGCTGGCATTATGGCGGTACGCATGCCCGACCTGGCCGCTGCGGTGCCATTTTATGGCGCCCAGCCACCGGCTTCGGAAGTAGCGGTCATCAAGGCACCGTTGCAAATCCATTATGCCGGGAACGATGACCGAATCAATGCGGGTTGGCCCGACTTTGAACAGGCCCTCAAAGAGCATGGCAAAGACTATGAAATGCATAGGTATGCCGATACCCATCATGGTTTTCACAATGACACGACACCCCGTTATGATGAAGATGCGGCCAAACTGGCCTGGCAGCGTTCACTGGCGTTTTTTGACCGACATCTCAAGTCCTGACACCAGGTATTGGATTTTTCTTCAGTTTTAACACGTAAAGCAGCGGAAAAATCAGATAAATCAACATCAAGGCAGGTTACACTTGGGTTTGTGCGTTTATTTTTTCCCTGCTTCTTATGACTTCTCCCGTTGTTGCGCCTGCCCTGTCTGATGTCCTGTTTGCCTGTGCCGGCTGTCTGCGCGACGTATTGGCGGGCCGTTCTTTAACCGAGTCCCTGCAAGAGGTGCCCGATGAATGGCGGGCGCCGGTGCAGTCGGTGTCGTTTTATGTCATGCGACAGTTGGCAACCGGGCAGGCCTTAAGTGGGCTGTTGCTAGATAAAAAAGCCCCCAATCGACTGGTTGAATCTTTGCTGGTGGTGGCTTTGTGCCTGCTGGCGGTTGATGAAAGCCAGGCTAATAACAAGGCACGCCATGTACCGGTTTATGATGCACATACTGTGGTGAACCAGGCGGTGAAAGCGGCCGACAAGCACAAAAAAACCGCTTCATTCAAGGGGCTGCTTAATGCCTGCCTGCGCAATTTTTTGCGTAATAAAGAATCGTTAATGCAAGCCATTGCCGTGCGCAGTGAGGTGCAGTGGGGGTTTCCCAAATGGTGGATTCATCAGGTGCGCCAGGCCTATCCGGGGCAATGGCGCGAAATCCTGGCATCGGCCGCAACACCCGGCCCCATGACGTTGCGGGTTAATACAAGGCAAATCAGCCGTGAGGCATTACGCCAATTGTTTATTGAACAGGATATATCGTGCCACGAAGCCGGGCATGCCGGTCTTGTTCTGGCTCGTGCCTTGCCGGTTACCCAAATACCCGGCTTTGAACAGGGCTGGTGGTCGGTTCAGGATGCCGGCGCTCAACTGGCCGGTGAAATTGTGCCGGTGCATGATGGCATGCGGGTGCTTGATGCCTGTGCCGCACCCGGCGGTAAAACGGCGCACCTGCTTGAGCAGGCCAATCTTGATATGACGGTACTAGACGTGGATAGCCACCGGCTTGCCCGGGTAGAAGAAAATCTGGCCCGCCTGAAGCTGGATGGCCCACATGTGCACATGCGGGCCGCTGATGCTGCTGAGCTGTCGCAGTGGTGGGATGGCGTACCGTTTGATCTGGTGCTGGCCGATGTGCCCTGCACGGCATCGGGCATTGTACGCAGGCACCCGGATATCAAATGGCTCCGGCAAGAGGCCGACCTGGCCAAAACCGCAGCCTTGCAAAGAGCGATTGTGCTGGCCTTGTGGCAAACGGTTGCCCCAGGGGGGTACTTGCTGTATGTTACCTGTTCCGTGTTTCCCATAGAAGGGCAGGAGCAGGCCCGTTATCTGGAAATGTCGCTGGCCGGTGCCGAGCGGCTGGGAGCCCCCGGACAAATCCTGCCGCTGGCTGAACAGGCCGGTAGCGTTGCGCCCCATGATGGTTTTTATTATGCCCTGTTCCGGAAAAAACCGGAATCTGGCAAGGATGGTTAAAGAACTTGAGGGATAATGTTTTTTCGCAATCTGCTTTTCAATGGTTTGGCCGTGTTTTCATGTGGTCGTTTTTGGCGGTTGTCTTGCTGTTGCCGGTGTGGTTTTCTTACGCACAAGAGTTTCAGCAGGCCAAGCCCGATGCCTGGATAGAATCCCTGGCGCTGGACAAGGAAAAAGACAGCTATACCTTGTCGGCCAATATTTCGTTAAACCTGGGCGAAGAAGTGCGTAATGCCGCTGAAAAAGGGGTGCCGCTTTATTTCACCATCAATTTTGAAATCATCAGGCCACAGACGTTATGGTTTGATAAAACTGAATTACAGCAGCAACATACCTGGCGCATCCAATACAATGCGCTGTTGCGCCAATGGCGAATCAGTAACGGCGATCTATCCATACCCGAGCTGTCGCTGGATGATTCCCTGCAGCATATTATTAACCTGGAAAGCTGGCCCATCAAAAACCTTGACCAGCTCAACCCCACCATTAACTATGAAGGCAGATTACGCCTGAAGCTGGATACCTCCCTGCTCCCAAGGCCTTTTCAGATTAATGCATTCAACAGCAGTGCCTGGTCATTATCGACACCATGGAAAAATTTCAACTTAAAAGTTTCGGACATAAAACCCGGCTCCTGATTTCCTGGCTGGTGAAAATCAGCCTTATCGCCATTGTTTTGGCCGCTTTTGTCTTGCTGGGTTTGCTGGTGGGCTCAACGGGCAATACATCGCGCTTTGCACAGCAGTTTGATTTGTTGCTGTTGCTTAATGGCGTGTTGGCCCTGGCCCTGTTTATCTGGGTGGCAACCCTAACCTGGCGGTTGATTCGTCAATTGCGCAAGAAAAAATTCGGTGCCCGCTTAACGTCCCGGTTTGCCATGGCTTTTGCCGTGATGGCGGTTATTCCGGGGGTGGTTATTTATTTGTTGTCGGTACAGTTCATGTCCCGCTCTGTCGAGTCATGGTTTAACGTCAAGGTGGACAGTGCGCTAGAGTCGGGGCTGGCCCTGGGGCGGGCTTCACTGGATAGCCAGGTGGCCGATTTGCTGGTTCGGGCCAAAGCCATTTCCAGCGTTTTGTCACGGGTGCCCGAACAGGACATGCCCATGGAACTAACACGCCTGCGTGAGGCTAATGGCCTGAGTGATGCCCTGGTGTTTTCAGCGGCCGGCAACCGTGTGGTGGCCTTTTCTACCTCAAATTATGGCAGTTTGTTGCCCTCTATGCCGCCGGCGACCATTGTAAACCAGCTCAAATTGTCGCGGCAATATGCCCGGGCCGAAGATACCGGCAACGTAGACCAGCAAAGTCCACAGCTCAGGATCAGGGTAATTGTGCCCGTGTTTACCCATTCCTTCCGCTTTGATGTCCCATTGGGGGCCGCCCCGGAACCGTATTGGCTGCAATTGACCTATCTGGTGCCCGAGAGTCTGGGTAATCATTTGAATCAGGTGCAACAGGGTTTCCGCGATTATGAAGAATTGGCGCTGTCACGTACCGGCATCCGCAATTTGTATGGCATTACCCTGACCATGGCCTTGCTGCTGACGGTGTTTGCCTCTATTGGTGTGGCGCTGGCTATTGCCCGGCAGCTGGTGCAGCCCCTGCTGAATTTGGCCGAGGGTACCCAGGCCGTAGCCGTTGGTGATTACCGGCCTTTGCCCGAACCGGATGCCAAGGATGAAGTGGGGCAACTCACGCGTTCGTTCAATATGATGACGCATCAGCTTGATGAGGCGCGCAAACAGGTGGAGCTTAACCGACTGCAGCTGGAGCGCTCTAATGTGTACCTGGAAAGTGTGATGGAAGGGCTGTCATCGGGGGTGATCGTATTTGATGCGCGCTTTAATGTCACGACCGTGAACAAAGGCGCCCAGACTATCCTGAATGAAGACTTGCGCTCGGTGCCGGGCCGGCCGCTAGAGGTGGTGGATAACCTGATTGAGTTTACGCAGGATATCCGCAAGGCATTTTCCAATCACGCGGCGGTGGGTTCTGGACGGCATTATTGGCAGGAACAAATCGAAATCATGATTGGTGCTGATTCTGGGGATGATCAGAAAACGGTCACGCTTTTGATGCGTGGTACACGGCTTCAGGTAGATGGCCGGCAAACTGGCTATGTGGTGGTTTTTGATGATATTTCCGAGGTTATTTCAGCCAATCGAGCGGTTGCCTGGGGAGAGGTGGCGCGCAGGCTGGCCCATGAAATCAAGAATCCGCTTACGCCCATTCAATTGTCGGCCGAAAGGCTGGCCATGAAGTTGACCGACAAACTGGAAGAGACTGATGCAAATATGTTGATCCGCTCTACCAATACGATTGTGAACCAGGTGACCTCCCTGAAAAAAATGGTGGATGATTTCCGTGAATATGCCCGAACACCGCCTGCACAGATGCAACACGTCAATATTAATGCTTTAATAACGGATCTTGCATTGCTGTATGGCTGGGACCCCGAAGGAAATCATGTTGAAGAACCGCTTAACCGGCGGATAGGTCTGAAACTGGATGCCATGCTGCCAGAGGTCGAGGCTGATTCGACCCAGTTGCGTCAGGTGCTGAATAATTTGATGGCTAACTCCCGTGATGCCATGGTTGATATCGAACTTGACGGGGACGAACCAGGCATTACCATTCAGACCATGCTCACAAAAGTTGCAACGGGAGCCACTGAAGAAGGTGAAGCGGTTAGAATAATGCTCGAGGATCGGGGCTGTGGATTTACCTCACAGGTTTTACAGAATGCTTTTGAGCCATACGTAACGACCAAAGTGCATGGCACGGGTCTTGGATTGGCAATTGTTCGTAAAATAATCGAAGAACATGGGGGCAAGATTGATATTTCAAATCGCAAGGAAGGTGGCGCCCGCATCTCGATTTTACTCACGCGACTTGTGAAGAAAAGCAAAAAACCATGTCCTGATGGTTATAATTCGATTAATCAGATTTAAATAATAGTACTGATGTACGTTAGTAATAGGTGACTACATATGGCCAGAATACTGGTGGTAGACGATGAAATTGGAATTCGTGAGCTTCTTTCTGAAATTTTGTATGACGAAGGTCATACGGTTGAACTCGCTGAAAATGCTTCCCAGGCGCGTGCCGCGCGCCTGAGATACCGGCCAGACCTGGTCTTGCTTGATATCTGGATGCCCGATACCGATGGTGTCAGTCTGCTAAAAGAATGGGGCTCACAGGGATTGCTGGATATGCCGGTCATTATGATGAGTGGACATGCTACGGTTGATACCGCCGTAGAGGCAACCCGCATTGGCGCCATGGATTTTCTTGAAAAGCCCATTACCTTGCAAAAGCTGCTTAAAACGGTCCAGTCTGGCCTGGCGCGTCCGCATGCCAAACAGGTATTGGCTTCTGCCGGTATGGTACCTGCTGCACGGCCTGCTCCTGCCGCAACAAAAGTAGCGGCAACCCCGGCTTTTGCCGCTGCGCCAGCTACTGTTGCGGCCGCAGCCGCTGCACCGGCAGCCAATGCCGCGCCGCAGCCACAGGGTTCCATGTTGGGTAATATTACCCTTGATCAGCCTTTGCGCGATGCACGGGATGAGTTCGAACGGGTTTATTTTGAATACCATCTGGTTCGAGAAAACCACAGCATGACACGCATTTCAGAAAAAACCGGGCTTGAACGCACCCACCTGTACCGCAAACTGCGCCAGCTGGGTATCGACTCATCCCGCAAGCGCAACGCCTAGTTTTCGTCTTTTTCCATGAAGATCCTCATCATCGGGGCAGGGCGCGTAGGTTCCAGTGTGGCCGAAAACCTGGTGTCAGAACAAAATGACATCACGGTGGTTGATACCAACCCCGATCGGCTGACCTACTTGCAAGAACGCTTCGATTTGCGCTGCGTGCTGGGTGATGGTTCTTTGCCCGATGTGCTTGAAGAAGCCGGCGCCGATGATACTGATCTTCTGGTGGCTTGTGCTGCCACCGATGCGGCCAATCTGGTGGCGTGTACCATTGCCCGTGATGTTTTCAATATCCCCCGCCGCATTGTCAGGGTCAGGGGGCAGTCTTATTCCGACAATGAAACCTTGCTGGCTGAAAGCTTTGGGGTTGATTTCATCATCAGCCCCGAAAAAAGCGTTACGCAGTATCTTTACAGCCTGATTGAATTTCCCGAGGCCTTGCAAGTTGTTGAGTTTGCGCAGGGTCGGGTCAGTGTGGTCATTCTTAAAGTAGGGCACAAAAGCTCTTTAATTGGTCACCATATCGATGAAACACACCTGAATCTACCCAACCTGAATACCCGTATCCTAGAGGTCATGCGGGGCGAAGTTTCCATTTCCATGAACCGGGTTGGCGCCATTCAGGCCAATGATGAACTGGTGCTGGCCATTGATACCCGGCAGGCCCGTGAAAGTATCGCTTCTTTTCATAAAGAAAAAAAACGCATTCGTTCCATCATGATTGCCGGTGGTGGCAATATTGGCTATCGGCTGGCCAAAGAGCTGGCCGAAGATGATTACAATATCCGCATTATTGAAAGCAATAAGGCGCGTTGCGAGTGGCTGGCTTCCATGCTGCCCGAAAACGTGCTGGTGTTGCATGGCAACGGAACCGATGAGTCCTTGCTGGAAAGTGAAAATATTGCCGAAATGGACACCTGGCTGGCCTTAACCAACGATGATGAAGACAACATTATGTCTTCCTTGTTGGCCAAGCGTCTGGGCGCCCGCAAGGTGATTGCCCTGATCTCGCGTCAGGCTTATGGCGAGCTCATGCAGGGCAGCATGATAGATATCGCGGTTTCACCCGCCCAGGCCACCATTGGCGCCTTGTTGCGTGATGTGCGCCAGGGGGCGGTGGTAACCGGTCACCGTTTGCGTCGCGGTGCCGCCGAGGTGATTGAATTTGAGGTGCTGGGTGATATCAGCAGCTCCAAACTGGTCGATCGTTCGGTCAAGGATATTCAATTTCCAAAATCGTCAACACTGGCGGTTATTTTCCGCGAGGGTTATTTAATCATGCCCGAGCCCGATACCGTGATTCGTCAGGCAGACCACGTCATTGTTTATGCGGCAAACCGTGAAACCATGAAGAAAGTTGAAAAAATGTTCCAGGTTTCGGCCATGTTTTTCTAGGAAATGGAATGCGCAGTATCCTGAATGTCCTGCATGCGCTTGGTTTGACGATGGTGGTGTTCTCACTCACCTTGCTGTTCCCTTATTTTTTTTCACGGCTGTTTCAGGATGGGGCCGATCAAAGTATTCTGACCAGCTTTATGCTGGCGGCTGGCAGCGGTCTGTTGCTTTGGTTGCTAACTTACCCGTTTCGTCGTGAGTTGCGCCCGCGTGACGGGCTGCTGCTGGTATTTCTGGTGTGGACGGTATTCCCCCTGCTGGCAGCGCTGCCTTTAATGCTTGAAGCCAGCCATGTTGGTGTGGCGCTGTCGTTTACCCATGCCTATTACGAGGCCATGTCTGGGTTAACTACCACCGGTGCTTCGGTATTGCCCGATGTCACAAAATTACCTGAATCCCTTAATCTTTGGCGGCATACGCTGGTATGGTTTGGTGGCATGGGTATTTTGGTGCTGGCGGTGGCTATTTTGCCCATGTTGGGGGTAGGTGGGCATCAGGTCATGCGAGGCGAAATTCCGGGGCCCATGAAAGAAGAAAAATTAACCCCCCGTATTGCCGGTACCGCCAAGGTACTGTATGCCATTTATTTTTCGGCTTCCCTTTTGTGTCTGCTGGCTTATCGTCTGGTAGGTATGAACTGGTTTGATGCCTGGTGCCATACCGCATCTACCATGGGCCTGGGGGGCTTTTCCACTTACGGTGGCGGCTTTGTGGATATTAATTCGCAAGCGGCAGAAATCGTGGCAATGGTGTTCATGCTATTTGCCGGTATTAACTTTGCCACCCATTTCAAGGTTATCCGCAATCGTGATTTGTCTATTTACCGGGCCTGTCCCGAAACGATTCCGTTCTTGCGTCTGGTGCTGGTCAGTGGTGCACTAATCAGCCTTTACCTGTTCTTTTCTCACGAATACGGAAGTCTGGCTGACGCGTTCCGGTATGGCATGTTCAATACCATTTCCGTGGCAACGACTACCGGTTTTTCCAATGTGGATTACCTGCAGTGGCCGCTGTTTTTGCCTATTGTCATGTTATTGCTGGGGGCGTGTGCCACTTCGTCGGGTTCTACCGGTGGCGGCATCAAAATGATCCGCCTGATTTTGGTGATTAAGCAGATCCGCACTGAAATCCGTCATATATTGCATCCGCATGCGGTGTTCCCGGTCAGGCTGGGCGCGCGTATTATTGATCAGGGGGTCATTATGTCCATCATGGTTTTCATGTTGGTGTATGCCCTGACCTTAATGGCGCTTTCCGCCGTCATGCTGTTGTCGGGGCTTGAATCCACCACGGCATTTTCCGCTATTTTTGCCAGTCTTAATAATATTGGCCCCGGGCTGGGCAGTGTTGGGCCCATGGGCAACTACAGCGCCTTGTCCGACTTCCAGATCTGGGTATGTACTCTGGCCATGCTAATCGGGCGTTTGGAACTGTTCACCGTACTGGTTATTTTCACGCCCGGGTTCTGGCGCCGTTAAGTTCAGATGCTTCCGGCATAGCCGATGTGACGCCATGCTTCGTAAACCGTAATGGCAACCGCATTGGACAGGTTCAGGCTGCGTGAGTCGGGGCGCATGGGCAGGCGCACGGCATTTTCAATGCCAATGGAGTCCCATTCTTCGGGCTTGAGCCCGGCGGTTTCCCGGCCAAAAACAAATACATCTCCATCGGCAATGCTAATGTTGCCAATATGGCGTTGGCCTTTGGTGGAAATGGCAAAAATATGGCCGCTTGCCGCGCCGGTGGATTCGATGGCTTCGGGCAGCGTGTCGTGAACCTTGATATCGGCCCATTCATGATAGTCCAGTCCGGCGCGGCGCAAACGTTTGTCGTCTAGCATAAAGCCCAGTGGTTTAACCAGGTGCAGCTGGATGCCGGTGTTGGCAGCCAGGCGAATGATGTTGCCGGTATTGGCCGGAATTTCGGGTGAAACAAGAATAATATGAAACATGCGATTGCTTAAAAATGTTTGGGGGGCGTGCGGGCGATGGCCAGGACATCCACGTGCTGCACACCGGCGGCCAGCAAGGCACGGGCGGCACTGTCGATGGTGCTGCAGGTGGTGACTATATCGTCGACCAGAATGGCATGGGGTATGTCCAGGCGGCGCGAACAATAATATAAACCGGCAGCAGCTGCACGACGGGCGTGACGGGACAGGCTGGATTGCTTCAGATGCTGGTCATGGCGGTGCAGAAAAAAATGTTCAACGGGCAATTGTAGTTTTTTTCCAAGCTGTTGTGCAAACTCTGCCGCCGGATTGAAACCACGCCGGGACAGTGACTGCTGGCTGCCCGGAATAGGGATCAGGCAGGTGTTGGCAAGCGGCAGCAAATCCTGGAGTTGCAACTGTTGGTATAGCAATTCGGCAAAGGCCGGCGCCAGATCAAGCTGGCGGCCGTTTTTGTAGCGCAACACCAGGCTGTCCAGTGGATGCACATAATCAAAGGCGACCGTGATTCTTCCGGTATGAAGCGCCTGTTCGCGACAGTCGGGGCAGGGGGCCTGGTTTGGCAGGGCCAGACAACAGTGGGCGCACCGATAGGGATGGTTTTGCATGGAGTGCAAAATATCGTTGCGGCAGTCGGGACAGAATCTTTCACCCGTGCAGCTTGTGCCGCATAAGGGGCAGGTGCCTGGCAAGGCAAGCGTTAAGCGGCTGGCCAGCTGTTTGGCCTGCTTGGCAAGCCAGCCTAATCTTTTGTTTTCGTAAGGGTTTTGCACAGAATCGGGTAAGTCTTATTTACAATATGGGCTTATCAAATCATTTTCTGGCCGTATTAACAATACGTCAGTGATCTCAATGTCCCAGGCTATTTATTCCCCCCAGGTTTTGCCTATCAATTCGGCACACGTTATCCAGCAATTTTCCCGTCGTGGTTTATTGGAAGATTCCCGTTTTTTTTATGATGAAATCAGCCGCCGCATGATTGGGCGCTTAAGTTATATCCGCCTTAATCCTGAAACGGTGGTTGATGCTGGCTGTGGTCCGGGGCATTCGCTTGAAGCGCTTAGTGAACGGTTCCCGAAAGCCCGCCTGCTTGGGGTGGACAGTTGCCCTGCATTTATCGAGCACTGTAAAAAAACATATATGCCCAAGGGCATGCAGGCATGGATCTCAAAACTGGGCCGCAAAAGCCAGGATGAATTCCATCGGGCTGATTTGGCTGCCATGCCGCTGGCGGCGGAGTCAGCCGGCCTGGTCTGGTCCAATATGGCCCTGCATTGGCACCCCGAACCGCATAAGGTCATTGCCGAATGGCGGCGGGTGATACAGGTTGGTGGCATTTGCATGTTTTCCTGTTTGGGTCCCGGCACGTTCATCCAGTTGCGTCAGGCCATTGAAACCGCCGGTATCCAGACTAAAACCGTGTCTTTTGTTGATATGCATGATTTTGGCGATATCTTGCTGGAGCACGGTTTTGTGGATCCGGTTATGGACCAGGAAGTGATTACGCTGACCTACCAAAGCCCGCAAAAACTGCTGGCAGATGTGGCGGCCCTTGGTGGAAATCCAACCATTGGCCGCCATAACGGGCTGGTTGGTCGCCAGTGGTACCAGCGCCTGTGTGATGCCCTTGAGCAGCAGCGTCAACCCGATGGCAAACTGCACTTAAGCCTTGAAGTGGCTTATGGCCATGCCTGGAAAAGTGCCGTGCACAAAACGGCAGCCGGCGAGACGCATATTTCCCTGAGCTCCATTGGTGGAAGAAAATCACAACATTGAGCCGGACATAAGTTGAACCGGACATAACAGAACGAGATATAAAAGTTCAAACCTAAAATACGTTTACCAACGTGTTTTTTTGATATTTGCTTGATTTTTGATTGATGTTTCCTTGTTGCGGCAAGACGTATTCTTGCGCCTGTCATGTTCAAAATATGAAAGCAGGTGCTGTCAATGAATGCAATGCAAGAAAACGGGACATCCTTGTTTCAGGCTGAAAAAGGCCTGACCTTATCCATCGTGATTCCTGTTTATAACGAGCGGCAGATGTTGCCGTTACTGTTCCCCCAGCTGGCCACTATTCTGGAGCCGCTGCAGATTAGTTATGAGCTGGTGATGGTGGATGATGGCAGTCGCGATGGATCGGGGCATTTCCTGGCCGAACGCGCCACTTGGGATGAGCACTTGAAGCTGGTTCGCCTAAGCCGCAATTTTGGCAAGGAAGCTGCCTTGACCGCCGGTTTGGCATACGCCGGGGGGCAGGCCATTATTATTATGGATGCCGATTTGCAGGATCCGCCGGTGTTGATTCCGCAAATGCTGCAGGCATGGCGTGAGGGGGCTGATGTGGTTAGCATGAAACGTCGCTCACGGGCGGGTGAAAGCTGGTTCAAGAAATTTTCCGCCCATGGTTTTTATCGTTTGCTGAACCGTATCAGTGAGGTTGAGATTCCTGAGGATACCGGTGATTTCCGTTTGCTGAGCCGCAAGGCGGTTAATGCCATGAGCCAGCTGGGCGAACGCAATCGTTACATGAAGGGGCTGTTTGCCTGGATTGGCATGCCTACCAAGGTAATTGACTATGACCGCATGCCCCGTGCGGCGGGGACCAGCAAGTGGGATTATCCCGGTCTGATGAAGCTGGCTTTTGAGGGAATTACCTCTTTTTCAGTGGCGCCTTTACGCCTGACGATGGTTGCCGGTATTTTGACTGCGTTGGCGGGTATTTTATTTGCCCTGTGGATTGTGGCCAAAACCATGGTGCTGGGCGAGCCGGTTCAAGGCTATCCCTCGTTAATATCCATGATTACTTTTTTGGGTGGCGTCCAGTTAATTTCCATTGGGTTGTTGGGCGAGTATGTGGGAAAAACTTACTTTGAAGCCAAGCAACGTCCGGTTTATCTGATCCGGGACGTCCTGCGGAAAAATCAAGGGCAGGCCTGGGAAACGGTGGTGGATAATGCCAATGCGATGAATCAGTCAGCAGTGAACCGGCAAGAAGAAGCGGTTCGCGAGTGGATGGTTGTAAAAGGAAAATAAAATGACTCGCAGGATTGATTTATGGTGGGTGGTGGGCGTTTTATTGTGCTTGCCCCTGATAAGTATGGCCTTAATGCCGCTGTCTGATACGTCTGAACCCCGCTATGCCGAAATTGCCCGTTTGATGGCACAAAACGGTGACTGGATTACCCCCTGGTTTGAACCGGGCAAGCCCTTCTGGGGCAAGCCGCCGCTGTCGTTCTGGGCACAGGCCGTGTCTTTCAGGCTCCTGGGTGTTAATGAGTTTGCGGTGCGCTTCCCGTCATGGCTAAGCATGGTGGCCACGGTGGGGCTTCTGCTTGCCTTTACCCGGGCTTTTTTTGACAAGCGGCTGGCCCAGTGGACGGCGATTATTTACAGTTCCTGTGCCCTGGTGTATATCACGTCGGGTGCGGTGCTGACCGATCCGTTTCTGGTGCTGGGTACGACCTTTAGCATGACTGCTTTCATGATGGCCCGGCAATTCCCGACCCTGTTCTGGCGTTATGGCTTTTTTGTGGGCCTGGCTATTGGCTTGTTGGCCAAAGGGCCTTTGGCCCTGGTTCTGGTTGTCGGCCCGCTGCTGTTATGGCTGTTGCCAGACAGAGGCCGGATGGTTTATGTCAGGGCCTTGCCCTGGACGCGGGGTTTGCTGTTAACAGCGTTACTTAGCCTGCCGTGGTACGTGATGGCAGAAATCAAGACCCCGGGGTTTCTGGATTATTTTATAGTGGGTGAACATTTCCTGCGTTTTGCAGACCCGGGATGGCAGGGGGATTTGTATGGTACTGCTCATGAAAAAACGCATGGCACTATCTGGTGGTATTGGTTACAGGCTACTTTTCCATGGGGTTTGTTTGGGATAGGCCTGCTGCTGCTCACCCTGTTGAAAAAAGGCGGGTGTAACACGATCAGGCAGGCTGTCATTTCTGCCAATATATCGTATTTGTTGGCCTGGGCTTTATTTACCCCTTTGTTTTTCACCTTTTCGGGCAATATTCTCTGGACCTATCTTTTGCCTTGCCTTGGGGCGTTCAGCCTATTGCTGGCGTTTGGCTGGCGCAAGTGGGTGGAAGGTAGCCAGTGGCGGTGTGCCGTAAATACCCGCTGGATGGCTGCGGTTGTGCCGCTGGTGCTGGTTTTGCTCAGTCTGTTTGCCTATGTCAGTCCTAATCACTTTAAAACGGAAAAGGGTCTGATTCATTTTGCATCGCAGCAGGCGCAGGCCCATTCACTTGTTTATTATGTTGACGAGCGTCCGTTTTCGGCCCGGTTTTATTCGGGCGGAGCAGCAGAGTTGTTGAAGATTAATGAGGTTTCTGCCAAACTGGATAACAGTACATTGCCTTTGTTGCTGGCGATACCCAAAAAACATCTGGCTGAGGTTTTCCATGAGCTAAGTGTACCGGTACAAAAGCGTTACGAAAACAAGCGTTATATTTTGTATGAAACCCGTCCAGGCCTTGCACCAGTGGTCCTGTCCATAATGGCAAACTAATTTTTTTATTTTTCTGAAATTGCATGAATATATCTACAAAGCCCATTCGCATGTTGGTTGTAGAGGACCATGTCGGGCTTGCCGAGAACTTGTTCGAGTATTTTGATAATACGCATTATGTACTGGATTTCGCCCCGGACGGTTTAACGGCACTGCACCTGATTGCCACCCGTGAATATGATGTCATCGTGCTGGACGTGATGCTGCCCGGCTTGTCGGGGTTTGAAATTTGCCACCGGATCAGGCACGATATCCAATGCACGACACCGGTTATCATGATGACCGCCAAAGACCAGCTCAAAGATAAGGAAGAGGGGTTTCGGGCGGGTGCCGATGACTATCTGGTCAAACCGTTTGACCTTCGCGAGCTGCAGCTTCGGGTCAATGCCCTGTACCGTCGCAAAGAGGGCATGGGCAAAACCACGGGCATAGAAGTGCCCGGCATCCGTTTCGATCCGGGCAAACTCACGGTGCAGGTGGATCATAACGGTTCCCTTGAGTTAAGTGGCACCATGGCACGTATTTTTGAAGCGCTGATTAAAGCTTATCCGGGTTTTCTGTCTTATGAACAGTTGCAAGAACGAATCTGGGGAGAAAAAGAGGTGGATATGAACACCTTGCGCACGCATGTGTATACATTGCGTAAATTATTGCAGGATACCTTTGGGTTTTCCATGATCAAGACCATGCATGGGCGCGGTTATCGACTAACCCCACCGGCACAGGCAGGGCAATGAAATCCATTTCACGACGCATTCACCGTGCCATATTGCTGGTGAGTATGGCATGTATTGCGGTGATGGTGGTGATGGTGCTGGAAGTTAATGAAGACCTTGAGCGAACCATGCTGCAGGTTGAATTTGAACAGGAACTGGATTTTATTCTTCAAAATCGCGACGATTCCGAACTGTTTGTTTGGGAGGGATTTAACCAGCAGCTGGTGTTTGTGCCCCAGGGGCTGGCAACTCCGGCGCAAATGCCCGAGGTTTTTAAGGGTTTGCCGTTGGGCTTCTCTGATGAGATCAAGCAGGGTAAGAATACGTATCTGGTCAATATTGCCGTTTTACCCAAAGGGGTCGTGTATATCGCCAAGGATATTACCCATTTTGAAGATCGCGAATTCCTTTTCAGTATCGCGCTGGGTGTCATGACCTTGGTGATTATTGGCCTGGGACTGTGGATGGCTACCTTAAGCAGCCGGCGGATTGTTGATCCTTTGCAGCAACTGTCAGAGCAAATCAGCGAAGTGCCGGTAGGTTCACAAATGCCACGTATTCCGGTTAATTACACCGATAGTGAATTGCATTCCATTGCCGTAACCTTTAACCGTTTTCTGGGCGAACTTGAATCTTATGTGCGAAGGGAACAGTCGCTGTTAAGCCTGGCCAGCCATGAGTTGCGCACGCCGGTTGCCGTGATGTCCGGGGCCCTGGATATCCTGGAAATGCGCGGGCAACTCAAGCCTAATGATTTGGCAACGGTAGCCCGTATGCGCAATGCCTGTACCGAGATGAGAAGTAATGTAGAGGTTTTGCTCAAGCTGTCGCGCAACCAGTCTGATGTTTCTCCCGTTACAGAAGTGATTTCCCTGACTGCGTTGGTGGAAGAAGTCCTGGATGACCTGAATAATTTATTCAGGGTTCAGACCAGGGTGCGCTTAACAGTCATAGACAAAAGCATGCTCAGGACCGATTCTGTCCTGGTTAAAATGCTGTTGCGCAACCTGATCCAGAATGCCTTGCAACATACGCAAAAGGAAATTGATATTACGCTGGGCAAAGGCCTGATCCAGATAAAGGATAGGGGTACCGGGTTTAGCGCCGGGCAAAAAGCCATCCTGAGTAAGGAAATGGAAGTGATGCCGGGCAGTTCTTCCCTGAATGGCCTGGGGCTGTATATCGTGACCTTGATGTCCGAGCGTTTGCAATGGCCACTGCAAGTGACCCAAAGTGATTCAAGTGGAACCGTGATTCAGTTAAGTATTCCCGCCGATCAGATGCTTTGAAGGGGCTGATGCCTGAGAATCGCTGGCTTACTCAGCCGGCCACTCGGCTTTGGCTTCGCGCGCCAGCAGCCTGGAAACCGCCTGCAGGGGAGGTATCGCATTGAACAGGACATCGCAAACCGCTTTGGTAATGGGCATGTCGATATTCAGGGCCGTGGCGCGGTTCAGGGCGTCACGGGCGCAGCGTACGCCTTCGGCAGTCATGCCTGCGGCCAGAATGCTGTCCAGTGATTGTCCTTGTCCCAGGGCAAGGCCAACCTGGCGGTTGCGGGACAGATCGCCCGTGGCGGTTAATACCAGGTCACCCAGACCGGTAAGGCCTGAAAAGGTGGCGGCTTGCCCGCCCAGGGCAATACCCAGGCGGGTAATTTCAGCCAGGCCGCGGGTAATTAGCGCGGCACGGGCATTGGCGCCCAGTTCAAGACCGTCTGAAATGCCGCAGGCAATGGCCATGACGTTTTTAAGTGCGCCGCCTACTTCCACGCCAATAACATCGTTGCTGGCATAGATGCGTGTGTTATTGGCATGCAGGGCGGCCGTGGTGTTTTGTACGGTTATCTCGTTATGGCTGGCAACGGTAAGGGCTACAGGCAGGTTACGGGTGACTTCTTTGGCAAAGGAAGGCCCCGATAAAACACCGGTATTGGGTATTTGATTGCCAAAAACAGAATACACGATTTCGTGTGGCAATTGCCCGCTGTTTTGTTCAAAACCCTTGCAGGTCCAGACAACAGGAGTATTGGCCAGGTTGGATGCTTGCAGCAGTGGCAGCCAGGTCTCGCAGGTGCTGCGCATGGCCATGACAGGCACGCCAAGTATGATTAACCTTTGCGGTTGGGCGCTGCCTTGCAAATGGGCAAGGGCCTGTTCAAGACAGGTGGTGCTTTGCAAGCGGTGGGGCAAGGGAAGGTCGCCCAGGTATTTGGGGTTGCGGTGCCGGGTGTTGATATCCAAAGAAACGGCTTCATCACGGGCCAGCAGCAAGGTGGGGGTATTATTGGCTGCCGAGGCAGCCAATGCGGTTCCCCAGCTACCCGCACCTATAACCAGTACATGAAGCGAAGTGCCGGGAAGTGACATGCGAACCTGCTTACTGACGGGTTGTGCCAGGAGGCAGAATGATACCTGAGTCTTCAGGGGAGGCACTGTTTTGCTGTGCCTGCTGTTGTGCTTCCTGGGCGCGCTGTTCATACAGGGCCTGGAAGTTTACTTCTGCCAGATGCAAGGGTGGCAATGAGGTACGGTTGATGGCATCGGCAATATTGGCACGCAGGTAAGGGAACAACATGGTTGGGCAAACAATGCCCAGAAGCGGATCAAACTGTTCTTCAGGGACATTGGCAATTTCAAAAATACCAGCCTGTGTGCCTTCAACCAGATACAGGACCTTGTCACCGATTTTAGTGGTGACGGTTGCGCGTACGCTGGCTTCAAAAATGGTTTCGGCCAGACGTTGACCGCCTACGCTTAGCGAAATTTCCACCTCGGGCGTTTCCTGCTCAAGGAAAATCTGGGGTGAGTTGGGCATTTCGAGGGACAGGTCTTTCAGGTAGACGCGTTGCAAATTGAATGCGGGATTGGTGTTTTCTGCTTGTTGCTCTTGGGCCATGCTAGTTTCCTAGGTAAGAAGGTTAAACGTTAAATTGCGCTGATGGCTTAGTCGGCCAACAGCGCAGTCAATTCACCGGCGCGGTCAAGCGCCATCAGGTCATCACAACCACCAACGTGTTTTTCCCCGATAAAGATTTGGGGGACAGTGGTGCGTCCGGTGCGCTCAATCATAACAGCCCGTAGTTCGCGGTTGGTGTCGATGCTGATTATTTCCAGATTTGTTACGCCACGCTCGGTGAGCAGTTTTTGGGCACGGATGCAATAGGGGCAGGTTGCCTTGGAGAACATAGTGACTTTTTTCATGGTATTTTTGCGGTGTAAATAGTTAACGGTTATGTTTGCGAGGGGCAGCAGCGGTATGCTTTTTAAGGGGCAGGCCGTCCTGGTTCCAGGCGGAAATACCGCCCGAAAGGACATGCACCTCTTCGAAATTGAGTTTTTTCAGGGTGGTGGCTGCTTTTTGCGCGATGCGCCCCATATTGCAGACCAGGATGATTGGTTTGCTTTTTGACAGCGAAGCCGTTTTCTCTTCGAGTTCGTCGATGGGAATATTACGGGCCTGGGGAATGGAACCGTTTTTGTATTCTTCCGCAGAACGGATGTCAATGAAAATGGCGGCTGATTTATTGGCCATTTGCACGGCTTCCTTGGTGCTTAGCGAACTGACCCCCTGGCTGCCAAAGCCGCCTTTACGCAAATTGGGAATGGCCAGCATGATGCCTGCTACCAGGGCAAAAGCTAAAAAATAAATGGTATTTTGGTAAAAAAGAAAATCCACGTCTGATCCTGTAGGTGTGCTTTTTTCAAGCTTAATTGTCAGATTATAAAATAGCTGGACAAATAGAGATAAGACTTCGCTAAAATAATGGAAAATTGTTTGGATATTGAATTGTTTATTTCTTAATTTAGTGGAAAAGAGCTCATAATATGTACAAAATCGTATTAATGCGTCATGGTGAAAGCCAGTGGAATCTTGAAAACCGTTTTACGGGTTGGACTGATGTTGACCTGACCGATCGTGGCCGTCAGCAGGCGTGGCAAGCCGGTGAACTGCTTAAACAGGAAGGGTTTACGTTTGATGTGGCCTATGCGTCTGTGTTGAAACGGGCCATTCGCACGTTGTGGATTGCCCTGGATGCGATGGATGCCATGCATACACCCATTCACCTGAACTGGCGCCTGAATGAACGTCATTATGGCAACCTGCAGGGCCTTAACAAAGCCGAAACCGCTGCGAAGTATGGTGATGAACAAGTGCTGGTATGGCGTCGTGCTTATGCTATTGCACCCAACCCCCTGGATATAGACGACAAGCGTCACCCCCGTTTTGAGACTCGCTACGCGCGTATTCCCGCCGAGCAGTTGCCGGCCACCGAATGCCTGCAAGATACCGTTACCCGTGTCTTGCCGGTATGGAATGATTCCATTGCGCCTGCCATCAAGGCCGGCAAAAATGTGCTAATTGCCGCCCACGGCAACAGCTTGCGTGCATTAATTAAACACCTTGACAGCATTTCCGATGACGATATCGTTAATTTGAATATCCCAACCGGACAACCGCTGGTTTATGAGCTCGACGAAAATCTCAAGCCCATCCGTCACTATTATCTGGGCGACCAAGAGGCAATTGCCGCAGCGGTGGCGGCGGTGGCTGCCCAAGGTAAAGCGCAAAAGGACTAATGTGAACAGGTGGGCGATGGGTGTTTTACTGTTTGCGCTGTCAGGTGTCGGGCCGCTTATTATGGCCCAGCCTGTCGCTGCATTAAGCGAACAGCAAAAAGAGGCAGAAAAGCAGAAAGCCCACCTGCAAAACCGGATAGAAGACATCCACAAAAAAATCCAGGCGCAGGAATCGGATAAAAAAGACGTCACTGAAGAACTGCGAAAATCCGAATCGGAAATTTCCAAAATTAATGCACGCCTTGATGACTTGCAGGAACAGGGCGAACGAGCAAAAAAAGAATTGGGTGAATTGCGCAAACAGCAGGATAGGCAGCAAAAAATCATGGCGCTGCGCCGCGAAGAGCTGGCGGTACAATTGCGGACGCAATATACCAGCGGGCTGTCACCCTGGGCAGCTTTGCTGTCCGGAGAAGATGCCCAGAAAATTGGCCGGGACCTGACTTATCTGGGTTATGTGTCCAAAGCCCGGGTTGAGCTGGTCCAGCAACTAGAGGCTGAAATCACCCACCTTGATGAACTGAAGAAAAAAACAGCGGATCGCCAGAAAACCATTGACCGGTTGGCCGAGCAAACTCAGGTTGGCAAGAAAGAACTTGAGTCCGAGCAGACAAAACATGCTGCGGTATTAAAGAAAATAGAAAAAGACCTGGCAGGCAGGCGTTCACAGGCCACCAAGCTGGCACAAGATGAAAAACGACTTAATGGCCTGATTGGCGATATCCAGAAAAACATCTCCAGGCAGCTGGAGGAAGCCCGGCAGGCAAGGCTTGTTCAACAAAAAGCCGAAGCGGAAAAACGCCAGGCGGTATTACGCCAGAAAGAAGAGGAAGCGGCCCGGGCCCGGGAGCAGGCGGCAAGGGCCTCTATTGTGGCCAAACAGGCCGAAACACAAACAGAGCTGGCTTATGTGGTATTGCAAAGCGCAGTGGTTAACCAGGAAAAGCAAACCCAGGCGTTAAGCCAGGCGCAGCAGCAGGTTGTGCAGGCACAAGATGGGCGTCAGCGTCAGCAGGCACAGCAACAGGTGCAAAGTGCCCTGCAACAAACTGAACAGGCTCGTCAGCAACTTGCCCTGGCACGGCAACAGGCTGAAAATGCTGAAATTGAACGGGCCAAGGCAAGGATTAAAAAAGAAAAAGAAGAACAGGCCGCCTTGCTGGCGCAAAAGGCCCGGGAAGATGAGCGTCGGGCTGCGGCCCAGGACAGCTCGGGGGCGAACGGTTTGCCCAAAGGGGCACCCTGGCCGGTACGGGGTGCCTTGCAAGGGCGTTTTGGTACTACCCGGCCCGATACCGGTGGGGTATGGCGGGGTATACTAATCAGCGCCAATGAAGGCACACCCGTGCGGGCGGTTGCCAGTGGGCAGGTGGTTTTTTCAGCCTGGGTACGCGGATTTGGTAATCTGGTCATTATTGATCATGGCAATAACTATATGAGTGTGTATGGATATAATCAAAGTGTATCGGGAAGTGTGGGCGACAGCGTTCGTGCCGGACAAACCATTGCCCGTGTAGGGGCAACCGGCGGCCAGGTAGATCCTGCCTTATACTTTGAAATACGTAATGGTTCCACGCCGGTAGATCCATTAAACTGGTTATCAAGATAATATTGCCAGGGCATCCATTACTTACATACACTGAAACTTTATTCGATTGCGGGCAGGAGTGTCTTGTGACAAGTAGAAAACGATTAGTCAGTTACACGGTTGCGGCAGGATTGCTGTTGATGGCAGCCATGCCTGCAGGGGCGCAAAAGGTATCGCATGAGCTTCCTTATGAAGAGTTGCAGCGTTTTGCGCGGGTTTTTGCCGCCGTTAAAAATAATTATGTTGAACCGGTCTCAAGCCAGGAGCTCATTGAATCAGCCATTAAAGGCATGGTTAGCGACCTGGATCCACACTCTTCTTTTCTCGATGAGGAAGAATTCGAGGAAATGAAAGAATCTACCGATGGTGAGTTTGGTGGATTAGGTATAGAAATTGGTGCCGAGCAAGGCTTGGTTAAAATTATTGCACCCATTGAAGATACGCCGGCGGCCAAGGCCGGCATCATGCCCGGTGACCTGATTATAAAAATCGATGGAGAAAGCACCGAAGGCAAACCCTTGAGTGACGTTATCAAGCAGTTGCGTGGTGAGCCGGGTAGCGAAATTGTCCTGACGGTTAAAAGATCTTCTTCGGCAGAGCCCCTGGATTTTACAATTGTCCGGGATATTATCCAGATTCGCAGCGTACGCAGTAAACGCTTGCCCGATGATATTGCTTATGTGCGTGTTTCCCAGTTTCAGGAGCGTACCGGTGCCGATTTGGCCCAGCACTTGACCGACTTGGGTAAAGGTAAGCCACTGAAAGGTCTGGTACTTGATTTGCGCAATGATCCGGGTGGTTTGCTTAATGCCGCCATTGGGGTTTCCGCTGCTTTTATCGAGCCCAATAAACTGGTGGTTTCAACCAAGGCCCGAGAGCAGGAAATGCAGCGTTATCTGGCGGTGCCTTCAGAATATGCACCCGATGAATCCGATTACCTGAAAAACCTGCCCGACTGGACCCGCACGGTTCCTATGGTGGTGCTTATTAATGTAGGCTCTGCTTCGGCCTCTGAAATTGTGGCGGGTGCCCTGCAAGATTACCAGCGTGCCACCATTATGGGTAACCGCAGTTTTGGCAAGGGTTCGGTACAGGTGGTCATGCCATTAGATGATAATACCGGCATCAAATTAACCACCGCCCGTTATTACACGCCGCTTGGGCGTTCCATACAGGCCACCGGTATTGAACCGGATATTATTGTTTCCGATACAAAAACCGGCGATCTGTTCAGTTTCCCCCGAGAGGCCGATTTAAGTGATCACTTGAACAATGAGCAGGTTTCTGAAGCAGGCTCAAAGGACAAGGCTAAGGCGGACAAGGGCAGTAAAGTGCTTAAAGAGCCCGAGGAAATGTTTGAGTTTGGCTCTGATAAAGATTTCCAGTTGCAGCAGGCAGTTAACCATTTAACCGGTAAAAAGGTGGATCAGGGGGTTATTACTAAAGAAAAGCCCAAAGGCCTGAGCAAAGAAGAAATGGAAGCGGTCAAGCCGTCAGACAGCAATGATGGTAGTGCAGTTGGCGATAAAAGCGGTGAAAAGCAGAACAAGTAATGGATGATTCTCAGTTATTGCGTTATGCCCGGCATCTGATGCTGGATGAAATTGGCATTGAAGGCCAGCAGAAAATCATGTCGTCACGGGTGTTGGTGGTGGGCGTTGGAGGGCTGGGCTCTCCGGCGGCCGCTTATCTGGCGGCGGCGGGGGTTGGCCAGCTGGTGCTGGTTGATGATGATCAGGTGGAATTAAGCAATTTGCAGCGGCAAATTTTGCATACCACCGGGCGGATAGGCCAATCCAAGGTGGAATCGGCCCGGCAGGCTTTGCATGACCTGAATCCCGAGCCGCTTATCGAATGCCATGCCCGGCGTCTTGACGGGCCGGGCTTGCTGGAATTGGCCAAAGATGCCGATGTGGTGCTTGATTGCACCGATAACTTTATTACCCGGCATCATATCAACCGGGCTTGTGTGGCCCTGAAAAAACCGCTGGTGTCGGGGGCGGCCATCCGTTTTGACGGACAAGTGGCTGTTTATGACCTGCGTCATGATGATGCAACCTGTTATGCCTGCCTGTTTGATCCTTCAGATAACCTGGCCCCTGACAACTGCGCCACCTTAGGGGTGTTTGCCCCGCTGGTGGGTATTATTGGCAGCATGCAGGCTGCCGAAGCCCTGAAGCTGCTGGTTGGCATGCCCGCCGGCCTGGACGGGCGTTTGCTACAGTTTGATGCGCGCACCATGCAATGGCACGCGATGCAGGTGCATAAAAACCCGCAGTGCCAGGTATGCGGGTTGGCGCAGGCGTGATTACGCCGGGATTGGCGCCAGCACGCACTCGTTAAGCACGGGCGGGTTCAGGGTCAGGGTAAAGCTTCTTAGCTCATCACGCCTGAATACATGTACCAGGATTTTTTGCCCCGGTTGATAACGTTTCAGCAGGGTATCCAGATTATCCGTCTCTACTTTAATGCCATCAATGGCCACCAGGGTATCACCGGCACTTAACCCGGCCTTGTGGGCCGCGCCATTTTCAATCACGCTGCCAATCTGGCAGGCATTGCCGGCCACCTTGGCAAGAATGTCCAGCGATGGTGTGTTGCTGCTGCTTTTCCAGCTTAATGTCAGGTTCTGGCCGGCCAGCAGTGCTTTCAAGGGGATATCTTCGGTGCCATGGGCGTAGCGGGCAATGTAGTCGCTGGCATCAACCCCGGTGGCGCCTTGGATGATTGAAGCCAGTTCATTTTCTTTCAGGCCGTTGGCGGGTTGGCTGAAGAAATCGCGGCCATAGCGTTGCCACAAAAGCCTCATGACGTCATCCAGGGATTTTTCATTTTGGGTGGCATTGCGGATCGTCAGGTCAAGGCCCAGGGCAACCAGTGCGCCTTTGCTGTAGTAGCTCACGATGGCATTGGGAGCGTTTTCATCCTGCTTGTAAAACTTGGTCCAGGCATCAAAAGAACTTTGCGCCACGCTTTGCTTGAAGCGTCCGGGCCGGGTAGATACATTGGCAATGGTTTTGCCCAGCTGGGCCAGGTATTGTTCCTGCGTGAGCAGGCCGGCCCTGAACAGGGTCAGGTCATCATAATAAGACGTGAAGCCTTCAAACACCCAGAGCAGGCTGGTGTGGTTTTCAGTGTAAAGGTTATAGGGTGCAAATGCTTTAGGCTTAATACGTTTTACATGCCAGGTATGGAAATACTCATGACTGACCAGGCCCAGGAAATTACGGTATTGTTCGCTTTGTTCGGGGTTGCCAAGGGTGGGCAAGTCGTTGCGCGATGCCATTAAGGCGGTAGAGGCACGATGCTCGAGGCCACCGTAATCTTTGCCGGTAACCATGGTCATGAATACATAGCGGTCAGATGAATCCAGGAAAGGGGCTTGATGCGTGTCGGGTTCAAAAAACTTGATTTGGTATTCGCAGATGCGGGCGGTGTCTGCGGCAATGCGTTCCAGGTCCAGGTTGGGGATCTGGCCGGTAAAAACCATTTCATGCGTGGCGCCACAAACCTTGAAAGAGATGGTTTGTGGTGTGCCCATTTCAACCGGGTGGTCTATTAAGGCATCATAGTTGGGGGCCAGGTACATGCCAAAGCCGTGGCGTGTGGCGCAGCCGGGGTGTTTTTTGGCTTCGGGCAGGCTGGTATAAACTTTCCAGGTTTTAATGCTTTTAGGCGCTTTAATGTTGAGCAGGCAAGGCTGGTCTTCCTGGTCATGAACTTGCAGGAAAACACTGGTGCCATTGAAAAAACCATGCGTTTCATCAAGGTGAGCGCTGCGGACCGACAAGTCCCAGGCGTAAATAGTGTAGGTAATATGCAACGTTCCCTGGCAGGCTTCTATTTGCCAGCTGTTGTTATCGGTTTTTTCAATGCGCAGTTTTTTGTTGCCACAGCGGGCCTCGATGCTTTCTATATTGCGGGAAAAATCCCTGATCAGGTAACTGCCGGGAATCCAGGATGGCAGGGAAACCTTCTGGCCCTTGGGGTTGGGGGCGGGAATACCTATTTCTACAAAAAAACGGTGGCCGGCTGGATCTTGGGGGGTAATGGTATAAATAATTTCGTTCATCAGGATTTTTGGTGTTTGTATATATTCAGACAGAGTAACTATAACAAACTGGCTACAATACCTCAGGAAAAAACAGATTATCGACAACTTACAGGAGGGTAGTATGTCAGAGCAATTGGTATTGACGAAAATTGATGGCGGTGTAGGTGTATTAAGCTTAAACCGTCCCAAAGTACTTAACGCACTTAGTAACGAAGTCATGGAAGCGCTGGGCGAAGCATTGCTGGCACTGGAAAATAATGACGATGTGGGTGCCATTGTGCTAACCGGCAATGATAAAGCCTTTGCCGCAGGTGCCGATATTTCAGCCATGAAAGACTGGTCTTACATGGACGTGTATAAAAGCAACTATATTGGTGGCCCATGGGAAACCATCAAAAATGCCATTCGCAAGCCCGTGATTGCTGCCGTTTCCGGTTATGCGCTGGGCGGTGGTTGTGAACTGGCCATGATGTGTGATTTCATTATTGCGGCTGACAACGCCAAATTCGGCCAGCCCGAAATCAAGCTGGGCACCATTCCCGGGTTGGGGGGTACACAACGACTGACGAGGGCTATCGGGAAATCAAAAGCCATGGATATGGTCCTGACTGGTAGAATGATGGACGCAAAAGAGGCGGAAAGTGCGGGCCTGGTTTCACGTGTCCTGCCCCTTGAGAATTTCCTTGAGGAAGTGGTCAAGGTGGCCCAGGGCATTGCCACGCTATCAACGCCTGTAGTCATGATGGCAAAGCAATGTGTGAATGCAGCACAGGAAACCACCCTTGAACAGGGCCTGCAATATGAAAGGCGTGTATTTCATGCAACATTTGCAATCCAGGATCAAAAAGAGGGAATGAACGCATTTATTGAAAAACGTCAGGCAAACTTCAGAAATATGTAATTAAACATGCATTCAGGTTTGCTTAAGCTGTAAAAAATAAGTTATACTCTCAAGGCTTGACATATTGCGAAACCTTATTATGACCACAACACATAATAAGTACGCGTACTTGGGTAGCTCTGAAGACACCGTACTTAAGCTGGATGGGGCTGAAAAAGCCAGGCTCAATGCAAGCTCTGCCAAAGATCTTGTAAATATAGTGCTGGCCCAGTTTGGTTTGCTGGCAGTAGTGGTGGTGGTGTGCTGGATGGCATCTGGCGTTCCTGCGGCAGTGTCGGCATTGGCCGGCGGCATGGCTTACCTGGTGCCAACAGTGCTTTTTGTGCTGCATATGTTAATAAAGCTTTATAGCGGTTCAAATGCAAGCGTGCTTACGTTTTTCTGGGGTGAAGCATTCAAACTCGGAGGAACCATGGCCTTGCTTGCGTTAATAGTGAAATTATCCGGAACCATGCTGGTCTGGCCAGCATTGCTAATTGGCCTGGTTGCGGTATTAAAGGGATATGTATTGTTACTGGCTTTTAAAAAGCTCTAGTAACAATCATTGGGAAAGAATGTAATTGCAGCCTAACTGGCTGCCAAATCGTGGAGTACGAATCAAATGGCTGCACCTGCAGATGTCTCGCCTCAGTCATATTATGTTCAGCATCACCTTGTCCATTTCAATAACGTCGGAGAAGGACAGGCCAACATTGTAGACTTTGGTGTTATCAACTATGACTCCATCTTCTGGTCTGTTGCAATGGGTTTGCTGGTAGTCGGTTTTCTCTGGAAAGCCGCACGTCATGCCACATCCGGTGTGCCTGGGCGTTTTCAGGGTGGTGTGGAAATGATCGTTGATATGGTCAATGATCAAGCAAAAAGCATTATTCACAATACTGAGTCGCGCAAATATGTTGCCCCATTGGCGTTAACCATATTTTTGTGGATCACGCTCATGAACGTGCTTGACTTGATCCCCGTCGATATGCTCCCTTCGGTGCTTGGCTGGCTTGGTCTTGCCGGAGATGCCAGTGCGCCTGGTCCTCTGTATTATCATCGTATTCTTCCAACTGCCGACTTGAACGTACCTATGGGTATGTCTCTGGGTGTTTTGTTGCTGTCTATTTATTACGGCTTCAAAATCAAAAATCCCGGTGGTTTTATAAAAGATCTGTTCACCGCTCCTTTCCATTCAAGTGGTATTGGTGCAATTATTCTGGCACCCGCCAACTTCGCATTAAACGTCATCGAGTATGCTGCCAAAACAGTATCTCTGGCCATGCGGTTGTTTGGTAACATGTTTGCCGGCGAACTTGTATTTATGCTAATCGCCCTGCTGGGCGGTGCATGGACAGGATTCAATGTGATGAGCATTGGATTGGGCGTCGGCCATGTTCTGGCTGGTTCCGTCTGGGCAATTTTCCATATTATGATTATTTTGCTCCAGGCGTTCATTTTCATGATGCTGACACTGGTTTATATCGGTCAGGCACATGAGGGGCATTAAGATTTAACGTCCTGGTTTTACACATAATTCCGGGATGTTTTTTCTTGCAAACTGCATCATTTAATTTTTAACTGGTCTTTTTGCGTTGTTTTTAGTAGTTTTTTTCCATCTTTAAATTTGTTTTAGGTTCATAACCACAAGGAGTTGTCATGACCACAGCAGCTTTCGTTGCTCTTGCTTGCGCGTTTATCATCGGTTTGGGTGCTATCGGTGCGTGTATCGGTATCGCTATCATGGGCGGTAAATATCTTGAGGCATCTGCTCGTCAACCAGAATTGATGAACGCATTGCAAACAAAAATGTTCTTGTTGGCTGGTCTTATCGATGCTGCCTTCCTGATCGGTGTTGGTATTGCTATGTTGTTCGCGTTTGCTAGCCCATTCGGCGCTTAATACAGTAAACGTCTATACCATCTGTTGATGGGGTGTGAACTGGATGGAGATGCGGGCCTTATGGTTTATAAGTAAGGCCTGCATATGACAGAGTTCAATAAATTTCGGGTTTTGTAATATCGCAAAGCCTTAACATAGTAGAAGGGAAACGACCGTGAATTTAAACGCGACGCTCTTTTTCCAGACGCTCGTTTTCTTTGTATTGGCATGGTTCACAATGCGATTTGTGTGGCCGCCACTTACAAAGGCAATAGACGAACGTCGTCAGAAAATTGCTGATGGTTTGGCTGCTGCCGATAAAGGCAAGGCAGACTTGGCTCAGGCCCAGGCTCGAATCAGTCTGATTGAAGCATCTGCGAAATCAGAAAATCACGCCAGGCTGGCAGATGCAGAAAAACAGGCTGCTTCTATTGTTGAAGCCGCACGTGGCGAGGCAGAATCTGAACGTGCCCGTATTCTTGCGCAGGCTAAACAGGACGCCGAGCTAGAAGTGGGACGCGCCCGTCAGGGATTGCGTGAAGAAGTTGCTTCTCTGGCCGTTAAAGGGGCAGAGAAGATTCTTCAGCGTGAGGTAAATGCAAAAACACATGCTGAGTTGTTGAATCAACTTAAAGCACAGCTTTAATCCGGGATTATCATGGCTGAATTATCAACAATTGCCCGCCCATATGCAGAAGCTTTATTTGCTGCGGCCAAAAAAGACCAGGGCGGTTTGGCTGCATGGTCAACGGCTGTTAGCGAGTTGGCACAGGTTTCAAATGTGCCGGACGTGTTAAAAGCGATGTCCGATCCAAGATTAAGCAAAGATCAACGTAAACAGTTGTTCCCTGCATTGGTTAAATCTCCGTTGTCACAAGAAATGCGGAATTTCATCAACCTGCTCGTGGATAACGATCGATTAATGCTATTGCCCGAGATCGCGGAGCAATTTAAAGAATTGAAAAATCGCCATGAGGGTTCTGCCAGTGCAGAAATCGCAAGTGCTTTCGAATTAAGCGATGAGCAAATTCAGGAATTGCTTGTTGGTCTCGAGAAAAAATTTGGCTTCAAGCTGAAGCCGGTTGTCACTGTCGATAAATCACTTATTGGTGGTGTCCGAGTCACAGTGGGCGATCAGGTATTAGATACTTCCGTGCAAGCTCAATTGGCTCGCTTGCGCGATACATTGGCCGCTGCATAAGCGCCAGAATAACAGGATTTCAGGAGTCTGAATATGCAACTCAATCCGTCAGAAATCAGCGAATTGCTTAAGAGCCGTATCGAAGGCTTGGGCACTTCTGCTGATGTTCGCACACAAGGTACGGTTGTTTCCGTAACCGACGGTATTACACGTGTCCACGGTTTATCCGATGTGATGCAAGGCGAAATGCTTGAATTTCCAAACAACGTTTTTGGACTCGCTCTCAACCTCGAGCGTGATTCAGTTGGTGCGGTTATTTTAGGTGATTATACAGGTGTGTCCGAAGGTGACCCTGTGAAAACAACCGGCCGCATTCTTGAAGTGCCCGTTGGTCCCGAATTGCGTGGCCGTGTTGTCAATACATTAGGTCAACCTATCGATGGCAAAGGTCCAATCAATGCCAAAGAAACTGATATTATCGAAAAAGTGGCACCAGGCGTTATTGCCCGCCAGTCAGTTTCACAGCCACTGCAAACCGGTGTTAAAGCGATTGACTCAATGGTACCGGTTGGTCGTGGTCAGCGCGAGCTGATCATTGGTGACCGTCAAACCGGTAAAACTGCGGTTGCCATTGATGCCATCATTAACCAGAAAGGCCAAAACGTTACTTGCGTTTATGTCGCTATCGGTCAAAAAGCATCCACCATCAATAACGTGGTTCGCAAGCTCGAAGAACACGGCGCCATGGAATACACCATCGTTGTCGCAGCAACCGCTTCCGATTCTGCCGCCATGCAGTACCTGGCTCCTTATGCCGGATGTACCATGGGTGAATATTTCCGTGATCGTGGTGAAGACGCCCTGATCGTTTATGATGACCTGACCAAACAGGCATGGGCATACCGTCAGGTATCCTTGCTGTTGCGTCGCCCACCAGGCCGTGAAGCCTACCCCGGTGACGTTTTCTACCTGCACTCCCGCTTGCTTGAGCGTGCAGCGCGTGTTAATGCCGATTACGTAGAAAAATTCACGAAGGGTGCTGTAAAAGGCAAAACAGGTTCTCTTACCGCACTGCCAATTATTGAAACACAGGCCGGTGACGTTTCCGCTTTCGTTCCAACTAACGTAATTTCCATTACCGACGGTCAGATCTTCCTGGAAACAGACTTGTTCAACGCGGGTATCCGTCCTGCGATTAACGCTGGTATTTCTGTTTCCCGTGTGGGTGGTGCTGCCCAAACCAAGGTTGTCAAGAAACTGTCTGGTGGTATTCGTACCGACCTGGCCCAGTATCGTGAGCTGGCCGCTTTTGCCCAGTTTGCTTCTGACCTTGATGAAGCCACACGCCGTCAGCTTGAACGTGGTAAACGTGTTGTTGAATTGCTGAAACAGCCTCAATACCAGCCTTTGAAGGTCTGGGAACTGGCGGTATCACTGTTCGCGGTAAACAATGGTCACCTGGATGATATCGATGTTGAAAAGATTCTGTCTTTTGAGAAAGGTCTCAAAGATGAATTGAAAGCCAAGCACAGTGCCTTGGTTGATCGCATTGAAGAAACCAAAGAGCTTTCTAAAGATGACGAAGCTGCCTTGAAAGAAGCAGTTCTCGCATTCAAGAAGAACGGTACTTACTAAGACCAGGTAGGGTGCAAGATTTTGATCCTGCACCCTTGTTTTGCAAAACCGTCTAACAGGAAGGCTTATGGCTGGAATTAAGGAAATCCGTACGCAGATCAAGAGTGTGCAAAACACTCGCAAGATCACCAAAGCAATGGAAATGGTTGCTGCTTCCAAAATGCGCAAAGCGCAGGAAAGAATGCGCACTGGCCGTCCCTATGCCACTAAAGTACGTGAAATTGCTACGCACATGATGCAGACGCATCCTGAGTACTCTCATCCTTATCTGGAAGAGCGTAAAGACCTCAAGGCTGTCGGCGTTGTGGTGATAAGTACAGATAAAGGTCTGTGTGGGGGCTTGAATACCAACATACAGCGTCTTGTCTTGTCACGCTTTAAAGAATTTGATGCCCAGGGCATTAAGGTTCAGGCAACTGCCCTGGGCAATAAAGGCCTGGGCTTTTTAACGCGAATTGGTGCAAACCTGGTTTCTCAGGAAGTGCAGTTGGGTGATACCCCAAGTCTGGAGCGTCTGATCGGTGCACTGAAAGTGCAGTTTGATGCTTATATGGATGGCACGATTGATGCTTTATATGTTGCAACGAATATGTTCGTCAACACCATGAAGCAGGAACCTTCGTTTATTCGTTTGCTGCCTCTGCCCGATGGTCTTGCTGATCCTTTCCAGACTGTTCTGGATGAAGAGTCTCAGCTTCCCAAGGCTTCATATAAGTGGGATTACATTTTCGAACCCGATGCAAAATCAGTCATTGATGACTTATTGCATCGCTATGTAGAAAGCGTAGTCTACCAGGCAGTAGCAGAAAATATGGCGTCTGAGCAGTCTGCCCGAATGGTGGCAATGAAAGCTGCATCAGATAATGCGAAAACAGTAATTGGTGATCTGGAACTGGTTTATAACAAAACCCGTCAGGCGGCAATTACTAAAGAAATTTCAGAAATCGTGGGGGGAGCTGCAGCCGTTTAAGCCTTAAGGCTTGCAGGCTGTCAGTTTCTTTCAATCGTTATTAAGTAAGGAATCGACATGAGTAACGGTACCATCGTTCAGTGCATCGGCGCCGTCGTGGATATACAGTTCCCACGCGACAACATGCCAAAAATTTACGAAGCGCTTGTTCTAGCAGATGATGCAGGCGGTTTCGCTGAGAAAGGGCTTACTCTTGAAGTTCAGCAGCAACTGGGTGACGGCGTTGTCCGTACCATTGCGCTGGGATCAAGCGATGGTCTTCGTCGCGGTATGGCAATCAACAGAACCAATGCCCCTATTTCAGTACCTGTCGGTGAGGGTACACTGGGTCGCATCATGGACGTATTGGGTCGCCCAATCGATGAGGCTGGCCCCATCAAGCACGAAGAAAAACGTGCGATTCACCAGGCTGCACCAAAATTCGACGAACTGTCTCCATCAGTAGAATTGCTGGAAACAGGTATTAAGGTTATTGACCTGGTTTGTCCATTTGCCAAAGGCGGTAAAGTGGGTCTGTTCGGTGGTGCCGGTGTTGGTAAAACCGTTAACATGATGGAACTCATCAACAACATTGCCAAACAGCACGCTGGTTTGTCTGTGTTTGCCGGTGTGGGTGAACGTACCCGTGAAGGTAATGACTTCTACCACGAAATGGATGAGTCCAACGTTCTTGACAAAGTTGCCATGGTTTTCGGTCAGATGAACGAACCACCAGGAAACCGTCTGCGTGTGGCACTTACCGGTCTGACAATGGCCGAGAAATTCCGTGACGAAGGTCGTGATATCCTGTTCTTCGTTGATAACATCTATCGTTATACCCTGGCAGGTACCGAAGTATCTGCGCTGCTGGGTCGTATGCCTTCAGCCGTGGGTTATCAGCCTACACTGGCCGAAGAGATGGGTGTTCTGCAAGAGCGTATTACCTCTACCAAAACCGGTTCCATTACATCTATTCAGGCCGTTTACGTTCCTGCCGATGACTTGACCGACCCTTCTCCGGCAACTACCTTCCAGCACTTGGACTCTACCGTTGTGTTGTCTCGTGACATCGCCTCGCTGGGTATTTACCCTGCGGTTGACCCTCTGGACTCAACCAGCCGTCAGCTGGATCCACAAGTGGTTGGCACCGAGCATTACGAAGTGGCCCGTGCGGTTCAGCAAACACTGCAACGCTATAAAGAATTGCGTGATATTATCGCCATTCTGGGTATGGACGAGTTGTCTCCTGAAGATAAACAGGCCGTTGCACGTGCCCGTAAAATTCAGCGCTTCCTGTCCCAGCCTTTCCACGTTGCTGAAGTGTTTACCGGTTCTCCTGGTAAATATGTTCCATTGTCAGAAACCATCCGTGGTTTCAGAATGATTGTGGAAGGTGAGTGTGATGCGTTGCCCGAACAGGCATTCTATATGGTTGGTTCAATCGACGAAGCGTTCGAAAAAGCCAAAACCTTATAATTAAGGAATAGCTATGGCTACTATACATGTTGATGTGGTAAGTGCGGAAGAGTCGATTTTTGCCGGTGAGGCAAAATTCGTTGCTTTGCCTGGTGAAGCGGGTGAACTGGGTATTCTTCCTGGCCACACACCACTGATCTCTCGTATCCGTCCCGGAACAGTGAAAATTGTTCGTGAAGATGGTGCAGAAGAGCTGGTATTTGTGGCTGGCGGCATCATTGAAGTTCAGCCGTATGGCGTAACGGTACTGTCTGATACAGCAATTCGCGCGGCAGACCTTGACGAAGCTAAAGCGGTCAAGGCGCGTGAACAGGCTGAAGAAGCGTTGCGTAATGCACGTGACAAGACAGAGATTGCGGTGGTTGAAGCCGAGCTGGCCATGTTGGCCGCTCAGGTTAGCGCCGCCCGTCGCCTGACTCAAATGAAAAATCGCCACTAAGCGACAAAAGAAGTATAAAAATAGCGCCTTCGGGCGCTATTTTTATTGCCGGCCCAAAATGCCGGGCGGAGACTGAATATATAGAATGCAAAGCCTGTCTGGAAATTTGCCAGCAGGCTTTGTGGCCTATTAAGTATTTTGCTCTATTTCAACGCAGCGGCACGGATCTGGTCAATAGTGGCAGATGGTGTAATCGCTTGCGGATCAATAAGGCAATGCAAAATGGCCGGTTTGCCACTTGTAATGGCCCGTTCAAATGCAGGGCCAAATTCCTCATTGCTTTCTACCCGTTCTCCGTGCCCGCCAAAGGCTGTGGCATAGGCGGCAAAGTCGGGGTTTTGCAGATGGGTGGCACTAACCCGTCCAGGGTAATGTTTTTCCTGGTGCATGCGGATGGTGCCATACATGGTATTGTCAAAAATTAGCACAATAATATTCAAGCCATACTGTACGGCAGTCGCAAATTCCTGGCCGTGCATCATGAAGCAGCCGTCCCCGGCAAAGCAAACGACGGGTGTGTCTGGTAACAGGCGTTTTGCAGCCACGGCCGCTGGAACGCCATAGCCCATGGACCCCGAGGTGGGTGCCAGTTGGGTACCGAACTGGGTGAAGCGATGGAAACGGTGTAGCCAGGTCGCATAGTTGCCGGCGCCGTTGGTCATGATGGTGTCTGGTGCAAGATTGGCTTCGAGGTATTGCATGATATGCGGCATTTGCAGCTTGCCAGGAACATTGACCGTAGACGGGTCGCTCCATGCCAGGTATTCGCTATGGGCCTGGCTGACGAGTGCCTCACGGTTGGCTGCCGGTTTGACATCCAGTTTTTCAAGAGAACGTGTGAATTCGGCAGGGCTGGCATTAATGGGCAGTTGTGCCTGGTATACCCGGTTCAGTTCCTGGCTGTCGGGGTGAACGTGCACCAGTTTTTGCTTTGGCACCGGGATGGAAAGCGCGGTATAACTTTGTGAAGGAACTTCAGACATACGGCCCCCCACCAGCAGGACGGCATCTGCTTGCTCAAAACGTTTTAGCAACTTTGGGTTAATGCCCAGGCCAATATCACCGGCAAAGCAGGGGTGGTTGGCAGGAAAGAGCATTTGACGCCTGAACTGGACGGCTACTGGCAGCTGGGCTTTTTCCGCAAAGCGGGCAAAGGCATTCACGCTTTCTTCGGTCCAGCGGCTGCCGCCTAAAATGGCCAGCGGGTTTTTGGCTTCATTCAACAGCTTTTCAAGCGAATCTATCTGGGACTGGGTGGGGGCAGACTCTACGGCCTGTACGCGGGGCGCATCGGCAACGGCACAAAGCTGAACCAGCATATCTTCGGGCAGGGCAATAACGACCGGCCCGGGGCGGCCGGAGGTCGCGACATGAAAGGCACGGGAAATTAACTCGGGAATGCGGCTGGCATCATCAATTTCGGTGGTCCATTTGGTTTGGGTGCCGAAAACAGCGCGGTAATCTACTTCCTGGAAAGCATCGCGTTCACGCATGCCAGTTTCAATCTGGCCAACAAAAACAATTAAAGGGGTAGAGTCTTGCATGGCAATATGAATGCCCGCAAAGGCGTTGCTTGCACCCGGTCCGCGGGTAACCATGCAAATACCCGGGCGGCCGGTTAGTTTTCCATAAGCATCGGCCATCATGGCAGCCCCGCCTTCTTGCCGGCATACGGTAACCTGGATATCGACATCGTGCAGGGCATCAAGCACGGCAAGATAGCTTTCGCCGGGCACACAAAAAACGTGATCTACGCCTTGTGTTATTAGTTGATCAACAAGAATTTGTCCGCCACTACGAGTTTTGATATTGTTGTTCATGAGTCATCTATAATAGTATTGTTTGTAATAAGTACAGCCATAATAAAATGTTATCTTGCTTATTAAGAAAACGTTCAGGCTGTCAAAACATTATATTAAAGGAAATTTCATATGAAAGGGCGTTCCCCGTTTCGCATCGCTGCGCTGGCCATGAGCCTGGGTCTTGGTTTTATGGCCATGACCTCTCCTGCCAAGGCACAAAGCAACTACCCAGATCACGCGGCAAGAATAGTTGTTGGTTTTAGTCCTGGCGGCACCACCGACGTTTTGGCGCGTATTGTTGCCAAAGGCCTGACTGAAGAGCTGGGTGAAACCTTTGTCGTTGAAAACAAAGCCGGTGCCGGCAGTAATATTGCCACCGACCAGGTTGCACGTGCCAAGCCTGATGGTTATACATTGCTAATGATGGCCATTACCACCACCATTAACCAAACACTGTATACCAACATCAAGTTTGATGTTGAGAAGGATTTTGCGCCTGTTGCACTGGTTGCCAAGGTACCTAACGTGCTGGTTGCCAACAAAGACATGCCCTATAACTCGGTGAAAGAGTTGGTCGAGTACGCAACATCCAAACCTGAAGAGGTGGTTTATGGTTCTTCAGGCTCAGGTACGTCCATGCACTTGTCTGGTGAACTTTTCAAGCAGCAGGCTGATGTCCAGATGCTGCATATTCCTTATAAAGGCAGTGGTCCGGCCATGACAGCCCTTTTGGGCGGCCAGGTTCATGTTATGTTCGATAACATGCCTTCTTCGGCTCCTCACATCAATGCCGGCTCATTAAAGCCATTTGCCATTACTTCCGCTAGCCGTTCTCCGGCTTTCCCTGATGTACCTACCCTTCAGGAATTGGGTTACCCCAATTTCACGGTTGACTCCTGGTTCGGCATTGTTGCACCCGCCGGCACACCAAAAGAAATCGTAGATAAACTAAACCTTACCATTGAAAAAGTCCTGTCCAAACCCGAAGTGGTTGAACAGCTAGATGGTTTGGGTGCGGTTGTTGAGAAAAACACACCCGCGCAGTTTGGCGAGTTCATTTCTGCCGAAACCAAAACCTGGGGTGATGTTATCCGCAAGGGCGGCATTAGCGTAGATTAATGCTGTAGTTGGTGGCTTGTTTTGCCTGGTATTCCTGGTGGTTTTTCAGGCAGGCAAATAACAAGCCGGCTATCTTTGCCCAAGGCATAAAAAAAGCTAATAGATTTAAATCTATTAGCTTTTTTTGTTACTTCTCAATCCAGGGTACTTTCCCTTTTGTAGGGATAAGACATGGGAATTTATGTATAAGCAGAGAATGCTTTTTTGTACTGGACTGATTTACCAGCTGAAACCACCTGTGCTGTGATTTTTACGGTCAGCTTGGTCAATGGCTTTTTCTGTGTCTTTGAACATGTCGACAAATACGCCAAAAGCACTGGCAACTGAAGATATAACGGCTTTAAACATTTTTACCAGATTAACAGGACGCTCTTCGCTGATGGCCTGTGAAATAAGTTCGCGCTCAAGGTTGTCGCTAAGGGCGATATTGGAATTCATTGCGGTTTTCATGTGTTATCTCTCTTGAATTGAGTGTATTAAGTAAGTGGTTTCCATTATAGGGTTTTCCCTAGGGCATTGCAAGGGAAATTGAGCCTTTCTTAAATAATCAATTGAAAAATAAGGAATTTTTAAAAAAAGACCGTAAATAATGAGTGTTCGTTGTTGTGGAAAGCAACAATTGTTACTAATTATGATTAATTGTTATTATTCGGATAGTCATGAACTTTAATAAAGGAGTTAACAATGCGTGAATGTCTGGATTGTGGTGTTTTGATCGTGCCTGCTTTTGAAAAAAGAATACGGGCCTTTATCGAAACGGTAAATGTAAATACCCGGAAACTGAACCTGTATCCCGTTAGCCTGACAGAGGACGGGTGTTCTGCGGATGCGTTTTCTGTCCAGGAACAATTTCAAGAGAGTTATCCTGACCCTTCCGTTTTATCAAACCTGTCACAAAGGTTGCAACGATTTGATTTCATTCTGCTTCCTGTTTCCCAGGATTCGCTGGTATGGTCCAGAATGCTGCTGCAGCAGACCCATACATCATTATTGCCGCCGGTGGTGGCGCTAACCAAGGAAATACATCCTGTCGCCATGTATGACCTGGTTTGTCTTGGTGTGGCTGATTTCGCTTTTGAACCAGACAACATCGAAGAATTAAGAGTTCGTCTGCTGATGATTATGCGGCATGCAAATGAAAAGCAATTGCTTGACGGGTTAATGTCGCCGCTATTGCAAGATAAAATCCGTGGGGATACCCATAGAATCATCAATTCGGTGAAATCCGCTTCCAAATCCATAACGCCTGTTTTTGAGGCTGAAACGTGTTGCAAGGAATTAGCCAACCAGGCCAAATCCTATAAAGAAGCCAAATCCGTTGTCGTTGCCCATTTTGAACAGTTTTATATTACAAATGCCCTGTTCAGGTGTGGGGGTAATATTGCCATGGCGGCCAGGGCCTCCGAAAAGCACCGACGGGCATTTTGGGCCTTAATGCAAAAGCATGGTATTAAGGCGGATTCATTCAAAGATATGGTTTAGTTCGCTACTGTCACCCCGCAAGTGCCTGAATCAGTTAAAATTCTTGATTCATTATTAAAAGGGATTGCTGTGGTTGACGCTACATTACAAAACGATACTTTCCTTCGCGCCTTGCAGCGCCAGCCGGTTTCTTACACGCCGGTTTGGCTCATGAGGCAGGCTGGCCGTTATCTGGCCGAGTATAAACAAACCAGAAGTACCGCAGGCTCTTTTTTAGGGCTTGCCAAAAACCCGGATTTTGCGACAGAGGTCACCATTCAACCCCTGGACCGTTTTCCGCTGGATGCGGCTATTTTGTTTTCAGATATCCTGATGATCCCTGATGCAATGGGGCTGGGGCTTGATTTTGTTAACGGTGAGGGCCCGCGTTTTGCCCGCCCTTTACGTACCGAAGATGACATCAACAAACTGGCCGTTCCTGATATGAACGAGTTGCGTTATGTGTTTGATGCGGTTGCTCAAATCAGAAGCTCCCTTAATGGCCGTGTGCCGCTAATCGGGTTTGCAGGCAGCCCCTGGACGGTTGGCTGTTATATGGTAGAGGGCCAAAGCTCTGCCGACTACCGTACCATTAAAACCATGCTGTATACGCAGCCGGCGCTTTTGCACAAAATTCTGGATATTACCGCCCAAACCACTACCCAGTACCTGAACGAACAAATCAAGGCAGGTGCCCAGGCCGTGATGATTTTTGACAGCTGGGGCGGTGCCTTGGCTGATGGCCTGTACCAGCAGTTTTCGCTGGCTTACATGAAGCAGGTTTGCGATGGCTTGTTGCGTGAATACAATGGCCAGAAAATTCCGGTGATTGTCTTTACCAAGGGCGGTGGCTTGTGGCTGGAAGATATTTTAACTTCGGGTTGCGACGCCATTGGGCTTGACTGGACCGTTAACCTTGGCAAGGCTCGTGCCCGTGTTAACGATGCCGTAGCCCTGCAGGGTAACCTGGATCCCATGAGCCTGTTTGGCAGCGAAGCGTCGGTGCGCCAGGAAGTGCGCCGGGTTATTGATGATTTTGGTCCGGTTGGAAAAGGTGGACATGTCTTCAATCTGGGGCATGGCATTTCCCAGTTTACCAATCCGGAAAGGGTGACTGCATTGGTGGATGAAGTGCATTCTTATAGCCGGAAAATGCACGGTTAATTGAAGTTGTGCACAGTTTTAATAAAGGGTAATATTTGCCCTTTATTAAAAAAAATTCAGGAAGTCATCTTAAGTGTTTGATATTAAACGATAAATATTAATTTCTAGTATCATTTATTAGAAATATTCATTTATTGTCATCTTTTTAAAGAGTTATCAATATACTTTTCCCCAAAGTTATCCACAGCTTGTGGCCCTGCCATTCACCACAGATAATCAATGCCTATGGATGGTGGCTTGAAGCCACCCCTAATCGCTTGTCAGGCAATTTTCAGGAAGAAGGATTTGAAACATACGCAATGGATTCGTGTTGCATTGGACGTTCCTTTGGCGGGCCCATTTGATTATCGTGTGCCTGCGTCCCTTAAGGCAGCCAAGGGGCAACGGGTGCTGGTTCCTTTTGGCCGGCGGGAACTGGTTGGCATTGTGCTGGAAACCATGGAAAGCCCTTCTTACCCCGAAGATCAGGTTAAAGATATCCTGATGGTTTTTGATGATTTACCTGCCTTGCCGCAGGATTGGCTGGATTTTGGTCAGTTTGCCGCTTCGTATTATCATCGTCCGGTGGGAGAGGTCCTGTTGCCAGCCATGCCTTCGACACTTAGAAAACCGGGATCTTATACTGGCAAGTTGTCCAAGGGAGGGCCGGTTGCCCGGCTTGACCGCAGAAAAAAAACAGGCAAGACACCCGAGCCACCCGAAGATAAAATGTATGTGCTTAATCCTGAGCAGCAGGATGCCGTGGATGCCGTACAGGCCATTGAGGGGTTTAAAACCGTCCTGTTGCACGGCGTGACTGGTAGCGGTAAAACCGAAGTCTATTTGCATCTGGCGCTGGATGTCCTGACCAAAGGCAAACAGGTGCTTTTTCTGGTGCCCGAAATTAACCTTACACCGCAATTTGAGCAGGCTTTGCTGGCCCGCTTCCAGCAGGTGGTTGGCCTGGATGGTATTGCGGTCTTGCATAGCGGTCTGGCAGATGGCGAACGCCTGAAAGCCTGGGTGGCCATACAGCGCGGCCAGGCCAGGGTTGTGCTGGGAACCCGGATGGCTATTTTTGCTCCTTTACAAGAGTCCGGCCTGATTATTGTTGATGAAGAGCATGACGCCTCTTATAAGCAACAAGAGGGTTTGCGATATTCGGCACGGGATTTGGCCATCTGGCGCGCACATCAGCTGAGCATTCCCGTGGTGCTGGGGTCAGCCACGCCGTCACTGGAAAGCTGGCATCATGCCAATGTTGGCCGGTATCTCAAGCTAAGCCTGACAAAACGCGCCAAAACCACCTATATGCCTGCCATCAAGCTGGTTGACACCAAGCAGCTCAAGCTTGAGCAGGGGTTTGCACCGGTAGTCTTGCAGTCTATCCGTGAACGGTTTGAGCGGGGTGAGCAATCCCTGGTGTTCCTTAACCGGCGTGGTTATGCGCCTGTCATTCATTGTGCTTCATGCAGCTGGATGAGTCAGTGTCCGCGCTGTTCGGTTTATACGGTCATGCATCGCATGCCCGGGCATGGTAATGTCCTGCAATGTCATCATTGCGGTTATTACGGCAGGGTGCCAGTCAAATGTCCCGATTGCGGTAACCAGGACCTGGAAATGCTGGGCAGGGGAACCCAGCGGGTTGAAGAATTTCTGCGGGACGTTTTTCCCGACGCTTGTGTAGAGCGGATTGATGCGGACAGCACTCGCCTGAAGGGTAGTGCCCGCCAATTGTTTGACCGGGTGCATTCGGGCGAAATTGATATATTGGTTGGCACGCAGATGGTGGCCAAGGGGCATGATTTTCGCAAGCTTGGCCTGGTGTGTGTGCTGAATGCCGATGCCATGCTGTTTTCTTCCGATTTCAGGGCACCCGAAAAACTTTTTGCCCAGCTTGTCCAGGTGTCAGGCAGGGCGGGCAGGCATGTGGCGGGCGGCGAAGTACTGATTCAAACTGCGTATCCCGAACAGGCGGTTTACCAGGCGCTGATACGGCATAATTATGATACCTTTGCCAATGCCAGCCTGGAAGAGCGTAAAATTACCAGCTTGCCTCCTTTTTCCCACCATGTCCTAATAACTGCCCAGGCCAAAACCGTGAATGAAGCCATGCAGTTTTTGCAAGAAACCAAGCAACAGTTAATCACCGAGCCGCAACTGGCCGGTTTTCAGGCCGTTATTAATATGTATGACCCTGTTCCCTTAAGGATTGTCCGGGTGGCGCATGTAGAACGGGCCCAGCTGTTGATCGAATCGGCTTCGCGACCTGTTTTGCAGGCCTTTCTTGGGTATTGGTTGCCGCTGGTGCAGGATATTGGCAGACGTCACCGTATTCGTTACTTTACCGAAGTGGATCCCCTTGAAATATGAGCACAACTAATCTTGATGGTCTGAATGATGCCCAACGTGAAGCGGTCCTGTACCTGGACGGACCTTGCCTGGTATTGGCCGGTGCGGGAAGTGGCAAGACAAGTGTGATTACCCGGAAAATTGCCTACCTGATCAATACGTGCGGCTATGAGGCCAAAGGGGTTGTGGCGCTTACGTTTACCAATAAGGCGGCCAGGGAAATGGCAGAGCGGATTAAAACGCTGATTGACCGTAAACTCATGAAAGGGTTGATTATCAGTACCTTTCATTCGCTGGGTGTCAGGTTCTTGCGGGAAGAAGCGGCACACGCCGGCCTGAAACCGCAGTTTTCCATTCTGGACGCCAATGATACCTATGGGATTGTGCAGGAAATGCTGGCAACCACCGACAAGGGGCGGATTCGTATGGTGCAGCAAAAAATCTCGCTCTGGAAAAATGACCTGGTCAGCCCGGATATGGCCGAAAGACTCGCACAAACCCCTGACGAGGTGGATGCCGCCCTGGTGTATCGCAGTTATGATGCCACCCTTAAGGCATACCAGTCGGTGGATTTTGATGATCTGGTTCGCCTGCCGGCCCAGTTGATGATGCAAAATGCCGAAGTGCGTGAGCGTTGGCAAAAACGGGTGAAATACCTGCTGGTTGATGAATACCAGGATACCAATGTTTGCCAGTATGAGTGGGTGAAGCAATTAACCGGTTTCAGGAATATGTTTACCGCTGTGGGGGATGACGACCAGGCCATTTATGCCTGGCGTGGTGCCACCATCGAGAACCTGGCCAAACTGACTAAAGATTATAAAAGCCTGAAATTAATCAAGCTGGAGCAAAACTATCGCTCGGTGGAAACCGTGCTTAATGCGGCTAACCAGGTTATTTCAAAAAATCCCAACCTGTTTGGCAAGAAACTCTGGTCAAACCTGGGCAGGGGTGAACCTATTCAGGTTATTTCCATGGATAACGAAGAGGCCGAAGCTGAGTCGGTGGGCATGCGCATATCGGCCTCCCGTTTTGAGCGTAATGCCCAGTGGAAAGATTACGCGGTCCTTTACCGGGGTAATCATCAGGCCCGTATTATCGAACAGACGTTCAGGCAATTGCGTATTCCTTATACCATTTCAGGTGGGCAAAGTTTTTTTGACAAAGCCGAAGTGCGGGATGTCTTGTCTTATTTAAGGCTGATCGCCAATGAAGAAGATGATCCGGCCTTTATTCGGGCGGTTACTACACCAAGGCGAGGGGTTGGCCAGGCCACCCTGACGGCATTAGGTGAACATGCGGTTGAAAAAAAATGCTCGCTTTTTGATGCGGTTTTTGAAGAAGGACTGGAAGATAAAATTGCCAATCGGCAGCTTGAACCCATGCGGGTGTTTGCCAAATTCATCCAGACTATTCAATGGCGTGCCAGCAAGGGCAAGGCTGATCCGGTCCAGGCTGTGCAGCCGGCACCGGCCGATGTGTTGCTGGATGATATTCTTAAATACATGAATTACGAGCATTACCTGTATGAAACCCAGGAAGAGCGGACGGCGGAAAATCGCTGGTTGAATGTGCTGGAGCTGGTGGACTGGCTTAAGCGCAAGGCACAGGAAGATGGCCTTAACCTGATGCAGCTGGTGCAGCATATCGCTCTTATTACCATGCTTGAACGTAGTGAAGAGGATGAGGAGCCGGATGCTGTCAAGTTGACGACTATCCATGCCTCCAAGGGGCTGGAGTATCCTTATGTGCACATGGTGGGTGTAGAAGAAGGCTTGTTGCCCCATATGGGCAAGGATGATGAATACGGCGATGCCAATAAAGATGCCGAGGCGCTGGATGTGCGTATCCAGGAAGAGCGCAGGTTAATGTATGTTGGCATTACGCGGGCACAGTTCCACCTGACTTTAACCTGGTGTAAAAAACGTCGTCGGGCACGTGAAGATCTGATTCGTGAACCTTCCCGTTTTATTGGTGAAATGGGGCTGGACAGTGGCAAGCAGCAACTGCAAGATCCATACCAGGGTATGAGTCCCAAGGAAAGGCTGGTGAAATTAAAAGAAATGCTGCAGAAAAAAACGGGCACTACAGAAGCGTAAATGAATAAAAAAGCCTTCGGCATATATGGCCGAAGGCTTTTTAGTTGTTGCGTAGCGCGTTATATTATTGCGCTGCAGGTGCTTCGGGTTCGGTTAAAGAACCGCCGGATTTGTTCACCATGTATACAACAGCACGTTCTACTTCAAGATCATCCAGGCTGGTATCGCCACCTTTGGCAGGCATGGCGTTAAAGCCTTCCAGTGAGTGCTTGAAAAGGGTGTCTTGACCTGCTGCTATACGTGGAGCCCATGCCGCAGTGTCACCAATTTTGGGCGCGCCGGCTATACCGGCATCATGACAGGCCATGCAAAGCTTGTTGTACAGGGCTTCGCCGGTCAGCAATTGTTTGGGGCCGGTGTCTTCGACTTCTTCTACAATGGTAACGTTGTACAAAGCGACCGGAGCGATGCGGGCGGCAATGGCCTCATGAGACATGGCATCTGAACCATGCCCCGTTCTTGGTGTTGTGTCTACCAGTTTTACCAGCAGAATGATGGCGATGACAGGCACCAGAAATGACAATACCACGACAGCAATGAGTTGCTTGGGTGATTTGATGGGGCTTTGGTGTTCTTCGTTGTGTACGGTTTGTTCGCTCATGGATAAAATCCTACGGTTTTTTGTTTGCGCAAAGATGAGTGGGTTGTTAAAGCCGGTAATTTAGTATTGTGAGTATGCATTATACTTACTAAAGATACACGGGTGATTAGATTATAGTGATGAATTATAGCGACACTACCTGAATTTTGTATGAATTCCAACCGCATTCTCCCTTAAAATGCTGTTTTAACGTGTCTTATATGACAAAGCAACGGCATGTTTTATGATTTGGCTTATCTTTTAAATAGAAAACTTATTAAATAGTAGCGGCGATTAATATTAATAAGGTACAATTGCTGGTTATGTCAGTCTCCGTAGTTCAATGGATAGAATGAGAGTTTCCGAAGCTCTTGATACAGGTTCGATTCCTGTCGGAGACGCCAAAAAATACCTATACTGCTTGATGGCAGTACTGAAGAGAAGGCCCTTACTTTCCTATGAAAGCCGGGGCTTTTTTTATCATTAATTTGCCACAAAACCCCTGCCTTTTGCGACAGCTTCTTTAGGGAGGGGAAGAAGTCAAGTTGTTGAATAAAATTTAGTCATAAAATACCCCTGTATTTTTAACGTCCAAAAGTTAGATCGGTTGTAAGGTCACATTGACAGATATTAAGAATTACAGTAAAAGATTGCTACAATTTAAGCGCGTAAAAACTCTCCATACCAACAGATTTACCTTGTCAAGAAAACGGAAACCGGCGATGGGTATGAGTCTTGCGCAGGATAAACATCTGTTCTTAATCTCAGCCTTGTTCAGTGATGCAAACCACGAGGCCAGAGTATGTTTTATTCTGAACAGAACGCCCTGGTTTCATAAAACAGTTACTCCCTCTATATTTAAAGGATAGTTAGCATGTCTTTATTCACCAACGCTTTACGAAAAACCGCCGCAACAGCGCTTGTAGCAACCATGCTTGTGGGCACCACAGCATTGGCTTGCACCCGATTAGTCTATCATGGCGTTGATGATCAAGTCCTTACCGCTCGCTCAATGGACTGGAGCGTTGATGTGGAAACCAATCTGTGGGTTTTCCCCCGGGGCATGGAAAGAAATGGCCAGGCCGGAGAGAACTCCCTTCGCTGGACCTCAAAATATGGCAGCGTGATTTCATCGGGTTATGACATTTCAACCACAGACGGCATGAATGAAGCCGGACTGGTTGCCAACCTGCTGTGGCTGGTTGAGTCCAGTTACCCTGAGTTTAAGGAAGGCTCTGCACCGGGTCTGAGTATTGCTGCCTGGGGACAATATATTCTGGATAACTTTGCAACGGTTCAAGAGGCGGTTGACGCACTGCGCAAGCAGCCTTACACAGTCGTCTCAAGCGACGTACCGGGGCAAAACAGGTTGGCCACGCTACATTTGGCCATATCTGATGCCAGTGGTGATAGTGCCATTGTGGAATATATTGATGGCAAGGCGGTGATTCATCACAGTCGTGAATATCAGGTTCTGACCAATTCACCAACGTTTGAGCGCCAGCTTGCATTGCATTCGTATTGGACCGAGATTGGTGGTACTGTCATGCTGCCGGGTACCAACCGTGCCGCTGACCGTTTTACGCGCGCCGCTTTCTATGTTAATGCCATTCCTCGTGAAGAAGACGCGCGCAAGACCATTGCCAGCGTGTTCAGCGTTATCCGCAACGTGTCTGTGCCCTTTGGCATCAGTACCCCTGATCAGCCTAATATTTCATCAACCCGCTGGCGTACCGTGGCTGACCAGAAGCGCATGCTGTACTTTTTTGAGAGCGCATTGACGCCCAACGTTTTCTGGGTTGAACTCAACAATATTGATTTTTCTGAAAAAACAGGCAAAGTCCAAAAACTGGACCTTGGTCCCAATCAGGCCAATATTTTCTCAGGTGTGGTCAATGATAAATTCGAGGAATCCAAACCCTTCGAATTCTTGGGCCTTTAAGCGGCACCATCAAATATATTCAAAAGGATGCAGGAATGGTTCAGTCCTATCTAAGGCGCTCACGACCAACGCTTCAGGCGGGCATTTCTGTCCTGGCCTGTTGCCTGGTTTCATCAGTGGCTTTCGCACAGAATACCGGTTGGCAAGGGCAAATTACCCCTTATGTCTGGGCAACGGGTATGGGGGGCGATATCAGGCCTTTTACAGGAGCCCCCACCATTTCCTATGAGAGATCTTTTTCCGAGACATTGAAAGATCTGGATGCCGCTTTTTTTGTTAATGCTTTTGCCAGAAAAGAACGCTTCGTTGTGGCCGGAGACTTGTTATATGCAAGTCTTTCCAGAAAAGGGCAGATTTATCCTGGTATTTCAGCAAGGGGTAAGTTACGTCTGGGTGCCCTTACGCTAACCGGTGGATACCGCGCAATTGATGATTCATGGGTAACACTGGATGTGATGGCAGGTGCGCGGGTCTGGCGTGCCCGTGGCGCTGTTAGTGTCCCAGTTATCGGTGAACAGAAGTCCAGCATACAAACTTTTGTTGATCCGGTTGTGGCATTGCGCGCCAATGTCAAGTTGGACCCAAGTTGGTCTGTACTGGCGTATGGTGATATTGGCGGTTTTGGTGCGGGTTCCGAGAAAACAAAACAATTCGCCTTAAGTGTTAATTATCAAGTCAATGAAAATATCTATGTATCAACCGGGTATCGTTACCTTGACCTGGATTACAGGCATAAGGGAACGCGGCTTGATACAAAATTAACGGGGCCGTTTCTGGGACTGACCTGGAAATTCTGAGGCAGATCTACGCGCAAGCCAGCTTTTGCTGGTCTCTTCATTACTTTTAAATGGGATAACAATAGCTATGGCATGTACACGAGTGGTTTATTTAGGCGAAGAGCAGCAGATTATTACCGCTCGCTCAATGGACTGGAAAATGGATGTGGGCACCAATCTGTGGGCATTGCCCCGTGGGGTGAAACGCGAAGGGCAGGCAGGCGCAAACTCTCTTGCCTGGGAGTCCAAGTATGGCAGTCTGGTTGCCACGGGTTATGATATTGCCACCACTGACGGCCTTAATGAAAAAGGCCTGGCTGTTAACCTGTTATGGTTGGTCGAATCAGAATACCCAACATTTACCCCTGACAGCAAACCTGGATTGAACATTTCTCTGTGGGCGCAATACATGCTGGATAGTTTCGCCACAGTCGATGAAGCGGTCAAGGCACTGGAAAAAGAACCCTTTACCCTGGTGTCCGATCAGGTTCCGGGGCAGGGTCGCCTGGCAACGTTGCATCTTTCATTATCGGATGCCTCCGGCGATAGCGCCATTGTTGAATATATTGGTGGCAAGCAGGTGATTCACCATGACCGGAAATACCAGGTCATGACCAACTCGCCCGTATTTAGTGATCAGTTGGCGCTTAACGCTTACTGGAAACAAATTGGCGGCACCGTGATGTTACCGGGTACTAACCGGGCGGCGGACCGTTTCGTGCGCGCTTCGTTTTATGTGGATGCCATCCCGCAAAAAGCCCCTATTGCCGACTCCTTGGCCAGTATGTTTGGGGTCATTCGCAATGTCTCGGTTCCTTATGGCATTGCTTCTGAAACAGAACCGAATATATCGTCAACACGCTGGCGAACCGTGGTTGATCACAAGCATTTGAATTATTTCTTTGAATCGGCTTTCAGTCCCAACACTTTCTGGGTAGACCTGAAAAAAATCGATTTTGGCCTGGATCCATCCAAAGCCCTGAAGCTGGATTTGGGGCACATGGCAAGCAAGGTGTATGCAGGCGAAGTTTCGTCCTCTTTTGAGCAAACCCAGCCATTTGCCTTTTTATCGGCGGGATCCTGATGTTGATGATGGGCTGAAAGGCCCTCTACGCTAACCACTGTGAGCCCCAAAAAGCTGGACACGCTGCCTGCTTTTTGGGGTTTTTTAATATTGGCCAATGGCGCGGTAAACCACGCCGTCTGGTTGCTTCCAGATAGGCTTTGCCTTTGGTTTAGCAAATTAAATTTTTGGTTGACAATTTTATGACAACGTACAATAATGCACCTGTACGTACAGGTTGTACGTACAGGTTGTACGTACAGGTTGTACGTACAGGATTTGGGGTTCGGCAAATCGTGGGTGGTCAGTCATGAGCGCTCGGACTTCATCGGTATTCAACAAGTTAATTCATATATTTAAACCAAGTAAGGCTGGGTCGGAAAATGACACAAGAGCGTTCCATATTTCCTATGTTCAAGACAATGCTTAAAATCCCTGGGGGATTGATGCTTGTCCCATTGATTCTGGGTTCCATTATTGGCACCTTTGCACCCGAGGCGTTGGGTATTGGCAGTTTTACAACCGCCTTGTTTAAAAACAGTGCAATGCCATTTATTGCCTTGCTGATTTTTGCCACGGGCACACAGGTCAATATGCGCACCGGTGGCCCTATACTGGCAACCGCAGGCACGATTCTTTTTTGTAAAACCATTATTCCGGCCAGCCTGATTGTATTGCTGGGTTCTTTTGTCGGTCTTGATGGTCTTTGGGGTGTTTCCATCCTGGCCATGCTGGCCGCCTTTGACAACAGCAATGGTGGCCTGTGGCTGGCTTATACCGGGCAGTATGGCGATAATCGTGATCGCGGCGCTTATGTGGCCAGTGCTGTCAATGATGGCCCGTTCTTCAGCCTGTTGTTCCTGGGGGCATCCGGTCTGGCTGATATTCCCGTGATGGCGCTGGTTGCCGCACTGGTGCCTTTCATTCTGGGTGTGATCGTGGGTAACCTTGATGTGCAATGGCGTAAAACGTTGGAACCCGTACCTAATATCGTGATCCCGTTTTTTGCCTTTTCTTTGGGAACCGGCATTAACCTGAGTGCGATTATCAGTGGTGGCATGACTGGTATTGTCCTGGGTTTCCTGATTAGTCCCATTACCGGATTCCTGGTTTATTTGGGCTATAAATATATTCTAAAAAGAGGCGGCAAAAGCGGTATTGGTTTTGCGGCGGGTACTACGGCAGGAAATGCCATTGCAACGCCGGCCATTGTGGCTGCGGTTGATCCACGTTTTCTGGTCTATGTGGAAACAGCCACCGCCCAGGTTGCCGCCTGTGTGTTGATCAGTTCAGTTATGGCGCCTGTGCTGGCTTCCTGGTTCCTGAAAAGGTCTGGTGAATTGAAGCCGGTAGAGGATGCTTCCCTTATTGCTGATGAGCACCTGGCAGCAGAAGGTGCGGTTAAATTATGAAACCGGAAATAGCGATTATTGCCGACGATCTGACCGGGGCGGGTGACTCCGCCGTACAGTTTGTGCGTTGCGGTTGGGAAACCCAGTTGTATGTGGGAGGATCCAAAGAGGCATTTTCCCAGACTGGCATTCAGGCCGACGTCGTGTCCATTAACAGTAATAGTCGGGCATTGTCGGCGAAGGCAGCTGCCAATGCGGTTGCCAGCGAAATCAGGACGCTCAAGGAACATGGTGTCCGCCATTTATTCAAAAAAGTGGATTCCACCTTGCGTGGCCCATTTGCGGCAGAAATCGATGCCGCAAGACAATACTGGCATAAGAATGCGGTAGCGGTGGTTTGTCCTGCTTTCCCGGCAACGGGCCGAACGGTTGAAGCGGGTGTGTTGCTGGTAAACGGGGTTCCTGTGACAGAAACGTCGGCGGGTAGCGACCCGGTTACGCCCGTCACGCAAAGTCATATTCCCAGCTTGCTTAATTGTGCCTTGCTCAGCCCGCAGGAAAACGAGTCTGCAGAAACACTGGCTGAAAAAATCCGGCAGGCTGGTCATACGGTTGTGGTAGATGCTTCTACCAATCAGGATCTGAAACGCTTGGCCAGGGCTATTGTGATTTTGGGTGAGCAGGCCTTACCCGTGGGGGCTGGTGGGCTGGCCATGGCAATGGCGGCCGCCTGGGCCCAACGTATGGATAATGAAGGGATAGTGCTGGCCGTGGTGACCTCGCAGCATAGCGCAACCCGCAGGCAAGTGCGGGTATTGCAGGAAAGCGGGGCCCTGGTTATGTCGCCTTCACTTCAGGCTTTAAGTAATCAGGCTGTTTTTAACGAATGGAAAAACCAGGCGCTGGAAAGTTGCCGGCAAGCGTTGCTGGCCGGTCAACATGTGGTGGCGCTTCTCGCCCCTGAAGGTCAGCAGCCTGGTTTATCGCCGGAAGTGGTGGCATGGCAACTGGCGCAGTTTGCCCTTGATATTGTCAAGACTATGAATGTCAGGGGCATTATTGGTACCGGTGGTGACGGGGCAGAGCAAGTGATGAAATCATTGCAGGCAACCGGTATTCGTCTGATTGATGAAGTCTCTGGCGGTGTGCCGTTGGGTACCCTGATTGGTGGCGATTATGCCGGTATGCCTATTGTGACTAAAGCTGGTGGCTTTGGGTCGGAAGATATATTGATTCAGGCAGCAGAAAACCTGATGGAGAGGAAATTTAAATGAGTGAAAAAAGATTGCCCGTATTGGCCGTAACCGTTGGTGATGTTGCCGGGATTGGTCCTGAAATTACGGCAAAGATGTTACTTAATCATCCCGAGCTTAGACAGAAAGCAAAGTTTGTCGTGATTGGTGATGTGGCCGCTTTGCGTAAAGCCGTGGCGGGGCTGAATCAGGATGCCGGCAAGGTGCGTGAAATACAGTCTCCTGCCCAGGCCAGCAATGAGGTCGGTACCATTGATGTGATTCAGGTAGGCCCGTCACTGGAAGATGTAGAGCTGGGCAAGCTGGATGCCCGCGCCGGTGCCGGTTCGGCCCTGTTTGTGATGAAGGCTTGCGAGTTGGCCCGTAATGGAGAGGTTGATGGTATTGTGACCGCGCCCCTGAATAAGGCTGCCATGCATTTGGGGGGATATAAATGGCCAGGCCATACCGAATTGTTGGCTCATGAGTTTGGGGTGAAAAATTATTCACTGGTGTTGTCTGCCGGCGATTTGTATGTGTTCCATGCAACCACTCACGTATCCCTGCGTCAGGCCATTGAAGACACCAATCCCAAGCGCATGGATGACATCCTTGAGCTGGTTCATGCTTTTTCCAAGGCACTGGGCCGCCAGGATGAACCTATTGCCGTGGCCGGCTTGAATCCACATGCCGGAGAAAACAATATTTTCGGTACCGAGGATAGCGCCATCCTGACGCCAGCCATTGAAAAGGCACGGGCGGCAGGCATTAACGCGGTGGGGCCGATTCCTGCCGATGCACTTTGGCCCCAGGCCGTACGTGGCAAGTGGAAATTCCTGGTGGCCTGTTATCATGACCAGGGTCATGCTCCCTTCAAGGCGGTTTATGGTGATGACGGCGTGAATATTACGGTGGGCCTGCCGGTGGTTCGTGTATCGGTTGATCACGGTACGGCATTTGATATTGCCGGTAAAAATATTGCCCGCGAAGAAAGTCTGATACTGGCCGCAGAACGTGCTGCCAGCCTTTCCCTGGGCTGGTCAACCGTTTGGGAAGCCGCCTCCCGCACCGAGGCTTAAATTAATTACCGGAGGAATCGTGCTTTATCTGGAAAAAATTTCAGAAGAGAAAAAAGGCAAAAATGCATTGTACAAGCAGGTGGCGCAAAGCCTGAAACAGGCCATTGCCAATAACCGCTTGCCACCGGGCAGCGCGATTCCCAGCGAGAATGCCTTAAGCGCGCATTTTAATGTTGCTCGCAGTGTTGTGCGCCAGGCATTGGCAATTCTGGTTGAAGACGGTTTTATCCTTAAACAGGCGGGCCGTACGTCGGTGGTTGCGCCCCGCGTCAAGCACCGACGTAATTTGCAAAACTCCCTCAGTCTTCATTCTCAGCTTGAAGACAAGGGAGTGACGCTCAGAACCGAAGTGTTGCGTTTGGAAAAAGGCCAGTTTCCTGATGAGGTAGCCAGCTTTTATAATGCGCCTGAAGGGGTGCTGCTTGAGCGGCTTCGTTATATTAATGAAGAGCCCATTTCCTATGTGCAAACCTGGTTGCCCATTGAATTCAGTGCCTTGACAGCGGCAGACCTTACCAATGACTCTTTGCACCAACAGCTGAAAAAACAGTTTAACCGTAAACCTGAGCAGGGTAGAAACCAGATTCAGATTGTTGCGGCAGACAAAACACTGGCCGCTTATCTGCAGGTTAAAAACAGTAATCCCTTATTGCAATTGCAGGCCAGTTACTACGATCAGCATGGCTTGCCCATGGAATGGTTTACAGCCTGGCACCGGGAAGATAAAGTGGTGTTTGATATTGCCGTTGATGCTTCTTTGGAAAACAAGATTCAGGTGAAAAATTTTCAGCGCGTGCTAAAGTAACCGTTTTTCAATCATTATTATTCTTCCTTTTGCTATGACTCAGTTAGTGCCCGTCCTTTCCTTTGCCCATCAATTGTTAAGACAGGCAGTCCAGCCTGGTGATGTAGCGGTTGATGCCACCATGGGCAACGGGCATGATACGCTGGTACTGGCGCAATGTGTGGGGGAAAATGGCAAGGTTTATGCGTTTGATGTGCAGGAACAGGCCTTGCAAAAAACACGGCGTCGCCTGCAGGCAGCCGGTCTTGACGATCAGGTTGAATTAATTTGTCAAGGCCATCAGTATATGAACGAACACGTGCGACAGGCCTTGTCGGCGGTTATTTTTAATCTGGGTTATTTACCGGGCGGCAATAAGGCGCTTACCACCCAACGGGATACCACGCTGGCCGCCATTACCCAGGGCTTGGGCTTACTAAAACCGCATGGTTTGTTATTGCTGGTTATTTATCCGGGCCACGAAGCGGGCCGAATAGAGCAGGAGGCTATTGAAGCGCTGCTAAGCGGGCTGGATCAGCAATATTTCCGGGTATTGCGTTACCAGCTCACTAACCAGGGTAGCAGCCCGCCTTATTTGCTAGCGATAGAAAAGCAATTTTTGGTTTAAGTTTAAAGGTGAATCAGGGTTTCCTGGGCAGATTGCGTGAGTTGTTCCTTGAAAGCAGTCCTGGCCTTGATTAAATAATCATCATTGAAACGGGCAATTTTTTTATTGCTGCGCCCGTCTTTGATCTGGCTGATGATGTAGCCGCCTTTGGTGCAATGTCGCAGAATCAGCAAGTCATATTGCAGGGCGCTATTGGGATTGTAATGCTTGAAGATTTGGGGTAAACCTTTTTTCAGGCCTTTATCACTAAGCCAGCCAGAACGGGAATAAAACTCGGGGTTTTCTTCTTTCTGACAAGGTAGCGCCAGGTTTATATAGAAAGGATTGTCTTTATGAACGCGGTCATCAAAGTTTCTGTACAAATAGGCAGTTTCCATGGGACACCCATATAAATCAAAATGTTATGTGGGTATTATCCATTGTTTATGTTAAGAAATAGTGACAGCTCCTGAATTGAAACTACTCGCCAATATCCTCGTTCCAGAGCTCCGGCTTGCTGGCAATGAAATGGCGCATCAGTTCAATGCAGGTTTCATCTTGCAAAACCTGCAACTCCACACCCTGGCTGCGTAACAGTGCCTCACCCCCCATAAAGGTCTGGTTCTCACCAATGATGACCTTGGGAATGCCATAAAGCAGAATGGCGCCGGTACACATGGAGCAGGGTGACAGCGTTGTGTAAATTACCGATTCCCGGTAGATGCGGGCGGGTTGCCTGCCTGCATTTTCCAGGGCATCCATTTCGCCATGAAGAATGGCACTGCCTTGCTGGACGCGCCGATTGTGTCCGCGACCAATAATACGCCCCTGGTGCACCAGTACCGAACCGATGGGAATGCCGCCTTCCTGCAATCCAAGACGGGCTTCTTCAATGGCTGCCTGCATGAATTCGTCCATATCTGTCTCCTGTTGGCTTTCATTATTTATGATGCCAGTTTACCGGAAAAATTCCGATATTGAATAAACCCGGCAACCGTTTGCGTGCCGCCGGGCAAACCCGTTCAGTCTGGCCGTCTCAGGGAATCATTGTAATGCGCTACATATTCCTCAAATGACTCAGTATCGGAGGCTTCAATTTCTTTCTGTTCAAGGATGGACTCCTGGACCATGCTCTTCAGCTTTTGATCGGCTTCCACCGATAACTCACCAAAGCGCAGCGTATCCGCGTATTCCTGGCTCTTTTGCAGAGTATAGTCTTGCAGGCTTAAGCCACTGTTCCTGAGTTCCTGAAGCAGGCGGGCCGAGGGAGTCAAGTCCGGATTGTCCAGCTTCTGCTGTTGCAGTTCAACAGCGGCACTGTATTGCGTTGTGCCGTAAGCAATATCCAGTTCTTTGGCATAAGCGTGAACCTGATCCAGAATTTCATGTCCCCAGTCTGGCACTGAAATACTGATGCCTTCTTTATTGAGTGTTAAACCAGGATCGCGACCCTGCTTGACGACCTGGGCAAAATTTTTCTGGCTTCGTGCACAGTGGCCGTCGTTAGGGAATAAAGGGCTATCACTGACAGCGCAGAAAAGCAGGAAAGCATCCATGAAATGGCTGGTGGATGCCGAAATGCCGATCGGTTCGAAAGGGTCGATATCAAGACAGCGGATTTCAACATACTGTACGCCGCGATTCATTAAGGCGGTAACCGGACGCTCTGTGCGGGAGGTCGTGCGTTTGGGGCGGATACTGGAGTAGAACTCATTTTCTATTTGCAGCACATTGGTGTTCAGCTGGATCCACTCTCCATCACGGTGAGTGCCAATGGCCTCATATTCTGGCCAAGGCTGGGTAACCGCGTTATACATTTTGCGTATAAAGGAGTCCAGATCGTTATAACATAGTGTCAATGCGGATTGTGCGTCGTTCTGATAACCCAGGTCGCTCATGCGCAGGCTGGTGGCGTAGGGCAAATAGAAAGTATCATGATCAAAGGTTTGCAATTCGTGTGGCATGTCTGCCAGGAACGACTTTGAAACGGCTGGCGAAGCGCCAAACAGATACATCAGAATCCAGGAATAACGGGTAAAATTGCGGATTAAGGCAAGATAGCCATCGGATTGCTGTTCCTGGCGGGTGTCACCCTTGAAGTCCAGTAAAGACCACAATTCGGAAGGCATTGAAAAGTTGTAATGCAGGCCGGCAATACATTGCATTTTCTTGCCGTAGCGTTCGGCCAGCCCCCTGCGGTATACGTGCTTGAGCATGCCGGTATTGGAGGTGCCATACGTTGCAATCGGGATATCTTTTTCGGGTGGCAAAATGGCAGGCATGGATTGCATCCAGAGGCTTTCATTGCGGTTTTGCTGCATGACAAACTGGTGAATTTCGGTGAGTTCCTGTAACAGGGATTCGACCGTTGTATGTGTGCCCGTGATCAGTTCCAGTAAAGCCTCGGAGTAATCGGTTGTAATATGAGGGTGCGTAAGTGCCGAGCCCAAGGCAAGCGGATGGGGCAGGTTGGACAGATGGCCATCCCGGTCTATACGTAAACCTTCCCGCTCAATGCCACGCATGGTTCGGGTTAATATGTCACGATGTTGTTGTAATTGAGTGATTCGCTGCACAAAAAATCCTGAATCGTCTGACGAAAGTACGATTTTAAGTTAGAAGTGAGCCAATTGGTCTAAAAACGATTGTTTAGAATATTTTTATCATCAAAATGAATGTAATTGCCCGTTTGTTATTGCTAGTGTCCCTTGTTTTTCTGGGGGGCTGTTCGCCCGAATATGACTGGCGCAGCGTGAATACTGCCGAAGGAAACCTGACTGTCCTGTTTCCGTCCAAACCTGTTGAACAAACCAGGCAGGTGGAACTTGATGGTGATAAAATGCCGTTTACCATGCAGGTTGCCACGGTTAGCGATGAAGTGTACGCCATTGGTTATCGTGTTTTTCCGGCGCAAATGGTGGCTGAGCAGGCCATAATCAGGCAAAAAGGCAGGGCGCTCATGGCGTCGGTTTACAAAACCATGGGTGAACCCATGCCAGAACCAGCCCCGGCTTTTGGAGAAATATTCAGTTTTTCCAAAGGGGTCAATGGCAAGGTTTTTAATGTGCATGTCAAAATACTGGCAGGCAATGGCATCATCGTTCAGGCTTATGTCGCGGCAGACAGCCAGACACCGGCAGAACAGGTCAACAGGTTTCTGGATGGGGTTCAAATTAACTGAATGGCTGTCGCGTGCAGCTGAAGATGTTAGAATTATGTTTTAAAGTTTTGCGCCGATTTGCTTGATCTGCTTGCGGGCGCTTCAAAAATCCAGCTAAAGAGGTCCTTATGGCCGAATCTATTCCCGAAAAAAAATTGTCTAAATCCGTTGGTGTTGTCAGTCCGGTTTACCTGGATTTTCAAGAGCCCCTGCCTCTGGCAAGCGGGCAAATCCTTGAAAATTATACCCTTGCCATAGAAACCTATGGCACCCTCAATGAAAATGCTTCCAATGCCGTGCTGGTGTGTCACGCCCTGAATGCGTCCCACCATGTTGCCGGCATTTCGGCCAGTGATCCCAATGATATTGGCTGGTGGGACAATATGGTGGGGCCGGGCAAACCGGTAGACACCAATATTTTCTTTGTGATTGGCATTAATAATCTGGGTTCCTGCTTTGGGTCTTCCGGTCCTGCTTCCATCAACCCGCAAACCGGCCATCCCTGGGGGGCTGCGTTTCCGGTGCTAACCGTCGAAGACTGGGTAATGGCGCAGGCCAGGGTGGCAGATCATTTTGGCATCCAGCGTTTTGCTGCTGTCATGGGTGGTTCACTGGGTGGCATGCAGGCCTTAAGCTGGGCTATCCAGTGCCCCGAGCGGGTGGCTCATTGCGTGGTTATTGCCAGTACCTGCAACCTGTCGGCACAAAATATCGCTTTTAATGAAGTGGCCCGGCGCGCTATTATTACCGACCCTGAATTTCACGGGGGTGACTATTATGCGCATAACACCGTTCCCAAACGGGGTTTGTCGGTAGCCCGTATGCTGGGTCATATTACCTATTTGTCCGATGACGACATGGCCGAAAAATTTGGTCGATCCCAGCGTAATCCCGCTGAAGATGGGCGTTTTCGCTATGGTTATGATGTCGAGTTCGAGGTTGAGTCATACCTTCGCTATCAGGGTGAGAAGTTTTCCGGTTATTTTGATGCCAATACTTATTTGTTAATTACCCGGGCACTGGATTATTTTGATCCGGCCCGACGCCATGGCGGTGATTTGAGCAAGGCACTGGAAAATGTCCAGGCCGATTTTCTCACGGTTTCTTTCACCACCGACTGGCGTTTCCCGCCCGAGCGTTCCCGTGAACTGGTGCGGGCACTTCTTAAAAATCAGAGCAAAGTCACTTATGCAGAAATTGATGCCCCCCATGGGCACGATGCTTTTTTGCTGACTGACCCCAGATATCACGGCGTCGTCAGGGCCTATTACGAGCGTATTGTGCGAGCCCTTGACCTGGAGGTAACGGCATGAATAAAAAATCGGTGTTAAGGCCCAATCAGGGGAAAATCCGCCCTGACCTGATCCGTATTGCCAGCTGGGTCCGCGAAAATACTCGCGTGCTTGACCTGGGTTGTGGCGACGGTGCCTTGCTGGCGCATGTCCAGAATAACAAGGGGGTAACCGGTGTTGGTGTTGAAATTGAAGATGAACACGTGATTACCTGTGTAGAAAAAGGGGTAGAGGTCATCCAGCAAAACCTGGAAGACGGCCTGGCTATGTTCGACGACCGGCAGTTTGATACGGTGGTGCTATCACAAACGCTGCAGGCCATGAAAAACACTGAAGATATCCTGCGGGAAATGTCACGGGTGGCGCGTTACGGCATTGTGTCGTTTCCCAACTTCGGTCACTGGACTCATGGCTGGTCTATTCTTAATGGCCGCATGCCGGTTACCGGGCAAATGCCTTATCAGTGGTACAACACGCCCAATATTCATTTATGCACACTGCATGATTTTGAGGCGCTTGCCGCCCAGCTGGGCATTAAAATACTGGATCGCGCCACCTTTAACGAAGACGATGAGATTTCTTTCATGCCAAGCTGGCGCAGTACGCTGGCGGTGTATCACTTCGAGTCGGCGCCCTTATCCAGGGAATAAACTCTTTTCCTGTAGCCCAATACATTACCCGGTCAATCAAGGAGCACGCATATTTTCAACTATATCAAACCTTATCTGAGCCGCCGGGTTTATCCTTTGCTGTTGTTGGGGGTGGCCAGTGGTTTGCCGCTGGCGCTTACCGGAGGAACCCTGCAGGCCTGGGCAACGGTTGAAAATGTGTCGCTCAAAGAAATCGGTTTCCTGACGCTGGTGGGGGCGGCTTATACCTTTAAATTTCTGTGGGCGCCGTTCATAGACCGCTTTGTGCCTCCTTTTATGGGACGACGGCGTGGCTGGATGGCGATTGCGCAAATAGCCCTGGGTATGGCCATAGGCAGCATGAGCCTGTTCAGCCCGTCTGATAACCTGTTTATATTGGCCCTGCTGGCCACGGCGGTGGCATTTTTGTCGGCTACCCAGGATATTGCCTTTGATGCTTACAGTGCCGAAGTACTGCGGCCCGAAGAGCGGGCGGCGGGGGCGGCTATCCGTACCCTGGGGTATCGCATCGGGATGATTGTTTCGGGTGGCCTGGCGCTGGTGATTGCCTCGGTTTGGCTGGGTTGGGCCAATATGTATCTGCTCATGGGTCTGCTCATGTTCGGGTTCGCCGTGCTAACCTGGCTGGCGCCCGAGCCTGATGCTTCAAGAATACAACCCCCTCGCAATCTCTATGATGCCTTCACGGTCCCGTTCCAGGAGTTTTTTTCTCGTCCCGAGGCCTGGTCGATTCTGGCCTTAATTGTGTTTTATAAATTGGGCGATGCCTTTGCCGGTGCCTTGTCCACCACCTTCCTGATTCGTGGGGCCGGTTTCTCACCCGAGGTAGTGGGGTCGGTTAACAAGATTTTGGCCGTCATTGCCACCATTATAGGGGCCCTGGTAGGGGGGTCTATTATGAGCAAGCTGGGCCTGTATCGCTCTCTGATGTTTTTTGGGGTGTTGCAGGCGGTATCCAATCTGGCGTATTGGATGGTGGCTATTACACCGCAAAGCATTCCGGTGATGGCATTGGCGGTTGGCCTTGAAAACCTGTGTGGTGGTCTGGGAACAGCAGCATTTGTCGCCTTGCTCATGGCCTTGTGTCACCAGCAGTTTACGGCCACCCAGTTTGCCCTTTTGTCGGCCCTGTCTTCGGTGGGGCGGGTGTTTTTGGCCGGGCCTCTTACTCCACCGCTGGTGGAAAAGTTTGGCTGGCCCGGGTTCTTTATTTTCACGGTGTTTATTGCCTTGCCCGGTTTATTGCTGTTGTGGTACCGGCGCAAGGAATTGAATCGGCTGGACCAACCGCAAACAGAGCAGGACACCGGTGCAAAAACTGAAGCAGGCTTACCGGCGGCATCCCGCTAGCCAATCATCAAGGTCGGCCTGGTACTTATGCTGGTGCCAGGGCGACACTTGACGGGTTGCTACAAATTTAAAACTTAAATGCTTGCTTGCAGTTTCACGTCGTAATCAATCGTTAACGGTGCATGGTCCGAGAAGCGTTCGTCTTTATAAATAGAAGTGGCTACGGCTTTTTCGGCAATGCCCGGGGTTGCAATCTGGTAATCAATTCGCCACCCTACGTTTTTAGCCCAGGCCTGGCCACGGTTGCTCCACCAGGTGTATTGGTCTGGCTCGGGGTTTAGTTTCCTGAACACATCCACAAAACCCCGACGGTCAAACACATCAGACATCCAGGCACGTTCTTCGGGCGTGAAACCGGAATTCTTCAGGTTTCCTTTCCAGTTTTTCAGGTCAATTTCCTTGTGGGCAATATTCCAGTCACCGCAAATAATGTAGTTATGACCGGTTTTTTCATGGTCTTCCATCATGGCATCAATCCAGGGGCCGAATTTGTCCAGGAAACGGAACTTGGCCGCTTGCCGTTCTTCGCTGCTGGAACCCGAAGGCAGATAGGCACTGATAACGGTCAGGTCTTTCCAGCGGGCACGGATCAGGCGGCCTTCGGCGTCAAATTCGTTACAGCCCATACCGGTGGCCACCGGTACATCCTGGCGGGTGTAAATGCCCACGCCGCTATACCCTTTCTTTTCAGCATGGCAAAAAAAACCGCGGTAATCAAGCGGGTTGCGTAGTTCGTTAACCAGGTCCGGGTCGCTAACCTTGATTTCCTGCAGGCAGACAATATCGGCATTATGCTTTTCCAGCCAGGGAATTAATCCTTTTTTGGCGGCAGCGCGAATGCCGTTGACATTGATAGAGGTAACGCGTAACAAAATAAATTCCTATACGTAAACTATGTTTTTTTGGGAAAAACAGCAGCGGTTATGATAAGTATTCCGCCAATTATCATGCGAAGGGTGGGTTCTTCGGCAAAAATTATCCAGGCCACAACAATAGCATAAACCGGTTCAAGGGCAATAATTAACCCCGTGGTGCGGGCGGTCAGGGAACGCAGGCTGAAGACGAACAGGTAGTGGGACAGGGCCGTACAGAAGATGCCCAGGATAGCTATCCAGAAATAATCGCGTGGGGCAAGGTGGCCAATATCGGAAAAAATAAAGGGCAGGGTAAGTGCGGCAACCACCAGGTTTTGCCAGAAAGCCAGTTGCACAGGCGCAAGATGAACGGCGTTTTTCCGGTTCATGACGGCCAGTACGGCAAAGGCAAAGCCCGATATGACGCCCCAGATCAAACCGGCTGTCGAGGCGCTGGCCGGATCGGCTGAAGGAGTAACCAGAACCAGCCCGAACAGGACCAGAAAAAGCAGGAACCATTCTCTTTTGCCGATAGACTCTTTCAGGAAAATATATTCAAGCAAGGTAATAAAGGCGGGAAAACTGGCAAAACCCAGGGTGGCAACGGCTACCCCTCCTGTTTTAATGGCAATGAAAAACGTGAACCAATGGATAGCCAGGGCCAGGCCGGCACTGAATATTGTTTTAAGTGTATTGAAATTAATGTTTTTTGCAAGGGAAATACGCAGTAAAAAAGCGGCTGCTCCCAAGGCCAGAATGGCAAAAAATGCCCGTCCGAAAGTAATAATGACAGGGGTGCCGTGAATCAGGGCGCCCAAAACACCGGTCAGACCGAACAGGAAGGCGGCAATATGGGCTGAAACAAAGCCAAGTCGTTGGGGAATCATGAAAAAATGCCCGCTTTATTTAAAAAACAAACCGTCATTGTCTGCATGACGGTTTGTTTTGGCAAGGGCTATTGGCATTTAGCCAAATTTGAAGCTCGAGGCAGTGATAGTGCCGAAGGCATTGGTTTCATGATACACACAGGATGCGGCATCATCACCGGCAGCGCCAACGGCAACCATCAGAGGGATCAGGTGATCTTCCTGGGCATGGGCAATGCGGGCGGAAGGAGCCTGCTCCCAATTCCGGAGGGCCTGGAAGCGCTCTTCTTGTGAGGTATCCAGCAGCTTGCTTTGCAGCCATTGGTCAAACTGGGCGGATGGTTCGGTACCCCGGGCATCAAGCATGCGCAGGTTATGGTAGCTTAGGCCCGAACCAATAATCAAAATGCCTTCGTCGCGTAACGGGGCCAATGCCTGACCCATGCGAATATGATAGTCGGGATCAAAGCTTCGGTTGATGGAGACCTGCAGCACTGGAATATCGGCTTCAGGAAAAGAAACCGCCAGCGGCACGAAGGCACCATGGTCAAAGCCCCTGTCCAGGTCTATGGCGGTTTCAAAACCGGCTTGCGACAGCATGGTTTGTACCCGGGTTGCCAGCGCCGGTTCACCTGGCGCGTTATAGTGAACATGATAGGTATGTTCGGGAAACCCGTAATAATCGTACAGCATGCCAGGTTTTTCACTGGCCATGAGTTGGATTTCACGTTCAATCCAGTGGGCAGAGATCATCAGGATGGCTTTGGGCTTTTCGGGTAATTCGGCGGGCAAATGCTCCAGTGACTCGCGTAATGCCTTGTATTGATCATCCCACTCCTGGATGTAAGGCCAGGGGCCACCACCGTGTGAAATAAAATAGGTCGGCATTTTCATGGTTAATTCCTTATGGCAATGAGTGGTTTGTCAGGCTGTTTAGCGCGCCTTATCAATACTTGGTAAAGGCAGGGCTGATGAGGAAATGAAATCCATTCAACCTATCCTAATCAGATTTGCCCAAGAAATAAACGGTTAAACAAGAATATGGTGTTCCAGTTTTGGAACAGTCACGGAGCACCATAACATACAAGCACGTTTTCCGGCCAATGGCACTATGTCGGTTGCCGTCTTGCTGGCTGTTTCCAGCTGGCCCTAGGGCGGGATTTGGGATAAAGAGGCGTTTTTTCGGGGAAACCGGCCAAATAACAGTGGAGGGCCGGTATGAATATTGCTAAGATGACAACATTATTTTATTCATCTGTTTTTGTGCAAGGTTAATTATGTCATCTCGGAATCGTCTTGATTTTGTTCGTTTTTCATTGGGTCAGGGTGTTTTGAAATTTGGCCAGTTTACAGTCAAGTCTGGTCGCGTCAGTCCTTATTTTTTCAATGCGGGCCTGTTTGACTCGGGGAAATCGGTGGGTGAACTGGCCCAGTTCTATGCCCAGGCACTGGTTGATTCCGGGGTAGAGTTTGATATGTTGTTTGGCCCTGCCTACAAAGGCATTTCACTGGCAACGGCCACATCCATTGCCCTGGCCAATCATCCTGGCTTAAACGGGCGTGATGTGCCTTTTTCCTTCAACCGCAAAGAAGCCAAAGATCATGGCGAGGGCGGAGTGCTGGTTGGTGCGCCGTTACAGGGCAAAGTGGTTATTATTGATGACGTGATTACGGCGGGTACGTCTGTGCGCGAATCGGTGGACATTATTCGCAAGGCCGGTGCAACCCCCGCTGCTGTTCTGATTGCCCTTGACCGGATGGAGCGGGCCGGCCCCGATGAGGCACTGTCTGCCCATTCGGCGGTTCAGGATGTTTCGCAAACCTATGGCATTCCTGTGGTCAGCATTGCTTCTTTAAACGATATCATGCAATTGCTTGATGAAGACGCCGGGTTTGCCGAACACAAAGACGCGGTGGCTGCGTATCGTACAAAATATGGCGTGTAACCAACCTGTTGCTTCGAGGAGCCACTTCATTGTGCAAGGCAACCACCTTGCTGCTTCGCGGAGTCACCTCATGGTGCAAGGCAACCACCCCGTCAGGCTTCGCCTGCCACCCCTCCACAGAGGGGAATTGTTTGAATTCTTTGCCCTGATCAAAAAAGTTTAGAAAATTGTTTGAATTCTTTGCCCTGATCAAAAAAGTTTAGAAAATTCCCCTCTGTGGAGGGGTGGCGCGAAGCGACGGGGTGGTTGCCCAGAGCTACGAGCTGTTTCCCAGAAATCTTTATTACCCTACCAGTTGCAAGAGGAAGTATGAGTCAGAAATATTCCATTTTCAGTCTGGTCCGCAACGGGCTTAGTTATCACCGGAATTGGGAACGCGCCTGGCGCAGTCCCGAACCTAAAAAAGAATACGATGTCGTAATTGTGGGTGGGGGCGGTCATGGCCTGGCAACCGCATACTATCTGGCTAAAGAACACGGTATACGCAATGTGGCCGTGCTTGAAAAGGGCTGGCTGGGCGGCGGCAACACGGCCCGCAACACCACCATTGTGCGTTCCAATTATTTGTGGGATGAAGCCGCGCTGCTGTATGAAAAGTCCATGTCGCTGTGGGAAGGCCTGTCACAGGACCTGAACTATAACGTCATGTTCAGTCAGCGCGGGGTGCTTAATCTGGCTCATACCTTGCAGGAAGTACGTGATACGCAGCGTCGTGTCAATGCCAATCAGCTTAACAATATCGATGCCCAATTCCTTACCCCCCATCAGGTACAGGAGCGGGTACCCATTATCAATCTTAATAGCTGTTATCCGGTACTGGGCGCTTCCTTTCAGCCACGTGGCGGGGTGGCCCGGCACGATGCCGTAGCCTGGGGGTTCGCTCGCGCGGCCGACCATCGCGGGGTGGATGTCATCCAGAATTGTGGGGTAACCGGTATTCGCCGTGAAAATGGCGCGGTAACCGGGGTGGATACGGTCAAGGGTTTTATCAAGGCCAAAAAAGTGGCGGTGGTCGTGGCGGGCAATTCCAGCGTGCTGGCCGAGATGGCCGGCATTCGCCTGCCTATCGAAAGCCATCCCTTGCAGGCCCTGGTGTCTGAATCCATTAAACCCATTATCAATACCGTTATTATGTCCAATGCCGTGCATGCCTATATCAGCCAGTCTGATAAGGGCGACCTGGTGATTGGTGCCGGTATAGACCAATACACTGGTTATGGGCAACGCGGCAGTTTTCATACTATTGAAGGCACGTTGCAGGCGATTGTTGAAATGTTTCCGGTGCTTAGCCGCGTGCGCATGAACCGGCAGTGGGGCGGTATTGTGGATGTTACGCCCGACGCCTGCCCGATCATTTCAAAAACCGCCGTCAAGGGGCTGTATTTTAATTGCGGCTGGGGAACTGGCGGTTTCAAGGCCACCCCCGGTTCGGGTTGGGTGTTTGCCCATACCGTAGCCAACGACACTCCCCATCCTTTGAGCGCGGCCTTTTCCATAGACCGTTTTTATACGGGGCACTTGATTGATGAGCATGGGGCTGCTGGTGTGGCCCATTAGTTAAAGCATAAAGGAATAAAATATGCTGTTGATAAAATGTCCGTGGTGTGGAGAAAGGGCCGAATCCGAATTTGCAGCCGGTGGCGAGGCCGGAATTGTCCGGCCGGCCAACCCTGAATCGTTAAGCGATGAAGCGTGGGGCGATTATCTTTTCATGCGCCAAAACAAACGTGGCCTGCAGCATGAGCAGTGGCAGCACGTGCATGGCTGCCGGCGCTGGTTTACCGTGTATCGGGATACCGTAACCTATGCCTTTCAGGAAACGGCTGACCCAGTCCAGGAAGGAGGCAGCGTATGAGCCAGTCGTTCAGACTTAAGGAAGGCGGCCAGATAGACCGGAACCGCAAAATCCGTTTTCAGTTTAATGGAAAAACCTATCAGGGTTACGAGGGTGACACGCTGGCATCGGCCCTGCTGGCCAATGGTGTGCATTTTGTGGCACGTAGCTGGAAATACCATCGTCCGCGCGGCATTATGACGGCTGGGGTAGAAGAACCCAATGCGATTGTCCAGCTTGAAACCGGTGCCTATACCGTACCCAATGCCAAGGCCACCGAGATTGCGCTGTATGACGGGTTGGTGGCCAACAGCGTGAATGTCAACCCAAATCTGGCCCATGACAAAATGGCGTTTGTGCAGAAGCTGTCACGTTTTCTGCCTGCCGGTTTTTACTATAAAACGTTTATGTGGCCACAAAAATACTGGCCCCGCTTCGAAGAAAAAATCCGTGATATAGCTGGCTTGGGAGTGGCTCCCAAGGCGCGCGATGCCGACCGTTATGACAAGCAGTTCATGCATGCCGATGTTCTGGTGGTGGGGGCTGGCCCGGCCGGGTTGGCTGCTGCCCTGGCTGCCGGCAATGGCGGTGCCCGGGTCATCTTGCTGGATGACCAGCCGCAGGCGGGCGGCTCTTTATTGGCTGGCGATGAAACCATTGATGGTATGAAGGCGGTGCAATGGGTGGATGGCATCATGCAGGATTTGGGTGCAATGCCCAATGTGAAGGTTTTTTTGCGCACCACCGCTTTTGGCTACCAGGATCATAACCTGCTTACTGCCAACCAGCGGCTGACTGACCATTTGCCTTTGGCCGAACGCAAGGGAACCCGTGAGCGGGTCCTGAAAATACGGGCCCGCCAGGTCATTTTAGCCACAGGAGCCCATGAGCGGCCACTGGTCTTTGCCAATAATGACTTGCCGGGCATCATGCTGTCGGGAGCGATTGCCAGCTATGTTAATCGTTATGCGATTTTGCCGGGTAAGTCGGCCATCATTTTCACCAACAACGACGAAGGATATCGGGCGGCCATTGCCTTAAAACAGCATGGCGCAGCTGTCACGGTGATAGATGCGCGGCCGGTTTCGGGCGGCACCTTGCCGCAACGGGCCCATGCCATGGGTATTTCCATTCTTTTTGAGTCGGTGGTGCTAGAGGCCTTTAGCGAACAGTTTGACCATCATATTGAAAAAGTCAGTGTGGCTGCTTACCGTAAAGGTCATCTGGGTGAGGTCGTGGCCACCTTGTGCTGCGATCTGCTGGGGGTTTCAGGGGGCTGGAGCCCGGTGGTGCATCTGTTTGCCCAGTCGGGTGGGAAAGCCGCCTGGTCAGAAGAAAAAGCCTGCTTCGTGCCGGGTGTTCCGATGCAGGCGCAAAGCAGTGTGGGGGCCGCCAATGGCGACTTCCTGCTGGTCGAGGCATTGGCTGGTGGCCAGCAGGCGGCCAGTGCAGCGCTTGGCAAATTGGGTTTGCCAGCGGTGCCGCCCATGGCCTGGGCGCTGGATGAATACCGAGAAAAGGCGATTTTGCCCTTATGGCTGATTGGTGACAGGGCGCAAATAGGCCAGGGTGAAAAACAGTTTGTTGATTACCAGAATGATGTGTCCGCGGCTGATATCTATCTGGCGGCGCGGGAAGGCTATCAGTCGGTTGAACACGTCAAACGCTATACGGCACTGGGGTTTGGTACCGACCAGGGCAAGCTGGGCAATATCAATGGCATGGCTATTCTGGCCGAAGCCCTGAAGCAAACCATACCGCAAACCGGTACCACCACCTTCCGGCCCAACTACACGCCGATTACCTTTGGTGCCATGGCTGGACGTGAACTGGGTGATTTTTTTGAACCGGTCCGGACCACCTGCATTCATGCCTGGCATGAGGCACATGGGGCGGTATTCGAAGACGTGGGTAACTGGAAGCGGCCCCTGTACTACGCACTTGGCAATGAAGACATGCAGGCCGCAGTCAGGCGAGAGTGCCTGGCGGTCCGTAACGGGGTTGGCATTCTGGATGCCTCTACTCTGGGGAAGATTGATGTCCAGGGCCCGGATGCCGCCGAATTTCTTAACCGTATGTATACCAATGCCTGGAATAAACTGGGTATTGGCAAATGCCGTTATGGGCTGATGCTTGATGAAAATGGTATGGTTTTTGATGATGGGGTGAATATCCGCCTGGGTGAGAACCATTATTTGCTAAGTACCACGACTGGTGGTGCGGCCAGGGTGATGCAATGGATGGAAAAGTGGTTGCAAACCGAATGGCCGGAGCTGAAGGTGCATCTGGCTTCGCTGACCGACCATTATTCCACCTTCGCCGTGGCCGGGCCCAATGCCCGCCAGGTGCTGCAAGCCGTGTGCCACGATATTGATTTTTCCGCCGAACAATTTCCTTTCATGAGTTTTCGTGAGGGCAGCATCCAGCAGGTTCCGGTACGCATCATGCGGATTAGTTTTTCGGGTGAGCTTTGTTATGAAGTGAATGTGCCTGCCAATTATGGCCGGGGGGTTTGGGATGCCCTGATTCAGGCTGGGCAGGCATTTAATATTACGCCCTATGGCACCGAGGCAATGCATGTGCTGCGGGCGGAAAAAGGTTTCATTATTGTGGGCCAGGATACCGATGGCTCCATGACGCCGACCGATTTGGGCATGGATGGCCTGGTGGCCAAAACCAAGGATTTTATTGGCAAACGATCATTAAGCCGCAGTCATACCGCCGGCAGCGGCCGCAAACAGTTTGTAGGTTTGCGGGCAGAAGATCCGCAGCAGGTTTTACCCGAAGGCGCGCAAGTGTTGCTGGAAGAAACCGAGCAGCGTCCGGCACCCATGCAGGGGCACGTGACCTCCAGTTATTTCAGTCCGGTCCTGGATCGCTCAATCGCCCTGGGGGTTGTTAAAGATGGCTTCAGCCTGATGGGGTCAACCGTTGTGGTGTGGTCGGCGCAAACCGGTTGTATAACGGCCCAGGTTTGCAGTCCGGTCTTTTTTGATGAAGAAGGGAGCCGTCAGCATGCAGCTTGATGTGAATATGCAGTCACCGCTGGTTAATGTGCAGGGTTTGCTGGAAGAAGCCGCCGGCAAGGCAGCGGAAAAATTTCTTTTAAGGGAACTGCCTTTTCGTGAGCTGCTGAATGTCCGGGCCGATTTTGCAGATGCCAATGTTGCCCGGGTTTTGGGTAATTCATTTAATCTTCAATTTCCTGTGCAAGCCAATACAGTCGTTGAAAGTGATAAACATGTGATCTGGTGGCTGGGCCCTGATGAATGGCTGGCGCAGTCTGTAGAACCGGTTGTTTTACCGGCTTTGCCAGGTAAGAGCACGGCGAATAAAACACAAGCGTTGCTGGCCGGTTCGTTTGCCAGGTTACTGGACGTAAGCAGTGGTTATACCCTGCTGCATTTAAGCGGTAGCCAGGCCGCTGATGTGCTTAACAAAGGCTGCCCGCTGGATTTTGATACCAGCGTATTTGGGAGCGGGCAGTGCGCCCAGTCGCATTTTTTCAAGGCGGATATTGTGGTAAGGCCGGTGCCAAATGGCTGGCATGTGCTGGTACGCAGAAGTTTTGCCGAATATACGGTAAAAATGCTGCTGGATGCGGCGTATGATTATTATTTGTTGGCGTAAGGTGCAATTAAGGCGGAGCCGGTTTTAGGCGAGCCGAAGCGTTATGTAAGTTTGTTGTTGTTGTTGTTGTTGTTGTTGTTGTTGTTGTTGTTGTTGTTGTTGTTGTTGTTGTTGTTGTTGGAGAGGTTAAACAGGTTATGTAACCACCCCGTCGCTTCGCGCCACCCCTCCACGGGAGGGGAATTTTCAACGTTTCTTTCCGAAAGTGTGTCTTGCATTCCCCTCCACGGGAGGGGAATTGTTTGAACTCTTTACCCCGGTCAAAAAAGTTTAGAGAATTCCCCTCCCGTGGAGGGGTGGCAGGCGAAGCCTGACGGGGTGGTTGCCTAGAACCACGAAGTGTTTCTTCGCGACCACAGGGTAGTTTCACCGCAAGCCATATAAAAAAACAGCCGATCATTCTCAAGAATAACCAGCTGTTTTTTTGGTTGGGTATGGCTACAAATACCTACCCCAGTTTTTCCTTAAGAATCTCATTCACCTGGGTTGGGTTGGCCTTGCCTTTACCTGCTTTCATTACCTTGCCCACTAACGAGTTGAAGGCTTTTTGTTTGCCGGCCCGGTACTCTTCAATGGTTTCAGGGTTGGCGGCAAGCACTTCGTCAATCATCGCTGAGATGGCACCGCTGTCGCTGATTTGTTTCAGGCCTTTGGCCTCGATAATGGCATCTGCATCGCGATTGTGTTCACCGGCCCACATATCGGCAAACACATCACGCGCGATCTTGTTGGAAATGGTGTTGTCAATAATGCGAAGCAGCATTTTGGCCAGTTGTTCGGGGCTGACCGGGCTGTTTTCAATGTCCAGTTCGTCCCGGTTAAGGGCACCGGACAATTCACTCATAATCCAGTTGGAGGCCAGTTTGGCATTGCCTTCGGGCAGTACCTTGATGGTGTCTTCAAAGTAGTCTGAGATGGCGCGTGAAACGGTTAGCTGGGCGGCATCATAGGCGGGCAGATCCAGTTCGCTGCAATAGCGCTCGCGGCGGGCGGCCGGCAATTCGGGCATGCTGGCCTGCACACGGTCTTTCCATTCCTGTGAAATGACCAGCGGTGGCAGGTCTGGGTCGGGGAAGTAGCGATAGTCGTGGGCATCTTCCTTGGTGCGCATGCTGCGGGTTTCATCTTTCACGTCGTCATACAGACGGGTTTCCTGAATAACGGTGCCACCGTCCTCGATCAGTTCAATCTGGCGACGGGCCTCAAACAGGATGGCGCGTTCAAGAAAACGGAAAGAGTTCACGTTCTTGACTTCGGCACGGGTGCCAAATTCTTTTTGCCCTACGGGACGTACGGATACGTTGGCGTCGATACGGAACGAGCCTTCTTGCAGGTTGCCGTCGCAAATGCCCAGCCAGACCACCAGGCCATGCAGGGTTTTGGCGTAGGCAACCGCTTCGGCGGCCGAACGCAGCTCGGGTTCGGTCACGATTTCCAGCAAGGGGGTGCCGGTACGGTTTAAATCAATCCCGGTAGACAGCTCGCCCAACGGGCCAATGAAGTCATCGTGCAGGGATTTGCCGGCATCTTCTTCAAGGTGGGCACGGGTCAGGTTAAGGGTTTTTTCTTCTTTTCCCACGAAGTAGGAAATTTTTCCACCCACCACGACAGGCAGTTCGTACTGGCTGATCTGGTAGTTTTTGGGCAGATCGGGGTAGAAGTAGTTTTTACGCGCAAACACCGAACGGGGCGCCACTTCGGCACCAATAGCCAGGCCAAAACGAATAGCTCTTTCTACGGCGGCTTTGTTCATGACCGGCAGACTGCCGGGCAGGGCCATGTCAACCATATTGGCTTGTGTGTTGGGGGCGGCACCAAAAGCGGTGCTGCTGCCTGAAAAGATTTTAGATTGTGTGGAAAGCTGTACGTGCGTTTCCAGACCAATGACAATTTCCCATTTCATTATTTGATTTCCGGTTTACGAGTATGCCAGTCTGTGTGTTGCTGGAAGCGATCTGCAATGGCAAGGATTTTGCCTTCATTGAAGTAGTTGCCAATAATTTGCAGCCCTATGGGGCGGTTGCCGTTGGTGCCGCCAAATCCGCAAGGAATGGACATGGCTGGCAAGCCTGCCATGCTGACGCCTAGCGTGAAGATGTCGGCCAGCCAGTCGGCGGTAGGGTCATCGCGGTTGTCGCCAATGTTTTTGGCAACGCTGGGGTTGACAGGGCCCATGATGACGTCGCATTGTGAGCCAAAGGCCGCCTGGAAGTCATTGGCAATGAGACGACGGATTCTTTGTGCCTGCAGGTAATAGGCATCGTAGTAGCCTTGCGACAGAACATAAGTGCCGATCATGATGCGGCGCTGCACTTCGGGGCCAAAGGCCTGTGCCCGCGAGCGGCTGGTCATTTCTTCAAGACCCTTGTACTCTTTGGCGCGATAACCATAGCGCACGCCATCGTAGCGTGACAGGTTGCTTGAAGCCTCGGCCGGGGTCAGCACGTAATAGGCAGGAATAGACAGCTCGGTACGTGGCAGGGAAATGGCAACCCGCTCGGCACCCAGGGCTTCGTATTGCTGCAGGGCGGCTTCAACGGCACTGGCTACATCAGCAGACAGGCCCGGGCCAAAAAACTCTTGGGGTACACCAATTCGCAAGCCTTTCAGCGGCAGGCTGCCCTGCGTATTCTGGCTGGCCAGGGTGTCAAGGTAGTCTTGTTTGACCCGACCCTGGCGGTTGGGTGTGCCATCGCATGATTCAATGCAGGTGGCGTCGCGTTCGTCAAAAACACTCATGACATCAAGCAGCTCAACCAGATCCTGGGCGCTGCCAGCGATGGGGCCGGCCTGGTCAAAGCTTGACCCGTATGCAATCATGCCAAAGCGGGATACCGTGCCATAGGTTGGCTTGATGCCGCTGACACCACACATGGCCGCTGGCTGACGCACCGAACCGCCGGTATCAGTGCCAGTGGTTGCCAGTACAATACCGGCAGCAACGGCAGCGGCAGAACCGCCCGATGAACCACCCGGCACCGCGCTGGTATCCCAGGGGTTAAGACAGGCACCAAAGGCAGAATTTTCATTACCCGAACCCATGGCGAACTCATCGCAATTGAGCTTGCCAATGTTCACAGCGCCCGCATTTTTCAGGTGCTCGACAACAGTGGCATCAAAGGGGCTGGTATAGTTTTCAAGCATTTTGCTGCCCGCCGTGGTGCGCCACTGACGGGTGACAAAAACGTCTTTGTGGGCAATTGGAATGCCGGTTAGCAAATGTTGCTTACCTTCGGCAATGCGCTGGTCGGCCTGTTTGGCCTGCTCCAGGCTGGCTTCGGGATTGATATGCAAGAAAATGTTAAGGTGTTTTACCGCATTGGCACGGTCAAGTGCCTCTTGGGCAAGTTCGGTTGCGCTAACCTGCTTGTCGTCCAGCGCCTTGCGCATTTGGGCAATACTGGAAAAAGTGGGATGGGTGGTTGTATTGCTCATGGTTACTCGATAACTTTAGGGACCAGGAATAAGCCGTTTTCGGTGGCTGGGGCGTTGGCCAGTATGGCGTCGCGTCCGGATTCGGAGCTGGTTTCGGTAATGACATCTTCACGCAACCTGAGCGTGATATCTTCATGCGCGGATAACGGATGGGCAAGTGGCTCGACACCGGTGGTATCCACGGATTGCAGCTTCTCGATAAGTCCCAGAATATTATTCAGTTCGTTCAGGGCCAGCTCCTTTTTTTCAGGAGTCAGTTCCAGTCGTGCCAGGCGCGAAATACGCGTTACATCTTCTAGGGAGAGTGACATATAATTCTTGCGATATAAAAAATAAAAAGAAAAAAGGGCGTATACAAAAATAAAATAAAAAACTTTGGGATTTAGTAAAGAAAACAGCACCAGGTTACAAAGAAAACAATGCGTTGGCGCACTAAATCCGTTAGTTGGCAGCAATTTTCAGTTATTATAATAGGTTATTTTAATCGTTATGTGCGCTGGACTTGTCACTGCGCTTTTATCTCCCCTAAAAATTTTTACCTGCGCGAAAAATGTTCGGATTTTTAAGAAGTTATCTGTCAACAGATATGGCTATTGACCTGGGTACCGCCAATACCCTGATTTACGTACGCGGAAAAGGCATTGTGCTTGATGAACCCTCTGTGGTTGCGATTCGCCACGAAGGCGGCCCCAACGGACGTAAAATCATTCAGGCAGTGGGTCATGCTGCCAAGCAAATGCTGGGTCGTGTACCTGGTAATATCGAAGCCATTCGCCCCATGAAAGACGGTGTAATCGCCGATTTCACGGTGACCGAGCAAATGATCAAGCAGTTTATCCGCATCATTCATCCGCGCAGCATGTTTGCACCCAGCCCGCGTATTATCGTGTGTGTGCCTTGCGGCTCCACCCAGGTAGAGCGTCGCGCTATCCGTGAGGCCGCCATGGGCGCTGGTGCCAGTCAGGTTTATCTTATCGAAGAACCCATGGCAGCCGCCCTGGGTGCCGGGCTTAATGTGTCTGACGCCAGTGGCTCCATGATTGTGGATATTGGCGGTGGCACGACCGAAGTGGCCATTATTTCGTTGGGGGGCATGGTGTACAAGGGTTCCGTCCGTGTGGGCGGAGACAAATTCGATGAAGCCATCATCAATTACATCCGCCGCAACCATGGCATGCTCATTGGCGAGCCTACCGCTGAACTCATCAAGAAAGAAATCGGTTCGGCCTTTCCGGGCACCGAGGTCCGTGAAATGGAAGTCAAGGGCAGGAATCTGTCTGAAGGTGTGCCGCGCAGCTTTACCGTTACCTCCAACGAGATTCTCGAGTCCCTGTCCGACACCTTGAACCAGATTATATCTGCGGTTAAAATTGCCCTTGAGCAAACACCGCCTGAACTGGGTGCCGACATTACTGAAAAGGGCATTGCATTAACCGGTGGTGGCGCCTTGCTTAAAGACCTGGACAGGTTGCTTCAAGAGGAAACCGGTTTGCCAGTGGTCGTGGCTGACGACCCCCTTACCTGCGTTGTCAAGGGTTGCGGAGAAGCACTGGAACACCTGGAGAAACTGGGTCCTATCTTTATTAATGACTAAATCCCGTAACGACTGAATTTCTCATCGGGCCATACCCGTACAGAATGGCCCGGTCCATGTTGTTGTACTTCTTCCTACGGTTGTTTTATGCAGCAGAACAGATCAATCCGCTTATTCAAACATGGGCCGGCTGCAGAGGTAAGACTGTTTTTCCTGGTCTTGTTATGTATTGGGTTGATGATTACCGATTCCGGCTGGCGGGTGCTTGATCCTATCCGGCAGACGACAGCGGTTGTCCTGTATCCCTTTCAGAAAGCAGCCTTGTGGCCACGCGATGCGGTGGCCAAATTCAATGACTGGTCCAATATTGTGGCTATTGCCAAACAGGAAAGCGAGGCAGTACAGCGCCAGCGCATAGAACTGGCGCAAATTTCCGCCCATGCGGCACAAATGGCGGCTGAAAACATTCAGTTGCGCCGGTTGCTGGGCATCAAACATACTGCCCAGACGCCATCGGTGGCGGTGGAAATCCTGTATACGGCTCCCAATCCCCTGAACCAGACCATGGTGCTTACCAAAGGCAGCAGTCATGGGATAGAGCCTGGCATGCCTGTTATTGGAGAAGGCGGGGTGGTGGGACAAATCCGCCGGGTAACCGCCATGACATCGGAAGCGGCCCTGATTACCGATGAAAAAGTCTCGATTCCCGCCATGGTGCTGCGCAATGGCCTGCGGGTTATTGTATTTGGTTCTGGCCAGGGCGGTAAGCTTGAGGTCAGGTATTTATCCATGGATGCCGATATCAGGGTGGGCGACAGCCTGACAACCAGTGGTATCGGGGGAATTTATCCGGCAGGGCTGTCGATTGGCACCGTGACTTCCATCGAAGCCAATTCGGCTGAAGGGTTTGTACGGGCCATTGCCGAACCTTCGGCGCATCCCGAACGCCACCGTCATTTTCTGGTGTTGCTGGTGCCTACCGACGAGGTCCCGGGAAAGGATGAACTTGATATTTTGGCCAAGGGGCCAACCACTAAAAAATACGGCAAGAATTAGTTCATGGAGAAGAAAAACCTGAAATCGCTGCAACCACTGCAATCCACCCAGTACTCCTACATGGTCAATCCGGTGTATGGCTGGGGAACAATTATATTTGTCTGGATGGCATCCATGCTGCCTTGGCGCGGCTGGGAGGGTTCGCCCGATTTGCTGATACTGGTTCTGGCATTCTGGTGTGCCCATGAAGTAAAAGGGGTGGGTTTGCTGGCCGCCTTTTGCTTTGGTTTCTTAATGGACGTCCATGACATGAATATTCTGGGTGAACATGCCCTTACCTATGTCCTGGTTATTTACGGAACCTTAACCATTCGTAAACGCATGATGCGGTTTGGTGTTATCAGCCAGCTTATTCACATGTTCCCGATTTTTTTCCTGGCGCCCATCCCCAGTCGTCTGATGCAGGCATGGTTTGCCGGTGTCTGGCCCGGCTGGGTATGGGTCTGGTCAGGGGTGATTACAGGGGTGTTATGGCTGGCCGCCGACCTTATCCTGAAGCTGCCGTTGCGTCCGATAGAAGATGATGATGCAACCCTCTAGCTTCGGAACGGGAAAAGCCCATGTTTGAGTTCAGGAAGCAGGCATTGCTCCAGCGGCGACAACTGATTATCCGGGTGGTGGTGGCCGTGTTGTTTGTGCTGCTGTGTTTCAGTGTGCTGGTTAACCGCTTGTGGGTCTTGCAGGTAGAGCGCTACCAGGGTCTGTCAGAACGGGCCGAAAGAAACCGTATTACCCTGGTGCCCATTACGCCTCGCCGGGGTGATATCCTTGATCGAAACGGGGTCGTTCTGGCCCGCAGTCATCGTGACTATATACTTGAAATGGTGCGCGGGCAGGTTGGGGATGTGCCGAAAATGCTCGAACAGCTCGAGCAGATTATTCATTTGTCTCCGCTTGAGCTCAGACGCTTCAAGCGCCGGCTGGGTAGCTCAAACCGTTTTGCTTCGGTTCTGCTTAAAAGTAACCTGACCGACGACGAGGCGGCCACTTTTGCCGCGCACTCCTATAAGTTCAAGGGGGTCAGCCTGAAGGCACGCTGGGTACGGGAGTATCCTGAAGGCGAATCGGCGGCGCACGCGATTGGCTACGTTGGACGGATTTCCGAACGGGACCAGGAGCAGCTCGAAGAAAAAGGGCTTGAGGGTAATTACCGGGGTACCGAGGTCATCGGCAAGAAAGGGATTGAAGCCAGTTACGAAGAACGGTTACACGGAAAAACCGGCTGGGAAGAAGTGGAAATTGCCGCTTCCGGCAAGCCAGTACGGGTGTTGAAAAGAACCGATCCCATTCCCGGCGATAACCTGCGCCTGTCGCTGGATATGGGGCTGCAAAAACTGGTCGAGAGCATTTATAACGATCCCAAGAATCTCCAGCGTGGTGCCCTGGTGGCTATCGACCCGCGTAACGGGCAGGTGCTGGCCTATGTATCGGCTCCTTCTTATGACCCTAATTTGTTTGTCGATGGCATTGACGTTGAAAACTGGCGCCGCCTGTCGGACTCGCCCGACCATCCTCTGATTGACCGGCCCATTTACGGCACTTTCCCGATTGGTTCCACTTATAAGCCATTTGTGGCTCTGGCAGCCCTGAATCTGGGGGTACGCGACCCCAATGCCAAAATTTCCGACCCGGGTTTTTTCGAGTATGGTGGCCAGCGTTTTCGCAATGCAGGCGGGGCAGCCTATGGGCCAACCAATATGCACAAGGCCCTGGTGGTGTCTTCAGATACTTACTTTTTCGGTCTGGGTCCCCTGATTGGGGTAGATGCCTTGCATGATTTTTCCCTGCAATTTGGTTTTGGCAAGAAAACCGGCATTGATTTAATGCACGAGAAAAAAGGGATTTTGCCTTCCCGGGAATGGAAGAAAAAGTCATTCAAGAGTCCTGCCCAGCAAAAATGGATTCCAGGCGACACCATTTCGGTTTCTGTCGGGCAGGGATACAACTCGCTAACCATTACCCAACTGGCACAGGCAACGGCAACCCTGGCGGCCAATGGCGTGTATACCAAGCCACATCTGGTTAACTGGATAGAAAACCCGGTCCTGAAAAAAGTTGAACAAACCGTCTCGGAGCCCGAGTACAAGGTGGATGTGGCGCAAGAACATATAGATCTGGTCAAGTCGGCCTTGGCCGAGGTAAATGCCAAAGGCACGGCCAGAAGGATTTTTGCCGGCGCCGGTTATAATTCGGCCGGTAAAACCGGCACTGCTCAGGTATTTAGCCTGAAAGGCACCAAATATAAGGCTGAAGCGTTAAACAAACGCTTGCATGATCATGCCTTGTATATGGGGTTTGCACCGGTTGAAAACCCTCAGATTGCCGTGGCCCTGATTGTTGAAAATGGTGGTTGGGGTTCCAGTGTGGCAGCGCCCATTGCCCGTAAGGTTTTTGATTACTGGCTGGCCCCCGAACGTGCGAATATTCCCGAATACATCCCCAAGATTGATGATATGGAACAACAGGAAGAAATCTCTCCCGATTTGGTGATTCCCGAGAATATTCCCGCCAACCCGGATGATAAGGCCCCCGGGCATACTCCTGAAATCCTGGCACCCGTCGAGATCAACAGGAATGGCCGGGAAAGTACGCAAAATGATGAGGCAGGTGAACGATGAACCGGGTAATGAATTGGATTCTGGGTTCCCTGCGTTGCATAGACTGGCCACTGTTACTGATTCTGGCTTTGTTGTCTGGCCTGGGTATGACGATTATGCATTCGGCTGTGGGGGGCACTGACTGGCGCTTTGCCGATCAGGGACGTAATTTTCTGGCGGCCTTTGGCGTGATGTGGATAGTGGCCATGATACCTATTTCCAGAATGATGAAAATGGCCATTTCATTTTACCTGTTGGGGGTTGTCCTTTTACTGGGTGTGGAGTTTTTTGGGATTACCAACAAGGGAGCAACCCGCTGGCTGGATGTGGGTGTTACGGTTATTCAGCCCTCTGAAATGATGAAACTGGTCGTGCCCATGATGCTGGCTTGGTATTTTGACAAGCACAGGGCCAAGTTGCGCATTATTGATTTTCTGGTTGCCGGTGTGTTGCTACTGGTGCCGTTTGTGCTTATTGTCAAGCAACCCGACCTGGGTACGGCCTTGCTGGTTTTTGCCACTGGTTTTTTTGTTATTTATTTTGCGGGCTTGTCTTTCAAACTGTTGGCCCCCCTGTTTGTCATAGGGGTGACCGCGCTTGTTCTTATTTTGTATTACGAACAAATGCTTTGTGCGCCCGGCTTTGACTGGGTTGTGCTGCATGATTACCAGAAACACCGGGTGTGCACCTTGCTGGATCCCAGCACCGATCCGCTTGGCAAGGGTTTTCATACCATTCAGGGGATGATTGCGATTGGTTCGGGCGGTATTTATGGCAAGGGTTACATGCAGGGTACGCAAACCCATCTGGACTTCATTCCAGAACGCACCACCGACTTCATCTTTGCCGTGTTTGCCGAAGAGTTTGGCCTGTACGGCGGGATATTGCTGCTGATTTTGTATTCCCTGCTGTTGTTGCGCGGCTTTTTCATTACCCTGAAGGCAAGAACCCAGTTTGGCCGTTTGCTGGCCGGTGCCCTGACCATGATGTTCTTTGTTTATGTTTTTGTGAATATGGGCATGGTCATGGGTATTTTGCCGATTGTCGGGGTGCCCCTGCCATTCATGAGTTATGGTGGAACGGCCCTGGTAACCCTGGGCTTTGCCTGTGGGCTGTTAATGAGTATTTCAAATTATGAGCCCAGTAAATCCACAGTGCCTGAAAACTGATGCAGGCCTTGCAGCAGTTTCAGGATAGGGGCTGGCAAGGCCGTGGTTTCCAGTTGGTCCAGGGGCAACCATTGGTGCTTTCTGCTGTTACTGCTTTCTTCCCTTAACGGAAGATGGGTGCAGGTAAGCCAGTAGGGTTGTATATGCAGCCTGAAATGGGTAAAAACGTGCTCGAAGGCGGCCAGTTTAAGCGCGCTTTGTTGCGCTTGCTGCCAGTCGTTTTGCAGGCTTTGCAACTCTTGTTCATTATGAAATTCGGGTAATGACCACAGGCCGCCCCAGATGCCCTGCTCGGGGCGTTGCTGAACAAGGATGCGGTCCTGGTGCTGCAATACCAGCATGTTTACCGAACGCACCGGGATGGTTTTTTTTATTTTGGGTGTTGGCAGCTCTGCCTGCCTGTTTTCACGATAGGCATAACAGGAAGACTGCAGCGGGCAGGCATCGCATTTGGGTTTGCTACGGGTGCACACTGTGGCGCCCAGGTCCATTTGTCCCTGGGTATAGGCGGGCATGTCCAGGTTTTTGTCTGCCTGTTCAATATTTTCATGAGCCTGTTTCCACAGCCGGTTTTCAATTTCCCTTTTGTTGGTCTGCCCTTCAATACCGTAATAACGGGTAAAAATCCGTTTGACATTGCCATCCATAATGGGTGTTTTTGCACCAAAGCAAAAAGCGGCAATGGCATGGGCGGTTGATTTTCCAATGCCTGGCAGGCTCATGATATCTTGCGCCTGCCGGGGGAACTCGCCCTCCCATTGCGCCACCACGGTTTGGGCACATTTATGCAAATTACGGGCCCGTGCATAGTAGCCAAGGCCGGCCCACAGTGCCAGTACATCATCCTGGGCGGCGGCGGCCAGGTGGTGAATCGTGGGGAAGGTGGCCAGAAAACGCTCATAGTACGGAATGACCGTGACTACCTGGGTTTGCTGCAGCATGATTTCAGATAACCATACTTTATAGGCGTTCCGCGTGTTCTGCCATGGCAGGTGGTGTCTGCCATGGCTTTTTTGCCAGGCAACGATAAGATTGGCAAATGGCATGTGCTTAGAAATGTGAATGACGGGTGACCGACCAGCGGGCTGCCGTGGCGGCAATAATCATCACCAGTGCAATGGTGAGGGCCAGCCATGAGGCAGGGGGCAGGGTAAAACTGAACGGGATGCCGTAACTGCTGGAAAGCAGGGTAATGGCTTGATTTAAAACGCTCAGGGTAAGGGTGCTTAGCAGGACGGCCAGTAAACCCGCCGTCAGGCCCGTAAGGGCACCAAAATACAGAAAGGGGCGTCGTACAAAGGATTCAGTGGCGCCAACCAAGCGGGCAACCGCAATTTCGTCACGCTGGACCAGTGCCTGCATGCGGACGGTATTGAAAATGGTGGTGATCACGATAAGGGCAACCCCAGCGGCCAGCAGACCCAACACAATCCGGATAAAGGACAGGATGGCTTCCAGTTTCTGAATCCATGCGCTGTCAAACTGCAGCACGTCGACTTCGGGGAGCTGGCTCCAGGCTTGCGCCAGTTGTTCGGCCATTTCGGTTGGGCTGGCCTCATCGGACAGGGTAATGATAATGGAATGAGGCAGGGGGTTTTGCGGCAGAACCTTAAGGGCGTCCGACCACGATTCAGAGGCTTTCAATGATTGCAGGGCCTGGGCCTTGTCAATCACTTCCAGGGTAAGAATCGACTGACTATGTTCATCTTGAAGCTGCTTGGCCAATTCACGGGTTCGCTCAATCGTGGTCGTGTCATTCATGAACAGGGAAATAGCCGGGTTGACGGATATATTGCGGGCAAGGGGTTCCATGGAAACCAGAATGGCACTTGCCAGCAGGGGCAAGGTTAATACCAGGGCAATGACCATGATATTCGTCAGGGATGAAAAGGGGGTGCCCAGCAGGCGGCGTGCGGCAATGTGAATTGCGTAAAGGTGATGTCTAAGCCAGGTGTTCATTCAGTGTTTTCCCAGGTCTTTGAAACGGCCGGGTTCCAGCAGCAGGGTCCGGTTGGCGTGGCGTTGCAGCAGGGGTACGTCGTGGGAGGCAATCAGGGTGGTCACGCCAACCCGGTTGAAATCCCGGAATACCTCTAGAATGCGGCTGGCATTGTCCTGGTCAAGGTTGGCGGTGGGTTCGTCGGCAATCAGGATGGCAGGACGGTTGACGATGGCGCGGGCAATGGCCAGGCGTTGCTGTTCTCCGCCTGATAAGGCGATCGGGTTGAGCTTTTCTTTACCGGAAAGCCCTACTTTGGCAATGGCGGCGCGTGCCCGTGAGGTGGCCTTTTTGTGGTCCAGATTCATGACAGCCAGGGGGAGCATGACATTTTCAAAGGCATTACGGTCATACAGCAGATGCGTATCCTGCAAAATGATGCCAACCGCACGGCGTAAATAGGGTCGTGCCCGTGCCGGCATGCTGTCCAGGCTTTGTCCGTTAACCATGATGGACCCACGGCTAGGATGCTCAAGCCCGCCAATCAACTTGAGCAGGGTGGATTTGCCTGCTCCCGACGGGCCGGACACAAAAACAAATTCACCGCGTGAAATGTTGAAGTTGATATCAGCCAGAATATTGGCACTCTGGCCATAGGACTTGAAGACGTGCTTGAATTCAATCATGTTGGTTCAGGTAAAGGGCGGGTGCATAAATGCACATAATACCTGCATTTTTCCTTAAGACTATACAAACAGGCGTTGTTTGGGTTACAAACATTCATTGCTTTGTACCGTAAATGCTTATGGCTTCCAAAAAAACAAATAAAACACATCTTTCCTGGAATGATCCGGCGTTCCGCTCTATCATTTACCAAATTGCGGTGTTGGGGATTGTGGCGTATGTTGCCTGGTATCTGGTCTCCAACACCATGCATAACCTTTCCATTCGCAATATCACCACCGGGTTTGACTTCCTTGATGGTGAAGCCGGTTTTGCCATTGGTGAGTCATCTATTGCCTATTCACCGGCAGACACCTATAAACGCGCCATATTGGTGGGTATCGTCAACACCCTGCAGGTTTCTGCCATGGGTATTATCCTGTCAACCTTGCTGGGTACCATTATTGGTGTGGCCAGGCTGTCAACGAACTGGCTGGTTGCCCGGCTGGCGACGGTTTATATCGAAGCCATCCGCAATGTTCCTTTGCTGATCCAGCTGTTTTTCTGGTATGCCTTAATTACCGAAAGCCTGCCCGGTCCCCGGCAGGCGCTTAATCCGGTTGACGGGGTTTTTCTTTCCAATCGGGGGCTCAAGTTTCCAGCCCTTCAGGGCGATTCCTTAAGTTGGATACTATATGGTTTGCTACTGGCCGTGTTAGGTACGTTTGCTTTTTATTACTGGTCACGCAAACGGCAGGAAAAAACCGGAAAAACCTTTCCGGTCTTCCGTTCTGGCCTGTTCATGATGCTGGCTTTTCCGCTTATTGCTTATTTTCTGGGCGGCGCTTCGCTGGCGCTGGAATACCCCGTGCTCAGGGGGTTCAACTTTACCGGTGGCCTGTCTATTTCTCCTGAACTCTCGGCCTTGCTGGCCGGTCTGGTTATTTATACGTCTGCGTTTGTGGCGGAAATTGTCCGCTCGGGTATCCAGAGTATCGGCAGCGGGCAATGGGAGGCCGCCAGCTCTATCGGGCTGGGCAAAGGCAAGGTATTGCGGCTTGTCATCTTGCCACAGGCTTTGCGCGTCATGATTCCTCCCATGACCAGTACCTACCTGAACCTGACTAAAAACAGTTCGCTGGCGGTTGCCATTGGCTATCCGGATATTGTGTCGGTGGTTAACACCACGCTGAACCAGACCGGGCAAGCCATTGAAGGGGTGATCATTATTATGGCCGCCTATCTCACGGTCAGCCTTTCCATTTCGGTATTCATGAACTGGTATAACCGGCACATTGCCCTGGTGGAGCGTTAAAATGAGCCAACATACCTTGCCCATTGACCCCGTCCAGCCAGGAAGACGGCTCCCGCCAAAAAAAGAAAGCGGTATTTTTGCCTGGATGCGCAAAAATCTTTTCGCTTCTCCGCTCAGTATCCTGATCACGGCCCTGATTCTCTGGTTTTTGTTAATGACAGCGCCTTTGCTCATCGAGTGGGTTTGGCTTAAGGCCAATTTCACGGCTGGCAGTGGCACAGAGTGCCGGGGTACAGAAGGAGCCTGCTGGGCCTTTATCCGCGAAAAATACCGGCTTATCCTGTTTGGCACCTATCCTTATGCCGAACAGTGGCGTCCCTTGCTGGCCGTGATTATTCTGGTGGCGGTTATCGTCTGCAGCGCCATACGGACTTTCTGGAATAAATGGCTGCTGTTGATATGGCTGGTGGGCCTGGGTTCGGTTGCCATTTTAATGTGGGGTGGGATACTGGGTTTAAGCCCCATCGATAACAGCCGATGGGGCGGCTTGCCGCTTACCTTGATTCTGGCTACTTTCGGTATTGGCCTGGCCTTTCCGTTCGGGGTGTTGCTGGCTTTGGGGCGGCGCTCCAATATGCCTGCCATTAAGGCCCTGTGTGTGGTGTATATTGAAATCATCCGGGGGGTGCCGCTCATCAGCCTGCTGTTCATGTCTTCAGTCATGCTGCCCCTGTTTTTGCCCGAAGGGGTTACCTTTGACAAACTGCTGCGTGCGCAAATTGCCATTATCATGTTTACCGCCGCCTATATAGCAGAAACCGTGCGCGGTGGCCTACAGGCCATCCCCAAGGGGCAAATTGAAGGTGCCGAGTCGCTGGGCCTGAGCTATTGGCAGCAAATGTATAAAATTGTTCTGCCCCAGGCCCTGAAGATCGTGATTCCACCCATGGTGAGCATTTTTATTGCCCTGTTCAAAGATACCTCGCTGGTGGTGGTGATTGGTATTTATGACCTGACGCTGTCGGCCAAGGCCGCCTTGGCCGATCCGCTCTGGCGTGGTTTCAGTGTCGAGGCTTATTTATTTATTTCACTTATTTATTTTGTTTTTTGTTTTGCCATGTCCCGCTACGCCAAAAATCTTGAGGCTCGCCTGGATACGGGACACAAGCGTTAAAAGGAGCCCGGTGTGTCAGATCTGATTGTCCAGATGGAAAATGTTAACAAGTGGTATGGAAAGTTCCATGTGCTCAGGGATATCAACCTGTCGGTCGCGCCTGGCGAACGGATTGTGATTTGCGGGCCGTCCGGTTCTGGAAAATCCACCCTGATCCGTTGTATTAATCGGCTGGAAGAACACCAGGAGGGGCGGATTATTGTCAATGGCGTAGTGTTAAGCAATAACCTGAAAAATATTGAACAGGTACGCCGTAACGTGGGCATGGTGTTTCAGCACTTCAATCTGTTTCCTCACTTGACTGTGCTGGAAAATCTTACTCTGGGGCCGATCTGGGTTTTGAAAATGCCAAAATCCCAGGCCGAAGCGGTCGCCATGAAATATCTCGAACGGGTCCGGATACCCGAGCAGGCGCATAAATATCCCGGCCAATTGTCGGGCGGGCAGCAGCAGCGGGTGGCCATTGCGCGTTCATTGTGCATGAGCCCCAAGGTCATGCTGTTTGATGAACCCACCTCGGCCCTTGATCCTGAAATGGTCAAGGAGGTACTGGATGTCATGGTGACCCTGGCCGAAGAATCGGGTATGACTATGCTGTGCGTGACCCATGAAATGGGCTTTGCCAAAAAAGTGGCTGACCGGGTGGTTTTTATGGATGAAGGGCAGATTGTGGAAGAAAACACCCCAGATGCATTTTTTGACCATCCGGTGCACGAAAGGACCAAACTGTTTTTAAGTCAGATTTTGCACTAAAAATGCAGTAAACTTTCACTTTAAGTTTATTTTTGCGTAAGTGATCATGGCACAACATTACGAATCAGATATTACCCAATTTATTAATGCGTACAAAACCACTCATCCTGATACTGAAAAGCGTCAGCTTGAAGGGCGTTCGCTTTTGTGGGACAAGCAGCAGGATGCCGAACTGCTCAAGCAATTCAAGGCCGCCCGTGTTCCCCAGAAACCCTACGTCTATCAAACGAACTAAGCCATTCCCATGGCAGTGGCCTCTGCGGCAATCGATACACTGGTGGACCCCGAGATAGACAGTACCCCCGATGTGGTGGATACGGTCGCTTTGGCTCGTCTGTACGGTGAGCCCCTGTTCAATATCCCGCAAGACCTGTACATTCCTCCCGATGCCCTTGAGGTATTCCTGGAAGCTTTCGAAGGGCCACTGGATCTTTTGCTTTACCTCATCCGCAAGCAAAATTTCAATGTGCTTGATATCCCCATGGCCGAGGTCACCCGACAGTACCTGAGCTATGTCGATCAAATCCGCAACCAGAACCTGGAATTGGCTGGCGAGTATCTACTCATGGCCGCCATGCTGATTGAGATTAAATCCAGAATGCTGTTGCCGGTTCGCAAGTCGGATAACGGTGAAGAGGTGGAAGATCCCCGTGCCGAACTGGTGCGGCGCTTGCTTGAGTACGAACAAATGAAGCTGGCGGCCCAAAAACTGGACACTTTGCCGCAGCTGGGGCGTGATTTCGAGCGGGCCAGTGCGCATATGGATTTAAGCGTGGAACGCATGTTGCCCGAGGTCAGTACCGAAGACCTTCGGCAGGCCTGGCAAGACATCATGAAACGGGCCAGGCTTAATGCCCATCACCAGATTACCCGCGAGCAGCTGTCGGTACGTGATCACATGACGCATATCTTGCGAAGATTGTCAGATATCCGCTTCATGGAGTTTACCGATCTGTTCATGGAAAGGGTTGATGAAGGAGAACCGGCGGCTGTTATTGTGGTGCATTTTATCGCGATGCTGGAATTGGCCCGCGAATCATTATTGGAAATCACCCAGGCCGAGCCTTATGCGCCCATTTATATAAGGCTTGCCTATACAATTGCCGTGGAATAAATTGACCTTGTATAAATAAGAAAGGAAGACAATTGAAAGTAGTTCACACCATTGAGGAATTAAGGGACCAGCTGCGTGGCCAGTTACGGGCTTCCTTTGTACCCACTATGGGAAACCTGCATGAAGGGCATTTGTCCTTAATGCGCCTTGCCCGACAGCACGGAGACCCGGTGGTTGCCAGTATTTTCGTTAATCCGTTACAGTTCGGTCCTAACGAAGACTTTGACAAGTATCCACGTACACTAGAGGCGGATATTGCCAAACTGGAAGAACGGCGCGATGTTTATGTGCTGTTTGCGCCTTCTGTCAAGGAAATGTATCCCGAGCCGCAAAGCTATAGCGTGCAAACCCCTTCCGACTTGGGTAATGTCCTTGAAGGTGAATTCCGTCCGGGATTTTTTGAAGGCGTGAGCACCGTGGTCCTGAAACTGTTTTCCTGTGTGCAGCCCCAAGTGGCGGTGTTCGGGAAAAAAGACTACCAGCAACTCATGATCGTGCGTAATATGTGCCGGCAGTTCCAGTTGCCCGTGACCATTTATGCCCATGAAACGGTACGCGAATCAAGCGGCCTGGCCCTGTCTTCGCGCAATCGCTTTTTAAGCGACACAGAGCGTGCGGAAGCGCCCCTTCTGTATGCCACGCTTAACCAGGTCAAAGACAGGTTGCTGGCCGGAGAAACCGAACCGGCCGCCCTTGATGAGTTTGCCAGAAGCACACTGGCAAGGCGCGGATGGCAGGTTGATTATGTATCGGTCAGAAAGCAGCTTGACTTGCATGTGCCAAGCGCTGAAGAGATTGCCAATAAAACACCGCTGGTTGTATTGGCGGCGGCAAAATTGGGGGCTACGCGTCTTATCGACAATCTGGAAATAGCGCTGTAATTGTCCGGTTTTTACCAGAAAGGGTAGGTGCCAGGCCCGTGGATGGTTCGTATAATCTTTTTTAGGTCTTATATAAGAGTTAAGGAGGTTGTATGAACAATTCAAATTTAATATTTCGACAAAGACTGGCACTGCTTACTCCACGAGAAAAAGAAGTGCTCAAGCTGATTGGCAAGGGGCTATCCAACAAGATAGTGGCTCCCATGCTGGGGGTAACCGAAAGAACTATAGAGGCTCACCGCGCACGTATTCTTCGGAAAATGCAAGCAAAAAATCTGGTCCATTTACTATATCTTTTAATTCCTTTTAGTGAATTTGACTGATTCAAGTACGTTTTTCATCAGGAAAACCGGCAAGCGGTTTGACTGATATTGCTTATGGCGTGTCAACCCGGTTTGGTGTACATTATTGTACGCAGACTGGGTTTTTTGTATCTGGTTTCTTGTTGGCGTCTGGCGTGGTGCTTGTCGTTTAATGTCTGCCAGCCTGAACAGGACAGGCCTGTTTATCGGTTTTTATAATTAATAGAGTGCATAGATGGAAAAATTCAAGGTCGGTATAACCGGTGGAATTGGATCGGGAAAATCAACCGTTTGCCGTTTGTTTGCACAATGGAATGTCACCATTATTGATGCCGATGCTATTTCACATGAGCTGACAGGGCCAGGTGGCAAGGCGATTACCGCTATTCAGAGTATTTTTGGCAAACAGGCCATCAGCGCTGAATGTGGCATGAACAGGGCCTATATGCGCAAACTGGTTTTTGAAGATGCCGGCGTGCGCCATCAACTGCAAGCGATTATCCATCCGCTTATTAACCAGGAAATGGCCCAAAAAACCGCCAGTGCCACCGGCGATTACGTGATTTACGATATTCCCTTGCTGGTGGAATCTATTCATAAATACAAAGATTTCCTGAATGTTATCTGTGTGGTTGATTGCGAAGAGTCCGAACAGGTTTTGCGGGTGCAAGCCCGAAGCGGGCTGTCTGTTGAAGCGGTTATGAACATCATCAGGGCGCAGGCCAGCCGTGAACAAAGGCTTGCAGTGGCCACCGAAGTGATATTTAATGGTAGTGGCGTCACCCACGAACAATTACAGAGCCGCGCTTTTGAATTGCATCAAAAATGGTTATTGCTGGCACAGAAGCTTTCCGTTTCTGGGTGAATGCACAAAGGAGTGAGATTGATTTTATACGAGTATCCATTTAATGAACGAATCCGGTCTGTTATGCGACTGGAGTATCTGTTCAAACGCCTGTTTGCGTTTGCCGGGGCAACTGATGCCATGCAGCAGCACGTGGCTTTATCGGTCTTGTTTGAAATTATGGATTCTTGTGACCGCTCCGAAGTGCGTACGGGAATTTTGCAGGATATCGACAAACAGAAAACCAATCTCGAGGCATACCGCCATTATCCCGATGTCGATATCGTGGCCCTGAACCAGGCCATTGCCGACCTGGAGCGGGTTTCTGCTGCCTTGTCGGGTACCGGGCGTATCGGCCAGACAACCCGCGAAAACGAATGGCTGATGAGCCTGAAAAACCGTTTTTCCATTCCGGGCGGTACCTCCCAAATGGATATGCCGTCTTATTCCGCCTGGCAACTGTTTCCAGAGCAAGAGCGCAAAACTGCGTTGCTTAACTGGATCAAGCCTTTCATGCCTTTGTATGATGGCGTGGCCCAGGTACTGAAAATGTTGCGTGAAGCCAGCCATCCGGTTGACGCAACAACCCAGGATGGAGGTGTTTACCAGGAAATGCTGGGTGGCAAGGTTTATCAGCTTATCCGGGTGTGGGTACCAGAGCATATTCGTACCTACCCGGAAATCAGTGCCAACAAATATATTATCTGGATCCGTTTTCACCAGTTCTCACCCGAGCAAAAAACAGAGTTGGTTACCAGTCCGGTTGCTTTTAAAATCGCCCTTTGCAACGTTTAAGCCAATAGGTATTGCAACTTATTTCAAATTGCGGATGCAAGGTAGCCAGAAACCATATAGATCGTTCACAATATCGTTATTGATTTTTTAATAATGAATTGTTAAGCAATGGCCAATCAAACACAAGAAAATGTAAAAAAACCATCTAATCTCTTCCGATTGGCAATATTTGTCGTGATTGTGATTGGCGGCTACTTTGGATGGCAATATTTTTTTAATGCTTCAACCAATAGTAATGCCCCGGCACAATCAAAAAACGCCGGTGAACAGCGCTCAGGCTCCGGGCCTCGGTCAGGCGGTTCCCGCGCAGCAGGGCAGCTTGGCATGGTAACGCCTGTCAGGGTTGAAACCGTGCAGCAAAAAGACATGGAAGTCAGGGTGCCCGGCCTGGGTACGGTCACCGCTTTCAATACGGTCGCGGTTCGAAGCCAGGTAAGCGGTCCCATTGTGCAGATTGCCTTTACCGAAGGGCAGAACGTCAAGCAGGGCGATCTGCTGGTTGAAATAGACCCGCGTCCTTTCCAGATCCAGCTTCAGCAGGCTCAGGGGCAACAGGCTCGGAATGAGGCGGAACTGACCAATGCCCGGCAAGACTTGAAGCGCTACCAGACACTTTATAAACAGGATTCCATTGCCCGCCAGCAGGTTGATACGCAGGCTGCCCTGGTTAAGCGGCTGGAAGCCCAGGCTTATAGCGACAAAGCGGCGGTTGATGAGGCCCAGTTGAATCTTGAGTACACTAAGGTGCTGGCACCCATTGATGGCCGGCTGGGTTTGCGAAATATTGACATTGGTAATCTGGTTACGGCTAATGCGGCCGAAGCGCTGGTCACTATTACCCAGGTCAAGCCTGTTTCAGTGGTGTTTTCCATTCCTGAAGTTCATCTTGCCGAGGTGGCAGCGCAATACACCAGGGATGTACCGCTGGAAGTGACCCTGATGGACCGCGATAACCTGCGTGAGCTGGCAACCGGGGTGCTGGCCTCCATGGATAACCTGGTAGATGTTGCAACCGGCACCCTCAAGCTTAAAGCCAATTTTGCCAATGAAGACGAAAGCCTGTTTCCCAACCAGTTTGTTAATACGCGCCTGAAAATCCGCCAGGTGCCGCAGGCAATGACCATTTCAACCGATGCGATCCAGAATAGTTCAAGCGGACCGTTTGTTTTTAGGGCAGTTGCCGATAATACGGCTGAAATGGTGCCGGTAAAGTTGGGGGTGACCGATGGTATTTATACGCAACTCCTTGACGGAGTGGCGCTGGGTGACCTGGTTATCACCGAGGGTGTTGACCGCTTGCGCAATGGTTCCAAAATAGAGATTATCCAGTGAATATCTCGCGCGCTTTCATTCTTCGTCCGGTAGCTACCACCTTGTTAATGGTGGCTCTTTTCCTGACTGGGATAGCCGCTTACCGTCAGCTGGCTATTTCTGCGTTGCCCGAAGTGGATTATCCCACCATTCAGGTGGTGTCCCTGTATCCGGGTGCTAGTCCCGATGCCATGGCTTCGCTGGTGACTTCGCCCCTTGAGCGCCAGTTCGGACAAATGCCCGGTCTGACGCAAATGAGCTCTTCAAGTTCGGGGGGAGCGTCGGTCATTACCCTGCAATTTTCCCTGTCGCTGGACATGAGTGTGGCCGAACAAGAGGTGCAGGCCGCCATTAATGCTGCTTCCAACCTGTTGCCATCAGACCTGCCCATGCCACCGGTGTACAACAAGGTGAATCCGGCCGATTCGCCGGTGGTTACGCTGGCCATTACCTCGCCTACCTTGCCCCTGCACGAGGCTCGCGACCTGGTTGAAACCCGGATGGCGCAAAAACTGTCACAAATTTCAGGTGTGGGGCTGGTCAGCATTGCCGGTGGACAGCGTCCGGCCGTGCGCATACAGGTTAATCCCACCGCCCTGGCGGCCAATGGTATGACCCTGGGCGATGTCAGAAGCGGGGTAACCGGTGCTAATATCAACCAGCCCACCGGCAACCTGGATGGCCCACGCCGTGCCACCACGATTTATACCAACAGCCAGCTAAAAACCCCTGAAGAATACGAGGCGCTTATTCTGGCTTACCGCGATGGCGCACCCTTGCGCTTAAGCGATGTGGCCCGGGTGGTTAATGATGCGGAAGATACCCGGCAGGCGGCATGGATTGGCACCGAACCGGCCATTTTGTTAAATATCCAGCGCCAGCCCGGTGCCAACGTGATAGAAGTTGTTGATAATATCAAGGCTCTGTTGCCCCAGTTGCAATCTGCCTTGCCGGTCTCTATCACGGTGGATATCGCCTCTGACCGGACCGAAACCATTCGCCAGTCCATCTCGCATGTCCAGTCTGAAATGCTGATGGCCATTGGCCTGGTGGTATTGGTAACCTATGTTTTTTTGCGCAGTTTCAGCGCCACGATTATTCCTTCCATTGTGGTGCCGCTGTCTATTGTGGGTACGTTTGCTGTGATGTACCTGCTTGGCTTCAGCCTGAATAACCTGTCTTTAATGGCTTTAACGATTGCCACGGGTTTTGTGGTGGACGATGCCATTGTCATGATCGAAAACATTGCCCGTCATATTGAAAAAGGGGAAACGGTCATGCAGGCTTCCCTTAAAGGGGCCAAGGAAATTGGTTTTACCCTGATTTCCCTTACCGTGTCCCTGATTGCCGTGCTTATTCCCTTGTTGTTTATGGAGGACGTGATTGGCCGGCTGTTTAGTGAATTTGCCATTACCCTGGCTGTGGCCATTTTGATTTCCCTGGTTATTTCCCTAACCCTGACCCCCATGATGTGCGCCCGTATGCTTAAGCCCGAAAGCGAGTATCAGGATAACGCTTTTCATGCCAGGATGGGCAAGGCCATTGATGGTCTTATCCACTATTACGATCGCATGCTCAGGGTGGTGCTCAGGTATCAGGGCACCACCCTGGTGGTGGCGCTGGCGACCCTGTTGCTGACCCTGTTTTTATATTGGTGGATTCCCAAGGGGTTTTTTCCGCAGCAGGATACCGGCCTGATCCAGGTTATTACCGAAGCGCCGCAGTCCTCTTCATTTCAGCAGATATCCAAACGCCAGCAGGAAGTGGTTGAGCTGGTTCTGCAAGAACCCGATGTTGAGTCTGTGTCGTCGTTTGTGGGGATTGATGGCAGCAATACCACGCTTAATACCGGCCGTTTGCAAATATCGCTCAAGTCCAATGAAAGCCGAGCCAGTATTGCGGCCATCATGCAACGCCTTGAAGCGCGCCTTGCCCCAATCAGCGGCATCAATGTTTATCTGCAACCGGCCCAGGACCTCACGATTGATACCCAGGTGGCCCGTACGCAATATCAGGTCAGCCTGTCAAGCATTGACGCTGCCTTGCTGAAGCAATGGGTGCCCGAATTTGTGGGCCAGCTCAGGCAAAGTCCGCTGTTAACCGGCGTCACCGACAATTACCAGACAGGGGGATTGCAAGCCAATGTGATGGTGGACAGGGATGCGGCCGCGCGTTATGGGGTGTCCATGGCGCAGGTTGATGAGGCGCTTTACAATGCTTTCGGTCAGCGTCAGATTTCCACTATTTTTACCCAGTCGGCCCAGTACCGGGTCGTGCTAGAGGCTGATCCCGAATATGGGCAGTCACCGGCAGACTTGTCCAATGTTTATGTGGCGTCAAGCAACGGCAGTCCGGTGCAGCTCACCCAGATTGCCCGCATTGATAACTCACAAACCCTGCTAGAGGTGATGCGGGTTGATCAATTCCCGGCGGCGCTGGTTTCTTTTAACCTGGCCGAAGGGGTGTCCCTTTCTGCGGCAGTCGATGTGGTTAACGCGGTCAGGGCACAAATTGGTATGCCGCTGTCGGTAGAAATGCGTTTGCAGGGGGCGGCCCAGGCGTTTGAGTCTTCCCTGTCCAGTACGCTCTGGTTAATGCTGGCGGCGGTGTTTACCATGTATATTGTGCTGGGCGTGCTTTATGAAAGCTATATCCATCCCATCACCATTCTGTCCACCTTGCCGTCGGCCGCTGTAGGGGCACTGCTGGCCTTAATCATGACCGGCAGGGAGCTGGACATGATCGGGATTATCGGCATTATTTTGCTTATTGGCATCGTCAAGAAAAATGCCATCATGATGATTGACTTTGCCCTTGAGGCGGAAAGACATCAGGGCCTGAGCCCCCAAGAGGCCATTCACCAGGCGGCGCTGTTGCGTTTTCGGCCGATTCTCATGACCACCCTGGCGGCCCTTTTTGGTGCTATTCCATTAATGCTATCTACTGGTACCGGTGCGGAATTGCGCCAGCCGCTGGGCCTGGTGATGGTGGGCGGCCTGATTTGCAGCCAAATCTTGACGCTGTTTACCACGCCAGTCATCTACCTGATGTTTGACCGGCTGGGCAAGCGGCATGCCGCCACCACCGCAAGGGATGAAAGCAGTGAGCCTGTCTAGCCCCTTTATTTCGCGCCCTGTTGCCACCTCTTTACTGGCATTGGCGATTGCCGTGATGGGGGCGGTTGCCTATTACCTCCTGGCGGTTGCCCCGTTGCCGCAAGTGTCTTTCCCCATGATTTCGGTGCGCGCCTCGCTATCGGGGGCCAGTCCCGAGAATATGGCCTCCAGTGTGGCGACCCCGCTGGAGCGGTCTCTGGGCAATATCTCGGGCGTGATGTCGATGAGTTCGCGCAATACCGAAGGCAGTACGCGGATATTCCTGCAGTTTGAGATGGACAAGAATATTGATGATGCCGCGCGTGAAGTGCAGGCCGCCATCAATGCCGCCCGGCCCCTGTTGCCAAGCAGCATGCGCACGCCGCCCACTTACCGCAAGGTAAATCCGTCTTCTTCACCCATTATGGCACTGGCGCTTACCTCTGAAACGCTTGACCAGGGCCAGCTTTATGACCTGGCTTCAACCATTTTGGCGCAAAAACTGGCCCAGGTGGAAGGCATTGGCGAGGTAACCATTGGCGGCAGTTCCCTGCCTGCCGTGCGGGTGGATCTGAATCCCTATGTCCTGTCTTCTTACGGTATCGCCCTTGACGAAGTGCGCGCGGCGATTACCTCGGCCAATACCGTCAAGCCCAACGGTTTTCTGGAAAATGCCGACTACCGCTGGCAGATTGGCACCAACGGGCAATTGGACAAGGCGGCTGATTTTGAAAACCTGGTGATTCGCTGGCAGGATGGGGCGGCGGTGCGCCTGAAAGATGTGGCCAAGGTTTACGATTCAATCGAAAGTGTTTTCAATAGTGGCTTTTACAATGATGAAAATGCCATTATTATGCTGTTGCGCCGGCAGGAGTCGGCCAATATCATTAAAACCGTAGAACTGGTCAAGGCCGAATTGCCGGCCCTGAGCCTGCTTCTGCCTTCACAGGTAAATCTGGATATCGTCCAGGACCGTACGCCCAGTATCCGGGCCACCCTGGCCGAGGCTGAATTTACCCTGATCCTGTCGGTGGTGCTGGTGACCCTGGTGGTGCTGGTTTTTTTGCAAAATGTGCGGGCCACCTTAATACCGGCTATTTCGGTGCCCTTGTCTTTGCTGGGTACCTTCATTGTCATGTATTTCCTTGAGTATTCGCTTAACACCATTTCCCTGATGGCCCTGATTGTGGCCACCGGGTTTGTGGTGGATGACTCTATTGTGGTGCTGGAAAACATTACCCGCCACCTGGAGCGTGGTATGTGGCCTTTTGCGGCGGCCCTGCAAGGCGCCAAAGAAGTTGGTTTTACCGTAATGACCATGAGTGTTTCCTTAATTGCCGTATTTATTCCCCTGCTGCTGATGGGTGGATTGCCGGGACGCCTGTTCAGGGAGTTTGCGGTCACTTTGTCGGTGGCGATTTTAATGTCCCTGCTGGTTTCCTTAACGCTGACCCCCATGATGTGTGCGCAGTGGCTGAAAAATCAGCCGGTTCAACGTAAAGAGGGCTGGCTGACCCGGCAATGGAACCGTTTTTTCGATGCCATGCTGGGCGGTTACAAGAAAACCCTGGGCTGGGCCCTGCGGTTCAAATTCCTCACTTTGCTGACGCTGTTGTTCACGATAGCCCTGAACGTTTATTTATATACGATTGTGCCCAAAGGTTTTTTTCCGCAGCAGGATACCGGCATGATTCTTGGCTTTTTCAGGGTTGACCAGGGCACTTCCTTCCAGGCCATGGTGCCCAAGCTGGAAGTTTACCGTGAAGAAATCCTGAAAGATCCAAATGTGGATACCGTGATGGGTTATGCCGGCGGGCGCGGTGGCAGTAATTCCAGTTTCTTGATGATCCAGCTTAAACCGTTTGATGAAAGGGAATTGTCGGCCAACGAAGTGATTAACAACTTGCGCCGCAAGTTTCCGGTTATTCCGGGGGCCCAGCTGTCATTGGTGCCGCAGCAGGATATCCGTGTGGGCGGGCCGGGTGGTGGTTCAACGGGTTCTTATGACTATACCTTAATGTCCGGAGACCTGGAGTTACTTAGGGAATGGATGCCTAAAGTACAAAGAGCCATGGCAGCCTTGCCTGAAATTACCGAGGTGACGGCGGCGGTGGAAGACAAGGGGCGCCGGATTGAATTGGTGATAGACCGTGAAATGGCGACTCGGCTGGGGGTGGACATGAGCCTGATTGCCGGTTCCCTGAATAACCTGTTCAGCCAGCGCCAGGTGTCGGTGATTTACAGTGCGCTTAATCAATATCATGTGGTGATGGGGGTGGAGCAGCAGTATGCCCAGGATGCGCAGGTATTGGATACGATTGAATTAATGACGGCAGATGGCAAGCGGGTGCCCTTGTCGGCATTTGCCACTTTCAAGACGGCTAATGCACCGCTTAGCGTGCAGCACCAGGGTTTGCTGGCCTCTGATTCCATTGCCTTTAACCTGGCGCTGGGGGTAACGCTGGAGCAGGCCAGCAACGCGATTGAAAATGCCGTTGCCCGGTTGAATTTGCCCACCAACGAAATCCAGGCCGGTTTTGAAGGCAATGCGCAGATGTTTCAGCAAACCATGAGCCAGCAACCTTGGCTGATTTTGGCCGCGCTGGTGGTGATGTATATTGTGCTGGGCATTTTGTATGAAAGTTACATGCATCCTTTAACCATTCTGTCCACCTTGCCATCGGCCGGCGTGGGTGCCTTGCTGGCTTTGCTGCTGGTGGATATGGAATTTACGCTAATTGCCCTGATCGGGGTGTTTTTGCTGATTGGCATTGTGAAGAAAAACGCCATTATTATGGTGGATTTTGCCTTGCAAAAAGAACGCCAGGAAGATTGCCTGCCCGAGCAGGCGATTTATGAAGCCTGTGTTGTCCGTTTCAGGCCAATCATGATGACAACGCTGGCCGCCATGTTTGGTGCCTTGCCGCTGGTGCTGGCAACGGGGGCGGGGGTGGAAATGCGTCAGCCGCTGGGGGTGGCCATTGTGGGGGGGCTGTTTCTGAGCCAGGTGCTCACCCTGTATACGACACCAGTGGTTTATTTGTACCTGGATAAATTGCGCTGGCGCTTTGCCAGAAAGAAAAAACGTACCGCAGAAGTGGTTCCGGGTATTGAAAGTTAAAGGTTGAATAATGAGTGAAGCATTAAGCAGTAATTCCCGTGCTGTGGCCAGGCATTCCAGGCTGTTTGCGGCTATGCTGGCGCTGGCCCTGTTAAGTGCTTGTACGGTAGGCCCCGATTATGTACGTCCCGCTCAAGATACCGGGCTGGTCTACAAGGCGGAAAAGGTGGATGGTTGGGTACAGGCCAGGCCCGGTGACGATTTGTCTAAGGGCAACTGGTGGGAACGCTTCAATGAACCGATATTGAATGATTTGATGGTGCAGCTGAATGCATCCAACCAGAATATTGCCCAGGCAGTGGCCCGTTATGATGCCGCCAGGGCTTTGAGCGCGCAGGCCCGTTCGGGATTTTTTCCGGTATTGGGTAGCGGTGCCGGTTATGATCGTTCAGGTGGCAGCAACCGGTCGGGAAGCTCACAATATGATTTAAGCGGATCCCTGAACTGGGAACTTGACCTGTGGGGCAAAATTCGCCGTCAGGTGCAAGGGCAGCAGGCGGCACAGCAGGCCAGTGCGGCCGACCTGGCCAATGTCAGGCTAAGCATGCAGTCGGAGCTGGCCCAAAGTTATTTTACCTTACGCATGATTGACGAGCAGAAGCGTTTGCTGGAGCGCACCTTGCAGGCTTATGAGCGTTCTTTGCGTATGAATCAGAACCGTTATGCGCAAGGGGTGTCGGCACGGGGTGATGTGGTGGCTGCCATGGCACAGGTGAATAATGCACGTGCGCAGGCCATTGATATTGAAGCCGAGCGGGCCCGCACGGAAAATGCGATTGCGGTGCTGACCGGGCAGTTGCCGGCCAGCGTGAATATAGCGCCCATGGCTTTCGAGGTAACGGTGCCCGCGGTTCCCGTGAGTGTGCCGTCAACGTTGCTGCAACGGCGGCCTGATGTGGCGTCTGCCGAGCGAAGGGTAGCGCAGGCCAATGCCGATATCGGGGTGGCCCAGTCGGCCTGGTTTCCCGACCTGAGGCTGAATTTGTCGGGTGGCTTGCAGGCGGCCACGTTTTCGGACTGGGTTTCTTCCCCGCTTAATTTCTGGTCATTGGGCCCGGCGCTGGCCATGACCCTGCTTGACGGGGGCGCACGTACGGCCAGTATCAATTATGCAAAAGCGTCTTATCAGGCCGAGGTGGCGGGGTATCGGCAAACGGTCCTGACGGCTTTGCAGGAAGTGGAGAATGCGATTAGCTCGTTAAGTGTGCTTAATCGCGAGCTTGAGGTCCAGTTGCAGGCATTGGTGGCTTCACGCGAGTCATTGCAGATTACCCGTAACCAGTTTGAGGCGGGTCTGATTGATTATTTAAGTGTGGTGCAGGTGGAAACGTCTGCCTATGCGGCCGAGCGGACGGCTTTACAATTGGAAAACCAGCGGCTTAATACGGCGGTTGAGTTGATCAAGGCGCTGGGGGGCGGCTGGCGCGAACAGGTAACACCGTAGTATTGTTGTGGTTTGTTTGCGGAATTTTCCCGGCTTGTGTTAAAACTGTAATATTTAGTTGACCCTTTTTGACGGGTGTTATATGCCGATTTTCAAATGTGATTCCAAAAGTGATAATCCCCAGGTTTTTCCGTTGGATGATATTGTCTGTGGTCTGCGCGAGGCGCGCCATAAGTGGCGGGTGTCGCAAAACCGCCAGCACGAGATCGGGGGACGGCATTTGCCTTCTCCCAGTGCGATTAGTGATGCGTTGGATTCGCTGATTGGTGCGCTGTTCCCAATGCGTTTGGGGCCTAATGATTTGCTGCAGGAAACCGAGGATTATTATGTGGGTTATACCATTGGGGTAGCGCTGAATGTGTTGCTGGCCCAGGTTCGCCTAGAGGTAAAATATCAGTATCGCAATGACAGTCTGGATGCCGAGGCACTGGAAGCTCGTGCGGTGGAGATTATGCAGGCGTTTTCGATGGCCTTGCCAAGGATTCGCAGTCAGCTGGATACCGATGTGAATGCAGCTTATGTGGGCGATCCGGCCGCCGGCAGTGTTGATGAGGTGCTGTTGTGTTATCCGGGTATTCTGGCGATGATTTATCACCGGATTGCGCATGATTTTTATAAGCTGGATGCGAAGTTGGTGGCGCGTATTATTGCCGAGCTGGCGCATAGCCAGACGGGTATTGATATTCACCCTGGGGCGCAGATTGGTGAAGGGTTTTTTATTGATCATGGCACGGGTGTGGTGATTGGCGAGACAACGATTATTGGCGAGCGGGTGCGTGTTTACCAGGCGGTAACGCTAGGCGCGAAGAGTTTTCCGGTGAAAGAAGACGGGTCGTTGCATAAGGGGTTGGCAAGGCATCCGATTGTTGAGGATGATGTGGTGATTTATGCGGGAGCCACTATTCTGGGCAGGGTGACTATTGGGAAGGGGGCAACGGTGGGCGGTAATGTGTGGTTAACGCATGATGTGGCACCAGGCAGTTTTGTAAGCCAGGCTTCCAGTAGCGATGAGCGGTTTTTTCAGAAGAACGGAGAGTAGAAGGTTTTCCCCGGCTCTCCCCTTGCAGCGCCGGGGTGGTTCTAAACAGGCAGATACCCCTCTTGCAGCGTCGGGGTGGTTAAACGCTTTAGTTGTTCACCACCCACTAATCCCCGCAATCCCGTGCGCACCGTTTTGTTGGGCGACGGGTAGCAGGGTTTCATTCATGCCGCCAATGGCAAAAATGGGCAGGCCGGCTTCGGCGCCCAGTTGGGCGAAGGTTTCCCAGCCCAGCGGGGGTTGGTTGGGGTGGCTGACAGTGGGCAATACATGACCCAGGACGACAAAGTCGGCCCGCAGGATGTTGGCATAAAGCAGGTCGGCCAGGTTGTGGGCCGAGATGCCAATCAGTTTGTCTTCAGACAAGGGGCGTTCTTCCAGAAGGAGGGCGTCTTGCGCTTTCAGCTGTACGCCATCGGCCAGGCTCCACCAGGCTTTGGGGTGGATGCTGTTAATTAACAGGCGGGCACCTTTTTGCTGGCAGCGCTGGTGGGTTTCCTGCATGAGTGCTTTCAGGGATTCGGCTTTGGGGCCTTCGTCCCAGTTGGGTTCGCGCAGTTGAAACAGGCGTATGCCCCGGTCTAACAGGGTGTCCAGTTTTTCCAGCCAGGCGGGTGCATTGGCGGCGGAACCGATGGCGCTGATGACATAGCGGTTAGGGGTGGTGAGCCATTTCAGGGGGGGCAAAGAGGCGGGTAATAGCTGGCCCAGTTGTTCTGCGCTTTCGGGCAAGGTCCAGGCCAGTTGCTGGTTTTCAAGGCCTTTGGGGGTGCCTTGCCAGCGGGTGACTTTCCAGAAGGCAAGGTGGACGATGTTTTTGGGGTATTCGTGAACGAAGTTGACCCATGGGGTGGCCTGCTCAACTTCAATATCAAGTTCTTCTTTCAGTTCACGGCACAGGGCCTGGTGGACGGATTCACCGGCTTCTATTTTACCGCCGGGAAACTCCCACCAGTCTTCCCAGGGTTTGCCTTTGGGGCGTTGTCCAAGCAGTATTTCACCGTTGTCACGGATGATGACGCCAACGGCGACATGAATGTGTGGTTTTGACATGTTTGTGTATTTTGGCTTAACGGGTTTATTGATTCATGTGACGGGCAGCCCAGTCGCGCGCGAAATGACGGGCCACGCGGCCAGAACGTGAACCGCGTTCAAGGGTCCATTGAAGGGCTTCGGTACGGCTGGCCAATATGTGCTCTTCGGGGCAGCCCAGTTCACGCAGCCAGTGGTACACAATGTCCAGGTAATCGTCTTGTTTGAAAGGGTAGAAGGACAGCCACAGGCCAAAGCGCTCGGATAGCGAGATTTTTTCTTCTACGGTTTCGCCGGGGTGGACTTCGCCATCGCTTTGGTGTTTGGCTTCCAGGTTTTCACTCATGTATTCAGGCATTAAGTGGCGACGGTTTGAGGTGGCGTATACCAGCACGTTGTCACCAGCCGAAGAAATAGAGCCGTCCAGGATGGACTTCAGGGCCTTGTAGCTGGCTTCGCCTTCTTCAAAAGAAAGGTCATCACAGAAAATGATGAAGCGTTCGGGACGGTGGGCAACCAGGTCGACAATATCGGCCAGGTCGCCCAGGTCGGATTTGTCCACTTCAATAAGGCGCAGGCCCCGGCTGGCGTATTTGTCGAGCATGGCCTTGACCAGCGAGCTTTTGCCGGTGCCGCGCGCGCCGGTCATCAGGACGTTGTTGGCGGGTTTTTGCTCAAGAAAGTGTAGGGTGTTGCGTTCGATAATGTTTTTTTGCCGGTCGATATGTTTCAGGTCATCGGGGGTAATGGCCGAGACATGTTTGACGGCATCAAGCCAGGCCGTGTTGCCTTTTTTGCGCCATCGGAGGGCGCTGGCATCCCAATTTGGGGCGGGGGGAGCAGGGGGTAGCCATGCTTCAAGCTGGCCCAGGACGCGTTCGGCGCGTGCGATCAGAGTGGTGAAATCGTGGTTGGTCATTGCAGCAAAATTGTTTGGAAAATCATTAGAAAATATACATTATCACTAAAATAGAGTTTTTCACTATGATATTTGGGGGAGTCGAATATAATTACTGTCTTTGACAGCCTTCTATATTGGTTTTTTTTTCTTAATCTGTTGGATTTACCTTGAACTTAACCGAGATTGTTAGCCCTATTGCCAATGACATGAAAGCGGTCGATGCCGTTATCCGTCAGCGTTTGAACTCTGAAGTCGTCATGATACGTACCGTTGGTGAATATATCATTAATGCAGGTGGCAAGCGTATGCGACCCGCCATGGTGCTCATGGTTGCGAATGCATTGGGATATAAAGGGGCCGACCATCATCTGATGGCAGCTATCATCGAGTTCATTCATACTTCAACCTTATTGCACGACGACGTGGTTGATGAGTCCGACCTGCGGCGCGGTCGCAGTACGGCCAATGCGGTGTTTGGCAATGCGGCCAGCGTGCTGGTGGGCGATTATCTTTATTCCCGCTCATTTGAAATGATGGTAGATCTCGACTCCATGCGCATTATGCAAATCGTGTCCAATGCCACCACCATTATTGCCGAAGGTGAAGTCCTGCAGCTGCTAAATGTACACGACCCCGATGTTTCGGTAGAGCGTTATTTGCAGGTGGTGCGTTATAAAACCGCCAAATTGTTCGAGGCGGCGGCCCAAACCGGTGCGGTTATTGCCGGCGCAACACCCGAGCAGGAGCAGGCGGCTGCCGATTATGGCCGTTATGTGGGCACCGCGTTCCAGCTGATTGATGACGTGCTTGATTATTCTGGCGATGCCGAGGCACTGGGCAAGAACGTGGGTGATGATTTGCGCGAAGGCAAGCCAACCTTGCCCCTGATTCGTGTGATGCAGGTAGGCACTCCCGAACAGCGTGACCTTATTTACAAAGCCATTGAAACCGGAGAGGCCGATTTCACCGAGGTGGCCCGTGCCATCCAGGCTACCGATGCCCTTGAGTACACGCGCAAGGTAGCACAAGAAGAGGCCGAACGTGCCTTGAATGCGTTGGCACCGTTCCCGGAATCTCCTTATAAAGACGCGCTAACTGGCTTTTGTCATTTTTCAATTAACAGAAACAGCTAATCAGTCTCTTTGGCAGGGAAGCATCTCCGGCTAAGGCAAGTTGAATAAAAACCCCAAAAAACTGGAATTTCCCAGCGGTTTGGGGTTTTTTTATTGGGTTTTTAAATGTTGCTGGACACCAGATTGGCATTATGAAAAACATAAAGCGGTGTGGCTGGCCAGGCACCATCGTATACCTGCCATTCTATGCCAGCGTCACTAATTTGCATATCTGCCGTTGCCAGGGTGTTTTCATGGTCTGAATCATTGGCCTGTTTGCGGTAAACCGGAAAGCTTGCATTGCTGGTGTCAGCCAGAATTTCCAATGGGTGCCTTACGTTTTCAGCCAGCATCTGCTGCCCGCGCAGCTGGCGCCAGCCCGAAGAGCCGGTAATAATTTGCGGGTAATTGACAGTTTCAGGGTGAATCGCATGGTTGGCATGAACGCTGTTGGTGCTGATTTTTTTAACCGAACAAATTGAAGAGAAAAACTCGATACTGAGCAGTTCGGGGCTGTCCTGGTGCGCCAGGCTTAAATGAAAACCGCCGGCCCGTGGCTGGTTGCGTAATAATTCAACGGCATGTTCAAGGTCAGGTTGCATCAGAATGGCGCGCGTAAGCACCATGCGAGGAATGCCACTGCCAACATGACGCGCCCGCAGGTTGTTAACCGCCATGGCCAGCCCGGCATCGGTCACGGCAAAGGTATGCCCGGGGATGGAAGCCGGGTAAATAAATGACGTAAAGGCTGGCTGGTTTTCAATCTGCACCCGGGCAATGGCACAATAACCATTGAATTCGGGGTAGCCGTCTTCATTGTGGCAGATGCGCCGGTAAGGCTGTCCGGCTGTTTGCGGGTATTGCACGGTGGTGCAGCCGTCTTTGCTCATGGCCCAGATATCACCACGGCAATTCCATAAAAACACATCGGTTTCATCCAGCCCCAACCCTTTTGCCAGACCCCGGATTTCTTCCCAGATCAGGGGGAAGTGTTGCCGGACCAGGGCCTGCATTTGGGCGGCACGAGGATCATTTTTGAAGGCGGTAATATAGGCCCAGTCTTCAGACTTCAGCAGGAATGCCTTGGCGCCAGCAAGCCCAAATTCACCCAGTTGCTGTCCGGCCTCATAGGCGGTACCCTTGACGTCAATAAAAGGCAGCATGCCTCCCCCTTGTAAAAAATGTGATTGTATTAAACCAAAACGCCTATTATATCCGTACCCAAGTGCCCGTTTTCCTGTCGCTTACCCGCAGTAGCCCGGCAAAAAGGCCGTGCGTCAGGATGGCACTGGAAGCCAAAGCAGTTTTCGGGTTTACCTTAATAGAGGTGTTTTTACTGTTCACGAAAGGACGAATCGGGTTATATTGAATGCGCTTGGGCATACCGTTACCAACGGCTTGCTGGCATGGATATTTACTCAAGAATTCAGGAGACCTTATGCTAAAGAATAAAATGAAAGCCGCTTTACTGGGTGTGGCCATTACCTTTGCAGTACCTGTTGCAACAACCGCTTACGCACAGGAAAAAGAACTGATTGTTGCCACTGATACCGCCTTCGTGCCGTTTGAATTCAAACAGGACGACAAGTACGTGGGTTTCGATATTGATTTATGGGATGCCATTGCCAAAGAGCTTAACCTGAAGTATCGTCTGCAACCCATGGATTTCAACGGTATCATACCGGGTCTGCAAACCAAGAACATCGACGCAGCGCTGGCTGGCATTACGATTAAGGATGAGCGCAAGCAAGTCATCGACTTTTCCGATCCTTATTATGAAAGCGGCCTGGCTATCCTGACTTCCGTTGCAAATGAAAATATTAAAACGGCTGCCGATCTGGCTGGTAAAGAGGTCGCGGTTAAAACCGGTACGGCTACCGTAGACTTCCTGAAAAAAGAAGTGCCCGACGCCAAGCTGAAACTTTTCCCGAATATTGACAATGCCTTCCTTGATCTGGCGACTGGCCGGGTGGATGCGGTGGTGCATGACACCCCTAACGTCCAGTACTATGCCAATACGGCCGGCAAGGGCAAGGTGATGGTGACCGGTGCTTTGCAAAGCGGTGATTTCTACGGTATTGCTTTCCCTAAAGGCAGTGATCTGGTTGAAAAAGTCAACGGTGCCCTGAAAACTCTGAAAGACAGCGGCGAATATGACAAGATCTATGTCAAATGGTTTGGTGAAGAAGTCAAGTAATCAAGCCGGCGCTTAAGGCGTTTATATAGGCATTGCAAAACGGTGATTGTTGTCTTGTGCTGGCAATCACCGTTTTTGTTTTAATGTCTTGCCGTTATTGCAAATAATAAGGAAAAGCTGATGGATTTTGATGTGTCGGTTGTTTGGGATGCTTTGCCCAGTTTATGGAAAGGCACGCTGGTTACCATTCAAATTACTTTTTGGGGCTTGTTTGGCGGTGCCTTGCTGGGCGCGCTGGCGGGGGTTGTCCGCTCTTATGTACCGGCCTGGTTTTCTGGCGAATTAATCAGAAAACGGCCGCTTAGCGGTATTTTGTTGCCGTTGGTTTCCATGATCGCACAGGCTTATATTCTAGTGGTGCGCGGCACACCTATTGTGGTGCAGGTCATGTTCATTTACTTTGCCTTGCCATTAATGGTGGATGTGCGGATTGATGGCATGAGTGCGGCTATTGCGACACTTATCATCAACTCGGGCGCTTATATTGCGGAAATTGTACGGGGTGCCCTGCAGTCGGTTCCCAAAGGCCTGTTCGAGGCCGGGCAGTCCATGGGCTTGCCCTTTCATAAAATCCTGTTGCGCATTATCGGGCCGATTGCCTTCAGGCGCATGATTCCGGCCTTGGGCAACCAGTGTATTATCAGTCTGAAAGATTCTTCCCTGTTTATCGTGATCGGGGTGGCCGAGCTGACCCGGCAGGGCCAGGAAATCATGGCCAGCAACTTCAGGGCGGTTGAAATCTGGGGTGCGGTGGCGATCATTTACCTGATCCTGACAGGACTGATTGCACTGATCCTGAAAACAATGGAACGTAGGATGCGTATTATATGAGTATGGTTACCTTTGAAAATGTGGTCAAAAAATTTGGCAATAATACAATTCTCGATGACATCAGCCTGACCATTGAAAAGGGAGAGGTGGTTGTGGTGGTTGGGCCTTCGGGGTCGGGTAAATCCACTTTCCTGCGGTGCATCAATGCCCTGGAAACCATTCAGGGCGGAGATATCCGGGTAGGCAAGCTAAGCGTGCGCGGCAAACCGGCCGAAGTGCGTGAATTGCGTCGGGAAGCGGGTATGGTGTTTCAGCAGTTCAACCTGTTTCCGCAATTAACCGCGCTGGACAATGTCATGTTTGGCCCCCTTCATGCCCGTGGCACATCTAAAAAACAGGCCCGCAGCCAGGCTATTGCCCTGCTTGAAAAAGTCGGCCTGGCCGAGCGTATGGACCATTTTCCCGGTGAACTGTCTGGCGGCCAGCAGCAGCGGGTGGCCATTGCCCGGGCGTTGGCGGTTAATCCTTTGCTAATGCTGTTTGATGAGCCCACCTCGGCCCTTGACCCCGAATTGCGCCATGAAGTGCTTAAGGTCATGAAGGATCTTGCCGAAGAAGGCATGACCATGATTGTGGTCACCCATGAAATGGACTTTGCCCGCAAGGTGGGAAGCCGCTTAATTTTTATAGATCAGGGTAAAATAGCACATGATGGTCCGCCATCTGAATTATTATCTAATCCTCCAAGTCAGCGTTTGAAAGACTTTTTACAACACGTCGTGTAACGTACCCGTTAGTTTTAGGAATCAGTATGCCTCAGTATCGTTCAAAAACCTCTACCCATGGCCGCAATATGGCCGGTGCCCGTGCCTTGTGGCGTGCCACAGGAATGAAAGAAGGTGATTTTGGCAAACCCATTATTGCCGTGGTTAACTCTTTTACTCAGTTTGTGCCCGGGCATGTGCATCTAAAAGATATGGGGCAGCTGGTGGCGCGTGAAATTGAAGCGGCCGGCGGGGTGGCCAAAGAGTTCAACACCATTGCGGTTGATGACGGTATTGCCATGGGTCACAGCGGCATGCTGTATTCCCTGCCTTCGCGTGAACTGATTGCTGATTCGGTTGAATACATGGTGAATGCGCACTGCGCCGATGCCATGGTGTGTATTTCCAACTGCGATAAAATTACCCCCGGAATGCTCATGGCTGCCATGCGCCTGAATATCCCGGTTGTGTTTGTATCTGGGGGCCCAATGGAAGCCGGTAAAGTGACGGCGCCAGGCACGGGCCAGATCATTGCCAAAATTGACCTTATTGATGCCATGATCAAGGCAGGAGACCCTACGGTTTCCGATGCCGAATCCCTGGAAACCGAACGCAGTGCCTGCCCTACTTGCGGATCATGCTCGGGCATGTTTACCGCCAACTCCATGAACTGCCTGACCGAAGTCCTGGGCCTGTCCCTGCCGGGCAATGGCTCCCTGGTGGCTACTCATGCCAAACGCAAGTCCCTGTTCCTGCGTGCGGGCCGTCTGGTTGTTGATCTTTGCAAACGTTATTACGAGCAGGATGATGCTTCTGTCCTGCCACGCAATATTGCTACCAAAACGTCTTATGAAAATGCCATGACCCTTGATGTGTCCATGGGCGGATCTACCAATACCGTGCTGCACTTGCTGGCCGCCGCCCAAGAGGCCGGGGTTGATTTCACCATGTCCGACATTGACCGCATTTCCCGTCATGTGCCATGTCTTAGCAAGGTAGCACCGGCCACCAATAAATACCACATGGAAGATGTGCACCGTGCCGGTGGCATTATGGCCATTCTGGGTGAGTTATCCCGTGCCGGCCTGCTTAACCTTGAAGCGGGCAACGTCCATAGCGGTACCTTGGGCAAGGCGATTGAGCAGTGGGATATCAGTGGTGGCAATGCCAGTGATGAAGTGAAAGAATTTTACAAGGCATCACCGGGTGGTGTGCCAACCCAGGTGGCTTTCAGCCAGGAACGTCAGTACCCCAGCCTGGATCTTGACCGGGCCAATGGCTGTATTCGCAGTAAAGAACATGCCTATTCGCAAGATGGTGGCCTGGCGGTGCTGTATGGCAATCTTGCCATTAACGGCTGTATCGTTAAAACTGCCGGTGTTGATGAAAGCATCCTGACGTTTACGGGCAAAGCGGTTATTTACGAGAGCCAGGAAGAGGCAACTGCCGGTATTCTGGGTGATGACGTCAAAGAAGGCGATGTGGTCATTATTCGTTATGAAGGCCCCAAAGGCGGTCCCGGCATGCAAGAAATGCTGTATCCAACCTCTTACCTGAAATCCAAAGGTCTGGGTGCCAAAGCGGCTTTGTTAACCGATGGCCGTTTCTCAGGTGGTTCTTCGGGCCTGGTTATTGGTCATGCTTCTCCTGAAGCCGCTGAAGGCGGTAATATCGGTCTGGTCCAGCAAGGAGATCGTATCGAGATTGATATTCCAAACCGTACCATTCACCTGGCCATTTCCGATGAAGAGCTGGCGCATCGCCGCGCGACGATGGAAGCCAAGGGTGACCGTGCATGGCAACCTGAAAACCGTGAACGTTATGTTTCACAGGCCCTGCAGGCGTATGCCGCCATGGCCACCTCGGCCGACCGTGGTGCCGTGCGTGATGTCAGTCAGTTAAAGCGCCGTTAATTTTTTAACGGTAACTGGATGGGGGCGCTGTTGTGCCCGTGTCCGGTGGCAAGGCGTTCCCAACGCAGGCGTGAACGAGCCCCTGAAACCGGGTTTTCCGGTTCAGGGGTTCGTTTTTTTCAGGGTAGGGAACCACCCCGTCAGGCTTTGCCTGCCACCCCTCCGCAGAGGGGAATTTTCTTGCTTCGTGGGAACAGGGGTGTTTTTGTCTGGTGGGAACCTCCAGCCAAGTGGCTAGCCTGAGTTTCGCAGGCCGGTGGCAATCCCGTTAATGGTCAGGTGGATGGTGCGCTGGCTGCGGGCGCTGGCAAACTTGCTGACCTTTACTTTGCTTTTTTCATACTCGCGTTGCCGGCGGATGACTTCAACCTGCAAGTAATTAAGCGGGTCAATATAGGCAAAGCGTTCTTGCAGGGCAGCAACCAGTTCCGGGTTATCGGCCAACAGCTTGCGGCCGGTTATTTTCTTGAGCATGGCCAGAGTTTTGGTATGTTCGGTTTCAATCATGCCGAAGATTTTTTCCCGGGTTGATGTTTGCGTGACCAGTGAACTGTATTGCTTGCCGATGTTCAAGTCTGATTTTGCCAGTACCATTTCCATATTGGACAGCATGGTACGGAAGAAGGGCCAGTTTTGGTCCATTTCCTGCAATTGCTTCAGGCGGTCTTCGGCCGTTTCGGATTTGCCAGGTATCCCTTCATTCAGGTAGGTTTCTATCGCGGTGCCCACGCCATACCAGCCAGGAATCATCAGGCGGCATTGCGCCCATGAAAAACTCCAGGGAATGGCGCGCAGGTCGTCAATACGCTGGCCGCTTTTGCGTGAAGCCGGGCGCGAGCCAATATTCAGGCCGGCAATTTCATGAATGGGAGTGGCGGCAAAGTAATATTCATTGAATTCTTTGGTGCCGTATACCAGCTGGCGGTAAGAGGCTTGGGCAATGGCAGACATATGGTCCAGCGCATGAGCGAATTTTTCCATGTGCTTGTCCTGGGAGCCGGTAATGGCCGTGACACTGGCCTCCAGGGTGGCACAAACCAGCAGTTCAAGATGCCAGCCACCAATATCGGCATTCTTGTATTTGCTTTGAATTACTTCACCCTGTTCGGTCAGGCGGATTTGCCCCGCAACGGTGCCGGGAGCCTGTGCCAGAATGGCATCAAAGCTGGAGCCACCACCACGGCCAACCGAACCGCCACGGCCATGGAACAGGCGCAGGCGGATATCGTGTTTTTCAAAAACCTGAACCAGTTCGAGCTCGGTTTTGTACAAGGCCCAGTTGGACGTCAGGTAACCCCCGTCCTTGTTGCTGTCAGAGTAGCCCAGCATGACTTCCTGGATACCGTTCTGGGTGTACCGGATGCGGCTTTTGACGGCAGGCAGGCCAAGCCAGCGATCCATGATGTCGGCACCGGCCTGAAGGTCGGGGATGGTTTCAAACAGGGGCACCACAATCAGGCCGTCATCGGCTGATAGGGGTAGCAATTTACCGTTTTCATCGCGCTCTTGGGTGATCAGGCCGGTTTCCTGTTGCAATACCAGGACTTCCAGCATATCGCTAAGCGTTTCAGTGTGGGAAACAATATATTGTTGAATGGTTTGCTTGCCATAGCGCTTGCAGACAAGGGCGGCGGCATGCAAGATGCCCAGTTCCTTGGTGGTTTCTTCGCTGTAACCTTGCCAGGGAGAGACCAGCGGACGGCTTTGATTGAGTTCATCCAGCAGCAAGTCTACTTTTTCTTCTTCGCTTAGGCTGGCGTAATTAACCGGTTTGCCCTTGAAGGTAATGGCAGCGCGGCGGTACAGTTCGGTCAGGATTCTTTCATGAACATCCGAGCTTTGGCGCAGGTCAAGGGTAGCCAGATGAAAACCGAAAACGTGAACGGCCTGAAAAAGCTTGTCCAGATGCAAGGTAACCACCGTGCTTGCCTGGTTTTGTTTCAGGGAGTCGATAATGATTTCAAGGTCACTGGCAAAGGCGGCAGGGTTGGTGTAAGGCTCTGCCACATGGGTGCTGCGGATGGCAATGCTTTGGTCGGTTAGCTGTTGTGCCGTGGCGGCCAGGCGGGCATAAATATAAATAAGTGCCCGGCGATAGGGTTCATCTTGCCGGTGTTTGGACTGGTCGGGGCTCAGGTCTGAAAGTGCTTGCAGGGCTTCGGTGACTTGGGTTAGCGAGGTGCTAAGCGACAGCTCGGAGCCCAGCAAGTGCACTTCGTTCAGGTAGTACTCAAAAATAGTGGTGGACTGGCGCAGGACGGCATGTTTAAGGGTGTCGGCATTGACAAACGGGTTGCCATCACGGTCTCCGCCAATCCAGGAACCCATTTTCAGGAAGGCGGGCAGGGATGGAGTGTTGGTTTGCGCGTTTTCCGGCAGGGTGTTCAGATAGTGATTCAGGCGGGTGTACAGCTTGGGAATGGCGGGCAGGAACGTATTGGTGAAATAGGCGATGGCATTTTCAATTTCATCATCAACCATGAGCTTGTTAAAACGCAGCATGCGGGTCAGCCACAACGTTTTGATATGGCCCGCCAGCTCGATTTCCAGTTCGGCCTGTTCGTATTCGGTAAGCGGGTTGTCGTAAAGAGCCAGGCAACGCGCAATCTCACGGTGCAGGTCTAATGTGCTTTTGCGCTGGACCTCGGTGGGGTGGGCGGTTAATACCGGAACAATACTGGCCTGTGTGAAGAATTCCTGAATGGTATCCAGTGACACGCCCTGTTCTTTCAGTTTCAGCAGCGTATGTTTGAAGCTGCCGCGCAGTTCGTTATTGTTTTCCAGCAGGATGCGGCGGTGACGCTTGTTTTGGTCACGGTCTTCGGCCAGGTTGGCTAAATGCAGGAAATAACTGAATGCCCGTGACAGGGTGTTGGCCTGGTCATCAGACAGCGAAGTGATTTTATCCTGTAGTACTTCGCTATCATTGATATTGCCTTCCCTGCGAAAGCTGACGGCAGAACGGCGGACGGTTTCAATAACATCGAAAATGGGCTTGCCTTCGGACTCATAGATGCTTTGGCCAAGGATTTTTCCCAGCAAACGGATGTCCTGCTGTTGTTCACTCTTTGTCTTTTTCACACTTTGTCTCTACGTTTTAATTGGTTACAGGAAAAACCATTGTAGATGGAAAAATGCAAAAAAGTAATTAGAAAAAATGAAAGGGAGGCTTTGCCTTGATTAAGGGGCTATGACAAATATTGCCCCAGGTTTTGGCGGGCGAGCTGGCAAGGCTTTGTTATGCAGAGATAGCGTTAGTGTAAGACCTTGCCAGGAAAGAATGGTCGTTTTTAATGCTGTTCCGCCGCAATCGCCTCGGCCCTGATCTCTTCCGTCAGGCGTGCTTTCAGTTTCATGAATTCAGGCGTTGTTTTAATTGTGTAGTGGCGCGGGTGCGGCAGGTCTACGTTTACTTCGGTTTTGATGCGTCCGGGGCGGGCGCTGAAAACGGCTACCCGGTTAGCCATGAAAATGGACTCATCAATATCATGGGTCACAAACAGGACGGTTTTTTGGGCTGATTCCCAGATGCCCAGCAAAAGTTCCTGCATGAGCAGGCGAGTCTGGTTGTCCAGGGCACCAAACGGCTCGTCCAGCAGCAAGATTTTGGGGTCATTGGCCAGCGCACGGGCAATGGCCGTGCGTTGCTGCATGCCGCCAGAAAGCTGCTTCGGGAAATGCTGCTCAAAGCCTTTTAAGCCGACGCGGTTAATGAAGTAGCCACTGCGTTCTTTTTGTTCGGCGGCAGACATGCCTTTTTCACGCAGGCCAAAGCAGATGTTTTGTTCTACCGTGAGCCACGGAAACAGGGTATAGCTTTGAAACACCATGCCACGGTCGGCACCGGGGCCGGTAATGCGTTGGCCATCCAGCAGGACCTGGCCGGTGGTGGGCTGATCAAGCCCGGCAATAATGCGCAGCATGGTGGATTTGCCACAGCCCGAAGGGCCCAGGATGGTGACAAAGTCATTTTCATTGACGCTGAAATTGATTGGGGTCAGGGCTTGGGTTTGCGTGCCTTTTTTACCCGGAAAGACACGGCTGACGTTTTGAATTTCCAGCTGGCTCATTACAGGTTACTCCAGGCAAATAAACGGCGGTTGGCAGCTTTGAAGGCAAAATCGGAAATCAGGCCGATAATGCCGATGGTGATAATGCCAAAAATAATCTGGCCGGTATTTAACAGGGATTGGCTATTGGTAATCATGTGACCAATGCCGGAAGAAGCACCAATTAATTCCGCCACAATGACATAGGTCCAGGCCCAGCCCAGTACCAAACGCAGGATTTCAGCCACTTCAGGGGCTGAGCCGGGCAAAATGACACGACGCACAATGCCCTTGTTGCGGGCGCCCAACGTATAGGCCGCTTCTACCAGGTCTTTACGGGAATTACCCACAATCACGGAAACCATCAAGATAATTTGAAATACGGAACCGATAAAAATCACCAGGATTTTCTGGGTTTCATCAACCCCTGCCCAAAGGATTAGCAAGGGAATAAACGCCGATGCCGGCAAATAGCGGCAGAAAGAAACAAACGGCTCCATAATCGCTTCGATCATCTTGAAGGCGCCCATGGCAATGCCCAGCGGGACGGCAATAAGACAGGCCAGTATGAAACCAACCAGCACACGCATAACCGTCATGCCAATATCATGAATGAAATTGTATTCCGTGAAAAGTAGATACCCTTCTTCAAGCATTGCTAGCGGGCTGGCCAGGAATGTGGGAGAAACAAACCCGCCAAAAGTAAAAATGGCCCAGCCTGCAATGAAGGCAATGAAAAAAAGCAAGCCGAAGATCCATTTAAAGCGCGGATGAATGGGCTGCAACGGTCTGAATTCAAAGATTTTGTGTTGTGTCGGTTTCATTACTGCGTTATTTAAGACGGCATTATTTAATTAACATAAGTCGCATCAAACAGGGCGTTCAGGTCTGCTGGCGCCTTGCGGATAACTTTAGTGTCAATCAGGATATCAGTGGCTTCTTCCATGAAAGGAATAATTTCCTTGTCGAAGTAGGCACGGCTGTCTTCCTTGGTTTTCCAGGTCAGGAAGGAAGCGGATTTTTCAAACTGTTCTGCAGACTGTTTTACTTGGGCACCCATAATGGTATAGGCTTCCTTGGGATCATTTTTAATCATCTCAAGGGCATCGGAGTAGGCGGCAACCAGGGCATGGCCTGCTTTGGGATTGTCTTTGAGCCAGGTGGGTTTGCAGCCAACAAAGTCGATAATCGCTGGGTATTCAACGGTTGTTGCCAGGATCTTGCCGCCTGTTGAATTTTCACGCACGGTGGAAAGATAGGGTTCGTAGCTCATGGCCACATCAACCTGGCCGGCATTAAACGCTTGGGCAGCTGCCTGTGGTGACAGGGTGCTGGTTTTGATTTCGGACATTTTGATGCCGTTTTTGTGCATCATGTAAGACAGCAGGAAGTAAGGTGAAGCACCGGCTGTTTCCACCGCAATGGTTTTACCTTTCAGCTCCTTGATGTCATTGACGTCATTACGCACGGCGATGCCATCGGCGCCATGGGAGGCGTCCAGCATGAATATTTGGGTCACCGGTACATTATTGGCATTCCATGCAATGAAGCTGTCGATGGTGGTGGCCACGCATTGTAAAGAGCCAGAGGCGTAGGCCAGCAGACGGTCTTTAACAGGCAGGAACTTGATGTCAACATCCAGACCGTGTTTTTTGAAAAAGCCGGCTTTTTGTGCCAGGGTTAGTGGTGCAAATCCGGTCCAGCCAGACATGCCGATGGTCAGTTTTGTGAGGTCCTGGGCAGAGGCAGTGGCGGATGCGGCGGCAAAACACAGGCTAAGCCCGCTAAACAATGCTTTTTTCATTAAAGACATGATCTTTCCTTGAAGTAACTGTAGGTGCGTTTTCAGGCGGTTACATAAATATAAAAGGCAAGCCAAGATTTTAAGACAAATTCGTGTATGTACGATTGATTCCAAGGGTATTCGGTTAATTAGTTTTGAAAATCCATTATTTTTTGTTGTCAGATAATAATCTGGACAGATGACAGCCACCTACGTATAATTTTCGGTTCAAGCAGGGGTACTAAGCATTAGCTTGGTTGAGAGAGACCCTTTGTACCAGTACGGATAATGCCGAGGCTGGGAGTTCAACATTCGAATTTGTCGAAAGTCATTCCCTATTCGGCTCCAATTTTTTTACTTTGGAGCTATACATGAGCGCTAAACCCACCTTTACAGCAGCAACGGCCCACGTTGACAATGCTGCCATCCAGTCATTGCCACGTTCACGCAAAATTTATCAGCAGGGTTCGCGCCCTGATATTCGCGTGCCTTTTCGGGAAGTTTCGCAAGACGACACCCCCACCATGTTTGGCGGTGAAAAGAATCCACCGTTAACCATTTACGATACCAGCGGGCCTTATACTGATCCGGCTGTGAAGATTGATATTCGCAAGGGCTTGCCGGCATTGCGCAAAGCCTGGATTGAAAAGCGTAACGATACCGAAGTGTTAGCTGGCCCCAGCAGCGAATACGGGCAACAGCGCTTGCAAGACCCGCAGCTGGCTGCCATGCGTTTTGAGTTGCAGCGTCCGCCACGGCGGGCCAAGGCGGGCCAAAATGTGTCGCAAATGCACTATGCACGCAAAGGGATTGTGACGCCTGAAATGGAATTCGTGTCTATTCGCGAGAACATGCGGGTAGAACAGTACCTGGACAGCCTGCGTCAAAGCGGCCCCGATGGTGTAAAACTGGCTGCACGTATTAGCCGTCAGCATCCTGGGCAATCATTCGGGGCATCTATTCCCCAACGTATCACGCCAGAATTCGTACGCGATGAAATTGCCCGTGGCCGTGCCATTATTCCGGCCAACATCAACCATCCTGAAATTGAACCCATGGCGATTGGTCGTAATTTTCTGGTCAAGATTAATGCCAATATCGGCAACTCGGCGTTGGGATCTGGCATTCATGAAGAAGTTGAGAAAATGACCTGGGCGATCCGCTGGGGCGGTGATACCGTGATGGATTTGTCGACGGGCAAGAATATTCATGAAACCCGTGAGTGGATCATCCGCAACTCGCCCGTGCCAATTGGTACCGTGCCCATTTACCAGGCACTGGAAAAAGTGGATGGCAAGGCCGAAGAACTGACCTGGGAAATTTTCCGTGACACGTTAATTGAACAGGCCGAGCAGGGCGTTGATTACTTCACGATTCATGCCGGTGTCCGTTTACCCTTTATTCCCATGACTGCCAATCGCATGACGGGTATTGTGTCGCGGGGCGGTTCCATTATGGCCAAATGGTGCCTGGCGCATCATAAGGAAAGTTTCCTGTACGAGCATTTTGAAGATATTTGCGACATCATGAAAGCCTACGATGTGAGCTTCTCGCTGGGCGACGGCCTGCGTCCGGGCTCGGGTTACGATGCCAACGACGAGGCCCAGTTTGCCGAACTGAAAACCCTGGGAGAACTAACGCAAGTGGCCTGGAAGCATGATGTGCAGGTCATGATTGAAGGCCCTGGCCATGTGCCCATGCACCTGATTCGTGAAAACATGGACATGCAGCTGGAACATTGCCACGAAGCGCCGTTTTATACGCTTGGCCCGCTCACCACCGATATTGCGCCTGGCTACGACCACATCACTTCAGGCATTGGTGCAGCCTTAATTGGCTGGTATGGCACTGCCATGCTGTGTTATGTGACACCCAAAGAGCATTTGGGCCTGCCTAACAAGAAAGATGTGAAAGACGGCATTATTACCTACAAAATTGCCGCCCATGCCGCCGACCTGGCCAAAGGCCATCCCGGTTCTGCCATTCGTGACAATGCCCTGTCCAAGGCACGTTTTGAATTCCGTTGGGACGACCAGTTCAACCTGGGCCTTGATCCGGATACGGCCAAGGATTTCCATGACGAAACCCTGCCCAAAGACTCGATGAAAGTGGCGCACTTCTGTTCCATGTGCGGTCCGCATTTTTGCAGCATGAAAATCACCCAGGATGTACGCGAGTATGCCGATAAATTGGGGGTTAGCGACAAGGATGCCCTGCAAAAAGGCATGCAGGAAAAATCCATCGAGTTCGTGAAAAAAGGCGCCGAGATTTATCACCAGGCGTGAGTGGGGGAACGCCTATTCACCAAACCATTTTAAATTTGAATGAAGCCCAGCCGTCTCGCCCACCACAATAAGGGCAGGGGCCTGCGCCTGTTTGGCCAGATCAGGTAATTGTGCCAGTGTGCCGGTCTGAACCTGCTGGTTCTTGCGGGTACCATGGCTGATAATGGCAATGGGTGTATTTTCTTGGCGGCCATGGGCAATCAGCTGGTGTGAAATTTCCTCGGCCTTGATGGTACCCATGTAAATCACCAGCGTTTGTTTACCACGGGCCAGGGTTTTCCATTCCAGCTCATCGCCATCGGGGCGGCAATGGCCGGTAATGAACATGGCCGTTTGGGCGTGGTCGCGGTGCGTAAGCGGGATGCCGGCATAGGCAGTTGCGCCCAGTGCGGCGGTAATGCCCGGAATCACCCGATACGGGATTTTTTCCTCTCGCAACGCTTCCAGCTCTTCGGCCCCACGGCCAAATACAAACGGATCTCCCCCTTTTAAGCGCACCACGCGCAAGCCCTGTTTGGCATATTTTATCAAGCGCTGGTTGGTTTCTTCCTGTGCGACTGAATGCGCGCCTGCCCGTTTGCCTACCGATTCCCGAATGGCATCACGGCGCACCAGTTCCAGGATTTCATCACTGATCAGGGCATCATGCAGCACGATATCGGCCTGTTGAATAGCTTGCAGGGCTTTTAAAGTAAGCAGTTCCGGATCACCGGGACCGGCGCCTACCAGGGTGACATCACCGGGCTGGCTGATGTGGCCATTCAGCTGTTGTTCCAGTTCCTCTTCGGCCTGTTGGGTTTGTCCGTTTTCCACCAGGGTGTTGAAACGGCTGGCAAACAGGTTCTCCCAGAAGCGGCGCCGTTCAGTAATGCTGGCCAGGCGGGTTTTGACCTGCTTGCGCCATTTGCCGGCCAGGCTGGCGACTTCACCCAGATGGTGGGGAATCAGGGCTTCCAGTTTTTCGCGCAGCAGCCGGATCAGGACCGGAGAGGTACCCTGGCTTGAAATGGCAATTTGAATGGGTGCACGGTCAATGACCGAGGGCAGGATGAATGAGCATAGTTCCTGGGTATCCACAATATTCACCAGTTTCTGGCGTTGCTCGGCTTCGCTGGCAATCTGGCGATTCAGTTCCGTATTGTCGGTGGCGCCAATAACCAGAAAAACGTCATTTAACTGCCCGGGCTGAAAGGTGTCTGCAATATGACTGACACGGCCTTCCTGAACCCATTGGGCAACTTCATCACACAGCGCTTGGGCAGCCATGCGCACCAGGGCACCGGCCTTGAGCAGGGAAGCGATCTTGCGTGCGGCAACATGGCCGCCACCTACAACCAGTACAGGACGGCCGTTCAGGTTGGTGAAAATGGGGTAATAGGAAGACATCAGGAAACCAGGTAATAAAAAACAATGATGGAACCTGATGTATGCTATAGGAAGTCTTTAATAAATAAAAATAACTATTTCGTCAATGTTTAAAACTAATGGTTATATGGGGTCTACTGGTTACCACGCGGGGAGCGTGGGAACCAGAAGCCGGTATTGGATTTTTATGATGGGCTTGCCTGGTTTGAAGACTGTGGGGCAGGCTTTGAGGTTTGCCTCAGGTTTTGGCAAACTTGCGTAATATCACCATATTATTGCGGTGCATTAGTTCACCGGCGGTCATTGAGCCCAGGATGGTTTCAATGTTATGGGTGGGCTGGCGCATGATGCGACGGGTGTCTGACGAAGAGTAGTTAATCAGGCCGCGTGCATATTCCACATTGTTTTCATCCATGCAGGCCACCACATCACCCCGTTCGAAATGGCCGTTGACGTGAATAACGCCTACGGGCAACAGGCTTTTTCCTTGCTGGGTAAGGGCTTTCAGGGCGCCTTCATCAAGGGTGATCTGGCCGCGTAGCCGTAAATGATTGGCCAGCCATTGTTTGCGCGCCGAACGTACCGCTACGGTGGCACGCAACTCGCTGCCAATCGATTCGCCCTGGCTTAAGCGTTCAAGCACATTGGGTTCACGGCCCGAGGCAATAATGGTATGCGCACCGCTACTGGCTGCACGTTTGGCCGCAAGCACCTTGGTGGCCATGCCGCCGGTGCCAATATTGGAGCCGGCGCCACCGGCCATTTCCTCAAGAGCCGGATCGCCTGCCGTGGCCACCGAGATGAGTTTGGCCTGCGGGTTTTTGCGTGGGTCACTGTCATACAAGCCGCTTTGATCGGTCAGGATAACCAGTGCATCGGCTTCTATTAAATTGGTTACCAGAGCCCCCAGGGTATCGTTATCGCCCAGGCGGATTTCATCGGTAACCACGGTGTCATTTTCGTTAACGATGGGAATTACCCCCAGGTCGAGCAGGGTAAACAGGGTGGAACGGGCGTTCAGATAGCGGTGGCGGTCGGCCAGGTCTTCGTGGGTTAGAAGGATTTGGGCTGCACAAATATTGTGTTCATGGAACGCGGCTTCATAGGCCTGGATTAAGCCCATTTGCCCGATGGCCGCGGCGGCCTGCAGTTCGTTCATGGCTTTGGGACGGGTTTGCCACTTCAGGCGTGCCATCCCTTCGGCCACCGAACCGCTGGATACCAGAACAACTTGCTTGTTTTGTTTCCTGAGCGAGGCAATTTGCGCCGCCCACTGCCGGATGGCGGTGTTATCCAGGCCCTTGCCATTATTGGTAACAAGGGAAGAGCCAACTTTAATAACAATACGTTGGGCTGAATGAACGGCAGATTTTGACGCGATGCTCATGGTGTGTTAATTGGGCAGATACGAAAAAATAAATGATTAATTAAAGGTTGGAACGGGAATCATCAAAGCGCGGATCTTCAGGGGTATAGTTTTCCTGTTGTTTATCCTGCTCAATATATTCTTCGGTCTTGACCTGGTCCAGGTAGTCTTGCAGGGCCCAAATAAGATCTTGCGTGCCTTCACCGTTAAGGGCTGAAATGGCAAATGCCGGGCCTTCCCATTCGAATTCCTGGCAGAAACGTTGTTTGATTTCTTCCGGGTTGTCTAGCATGTCCAGTTTATTAAGCACCAGCCAGCGGGGTTTATTGTAGAGCTCTGTATCGTACAGGCGCAGTTCCTCTACAATGGCCCTGGCATCAGCCACTGCTTTATCAACAGGATCAATGTCGGGGTCAAGACTGGAAACATCAACCAGATGCAGCAGAACCCGGGTGCGGGTAAGGTGGCGCAGGAACAAGTGGCCCAGGCCAGCACCTTCAGAGGCACCTTCAATTAAACCGGGAATGTCAGCCACCACAAAACTGCGAGAAGCCGAGGTACGCACCACACCCAGGTTGGGGTGCAGAGTGGTAAAGGGATAATCGGCAATTTTGGGTTTGGCGTTGGAGATTTTGGTAATAAGGGTGGATTTGCCCGCATTGGGCATGCCCAGCAAGCCTACATCAGCCAATACCTTTAGTTCAAGACGCAACTTGCGTTGCTCGCCTTCGGTGCCATAGGTAAACTGGCGGGGGGCACGATTGACACTGGATTTGAAATGCAGGTTGCCCATGCCGCCCTGACCACCGGCCGCCAGGGTGATTTGTTCACCGTGACGATCCAGGTCGAACAACTGTTCGCCGGTTTCATGGTCGTATACAACGGTACCTACTGGAACCCGCAAGGTAATATCGGGGGCAGCTGCACCGTACTGGGCTGAGCCACGACCGTTTTCACCGTTTTTGGCACGGTGCAGGCGAGCATAGCGAAAATCGATCAGGGTATTGATATTGCGGTCGGCGATGGCATAAATGCTGCCGCCACGACCTCCGTCTCCGCCATCGGGACCACCCTTGGGGATAAATTTTTCACGCCGGAAGCTGGCTGCGCCATTGCCGCCTTTGCCTGCGATCACTTCGATGGTGGCTTCGTCTACGAATTTCATGGTTCGCTTTTTACTTGTAAATAGTTATTCTAATTCCAAATTGCAAGATCTGCATTTCAGAAAGGGATAAAAATAAAAATGCCGCTCACTTAAGACAGTGAACGGCATTGATTGCTTTTGAAATTGCGCTTATTCAGCCGCAATAACAGAAACGGTTTGCTTGTTGAGCGCGCCTTTTACAGAGAACTGTACGCTGCCATCAACCAATGCAAATAAAGTGTGGTCTTTACCAATACCCACGTTTGTTCCGGGGTGGAAACGAGTGCCACGCTGACGAACAATGATGGATCCTGCTGGAATTTCCTGACCACCGTACGCTTTAACACCCAGACGTTTGGATTCTGAGTCGCGGCCGTTGCGGGTTGAGCCGCCGCCTTTCTTTTGTGCCATGATTAGCTCCTGCTGTATTAAGGTAAGTCGAAATTAAGCTGTGATAGCTTCGATAACGATTTGTGTGTAATTTTGGCGATGGCCTTGGTGACGCTGGTAGTGCTTGCGACGGCGCATTTTGAAAATTTTCACTTTATCGTGACGACCCTGTGCAAGAACCTTTGCTTTCACCACAGCACCAGCGACTAAAGGAGTACCAACCTTGATTGATTCACCTTCGCCCACTGATAAAACCTGGTCTAGCGAGATTTCTTGCCCAATGTCTGCTGGTATCTGTTCTATCTTAAGTTTTTGACCTTCGGCAACACGATACTGTTTGCCGCCGGTTTTTATGACCGCGTACATATGGTTTAACCTCAAAAATAATTAAATTTCATAGCAAATAATTTATGCTAAGCCCTGCATTTTAGCTTGATTTGTTTTGAAAAGTCAAATAAATCAATTGCTTGATGAAATGAAAGCGAATGAAGAGGGGGTTGTTGTGGTTTTCAGACACGTGCCCAAGTGTCACCCGTCACAAAACCGCGATGGATTTCCCGGTAAAGCCCGGGATGGCCGGGGTATTCCTGAAGGGCGGCAAGCAGCAGCGGTTCGGCGCAGGGGCTGGATGCGTCGGTGGCATTAGCGTTATTGGCAACAAGGAAGTGTTGCGCTAGCAGGTGTTGTAACTGTGATGCATCAAGAAGTTGGTCTGCGGGGCCCCAGGCTTCGGATAACCAGCGCAATCTGGGAAGGACAATCCAGCGTATGGAATCGGGCTGACAGGCCAGGCGGGACATGAAATGTGGCAGGCGTAGCCACCAGCCTTTATTGTGGGCGGGGTTAAGCAAGTCCAGAGTGGTTTTTGAGGGATAAAGGTAACTGTCCCAAGCCTGGTTTTGCAAGGGGTAAAACAGCCAGCCTTTCAGGTAGACCCCTTTTTCATCGGCTGGCCTGCCCAGTTTGCCAATAATTTGTTCATGAGAAGAAAGCGGCAACTGGTGGCCGAGCAGGCGTTGTGCTTTTTTGTATAGCGTGTCCTGCAATTGGGTGCCTACATAACGGTGTAGTTCGTTATTGGCATGCGGGGGCTTTGGCAGATTTGGGGCTTCTGTCTGGGGAAGGTACAGGTAAAGCTTGACGGCCAGTTCCCAATGATGAATTTTGCCGGTTTGGCTGTCCTGCCAGAGGTAATCCACTTCGCCCAATGTTTTACGGCCTTTTTCAGGCGCTACCGGTTCCAGGTGAATGGGGTGATGGTGCAGCAACAGCTTAATGCTTGGACAGTGGTCCAGCCCCAGCTTTAACAGGTGTTCGGCATAAAGACCCAGGCGCCTGAAATGGGTTTCTGAATGGGCGGTTAGTGCCTGTGGGTGCTGCTGTTCCTGACTCATCCATTGTATGATTTGTTGCAGGCAATGGTCGGGAAAGCGGGCGGGCGGGTATGAAGAAGAAAAGCCCGGTGCCAGCAAGGGTTGAGTATGCAGTAACCAGTACAGATCGCGCCAGGCCTGGCAGGGCAAGGTTTGCCGCCCGGCAGAAAAAAACCGGTTAACGACAGGCGTTACCGGTTTTTGTTGGATTGTCATGACAACTTATGAGCGGTAGTCTGCGTTAATACTAACGTAATCATGAGAGAAGTCGCAGGTGTAAACCGTTTCGGTAACGTTACCGCGGCCCAAAGAAATACGAGCCAGAATTTCAGCTTCGGTCATGATACGCTTTCCATCTTCTTCCTGATAGGCCAAAGAGCGGCCACCGTTTTCGGCGACCAGGACATCGCCTAGCCACAGGCGGATTTTGCTAACATCAAGGTCTTCGATGCCTGCGTAACCCACAGCGGCCAGAATGCGGCCCAGATTTGGGTCGGACGCATAAAAAGCGGTTTTTACCAGTGGCGAATGGGCAATCGCGTAAGCAACTTTAAGCGCCTCTTCAGAATCGCCAGCGTCTTCAATGCGAATGGTAATGAATTTGGTCGCCCCTTCGGCATCACGCACAATTTTTTGTGCCAGCTCGCGTGCCATGGCAGTAAGCTCGTTCTTGATGGTTTCATAGTGGGGGCAGCTGGTGCTGTCTACCTGAATGCCGCTTTGGCCGGTGGCAATCACCATGAAAGAGTCATTGGTAGAGGTATCACCATCAACCGTGATGCGGTTGAAAGAGTGATTGGCAATCTCAAGTGTTAGTGTTTTTAGCAGTTGGGGCTCGATGTCGGCATCGGTGGCCAGAAAACCCAGCATGGTTGCCATATTGGGGCGGATCATGCCGGCCCCTTTGCTGATACCGGTAAAGGTAACGGTTCTGCCATCAATCTGGATTTGCTTAGAGCAGATTTTTGGCTGGGTATCGGTGGTCATGATGCCATAAGCGGCTTTCATCCATTCATTTTTACCCAATGCATTAATGGCTTGTGGCAAGGCCGCAATAATTTTGTCGCAAGGCAGGGGCTCAAGGATGACACCGGTGGAAAAAGGCAGAATTTGCTCTTCAAGAACACCCAGTTCTTTTGCCAGGGCATGGCAAGTGGCATACGCACGGTCAAGACCATCGGCACCGGTGCCTGCGTTGGCATTGCCGGTATTAATAAGCAGGGCACGGATATCGTGACCGGCTTGCAAGCGCGATTCGCAAATTTGCACAGGGGCCGCACGAAACCGGTTTCTGGTAAATACGCCAGCCACCGCCGTGCCTGGTGTGAATTTGAAAACGGTAAGATCTTTACGGTTTTCTTTTTTGATGCCTGCTTCGGTTACACCGATTTCTACGCCTGCGACAGGAAAAATATCTGTTTCACTGGGAATATGAAGGTTGACAGCCATTTTGCTTATCTGCCCCTGGGGTTATGGAATACCCTTAATAATAACCGCTAATATCCGCAGATGCTGTAAAAAATGGTAGGGCTGAAAAAAATGTGGTGAGTGGCAGCTTCAATCACAACGGCTCCCAAGCAAGTGCCAGAATAATAAAAACGCAAAGCAATAAAAATGACCGCATAAAATCATGCGGTCATTTTGGTGTGCAGGATAAGATTCCCGAACAGGGGATTATTGCTATTCAACCTTCAATCAAATAGCGGCAAAAGCCTTTTCAGCCGCATCCAGCGTTTGGGCAATAATGGCATCATCGTGTTTGGCCGAGACAAAACCCGCTTCAAAAGCAGACGGAGCCAGATGAACGCCCTGATCCAGCATGGCATGGAAAAACACTTTGAAGGCTTCTGTATTGGAGTCGGACACTTCAGCAAAGCTGGTGGGAATGCTGTCGCGGAAATACAGGCCGAACATGCCACCTACCGAGTCGGCGCAGAAAGTCACACCGGCTGCTTTGGCTCGCTCGCTTAAGCCATCAACCAGTTTTTTGGTTTGTGCGGCAAGGTGCTCATAGAAACCGGGGCGTCCCAGAATGTCCAGCGTGGTCAGGCCGGCGGCAACGGAAACCGGGTTGCCGGAAAGCGTGCCTGCCTGGTAAACCGCACCTAATGGGGCAATGTGTTGCATAACGTCGGCACGACCACCGAAAGCACCTACTGGCATGCCACCGCCAATCACTTTGGCCAGGGTCGTCAGGTCGGGCGTTACGCCGCTTAGGCCTTGTACGCCTTGTGGCCCGGCACGAAAACCGGTCATCACTTCATCAAAAATCAGCAGGGCACCGTATTGTGTGCACAACTCACGCAGGCCTTGCAGAAAACCGGGAGCCGGTTTGATCAGGTTCATGTTGCCGGCAATGGGTTCTACAATAATGCAGGCAATGTCATCGCCGTATTCTTTGAAGGCGTTGCTAACGGCATCAAGGTCGTTAAAGTCAAGCACGATGGTGTGTTTTACGAACTCGGGCGGTACGCCAGCCGAGGTGGGGTTGCCAAACGTAAGCAGGCCTGAACCGGCTTTAACCAGCAGGCTGTCGGCATGGCCATGGTAGCAGCCTTCAAATTTGATGATTTTGGTGCGACCGGTGGCACCACGGGCCAGGCGAATGGCGCTCATGGTGGCTTCGGTACCCGAACTTACCAGGCGGACTTGTTCGATGGAAGGCAGGCGCTTGATAATGGCTTCGGCCAGCAGGGTTTCACCTTCGGTGGGCGCGCCAAAAGACAGGCCGTTGACGGCGGCATCTTGTACGGCTTTGACGACTTCGGGGTGGGCATGGCCAACAATGGCCGGGCCCCATGAACCCAGGTAATCAATATATTGCTTGCCATCGGCATCCCAGATATGGGCATCGCGTGCCTTGCTAATGAAGCGGGGTGTGCCACCGACCGAGCGGAAAGCACGGACGGGAGAGTTAACACCACCGGGGATGGATTTGGCGGCGCGGGTAAAGAGTTCTTCGTTACGTGACATGAGATTCAGTTTTCAAAAAGGTTGGAAAGGGCCTTGGCCGTACTGCGGACATCGGCTTGTTCAAACAGGCCCGAAATAACGGATATGCTGTCTGCACCGGCCTGGATGACGCGTTGGGCATTGTGGATGTCTATGCCGCCAATACCGACCAGGGCGGGGCGGGGCGACTGCTTTCCCAACAGCTGTCTGGCAGCAGGAAAAAGATCAAGGGATGCTTTTTCGGCATCGGGTTTGACCTGTGAAGTAAACAGCGCGCCAAAGGCAATGTAGTCCAGGTCTTGTGCGATGGCCTGTTGGGCTTTATCCAGTTCATTGTAGCAGGACACCCCAATCAGTAAGGGAGCTTGCCGGTTGTGGCTGGCTGCCTGTTGCCGGACAAACCCGGGATCTGCGTCTTCACGGCCCAGATGAACACCGTCTGCGCCAATCGCCAGTGCCAGTTTCCAGTCGTCATTAATGAAAAAGAGCGTGTGGTGCTGTTTGCAAATCTCGGCCACCTGGGCGGCCTGCTTAAGGGCGGTTTCAAACGGGGTGTTTTTGCGGCGCCATTGCAGCACGTTCATCCCGCCTTCACAGGCCTGTTCAATGGCTTTGTATAGTTTGTTGATGTCGTCCCAGGCGGGGGTAATGCCATACAGTCCCCGGGGAAAGCGCAGTTTTTCAGTCATGGTCAATTCGGTTGGGCATGGGGTTTCCCATGCCTAATGGGTAACATTTTTCAAGGATGGAGTGGGCATATTGTATGGCTTTTTCAGAGGCCTGCAAAACGGGCATGCCTTTTGCCAGGTAACAGCAAAGGGCCGTACTGACAATGTCTCCGGCTTCGGCGTGGCGGTCTGGGTAGCTGGCATTAACAGTCTGTGTACTGTCAGGGTCGTACAGTATATTTGCTTTTTGTTTGCCTTCAATGGGTTGCGCCAGTAACAGGCAATGGCCGGAGCCTTGTTCCAATAGGGACTGGATGAAATCTTGTGTGCTGCCGTTGTCATCGCCTGTCCATTGATTGAGATAGGTGTAATCAAGCACGACGGTGTGGGCAAGGGGCAGCAACAAGTCCTTGACCGTATGGATGATGTCTTCTATTTCTTCAGGGTCGGGGTGGTTAAGGGCATTAAAAAAGGTTTTGCCAAGATACACCACCAGGGGGGCGGTCTCGTAGTCGGCCGCGACTTGGGCGATAACGCTCACGGTTTCTGTTGAATAGAAGCCATCGGCCATAATGGCCTGGACGGCGCAGTCTTCAAGCAGGCAACGCGCCTGGTTGTTTAATATTTCCGGATCAACCGGATGGATGGATTCGGTGGCGACGGTGTCCTGTACGGCCAAGGCCGTGATGGATGATAGCGGATGGCATTTCAGGCGGTTTGCGGTAATCGCGCAGGCAGGCAGGCCCGACCGTCCGCTAGGGTCGAAAACATTGAAAAATAATACGGTTGCGGGTAAGGAATTGGACACAATCTGGCTTTGTTTCTGTACTATTGAGATTATTGGATTGTAGCCATTTTCGATAAATTGAATATCGGGAATGATTTCAAACTAAAATTAAGGTTTTATTTTTATTTATTGTTGGAAAGTATTTTTATGCGCACTTGGATGTGTTTGATTTGTGGTTGGGTTTATGATGAAGAAGCCGGATTGCCCGAAGAGGGTATTGCGCCGGGTACTAAATGGGAAGACGTTCCGCCAAATTGGGTCTGTCCTGAATGCGGTGCCCGCAAGGAAGATTTTGAAATGATGGAAATCTGATAAACAGTTAAAACAATACAACCCAGGGAGTCAATCATGGAAGAACAGTCAGTGTCCACCGAGTCCGGCTTCATGAGCATGGCCAATCAGTTCCTGATGGCCATGCCTTCACAAAACTCCGATCTTTTTGAAGGCGGCGTGGTTTATGTTTGCGAGCACTCAGAACAGGGTGCGCTGGGGTTACTGCTAAACCGGCCAACTGATTTGTCTGTGAAAACCCTGCTCGAACGGCTGGATCTTGGCATTCAGGAAGACCAGCTCCAGGGGGTTGTTTATTATGGCGGTCCGGTGCAAACCGACCGCGGTTTCGTGTTGCACAGCCCGGTGCGCAATTATCGCTCAAGTGTTCTCGTGGGCGATATGGCGCTAACTACTTCACGTGATGTTCTTGAAGAAGTGGCTCAGGGTAAGGGCCCTGAAAAAGTGTTTATCTCGCTGGGTTATTCGGGCTGGGATGCCGGGCAACTGGAGCAGGAAATTGTTGATAATGCCTGGCTCAATGTAGATGCCGACATGTCCGTGATTTTTGACAAGGCACCTGCCGAACGTTATGTGGCCGCCCTGGCGTTGCTGGGCATCGAGCCTTCTGCCCTGACAGGTGAATCGGGGCATGCCTGAGCAGACTTTTCTGGCCTTTGATTTTGGCCTGAAAAAAATTGGTGTTGCCATTGGCAACAGCCTGACTAAAAGTGCCCGTCCGTTATGTGTTCTGAAACCGGTAACCAAACAGGCCCGTTTCGAGCAAATCGCCCAACTTCTTCATGAATGGCAGCCCGACTGTATTATCGTCGGCCTGCCGCTTACCCTTGATGGCCAGGAACAACCTGCTTCACTGCAAAGCAGGCGTTTTGCCAACCAGCTTAATGGACGCTTCGCTATCAAGGTCGAAATGGAGGATGAGCGGGGGTCCAGTCTCGAGGCCCAGTCGTATCTGGGCAACAATAATGATGACGATGCGGTGGCCGCATCCATCATTTTGCAACGTTATCTGGATAAGCTGGCGTAAAATGACAAAAACATGATTTTGACAATTACAGGAAGAAATAATGGAGTTAACCCTACCTAGAGCAGAAGACTTGTATGCGCACATGAAAAAGGGCATACAAGATCTTCTTGGGAAACTTGATCCTGATTCGGTGCATCTGGTTGGCATTTATTCGGGCGGTGCCTGGTTGGTCGAAAGGCTGCAGAAAGACCTCAAGATGCAAAACCCGTCGGGGGTTATCAATACCAGCCTGTATCGGGACGATTTTCATAAAATCGGCTTGCATTCACAGGTTTTGCCCAGTTCCATTCCTTTCGAGGTTAATGGCAAGCATATCATCATGGTGGATGATATTTTATATACCGGCCGTACCACACGGGCTGCCATGAACGAGCTGTTCGATTACGGACGTCCGGCTTCCATTTCCCTGGCCGTGCTTATAGACCGCGGCGGGCGTGAGTTGCCCGTGTCGCCCAACGTGTGCGGAGGGGTGATTCCTCTGGACAAAGGAACCAACTTCGTTCTTTCACAAAATGAACAGCGATTATTTGATATTGATTTAAAAAAGGAAAACGTCGGTGCATAATCCTCAGCTTAATCGACACGGAGAGTTAACGCATTTACTGAGTACAGAGGGACTGCCAAAAGATATTCTTACTCATATACTTGATACCGCACAAACCTTTGTTCCCCTGGCCGAACGCGAGGTTAAGAAAGTGCCGCTGTTGCGCGGCAAAAGTGTTTTCAATCTTTTCTTTGAAAACTCAACACGTACCCGGACCACCTTTGAAATAGCGGCAAAGCGTTTGTCGGCAGATGTATTCAACCTGAATATCAACGCCTCTTCAGCGTCCAAGGGCGAGTCCCTGCTTGATACCATCAGTAATTTAACGGCTATGCAGGCCGATATTTTTGTGGTCAGGCACGAAGCCAGTGGCGCGCCTTATCTTATTGCCCAGCATGTCGAGCCGCATATTCATGTGGTTAACGCCGGTGATGGCCGCCATGCACACCCTACCCAGGGTCTGCTTGACATGTATACCATCCGTCATTTCAAGAAAGACTTCTCCAATTTAACGGTCGCCATTGTGGGCGATATTTTGCATTCGCGTGTGGCCCGTTCTGACATTCATGCCTTAACTACACTGGGTGCGGCCGAGATCCGTGCCATTGCCCCATTGACCCTGTTGCCTGGCGGGCTTGAGCAAATGGGTGTTCGCGTATTTACCGATATGGAGCAGGGCCTCAAAGACGTAGACGTGATTATCATGCTGCGCCTGCAAAATGAGCGTATGAAAGGTGCGTTACTGCCTTCCGCACAAGAATATTTCAAGCACTATGGCTTAACACGGGAAAAACTGGCCTATGCCAAACCAGATGCCATCGTTATGCATCCCGGTCCCATGAACCGGGGGGTTGAAATTGATTCCTCCGTTGCCGATGGCAACCAGGCAGTCATTCTGAATCAGGTGAATTTTGGGATTGCAGTCCGGATGGCGGTGATGAGTATTGTGGCAGGAGCTAGTCTGTGAAAATTTTGATTAAAAACGGTCGTTTGCTTGATCCTAAAAATGGCATCGACCAAACATGTGATATTGCCATTGCCTCCGGACGTGTGGTGGGAATTGGCAATCTCGATCCTTCTTTCGAGGCCAAACGGGTTGTTGATGCCCAGGGGCTGGCGGTAGTGCCTGGTCTGATCGATTTGTCTGTCCGGTTGCGAGAGCCCGGCTTCGAGCACCGTGCAACGCTTGAGTCCGAGATGAACGCCTCTTTGGCGGGCGGTGTGACCAGCCTGGTTATCCCGCCCGATACCGATCCGGTGCTTGATGAACCTGGTCTGGTGGAAATGCTTAAACATCGTGCCAAACAGCTGAACCAGGCCAACCTATATCCATTGGGGGCCATGACGCTGGGCCTGAAAGGCGAAACCATTACCGAAATGGCCGAGCTGACTGAAGCCGGCTGTGTGGCTTTTTCGCAAGCGGTGCATCCACTGATTGATTACGGCGTGCTGTACAGAACCATGTTGTATGCCAAAACCTACGACTATACCCTATGGCTGTACCCCTTTGATGCATCCCTTTCCAAGGGGGGCGTAGCTGCCAGTGGTCCGTTTGCCTCTCGCACCGGGTTGGCGGGTGTTCCTGTGCAGGCTGAAACTATTGCCTTGCATGCCCTGTTTGAATTGCAAAAAAGTACCGGTGTGCGTTTGCATTTGTGTCGTGTTTCAAGTGCAGCCGGCCTGGATCTGGTGCGCAAGGCCAAGGCGGAAGGTTTGCCGGTCAGTTGCGATGTTTCCATTAACCAGATTCATCTGATCGACCAGGATATCGGTTTCTTTGACAGCAACTATCGTCTGGACCCACCTTTGCGGTCACAGCGAGACCGTGATGCCATTCGCCAGGGTCTGGCCGATGGCACGATTGATGCGATTTGCTCTGACCACACGCCTGTTGATGACGATGGCAAATTGCTGCCGTTTTCCGAAGCAGAGCAGGGTGCAACCGGCGTCGAGTTATTGTTTTCCCTGGTTTATAAATGGGCCCTGGAAACCAAAACACCTGTGCTGGATGCCTTGGCCAAAATCACTACGCAACCGGCTTCTATCTTGTTGTCCGGTGCACCTGCCTTACCGCCTTGCGGTCAGCTGGATATCGGTGCGCCTGCCGACCTGGCATTGGTGGATCTTGATGCGGCTTGGGTGGTTAATCGTGAATCCATTTCCAGCCAGAGCTGCCATACGCCATTTTTTGGTTATGAACTGCCGGCCAAGGTCAAAATGACACTGGTGGGTGGACGGGTTGTGTGGGAGTCGGCTTGATTCTACGTGTAATACGTTTTAGCCTAAGGGCTCCCGCACTGATTCTGTTATTAGCGTTTGGTATTGCAACCTCATTTCTGCTGTATTCATTCCTTAAACAGCCAATACGGGAAAAAATCACCCGATGCTGGTCATGGATTTTAATGAAAGTCTGTGGCGTGCGGATTGTTGTTGAAGGGCAACCCATCCTGAAAGGCGCGGTGATGTGGGTGGCCAATCATGTGTCATGGATTGATATCTTTATCCTGAACAGCTGTCGCACCACTTCGTTCATTGCGAAAAGCGAAATCAGGAAATGGCCGGTGATTGGCTGGCTGGTGGCTTCGGTTGGCACGATTTTTATTGAACGGGGCCAGCGCCATGCCATTTCCCGGGTCAGCAAGTCTATCCTTGATCTTTTTCGGCAGGATGCCTGTGTTGGCCTGTTTCCTGAAGGCACCACCTCGGATGGCATGGACATGCGTTCTTTGCATACCAGCCTGTTTGAGCCGCCACTCAGGGCGATGGTGCCCATTCAGCCAGTAGCGCTGGTGTTCATGCTGAATGGACAGCGTAGTGGCGCCATGGCCTTCGTGGGCGAGCAAACCCTGGTCAATAACATCTGGCATTTGCTTAGTTCGCGGGGTGTTCTGGTTTATGTCCGTTTCCTTGAACCGCTTAACCGGCCAGGTGAGCCTGTTGATGCCACCCGTACCGAAATTGCCAGTGAAATCCGTACGGCTATCATTCATGAGCTGAAAAAAGAGTTGCCCTGATCAAACGGTAGCAATAAAAAAACCACTATTCCAATCTGCTAGGAATAGTGGTTTTTTTATGGTGCTGGCATGGCAGTCTTATGCTTGTGCCATCAGTTTCTTGCCGCAATCTGGATCAGCTTTCTGTCGTTAAGGCGAATGGCGGTTAATTTGCCGCCCCACACGTAGCCGGTATCAAGGGCAATCAGGTGTTCGCGCAATAGCAATCCCAGCGTGGACCAATGGCCAAAAATAATGGTGTTATCAATGGTTTTACGGCCAGGCACTTCAAACCATGGGATCAGTCCCTGATTGCAGCCAGGTGCTTCTTTGGATGCAAAGTCCATATGGCCTTTGGTGGTGCATAAGCGGATGCGGGTAAGGGCGTTGATAATAACCCGCAGACGTTTTGAGCCTTCAAGGGATTCTTTCCATTGGGAGGGTTCATTGCCGTACATGTTTTGCAGGTTTTTTTTCCAGTCGCGCGAGCGCAGGGACTCGGCAGCCTCGTTGGCCAGGCGCAAGGTGGTGGCCAGGTCCCATTTGGCCATGACACCTGCATGTACCATCAGGTGCCCGTAATCGTAATGGGCCAGCGGACGATGCCTGAGCCAGTTAATCAGGTCCTTGGCATCGTTGGCATTCAGGATGTCGTTGATGGTGTCCGATTTGTTCTGCCGCCGGATACCGGCGTAAACAGCCAGCAAATGCAGGTCATGGTTGCCCAGGATACACACGGCCCTGTCACCCAGCTCAATCAGGCGCCTGAGTGTGCGTAATGAGTTGGGGCCTCGGTTGATCAGATCTCCGGCAAACCAAAGCTCACAGTTGGGGTCCTCTTTTATTTCGGGATGTTCAAGCAGGGCGTCAAGGGCATTGCAGCAGCCTTGCAAGTCGCCTACTGCCCAAATGTTTTTATTCATAAATTAACCTTGTTACTTCGTTTTTTTCTTGTCAGTCCCGGTGGTATGTTTTTTTGTGGTTCGCCTGGTTTCCATAAAGTATAAAGCCATCAGGGCGACGGCCAGACCAAGGATATTGGGTGCCAGTGCGGTTGTCCAGGCCGGCAGGTTATGTAACATACCCAGGTTAAGGGACAGCTGGTTGAACATGAAAAAACCAACGCCCAGCAAAATACCAATGAACACTTTTGCGCCAACACCACCGCTGCGGGTTTGAATGAAACTGATGGGGGCGGCAATGGTCATCATGACCAGCAAGGTAAATGGATAGCTTCCTTTACGCCATAAGGCCACGAATTGCCGGTTGGTTTGTAAATTGTTTTCATCCAGGTAGCTAATGTAATCAAGCAGGGAAACCACGGACATTTTTTCGGGCTGTAATTCTCCTGCCAGAAGGCGGTCTGGAGTCAGGGTGGTTTCCAGGGTTAAAGAGGGAATGGACACAATCTTTGCAACGGCCTGAACCGGGTCGTTGGGGTTGGCCAGGGCTTGCTCGATGTTAACGGTACTTTGGGTTTGCGCGACATCGTTCAGGGTTAGGATATTGTCCTGGAAAAAACCGGTTTGGGCATGGGAAAAATGCAGGAACTGGCCGCTGGTTTTGTCATAGGTAATAATGCGGATGTCCTGGACGTTGCCATTGTCTGACATGGTGCCAATGTTGATGACCCGGGCATTGCCTTGCAGGTCGGGTTCGCGAAACCAGTAACCGCTGCTCATGCGCCCGCCCTTGGTCTTGCCCAGTAGTTTAAGGCTGAGCTCGCTGGTTTTGACTTCGGCGGCCGGCGCAAAAAATTCGGACAGTACCAGGGCGCTTCCCATGATGGGAATGCAAATAACCCAAAGCATGAGCAACAGCCTGGCGCTGCTCACACCGGATACCCGCAAAATAACCAGTTCATTGCGTTGTGCCAGGCTGGCCAGAGCCATGGTTGCCCCAATAAGCAGCCCGATAGGCAGCAAATCATAAAGCCGGGTGGGTATTTGCAGGGCTTCCAGATATAACAGGGACAACAGGGAAAAGTTGTCGTTGACTTTATCCAGCTCGTCGATCAGGGAAAAAAAAGTAAACAGACCCAGCAACACCAGCAGCACAGCGGTGGTGGCTCGGTATATTTCACTGGCAAGATAACGACGGGCAGTAAGCATGTAAGCGAGGAGAAAGAAAATTATTTACAAATTATAAAGATGTTGCTGTGATCTTGATGGTTCGTATCGTAAGCAACTGCCTAGGATTGTAACTTTTAAATGAGGGGCAAGCACATCCTGTCTATGGGTAAATGTTAATTTCTGACAATAAACGGTTTATGGCGAGTCGGGAATTTGGGCGGACTTCATTCTTGCCTGTATGGTTCGTGTGCGTGATTGCACATAGCGGCTGCCAATATTGGCCCCATAAACCCTGGGGTTGGGTAGCAGTACCGCCAGCTGGGCTGCCTGTCTTTGGTTAAGCTTGCCGGCATTGGTTTTAAAATAGTGCTGGCTGGCGGCCTGGGCGCCAAAAATACCGGTGCCCCATTCTGCCAGGTTCAAATAAAGCTCCAGAATGCGTTCTTTAGACATCACCGTTTCAAGCATAAAGGTAATAACCAGTTCCTGGCCTTTCCTGATATAGCTGCGGTCATTGGACAGAAACAGGTTTTTGGCCAGTTGCTGGGAAATGGTGGAGCCGCCACGGATTTTGTTTTTGCCTTTTTGGTTTTGTGCCGTGTTGTAGCGCCAGGCCTGTGCAATCGCATCCCATTCAATGCCCTTGTGGGATACAAAGTTGGCGTCTTCAGAGGCGATGACCGCTTTTTTCAGGTTGGCGCTGATCTGCTCGTAATTGACCCATTCATGGCGAATGGGAACCGGCGGGTCTTGCCGGGAAAGAATGGATTTTTGCTGGTTCATCATGGCGCTGCTCCACGGGTTGAACAGGCTATACCAGCAAACCCATAAAAACAGCCAGGCCTGATAAAACAGCACAAGGCCTACAAAGGTGCCTACCAGCTGCAACAGGGTTCTGGCAACGGACTGTTGACGGACTTTTTGCGGGTATTGGCGTAAACCTGCCAGCAGGGATTGAAACAAAGAAATGACGGACATTAGCCGGTAAGCAGTTGTTGGCGCAGGGTTTCAAGAACAGGAACAGGATTGATGCGGACATGGTTCCAGATAAAGAAACTTTCCGAACCCTGGTAAACCAGCATCCCCAGGCCATCCGAAGCCATCGTGGCACCATCTTGGCGGGCCTGCTGCAAGAAGGGGGTATCGTTTTCTGGCGTATAAACCATGTCATAGGCCAGGCTGTTATGGGCAAACAGGCCCGCTGGTAACGGCAGCGCATGTTGCTGCAGGCTGCTGGAGGTGGCGTTGATGACAATATCCCACTGACCCTGGATATGTTCAAAACCGCCGGCCGACAGCACGCTGGTGTATTGGGGCAGCTCGGCCAGGCATTGCGTGGCCAATGCTGTGGCTTTGGACGCGGTACGGTTAACAATCAGTAATTGGCGGCAGCCGGTTTCAAGCAGGGGCAAAACAACGCCCCGGGCCGCGCCACCGGCACCCAGCAACAGGATTTTTTTATCTTCAAGAGCAATACCCTGGCGGCGGATATCATTGACCATGCCGATGCCATCGGTATTGCAGCCGTGCAGCTGGCCATCTTCCATCCAGAGCGTATTGACTGAGCCGGCAGATTGGGCACGCCGGGACAGGTTGGCCTTGGCTTGCTCATAAGCCCTGAGCTTGAAAGGAATGGTAATGTTCAGCCCTTTGCCGCCCTGACTAAAGAAGGTTTGCACGGCCGCTTCAAAGCCATCAAGTGGCACCAGCATTTTTTCGTAGTTAATGGCAAGGCCGGCCTGTTTGGCAAACAGCGAATGCAACAGCGGTGAATAACTGTGCTGGATGGGGTTGCCCATGACGGCAAAATTCAGGGGAGCGTTCATGACGGACTTACCTCTGTCGCATGAGGGACTGGCGCTTCTTGCTCAATTTGCCTGACGTACTGGCAATCCAGGGTCAGATCAAGCAGGTTGCTGCCCATTAAATCAATTTCCACAATGCTGCCGCGTTCCAGTTCGGGCATGCCATTGATCGTGGTCACGAAGGGCGCATTGTTAAAGCGCACCAGGTTGTCGCGCAATACCGTGGCTTCAACGCGGGTCACTTGTTGCTGTTCAAACCAGCGCAGGCACCAGAAGCGTTCAAGGCGGCTTTGGAATTCTCCCCACAAGGTGTATTGGGATTCGAAAGCGCCAATAATGGCGTACAGGTCGGCGTCTTTGGGTTTGAATGGGGCCACCAGACGGGCCGAAACCCCATGCTGGGCAGCGGCAATAATCTGGCTTTGGTTGATCAGGTCGACATAACGCCTAAGCGGTGACGTACACCATGCATAATACGGGACACCAATGGTTTCATGGGGCAGGGGGTGAGTTGACATGCGCGTGCGGCCGGCTTGTTGTGACCTGAAAATGCCGGGCAGGCCATTATCGTTCAGGAAACCGGCCCACTGGGTATTGGCCAGCAACATGAATTCAGCAACAATCAGGTCCAGCGGGGCATCGCGGCGGCGGGGCGCCAGGTTGATCACAGCGTTGGGGTCATCAGCCGGGCCATCCAGCACAAATGAGTATTCAACCCGGGAGTTGTTTTCGGGTTTGCCGCGAATCACTTCCCGCGCCGTTTTCAGGTGTTGCCCCAATTTCCAGAGTGGCCTGAACAGGAACGGGTAGGGCATGGGCAGGCTTTCATCTTCCAGGGACTCGACGGTAATCAGGTGGTCAATCAGGTTGGTGCGCAGGTTTTCCTGCACGCAAACTTTTTCAAGCCGGGTTTCCGATGACAGTATTTCTCCGGTATCAATGTTGGCCTTGATGTACAGGGACACGACCGGCGTGGGCTTGCCGGCGATGAGCGAGAAGGTGTTGATAACCGAATCCGGCTGCATGGGAATTTTGTCACCAGGCATGTAAACGGTGGACATCCGGTCCCGGGCCAGCTTGTCCAGTTCCGAGTCGCGCTCAACCATCAGGGCGGGGGCGGCAATATGAATGCCAATGTTATACACGCTGCCGTTTTCCTGGTGTACCGAGAAAGCATCGTCAATCTCGGTGGTGAACATATCGTCCACCGAGTAGGGCTCAACCTCGGCAAGCGGCAAGTCGGCAATGGCGGGCAGCGTGATGTCCTTGAACCGGGTTCCTTTGGGGAAATTCAGGGCCAGGAATTTTTCACGGTGGATGGCCAGCGGGTGTGGGTAAACCTTGAGCCTTAATAGAATCTGTTCAATGGTTTCTCCGGTTTCGTCCATGGCCTGGCTGAAGGCTTTCCATTCCTGCAAGTTTTTGTCAGGTTTGGCCAGGAAGGTAGAAATGACAGGCTTAAAGGCTTCCGGCACCATGCCTTGCTTGATTTCTTCAATCCAGGCGGCCTGCTGCTCGGCTTGTTTTTGCTTTTTCTCAAGGGCTGCCAGCGCGGCTTTCAGGATGTCGGGTGGGGCAGGACGATATTGGCCTTTGCCCTTGCGATGAAAGTATACCGGTGCACCATGCAGGCGTAGTAGCAGGGTGGTTTTTTCCAGGATGGTGGGTTCATGACCGAAGTAGTCCCGTGCCAGTTCTTCTACCTGGAACTCTTGTTGGGGGGCGCATTCCCACAGGAACTCAAGATCAATATCTTCGGCCAGTTGCCTGGCTTCATCCATCAAGGTGAGCGGACTCTGGTTGTCGAAAAAGAAAATCGTGTTATTGCGTTTTATTTTGCTTCTTTTCCCGGATGCCGATTCCACCTGCAAGGAGGTGTCTGCTTCAGACAGGATTTTTTCGGCTTTAAATTGACCGTTGTCTTCAAAAACCACGTACATTGAATTTTTTCCTAATTGTTTAAGGCAAAGTCCAGGACTTGGGGAATATATTCTTCAAAATCTGAAAAACCGTGGTCCCCACCGGGAATAATTAATTGTTTTGCACCAGCATAGCGATGTTGCATTTCCCGCCAGTCCAGCACTTCGTCAGCCATACGGGCCAGCAGGAAAAATTGTTCGGGATGCCTGATTTCCGGTACGAACAGTTCCGCCAGTTCCCTGATGTGTTCTGCTTTCAGTTCGAGCGGCTCATCGCTGTGAAAGCAGGTCATGGGGCCGAGTTGGGTAGACAGGTCGCGCGAGGCATAGATACATGGGTTAACCAGAACCGCCTTGCAATCCAGTTCGTTGGCCAGCCAGGTTGCATAGTAACCGCCCAGCGATGAGCCAATCACGGTAAGCGCGTGAATGTCCTGGCCCTGGCAGAGCTGACGGGCAGTGGCAAGGGCCAGCTCAGTAGCCTGTTTGGGCGAAACGGGCAGGTTCGGGCTGGCGAAAGCGTGGCTTAAGCCCTGTTTGGCCATGGCCTGTTGCATGAGCTGTGATTTGGTCGATAAAGATGACGACCGGAAACCATGTAAATATAGAATCATAAGATAAAATAATAAAGGCCGCTAAATAATCAAGTGAATTTTTGCTTCAGGGCGGTAATCAGTTTATCGTGAAACCCGCCAAATCCGCCATTGCTCATGATTAGAATATGGTCGCCTGGCTGCGCCTGTTGCATGACGGCCGTGGTCAGGTGCTCAAGATCATCATGGGCACCAACGCGCTCTTGCTGGTTGGCAAAAACGGTTTTCGGGTCCCAGCCCAGGGCATGTTTGCCTTCTTTGGCACCAAAACAGAATATCAGGTCGGCCTGTTCCAGGGCTTGCGGCAGGCGTGCTGCCATCGTACCCAGTTTCATGGTGTTGGAACGGGGCTCAAGCACGGCCAGGATGCGTTGCTGGCCAACCTGGTTACGCAGGCCCGCCAGCGTGGTTTCAATAGCGGTGGGGTGGTGGGCAAAATCATCGTAAACATGAATATCATGAACGCTTGCCCGCAACTCCATGCGTCGACGGATACCCTGAAAACAGTTCAGCGCACGGGCAGACTGTTCTGCGCTAATGCCAATATGATGGGCGGCGGCAATGGCGGCCAGGGCATTATTCATATTATGAATGCCATTGTGCTGCCAGTTGATGTGCGCCACAACCTGGTTTTGGTAAAGAACATCAAAACGGGTACCGGCGGCATCGTGATGGGCATATTGCCATTGGGCATTGGGGCCGAAGGTGTCGGTACCCGACCAGCAGCCACGCGCCAGCACGCGCTGCAAGGCTTCATCCTGGGCAGGGTAAATAATGCGGCCTGCACCGGGAACCGTGCGCACCAGGTGATGAAACTGGGTTTCAATGGCAGCCAGGTCGGGGAAAATATCGGCGTGATCAAATTCCAGATTGTTCAGGACTGCGGTGCGAGAGTGATAGTGCACAAATTTCGAGCGCTTGTCGAAGAAGGCGGTGTCATACTCATCGGCTTCAATCACAAAATATTTGTTTTCAGGATTGAACCGGGCGGATACCTGCAAGTCGTGGGCAATGCCACCAATCAGGAAATTGGGCTTCAGACCCGCGTGTTCAAGAATCCAGGCCAACATGGAGCTGGTGGTGGTTTTTCCGTGGGTGCCGGCCACCGAAAGAACGTGCTGTGACTGAAGCACATGGTCGCCCAGCCACTGGGGGCCTGATACATAAGGCTTGCCCTGGTCTAAAATGGCTTCCATTAACGGGTTGCCACGGGTAATCACGTTACCAATGATGAACAGGTCGGGATTCAGCCCGGTTTGACTTGCATCGAACCCTTCGATAAGTTCAATGCCCTGTTCCTGCAACTGGGTGCTCATGGGCGGGTAAACGCCAGCATCACAGCCGGTTACCTTATGTCCGGCCGAGCGGGCAATCAGGGCAAGGCCGCCCATGAATGTACCGCAAATACCTAGAATATGAATATGCATAAAACTCTCCTGTCGGTATTTTAAGGGTTTCTGCCGCTAATCCTGCCGAAAAAACGCAGAAAAGATTAAAAGGTGACTTGGCTCATGAAGCCAGGTGGTGATTTGTGTTAAAAATAGTCATTGATTTAAAAGCGGAATTTTAATGAAACGTAGAAATATGTTAAAAATGGCCGGTGGGGTTTTGCTGTTGTTGCCGGGGATCAAGGCTCTGGCAATGCAGGCAGGAAGCTCTTCTGAAATTGGCGATGTATCCCAAGAAGCCTTGGATGCCCTGTTTGACCTTTCGGTGCCCGATATATCCGGGCAGGCACATACGGTGCGCGAATACACCAACAAACCGCTGGTGCTTAATTTTTGGGCCACATGGTGTCCGCCTTGCGTCAAGGAAATGCCCGATCTCGACGCTTTGCACCAGGCTTATCCCAATGTCAATTTTGTGGGGTTTGCTGCAGACTCCGAACGCAATATGCTTAAATTCGAAGAAAAGGTCAAAGTCTCTTATCCTCTGCTGGTCGCGGGCATGGGTAGCATTGGTTTAATGAAAAAGCTGGGTAATAAATCGGGTGGTTTACCGTTTACCCTGGTCTTTGATACCGGTGGCAAACTTAGGTATAAAATCCTTGGCCAGGTTGAAAAAGATGAGCTTGAACAAATACTTAAAACACTTTAAATTGAATTTTGAATATGCGGCATTATGATAATTTAATAGACAAAAGCGTGAATTTGACGTTAAATACGGGTTTATTTGTTTGTATAATATGTTAAATGACTCGAAATTTACTCATTATTAACGGGCCCAACCTTAATTTGCTAGGCACACGTGAACCTGAAATTTATGGCAGTCACACACTTGATGACATCAACCGTGAGCTTGCAGAAACGGCCGCAGGCCTGGGTGCCCGTTGTGAATTTTACCAAAGCAACCATGAAGGCGATCTGGTAGATCGCATTCAGCAGGCAATGGGAAATATCGATTTCATTATTATTAATGCCGGCGCCTATACCCATACCAGTGTAGCCATTCGCGATGCGTTGGCCGGAGTCAATATTCCGTTCATCGAAGTGCATATTTCAAATGTACATCAGCGCGAAGCATTCCGTCACCACTCATACCTGTCAGATAAGGCTGTCGCAGTTATTTGTGGCCTGGGGGCGTACGGGTATACGGCAGCCATGTATTATGCGGCAAAACATTATTTACAATGACGTTTGCACAAGCTAGGGCAAACTGAATTAACTAAACACCTCCAACCGGAAAATGTTATGGATCTTAGAAAACTAAAAACCCTTATCGACCTTGTTGCCGAGTCAGGAATCGCTGAATTGGAAATTACAGAAGGCGAAGGCAAAGTTCGCATTGTCAAGTTCTCACAAGTGCAACCTGTTGTACCCGTTGCCGCTCCCGAGGCAACCGTGGCCGTCGCCCCTGCTGCTCCAGCTGCTCCAGCTGCCAGTGCTGAACCGGTCATTACCGGCCACATCGTCAAGGCACCCATGGTGGGTACGTTCTATCGCGCGCCTAACCCCAACGCACCCGCTTTCGTCGAAGTGGGCGCCAGCGTGAAAGAAGGTGATGCCTTGTGCATTATCGAAGCAATGAAACTGCTGAACGAAATTGAAGCCGATAAAACCGGAGTCATCAAGGAAATTCTGGTTGAAAACGGTGAGCCTGTTGAGTTTGGTCAACCTTTATTCGTGATTGCCTGATATGTTTGAAAAAATTCTTATTGCGAATCGGGGTGAAATTGCACTGCGAATCCAGCGGGCATGCCGGGAACTGGGGATCAAAACCGTTGTCGTGCACTCCGAAGCTGATCGCGATGCCAAATACGTGCGGCTGGCCGATGAGTCGGTCTGCATTGGCCCGGCCTCGCCTCAGCAAAGTTATTTGCACATGCCCGCCATTATTTCGGCTGCCGAAGTGACCGATGCTGAAGCCATTCACCCCGGTTACGGTTTTCTGGCTGAAAACGCCGATTTCGCCCAGCGTGTCGAGCGTAGCGGTTTTGTCTTCATTGGCCCTCGTCCTGAAACCATCCGCCTGATGGGTGACAAAGTTAGTGCCAAAAAAGCCATGATTGAAGCTGGCGTACCGGTAGTACCTGGTTCTGAAGGCGCTTTGCCCGACGACAACGAGTACGTGCTGAATGCAGCCCGGGAAATTGGTTATCCGGTTATTATCAAGGCCGCCGGTGGTGGTGGTGGACGTGGCATGCGGGTGGTTCACACCGAGGCCGCCCTGTTAACCGCTGTGCAAATGACCAAGGCCGAAGCCCAGGCGGCTTTCAACAATCCTGAAGTCTATATGGAAAAGTTCCTCGAGAACCCACGACATATTGAAATTCAGGTATTGGCCGATGGCGGTAAAGAAGCCATTTGGCTGGGTGAGCGTGATTGTTCCATGCAGCGCCGTCACCAGAAGGTCATCGAAGAAGCACCCGCACCGGGCATTCCACGTAAGCTGATTGAAAAAATTGGCGAGCGCTGCGCTGATGCCTGCCGCCGCATTTCATACCGTGGCGCGGGTACGTTTGAATTTCTTTATGAAAACGGCGAATTTTATTTTATCGAAATGAATACCCGTATTCAGGTTGAACACACCATTACCGAATGCATTACCGGTATTGATCTGGTTCAGCAACAAATCTTCATTGCAGCAGGCCAACCTTTCAAACTGAAACAGAAAGAGATCCAGTTCAGGGGTCATGCGATTGAATGCCGTATCAACGCCGAAGATCCTTACTCGTTTATGCCATCTCCTGGTCTTATTACCAGCTGGCATACACCGGGAGGTCCTGGCGTAAGGCTTGATTCCCACGTATTCAGCGGTTATAAAGTACCGCCCAATTACGACTCCATGATTGCCAAATTAATCACTTATGGCGATACACGGGACCAGGCTATTGCCCGCATGAAAATTGCCCTGTCTGAAATGGCGGTTGAAGGGATTCAAACCAATATTCCCTTGCATCGTGATCTGATGAGCGATACCAATTTTGTTGACGGTGGAACCAGTATTCATTATCTGGAACACAAATTAAGTGAACGTGGTAAATCATAAATTGACGATGGTTTGAAAAAATAGGCCGAGATTATTCTCGGCTTAATTCATAATAAGGAAAAATGATGCGTGAGCTGGTGCTGATGTGTGCCGAAAACGATGCTGAGCAGTTGTCGGATCTGTTGCTTGAAGAAGGGGTACTGTCGGTGTCGGTTGAAGACGCCGATCGCGATACGGATACCGAACAGCCGTTGTTTGGTGAGCCGGGTACCGAACCCGAGGTGCAGGCCTGGAAGCATAACCGGGTGGTGGCCTTGTTACCCGATGATCTTGAACCCGAAGCCCTTCTGGCGCACTTGCAGGTGCAAACAGGGGTTGATTATGTCCCTAACAGCCAGTTGCGTGAAGTGGCCGATGAAGACTGGGTAAGGCTGACACAATCTCAGTTTGAGCCCATCCAGATTGCCGGACGCATCTGGATTGTTCCCAGCTGGCACAAGGATAATCCCATCGTGCCACCAGAGGCTCCCGAAAACGGCCAGCAAAACATCCTTGTCGAGCTTGACCCCGGGCTGGCCTTCGGAACCGGCAGTCACCCAACCACCCGGCTGTGTACCGAATGGCTTGAAGCTTGCCTGTCGCTCAATACGCAGGTGCTTGATTATGGCTGTGGTTCGGGTATTTTGGCGATCGTTGCCAAAAAACTGGGGGCGGCACAGGTTGTTGGCGTTGATATCGATGAGCAGGCGGTTCAATCGGCGCATTATAATGCGCAGGTCAATGAGGTTGACATAAAGGTTTGCCTGCCTGATGGCCTGGCAACGGGCACTTTCGATGTGGTAGTGGCCAATATTCTGTCAAATCCCCTGAAAGTGCTGGCGCCCATGCTGGCAGGACGGGTTGCACCCGGCGGTCATCTGGTCTTGTCTGGCGTATTGGAACGGCAGGCCGAAGAAGTGGCCCTGGCCTATGCGCCCTGGATTAACATGGGTGTTTGGCGCAGCCATGAAGGTTGGGTTTGCCTGCACGGCCAGCGGGCCTGAAAACAAGGAATCGTTCCGATGAGAACCCGTTGCACGAAATGTGAAACCATTTTCAACATTACCGAAGACCAACTTGCCTTGCGGGATGGTCTGGTTCGTTGTGGCATTTGCAAGAATGTTTTTAATGGCCGGGAAGCCCTGTTGCCCGAAGAGGCTGATGACTTTCCGGTTCTTGAGCACGAGCAGGCGGTATGGCCCGAAGAACCGGTCATTGCGGGGCATGAAGTTAGCAATATCTATCCTGAAGATGATCACGTCCCCAACCAGCCCGATGTGGCTGACATGCCTGATGAACCCCTGTTGTCAGATGAACCTGATTTTCATATGGGGCATGATGCCGGCATTTATGATGAGGACAAAGAGCCCGATCTGGACGGACAGGGTTGGCAACATGCACGAGAACCCATCATGGTTCATGATGAACCGTCTGTTGTTTATGATGACGAGCCCCTGAAAATGGATGCCGAGGATAGCGGAAACTATCCGGCAAGCGGCTATTATCAGCGCAATACCAGTATTTACTGGATTCTGGGTATCTTCCTGGGACTGTTGGTATTTATTGCGCAAAGTTTGGTGGTATACCGTAACCAGCTGGCCAATGTTGCCCCTTCCTTGCGTCCAACCCTGGAGCGAATTTGCCAGGTGGCCGGTTGTGAGTTGGGTTCTGATAAAAACCTGGCCAGTCTGCAGCTTAAAAACTGGGTGCTCAAACCCGATCTGGCAGCCAAGCCCCAAGAGGGTGTGACGGCTTTGCGGCTTCAGTTTACCTTGCGCAATAATGATGCCAGGGCCCAAGTATGGCCTTTGCTGGTGATCAACTTAAAAAATCCGCAGGGTTTGATAGAGATCACCAAAATTCTTGAGCCCAAAGAATATGTGCAACCCAACCTGCTGGAACAGAAATTCCAGCCGGGTACCGAGGTTTTCATCAATCTGCCGCTTGCCGTTGTTAATGTGGCCGTGTCCGGTTTCGAACTTAGTTTAGTTTATCCATAAGGTTTAATTGTCATGAGTAATGAAGTACTGGTATGCGGTTCGGTTGCGTTTGATACCATTACCCTGTTTGAGGGGCATTTCAAGGATCACATTCTTGCCGAACATATCAAATCATTAAGCGTTTCTTTTTTTGTGCCCACCATGCGCAAAGAGTATGGCGGGTGCGCCGGGAATATCGCTTATAACCTGTGCATGCTGGGTGGCAGCCCGGTGCCGGTGGCCACGGTTGGCAAAGATGCCCAGGAGTATTTGCAGCGCATGCGTGACATGGGTATTGATACGCGTGCCATCAAGGTGCTGCCTGATGCTTTCACGCCCCAGTGTCATATCACGACCGACCTTGACGGCAACCAGATTGCCGCCTTTCACCCCGGTGCCATGATGCAGTCGGCTGACAACGACATCAGCCAGGAAAAGGCGGCGTGGGGAATTGTGGCCCCCGATTCCAAAGACGGCATGTTTGCTCATGCCGAAAACCTGAACAAAGCAGGTATTCCTTTCATTTTTGACCTGGGCCAGGCCATGCCGTTATTCGACAAGGCCGATCTTGAGCGTATGCTGGGGCTTGCCCATGTACTAACCGTCAATGACTATGAGGCATCGGTGATTGAGCAGCGGATGGAAAAAAGCATGGCGCAAATTGCCGAGAACCTTGAGGCTGTGGTGGTTACCCGTGGCGCAGAGGGCTCTGACCTGTACCATGATGGCAGGCAAATTGCGATTGAGGCGGTTAAGGCTGAAGCGGTCACCGACCCTACCGGTTGTGGTGATTCACATCGTGCAGGGTTGCTGTATGGCCTGTCGCAGGGTTGGAGTTGGGAAGATTGCTGCCGCCTGGGCAGTTTGATGGGGGCCATCAAGATTGCTTCGCAGGGCCCCCAGAATCACTTTTTAAGCCGGGAAGAAATTTCCTCCCGCTTCATGAGTGCGTTTGGCTTGGCATTGCCAGCCCTATAACGTTACCCGAACATCAGGTGTTGTAAAACAATTTGCAGCACCTGTGTAATCAGGATCAGCACCAGCGGAGAAAAATCAAAAGCGCCGGTGCTGGGCAAAAACCGCCGTATCGGGTTCAGCATCGGGTCAAGCAAGGCCCTTAGCAATGGCATGATGGGTGATGCAGGGCTGACCCACGATAAGATTGCCTGCAAAATACATAGCCATAAAACCAATGTAAGCCCCCATTTTATGGTCATGAAAAGACCAACCATGGGCAGGGTAGCCAGCGAGGTCTGGATATATATATTGGACGGCGTGAGTGAAAAAACAAGAAAAATATGCAACATTGAACAAACCCATGCGAGCAGCAGGCTGGTCCAGTCTATTTTGTTGCTGGTCGGGATTATTTTGCGAACAGGCTGAACCAGCCAGTCGGTTGCCTTATAAATAATCATGATATAAGGATTGAAGGGGTGAATTCTGCTCCAGAATACCCAGGCCCTAACCAATAGGGCAGAAACAAACAGGGAAAAGAAAGTGCCAAGTAAAAAACTGAATATTGAATTAATCATATAAAAAAAATAAAAACCAAAAAAAGCCGTCTAAGTGTTTAATTTAGACGGCTTTTGTAATTACTTCAACCGATTAAGGACGATTGCCGGTAGGGAATGGCCAGGCTGAGTTGCTGTTACTGCCTGTTTTTGCGGCAGAACCGGCTGCTTTTTTGCCGGCAGCGGTTTTCTTGACGGCTGCTTTTTTAGCAGCGGGTGCTTTTTTGGCAGCGGCTGTTTTGGTGCCTGCTTTGGCCGCTGTTTTAGCGCTGGTTTTGGCAACAACGGGGGTTTCAGTTTTGGGGGTTTCAGCGACAACTGCTTTTTTAGCTGCCGGAGCGGCTTTTTTGGCTGCTGCTTTTGTGACGCTAGCTGCTTTTTTAGCGGGTGCTGCCGTTTTGGCGGCTACCGCTTTTTTGGCTGGCGCGGCTTTTGTAGCGGTTGCTGTTTTTTTGGCTGCTGTTGCCTTGGTGGCGGTTGCGGCTTTTTTAGCTGCGGTGGTTTTAGTGGCGGCTACTTTTTTGGCTACGGCTGTTTTCTTTGCAGCAGTGGTTTTGGTCGCGGTGGTTTTTTCAGTGGCCACTGTTTTTGTGGCGGGGGCTGCTTTTTTAGCGACTGCTTTTTTTGCAGGAGCAGCTGTTTTACTGACAGATTTTGCAACGGTTTTTTTAGCAGCCACTTTTTTGACAACTGTTTCTGTTACGGCTGGGGTTTCAGCGGCAACGGTTTTCTTGACGGCGGTGGCTTTTTTAGCCACTGTTTTGGTTGCAGCTTTTTTAGCTGCAGGTTTCTTGACTGCTTTTTTGGCTGCTGTTGCCATGGCAATACTCCTTGGAGAAGGGTCCGGATATGAAAAAAATTAAATACATCTGTACAGATATAATTTCAAGGTCAAAGTATAAATCCGGCAACGGATAACTCTACTTCCTTTGTCGCACCATTTGATATATTTCCTGTGTTTAGTGCGAAATATTTCAAATGGTTATAACGGCAAATTATTTTATTTACCGTTATAACCGCAAGGGTAACTCATTACGTCATGGAACGCACGTAATACTTTTGCAATAAAGGTCAAAGAAAATAAAATAATTGTTATCAATATTAAGACCTTAGCGCTTAAACAGGCTTGTAAAAAATATTTTTAAAACCCTTGGAAACGAGATTGATAACCCTGATACAGGCAGGGAATAAAGGATTAAACCTTTTTTTATAAAACGGATCAAGGTTGAAGGGCTTGTTTTTTTCATTCAGTCCGAGCTGTCATGGAAGATTGTGTCTTTCTAAAAGCCTTGAAAATAAAGGCTTATAGCCATATTTAAAGTTCTTTTTAGCGTTTTTCAATATGCTGGTACGATGTCCTGAACATCAAGTGCCATAGGCCTGAACGCTTGTTGCGGTCCGTGTGCAAGGAGGTGTCAGATAGCCGCTTGTCTTGGTTTAGATAAAGCAAAAACAACTGTAGGCGCTTTGTTTGAAGCATAAAAAATAATTGGCGAAAAACCAACAAAACCGGCTCGGACCTTTTGTCGCACGCATAAAAAATCCGCCTTGCCCAAGGTCATGAACAGGGGTTGCCTGTGATGTGGGAAAAGCGGATTTTTACCTTTTGCCGGCTTGAGAAAACGCTATATGGCGTTTTGCAGGCGCTCAAGAACGGTTGTCTTGCCAATAATAGCCAGCACGGCACCAATTGATGGTGTTTGTTTCTGGCCGGTAACGGCAAGGCGCAAGGGAATGCCCAACATGGGCATTTTAATGCCATGCTCGCTTAAGGTTCCCTTGATCAGGGCATCCAGTGCTTCGCTTGTCCAGGCTTCCAGCTGGTTGGCGTTTTCGGCAAAGCCGGCCAGAATCCGTTTGGCATCTTCGGTCAGGAACTGGGTTTGCAGTTCTTCGGCAGCAGGCTGGAAAGGGGCGCAGAACAGCATGGCGTTTTCGGCCAGTTGTTCCAGGGTTTCGGCACGGTCCTTGAATAGGTTGAGCACGGCGGGCATGTCCAGGCCTTCGGTGTTGCCGCCACGGGCGTGAATGCGCGGCAAAACGTGTTCCAGTAGCTCGCTGTCGCTTAACGCCTTAATGTAATGCGCATTAACCCAATTGAGTTTTTTGGGGTCCCATTGGGCGGCCGACTTGGACAGGTTGCGGGTGTCAAACCATTCAACCAGCTGTTCGCGCGAGAAAATTTCATCATCACCATGGCTCCAGCCAAGACGGGCCAGATAATTAACCATGGCTTCGGGCAGATAGCCCTGCTTTTCATAATCCATAATGCTGACGGCGCCATGGCGTTTTGACAGCTTCTGGCCATCGGGACCCAGAATCATGGGTACGTGTCCGTATTCGGGAAGGGGGGCGCCCAGGGCCTGCAGGATATTGATCTGGCGCGGGGTGTTGTTGATGTGGTCATCACCACGAATAACATGGCTGATACGCATATCCCAGTCATCAACCACCACGCAGAAATTGTAGGTGGGCGTGCCGTCGGGGCGAGCAATGATCAGGTCATCAAGCTCGGCGTTTTCAATGGTGATGGTGCCCTTGAGCATGTCATTCCAGGAAACGGCACCTTCGGTGGGGTTCTTGAAGCGGACAACCGGTTTACGGCCTTCGGGAATGGCGGGCAGCGTTTTACCGGGTTCAGGGCGCCAGGTGCCATCGTATTTGGGCTTCAGACCCTTGGCCTTGGCACTTTCACGCATTTGCTCCACTTCTTCCGGTGTGCTGTAGCAGTAATAGGCGGTGCCCTCAGCCAGCATGTTGGTAATCACTTCCTTGTGGCGTTCGGCGCGCTGCATCTGGTAGAATGGGCCTTCATCGGCCTCCAGTGACAGCCATTGCATGCCGTCAAGAATAGCCTGTACCGCTTCAGGGGTGGAGCGTTCAAGGTCGGTATCTTCAATACGCAACACAAAAGTGCCTTGGTGATGACGGGCAAAAGCCCATGAGAAAAGTGCCGTCCGTGCGCCACCCAAATGAAGATAGCCAGTTGGGGAGGGGGCAAAACGGGTTCTAACAGAAGAAGAAGTCATGGATAGTTAAAACAATTAAGTGATTAAAAGAAGAGGCAAGACAGTTTACAATGACTGGGCAGGCTTCAGAATAACTTCATTTTAACTTAACATTTTTGTGAGTGAATATATGCAGCGTCATCGTCTGGCTTCTATCTTCGAGCCAAGATCGTTAATTGTGATTTCAGATGTCTCTTTGCCAGTCTGCGAATCGGTGCCAGCCTACCTGGTGCGCAATACTACACTCATGTCGTTTGATTCATCCGAATCATTTGCGCAGCTGGCAGCCAAAGAGTCCATTGAAAGTGAAGAAAGAAAAGACCTGGCGGTGTTGTGCGTGCACCCGGACAGGCTGGAAATGGTACTGTCGTTTCTGGAACGCAAGCCTCCCCGGGCCATGATCCTGCTGCCCACCCAAACCGTTGATGACGACCCTCTGGAAATTCGCCAGATTATGCTGGGCTGGGCCAGGCAACACGATTGCCTGTTGCTGGGGCCGCGCGCTTTTGGTATTCAACGGCCCCACCTGAATTTGAATCTTAGCAAACACCCCATCCTGTCCCATCAGGGCCGGGTAGCGGTGGTGTCGCAGTCCCGGCTGCTGCTGATGTCCATCATGGATTGGGCCAATGATGTAGACCTTGGCTTGTCTGCGGCCATTTCACTGGGTGAGGTGATTGATGTTGACTTGCCTGAAATTATTGAATACCTGGCGACAGACCCCCGTACCGACAGTATTGCCCTGTACATGGACAAGCTGGGTTCGGGACGGGAACTGATTAGCGCCATCCGCATGGCGTCCAGCGTCAAGCCGGTCCTGGTTTTGCGTGCCGGACGGGCAAGTCCCGAGCTTAAGGGCAATGATGCCGTGTTTGATGCCGCCATCCGGCGGGCCGGCGCGGTTCGGGTTGATTATTTTGTTGAGCTGTTTGCGGCCCTGAAAGCACTGTCTTATGCCCGGCGTCCCAAAGGCGGGCGGATTGTGGTTTTTGGCAACAGCCGTGGCTCAACCTCATTAACGTTTGATGCGATGGGTAACAACAGTGCCTTATCCAAGGCATCGTTATCTTCAAACAGTTTGCGCGAATTAAGGCGTATTCTGGGGCATGGTGCCATTGTAGGCAATCCGGCCATCAGTTATGCCCCCCTTACCGGTGAGCAACTTATCGAGAGCCTGAAAGTGATGGTGGATGATGCCGGTGTTGATGCCGTCATGGTCATGTTGGCACCCGATGAGCTGGTAAATATGCAAAAGGTGGTAGAGCAACTGGCGGCTTATGCCCGCAAGGCACCCAAACCCATTGTGACCAGTATTCTGGGCGAAGCCACCATGCGACCGTTTCGCCGCTTGCTTAACCGTGCCGGCATGCCGGCGTTCAGGACGCCCGAAACGGCACTGGGTGCCATGATGTCGCTGTGTGATTATTTTTATAACCAGCAATTATTGCATCAACTTAGAATTCCTCAACCTGATTCCCAGCCTGCCGATATTCCGGTTGCCCGTGCGCTGCTTGATGCGGTGCTTAAGGAAAACCGCAGCTCGCTGGATACGTCCGAAGCCATGCGCCTGCTGGACTGTTTTCATGTGGGGCTTTCCTGGCAGGAAGACGAGCAGGATGAGCAGTTTTCCGTAGAGGATGGCGTGCCGGCCGTGATGATACAGGTCCAGAACGACCCCATTTTCGGGCCATGGATACGTTTTGGCGAGGGCGGTCACAAAGTCGTGTTTTCATCCCGCGACAAAGGGCTTGATTTGCCGCCCCTGAATGCTTATCTGGCTGGTCAGCTCATCAAGCGCAGCCGGGTGTGGCGCCAGGAACTGGAAACCTATGTAGAACCGCACATATTCGTCAAGTTGCAGCGTATTCTGGAATCGGTGGCCGATCTGGTCAGCGAGTTTCCCTGCATTCAAACGCTTGAAATAAATCCGATTATTCTGGGTTACCGTGAAGTTCATGCCAGGCATGTCAGGATTGTGCTTGATGAAGAAGCGGGTGTGTCGCCACGTGAGTCCGGTTACGAGCATATGGCTATCTTCCCGTATCCGCATTACCTGACTGAAAACAGGCGCTTTGCTGATGAGATGGAATGGGTATTGCGACCCATCCGTCCGGAAGATGCCGAGGCGTTGCAGAATTTTATCAGGGGTTTGTCCGAGAAGTCGCGCTATATGCGCTTTGTTTCCATGATGCGTGAGCTGACGCCCAAAATGTTAAGCCGATATACCTATGTGGATTACCATCGTGAGCTGGCTCTGGTGGCCACCATTCAGGTACCCAACGAGGCCAATCGGGGGCTGCCACGGGAAGAGATTATCGGTTTGGCACACTATCTGCGCAATGCCGATGGGGTAGGAGCCGAGTATGCCCTGGTAATTGGTGATGGATGGCAAAAGCGTGGCTTGGGCAGAACCCTCATGAGTAAGCTGATGCAGGCTGCCCGTAAACAGAAACTGGCTTATATAGAAGGCGTTGTGCTGGCCAGCAATAAACCCATGCTGCATTTAATGACCAGCCTGGGCCTGCAAAATGATCCCGATGAAGAAGACCCTTCAATGAGAAGGGTCTGGATGCCGTTGAGCCAGGAAGACTAATCAGGCAAGGTTTTTCTGGATGAAGTCTGAAATATCGCGGATTTCTTCCAGGCAAACCGAATGCTGCATGGGGTAGGTATGCCATTGCAGGTTGCGGTAGCCCAGTTCTTCCAGTTTGGCCTTGCTGTTAAGCGCGCGCTCGGGCACTACTACCGGGTCCTGGGTACCGTGCGCCATAAAAATGGGAATATCCATGTTAGCCTGGCTGCGTTCGGCCCCGGTTTTGGCCGCCAGGGGCAGAAAGCCTGACAGGCAGATAAGGCCAGCCAGTTTTTCAGGGTGGCGCAGTCCGGTTAACAGGGCCATGGCGCAGCCTTGTGAAAAACCGGCCAGGAAAATGTTTTCGGTCGGAATGCCGCGCTCGTTTTCACGGGCAATCAGGGCCTCGATTGCCCGTTGCGTTTCTCGCAAACCGGCTTCGTCTTCGGGGCCATTGATGCGGTCAAGGGAAATAATATCAAACCAGGCGGGCATGGCGATGCCGTTGTTCAGGGTAACGGGCCGAATCGGCGCATTGGGGAAAACAAAACGGATGCCTGACGGTTTGGGTAGTTTCAGTTCGGGAACCACCGGTACGAAATCATTGGCATCGGCACCCAGGCCGTGCATCCAGATAATAGAATGGGTGATGTGATTGCCCGTATTGATTTCAACGCAATCGAGCAGTACTTGATCTGACATGGTAACTTATTCCCCGGATAATAAAATAGACTTGAGTGCCTGAAACAGGGCGCGGTAATGTTTTTTTTGCGGCTCCTGGGTGTCAGGCAGGGCATTGTTGGCGGCCTGTTCTTTGCGGGCCGCGCGAATGAGTGCCCTGAATTGCTGAATATCCACCTGGGGATACTCGGAAAGCAGGACCGTTAATTCTTCATCACTGGCAATTAGCCGGTCACGCAGGGTTTCCAGCCGGTGCATATGGGCGGTAATTTCTTTCGAGCCGTTTTCCCAGACATCCAGTTGTTGTCGAATGGCATCGATATCGGCCGTGCGCATTAATTTGCCGACATAATGAATCTGGCGGCGTTTGCCTTCCCGGCCAGGCGTTTTTTGGGCTGTTTTAATGGCATCAAGCAGTTTCTCATCAAGGGGTAGCTGCTTTACTTTGTCATATGGCAGTTCAATAACTTGCTTGCCCAGATCCAGAATGGCATGCAGCTCTCTTTTGATTTGGGATTTGCTGGGCCGATCGTAAAAATCGTTATCGTCCTGATCTGTTTGGTCGCTATGCATAAATAAAATCGAAAAATGGTTGATATTTGGATATCATAACCGTGTATGCGGTTACAGTCATAATGAACAGAACAACTACTTATATTTTTATCTATGAATCCTAATAGTCAGTCTAATTTTGAAGAGCTGGTTCAGCTGGCGCTGAAACATGCCGGTAAGCTGGGCGCAAGCAGTGCCGCTGCCGAAGTCTCCGAGTCTAGCGGGCTTGCCGTATCTGTTCGCAAGGGCAGTGTTGAAACGGTAGAGCAAACCAATGACCGTTCCCTGGGGGTAACTGTTTACGCAGGACAAAGCAGGGGCTCTGCCTCTACCTCGGACTTGTCCGGCAAAGCGATTGCCGAAACGGTAGAGGCCGCCTGGAATATTGCCAAATACACGGCGGCCGACCCGGCAGCGGGTTTGCCAGAAGCCCAATTACTGGCCACCCATCTGCCAGACCTGGCTTTGCATAAAAGCTGGGATATCTCCGCCGATGACGCGGTTGCGCTGGCGATAGAGGCCGAGCAGGGAGCCCTGGGATATAGCAAGGAAATCACTAATTCCGAAGGCGCTTCCATTGACATCAGTGAGGGGCGCTTCGTGTTTGCCAACTCGCTGGGGTTCATGGGCGGCTACCCTTATTCACGCCATGGGCTTTCTGTAGCAGCCATTGCCGGCAAGGGTAATCGCATGCAAAGGGATTACTGGTATACCTCTAATCGCTACCCCGAAAGGTTGGCCAAGGGACATGATGTGGGTGTCTATGCTGCCCAGCGCGCGGTGTCGCGCTTGTCGGCCCGTAAAATACCCACCGGAAAATACCCGGTCCTGTTCGAGGCGCCGCTGGCGCTGGGGCTTATTGGTGCGCTAACCCAGGCTATTAGTGGCGGGGCACTGTATCGCAAGTCCAGTTTCTTGCTTGATTCTCTAGGTAAACAGGTCATGGCCGGCCATATTCAAATTCATGAAGACCCTTATATCCCGGGTGCCATGGGTAGTTCCGCCTTTGATGACGAAGGAGTGCAAACCCAGGCGCGCGATTTAGTGCAAGACGGCCTATTGCAGGGCTATTTGTTATCATGTTACACGGCCCGTAAACTGGGCATGCAAAGCACGGGCAATGCGGGGGGCTCGCATAATCTGCTGTTAACGTCCACCCTAACCGAAGCCAGTGACAATTTTGACGCCATGCTGAAAAAAATGGGTGCCGGCCTGCTGGTTACCGAGTTGATCGGGCAGGGCGTTAACTATGTCACCGGCGACTATTCCCGAGGTGCGTTTGGTTATTGGGTTGAAAACGGTCAAATCCAGCATGCGGTTCAGGAAATTACCATTGCGGGCAACCTGAAAGACATGTTCATGCAAATGGTGGCGGTGGGTAACGATGCCATTACGCGTGGTGCCAAAACATCGGGTTCCATCTTAATTGAAAGCATGGCGGTAGCAGGCAGTTAAGCACTTTGCAACCTTTATGCCGGTTTTAGGGAAAACCATTAATTCCGGTTCCGGCCTAAAGCAAGGGCTGTGGGTTACTATTTATCGTATAAAATTTTTAGAATTTAAAATAATTTTGGAGAAATAAACATATGCAACGTCGTTCGTTTCTAAAAAAAGCCGGTATGGGCATGGTAGCCGGTACGGCTGCCGTTGGCGCGCCAGCGCTGGCCCAGGAAAATCCCAGCATCAAATGGCGCATGGCTTCCAGTTTTCCACGCAGCTTGCCTGCCTTGTTTGGTACCTCTGAAAAATTTGTCAACTATGTCAAGGAAGCTTCTGGCGGCCAATTTGTGATTGATGTATTCCCGGCCGGTGAGATTGTGCCCGCCTTGCAGGTGATGGATGCCGTGTCCAACGGTACTGTCCAGTGTGGACATACCTGCGGTTACTATTATTTTGGCAAAAGCCCGGCCTATTGCTTTGATACCGCCGTTCCTTTTGGCTTAACCGCCCGCCAGATGATGGCCTGGATCCTTGAAGGCAACGGCAAGACACTGCTACGCGAACTGTTTGATCCCATCAATATCGTCAACTTCCCACTGGGCAATACCGGTGTGCAAATGGGTGGCTGGTATCGCAAGGAAATCAATTCACTCGAAGACCTGAAAGGCCTGAAAATGCGTACCTCCGGTTTTGCCGGAGAAGTGCTGGCGCGCATGGGCGTGATTCCCCAGCAAATCGCGGGTGGCGATATTTATCCGTCACTTGAAAAGGGCACCCTTGATGCGGTTGAGTTTGTGGGGCCTTACGATGACGAGAAACTGGGCTTTAACAAAGTGGCTAAATACTACTACTATCCCGGGTTCTGGGAAGGTGGGCCACAGGTTTCCGCTTACATGAACAAAGATGAGTTCGCCAAACTGCCCAAGAATTACCAGGCCATTGTAGAAGCGGCGAGCATGTATGCTACCGCCAACATGCTCGCGGTTTATGACGCCCATAACGCGGGTGCGCTGCGCAGGCTGATTGCCGGTGGTGCCGTCCTGAAAGAATTTCCTAAAGAAGTACTCGATGCCGGCTTCAAGGAATCAGTCCAGCTGTATAAAGAGTTTTCTGACAAAGACCCGATGTTCAAGAAGATTCATGACGATTACATGGCTTTCCGTGACGATCTGGTGCCCTGGTTTAACCTGGTTGAGGGTTCATATACCCGCTATTTGGCCTATGCCATTGCACAAAGCCGTAAAGCTTAAGTTGCCATAAGGCAAATAGCTGCCCGTACAAAATACAACAAAAAGCAAGGCTTGTATGGGTGGCTTTTCAAAAGATGCGGTTCTATTTCATTGTTTTTATTGAAAAAATAAAAGAATGGTGTTAATATTTCCGGCTAACCCAGAACTGTACGGCTGAAAAGTAAGATTTTACTTGTTTACAATAACGGCCTGGCAGCATCCGGTATTAATGTCTTTTATTAAATTGGCCTTAATAACTAACCGGAAACTGGGCATACCGGGTACGGTACAAGCCGGCCCCATTAATTTTTATTTAGGAATAACTATCATGAAGACCTTTGTGGCAAAGCCGCATGAAGTCAAACGTGACTGGTTTGTTATCGATGCAAAAGGCAAGGTCCTTGGTCGTGTAGCCAGCGAAGTTGCACGCCGTTTGCGCGGTAAACATAAACCTGAGTTCACCCCTCACGTTGACACCGGCGATTATATTGTAATTATCAATGCTGCCGATATCGTTGTTACCGGTAACAAGAGTGAAGATAAAAAATACTTCCGTCACTCCGGTTACCCAGGCGGTATTTACGAAACGAACTTTAAAAAGATGCAAGAGCGCTTTCCAGGCCGTGCACTTGAAAAAGCCGTTAAAGGTATGCTGCCCAAAGGTCCACTGGGCTACGCCATGATTAAAAAACTCAAGGTGTATGCTGGTGCCGAACATCCTCATACTGCCCAGCAGCCTAAACAGCTGGATTTCTAAGGATAAATCATGATCGGTAATTGGAATTATGGAACAGGCCGCCGCAAAACGTCAGTGGCTCGTGTTTTCTTGAAAAAAGGTACAGGCGCTATCGTTGTTAACGGTAAGCCTGTTGATGAATATTTTGCCCGTGAAACAGGCCGCATGGTTGTTCGTCAGCCATTGGTCCTCACAGAACTCACCGAAGCATTCGACTTTCACGTCAATGTACACGGTGGTGGCGAAAGCGGTCAGGCTGGTGCGATCCGTCATGGTATTACCCGTGCCCTGATCGACTATGATGAAACATTGAAATCATCACTGTCCAAGGCAGGCTATGTAACCCGTGACGCCCGTGAAGTCGAGCGTAAAAAAGTCGGTTTCCACAAAGCCCGTCGTCGCAAACAGTTCAGCAAACGCTAATCTGTTTTCGAGTCAAAAAAAGACCGCACATGCGGTCTTTTTTTTATTTAATGCGCGGTTATTCTATTTTGAAACGCAGTGAAGCAAAAACGGGGTTTAATTTTCAGGCAGACTGAACCAAATCACGTGTAAAAACTCTCATAATGTGGTGCAATAATCGTTTAGGAACGTTTATACATCCAATCAATTAACAAAGGATTTAACCATGGCATCTTCTTCTGCCCAGATCATCAAGGTTGGCATCGTTGGTGGTACCGGATATACCGGTGTGGAATTGCTGCGTCTTTTAGCAGTACACCCCAATGCAAGGCTTCATGCAATTACCTCGCGCAAAGAAGAAGGCATGCCGGTTGCGGACATGTTCCCCAACTTGCGTGGTCATGTCGATCTGGCTTTTTCCGCCCCTGAAAATGCGGCGCTGTCTGAATGTGATGTGGTGTTCTTTGCGACACCCCATGGCGTGGCCATGGGGCAGGCCCGTGCCTTAATGGATGCCGGTGTAAAGGTGATAGACCTGGCCGCCGATTTTCGCCTGCAAGACACTGCGGTTTTTGAAAAATGGTACAAAATGCCGCATGCCTGTCCCGATGTATTAAAAGACAGTGTTTATGGTCTGGTAGAGCTTAACCGCGAAAAAGTGGCCAATGCACAGGTTGTTGGCAATCCGGGTTGTTATCCAACGACCGTTATTCTGGGCTTGACCCCATTGCTTGAAAAAGGCCTGGTCAAGCTGGACAATATCATTGCCGATTGCAAGTCGGGGGTGTCAGGGGCCGGTCGTAAAACCGAAGTGGGCAGCCTGTTCTCCGAGGCCAGTGACAACTTCAAGGCGTATGCGGTCTCAGGCCATCGCCATCATCCTGAAATTGTCGAACAATTGGGTAAAATTGCCGGCCAGCCGGTAAGCCTTACCTTTGTGCCGCATCTGGTGCCCATGATCAGGGGTATGCTGTCCACCATTTATGTAAAAATCAAACCCGAAGCCATGGACACCGATTTTCAGGCCTTGTACGAGCAACGTTACCAGCAAGAGGCGTTTATCGACGTGATGCCTGCTGGCAGTTTGCCAGAAACCCGTTCGGTTCGGGCATCCAACCAGTTGCGTATTGCACTGCATCGCCCGGGTAATGGAGATACTCTTATTGTGCTGGTTATACAGGATAACCTGGTTAAAGGCGCTGCCGGGCAGGCTGTGCAAAATATGAATGTGTTATTTGGTTTGGCTGAGCAAACAGGCCTGAATCAAGTGGCTATTTTGCCTTAAGGGGCCGGATAACAATGCCGGCACGTATTTTTCTTCTTACCGTAGGCATTGCCCTTGGTGCAACCAGCAGCTATTACATTACCCAAAATGTCGTGCAGCGTAAAATGCTTGGGGTAGAAAACGAGCAGCTCACTTTGCTTTCTGATAAAGTAAAGCAGGGTGAAGTGAAAATCCAGACATTACAGGGGAAACTGGATGCCGCCAATGCGCAAATGGTGATAGACAAAAGCACGATTGATGAATTTAACCGGCAGGTAACAAAGCTGCAGGATGAAATCAGCAGAAGGACCGAAGAATTGTTGCGTTATGAGCAGCTGATTCCTTCCAAAAGTAATATTCATGTCACGCTCAGGGAGTTTGATGCCATCCAGGAAGGTGCCCGTATCCGTTATAAGGTAATGCTTACGCGAACCCAGAAAACACCGGCAACATTCAATGGCCGTTTGCACTTTGAAGCCAAGGGAAAGATGGATGGGAAAACCACAACGGTGGTCCTCAAGCCAGAGTCGGCAGCCAAGGCTGAAGGCAATGGTAAATCGTCAACAGAAAAGGCTGATAATACGGCCCTGAATTTAAAATTCAACAGAATTGAGCTGGCGCAAGGCTTGCTGGTTATTCCAGACGGGTTTGAGCCTGAAAGCGTTACCCTGAAAGTAGTCGAGGGTAAAAATACACGTGTCACACGAACGTTAAAGCTCAAGCCTTAGTTTGTTGTTATGGTAAAATAGATTTGTTATAGGCGTGTCTGCCTGTTTTATTAGGGTGACTGTATCTCACCGGGAGTAAATATATGAGTAGCGTTTTAGAGTCAGTAGACTTGCAGGCTCCTCCAGTACCATTGGTTTTTACTGATGCGGCTGCAGCTAAAGTCAAGGATTTGTTAATCGACGAAGGTAACCCAGATCTCAAACTGCGCGTGTTCGTGCAGGGTGGTGGCTGTTCGGGTTTCCAGTACGGTTTCACGTTTGATGAGGTCATTAACGACGACGATACCTCTATCGATAAAGACGGTGTCCAGTTGCTGGTAGACCCCATGAGCTTTCAGTACCTGGTTGGCGCTGAAATTGATTACAAAGAAGATATTGAAGGTTCACAGTTTGTCATTCGTAATCCGAATGCCCAAACAACGTGTGGTTGCGGTTCTTCTTTTACGGTTTAATTGCCGTAAGTCATTAACCGTCTTTATGCCTTGGTGGGCATAATATCTGGCATTAAAAACATAAAACGGGTCTGCGTATTTTGATGCGCAGGCCCGTTTTATGTGGTGGTTTAGTGGTTCAGGACAAAACCGGTGCCAGTACGGTAGGTATAGCGGTTTCAGCCGTGTGTGGGTAGTCGGTGGTGTAATGCAGGCCACGACTTTCCTTACGGGCCAACCCGCATTGCAGCATCAGGCTGGCCACATCAAGCATGTTTTTCAGCTCTATCTCATTCAGGCTTGGCGCTTGTACGCTATTGTCCGGGTGCAGCTGGGCTTTCCATGTATTCAACTGCTGCAGGGCCGCCTGCATGCCGGCATGGTTGCGCACAATGCCAAAGTAATGCGTCATGAGTTGTCGTAAACTGTTTACGTTAGGGGGGCTGGCTTGCGCAGGCTGGCCATTGTCGCTGGTTGCCGGGTTGATGGCAATGGTGTTGTCATAAGCGGCAGGAGTTTCCCAGGGAAGGCCGGCTTCAATATTATTGGCAATATTCCTACCAGTCACGATGCATTCCAGTAAAGAATTGCTGGCCAGCCGGTTGGCACCATGCAGTCCGGTGTAAGCGGTTTCACCGGCGCAGTAAAGTCCTTTAAGGTCGGTTTGCCCGGCCCGGTTAACCAGCACACCGCCGCAGGTATAGTGGGCAGCCGGGGCAACCGGAATGGGGCTGGTGCAAATATCAAGCTCGTGTGAAAGACAGGTTTCATGAATCATGGGGAAGTGATGCAAAATCTCATCCCTTGGTTTATGCGAGATATCCAGCCAGACATGGTTGGTGCCGTGTTTTTTCATTTCCGCTTCTATCGCCCGTGCCACAATGTCGCGGGGGGCCAGTTCGGCCCGTTGGTCATAGTCGGGCATAAAGCGGCTGCCGTCGGGACGTTTTAAAATGCCGCCTTCACCCCTTACCGCTTCGGAAATTAAAAAGGTGGGTATATGGGGTAATGCCAGGGCGGTTGGATGAAACTGGATGAATTCCATGTTGGCAATCCGGCAGCCGGCATGCCAGGCCATGGCAATCCCGTCGCCCGTGGCAATTACCGGGTTGGTGGTATGGGTAAAAAGCTGTCCGGTGCCGCCTGTGGCCAGTACTGTATTGGGCGCCAGAAAGGTTTCCATGTGGCCAGACTGCCGGTTAAGTGCCTTTACTCCCATGCATTGGGCATTTTTTTCATGGTCAAGCAGTAACTCAACCGAGGCCCGTTGCTCAAAAACCTGGATGTTGGGATGCTGGCCCAGTAGAGACTGCAGGGTATGGGTAATGACATGCCCTGTTTTGTCCGAGGCATGGGCAATCCTGCGCCAGGAGTGGCCGCCTTCAAGGGTTAAGTGCAGCTGTTGGTCTGTATCGTTACGGGTAAAATTGACCTGGTGCGCCAGCAGCCATTTCAGGGCGTCGGGCGAATGTTCAACAATGTGGGCAACCGCTTCTTTTTCACACAAGCCGGCACCGGCAACCAGGGTGTCATTAATGTGTCGCTCGAAGGAGTCCTGGCTGTCCCAAACAGCGGCAATGCCGCCTTGTGCCTTGTCGCTGGCGGTGTTGATAAGCGCATCTTTGCAAAGCATGGCAATGCGCTGACTATCCGGTAATGACAGGGCGACCGACAATCCGGCTAAGCCACTGCCAATAATAATAGTGTCAAACTGACGCGTCATGATGCTTAAGCGGCTCCAACGTGTTGAAACAGCTTCATGTCCTGAACCAGGTCGCCACTGGCCTTGACTGATTTTTTATGGGCTTCGGCAAAGGCCAGCATCCGGTCAAGCGGCATGCGGGCACGTTCGGCCAGCGGCTTGTCCAGTATGACTTCACCCGAACCGTTTACCAGGCATTGCTTGATACCCGCCAGCCCGTTCATGGCCATCCAGGGGCAAAAGGCACAGCTTTTGCAGCTTGCGCTATTGCCCGAGGTGGGGGCTGAAATAAAGGTTTTGCCAGGGGCCCGTTTTTGCATTTCGTGCATAATGCCGGCATCGGTGGCCACAATAAAGGTTTGGGCCGGCAGGTCGATGGCGGCCTGGATGAGTTTGCTGGTAGAGCCGGTTACATCGGCCAGTGCCGCCACAGAGGCCGGTGACTCGGGGTGTACCAGCACTTTGGCATCGGGGTATTGTTCTTTCAGGCTGACCAGCTCGGCGGCCTTGAATTCATTATGGACCAGACAGGACCCTTGCCATAACAGCATATCGGCACCGGTATTGTCCTGGATATATTGACCAAGGTGACGATCAGGACCCCAAATGATTTTTTCGCCTTTTTCGTGCAGGTAGCTAACGATTTCCAGGGCAATGGAAGAGGTCACCACCCAATCGGCGCGTGCTTTTACTTCGGCGCTGGTGTTGGCATATACCACCACGGTCCGGTCAGGGTGGGCATCGCAGAAGGCACTGAACTGATCGGCAGGGCAGCCCAGGTCAAGCGAACATTCGGCCTCAAGGGTTGGCATCAGCACTTTTTTTTCAGGGCTGAGCATTTTGGCGGTTTCACCCATGAAGCGAACTCCGGCCACAATCAGGGTAGAGGCTTCATGGTCACGGCCAAAACGTGCCATTTCAAGCGAGTCACCCACGCAGCCGCCAGTTTCAAGCGCCAGGTCCTGCAAAACCGGATCAACATAATAATGCGCCACCAGAACTGCATTCTCATCTTGTATGAGTTGCTTGATTTCCTGGATGTATTGTTGTTCCTGTTCTCGTGAAAGCGGGGCGGGTGTCTGGGCCCAGGCTTTACCTACCGCCAGGGCATCTGCGCTTTCTGGCAGTACTGACGTCATGCAGGCCTGCCCGTTCAGTTTGGCGGTTTGCAATAAAGGTTGATCAAATTCAAATGCTTTCTGTTCTATATGTCCCATGATTTTTTAAGTCGTCATTTTGAAAAAAGTTAATTATGCTCTTATTGAGCATAAAACGCAAAACATTTTTATCAATCGGTTTTTTTGTTATTCAGCCGCTTGCAAATAGTTTTGCCCGGCCGGACACTTCCATATACAATGCCTATGCCAATATCCAATCATCAATAGCCATAAAGCATGCCGGCATCAGAGATCTCCACAAACCAGAATGAGGGCGCCAGTGAGCTGGTTGCCGTTTTAATTGCCATCACCCGGTTTTCCGCCCGTGTTTTAACGGTGCTTGATGGGCAGTCCCTGCCTTTTGGCGCCTTGTCACCGGTTCACCACTCTTTGCAGTCGGGTGTCCGGCAATGGGTTAAAGCCCAAACCAGGCAGCCAATGGGCTATGTAGAGCAGCTGTATACGTTTGTGGATACCACCCGAACCCGTCTGTCGGGGCATCCGGTGCTGTATGTTAGTTATCTGGGCCTGGTCAAGGAAATTGATGAAAGCCAGCTTGAGGCGCATGCCAGCTGGCAAGACTGGTACTATTATTTTCCCTGGGAAGATCATCGGCAGGGGCTGGTGCCGTGGGTAACACAAACGCTATTGCCGCAACTGCAGGATTGGATTCACCAGGAAAATGATCCTGTGATCTGCATGAACCGACAACGGCGGGTGGACATGTGCTGGGGACTTGACGGCTTTGACTGGGTGGAAGAACATGTGCTGCTGCGTTACGAACTCATGTATGAAGCGGGGTTGATTCCCGAGACGCCCCATTTCCGGAGCATTGGCCTGGGGCCGGCCGAAGTCGGGGTTCCCATGCAGCGTGACCATCGCCGGGTGCTGGCTACGGCCATGTCCCGCCTGCGGGCAAAAATCAAATATCGTCCCGTTATTGCCGAACTCATGCCCGAGGCGTTCACCTTGTTCCAGTTGCAAAAAAGCATCGAGGGCCTGGCGGGGGTCGAGTTGCACAAGCAGAATTTTCGTCGCATGATGCAGCATCAGGATCTGGTGGAGGAAACCGGCAAGGTGACTGCCCAGGATCGTGGCCGGCCGGCCCGCTTGTATAAGTTCAAGGATCACGTCCTGCTGGAAAACATTCTGGCGGGTAGCAAGCTGCCGCAAATAAAGTAAACAATAGGATGGACGCCCCATCTCGTGACTCATCAATAACTGCAACCGAAAGGGGCGTGCGTTCGAGCTCAGGCCGGGTAGTAACAGCCCAGAACGGTTTTGCGCCGGGCGCCACTGACTGATGGTGTGCCGGCTGGCACCCGGTTGCAATGGGCCCAGGCCAGCCAGGCAAAAGCCAGGGCTTCCATGGATTGGCCGGGCACCCCGTAATCTTCACAGCGACTTACCGGAAGATGAGCCCGCAGCGCCAGTTCCTGCAGCAAGGGGCCGTTAAGTGCGCCACCGCCACAGGCAATAATTTCCTGTGTTCCGGGGGCATAGGCATGAATGGCGCTGGCAATGGTTTGGGCGGTTAGCGCACGCAAGCTGGCCTGTACATCGGGGGCGCAAATGCTTTGTTTGAAGCCGGCCAGCCTGGTGTTTAGCCAGTCCAGGTTAAACAGGTCCCGGCCAGTTGATTTGGGTGGGGGGAGCGCAAACCAGGGTTCAGCTGCCAGCAAATAATTCAATAAGACTTCATTTACCGTACCACTGGCACCCCATTGACCATTTTGGTCGTACTCCTTGCCGGTGTGGTGCTGACACCAGATATCCATTAAGACATTGGCCGGACCGGTATCAAACCCGCTGATTTCTTTTGCGGGGTGCAAAATACTAATATTGGCCATGCCGCCCAGGTTTAATACGGTAACGGGTCGGTGTACACCAAACAAAGCCTGGTGAAAAGCGGGCACCAAAGGGGCGCCTTGCCCGCCGGCGGCAATGTCTTTGCTGCGAAAATCGGCTACCACCGCAATCTGCGTAAGCTCGCTTAATAAGGCCGGTGCATTCAGCTGTATGGTGTAGCCCAGTTCGGGACGATGGCGCACGGTTTGCCCGTGGGCACCAATGGCGGTCACCTGTTTCGGTGCCAGTTGTGCCTGCTTCAGCAACTGCGTACAAACTTGGGCATACAAATGGGCCAGTTCATTGGCAGCCAGACAGGATTTTTCCAGTTCGTTGTGTCCCGGGGCATTCAGCTCAAGGAAATGCTGCCTTAACATGGCCGGCATGGGCAGGCTGGCCCGGGCAAGAAGGCGGGGAGGTTGTTCGGGTGAAAAGGCGGCAATGACCCCGTCAACGCCATCGGTGCTGGTGCCGGACATGAGGCCGATGAAATATTGAGTATCCCGTACAGGAGACATATGCAATCTGAATTTGGATAAAAAGGTATAATTTAGCACTGAATCGCAGGAAAAAAGCGATAATAGCAGGTCTACCCCATTATCATCCCGGTTACATTTTGCTACTGGGGTGTTTATGTTTTGCATTGGATAAAGTTTTTATGTCATCTTCCGAATCACCTGTTTCTCCAGAAGTCCAGAATGACCTGCGTGTTGTCTTGCGCGGGTGCGATGAGCTGCTGGTCGAGTCAGAGTTTGCCAAAAAGTTGCAAAAGAGCCGTGATACCAATACGCCGCTGCGTATTAAACTTGGGCTAGACCCTACCGCGCCCGATATTCACCTGGGTCATACCGTTGTCCTTAATAAAATGCGTCAGCTGCAAGACCTTGGGCATAATGTCATTTTCCTCATTGGCAACTTCACCTCCATGATTGGTGACCCCAGCGGCCGTAATGCAACCCGCCCGCCACTAACCAAAGAACAGGTTGAAGAAAACGCAAAAACCTATTATGAACAGGCCAGCATGGTGCTGGACCCTGAACGCACCGAAGTCCGCTACAACGCCGACTGGTGCGAACAGTTGGGTGCCAGCGGTATTATCCAGCTGGCCTCACGCTATACCGTGGCCCGCATGATGGAGCGCGATGATTTCACCAAGCGTTTCAAGGGTGGCGTGCCCATTGCCGTTCACGAATTTTTATACCCATTGCTGCAAGGTTACGATTCTGTCGTGCTCAAGTCCGACCTGGAACTGGGCGGCACCGACCAGAAATTCAACCTGCTGGTGGGACGCGAACTGCAAAAAGAATATGGTCAAGAGCCCCAATGCGTGCTAACCATGCCGTTGCTGGTCGGGCTTGACGGCGTCGACAAAATGTCCAAATCCAAGAATAATTATATTGGCATTACCGAAGCGCCCGATTCCATGTTCGGCAAGCTCATGTCCATTTCAGACACACTCATGTGGAGCTACTACGAACTGCTTTCTTTCCTTTCCCTGGAAGAAATTGCCGGCTTTAAAAAACAAACCGAAGAAGGGCGCAACCCGCGTGACATCAAGGTCATGCTGGCCCAGGAAATTATTACCCGTTTCCATTCCGCCAAGGCGGCCGAAGAGGCTCTGGCCAATTTTGAGGCCCGCTTCCGTGATGGCGTCATCCCTGATGAGATGCCTGAGATCCAGTTGCCAGGCGGCCCATTGGGCATTGTCAAGGTACTCCGGGAATCAGGCTTGTCCAGTTCGGGCTCGGAAGCCCAGCGCAATATTGTCCAGGGTGGCGTACGTGTTGATGGCCAGCGGGTTGAAGATAAATCCCTGCAGCTTGAGGCAGGTACTTATGTCGTGCAGGTAGGCAAGCGTAAATTTGCCCGCATCACTGTCAATTAATTGACGTCCATCTATTAACATCAGGTTTTATTGGGGGATCTATGAAATTACTTAGTCAGTCAATCGTTAACGGCCAGGCCATTCACGCTCGCTTTGCTTTTGGCAAACAAGATGCGGCGGCACATATTGCGCTGTCCGATAATCTGAACCCGCATTTCTCATGGGAAGGCGCGCCCGAAGGCACTCTTTCTTTTGTGCTGGTTTGTCGTGATCCGGATGCGCCCAGCAAGCCTGATGATGTCAATCAGGAAGACCGCGAAGTGCCGGCTGACTTGCCGCGTGCCAATTTTTATCACTGGGTGCTGGTTGACATTCCGGCCAGCGTGACGGCCATTGAAGAAGGTGAATTCTCCAAAGAGGTGACACCCAAGGGGAAAAACGGTCCAACTGCGCCGCGCAACATGCGCCAGGGCATTAATGACTACACCACCTGGTTTGCCAGCGACCATGATATGAAAGGCGATTACTACGGCTATGATGGCCCATGTCCCCCTTTCAATGACGCGCTGGCTCACCGTTATGAATTCACGCTTTATGCCCTGGATATAGAAACGGTTCCTCTTGAAGGCCGATTTAGCACCGAAGATGTCCTTAAAGTCATCAATCCGCATATATTGGCCAGCGATAGTATTACCGGACTGTATACACTCAATCCTAAAGTGACCATTTAATTTTTTTGCTTTTTATAAATTCAGGAAAACACATGTTTGATCGTTCCCTAACCCTGGACAAAGTAGACCCCGCATTGTGGGATGCCATCCAGAAAGAAACCGTACGTCAGGAACAGCACATTGAGCTGATCGCCTCTGAAAACTACACCAGTCCTGCTGTTATGCAGGCACAGGGCACACAGCTTACCAACAAGTATGCCGAAGGTTATCCAGGCAAGCGTTATTACGGTGGTTGCGAGTTTGTGGATATTGCCGAGCAACTGGCGATTGAGCGGCTGAAAGAACTGTTTGGTGCCGAAGCCGCCAACGTTCAGCCCAACTCCGGCTCACAGGCCAACCAGGGTGTTTACATGGCTGTCCTGAAACCGGGTGATACCGTTCTGGGCATGAGCCTGGCCGAAGGCGGTCACCTTACACACGGCGCTTCCGTTAACGCTTCCGGCAAACTGTACAATTTCATCCCTTACGGCCTTGATGAAAACGAAGTGCTGAACTACGAACAGGTAGAACAACTGGCTAAAGAGCACAAGCCCAAACTGATTGTGGCCGGTGCTTCTGCTTACTCACTGCGTATCGACTTTGAGCGCATGGCTAAAATTGCCCACGATAACGGTGCTCTGTTCATGGTAGACATTGCGCACTATGCAGGCCTGGTCGCTGGGGGCGAATACCCCAACCCCGTGCCACACGCCGACTTTGTTACCTCCACCACCCACAAATCACTGCGTGGTCCACGTGGCGGCGTCATCATGATGAAAGCCGAGTACGAAAAAGCCGTCAATTCCGCGATCTTCCCCGGTATCCAAGGTGGCCCGTTAATGCACGTGATTGCCGGTAAAGCCGTTGCTTTTAAAGAAGCCCTGGCGCCCGAGTTCAAAGACTATGCCAAACAGGTTGCCCTGAATGCAAAAGTGCTGGCCGAAACATTGGTAAAACGCGGTTTGCGTATTGTGTCTGGCCGTACCGAAAGCCACGTCATGCTGGTAGACCTGCGTGCCAAGGGCATTACCGGTAAAGAAGCCGAAGCCGTCCTGGGTGATGCACATATCACGGTTAATAAAAACGCCATTCCAAATGACCCTGAAAAGCCATTCGTGACCAGCGGTATCCGTTTGGGTACACCAGCCATGACTACACGCGGTTTTACCGAAAAAGAAGCTGAATTAACGGCCAACCTGATTGCCGATGTTCTTGATAATCCACGTGATGAGGCTAATATTGCCGCTATCCGTGAAAAGGTTAATCAATTAACCGCACAGTTCCCGGTTTACAAATAAGTTGCCAACCCCAGCAACGCCTGCTCCGGCAGGCGTTTTACTTTAAGGTTTCGTTCAAATGAAATGTCCGTTCTGTGCTCACTCAGAAACCCAGGTGGTGGATTCCCGGGTTTCTGAAGATGGTGATACCATACGCCGGCGCCGGCGCTGTCTGGATTGCGACAGGCGCTTTACCACGTATGAGCGGGTTGAGCTGTCTATGCCAACCATCGTAAAAAGAAATGGAACGCGCGTAGAATTTGACATTAATAAATTGAATGCAAGCCTTAAGCTGGCCTTGCGTAAACGGCCGGTGCCCACCGAGGCCCTTGAGGCTGCCGTTTCACGCATTCAGGAAGCCTTGCTGAATACACCGGGTAAAGAGGTTTCTACCGGGCATATTGGTGAGCTGGTCATGAATGAGCTCAAGCAACTGGACCAGGTTGCCTATGTGCGTTTTGCCTCAGTTTATAAAAGTTTTGAAGATATTGGCGAGTTTGTGAAGGCCATTCAGGAAATGCAGGTGCCGGTCAGTGCCCCCAAACTGGAAAAGAAATAGGGTGGAATCCGTCTTGACGCAGCCTGATGATGTTGACTGGATGAACAAGGCGCTGGAGCAAGCCGCTTCAGTCCTGTTCATTACCACCCCCAACCCCCGGGTGGGTTGTGTGATTGTTAAAAACCGACAATTGCTGGGGCAGGGGGCCACCCAAAAAGCAGGTGGCCCGCATGCCGAAATTTGTGCCATTCACCATGCGCAAAACAACGGGCATGACCTGGCGGGCAGCACCTTTTACGTTACGTTGGAACCTTGCAGCCATTATGGTAAAACCCCACCTTGTGTTGATGCCATTATTGCTGTCAAACCGGCCAGGGTAGTGATTGCCATGGCAGACCCTAACCCTTTGGTAGGGGGCAGGGGCATTGCCAGGTTGCAAGAAGCGGGCATAGAAGTACGCGTTAACCTGCTTGCAGCGCAGGCGCTGGCCCTGAATCCGGGGTTCATTTCCCGCATGATCACCGGTCGCCCCTGGGTATGGAGCAAACTGGCCTCTTCGCTGGATGGGCGCATGGCTTTGCATAATGGCCAGTCACAATGGATTACCAGTGCCGCGGCCCGTGCTGACGGGCATTACTGGCGTGCCAGAAGTTGTGTGGTGTTAACCGGCATGGGCACTGTTTTGCACGATGATCCGCTAATGACCGTGCGCTCAGTGGACACCCCGCGCCAGCCTGTTCGTGCCATTATTGACAGCCGCTTTATTGTGCCGGAAACCGCCCGAATATTTAATGCTGACCCGGTGTGGGTGTTTACGACTCACCCCGATGAAGCCAAGGCAGCCCGCCTGCAAGCGAAAAATGTTCAGGTGATTGCCATGCCCGAAAAAAATGGCCATGTTGATCTTGAAGCAGTGCTGGACTGGATGGGCAAGCAACACATTAACGAGGTGCATGTAGAGGCCGGACCAGGACTGAACGGTGCTTTGTTGCAGGCAGGCCTGCTGGATGAACTGTTGCTGTACATGGCCCCTAAAATACTGGGTGATGCGCATGGGCTGTTTCGTTTACCTGTATTGAATGAATTGGATCAGGCTTACCAGTTTGATTTTTTTGAAACCCAAACCTTTGCGCCCGATTTGCGTTTGCGTGCGCGTTTGCCAAACCGCTGGGATACGCTTTTGAACAGCGTGATGCATAAGTAAGATCATCAAGGAAAGAAATATGTTTACCGGAATTGTTGCCGCTGTAGGTAAAATCACAAATGTTGAACCATTGGGAGATACAGGTCAGGACGGCGTGCATTTAACCATCCAGGCCCCCGACTTTAATCTGGCGCACACCAAACTGGGCGATTCCATCGCGATTCAGGGCGCCTGCATGACCGTTGTAAAATTTGGCGGGCAGGAATTTGAAGTGGACGTTTCCCGCGAAAGCCTGAACCGTACGGTTGGACTGAATGCCGTGGGTGAGGTCAATCTTGAGCATGCGCTTAAAATGGGCGATTCACTGGACGGGCATATTGTTTCAGGTCATGTGGATGGCCTGGGTACGGTGGTGTCGTTTGATGCGGTGGGTGAATCACATGAGCTTAAAATCCAGGTGCCAGTGGAACTGGCTAAATTCCTGGCATACAAAGGTTCTATTACCGTTAATGGAATTAGCCTGACGGTAAATAGCGTGACCGATAATGCCAGTGGTTGTGTGATCAGCATCAATATTATTCCCCATACTATCCAGAATACAACACTTCGCAACACCAAAGACGGTGATAAAGTGAATTTGGAAGTGGATATGATTGCACGATACGTGGAAAGAATGCTAAAATAGTCGATTAAGTTGATGCTGTTTTAGATTAAAACAGCATTGCCGAAATTGGTTGGTGCAATGCCAGCTTATGAAAAAGGGTCGGTGGCCGAGTGGCTGAAGGCGCACGCTTGGAAAGCGTGTAAACGGAAACGTTTCGGGGGTTCGAATCCCCCCCAACCCGCCAAGGTTCTAAAAAGCGCATTATTGTAAAAATAATGCGCGCCAGTGCTGGGTTAACAGCAAAAAATTAGTAATTGTTCTTTAATAATTATTATTTAGAACTAAATACAGTTGGCAAAAACTGCTTCGGCTTTGTTGCCTGCGTTTTCGTTTGCAGATGGCATCCATCGTCCGTAAATTTTGGAGATCATACTCCAGTCTTTATGTCCCATTTGTTGGGCCACCCACATTGGATTTTCTCCTGCTGAAAGCATCATAGACGCATACGTATGACGAGTTTGATAAGGTCGTCTGTAACGTACCTGGGCCGCTTTCAGAGTTTTTGTCCATAATGTCCGTATTGGTGCATCACCTGCCCATCTTTCCTCTGTTTCTGGATCTAAAAAAACAGCTTTTCCCTTTTTATAGGTAAGTTGTTTTTGCATAGATAAAGCAACCATTGCGGGTTTAAGTAATTTTACCCTACGGTAACCGGATTTTGTTTTAGGAACTTCTGCAACGCCATTACTTGCAGCGGTTATGACTTTAGATATCCGTATTTGTTGGTGTATCAAATCTATTTGTGACCAATCTAAGCCAACAAACTCACTTGTTCGTAGGCCAGTCCAAAAAAGAAATTGAAATTGTGCTGCGATACCTGGATCAAATGCTGCCAAAATTGCCTGTTGCTCCTCTGGCGTGAATGGATCGACATCATCAAATTCTTTTGGAGTGTCTTTCTTTTGATAGCAGAAATCAAACATTATATTGGCATCAAGTAAATCATCATCAACGGCATCGGTTAATGCTTTGCGAATAACACTTTGAATATTGCTCAAGCGTTTATTACCACATTTCATTGGTCCTAGCCAGTCTTTGATATCTTTACGTTTTAGTCTGTTGAGTGCAAGATTTCCAAATTTGGGTATTAGCAGGTTTTCAACAATTTTTCTATAGCCATCAAATGTTGATGCTTTTAATTTATTTTCTTGTGTTTCTAACCAAGTAGTTAAATAGTCTTTAGTTTTTATAGTCCTCATGTCGTATTGCTTTACATGAAATGGTTATTCAGCTTTTGATAGAACCCTTTGGAAAAAGGATTCTATCAAAAGCGTAGAGTAAGAATCTACGCTAGAGATATAAATGAATAATCTAATTTTAATTACAATTGTAATATATTGATTCTAAATTGTTACTTGTGGTTTTAAGGATTATTTATTCGAAGTTCGGAAATTACCCGCCATTTCCGATGTGTGAATGCCTCACGGCAATCGGCGCCTTTTAAGGTCGTCAGTCTAGATACGGTTGCGCTATCTCACATAGCCCGTGTAAAGACTGGTTTTTCATCGGTTTTACTTCAACCCCGATGTATTGCAGGTTGCCGTCCAATCGCTTTTCAAGCCGTGATGGCTTGAGAGGGGATGGTATTTATCGTTTCCAAATTGTAAAAGATCGTCGCAGTTACATTTTGTTATGTAACTGCATTGATGCTATTATCAATAACAAGTTGAAGTCTGTCAAGACAATATTTCCAAATGAGCGATATTCAAAATAAAAACGAACCAAATGCAAAAATAGATTATTTTCCACCTATCAAATCAGCCTGTGACTGGTTTGGTGGAGTGTCTGCATTTGCCAAAGCGCTAGGCATTTCGCCCCAACTGGCTCATAGATGGGCTGTAAAACAACAGGCCGTACCGATTATTCGTTGTGTTGAAATTGAAGAGTTAACAGCCGGTATGGTTACGCGCAAACAGTTACGACCAGATGACTGGTGGTTGATCTGGCCGGAGTTGCGAGAGAAAACATAAATCTTACTTTTTGCTTGGATATAACCAGACTTTCATCGTTTTTACATTAAAAATAATGTTGTCAGAGCCTTCAAAAAGATGAAGGTTATTGTTCTAGTTCATATGTGCTAAGATGTTATTGCTCAGCGTTAGGCACTTGCAGTGCGCCTACTATCCTCATAATCTCAACGTCACTCCGTGATAGTATTACCGACATGGGGTTTCCTCATGTTGAATCGACCAGACTTTTATAGACAGTTCGTTGCCTCAGAAAAGTATTGCTGTTCGTAGTTTACCGGCGAAAGGTTCGCTGCATGGCTGTGCCGACGAATCGGGTTGTAAAACATTTCGATGTAGTCAAAGATATCTTCGCGTGCCAGCTCCCGAGTTTTGTAGATTTTCCGCTTAATGCGCTCACGCTTGAGCAACTGGAAAAAGCTTTCAGCAACGGCGTTGTCATGGCAGTTACCACGACGACTCATGCTGGGTTGTAAATTATGGGAAGCTAAAAACGCCGCCCATTCGTAGCTCGTAAATTGGCTGCCCTGGTCGGAATGCACCATGACGCGTTGCTTGGGCTTGCGCCGCCACACCGCCGCGAGCAAGGCCTGCAAAACCAGGTCTTTACTCATGCGCGAATCCATCGACCATCCCACCACTTGGCGTGAGAACAAATCCAATACAACAGCCAGATACAACCACCCCTCATGGGTGCGGATGTAGGTGATATCTGTCACCCAGGCAATGTTCGGTGCGGCAACATCGAATTGCCGGTCCAGAATATTGGCGGCCACGTTATGCGGGATTCCACCATGGAAACCGGGACGACGACGATAGCCCACCTGAGCACGCCAGCCGCGGCTGCGCATCAAGCGTGCCACGCGATGACGACTACAGGATTCGCCCAAGTCGCATAAGTCGTGATGCACCTTGCGGTAGCCATAAACCCGGCCGCTGTCCACCCAGGACGGCTCCACCAAGGCCAACAACCGCTGGTCTTCATGATGGCGCTGGCTATGCGGGTTACGCCGCCAAGCGTAATAACCGCTGGGATGAACCTCGAGCACTTCGCAGAGTCTGCGCACGGTGTATTGAGTCGTGTGCTGCCGAATAAACGCGTACTTTAGCCTGACTCCTTGGCAAAGTACGCGGCGGCCTTTTTTAAGATATCGCGCTCTTCAGTGAGTCGCTTGACCTCTGAGCGCAAACGCCGAAGCTCAATGGCCTCAGCGCTGTCTTGTTCGCGTTGCTGTGCCGACTTGCCGTAGCGTTTGACCCATACGTACAGGCTGTGGGTCGATACGCCTAACCGCTTAGCCACTTCGGCCACTGGACGCTGGTGTTGGGTGATTTGCTTCACCGCTTCGAGTTTGAATTCTTCCGTAAATCGGGCCGTGCTCATAATCATCTCCTCTGTGAGTATTATGGTAAGCATTCGCCCAATACCGTCTTGACAGGTGCTGGGCGAATGCTTACTTTGAATCACTTTTTTTATAAGAATGAACCAGGTTTTATGAGCGCTTACTTATCTGATCACTTACTGGAAAGCAATTTTCGATCAATTTTTTTATTGGGTGCCAACACTGCTACCTACAAGTTTGCCCTTGCCAAGTCATTATTAAAATTATCCAAGTCAAATGCTACTTTTGTCAGTCTTGATGATCTCACGCCCATATACGCCAACTATTTGCTTGAGCATGTAAAAACAGGCAAAAGGCAATTAAGTGGCAAGGGTACCGCAAAGCTACTTAATGCCTTGAATCTTTACGACCAAGGACAAATCTCTGAAGAACTCATGCTTAACATCACCAGAGCAGAGGGTTTTAAATATGTTCTTGATGCTTTTCACAATTTACCCAAAAAACAAAAATCCTTATCTTTTTTTGAAAAAGGAATCCAAGATAAAAAACAAGGCATTGTTTTACATGACAATTTATTTGAGATTTTTCAAAGCCAGGATTTTTCCAATTTTGAATTTGAAATTGAAGGACGTTGGAATTTGGTGGAATCAGCCTGGAGTGAAGACCAATTAATCAATGTCAAATACGACACCAATACTGAAAATCTTTACTATCTAAAGCCTGTTTCCAATAATTCTTTCCTGAACTCTCATCTACGGACCAATCTATCCAAGGTACGATACCCTTTGAATGGGTATCAAAAAGGCAAATGTTTTTATTGCTTAAAGCCCATTTCCATCCAATCCAATCAAGAAAACACCTGTGATGTGGATCATTTGATCCCCATGTCCATCCAATTTGGGTCGATGTATGACCTTCAGCTTAATGAAGTATGGAACTTGGTGTTGGCCTGCAAAGAATGCAATCGTTGGCAAGACGGAGGGAAAGCAGGCAACCTGCCTCAGAAAAAATTTCTTGATCGATTACATCATCGCAATGAATACCTGATTGAAAGCAATCACCCGCTGAAGGAAAACATCATATTAGCGACAGGCAAAATGGTGAAGGATCGTATTGATTTTCTGCTCAAGCGGTATGAGTTTGCCTGTACGATTCGTAAACCCAGCTGGGAACCAAAGGATGTTTTTGGTGACGTATTTTGATGGTAATGCTCCGGCCAGTGCCGTCTAGAGTTCTGTTTTAAATTCTATACGGCACTGGCCGGAGCATTACGTTGTACATATTTCAATCTACCCGCATAGGGAACCACATGATTGAAAATGCCAAAGCAACGACACTTTCATAATTTATTGCTAATTTTTCATACCGTGTAGTCACTGCTCGGTATTTCTTAATTTTCAGGGAGGCATTTTCAACTAAATTGGGTATCGATATAAACACTAATTTATATCGTCATTGCCCCGACTGCTATTTTCTTTCCTTGGTCGCAGCTGATACCAAATGCAGATGGTATCAAAATACTCATTCCGACAATAATAAACTGCCAGCCCTGATCGAGCTACTAGGTATTAGTTCAATTCAAAACGCTCTTGCCGTGGGGTATATCTACTTATAGAAATTGACTTTATTGTGTTTTCGGTCGAATATAAGTAAATTTGTGGTTAATGGACTAGAATTTGTTGTTTGTTTGGAGTGGATGTGAATATTGTAGATGCTCTTGTTGTCAAGAGGTTAATGAACGTTGGTGATGAAACTGTTCTGTCCATCTTAAAGTTTTCAGCGTATAGCGGAGTGGCAACACTCGAAGAACTGGCACACCACTCCTCCAATCTAAAAATATCAAACGGTAAATCTCGAGCAACTCTCGAAAGCTTCTTAGATACTGCGAACTTCCAAGCTCTTAGGGTCGAAGTACAAGCTGAGATTGATTCGTTCAAAAATAAAGGTGTTGAGATTGTTCTCTTCGGTACGAAAACCTATCCAATTGCGTTATACGGTCTCCCGAAACCTCCTCCTTTTCTATACTGCAAAGGCAATCTGAACCTCTTAGATAATAGGCTTTCATTAGCGGTTGTAGGCACTCGTGAAAACACCCCCAAGGGGGAAACCATAACGATTAAAACTATTCAAAAGTTTGCGACTTATGGCTTCACGATAGTCAGTGGACTTGCACTGGGTATCGATACAATTGCTCATCGCGCGGCATTAGACGCCAAAACACCAACGATTTCTGTTCTTGTCGATGTGGAGTCTATTTCTCCCGCAAGTAATCGGGAACTCGCTAAGGAAATATTGGACGAGGGCGGACTTCTAGTTGCAGAGAATGCACCAGGAACCAAAGCAATACCTGCGTTCTTTGCTAAGCGAGACAGGATACAAGCAGGTTTATCTACTGCCGTCTTTGCTATTGAAACTTCGATAGATGGTGGGACGATGCACGCAGTCAAATCTGCTATCTCTATGATGCGTCCTGTCTTCGTTCCTGACGCACATAAAGCTAAGTATCCAGATCTTACTATCAAGGCAATTTCAGGAACTCAACAGCTAGTTAACGAAGGGAGGGCGATACCCTACACGAGCGAATCTTATGAAGATATTCGTCTTCAATTAGAAGATATCGCGAGTTCATTTGGGTCGTTGAAAGCAAAAGGTGGCCTGCTGTGATAAAGGTCATCGTCCTCGATCTTGATGACACGCTTATTGATACATCAAGCCTCGAACCACTTCGGTCAGCTGGCCGATGGAGAGACATACCCAGGTACTTTAATGGTTGTGTCATCTATCAGGACGTTGTCGGCCTTGTTACAACGGCTCGGGCGGTTGGAATCAAGGTTGCTATCTTCTCGAATACGCCTTCGAACTACGTTCAGGGGCTACTCAAACACTTCAGTATCACTGTTGATTATGTAGTAGCCTACCATGATGTAACGCAGCATAAGCCGAGCCCTGAGGGCGTTACTCGTATTCTCGAGTACTTCGGTGTTAGCGCCGACGAGTCAATTTATTTAGGAGATAGTAACCTAGATCGAGACGCTGCTTCCAATGCAGGAGTTGAGTTTTTCTCAGTAGATTGGGGTTCTGCCTCGGAGATCGATTCGTCACATAAGGGAATAAGCGGTCTCTCCGAGCTTATTGGAAAAAACTCGACGCGGAGCTCCGCAAGAACTGGACGTTCTGAGTTAATACAATCTGGGAATAAACTTCATCTGGGATTCTATTTAGATGGTATCAAACAGGAAGTTTGGTCTTTCAAAGATAACAAGAATACTTCTGTTCGCCGCTGGGTTAACAAGACTGTTGAGCTAGCTCCTTCATTCCCAGCCATAGATATAGTTGTTCGAGCGTTAGGTCACGCTGAGCTTAGGGCTGAAGATGGCGATAAAGCATTAGATACCTTGGGCAAATCGCTGGCTGTTGCTTTAGGGGCTTCTTACCAACCTAAGATATTAGAGAAAGATCACGTATTAGATAAATCGACTAATTGCACTGCAGCACAAAGACTCCACCAGGTCAGAGGTGCCTATAAAGCCGATTTTGATTCAATAGAAGCTAATTCAAATCCGACATTTCTGATCGTTGACGACGTATTAACTTCGGGGGCTACAACTGATGAGATAACACGCTGTCTATCTCAAGCTTTTCCGAATTCAAGTATTTACATTTTTACGTTGGTTAAAACTCTCTATAGATTGGAGCTAGGCACTGACAGCCAAGAACAACAACACAATAACCAACTGTTTTCAGATTTGTACAACCCAATCATCGACTCGCTGGCGGACGAAAGTGAACTATCTAGACATGTCAGGTCGAAGTCTAGTAGCAGGCTTGTAAGCAAGAAGTTTTCTGCTAACTACGCGAGAACCAACCATAACTTCATTTTCCACAATCTTCTCCAGTATTCTATCTCGTCTGAAACGGCGTCTGGACAGCTATTTGCAGCAATTCAAGTTCTTAAGAATATGCTTCAGAGAGGGAAGCCAACAATAGCCTCGCGGAAACTGAGGAAGGCATTTGGCATTGAACTGGAGAGGAGCGGTCTTAATACATCAGCTCAGGCTCTTGTGTCAGATAAGCCAGTTTTTTGGAATAGATTGATTCGAGGCAACAAGCATTCTGGGTACTACCCAGCGAAAAGGTTTTTTGATGAGCTGATTCCAAAGTATTTCGGTGAGTACATTTTTGTAAAACAACTAATGCTCCCTGAAGTTCAGATTTACGATATGACTCAGGTCTACGTTGAACAATTCCAGAACCGACAGGTAGATTTTTACATTCCTCAAGTTGGTTTAATTATTGAGATAGATGGTCAACAGCACCAAAATTCTCAGCATTTAGATGAGATGAGGGATGCGTTTACTGAAACCTTGGGACTGAAGACAGTTCGTTTCACTGTTCAAGAAGTGGCATCTGAGAATCAGTCATTTATCAGTAAGATAAATTCGATTATTTCTCAAATTCAGATCGTTGATAGTCTAGAGCGAAATGGTGTCCTAACGCCTCCTAATGGTATTTCTTTATTGAATTACCAAGAGGCTTATGAAAATGGAGTCGATGTTACTGACTCGCGATTGAGGCTGACCTCGGCGTTGCGTTTCCAGATACTGTTATTAGAGCTTCTTGAACGAGGTCAGATCAGACTAGGGGAGTTGAAAAAACTATTCATAGTCAATCGTGATGGAACTGATTTTGCTGAAGCGGCACTGGACGACCTGAACGATTTGTTATCGAATATCTTTCGTCTCATCGGCATTGAAGAAAAGCGAATTGAGGTTGCGCTGATCGAATCAGATGAGCTTCCGAGCGAACGGTCTGGTGAAAATATATTCATCGACTTCAGCTTACTGGAGCGTTATGACGATTCCTTTCAAGTTAACCAAGACGTCATATATTCACGTACGGATTACTTCGATTTCTATCGAAACTTCGAAGATTCTGATGCTGTTTCAATAGAAACCAGTCAATTGATTGACTATGACTTTTTCGAGCTTTCATGTAGTAACCCCATTACCTACAAGCTAGATCTTAGCCCAGGCAGCGAGCAGCGAGAGTCGCTGAGATACTTCCTCAGCAACCTGTTTCTACCATACCTAGAGGATGTAGATTTCAGGGAAGGGCAGGTTGGTATCATAGGATCTGCACTTTCGAAAAACGGCACAATAGGATTGCTGCCTACAGGTTCGGGTAAGTCGATTTGTTACCAGCTGTCTGCGGTCCTGCAACCAGCCGTTAGCTTTGTCGTGTGCCCGATAAAAAGTTTGATGTATGACCAGAAAGCAGATTTGGATAGCATCGGCTTCACTCGAAGCAATTTTATTACAAGTGATTTGAAGGCAGGAGAGAAGGCCAAAGTTCAGAGAGATTTCGGACGTGGTAAGTACTTCTTCGTTTTCATATCGCCTGAGCGATTCCAAACCCATGCGTTTAGAAAAGAGATGTTGGCTATCGGACTAGATCTCTCATTTGCCTACGCGGTGATCGATGAAGCTCACTGTTTGTCTGAGTGGGGACATGATTTCAGGACTTCTTATCTGAACCTGGCAAATACAATCGAACGGTTTGCTCCTAGTGCAAGTTATATAGGCCTAACGGCAACAGCATCAGTTAACGTCTTAAAGGATATTCAAACAGAGTTTGATATCCCCGATGATTTTGTCCGTACCCCAATGGACTTCACTCGCGAGGAACTCTCATTCCACGTTATCGACGATAAAGGCCTTAAAGGTGATGCAGTCGTCAAGCTTGTTTCTGAAATGGAGGGTAAATGGAATTCCGATCGGGAAGACGGCAATAAGGCGGGGATCATATTCACACCTACCGTCAACGGAGCTAAGGGTTGTCATAGCTTAGCGGGCCGAATTTCAACACTCTTGAAGATGGATGTTAGATATTTTTCGGGGTCGGCTCCGAAAATGGGTGGATTGCAGGGAGAGGCTTTCGATAGGTATAAGCGCCAAGTTCAAGACGAATTTAAAGAAAATAAATACCGCCTACTTACTGCCACTAAGGCATTCGGAATGGGCGTGAATAAGGGGAATATTGCCTATACGATTCACTTCGGAATACCTGGGTCGATGGAGGCCTTGTATCAGGAAGCAGGCAGGGCCGGGCGAGATAAAAAACTATTCAAGGAAGTACCCGCAGATTGCTATGTGCTTCTCACAAAAGAGCCCAATTCAGCTATTCTCGACAAGATTTGGGACGCTAGCACGAACGTCAAAGATCTGAAGGAGTACGTGAAGTCATTGAGTCGCGATAGCGACCTGAACACAAATCTATTCCTGATGACAAACGGCTTGGACACAATCAATGATGAGTTCAAGTTGATGACAAATGTATACGAATTCTTTAAGTACAATCAGGAACACAACACGGTGACTATTACTGCCAGGCAGTTTGGTACGGAAAAGTTTAAATTGGAAAAGGCTATCTACCGTCTTTCTCAATTAGGTATTGTCTCTGACTGGGTAATCGAAGACTTTTTTAATGGAACGCTCTATGTCGAGTTCCAGTGCCTATCGGAAGAAGGCCTGGAAAAGAAAATTGAGCATACCGTCAGAAAGTATGATCCTGAGTTTAAGCTCGCTGATGTGTTCAGTAGTGATAACCAGTACTACAAAATTCTCTGCGACAAGCTGAGAAAAGGGTCTATCGATAAATCGCAATTTATCTTTCTTGTTCTTTTACTTTGGTCCTATGACCATTTTGTCTACAACCGCCGCCAGTCACAGAAGAACGTTTATGAACACTGTAGTTTATTTGCTGAAGGCAGGATGGATGGCAAAGAATTTAAGGAGAAGTTGGAGGGTTATTTCAGACACGACAAGTCGAGCCAACTTTTGCTCTATATGGCTGAGAATTCTGCATCGGCGAAGTTATGGCCATCAGTTTTTTTTGAAACTGATGAAGAAGAGGGCACGGAACATCTAGTAGGCAGCGAGAAGATGACGATCCTACGAGGTCAGATTTCTCGATTCCTAGAGTCATACAAAGATAATGCATTCTTGAACTACTTGAGTGGTGTGCTGCGACTAGCTTCCGATGAGTTTGATGATGCAGATGGAGAGCGAAGAATGGCATCGTCATTTGATCGGTTGATCAGTGATAATAGGGATGAAGCACTAGAGCTGGTCCGAAAAACTATGCAGCTAAAGCCAATGTTCTCTGAAAATGCGCGAAGCCGCTTTGCTCGTTTGGTCCATGAGAAATTTGAAGATTTGGATTTTCTTGAGGAGGTAAATGAAGAGCTAGGAGATCCGTTCTCCTATCACACTTTGTTAGCTCCACTAGCAATTAGACTTGAAAAACTTACCAGCCTATACAAGGGGATTAATTGGTGAATGACATACAGAAACTACACCGGGTAATCGATTCACTCGAAGAGCAATCGACGCAAGTGGCAGAGTTTAATGGCCTGTTGAGCGCCGTCAACGATGCAAGAACTGAGATAGAGGCAGCGAAATCAACGCTCGCAAGTCTAGCTTATGAACAGGCTGAATTGGTTACGAAGAACTCGAATAAATTTGAAGAGTTTGACGGTCGCCTTACGTCACTGAATGATCTTCTAGGCCAGATCAAAGATGAACAGTTGAAACTAAGGCGTGAGGTTGCAGCCTTGAAGTTTGTAACACCTGATCAGTTTGAACAAGGCTGCACAGCAATTGATAGCCGCATTGCTAAACAATTAGCGGAATTGAAAAGCAAGTTAGAGGCGGCGGTGGAGTCTCAGCAAAGATCGATAAGCGGGCTACGAACCATAGTTGTTTTAGGTATCTTGGTGTTGGCTGGAGGTGTCGGATTCTTGGCTATGAATATGGTTCTTTAATTTTTAGATTGTCATTCAGTTTTTAATTGTAATCAATAAGTTGGAATACAGAATCGAGCCAAGCTTTGAACTTTGCTAAGATAGGCAATACTTTTTCTTGTCGAAGTTGGTAGCGTTCATCTGGGGTTAGGTTTTTACTTTTCGCCTATTGTGCCAATGCGTAGAGTTTGCCGATATAACTTTTTGCTATATTCGCTCGGCCTTTAACGCGCTTTTCTGATTTAACGCATCTTCATATTTACGTCTAGCATGTGCCCCCCTGTGTCAGGATAGTTGTCACCCTCCCATTTCAACTAAAACAGGCGGTAAAGGACACTCATCATGGCCCGTTATTCCCATGAACGTAAACAAGCGGTACTTAATAAATTACTCCCCCCTTACAACCTGACGGTTGCCGAACTGGCCCGTCAGGAAGGCATTAGTGAAGCAACCCTTTATAATTGGGTAATGCTCCGCCCCATACCGTATTGACAGCTTAAAACTTGTTTTTTACAGCTGCACTCGCCAGGGCAATAACTCGTCTACGCGATTAACCGGATAGTCAGCAATCACCGACAGCACATGACACAGGTACGCCTCGGGATTGATATCGTTCAGTTTGGCCGTGCCCAGCAAACTGTAAAGCGTTGCCGCCCGCTCACCACCCGCATCCGAACCCAGGAATAAGTAATTCTTGCGTCCAACAGACACGCCGCGCAAGGCTCGTTCTGCAGCGTTATTATCGATGTCGATTTCCCCATCATCCAGATAGCGTGTCAAGGCCTGCCACTGGTTAAGGGCATACTGGATGGCATCGGTCGTTACGGATTTACGTGACAGAGTCGGTAACTGCTGCATGAACCACTCATGCAAGGCAAGCACAATTGGCAATGACTTGTCCTGGCGCTCGGCCTGACGAGTTTGTGGTGGACTGCCCCGGATGCCGGCCTCAATCTCATATAAACGGCCAATTTGAGTGAGCACATGATGGGTAATATCAGAGGGCCGATGGTATAACGAAGAACATCGTCATAGCCAAATCCGCTATGTCACACCGGCTCAGCGCCATGCTGGCCAGGATGAGAATATCCTACGGGCTCGCCACGAACTGTACCAACAGGCCCAACGTGCCAATCCCGCCCGCTGGTCAGGTCAGACACGTAACTGGCAACCGATTGGAGAAGACTGGCTCAATCCCGATAAAAACCTGAAGATCATTCAACAGGAAAAAACGTTAGAGGCGGCATGATTCACGTTCCAACTACCTTGACAAACACCGAGTATAAGATCACGACTAAACTGGATCAGTCAAACTGATCGTTTAGTTTCCGCTCAACTGGTTAATAAACGTTAACGATCTTGCCCTGGCTTGATGTGTCCTTCAGTTGCGAGCGAACAAATAATGTTGACTTGAATTTTATTCTTGTATAGAGTGTTATTAATGCATTAATGCATTAATGCATTAGTAGAAACCTCTCTACCGTATAGTGTTCGTTCCGAACTATCACACATAAATTGTGACTTTAGTCTTGCTAAGAGGGGACGTATCCCCTCGACCACTTTTGTGTGCACATATTGTTTGATGGAATTACCACGAATATTCTGCTTATTCATTTTAACAGGGAGTAAAAATGCTTTTCTATGCTGTAGTGTTCATAGTTTTAGGAGTGATTTTCAAACTTCTATTAAGTGAAAAGATATTATACCCAGCAATTATTATAACCACTATTTTATGGGCTTTTGCCTTTGGCCCTTGGGCAATTTTAACATTTTTTGAATTATTGCTCGGCGTTACTATAGTTGAATCAGTGAAAAGTAATACTGACATTAATAGTAAAAATACCGAATCAAATAAAAACACCTCCCCTACAAGAAAAGATTATTTAACACCCACATCAAGAAGAAATATAGTGGCTAAAGAGAGCAGCTCTCCTATAAAAGACGATAATTTTGATATTGACATTAAAAAGCTTAACGTTGCATATACAAAAGAATTAAATAAGAATAGCTGGTAATTCCATGAATCAAAAAATTGCCATTTCAAGGCATGACGATAATTTTTCATTTTTAAATGAAGTAACAAATTCAAACAAACGAATACGCCTTGGCTCAGTTAACCCGAACAAATTAAATCAGGTTGATTACACTCCGATATCCACTAATGGTCACACCGTACTCTATAATCAAAAATATTTTGAAATTCATGAATTTTTTCATAAAGTAAAATCAGAAAACGTTCAGAACCTAATCGTTTTGACTACAAAGGAAAAAAGCAAAATATTAGAAGACTTGTTAATTTATAATCAAAGGATGTATGTGCTAGAAGAACTCTATCCCATATTTTCAGATTTAAAATATATTAGCAATTTAGAGCGTAATTTGAATGAATTAGTGAAAAGACTTAACGATGTAAGAAACTTATGTATTAAAGGCGGGTCATTAAATAAATCGTTATCAACAAAATATCGGTATGCTATAGAAAGAGCTATTAGATACAAAAGTGAGCTTGATTCAACACTATATTTTGCTTGTCTGCCCCCTTACCAAGAAGTGTTTAAGTTGACTGAAAAACAAAAAGATAGAGTGATCTTCAGTGTCGATTATAACTCCATGTTTGCAAAGTGTATTCAAGGCTCGTTCCCTGATCCCAGAAAGCTTAAATTAAAATCGTTTAAAGATAGTTATGAATTAAATGAGTTGTCACCTGATGGAGTTTATAGGGTACTATTAATTGGAGCTAAGAATTCAATTTTCTTAAAGCATCACCCTTTAAAGTTTTCAAGATCAAATCAATCTTTTCATTTTAACCTCGAAGTAGGAGATAATATCGAGGTCTTTTTACCAAGAGATGAGATCATTTATTATACGTCATTTTTTGAAGGATATCGCGTTTATAGCGGGATCGTTTCTTCCAGAGAAATCTTACATCCATTATCTAAAACGGTTCAAACGTTGTATAACGATAGAAAATCTTCACGAATAGGTTGTTTAAAAAACTCTTTAGCCAAGCAATCTATCGTCATTGCCACTAGCGTTACCAATGCCAAAAGGTATATAAAAGTTAACTCGGAGCAGCCAAATGATATCATCAACTTTTTCGAACAACATTTTAAATGCCGATTTGACGATTCGTTCGATGTATTTCAAAAATTAGAATTAGCAAAAATCAGCAATAGACTAGTAACTTCGGGCACTAATATCAATAAGTTAAGGTCTAAGGTTATCAATTATAAAAACAGGGACTCGATTTATTCTTTTCATTCCAAAATGCTTTCTAACTCTAGGATCATGATGATGAAATTAATAGAAAAATTGTTAAAGATTAATACCGTAGAAATATGCTATGCCAATGTCGATTCAATTCATTTTTCGCTAAATCGTGATATGGTCAATGAAGTCAGATCTTTTCTTAATGAAGAATGCTCTGATGAGTTAGGTAAGTTGAAAATAGAAACGCAAGCAACGTTTGGTTACTGGTTTGACTTAGGCAGATATTGGTTAGGCAAGGAAAACTTTGAAGTAACTAAATACAGTAATACCTTATTCAATAACTCTTTTGATAATAAAATCTATAATAGAAGAAGGGTACTTAAAAAGGTTGATTCCATACAGGGTTATAGATACATATCTTATCTCCCAATCGCTATAGAAAAGACTTTCAGTTTTAAAAAGAAATTAGTTGTTAGTAATAACCCTGATCAGACCTTATATAAAAGATTTGATTATTCTGAAATAAAATCAGCTCCGATTGCGAGTAATTCAGTAAATAAAGAAAAGATAACAAATTACAGGCACAAATTTTCTTTACTAAATGAAATGGCTTCAAACATTCAACAATTAACAATTAACAACTGAAATGTGAAAGTAGGACAGTGCGATGAGCTATTATGTATCAACATTTGATAATAAATTTAAGAGAATCTTTGCTTCGAGTTATATTAATTTAGACAAAAGAGATATTTATGATTTGGCGTTACAGATCCTATCCAGTCACGTCAGTAACATGTCTTACTCGATTGAAAGAGAAATCAAATCAATACTAAATTCCTATTTTGATATTAATCAACGTTACAAAGACGTTTACGTAAATTTTTGCTTATCGAATAAATTGATGGCGCTTTCTGAGTCTTCTAATGAATTACATTCTATTCCAAAAGGCAAAGATGTTCGAAAGGTTGTCTACTTAAAAAGAGTCAACAAATTTTATCGAAGCTCCTTATTAGAGTATGCCAAAAAAGAAAATATCAACATTGAATTCGTTGAATTAGCCATGAAAAGAAACTTTCTTAAAGTAATAACGGGATTCTTTTTACAGCGGCACTGTAACCAAACGTTAACCCCTCAGATACTTAGCAAACTCGAATTTTTTGTAGAGACTATTAATACCAACAACAGGTTATTAATCCCCTATCAAAAAACAGAAAGATTTCAAAGATTCATCCATGAGCTTTGTTCAACCATAAAGGGTGATACTTCTGTTCCTAGTATACCTTCTAAGTTAATGCGTACCATTTTATCTTCAACAAGGTTCCACTTCAGTTACATTAACGAACTAGACTTGAGTATGCAAGAGTTAACTCGGATAAGACAAATACAGAACACCGCATTCGATGAAGTTAATTTATTTGATCATGATCGCATGTCACCTAAAATCGGAGCTAAATATATAAAAAATTGGAAACAACGACATCAAATACCAATATTTGGCTGGAAACATGAATCAATACTCGACGAAATAAATCAAATCGATAATGATGACTTGTTGTATGTGAACTTGTGCATTTATAGCAGTTTAAACATAAAAACTATGGATGAGGTATCGCTTGAAGTTCTTGGATTTTGAAAAATTCTGATTGTGTGATGGTTACAGTGCTTACGACAATATTGACGGGATATTCCCTGTTGGTTGCTGGGCACCGGTGTTTGTCAAGGTAGTTGTCACTGTTTTTTGTCTTAAGCAGCTTGTTGCATCTTCATCTCTTTTTCAGGGTTCAACGTGACAGGTCCAATCGGCTCACAATTTCTGACTGGGCGTGTTCCCCAGCGTGAGGGGTTACGCAGCTTGGCCTGCTCCAGTATTGCCTGGCGTTGAGCCAGTAATGCAGTGTCTTTACCGTTATGCCGTTGCTGGGGCGTCACGAAGTTGAGTTTGCTATGACGATGCTCGGTGTTGTACCAGCTGACAAAGCGCTCAACCCATTGCCGTGCCTCATGCGTAAACTTACCCTAAAAAGGCACAAGCCATAACCAGAGATTTCAGCCATTGTCATCTTTGATGGAGGAAATCATGAAACGATCCAAATTTACAGAAACTCAGATTGTGGCTATTTTGAAATTGGCTGAGCAAGGCATGAAAGTCACGGATATTTGTCGCGAGCATGGCATCAGCAACGCGAGTTATTACCAGTGGAAAAGCAAGTACGGTGGCTTGGAGCCTTTTCTTTGCCCCCCGTTTAGGGTGAGTTAAATTCTAACATCGTTGAGGGCTCCAACTAGTCTGATACAGGGGGCAGTGACGCGATTGGGTTTTGAAAATAGCCAACAGAAAATAGTGTCTAAAAAACGGTCGTTTTTAAGATACTGTGAAATTAACCCCTAAATGGGGTTTAATTATGTCTATAAGTGTTATATACTCGTCTAAAAATCAACGTCTATAAAAAGTCTATGAATCAACGAATTGGATACGCCCGTGTTTCAACTGATGATCAGAATTTAGATCTTCAACGTGATGCCTTGTTAAAAAGTGGTTGTACTCTGATTTATGAAGAAGCAATCAGTGGAAAAAATACTGAACGCCCAGAATTGCAGCAATGCTTAAAAGCCATTCGCGCTGGTGACACTTTGGTTGTTTGGCGCTTGGACAGATTGGGACGAAGTCTACCTGATTTGATTCATATTGTGACGGACCTTGAGCAGCGCAATATTGCTTTTGAAAGCCTTACTGAGAAAATTGATACAGGGAGTGCTACTGGTAAGTTGGTTTTTCATGTGTTTGCGGCTTTGGCGGAGTTTGAACGGAATTTAATCCGGGAACGTACACAAGCCGGATTGATGGCAGCCAGGGCTCGTGGTCGCAACGGTGGCCGACCCAAAAAACTAAACAAACAGCATGAAAAAGAAATTCAGCGGTTGATGGATGACCCAGAAATACCCGTCAAGCAGATTGCTGAGCGGTATGGTGTATCCAGGGCAACTATTTATAAAGTAGCACCACGTAATAGTGCAATGATTTTAAAGGATGAAAAAAATGAGTATAAAAACTGACCCCGGTGAATATGGTAGAAAAATGGCTACTATTGAGCAATTAATACAATTTATTAATGACGGGGATACTGAATCAAAAGGTGAGTTGCAAAAGCGATTGCCGACAGAGTTGGCAAGCCTGAGAACGCTTTATCAGGTGGCTTATGGTATTGATGATGCTGATAAGACATTAATTGCTCATTTGGCTAGTTTAAAGCCATCATCTAATTACAAAGAAATCCCGCATAACAGTGCATGGACCTTGAACTAAACGTAAAGCCCATTATTTTAAGGTTATTTCCCCGAGGTGCTAATTGGCATTGTAGGGAAACGGCATCTTTCTAACAAGAGTCTCACAAGCCCAGCGGTGGGGCGGTCTTGCTATCCGTCAGTGTGTCACACCGTTCTCGCTTTCAAGGGCTGCGCACTGCGTGCTTGTGGCCTGGCGGCCATTGACACCCTTGAAAGCTGCGCTGCGGCGTACCCCAAAAGGATAGGCAATCTCGCCTAATTCTTTTGGAGACCGTTATGTCTAGCGCACTTTCATTTGATAATCTGAACAATCACAAAACATTGTATGTTTGTGATGATCTGGGGCGATATCAAGTAGCAACATCAGAAGAAATACTCGCAACGGCCAGGTATGTTGCCGATGAGCTTCTCGCCGATAGAATTGCTTGCGATAATCCTGTAAAAGTTAAACAATTTTTAATTGGCAAGCTGGCAGGCATGGAACACGAAGTGGCTGCTTTTATTTTTCTGGACAGCCAATATCGATTGATCGACTATCAAGAGTTATTTCATGGCACGATTAATCAGTCGTCGGTCTATCCACGAGAAGTAGTCAAAGTGGCCTTACGTCTGAATGCAGCGGCGGTTATTATGGCGCATAATCATCCCAGTGGCAATCCGACAGAAAGCACAGCGGATCGAGCGCTTACTGAGCATCTTGTGAAAAGTCTCCAGTTGTTGAATATACGACTTTTAGACCATTTGATAGTGGCTGGTTCACGTGCTATATCGTTTGCAGAAAAAGGATTTCTGTAATTAATAACGGAGTCTCCCGAAAGGGAGGCTTTTATTATTATTTTTTGTGCTGAGTTGAAATCGTCTTCGGTAGGAATGTCTTTAATCATGTGTGTTTAATCTTTTGCTGTTACGGGCGTGGGGCACTCACGCCGTACAGCGATGAGCTGATTAAGCCAACCCTAAGGAGGCCGAGTGATCACAACCGAATATACGTCACCTCAAACGCCTTACAAGCCCGGTGCTGCTGCAGGCGGTTGGCAAACGAGAAGACGTCGTTCATTTCATAGTGCTGGAAGATGTCCAGGCCGCGATCAAGCGATATCTTCCAGCCGTGGTCGGTGACAATGTGGCGGGCGTGCATGGTTCCTGGAGTGTCGAAAGTCCAGGTGAAGTCGATTCCCGTGGTGGCAGCGCTGGCCTGGATTTTTTCGAAGTGTTCCCGTTGCTGTTCACCTTTGAACTCGTCTTCGACAGTAACCAAGTGGACAGACACTTCGTCGTCAGGGGCTTTGAGCTTGACTACGGTTTCCAGCAGCTCCATTAGGTTGCGTATCTGGTAAAACAGCCGGATGTACGGGTCGGTGATCGTCAGGTTCGTGGCGCCTTTGAGGTAGGGGCCAATCAGTTTGTCGTAGGAAATTCCTTTCTGGTTTTCCTCGAAGCTCAGGTGCTGCTCCTTGAGTTCCGGTGTTGCTGTGGCGATGTTCTGGAACGCACTAAGGTCAGATCCGTCTGCCGCCGCAGCGTGATTAGTGGTGCTACCTGTGCCCTCGTCCGAAATGCTGTCACCCACTTCAGGTTTTGCGGTACCTGCATCAGCCTTTTGGTATAGCGACGGGTATTCCCGTTCTTCCAGGGTAGTGACCGCATATACATTACCTGCTGCATCGGTATACGTAAATCGTACAGGCGGGTAGGTGGGGTCGATGCGCATTGTGTGGTCTTTGACCCGTTTTCGGCCTTCAATGGCAAAGCGCAGCAGTTCTTCTATTTCTTCGCGGCTTGCGTCGCCGTGCGGGTACAGAATCTTCATCAGCCCGGAGAAGGTCTTATGTATGCCGTCTCGGTCGCGGGTGGAGATGTCTGACGATAAGGTGAAGTGCTCCTGGTAGCGGTGCGATTCATCTTTGTTGCGCTGGTCGCGCAGGATCTCGGCGAGATAATCCACTACAAAGCCATACCCGCTGGAGAACATCTCGCTGCGGATGACATCCACTTCCCAGCCTGGTATGTAGAAATGGATACGATCCAAGAAGGCAGAGTCGCAGAATTTCTCGGACAGGTCGCAGAACAGGTGAGAGTGGCGTAGCATCCACGGTACGGTGTGTTGGGTGTTGCCCACGAAGGCCATGGAGGCTTCTGCGCCCAAGGTTTCGACCCCACGCGAGAAGGATTTGTTGGCCATGTAGTTCTTCAGGATGTCTACCAAGGCCTTGTCTACACGCTTTTGCTTGCCGGCGAATTCGTCAAAGGCGACGCAGTCCCAGTAGCCCACCAGGCCGAGTTTGCCTGTGGAATTATTCACAAACAGCTTTGGAACAGTGACCTCACCACCTGAAATCAACATGCCGTGCGGCGAAAACTCTGAATAGATGTGAGATTTCCCGGTGCCCTTGGGGCCGAGCTCAATCACGTTGTAGTTGCGTTCGCAGAAGGGGATTAGGCGCACAAGTTGGGTCAACTTACTGCGGCGGCTGAAGAGTTCGGGGTTGAAGCCCACGCTCTGTATCAGCAGGTCTATCCATTCATCGGTGCTGAACTGACGCCTGGCGTGTGCATAACCGTCAAAATCGAAGTGGGACAGTTGAATGGGCTTTAGTGAAGAAAGCAGCCAGGGGCAGGCGTTCTTGTCTTCTGTGGCCATATATTCAAGATCGGCGATGCACCAGACACCGCCCACCAACAGCTTGGGGTGGGTTTTGATGGTGCTGGGATTCACCAATACCTTCTTGATTCCCAGGTTGGAAAACTCGGCTTCATACACGTCGTCTTTGTCGTTCAGCGAGACACTGATCTTGTCGATGACCTTGTATCGGCCTTTTTCGCGGATGTTGGAACGAACCAGCCCGGCTTCGTTACGGTGTACATAGTGTTGAGCCAGAATTTGCTTGACGGTTTCAATGCCGGTCTGAATGCTGGCTTCGTCGCTGGTGGCGCAGTATTGCCCCAGCAGGTATTCGAGAACATACGACGGCACGATGGCATTGCCCTTGACTGTCTTCACAAGGTCCTTGCGGACCACCAAGCCGGGGAAATGTTCGTTAATTTTCGTGTCCAGTGCGTTCATCGTATGCCCTTGCTTCAGAAATCAAAATCGCTGGTAAACGCGCGTCGAATCGTATAACGCAGCGATTTATACGTTGTCGTGTGCGTGGTGCCTGCGTATTGCTCTTCCAGTCTCAGGTTCACTTCTTGGCCATTGGCTTGGTCGGCCTGACGGGTCAGCACAAAGCGTACAGAGACTTCGCGTTCACGCGGGTTGTCGGAGTCCAGATCAAAATGCACCTCATGGCTGTCGGAAATCAGTTCGCCGTCATCGGTGTAGATGCCCGCTTGCAATATCCGTGGCTGGGTCTTGTCAGTCACAGGTGTGGTCTGGAAGAACGTCACGGCCAGTTGCCCCGAGGTGATAACGGAACTCGCGCCGCGCAGAATATCCACTTCCACCAAGACCGTGTCGCTCTGGCGCTTTTTGTGAATCTTCAGCACCGGAATGACCACTTCTTGCAGGGTGGCACCACCATGAACGAAGCGGCTGCCGGAGCCTTGTAGACGCAGGCGATTGATCGACTTTGGGATTTGTACTTCGATCTCACCCTGCAGGCCAAGCTGTGATGGGAAAAAAGTGTGTACGCTGGGGTGGGGAGACAGGCCTTTGCCGAGCAGGAAGCGTCGGTTTCGGAACCGTACTTTGTCACTTGTCACATCAGCAGCAAGAAAATCGCTCTCGGCGAGTTCGCGGTTCTGGTAAATGAAGCCGTGGTCGGCAGTCACTAAAATATTGCTGGCGTTCGCTGCCGTCAGCTTCTTCACCAGTTGCACGATATCAGCCAAGGTCTCTTCAGCTGCGTCGAAGGCCAGGCCTTCGGACTGGAGCTTGTCGCCAGTGTGATCAATACGGTTGTGAGACAGGTACAGGACACGATTGGCTTTCAGGACTTCACGGCTTTCTTCACGGTTCAACTGCATGAAATCTTCCGCTTTCATGGCCTGGCCGTGCCCACCAAGCGCCTGCGACAGTATCTTGTTCCGGTTGATAGTGCCTTGGGAACTGACGCCATCAACCAGTACGCCCGCTTGGTCGTTATCGGTGATTTCCAGTTTCTTGTGCGGCAGCAGAGCGGCCATGCCTAGCTGGGTGTAGCTGGGCAGCATAGCCAGTGCAGGCTGCAGATCAGCGCCATAGCGGTCCTCGCGTCGAATCAGGCTCAGTAGTTCTTCACCAATTTCATAGCGCATGGCATCGGACACAATCACGCAGACGCGTGTGTCCTTATCCAGAAAGGGCTGCACCCAGTGTTTGAAAAAATCATCCTGGCGGCGAACGGGCAGAGCTTCCCAGGCCTTGGCGCCATCAACGCAGGCCTGAAAGCGGTCGCCCAGCTTCAGCAGGAAGTTGTTGGTGTAGAGGTTTTCTACACGGTCGGACAATGGCTCCATCAGCGAATTCTGGCCTGACTTGCGAATGTGGTAAATGAACTTGCGATAGTGGCGGTCCGTCAAATACCAGGTACGACTGTAGCGCTGCACGCCATCGGCGATACTGGACATCTCCACACGAGCATCGGCTAGGGTTTGGGTGAACTGGGCGGCGATATCCAAGGCTTCGTACAGGTGCTTGAATTCCCCATACCAATGGCTTTGGCGCCGTTGGCGCACCCACTGCGACACCTCGCCGGCGGCGACGGTTTGCCCAGCTACGGCGCGCACCAGGTCGCTGATGATTTTTTGATCGATCAGGCGGAAGTAATCCAGTTCCATCAGCGTGCGGTAGTCGCGCTTGCCAAGATCCTGTTCAATGCCCAGTACCTGTGCGCACTCATGCGACAGCGTTTCGAACGCTTGCGCAGAAAGGCGGCTGTTCTTCCACCGTTTAAGAAACACCAGGGCGTCGCCATTCAGTTTGATGGTGCCCTCTGTCCCCATTGCATAGCAGGACTTGAACAACTCAACGGCGAAGTCGCGCAGGCTTGGGTGCTCGGAATGGTAAGCAAAATGCCGGCTCATCTGCTCCCATAGGTAAGTATCCAGTTTGCATCGTGTGATCAGTCTGAATTTCTCAGCGCTGCCTTCTGCGAGTTCCTGAAGCAGTTGTTCCAGCACTGCATCGAGGCGAGCATCGCTTTCCGCACAGACGGCCAACATCTTGTTGCGGATCTGATTCGCTGTGTCCTGCTTCTGTAGAGAATCTTTCAGCTTCTCCCGGCGTTTAGCAGCTTGGAAGAACTCGTTATGGCTTTGCACCAGGTTGATGAATTCGGGGTCAGGGTTCAGCTCTAGTTCAGACAGCCAGATGGCGTTCTGGTCAGTGCGGAACTCCGCATGCGCCAGCATCACATCCAGCAGCCAGTTATCCAGTTCGGCGGGCGGGGGGCCGTCGTGATACAGCAGGAATTTTCTTTCGGGTTCGCTGCGCAGAATTCGGTGCTTTACGCCGAACTCGTTATTGGCCAGCTCTACTGGCGTAACATCAGCCAGCGACAGCGACTCGAAATCAGCACGAAACTCGTGGTTGCTGTCATACCAGAACACAATACGGTGTTTGGTGAAGAGGTTGCTCAGCGCCTGGGTGATTCTGGGGTTGCTCATGGTCAGTCCCCCTTCATCTCTGCTACAAGCGCCCGGCCTTGAGGGGTCAGGCGATACTGCTGCAGGCGACTATTGGGTTTCTCTGGTAGGGTCATTTCAATGAATTGTTGTTCCAGTAGGGATTTGATCTGTCGGTGCAGGGTGCCTGAAACTGTTTTCTGGCCCAGCATTTGTGCAAGTTGTGCCTTTCCGGCGGGTTGCTCAATGAGCAGTAGAACGACTCTAGCCGCGAGTGCTGACTCTAGCCGCGACTCTAGCCGCGACTCTAGCCGCGACTCTAGCCGCGACTCTAGCCGCGACTCTGACTCTACCCCGTTTGTTGTGTCATCGCCCGATTCCTTCGGATGGCCTGTTGTGACCGCCGTCTCGGCTGTCATGGGGTGTGCGAAATACACAGTGAAGCGTAAGTGCAGGCCGATTTCCTCAATGCTGGGCTCAGGCAGCCCTTGTTCTTGGGCTTCCCGGAAAATACGGCTGACACCGCTGCCCCATTGCTCGATCAGCCTCAGTTCTCGAAATACCCGTGCAATAACGCGGTTGCGCAGGTTGGACACCCCACGCTTCATCGCCTCCACAGTCATGCCTGGAACGAGGATGCCAGGGTTTTCGATCTCGATCCGGTCGTCAAAAAAGGCCACGCGTATGGGAGCCCCTTGATGCGAGTAGTCTGCGTGGACCAGCGCGTTGACGATGGCTTCCCGTAGGATAAGCAGGGGGATACTCCAGACATCTTTGCGCTGAACGCCCGAAAAGTCTGCGGCACGCATAGCGTGTTTTTTCAGGAAATCCATAATCTCCTCGACGCACGAAGGCAAGTGAGAATGGATTTCCGTATGGTCGAAAATGCGTGCTTTGTCTGTTCCGACGAAACGGCCGCACTGCACCCAGGCATCTGGAAAATATTGCTCCCGATTCTTCCCAAAAAGCAGAATCGCTCCTTTAGTGGGCACCAAGCGACCCTGTTCCCGTACCAGCAGCCGCAAGGTCAATAGCGCTTCTTCTGTGAGGGTATGTTCTGGCCCGAACATACGCTGTGCTGCATCAATGTTCAGATCATTGATACTTAACGCCGGCATCGGCTGTTCATCAAAAGCCACACCGCTTGTAGAACGCCTTAGTTCGGCAATGAGTTCGGGGCTGGCCTGACGGTTGCTAGAGCCCAGGCGCACATACACGCCTTTTTCATGGCCTTCATTTTTCAGGTAGTGGGGCCGTGAGCTACTGGGAAAGGTTTCAACCACCAAGACGCTTTTGTCTTCATGGGTCACGATTTCTACATTCGGAACCAGATGCGGGCTGATGGAATCAGCAATCAGATTGCAAAGGCGTTCTTCATCGTCCAAAGGGCGTTCCACACCCACCACTTTACGGTCATCATCAATGCCGATCAAGAGCTGGCCGCCAGCGCTGTTGGCAAAAGCCACCAGGGTCTTGAGAATATTCCGCGGGGAAGACAGATCACGCTTGAACTCCAGCGTTTTTCCTTCTGCGGCGGCGAGCAGTTGCGTGATGGGTGGATTCATTTCAATCGTCCTTGGCTTCCAGGCCGGGGATCTTCTTCAGCGCAGCGCCAAATTTCGGGTAGTTGGCTTTCACCCCGTCATCCAGGTCAATTTCTAGCTGTTGGGTAGCCAGAGGGTAGAGGGTATCCCGTTCGTAGGCGTCTACCTCGGCAATCATCTTGCTGATCTTTTCGATTTCTTTCAGAGCCTTGGTTTTCTCGCCCTGGCTGGCCGATGCGCTGATACCCAGTGCTTCCAGGTGATTCTTGCGAGCCAACAGCTTGGCGCGGAATTCACGCAGGTAATCGTTCAGTACCACGCTGACGGTGTCTGGCCGGTAGCGGTGCATATAGATCAAGGCATTAAAGCTACCCTTGGCGCTGGAGAACAGCCAGTAGATAGGGCGTTTCTTATAGCGCTTCAGATGATCGGTATAGAACTCGCTTAGGAAGTAATCGCGCAAGCTGTAATTACGTTTGCGCTTGACGTTCAAGGCTTCCTCAATAAAGCGCAGGTTTTCCTCGTAGTGTTCCTCGCCAAACGTCATTCGCAGGAAACGACGGAAGCGTTCGGTAATGTCGTCGGCGAACCAGTCACCGTCCAGCATGGGGATGACGTTGTCTTTATCAGGCATGTAGGTGGGCTCAGGCACCTGCGCCAGGTAGTCGGCCAGTGTTTCACCCTGATTCGCCAGAATCAGACCGGGTTTGTCCAGGCTGTAGCGCCCGAACATGCAGCCGACTGCATAGGAAATGAATTCCCGCATGGTGTCGGCCAATAGCAGGGCTTCCAGTTCCTCTTCTGTTTTGTCACCACCGTAGCGATAGTGTGGGTTGCAGGTGAGGGTAATTTCTTTCAGAGGGACTTCGGGAGTGAGTTCGTCTTGCAGGCCGTAGGCTTCAATGAAGATGCGGTTGTTTTCTTCTTCCAGGCGCTGCATTTCTAGTGAAACGGAACGCCAGTGAGCGCGGAGGGACTGATAGCAAGCGTTGAGCTTGACCTGGCGATGATTGGGGGGCAGCAAAGGATTTCCAGCAAAATCCCATGATTGCTCATAGCTATTCCAGTCCAGTACCGAAAAATTGATTAGTTGTTTTGTATGTTTCTTTATTGAATCATTCTTTGGGAAAATGACTGGTATTCCTCCCACAGAGCCCGCACCAAAATTCAGGGTTGGGTTGATGGCGTAAAGTGACTCTCTCGTTACCCGCGAGTTCAGCATTCCAAGTAAGCAGTCGGTTCGATCCTTGGGAAACATTGTGGATCCGGCTGAGTCAAAAATCGCTCCGTAATCTGTTAGCCGAAAGCTTGAAATGCTAGATGTTAGGGCGTTCCACGTTATTCCATCTGAGAAATACCTATCTTCGCTCCGAATCTCTTTCGTATAGCTTCCGCCACCGTATGCAGATATGACGGCTGCTTTGATCTCTTCCCCATCATTTTTCCAGTTGATGACAAAATCTTTGTTGCCGTACCATTTTCTAAAATTTCCCCCTTTATTCAACGGAAACCATTTTTTTCCCGAGTGCATTGCTGAGGAGCGGCACTTGCTATTTACCTGGATATCCGAGAAATTAATTTCTGACCAAACTCTTATAAAACGTGAGTTATCTGTGGTTGCTAAACCTTTTCTTGGGCCTGCGACTGATTGGAGCGATTCTCCTTTTATGAAGGCATTGCGAAATGTAGCGCTCATCCAGTAAGCGATCGGGCTCCCTGGTATTTTTTTGAATTCCTTAGTCGAGGCACGAAAGAAATTATTACCCATGTCCCGTTCATAACTACTGCTCTGCTTCTCATTCATTATTACTCTCCCAGGGGCAATACTTTGCGGCCAAATTCAGTTTTGAATCCATCTGGTACAGGTTTGAAGGAATCGTTAGGCGAGCGAAAGCTACTCTGAAACTTCCGTAAAGCCTGTACATCGATCTCACCTGTGATGCAATAGTCATGATTACCGCCCTTAACGCGTAGAAGATCGCGCTTCCACCGATCTTTATATGGTGCACGGATTCGGCTGTCACCAAAGCGGCGATTATTGCATTGGATGATGTAAGCGTGAATATCCAGCGCCGCAGACTCTACTAGCGCGTTAAAGGTATCAGTGTCGCTATTCCATTCAGGAATAAACAAGGCATCAATCTTGCCCCTTAACTCTGCACGATATCGAATGTTGGTCAGTTCACTGCAGATAAGCATGGCGAAGTGAAAATCACCATGCTGAATGACCGGTGGTATGTCGTTTTTCCACGTTTTAGCGGGCTTTAGGCAGACACCAGCGAGTCGAAATAGCTCCCGCTCTTCGTGAAAAGCAGGTTTTTGCTTGTCTTGCCGATAAAGCATTAGTGAAGGAAAACCAAGGCCATCGTGGGTGAGTGATGCCCAAGTCTGGTTGTGCACGTGTTTTTTTCCTGAACGTAGATACTCGACCCCGGAGATCAGCGATATGCGCCGACCGTTGAGCTTACCTGCGATTCGTAAAAACCATTTAGGAGGTATCGCCAACTCTGGCAGGATCACATACCCGGCATGATCAGGCCTGGAAATCAGTTCGTTGATCAGACGATTGAGGCGCTGGTAGCGACGCCTGCTTGCTGGATCTGGCTTGCCCATGGCAGCAGCCGTAAAGTTGCTGTCACTGGTTTCCCAGCTCGAAACGGCGATGGTCTGCCTTGCTTTGGGTTCCCCATCAGGTATTATCAGAGTGCGCTGATGTTTGTCCCATTGTGGCATTTTATCTGCATGTAGCTCAAAGCCGCGCAGTGCATAAATAACCTTGTCCAGCCTCGGCAGGCTCGTGTTGCTGAAGGGTTCAGGCGCAATGAGGTATAGCTCGTTCAGAGTAAACGGCCGCGTGGCGAAGTAAAGGCCTGGCGGTATACCGTTGATCAGCTTCGGCTTGAACCATTCAGCCAATATTTCGATGCCTTCGGAAATCTGAGTTGCATCGTTAATCAGCCACTTGACACCCGACAGGCTCTTACGAAAAGGGATGCTTCGTTGCCAGGCCAACTCTCTGGGTAACCCAGCAAAGCGCAAAGGAATATGGGCGAGATCGTGGCTGAACAGGTGGGCGTGTAGTTTCTGTAAATCTCGAATTGACTTCGAGACTCTGTTTTTCAGCCAAGTGATTCGGAGATGTTCGGAAAGCCGTTGCCAATGACTCTCCATGTTTTGTTGCCAGTCTTGTTGCGCTTTTCTACCCAGTCGTGGGGGTAAGGCGCTGAGAATGGCTTCTGAAATTACGTTGGCGTGATGGGTTTTCCAGAGGCTGATCCCGTGGCGAAATCCTACATCAGGTTTTTCTTTAGCCTTTATTCTCAGCGAACACTGTTCACATACACTTTGGATCGTCTTATCCAACTTTTCTATGATTTTAGCCAGATGCTGAAAATCCTCGCATGCTGTAGCCATTCGGATAATGCGTGGTAGGTACTGGGCTAGTTCAAAAAATTTTACCGGGGTCAACAGGTGATCTATTACCGCTTCGAAAAAAGCGTGGCGGTGTGCTTGCCACGCTTCTGGCAACAGGTCACGTTCAAAGGCTTCGTAATCTCGCAGATTCAGAGCAAAGCCCGCTCTGTGCAGCGTCAGACAGTCTGTCTTACGCAAATTGTCAGCGTGTTCGCCAGAATGGTTAGTAGCTTTTAATAAGTCAGTAGCGATAGATCCTGGGTTGTCCGGCAGGTCTGGTAACGAGCGCCATTCACTGGCACGCTGGTTGATTTGTTCGCTGATGGCATTGATCAGCACTGTACCCGGTGTGCCTCCGAGAATGAACAGCTTGTTTTTGTTGTTTTCGAACGCAATATGGCTGTCAGCCAAGTAGCTCCGATGGAAAACGATGCTCCCGTTTTCCTGTTTGAGTAGATCGTTGCCACCATCGCGATTAATAATCCATTCCCAGAAGTGCGCGCTGCTGCTGAGTTTGCTGGTGTTGTGCATCACTAGCAGAATGTCATCAACGTAACGACCATAGTAAAGAGGTACAACCTGCTGCTCTATGAATTGGTCGAGTTCGATCAGCGCAGCATTCGCGACTATTGCCGACGCGGGCAGTCCTACGGGTAGCCCACTTTTTAGTGGGGTTTTATCAGACCAAGCTTGAAGCGCCTTAATGAATAATTTGTTGAGCTGGGCGAGGGGGGCCGCGTCGAGCTTTACACCTGCTTTCTGGTGAAACTCATCGTCCAACATAAAAGCAGGGTTGAGCTTGTGATAGAAGCTGCTGACATCCGCAGTAAGCGCAATGACTTCTTTCCCTTGTGACAAGGCGCGTCGCATAGCATCAATGGCACCGTCGCGCCAATCACGAAAAGGCTTCAGGTAAGGCTTGAAAGAACCCAACGCCATATCATTGAAGTCGTCATGGCGAGTGCGGCGTAAGCGGCTTCCGTAGACATTTTCGCCCAGGGTTCTGTCGAACAAGTGACCGACTTTCATAATCCACAGAGCTGAGAATACGTGAAAATCGATGCTGCAGTCCGCCATTAAGCGAAATTCCGCAGTAGGCCGATCACCGTTTGAGATGTGATTGGACCACTCGGCATCCTGAGAAGCAAAGATTAACGTTGTTTCGTGGGTGTGGTCCTCTGCAGGGGAATGTTTCTTACTACCTTCCGTCGTTTTTGGCTTTTTTGGAAACGAAATGGACTTTGGTGCGAGAGTCCATGTTCCGAGAAATTTTGGATCAGTAAGCCATTCCTGATCATCGCTGTTGATGCACTCGCGTAGATTCTCCAGATTTTCTAGGAGATTGTCCTCGTAGTCAGCCATGGCGAGTAGTGGCGGGTTAGTCGAGTAGTACAGGTCGACTTTTGCCTTGCGCCAAGCGAGGATGAGATCTTCAAGGGTGATCATTTGCCAATCCTACGTGCTGCTTGGATAATTTCCAACGCGCGGGGGCCTTGCTGATCTGCTCCACGGAAGTCGGACAGGCGAACATATCCACCCTTGTAGTCCGGTTTGTATGCGTTCTCTAGCGTGAAAGTACAAATTGGCACCGTAGCACCGTCAAAGCCTGAGTATTCAAGTTGTATAAGGGAGGTGATGGTCTTCTGTTCGATAAGGAAGGTGCGAAGCTTTTCGTAGCTAGATATGAACATCCATACGAACGGTGTCATGAAGCCGATATGCCCTTTTGGAACAGCTAGTTCGAGGTTGCGAATGATGAATGCGGCGAAAAGGTCAGTTTTTACCGATTCGTAGTTTTGCTTGAGCCAGCTGCTTAAGCGTGGATTCATTCCTTTGCCGCCCATGTAGGGTGGGTTTGCCACTACGATGGCGTAACGTGGGCTGAGGTAATCCGCCATGCGCAGCACAGTCAACACACGCTGGTGGGTTTCTGCCAAGAACAGCCTGCCACCCATGTCCTTGGTTTCAAGAGTCGCCAGAATATCAGCTACGTTGCTGGCTTTGGGCGTAATCAGCGAGCCGAAGTTATCGGCCTCATCGAACTGCCGTAGCGTCTTGCGCAGTTCCGGCGTGAACAGGTCTTTGCCCACTGCGATCATGTATTCGGTCAATACATCATCGTCGAATGCGATCTTTTCCAGCACGCAGATATTGGGGCGTATGCCCTTGCTGAAAAACCGCCGTTGGCGTTCGCGGGCTTTCATGGTCAGGGCGAAGGCGGCAAGCTCACCGGCGCGTTCATCCAGTTCAATGCCGTACAGGTTGTGGGTCAGGATGTTTTCCGGAATCTCTGACGGGTCGTAGCCCTCTTCCTCGTAGATGTCGTAGAGCAGGTCGAAGGCATAGGTCAGCATATGGCCGGAACCGCAGGCCGGGTCGCAGACTTTGATCTCTTCCGGCCCGTTTATCTTCAGGAAGTCGGTGTCGGGTTGTTCCGGTGGAATGTAGTATTCCATCTGTTCGGCCAGACGCGATTGGGGCCGGTTCAGCAGCCACAGGCGCCCCAGCGAGTTCTGCACCAAATAACGCACGATCCAGTGGGGGGTGAAGAGCTGGGTGGCGGCGGGAATATTACTGGGAGTGATCTTCTGGTTCTTTTTCAGGCCGTCAAAGATCTGGTCTTTCTTTTCAGAAATATAGAACTGGTACAGCCAGCCAATCACTTCCACGCTTTCGCAGGCGTCTGGTGTCATGGCCTCGCGGGTGTAGGCCAGGATGGAATTCTCCGACAGCAGGTCATCGGGGAGCAGCAGTTCGGTGTAGTCGTCGATGTGCTGGAACAGGAAAGGCATGTTCCGGTGCCAGTCGCGGCAGGCGGCGACCACCAGCAGGCGGTAGGCTTCGCCTTGTGAGTCGCGGCTGGGGGTGCGGCCCGACAGCAAGCCTTGTATTTCCTGGCGAACAGCGGCAGGCACCATGTCTTCGTCGATATGGCCCATCTTGGCTTCGGCCAGAATCTCGGGCTGAAATTGGCCTTCGGTGGGTGACACCACGCCTACCCGCGTGTAGCGGTTCACATCCATGAAGCGCAGGGCGCAGAAACGGTTGAACCAGATGTAGGCCACGCGTTCAATCACGTATTCCCGGCTATTGTTGGAAATGGCTTTTTCCAATGCCTTTACCGCTTCAGCGCTTTCACGGCGAGCCAGGCTGTCTGTGGTCAGCACCGTATCGAGCTTCAAATCCACTTGTTCGATCAAACTGCTACGGGCGAACTGAGCGAACTTCTTTAATTTTGAGGTGTCCATCCTTCCTGCCCTTTAAATCTGTACTTTGTGACCTTGCTGCACTTCGCTGAGCAAGGCTTTGCGTAAGGCATCTAGGTAATTATCGATATCGGTTTCTGTTGCCAGCCACGCCTTGGGGTAGTCGGGTTTTAAACTGCGGGCCGGTACGATTTTTGGGGCGGCAGGCGGTACGGGCGTCGGCGCAGACGGCTGTGGTACATCTTGAATGCGGTTGCTGTTGTCTGAGCCCGCGCTGACAGGCTCGGGGGTACGGGTTTGCTGCGCCATAGCTGCGGTCTTTGTCAGCAGCGTGGCATAACCCTGGTCTTCGAAGTGGTGCATGCGGTCGTTGATGGCCGCGATCAGCGTTGTCTGTTCAACGTACTGTTGCAAGTCCTGGAAGGGTTTGTCGAGTTCTTCCTGCCTCGGTGCTGGCAAGGCTTGGTATTCTTCCATGCCTTGCAGTCGGGATTGCAAACGGCTCAGTTTTGCAATCGCCTGTTCCGTGGCCTGCTTTACTGCAGTAGTGACTTCTGCACGTAAGGTGTCGACCAGCCCCTTGAGCTGCTGCATGCGGTTGCTGCGGTAGCACTTGGGGTCAGCCAGAATGGTCTGGATCTGTTTTGGCGTGTCGCTTTCAAGGTAGTGAAAGTTCGATTCCTGTGACTGCAACAGGTTTCGAGCTTCCAGGTAGATCTCTTTCTGTGATCCCCCCATAAAACTGAGGATGGGGTCCAGGATGTCTTCTTTCAGGGCCAGCAGCTTGTCTTCTTGCTGGCGAAGTTCGGTCAGCCACCATGTGTAAGGCTTGCCGGCCAAGTCCTGGAAGGTCTGTTGTATCGGTTGCAGGTTTTCCAGGAATGGAAAACGGTCTGCCTGTGAAAGCAGCGGTTTGATTTTTTCGTTTATCAGGCGCTGAGCATTGGCCGAGGCTTCCTTACCCAGGGCTTTGGCTTCGCTGCTGCTGGGTGGGCCAAAGAACTCCTCATGGAATTCTTTCAGCGCCCGAACTTGAGACGCAGTGAACTCAATCTGTGGCTCTAACACCAAATGCCCGTGGGCGCTGGTGTTGCGCAGGGCTTGTTCCAGGGCGTCGGTTTCCAGCAGGTTGCTGTCGCTGCGTGCTTCCAGTTTGCCGCGGGCCCAAAGGTTGGCCGTCAGGCACAAGATCGCGGCGTAGTACCAGCCGTAAGGCTTGCGCTCGAACCGTTCCAGCACGCTCTTGAGTGTGGTGCGAACGCCTTCGCGCTGGTTGCCGTGAATAAAGGCCAGAATTTCCTGCTCGGATTCGGGCAGGGTAGCGGCATCATTGCCAATCAGGCCATCAGTGGCCAGTTCCAGGCAGCGGCGGATATCGTTTTCGGTGTAAACGACGCCGCGCAGCATGGAAAGGTTGGGGTACACCCGGGTAACCAATTCATGGAAGCCGCGGGTGATGCGTGTGGCAGGTTCATTCGCCGTGACTTCGACATCGGCCCCGGCAATCATCAGCCTGGCGTTGCCGATCAGCTCGTGCACCAGCAGGCGGATGCGCGCTTCGCGCTGCTGATTCTGGTGGCCTTTGTCATACAGAATGCGTTTGGTGGTTTCATTCTGGGTAATGGAAATGTTCTGCCGGATGTAGCGTTCAGTTCTCTTGTACATCAGCAGTTCGCGCATCAACTGTTCGTCAGGCCGCATCACGACAAACAGCGCTTCCATCTGGTAGGCCGAAGCAGTGCGCAGCATCTGCTCGCTTTCCACGTGCTCATGAAACGGGCTGATCACGTGAATGCTCAGTTCGTGGTCGCGGCCGTGCAGGCGGTCGTCCAGACGCCGGGCGAAGGAGTAATCCTGCCCCTGGTTGGCTGAAGTACCCAGGCTCACACGGATCTTGCGCTGCCCCAGCACCTGATCAAACACCATTTTCTGAAGCTCTTCGGCAACGTCGGTGGTATCGACATCGGTGTTTTTGATCTCCTGCTCGATGTCTTTTTCTTCGTCGCTCAGGAACTCAAACAGTTCGCCGTTACGCTGGATGTAAGTCTGGCTTTCCAGCAGGTTAAGCGCTTCTTCCACGCGGCGCTTCAGGCCGGGCAGGTCTTGTTCAAAACCTTCCAGCATCAATACGCACAGGTTGCGTATCGAGGGCTTGAACTCCTTTACATACTTGACCAGGAACAGCGCTTTCAGCAGGCGTACTGCGAATTCATCTCCCAGGTGTTGCTCTGCCTGCAGGATGGCGCGTTGAATGTTGGATTTCAGCGCCGTGCGGATGCCTTCGAACATTCGGTCAAATGTAGCCAACTGACCCACATCGGTGTCGCGGATCTGTATGACGACTTGCTGGAATACGCCCAACATGGATCGTTCACCCACAGAGCTGTGCTTGCCTTCAAAGGCGTTCTGTTTCGATAGGTTCTGTATGGCTGCCTGAAACAGTGAAAACTGATACGGAATGAAGGGGTAGCTATTGACGAAGTGATCCTGGTCGCGGAAGTTCTGATAGTGCTGACTGCCATCCGTGAAATCGAACAGGGTTTTGAAATTGTTCGATTGCGCATGGTAGATCTGCGCGAGTTGGGTGGCGCCGTCTTCCGTCTTCGCCAGCAGGCGCTTTTGGATCACTTCGGCAACGTCCTGGGACGTTAGCTTCATGCGATTGGCAAAACGCGCCTGAATCTTGGTGAAGTCGTTCTCCTGGCGCTTGTTCATTTCGCCCAGAACGGTGCTCATGTCCTCTTGCGCCGTGACAATGATCCAAGCACGGCCACGGCATTTGGTCGCCAGGCTTTCTGCAATGGTCTGCAGATTGGTCATCAGCTTGGTGTTCTCGGCAATGTATTGCCCCACTTCATCGACAAAGAAGTTCAGGCGAAATTCCGGCCCTTGTTGGTCTACCCAGCGCCGCACCTGCTCGGCGAAGTCTTCAATGGACACCCGATACTGGGCACGGTATTTGTCTAGAATGCCCAATGCCTGGTCTGCCTCGGTTGCGGTGGCCTGAGCATAGGCTTGCGCAATGTTGCGATTTTCGAGCAGGGCCTGTTCGCGCCCGATGTGCCAGGGTTTGCCGGCGACCGCCTCGAATGCCTGTTTGAAGGCTTCGTATTGGCCTCGACTATCAAGGTCGCGCTCGAACTGGGCAATGTGACCCTGATTGCCGTAGTAGCCACACATCTCATCGAAGACCTTCACGAACACTGATAGCAGGGCATCAATTTCAGTCTTACTGATGATGGCGGCTTTCTGGTCGATGTTGAACAGAATGCTCTTTGATGGAACGGCTACGGCCTTTTTCAGGTCGGCGCGTAGCATCTCGTTGCTACCGCATTTGGGCAAGAACAGATCCAGCGTGTTGGCCCCGTCTATTGAGCGGTTTTCCAGCACCAGGGCCAGCATTTTCAGCAAGTGCGACTTACCAGAGCCGAAGAAGCCGGATATCCACACCCCGTTCGCATGGGTGTAGTTGTTGTAGGCCTCAAGAAAAGCCTCCAAGCGCTTTTCCACCTCGTTGGTGAGGACATATTCCTCGATTTCGAGGCGCAGGCTGGCTTCATCGTCGGCCTTGATGACGCCTTCGATGGGGCGATCGACCGGTTTGCTGAAAATGGTTTTCAAATGCATGCCGCTTTCCTCGTTCATACTTCGAAGTGATAGATGTTGAAGGCCCGGTAGTACTTGTCATCGTGCAGGCGTCCGAACAGATCCAGCGACGCGCCGGATATCTGCGACTGGGTATACACGCCGGGGAAGAACATGACAGTGGGCTTTTCTTTCGCTGTGCTTTGCAGGTTGTTCAGCACGTTGTGGGAACGAATGTAGGGGAAGACTTCGCCTACACCGGACAACAATAGGATGTCGAAAGTGTGCGTGGCCAACTTCTGTGCAATGGCGGGCACCAGGTGGCTTTCAGGGTCCAGCACGCCCTGCAACAGCTCCTTGAGCTCGTCCTTAGTGACGGTAGGTTCTACTTCCAGTATTTGTTCCCAGATACCGCGTGTATGCAGAAGCTCGATGGCCAGGTCGTAAAGATTGATCTCCAGAACCTGAACACCCTTTTGCTCAAGATGCTGGGTCAGTTGCCTGCGTAGGCGGTCCATCGCCACCGCCTCTTCAGGCGGGTAGGGGCAGATGAAGAAGGGCACCTCATTACCCAACCCTTGCTTTTGCAGAAAGCGTTGCCCCGACATGACCGCACAAAGGTGGTCAAAGCGTTCTTTTATTGGACGGCGAGCGATGTCGTGAGGCATGGGTCAGGTCTTGATCTGTGTGTCGAAAGTGGGGAAGTACAGGGCTTCTTCGGGACGACCCTGACGGAGCAATTGCGCGAGTTGGGGGTTAAGCTGAACACCCTGAATGGTGCGTTGTGCAGACAGCAAACCTGCTTCGCGCAGCAGGCGGAACAACACCTGACGTAATTTGTTGTGTGTGGATGGGCTGATCGAATCAAGTTCAGGATGCCATTGCACCTTGCGGTTGAAAAAGGCATCGAACTCACCGAGTGGCAGCTCATACTTCAATGACAAATAACGTTCGCGTACCACTTCGGCAGCGAACTCGGCAACAAAGGGGTAGCAGCGGCAGACAGCCAACCATAGGACCTGAGCTTGATGCGGTTCGGTGGCTTTGGTTAGTAACTCCAGTTCCGCGGGACTGAGGGTTTCCAGACGAGTCGTCAGCTCGCGCAGCAGGCGACGTAAGGAGCTTTGTGTCCTGACCTGCAGTAGATTCTCGGCGAAAGCCCCGTTGCGTACTTGCTCCCAGTCGCCCTGATCCAGATAGCGCCCTGCCAGTATTGCGGAATCGCTGATACAGAGGCTGGCTGCTGTGAAGGACATGCGGTAGTCTTTGGAAAGCGGAGTAATGCTGTTCATTCGTGATGCTCTGCCGCGCCACCGGCTTTGACCCAGGCGTCTACTTCGTCACGCTTGAACTTCCATAGCCTGCCCATCCGGTGAGCAGGCATGGCGTGCTTATCGATCCACTTGTACACGGTGTCGTTGCTGACCCCAAGGTACTTGCAAATGTCGTGGATAGACAGCCAACGGTCGTCGAGTTCGGTCATGGATGTTTAGCAGGCAGCGTGAACAGATAGGCAAGACAAAGTTATCCTGCATGATGATGTAATAATATCTTTGCTGCGGGTCGATGTCAAACGATATTTGCCGATTTAAGCCGAAATTGGCGACGTAAGATGCAATCACCAGGTGAGGGCGGCGGTTGTTGCTCCCATATCGCTATGCAAGGTTTCCTTCAGCGGGTGATTGCTTTCAATTAGGTATTCATTGCGATGATGTAATCGATCAAGAAATTTCTTTTGAGGCAGGTTGCTGGCTTTTCCTCCGTCTTGCCAACGATTACATTCTTTGCAGGCCAATACCAAGTTCCATACTTCATTAAGCTGAAGGTCATACATCGACCCAAACTGGATGAAGGATGTCCTCACACGCTTGCCCACTCAGCCCGCCAGCCGTATTGCTGAACTGTTGCCGCATAATTGGCAACCACAGACAGCGATGTAAAAAAAACAGGTTAAAGAAAACCGCTGTCAAGATGAGATGGCCGAACGCTTACAAATGAGTTTGCATTAAGATGTTTAGAGTACAGTAGATGTAGATATCATGGCTACGATTTAGGATATAAAGGCATGAGACGATATTACCAAAGGTGCTAATAGGCGCCGTAGGGAGACGGTATATTTCTAACTCCAGCCCCACAAATTCATCGGTGGGGCGGTCTTGCTATCCGTCATGATGCCACACCGTTCTCGCCGTCCAGGGCTGCGCACTGTGTGCTTGTGGCCTGTCGGCCATTAAAACCCTTGACGGCTGCGCTGCGGCGTGACTCCAAAAGGATAGGCAATCTCGCCAAAATCCTTTTGGAGTCCGTTATGAATACAATTCAACAAAACAAAATTTTAAATACAGCAGATGAACATCAACAAGCCATTGTCAAAATCATTGAAGCATTATCCAGGACATATGGGTTAGATCGTGTTTGGTCTGATTGGGTTGAGATATGCGCCATTGCATTAGCCAGAGCTGATAGGGCGCAATTTGAAGCCAGGGAAACACGTTACCTGAGTATCGTTAATCACTACGACAAGAAGGAACTTAACGGACTGGTACAGGCTTTTTCACATCTTGTCATGGCTTTTGAGAAGCATGTAGAGAACGGTCAGATCATTGATGTCCTCGGTAAGATTTTTATGATGCTGAACATGGGGAACTCAAATTCTGGACAGTTTTTTACACCATTTGAAGTCTCGTTGATGATGGCTCAAATGCTTACGCCTAAAAACGGATATGACATTATCAGGCAACGAGGGTACGTCCGATTGGCTGAGCCAACGGCTGGGGCAGGGGGCATGATCCTTGCCTATGCCAGGACAATTGCTGAGGCAGGATATAGTTATCAACGAGAGCTACATGTGACAGCAACAGATATTGATAGCCGTTGTGTACACATGACATTTGTACAGCTGGCTTTGCTACATATACCGGCAGTCGTTATACACGGCAATGTACTTACTGTTGAAGAGTGGCAGCATTGGTATACTCCAGCCCATATTATGGGTGGCTGGCATTGGAAGTTACAGCAATCAGATATGACCAATAAACAGCCTGATACGGCAGAGTCTGAATTGATTATGCCAGTGCCAAGCATTGAAAGCTTATTAACTGCCGATCAATTACAACTTTTTTAATCAGCAGTAGGGCCGCATTAGCGGCCTTTTTTTTATTTGGTCAAATACTCCAATTACTTGTAGGTAGCTAAGAGGTTAGTGGCCGTAAACGGCCTATGGGTGCTCGCCGCACGGCTGGTGTTAACCCCCGGATGCAGCGGTTACGGCTAATGCCATTCCCGAGAGTTTCTTGGCCCAAAAGCGCCGACTGTATCACTCCACTCCTGCGCTTCAAGGGCTTTCGCGGCATAACAGGCACCTCCCGCAAGCGGGGCCCTCCTATTATTCCACGGTCCCTTTCCGCTTGTCATTGCGTGATTCAGTACGGCAAGGGCGAAGAAACTCACGGGAACGGCGGCTTACCACCGAAACACCAGATAGAGGAATCAATACCAATTTTTTGAATCAGGCTCAAAAATCTTCGGGCTCGGTCAGCAGGAAGAAAAACTTAATTTTTTTTGTGGAAATAATATGCAAGCAACTCAAACTGAAATTCATTCTGAGCTTTATCACGGTACGGTTGAATACTTTGATACTTTTCGTGATCCAGCTATTTGTCGTGTAGACCGTGGGGCTGGATATTATCATCAGGGGAAGGGTGTGTATCTGACTACAGATCCCAATGGATATGGTCGTTTTTTTGCCCGTACATCTTCTGCAAAACTAGTTGTTGAGATGTTAATACAGAAAAAGTACATAGAAGCAGACAAATACCATGTCTCGCGCGGGGTGATTTTGTCAGTTAAATTGAATGAAGGTGTTCGTATCTTGGACCTTACTAAGGCGCCGGAGACTATCAGGGTATTGTTTGAAAGTAGTGTTGGAGATATGGGAGTGGGTTATCAATTACGCCAGGCAGTCTTAGAGGCGGGTTTTGATGGTATTTCCTTTAAAGAACCAAATTATCCTGAAGGTTGGGAGGTTGCGCATAACGCTATGACAGTGGTTGTATATAACCATGGCCAATTAACAATTACAGGCTGTAAAGAGGCCGATTTTTATGAATTGCCTTCAGGCTGGGCAGGACGTGGGGATAGTGGAGAAAAGCAATCTGAGTCAGTATTTGAGAAGTTGGACAATAAAACCATTTACTGATGAGATGTCCGAAGCAGCCCAAAAATCGACTATGGTAAATTTCAAGGATCAGAATCATAGTGACGTGCGAACTGAGCCTTCTCTTGGATTTGATGATTGATCTAATCTGTAAATTCAAATAGATCTTCAACACAAATCATGGGTAAAAAATGGCATAATATACTGTATAAATAAACAGTATATTATGCTATGAATATCACTTCAGAACTTTTTCCGCTTGTTGTCAGCCCAGTCTCAATTGGCAATATAGACGCCAAAACCCCTGCCGGGTTTCCTTCTCCGGCCCAGGATATGGCCGTTAACCGAATAGATATTGGTGAAATCCTGGTTAAGCACCCAACATCTACGTATTACATGTGTGTCAAGGGGCATTCCATGGTGGAGGCGGGCATCGACGACGGTGATCATTTGATTGTGGACCGCTCCCTGACCGCCAGGCATAACCATATTGTGATAGCCGAAATCAATGGAGAGGTAACAGTCAAGCGTTTGTATTGCCGCAACGGTATTGTTCGGCTTAAGGCAGCCAATGTCACTTACCCGGATATTGCACCCGAGCCCGGCCAGGAATGGACAATCTGGGGTGTGGTAACGCATGTTATCAAAGACCTTATATGACTTTCGCACTTATTGATGGCAATTGCTTTTATTGTTCCTGTGAACGTGTTTTCCGTCCTTCACTCAAGGGCAAGCCTTTAATTGTCTTAAGCAATAATGATGGCTGCGCCATTGCGCGAACCGATGAGGCCAAAGCCTTAGGTATTAAAATGGGCGATCCTTGGTTCAAGCTCAGGCATTTGGAAAACTCGCATGGCCTAGTGGCACTGTCTGCCAACTTTCCGCTGTATGGAGATATGTCAGACCGTATGATGACGGTTATTGGGCGCTATTCCCCAAAGCAGGAAATTTATTCAATTGATGAGAGCTTTATTGATCTGTCCGGTTTTAACCGTGATTTGTCAGAATACGGCCAGCGTATCCGGGGTGAAGTGCTGCGGGATACTGGTATTCCCACCTGTGTGGGTATAGGCTCAACCAAAACCTTGGCAAAGCTTGCTAATTATGTTGCTAAGAAGCAGCCCAAGTGGAAGGGCGTTTGTGATCTTACTCAATTGAATCGTTATGAACTGGCTGCGCTTATGCAAAGCATTGATGCAAAAGAGGTCTGGGGTATTGGTCGAAGAATCTCTAAGCGGTTGGAAGAAATGGGCGTCCATACTGTACTGGATTTGGCGAAAGTAGATCCCGAAGTAGCTCGGGCAGAGTTCTCTATTGTCACCAGTAAAACCATTCAGGAGTTGCGGGGGATTTCCCGTCTTGAATTGGAAGAAATCGCAGCACCTAAAAAGCAGATTATTTCTTCCCGGTCTTTTGGTTTTCCAATGATAGATTTTTCTCAAATGCAAAGTGCATTATCTGAATTTATAGCTATTGCCTGCAATAAATTAAGGTCCCAAAATTCTATTGCAGGTTGTATGCAAATTTTTATTACCACCAGTCCATTTGATAAGGATAGGCAATATGGCAATAGCAGAATGGTTATTCCTCCTTGCCCAACAGCAGATAATCTAATTTTTACCAAATTTGCACTAAAAGCCTTGGAGGCCATTTGGCGACCTGGTTATAAATATAAAAAAGCCGGTGTTATGTTGATGGAAATTTTGCCGTCACAGCCAGTTCAAGGCGAGTTGTTTTTTGGCTACCCCGAGCAGGAAAAGCGGGTGCAACTGATGGCAACACTGGATGAGATCAATGTCCGTTTCGGACGAGGTTGCTTAAAAACGGGCAATATCGGTTTTCATGAAAGAGAGCATTGGTATATGCGGCAAGAGCGTAAAAGTCCAAGTTATACAACGAATTGGCTAGAGGTTCCGATTGCTCGAGCTTGAACATATTCCAATTTAATGGGATCGTAAGTTTAAAAATATCTATAAATTTCATAAATAATTTCGTAAACTTACCCTAAAAAGACACAAGCCAAAACCAGAGATTTCTGCCATTCTCATCTTTGATGGCGGAAATCATGAAGCGATCTAAATTTACAGAAACTCAGATTGTGGCTATTTTGAAATTGGCTGAGCAAGGCATGAAAGTGACCGATATTTGTCGCGAGCATGGCATCAGCAACGCGACTTATTACCAGTGGAAAAGCAAGTACGGTGGTTTGGAGGCGTCGGATTTGAAACGATTGCGGGACATCGAGGTGGAAAATGCCCGTCTAAAGAAAATGTACGCAGAATTGGCTTTGGAGAACGCAGCGATCAAAGATTTGCTGGGAAAGCTCTGACGCCGGAGCGACGACGTGAAGCGGCCTTGCACTTGGTTCAGCAAGGTTCGCTTTCCATTGCCCGGGCATGTCGTCTGACACGCCTGTCTCGTCGCAGTTGGTACCGGCCTGACCCCAGTCAGCATCGTCTTGAACGTGATCAACCTATCATTGATGCGCTTAACGCAATCGTGCAAGATCCAACGCGATCCCGTTGGGGCTTCTGGAAATGTTTTTATCGATTGAGACTGGATGGAAAACTTTGGAATTTCAAGCGAGTGTGGCGTATTTACTGTGCGCTGAATTTGAACCAAAAACGTCGCACCAAAAAACGCTTACCCGAGCGTGCGCCAGCGCCTTTGGCGGTGCCTGCGGAATCGAATTACAGTTGGTCTTTTGATTTTATGAGCGATGCACTTTACAACGGTACGCGCTTTCGTGTGCTCAATATCATTGACGAAGGCGTCAGGGAAGCCTTGGATATCGTGATTGATACCTCACTGCCGGCCACCAGAGTGGTGAGAACGCCGGAGCAACTTAAAGCAGAAAGAGGCCTGCCTAAAATGATTCGCGTGGATAATGGTAGTGAAATGACGTCGCTTGCTTTTACACAGTGGTGTGAAGCACATGGCATCAAGATTTGTTATATTGAGCCAGGCAAGCCAAACCAAAATGCTTATATATAGAGCGATTTAATCGCAGTTATCGCACCGAAGTCCTGGACCCGCATTTGTTCTCATCGCTGGATCAGGTGCGAGACCTCAGTTGGGCCTGGATGTTAAGTTATAACGAGGAACGACCCCATGAGTCATTGGGTAACTTACCACCCAGTGAATTTAAACGACAGTTAGCAGCAGAAGCCTCTAGTTATGAACTGTGCGCTTGACGGTAAGCTTACGGGTCTGACCCTACATTAGGGCCTGAATGCCAACTTACTACAACATTAGATACGTGAAAATGACCACGAAAAATACAAACATGCCGTCACAGGAAAAATATATATCCGCGACTGGTAAACATCTATTTCAATAGCAGACACAAAAACTTATAACTGTAAGTATTTGACGATAGAAATACAAAAATAGGAATGAAACACATGAGTCATCCCCTTAGCGCCAAAGAACAGGCACTTTCAAAAATTTTCTCCGACGATTACGTATTCAATATTCCCGGCTACCAGCGTCCGTACTCCTGGGGTGAGGAGCAAGCCCTAGAGTTACTCGATGACTTGCTAAGTGCTTTACGAGAAGCACCGCAAAAACTCATTGATTCCATGCCCTACTTTCTTGGCAGTATCGTTCTAATTAAACGTGATTCAATACCAGATGCAATCGTAGTTGATGGTCAGCAACGCCTTACCACCCTGACTCTACTTTTATCGGCGATCAGAGATACAGTCAAAAACACCGAAGTCCAAGACGGTATCACTAAACGTATTTATGAAAAAGGCGATGTAGTTTCCGCGACTGAGCCTAGGTACAGACTCACTTTACGTGAACGTGACCGAGATTTCTTCCGACAATATATCCAGCATAAAAATGGATTGCTACAGTTAATGAAAATCAACTCGGAGCTTCCTGATGCCCAGAGCCGCCTAAGAGCTAATGCTCACGTTTTCCTACACGAATTGAGCAAGTTAGAGCAATCTGAACTAGTCCGACTAGTGCAATTCATCGTTACGCGTTGCTTCCTTGTAGTTGTAGCCACTCCTGATCTTGATTCGGCGTACCGGATTTTCGGCGTATTAAATAGCCGAGGACTAGATCTTAGTGCAACCGATATCCTAAAGGCTGAGATTATCGGTGAACTATCTGATGAACTAAGAGATTCCCATACCAAAAGTTGGGAGGATATTGAGGAGTCCTTGGGTAGGAACAGTTTTAACGAACTCTTTAGTCATATTCGCATGGTCTATCGTAAAGCTAAGCCACAGGGTACTTTATTAAAGGAGTTCCGTACTCATGTAACACCCACCTCTGATCCTAGTTTATTCATGACTCAGGTGCTACTTCCAATGGCTAAAGCATATGAAACCATTACCGACTCAGCATACAGTAGCACCGAGCTGGCAGAAGAAATTAATAATCATCTGCGTTGGTTGAATCGTTTGGAATTTAAAGACTGGATACCACCATCATTGGCCTTCTATATACTACATCACAATGACTCCCAAGCTATGCTAAAGTTTTTCAAGGATCTTGAGCGTTTGGCGTATTCGATGTTAGTGCGTAAGGCTGGGGTGAACGCACGAATGGAGAGGTTCTCCAAACTGACTGAAGCAATCGAAAAAGGTATTGACCTCTCAGAAATTAAGTCACCACTCCAATTATGGCCAACAGAACAGTAATGCTCCGGCCAGTGCCGTCTAGAATTCTGTTTTAAATTCTAGCAATATAGATGTCCATTTATTCAACTAGGTTTTGATGCGTTATGGATGTTTCTCTTTATTCGGTGCCGGTGGCCGAGCGACCCCGGCGTCGCTATTCAAACGAATACAAACGCCAGGTCGTAGAGGCTTCTTTTCAGGCCAACACTTCGGTTGCTGCCGTTGCTCAAGCACATCAGATTAATGCCAATTTACTGCATACCTGGCGCTGGCAATATCGGAAGGGGCAATTCGGCGCGGTTGATCAGGCAGTATCTTTGGTTCCTGTGTGCTTAACCAACCCGGAACCCCCTGTCACCACAACGACAGACACTGGCTACTTTGAACTGCATATCAATGCCGTTCGCTTGCAAATTCATGGCACACCGGATATGCAATTATTACCTGAACTGCTGAAGATGATAAAAGCATGTTAGGTTTACCTGCAGGAACCCGCGTCTGGCTGGCGGCAGGTGTGACCGATATGCGCCGGGGCTTTGATGGTTTGGCCGCCATTGCCCAGGACGTCTTGCAACAGGATCCCTTCAGTGGTCATGTGTTTGTAT
>NZ_JAENGP010000006.1 GCF_016595155.1 Advenella mandrilli
GAGAGGTACAGCTTTTGGCTGTTTTTGATTTTGAATTCAGTCACATCAGTTACCCATTTTTGATTCGGTTTATCGGCATCGAACTTGCGCTGGAGCACATTCGGTGCAATCTCTCCGGTGATTCCTTTATAAGATTGATATCTCTTGATGCGCACCAACGACGTCAAACCGAGCTCCTGCATCAGGCGCTGCACGGTTTTATGGTTGATCAACACCTTCTTCCTGGCGTTACGTAACGCTTGCGTGATACGCCGATAGCCATAGCGGCCCTTGTGCCACCTATAAAGACAACGAATCTTCCTTTTAGTGGCCGCGTATTTGTCCCCTACCGTCTGCGCCTTGAGATGGTAGTAGAGCGTACTGCGCGACAGGCCTGTTATCTGTAATAGCAGGTGTAGCGAATGATCTGGCCTTAACCCCTGGACTACTTGCGCTTTTTCTGCAGCGCTGCAGCCTGTTTCGCTTCGATTAAGGCCCCTAATTTTTTTAAGTAGGCATTCTCCGCACGCAAGTAGGCCAGCTCGTCCAGCAGCTCTTGCTGCGTACGTGTTTCGTCAGGCGCAGGCGCCTTGGGGAGATGTTTTTTGGGCATTTGCATTTGAATTTCACCTTTATGCGGGGGCCTCAAAGCCCCAGGTTCGCTCGTATTATACGCGCGACGCCACTTCCCTATAGTCCCTATGCTGCGGATATCATATAGTGCTGCGGCTTGCCGGTCGGATAACCCCTCCCGCTCGATGTGTTGCAGCACCTGTTGCTTGAACTCGGCACTGTATGTGGCGCGCTTGTCCTCCAGGCCGGACACGCCATGATGCTGGTAGCTCGCTACCCAATAGCGCAATTGAGAAATATCCACCCTGTAGGTATCGGCTATTAACCGATAACCACTATTTCCGGACAGATACTCCTTTACTAATTTGACTTTGAACTGCACATCATATTTTGCCATTGAAAAACCCCAATAAGTTGAAGAGGTGTCCAACTTTTTGGGGTCAGTTCAGAGCGTGGGAACGAGTAAGAGAACGAGTATTCGTCAGTCGTGCGACGGAGGCGCTTAGCGGCCTGCCGCCTTGGCACTAATGCCACCGGCCACGCCCATATTTTCTTTGGGTATATCAATGGCCATCACCCGCACATCGTCAAGAGAAATACCCAGGCTGTCGCTGGTTGCCTTGCTTAGAGCGGCAATCAGGGCTGCCTTCAGGGCTTCGGTGCGGCCTTCAATTAAATGAACATGAACGGTGGCAAACGCCTGACCTTCCTGGCCGGAAATCATCACTTCAAAAGGCTGGAACTCCTGAATGGTAACGCGGATGCTGGCAACCGAAGCGCCAATGCTTTCCTGCACCGCTGTAGTGGCGTTTTTCAACAACGCCTGTTTTTGTTCCGTGCTGTGACCGCTTAGAATTTGTGCGTGAATAAATGGCATGATTTTCCTTTGGTATTGGGCAAAAAATTCCCCTTGGCAGGCAAGGGGAAGGTATATCAAACTAATTGAAAACAGATTAATTCATTTTTTGGGCAATCACGGTTAAGATACGGCGCGCCGTCGTGCTGGAATCGGGGTTGCCGTTATAGTCACGTACCGTTACCAAAGACTGGGCACCTTGCCCGTTGACTTCGATGGTGTAGGGTAGGGGTGTTAGATTGCCCTTATCACCCCACAAACGGGTAATGAAATTGGCTTCCTGACGTTTTTCACCGGTGTCGGTATCCAGGTAACGGATAACATAAGTACCGGCCGAGGCGTTTGAGTTCTCTATTTTGAAGCCTGAAGCAGATAGCGCATTACCTACCCGGCGCCATGCCAGGTCTTGTGATTCGTTTACTGACAGGGCTGTGGAGCCTTCAACAAAATTGGCTATTTTGGGCTGGCTAATAGCGGGTGCAGCGGCCGCAGATTGCTTGATTTGCTGCTCGGCCCTGGTTTTGTCTGCACCCAGGTAAACCATTAAGCGGGACATCATGGCGGCATTCAGGCCGGGGTCTTCGTTGGCCGGCAACCATTTGAACTCGGTGCCATCGCGGTCCATTTGGGTTTCTACCATGCGTTCATGGCTAATGTAAACCTCTGTTTTGCCATTAACGCGCTCAAGACGGGTATGAAAACGTTCACGTTCGCCACTGTCCGAGACCATGTCTACAATGGAACCCAGTGCGCGACGCAGGAAGTTTCCTGGAATCTTGGCACGGTTTTCAGCCCAGTCGGTTTCAATAATGCCGGCCTTGGGGTTGTCACGGTTAATGGTGAAGCCTTCGTCTGTCCAGAAAGCAACCAGTTTGGGATAGACGATGTTGGGGTCTTGACTGATTTCCAGCCAGCGCAGGTCTCCGCTGCGGCGCACTTCAATGCCATCAATGGTTGGCAGCACGTTGACACCCTGGGCATTGGCGGCATTGGCGGCGGCCACAGACTGGTTATAGGTGCTTGCCGAAGCAGCACCGCCTGGTGCGGTGTATTGGGGCTTGATGTCGGCACTGGACAGGTCGGGTGGAATGCTTAACGGGTCACCGCGAACGGTGCTTTTGTAATCAACCTGTTCTCCATCTCCCATAAGTTCAGAAACGGCGTTGCATCCGGCAAGCAGGGTTGCAGCTGCAATTAAACCCGATGCTGTAAGATGGCGTGCATTGATGCGCATAAATCTTGATCCTTGATATTAAATAAGGCCCAGGTTTTGAAGGGCCTGGGTAACCGGAGTCTTGTTTTGTTCACTGAGTCCGCACAGGGGCAGGCGATAGCCCAGTTGTGACAAACCAAGCTGGGCAACCGCCCATTTGACAGGAATAGGGTTGGCTTCAATGAAAAGCACTTTGTTCAATTGCGTCAGTTTAGCATTCAGTTCCCGTGTTGTGGGTACATCGCCCATGCGGGCGGCAACGCATAATTCGTGCATGAGTTTTGGCGTGACATTGGCGGTTACCGAAATATTGCCGTTGGCACCCAGCAAAATAAGGGCGGCAGCGGTTGGGTCGTCGCCACTGAAAACCTGAAAATGATCGGGTTTATTAGCCAGTAGCAGGCCGCCACGGGCGATGTCGCCGGTAGCGTCTTTGATACCAATAATGTTTTGTACATTGGCCAGGCGCAAAATGGTTTCATCGCTTAAGTTGGCAACGGTGCGCCCGGGTACGTTGTACAAAATAATGGGCAAATCGCCTTCTTGCGCAATCGCGCTAAAGTGCAGGAAAAGCCCTTCTTGTGAGGGTTTGTTGTAGTAGGGCACCACTGAAAGACCGGCTTGTGCACCTACTTTTTTGGCCTGTTTAGTCAGGTAAATGGCTTCATCGGTTGCGTTGGCACCCACGCCGGCAATAATGGGAATACGGCCGGCGGCATGGGCTACGGCAACGCGGATAAGCTCGGTGTGCTCATCAAAATCTACCGTTGGCGACTCGCCCGAGGTGCCCACTACAACCAGCCCGTCAGAGCCTTCCTGTACATGCCAGTCGATTAGCTTCTTGTAGGCTTCATAGTCAATCTTGCCATTGGGCAACATAGGGGTAATTAGTGCAGGAATACTGCCTGTAAAAATAGGATATGAAGAACTGTCGACTGCCATAATTAAAAAGTCCTGAACAGGGATAAATACAAACCACTAAGCATAACGCTTTTTTGCGGATAGTTTAAGAGAATTAAAGGAGATAGATGGGAATATTGTTGAAAAAAAACACAAAAAAAGGTTTTGCCGGCATTTTTGCCGGCTTTCTCATGCTTTATAGCCCCAGACTGGCGGGGTTGCCCGCACCCATTCGTACCACTTCTGGCGTGCCGGAAGACAAGTCTATCACGGTGGTGGGGGTGCCGGGGCAGCTGCCGCTGTCAATCACACCGGCCAGCTCGTGGCTGTAATGAGCCATGATTTCTTCCGGGTCATTCAGCGGATCGGTTTCGTCCTTGGGAATTAATGTGGTGGAAAGCAGGGGTGAGCCAACCGCCTCGATCAGGGCCAGGGTAATGGGGTGATCGGGAACGCGGATGCCAATGGTTTTGCGAGAAGGGTGGGATACCCGGCGCGGTACGTCTTTGCTAGCTTCCAGGATAAACGTCCAGGGCCCTGGCGTTGCAGCCTTCAACAGACGGTATTGTTGGTTGTCGACCCGGGCAAAATGACCGATTTCTGCCAGGTCACGGCAAAGCAGGGTAAGGTGATGGCGTTCGTCAAGGCCGCGGATGCGCCGTAAATGTGCCGCCGCATCCTTGTCGTCAAGGCGGGCCATAATGGCATAGCTGGAATCGGTGGGAACCGCGATAAGCCCACCGTCGTTAATCATTTGTGCTGCCTGTTTCAGTAAGCGAGTTTGTGGATTTTGTGGATGAACATCAAATAAAATTGCCATATTAGACCCTCTTGGTTGGAATTTTTGGTGATAAATTTTTTGCTAATAAATTTATGGGTTGTTGCTAATAAATTTATGGGTTGTTGGTAATAAATTTATGGGTTGTTGTCGCTAAATTAGTGCAAATATTATTAACTCGGGTTAGAATAGCGGGCTTGTGTAGTCTCCGTAGCTCAACTGGATAGAGCACCCGCCTTCTAAGCGGGGGGTTGTGAGTTCGATTCTCGCCGGAGGCACCATTCAAATATTACACCACACCGCCTTATAAAAAAAGGTTAGACGCTGGACACCCCCGAAAGGGATGCCCAATGCAACGAAAATTGCCCTGAAAAAAAATATCTCAACCGCCTATCAAATTGGGCGGTTTTTTTATTTTTTCCTGGGAAATGGCCTATCTCCTTGGTACGCTCTTTTTACTGCGACAGAAAAGTTCATAGACTTTTCATGTTTAATTAATAGCGCCTAATTTTTTCTTTAATATACCAGTCATAAAGCTTGGCTATTCTTCCCGTACCTTATTCAAACCTCAAAGGAATAGTATTGTGAAGAAGTCGTTTCGTTTATCTATCTTAAGCCTGGTATTAAGCGCCATTTCTTTTTCTGCTCATGCGCAGCAAGAAATGCCGGCGGTACTGGAAGGTCATGCCGTTTTACCAGCCAACAGCGTGATCCAGGCACCAGACAATGCACCCCAAGACCTGAAAGTGGCCGGAAAATATACCACCCGTGCCCGTGTAGAGGAACTGGGCAGTCTCATGGGTAAATCCAATGGCCGTGATACCGGCCATAAGGTGCCTTTTAAGGGCCAACCTTTGCAGGGCCATTCAGGTATCCAGGTTATGGACGATGGCAGTGTCTGGATTGTGACCGATAACGGTTTTGGCAATAAAGCCAACTCGCCCGATTCCATGCTGTACGCCAATCACTACAACATCGACTGGAAAACCGGTGAATTCAAGCACCTTGAAACCGTCTTCCTGAGCGATCCGAATAAAAAAGTGCCTTTCCGTATTATTCATGAGGATACCAAAGAGCGTTACCTGACCGGTTCCGACTTTGACCTGGAAAGCATGCAAATTATTGGCGACAACCTCTGGTTTGGCGAAGAGTTTGGTCCTTTCCTGATTAAGGCAGATAAAAACGGTCACGTGGTGGCGGTTTTTGAAACCGAAGTAAATGGCAAGAAAATCCAGTCTCCTGACAACTATCTGGTTGCTACCCCCGGTGCGCCCGGTGAAACCTATAAAACCGTTAACCTGAAGCGATCCAAGGGTTACGAAGGCATGGCGGCCTCGGTGGATGGCAAATTCCTGTATCCGCTACTGGAAGGGCCGGTTTGGGACGAAAACACCAAAGATTGGGAAAAGTCGGGCGATAAAACCGCTTTGCGCGTGCTGGAATTTGATGTGGGGGCTGAAAAGTGGACGGGCCGTTCCTGGTTTTACCCCCTGGAAGCCAGTCACCACGCCATTGGTGACTTCAATATGATTGATGCCACCACCGCCCTGATTATTGAGCGTGACAACGGCGAAGGCACACCCGATAAAGCGTGTAAAGACGGTGAAGACCCCACCCAATGCTTTGCCGATTTGCCCAAGTTCAAGCGAGTCTACAAAGTGGAGTTCAGCCCTGAAACCGCTGGCAAGGATGCCCGTAAAATTGCCTACATTGATTTGCTGAACATTCAGGATCCCAACAAACTGGCTCGTAAACCATTAAGCAATGGTGTCTTGCAATTCCCGTTTTTTACTATTGAAAACGTGGATGTGATTGATGGTGAGCGCATTGTGGTGGGTAATGATAATAACTATCCGTTCTCTTCAAGCCGCGAGCCCAACCAGCAGGATGATAATGAGCTGATTCTGCTTAATGTAAAAGAACTGCTGCAAGCCAAATAAGCGGTAGCAGGGTGATAGGCGGGTAGGGCGTAATAAAGCTATTAATGAATAATAAATGCCCGTGCTTGCCAGTATAACGGCCAGGTGAAAACCTGGCTGTTTTCATGGTTTGATACCTTATATTTTCATGTTTTTTTTGCCTGTTTTCATAGGTAAAACATGGCTTTTTCTTCCTATACTCTATATCATTTTGGTAACATTCCTTAAAAAACGCTTAATTTTTTATATTTAAAGCTTTAATGCTTTATTAATCAATTGCTTACATTGTTTTTTTGCTTTTCGTTAATTTTTAAAGGCGCCCGAAACTGACTTAATCCCGGCTTGTATCGCAATTTTTCATCATTATTTAAAAATTTGTATCTAAAAAAACACAGGATAAATCATTAAAACGCTTTTAAAAACCAACACAGATCAAGGAGTTTTCAAAAGATACATCTTAAATATATCTTTTAGATTGGTTGTTTGATTTAAATCAGAAGTTGATCAGAATTAACCCGTAGAATTTCCATTAACGGATGTCCCGAATATGAATAACGGGAAATTATTCCTCAGGGCAATGCCGGGAAATTTTTTTATCCAGGAGAAGTAAATGAAAGTGAATAAATTAGTTGCAGCGGTCTCTATGGCATTAAGTTTGGGTATGGTGTCTGGTGTTGCCCTGGCACAAAATGCCACGGTTGTTAAAGTGGCTCTAGAGGAACCCGCTTCCGAGGCCATCAAAAAATTGCCCATCGAGCAGGCCGTGCGTGTTGCGCCCCCAATGGTGCCGCCACCCATTACCCGCAAGCATCCGGCCCGCGTGGTGGTAGAAATGGAAACCGTTGAAAAAGTCATGAAAATGGCCGATGGCGTAGACTATATGTACTGGACATTCGACAGCACCGTACCAGGCACCTTCCTGCGTGTGCGCGAAGGTGACACGGTTGAATTTCACCTGTCCAACCACCCCAGCTCAAAAATGCCACACAATATTGACTTGCACGCGGTTACCGGCCCTGGCGGCGGTGCGGCCTCTTCATTAACCGCGCCTGGGCATACCTCTGTATTCAGTTTTAAAACGCTTAACCCCGGCCTGTATGTTTACCACTGTGCCACCTCGCCGGTGGGCATGCATATTGCCAACGGCATGTATGGCTTGATTCTGGTAGAGCCCAAAGATGGCCTGCCTGAAGTTGATCGCGAATACTATGTCATGCAAGGTGACTTCTATACCAAGGGTGGCTATGGTGAACCCGGTCTGCAGCCTTTTGACATGAAAAAAGCCATTGACGAACACGCCGATTATGTGGTCTTCAACGGTTCCGTAGGTGCCCTGGCGGGTGAAAACGCCCTGAAAGCGGAAGTAGGTGAAAACGTTCGCCTGTTCGTGGGTAACGGTGGTCCCAACCTGGTGTCTTCCTTTCACGTGATTGGTGAAATCTTCGACAAAGTCTATGTTGAAGGTGGCAAACTGGTGAATGAACATATCCAGACCACCTTGGTTCCGGCCGGTGGCGCCACCATGGTTGAATTCAAGGTAGACGTGCCCGGTGACCTGGTCATGGTTGATCACTCCATCTTCCGTGCCTTTAACAAAGGTGCGCTGGGTAATATCAAAGTAACCGGCCCTGAAAACAAGGAAATTTATTCTGGCAAACAAATGGACGCGGTCTACCTGCCAGAAGGTTCCGCCATCCAGTCGGTTGATACCGGCGCGGCGCCTGCAGCGGTCGTTGCCCAGAACCTGGAAGAGAAAATCAAGTTTGGCCAGCGCGTTTATGAGGCCAACTGCCAGGCATGTCACCAGGCGGGCGGTACCGGTATTGCCGGCGCATTTCCTCCGCTGGCCGCATCCGATTACCTGAATGCTGACCACAAACGTGCTGCCAATGCCATTGTGCATGGTTTGTCCGGTGAGATTACCGTTAACGGCACCAAGTGGAACAGCGTGATGCCTGCCATGTTAATGAGCGATAATGACGTTGCCAACGTCATTACCTATGTATTAAACAGTTGGGACAACAAAGGTGGTGAAATTTCACCTGAAGACGTGGCAGCGCAACGCAAGGCAGAACCTGCGCAGGCAGTACCCGGCGCGCACTAAGCATTGCCGCAAGGCGTGCAAAGCCGGCGTGGGGGTAAGGCAGTATTGATAAGCGTCCTGTATATATTATGAACGTTATTATATATATGCCTTATTCCCTAATCCGTACACACTGCCTGCGGTGCCCGTGCACCCAAGGCAGTGTTTTGTATTTTTACCTAAAGAGTAAACGATGACAACAGCCTATTGCCAGCAGGCTTCTCAACATGCAAATGCCACACATGGCAAAAGAAACCGTGCCTGTAAACCGGTTTTGGCCGGTATTGCCGCCGTCCTGTCTGCCTTTGCCATGCAGGTGCAGGCAGTTGACATGGCCAGCTTGCCACAGGGTGAATACCGTCCCTTATATTCCAGCCAGGCCAGCCCACTGGAATGGGTCAGGGCATTTCGTATAGATACCACACCGGTTACCAACCTGGAATTTGCCAACTTCATTAAGCAGCACCCGCAATGGTCGCCCAATAACATCCAGAAAATGTTTGCCGAAGAGGGCTATCTTAAACACTGGTTAAAAGAAAATGACCAGTGGCTGCCTAAAACCATTGATGCGCAAAGCCCGGTTACCAATGTGTCCTGGTTTGCGGCCCAGGCCTACTGCAAGGCCCAAGGCAAGCGCCTGCCTACCATTGCTGAATGGGAATACACGGCCCGCGCTTCCGAAACCAAGGTGGATGCCACCAAAGACAACGACTTTACCCAAAAAATCCTAAGCTGGTATGCCAAACCCGCCACGGCTAGTCTACCTGCCATTAAACAGGGCCAGCCCAATTACTGGGGCATTTACGATATGCACGGTCTTATTTGGGAATGGACCCAAGACTTCAACGCCACCGTCTCTAGCAAGCTGCAAAAATCCAATCTTGAAGAGGTTGAAGTGGATGGACGTACCCTAAGCCTGGACTTGGGTGCATTTTGTGGTGCCGGCGCCGAAGGCGTGGCAGACCCCAGCGACTACGCCGCCTTCATGCGCTATGGTTTCAGGTCTAGCCTGAAAGCCCCCTTTACACTAGACACATTAGGCTTCAGATGTGCCATGGACGGGGCCGCAACCCCTTAGATAAACAAGGGCAATTAACCATTTGCAGCTTGTTGATCACATTAATCGCCCGCATTGCCGGGCGTTTTTGTATTAAAACAACAAATGTGTTATATTTTAACAACACGGAAAATGCAGGCTTATTGATGTAGTTGCGTTGTAAACAACATATCGCGCATTAATAATTGCAGTGCTGACCAATCGGCAGTACAGTAAAGATTCATGCGGTTTTAGACGTATGTCTTAAAGTGTTTCGTTGGGTGAGCTTAACAGTTTCGAAGGGAAAATGGCTTGCTTGATAATCGGTCTGTTGCATCGGCTTTGTTGCTCTGTACCAACATAAAAACCACAAAAAACGGTTTTTATGAAGAAGTTGGTAGCCAGAAAGTCAAAAATTTGGTGCAATAACTACAACTTCCCTTCGCGGAGTTTTATAGAGCGGTAGAACATAATGTCTTGATCGCTGCTCTGATCACTCAAAATCTACGGAGATTTAACAAATGAAAAAGACTTTGCTAACTGCAGCTCTAGTTGCTGGCTTTGCTAGCGTAGCTCACGCAGAATCATCAGTAACACTGTACGGTGTGGTTGACGGTGGCGTTGGTTACACAAGCGTTAAAACAAATTACGATGTATCTGAATACTATAATGGTGTATATCAGGGTTCTATTTCAGCAACCGGTAAAGATCGTGGCTTCGGTGTTAAATCCGGTGTTCAGTCAGGCAACCGTTGGGGCCTGAAGGGTACAGAAGATCTGGGTAATGGTACCAGCGCAATCTTCCAACTGGAAAGTGGTTTCAACCTGGGTAATGGTCGTCACCTGCAAGGTGATCGTTTGTTCGGTCGTAAAGCCATTCTGGGTCTGACTGGCGAAAGCTGGGGTACAGTAACCCTGGGTCGTCAATACAACGTTGGTGATGACTTCCTGGCTCCTATTGATCCATTCGGTACAGGCTTCGGTCAAGCTGCTGTAACTAACACTGCTGGCGTAAGCTGGTCAGGTCGTTACGATTCATCTGTTAAATATCTGTCTCCAAACTTTAGCGGCTTCCAAGTTGGTTTGGCTTGGGCAGGTACTAACAATAAATCTGACTACGATGTAACTGTTTCTACTCCAGGTGGTTGGGCATCAGAATCTATCCGTACAAAAGAGAACGATAATCTGTTCAACTTAGGTGTTGCCTATAATAACGGTCCAATCCAAGCTGCTTTGGTATGGGATCATCAGAATCAGAAAGATCGTTTCTCTCTTTCTCAGTCTGATTCAAGTGGTTTCTCTAACTCAGTATCTGGTACAAGTAAATCTACCGTTGATGCATGGAACCTGGGCTTCGCCTATGATTTCGATGTTGTCAAACTACACTTGGGTATCGGTCAACAGCGTGATGGCCTAATCCGTGATTCAGATGGTAGTTCAGGCTTGTTGGGCTCATTGGCAGGTACTGATGCGGCTGCTTCTGCTACCTTGCCAAATCTGATTGGAACAGCTGGTAGCTTTTTGGGTGATTTCTACGGTGAAGGTTACAAACAAACTCACTGGATGGTTGGTTTGTCAGCACCAGTTAGCGAAGCCGGTAAAGTGCTGTTCTCTTACCAAGGTGCACATGGTAAAAACAGTGACTCAGGTCTTAATGGGTTTGGTGGAGCATACTCTTGGAATGCAAAATCACGCACTAACATCTTCAGCTTAGGCTATACACACAACCTGTCTAAGCGTACTAACCTGTATGCACTGGCTTCTTATGGTACATACAAAGTAACTGGCAACGGTTCAGTTGTTTACAGTGCAAATGATATCGATTCTGCTAATGGACGTATCAAAACCAAAGCAACACAAATCAACGTTGGTTTGCGTCACCGCTTCTAATCAATCACATGGTTTAACCATGTAATTGAATAAAGTAAAAAAACCACCTGTAAAAACAGGTGGTTTTTTTATAGCTGCTCGGTTTTTAAAGGTTTTTTGTTTGGGTTTTAAATTGGCATTTGATTTTCCAGGTGTGTCATGTTGGGTTCTTGATTGGCGGCGTGCAATCACTCTGCGGCTTTGCTCTGTCACAGGCGTATGCATAACTTTCTAGAACAGGTAAAAGGTGTGGAAAGTGCAGCCTCCTGCAGCGACTTCGGCCCGCAGGGGCGTCGGAGCAAAGGAGGCTGCACTTTCCGCGCCGCTCTAAAGAAGAACGAATCCAATCCTAAAATCGAATAAATTCCATAACTGAACGCATTGCCAAATAGAATGAATTTGTAAAACACCTTCCTGTAACCCGATCAAACCAATATCATGGTAGAAAAATACTGGCTCAAAACGCATTGAATAGCTTGCTGCATAAAGAACATACCCGCTTGAGCGAAATAAACAAGCATGTTCTACTACTGACAGGCATTCACCCAACGGCATGAAACAGGAATTTTTACAATGGCTTCTACCTCAGCAACCCCTAAGAATGCCCTGCACCTGGCAGGCATATTACTCATCACCTTAACCTTACCAGCCACCACCCACGCCACGAGCCTCCAGCTCTATGGCACCCTGGATGGCGGTTTTTACTCCCATTCCAGCAAAACCCAAGGCCATTTCATCCATCCTGGCACCAGCCAATCAACCCCCTTTTCCATCCGTTCCCAAAACAGTGGGATTGGCAGTGGCCTGAAAGACGAAAGCAAAATAGGTCTACGCGGATCGCATAATATAGGTGGTGGCAACCGGATATTTTTTGAGCTGGAAGAAGAAATTGATATTGCCACCGGACATCGTAGCCGTGATAGGGGTACCCGGGTAATAGGCATTGGTGGATAGTAGAAAAATATTCAATTAATAAAAACTACTTGCCCTGTCAAGTGGTTTTGCAATTAACATTAATAAAAATAAAAAAACATGAAATATGTCGTTTTCCCTAAGTGATTGGGTATCAACCTGCCGATGAAATGATACAATCAGAAGGTTTAAGAAATTTAATCAAGTTTTCAATTTAGGTGGCTGCGTAACATGAATTTAGCTGAATATTTTCCAGTATTACTGTTTATTCTCGTTGCGGGTGGTTTGGGTGCATTTCTGTTGCTAGCGGGGCGTTTTCTGGGTCCCAACCGGCCAGACCCTGAAAAAAACTCACCCTACGAGTGCGGATTTGAGGCCTTCGAAGATGCGCGCATGAAATTTGACGTGCGCTACTATCTCGTTGCCATCCTGTTTATTCTGTTCGATCTTGAAATCGCCTATCTTTTCCCATGGGCTATTGCCAACGGGCATGTTGGTCTGGTTGGTTTCTGGACCGTCATTGTGTTCCTGGCAGTCCTTACTGCCGGTTTTGTTTACGAATGGAAAAAGGGTGCACTTGACTGGGATTAATCCAAGCGGTGTCTAAAAACTATGTCTGATCAAAATGTATTAAATAAACAGGGCTTTCTGGTTACCAGTGCCGATGCCGTCATCAACTGGGCCAAAACCGGCTCCATGTGGCCCGCCACCTTCGGTCTGGCCTGCTGCGCGGTTGAAATGATGCACGCCGGTGCCGCCCGATATGACCTTGACCAATTCGGTATCATCTTCCGCCCCAGTCCCCGTCAATCCGACGTCATGATCGTGGCCGGTACCCTTTGCAATAAAATGGCTGCTCCCCTGCGTAAAGTTTACGACCAAATGGCCGAACCCCGCTGGGTCGTTTCCATGGGTTCCTGTGCCAACGGTGGTGGCTACTACCACTACTCCTACTCAGTCGTTCGGGGCTGCGATCGCATCGTGCCGGTTGATATCTACGTTCCGGGCTGTCCGCCAACAGCAGAAGCCCTCATCTACGGCATGTTGCAGTTGCAGAATAAAATCCGCCATACCAACACCATTGCGCGTGAAGCGTAAGATGTTGGCAAGCTAAGGTTCACGAAAATCCTATGTCTCGTTTACAAACTTTAAAACAAAATGTGCTTGCCCATCTGGGCGATCAGCTCAACCTGATCGAAGCCTATGGTGAGCTCACCCTGGAAATCCCGGCCAACAAATGGCAGGAAACCTGTACGCGTCTGCGCGACACGCCTGAACTGGGTTTTGAAACCGCCATCGACCTGGCAGGTGTAGACTACTCTACCTGGGGTGCACCGGCCGTTAACGCCGCCGAAAAATTCCCAGCGCGCTTTGCGGTTGCCGTTCAATTGCTGTCATTACGCAATAATTGGCGTCTGCGCATTCGTGCCTGGGCGCCCAATGATGAATTTCCCATGGTGGCCTCGCTCATTAACGTATGGCCAACCCTTAACTGGTTCGAGCGCGAAGCCTTCGATCTGTACGGTATTGTGTTCGACGGTCACCCCGACCTGCGTCGTATTCTTACCGACTACGGTTTCATCGGACACCCGTTCCGCAAAGACTTCCCCATTTCCGGTCACGTTGAAATGCGCTACGACGAAGAAGCCAAACGCGTCATTTACCAGCCAGTTACCATAGACCCGCGTGAAATCACGCCAAGGGTAATTCGTGAAGAAGGTTACGGAGCAGGACGTTAAACATGTCAGAAATTAAAAACTATACCCTTAACTTCGGCCCCCAGCACCCGGCAGCCCACGGTGTGCTCCGTCTTATTCTTGAAATGAACGGCGAAGTCATCCAGCGGGCTGACCCGCATATTGGCCTGTTGCACCGTGCAACAGAAAAACTGGCCGAACACAAAACCTATTTGCAGGCCCTGCCATACATGGACCGGCTCGATTACGTCTCCATGATGTGCAACGAGCACGCCTATGTCATGGCCATCGAAAAACTGCTAGGCCTGGAAGTTCCCCTGCGGGCACAGTATATCCGCGTCATGTTCGACGAAATCACCCGTCTTCTGAATCACCTCATGAGTGTGGGTACCCACGCCCTTGACGTGGGCGCCATGGCGGTCATGCTGTATGCTTTCCGTGAACGCGAAGACCTGATGGACTGCTACGAAGCCGTCTCGGGTGCCCGTATGCACGCGGCCTATTATCGTCCCGGTGGCGTATATCGTGACCTGCCCGATACCATGCCCAAAAACAACATGGACACCAAATACCGCAGCAAGCGCGACATAGACCGCATGAACGAAGACCGCGAAGGCTCGTTGCTGGACTTCATCGAGGCGTTCACCAAGCGCTTCCCAGGCTGTGTTGACGAGTACGAAACACTGCTTACCGACAACCGCATCTGGAAACAGCGTCTGGTGGGTATTGGTGTGGTAGACCCTGAACGCGCCAAGGCCCTGGGCTTTACCGGCCCCATGCTGCGTGGTTCAGGGGTTGAGTGGGACTTGCGTAAAAAAGAACCTTACGAAGTTTATGATCGCCTGGATTTTGATATCCCGGTTGGCGTCAATGGCGATTGTTACGACCGTTATCTGGTACGTGTGGCCGAAATGCGTGAAAGTAACCGCATTATTGCCCAGTGCGTGCACTGGTTGCGTAACAACCCCGGCCCGGTCATTACCAGTAACCACAAAATCGCGCCACCCAAACGCGAAAGCATGAAGACCAACATGGAAGAGCTGATTCACCACTTCAAGCTGTTCTCTGAAGGCTTCCCGGTGCCGGCCGGTGAGGTTTACTCTGCGGTAGAGCACCCCAAAGGTGAGTTTGGTATTTATATGGTGTCCGATGGCGCCAACAAGCCTTATCGCCTTAAAATCCGTGCGCCCGGCTTTGTCCACTTGCAATCCCTAGATGAAATGTCTCGTGGTCACATGCTGGCTGATGCCGTAACCATTATCGGTACACAAGATATCGTGTTCGGTGAAATTGATCGCTAATACTGGCGAATAACTGGATAGTAAAAATGTTGCTTTCTGAACAGGCTTATACAAAGATTGATAAAGAGCTGGCAAAGTATCCCGCCGATCAGCGTTCGTCTGCCATCATGTCTTCCCTTCGTATTGCACAAGAAGAGAACGGTTGGCTGTCAAGCGATCTGATCGCCGAAATAGCCGGCTATATCGGGGTAGAACCCATTGCAGTCCAAGAGGTTGCCACCTTTTACGACATGTTTGATATGAAACCCGTTGGCAAATTCAAAATTACGGTATGCACCAATTTGCCCTGTGCCCTGCGTGATGGTGTGAAAACCGCCGAATATATCAAAGAAAAACTGGGCATTGGTTTTGGTGAAACTACTTCTGATGGCGCCTTTACCCTGAAAGAGGGCGAGTGCATGGGCGCCTGTGGCGATTCACCTATTTTGCTAGTCAATAATCACCATATGTGTGTGCGCATGTCACAGGAAAAAATTGATGAAATGCTGGCTGATATGCTCAAGGAGGCACAGGCATGAGTTTCCTTGATAAATACTCCCACGGTTTAATTGCCAATCCGGGTAATGACCTGTCCAACAGCATGGCGCTGCATGGCCGTCATATCAAGCCACAAATTCTTGATGGCATTAATGGCGAGAACTGGCACCTGGACGATTACGTCAAGCGCGGTGGCTACGAAGCCCTGCGTAAAATCCTTACAACGGGACTGTCCCAGGAAGACGTGATTGCCGAAATCAAGGCCTCCGGCCTGCGTGGCCGTGGTGGTGCGGGTTTCCCAACCGGCCTTAAATGGAGCTTCATGCCCCGCACGTTCCCGGGCCAGAAATATCTGGTCTGCAACTCCGACGAAGGCGAGCCGGGTACCTTTAAAGACCGCGATATTCTGCGCTTCAATCCGCATTCGGTTATTGAAGGCATGGCCATTGGTGCCTATGCCATGGGTATTTCTGTTGGATACAACTATATCCACGGTGAGGTTTTTGAAATTTACAAGCGTTTCGAAGAAGCGCTTGAAGAAGCGCGCAAGGCCGGCTTCCTGGGTGATAACATCCTGGGTTCCAGCTTTAGCTTCCAGCTGCATGCGCATCATGGCTATGGTGCCTATATTTGTGGTGAAGAAACCGCCTTGCTCGAATCCCTTGAAGGCAAGAAAGGCCAACCGCGATTCAAACCGCCATTTCCGGCCAGTTTTGGCCTGTATGGCAAGCCAAGTACTATTAACAATACCGAAACCTTTGCGGCTGTCCCCTGGATTATCCGTAACGGCGGGCAGCAATACCTTGAGGTGGGCAAGCCCAATAATGGTGGTACCAAGCTGTTTTCCATCACCGGTGATGTAGAGCGTCCCGGTACCTATGAAATTCCGCTAGGCACACCCTTTGCCACCCTGCTTGAACTGGCCGGCGGCATGCGTAACGGGCGTAAGCTAAAAGCGGTTATTCCCGGTGGTTCCAGTGCGCCCGTACTGCCCGCCGACATCATGATGGATACCACCATGGACTATGACTCTATCGCCAAGGCCGGCTCTATGCTGGGTTCTGGCGCGGTTACCGTCATGGATGAATCCCGTTGCATGGTTAAATCATTGCTGCGCCTGTCTTACTTCTATTTTGAAGAAAGCTGCGGCCAGTGTACGCCATGCCGTGAGGGTACCGGCTGGTTGTACCGTATTGTCAATCGCATCGAAAACGGTCAGGGTCGTCCTGAAGACCTGGATATGCTTGACTCGGTTGCCAGCAATATCATGGGACGCACAATTTGTGCATTGGGCGACGCGGCAGCCATGCCCGTACGCGGTTTCTTAAAGCATTATCGCGATGAGTTCGCGCACCACATCGAGCATAAGCAATGTGTGGTTCCTCACTATTTGTAGGTCAAAGCAATGGTTGAACTTACCATAGACGGCAAACCCGTATCAGTGCCTGAAGGCAGCATGGTTATGCATGCCGCCCAGGAACTGGGGGTCTACGTGCCGCATTTCTGTTATCACAAAAAACTTTCTATTGCTGCCAGCTGCCGTATGTGTCTGGTTGAGGTAGAAAAAGCCCCTAAAGCCTTGCCTGCATGCGCAACACCGGTTACGCAGGGCATGATTGTTCATACCTGTTCTGCCAAGGCGGTTGCTGCACAAAAGGCAGTCATGGAGTTCCTGCTTATTAATCACCCCCTTGATTGCCCCATTTGCGATCAGGGCGGAGAGTGTCAGTTGCAGGACTTGTCCGTGGGTTATGGAGAATCCGCATCCCGCTACAAAGAAGAAAAACGGGTGGTTTTCCATAAAGACGTGGGTCCGTTAATTTCAGCCGAAGAAATGACTCGCTGCATTCATTGCACGCGATGCATCCGTTTCGGTCAGGAAGTAGGCGGCATTATGGAGCTAGGCATGGTTGGCCGCGGCGAACACGCCGAAATTACCACTTTTGTGGGTCATTCCATTGATTCCGAACTGTCTGGCAACATGATTGATGTATGCCCGGTGGGTGCGTTAACGTCAAAACCTTTCCGCTACACGGCCCGTACCTGGGAACTGGCCCGTCGCCGTTCAGTCAGCCCGCACGACAGCGTGGGCAGCAATCTGGTCGTGCAGGTCAAGGGTGAGCAGGTCATGCGTGTGGTTCCCTTCGAAAACGAAGACGTTAACGAATGCTGGATTACCGATAAAGACCGCTGGTCGTATGAAGGCCTGAACAGCGAAGACCGTTTGCAAACCCCCATGATCAAAGGGGACGACAACGTATGGCGCGAGGCTTCCTGGAATGACGCCTTAACCGCTGCCGCACAAGCACTGGGCCGCATTAACGAGACCCAGGGTATTGGTCAGATTGGTGCCTTGGCCACCGAATATTCAACCGTTGAAGAATTGGCGTTGTTAGGGCGCCTGGTACGCGGTTTGGGTTCCGAGCATATTGATTTTCGCCTGCGCCAGAACGATGCCGGTTTTGAAGCGGCATTAAACGGTGTGCCATGGCTGGGTATGCCCATTACAGAACTCAATAACCTTGATCGTGTATTGGTTGTTGGGTCAACCCTGCGCAAAGATCATCCTTTGTTTGCACAGCGCCTGCGTCAGGCTGCTAAACATGGCACACAAATTGTCCTTATAGACAGTTTTGGCGATAATCCACTGTTCCCGGTTGCCGCCCGTATCACGGTTGCACCCAGCCAGCTGGCGGCAACGCTGGCCCAGGTTGGCCGTGCACTGGTGGCCCAAAAAGAGGGCACCCAGGCCGATGGTACCGATCCTGTTCAGAAAGCAGCGGCAATTCTGGCCAGTGGCAGCAATAGTGCTGTATTACTGGGTAATACGGCGGTTTCTGCCCCCGATGCGTCCAATATTGCCGCCTATGCACAAGCGGTGGCCAATGGTATTAACGGCAAACTGGGCTTTTTAACTGCAGGTGCCAATACGGTGGGCGGTTATCTGGCGGGGGCCGTGGCTAAAGAAAATGGCATGAACCTGCCCAAGATGTTGCAAAACCCATTAAAGGCATTTATTGTCTTGCACGCAGAACCCAAACTGGACTGCGATAATGGCGTTCAGGCCCAGGAAATGCTGACCAATGCGTTTTCAATTGCATTAACCCCGTTCAAATCAGCGGCCCAGGACTGGGCTCGCATCATGTTGCCGGTGGCGCCGTTCACTGAAACCTCCGGTACCTTTGTCAATGCCGAAGGCCGTGCCCAAAGCTTCAAGGGTGTGGTGGCCGGAAAAGGCCAAAGCCGTCCGGGCTGGAAAGTCCTGCGTGTGCTGGGCAATATCCTGAAACTGTCAGACTTCGAAGACGAAACATCCGAAACTATTCGCGATGCCGTGTTGCAAAATGGTTACGTTGCGCGTCTGGGCAACAAGGTCGTGACAGATCCCCAAGTGCCTGCCGTGGCACCTGTTGGTCTTGAACGGGTGGCTGATGTGCCTGTTTACCGCACCGACGCCATGGTTCGCCGTGCCGAGTCCTTGCAACTGTCTCCGGCCAGTGTTATCCCCCGCGTGCGCATGAATGCGCAAACCATGACCTCACTGGAACTGGCTAACGGTATTCAGGTAAAAGTGAAATCCGCTAGCGGTGAAGTTATCCTTGAGCTTGAGCAGGACGACACGTTGGCCAACAATACCGTGCGTATTTCCCACGCATTCGAACAAACTGCAGCATTGGGTAGTGCCTTTGCTCAACTCACTGTGGAGCGCGTCTAATGGATATCTGGTCTTGGTTCACTGATGGTGTTGCCGCATTTGACGCCTGGGGCGCCGATCTGATTGGTGCAACACCGTGGTTGGTCATCTGGTCAATCATTAAAATCCTGGTTATCGCCTTGCCAATCATTATTTGTGTGGCTTTCCTTACTTTGTGGGAACGTCGCATGATTGGTTACATGCATATTCGTCGTGGCCCCAACCGGGTGGGTCCTGGCGGTATTTTGCAGCCTTTTGCAGACGTATTCAAACTACTCACGAAAGAGGTGATTGTTCCTGAAAAAGCCAATAAGGTGCTTTATATTCTGGCACCCATCATGACTTTGCTGCCAGCGTTGGCCGCATGGGCCGTGATTCCATTTGGTCCGGAAACCGTGCTGGCAAACGTTAATGCCGGTTTGCTGTATGTCATGGCCATTACCTCGCTGGGTGTTTATGGCGTGATTATCGCAGGCTGGGCATCCAACTCCAAATATCCGTTTCTGGGTGCCATGCGTGCTTCGGCGCAAATGATTTCCTATGAACTGGGTATGGGTGTTGTACTGGTTACCGTCTTGCTGGTGTCTGGTACGTTAAATATGAACGGTATTGTTCAGGGCCAATTAACGGGCTGGTTTGCCGATCGTGGCCTTAACTTTCTGTCATGGAACTGGTTGCCCCTGTTGCCCCTGTTCGTGGTGTATGTCATTTCAATTGTTGCTGAAACCTGCCGTCACCCATTCGACGTGGTCGAAGGGGAGTCTGAAATTGTGGCCGGGCATATGGTTGAGTATTCAGGTATGGGCTTTGCCATGTTCTTCCTGGCTGAATACGCCAACATGATCCTGTTGTCGGCCATGGCTTCCATCATGTTCCTGGGCGGCTGGTCATCACCGCTGGATTTTGCGCCATTTAACTGGATTCCGGGTTGGTTGTGGCTGGGCCTTAAAACATTCTTTGTCGTGTCCTTCTTTATTTGGTTCCGGGCTTCATTTCCCCGCTATCGTTACGACCAGATCATGCGTCTGGGGTGGAAAGTATTTCTTCCGTTAACGGGTGTGTGGTTGCTGATTGTTGCCATTTGGATGCAGACACCGTTCAATATTTGGAAATAGGCTAGAAGAAAATTATGAGTGCTATTAAAGATTTCTTCGGCAGTTTCATGCTGACCGAGATGTTAAAGGGAATGGCCCTGACCGGCAGGTATTTCTTCAAGCGCAAGATTACGCTGCGTTATCCTCATGAAAAAACGCCCATGTCTCCGCGTTTTCGGGGGTTGCATGCCTTGCGTCGCTATCCCAACGGCGAAGAGCGTTGCATTGCCTGTAAGCTTTGCGAAGCAGTGTGCCCCGCCATGGCCATTACCATTGAATCCGAAGAGCGTGACGATGGAACCCGTCGCACCACGCGCTACGATATTGACTTAACCAAATGTATCTTTTGCGGCTTTTGTGAAGAGAGCTGCCCGGTGGATTCAATCGTGGAAACCCACATCCACGAATACCACGGTGAAAAACGGGGCGACCTGTATTTCACCAAAGATATGTTGCTTGCAGTAGGTGATAAATATGAATCCGAGATCGCTGCACGTCGTGCAACCGATGCGCCATACAGATAATCGGCAGGTGAGCAAACTATGACTTTTACGACTGTTTTGTTCTATATTCTGGCTACTGTTCTTGTAGTGGCCGGTGCCCGGGTGATTACCGCGCGCAGTCCGATAACGGCTGTGTTGCACTTGATCCTGTCATTTGTAACCGCATCATTGCTGTGGATTCTGATCGGTGCCGAGTTCCTGGGCCTGGTGCTGATCGTGATCTATGTAGGCGCGGTGATGGTCATGTTCCTGTTTGTGGTCATGATGATCGACGTGGTTCCCGAGTCCTTGCGGGCCGGTTTCCGTACCTATATGCCGTTGGGCCTGGTGGTTGGCGGCATCATGGTGCTGGAAATTGCTTTTGTACTGGGTACGGTGTACTACGGTTCAGGAGCGCCGGTTCCGCTTCCCGATTCCTACGACAATACACTTGAGCTGGGCATTGCCATGTACAGCGAATATTCGTATGCCATTCAGGTGGGTGCGCTGGTTCTGCTGGTGGGCATGATTTCAGCCATTGCACTGACCCTGCGTGAACGTAGCAACCGCAAATACGTGAATGTCAATGATCAGCTGCATGTAAATGCCGCCGACCGTATAAGGCTTGTCAGCATGAAATCTGAAAAAGAAGAAGCTGCGCCAGTAAAAGAAGGGGATTCAGAATGACGCTAACTTTGGCACATTATCTGATTTTAGGGGCCATCATGTTTGCCCTGGGTGTATTTGGTGTTTTTCTGAATCGCCGCAATCTTATTAGTCTGTTGATGTCCATCGAACTTATGCTGTTGTCGGTGAATATCAATTTCGTGGCATTTTCCATGTGGAATCCTGGTGCCAACGGCTTGCCCGAAACCTCAGGACAGATCTTCGTGTTCTTTATCCTGACGGTTGCCGCTGCCGAGGCCGCAATTGGTTTGGCTATCCTGGTCCTGTTGTTCCGCAGAATCAATTCCATTAATGTTGACGACATTGGTCGTCTGAAAGGGTAAGGGGAATTTCAGCATGACACCAACATTCTCTAGTGCCTTTTTACTCCTGATCGCATTGGGCCCGCTTGCCGGCGCCATTATTACCGGTCTGTTTGGCACAGGATTCCTCGGGCGCTCGGTCAGTCGCAAAGGCTCGCACAGCTTAACGATTTTGCTGGTTGCCATTTCTTTCTTTGGCTCGCTTTATGTTCTGTATGAAGTGGCCATGAATGGTGCCTATTATGACCAAGCTATTTATACCTGGAGCCTGGTTGGCACAAAGGTATTTGAAATTGGCTTCTTAATAGATCCTTTAACCGCCCTCATGATGGTGGTGGTTACCTCGGTTTCATTAATGGTTCATATTTACACCATTGGTTATATGGTTGATGATCCGGGCTATCAGCGCTTCTTTTCCTACATCTCATTGTTTACGTTCTCAATGTTGATGCTGGTGATGGCTAATAACATGCTACAGCTGTTCTTTGGTTGGGAAGCAGTGGGTCTGGTTTCTTACCTGCTTATTGGTTTCTGGTTTACTCGCGATACCGCTGTTTTCGCCAACATGAAAGCGTTCATCATGAACCGTGTGGGTGACTTCGGTTTTGTGTTGGGTATCGGCCTGTTGTTTGCCTATACCGGCTCTATGAACTACGCCGAGATTTTTGCCCAGGCCGATTCCCTGGATACCCTGATTTTTCCGGGTACCGACTGGAAGCTGATCACGGTTGCATGTATCTGTCTGTTCATTGGTGCAATGGGTAAATCCGCCCAGGTGCCTTTGCACTCATGGCTCCCCGATTCCATGGAAGGTCCTACCCCCATTTCCGCATTGATTCACGCGGCGACCATGGTGACCGCCGGTATCTTTATGGTTGCCCGGTTCTCTCCCTTGTTTGAACTGTCCTCAACCGCCTTGTCATTCATTATTGTGATTGGCAGTATCGGTGCACTGTTCCTGGGTATCCTGGGTATTATTCAAACCGATATCAAGCGCGTGGTGGCTTATTCAACCCTGTCTCAGCTGGGTTACATGACGGTGGCATTGGGTGCGTCAGCCTATCCGGTTGCTATTTTCCACTTAATGACACACGCCTTCTTCAAAGCCCTGTTGTTCCTGGGTGCGGGTTCAGTCATTATCGGCATGCATCATGACCAGGATATCCGTAACATGGGTGGCCTGCGTAAATACATGCCCATTACCTGGATTACTTTCCTGCTTGGTACGCTATCACTGGTCGGTACACCGTTCTTCTCGGGTTTCTATTCCAAAGAGCACGTGATTGAAGCCGCTGGTCTGGCCAATATCTGGGGTGCCAATTTTGCTTACTGGTCTACGCTAATCGGTGTTTTTGTCACGTCGCTGTATTCATTCCGTCTTTATTTCCTGGTTTTCCACGGAAAAGAGCGTTTCAATACCAAGCCTACACATGGCAAGAAACACGATGACCATGGTCATCACGGTGGCGTGCCGCACGAGTCGCCCTGGGTGGTTACCTTGCCCCTGATCCTGCTGGCGGTTCCCTCTGTGGTCATTGGTGCGTGGGCAATTGATCCCTTGCTATTCAATGGCTTCTTTGGCAATTCAATTGTGGTATTGGCCGAACACCCTGCGATGGCAGAACTGGCCAGCACTTATCATGGCTGGGTTGCTTATGGCCTGCACGCTTTCCAAACGGCGCCATTCTGGCTAATGATTGCCGGTCTGGTCACCGCATGGTACTGCTATATCGTTAATCCCAAGCTTCCTGCCAAACTGTATCAGGCGTTTTCCGGTATCAACCGTATTCTGGAAAACAAATACTATGCAGACTGGTTTAATGAAAACGTGGTTTCCCGTGCTGTTCGTGGGCTGGGTGGCGTTTTCTGGAAAGTTGGTGATAAAGGTATTATTGATGGCGCAATTATTGGTGGAAGTACAAGGCTGGTAGGCTGGATTGCCGCCGTCAGCCGCTACTTGCAGTCCGGTTATATCTATCACTACGCGTTTGCGATGATTGCTGGCGTGATTGCATTAATTACTTTATTTGTGCTGGTAAACTAAGATGGGCGAAATGACTACTACTATTCCTTGGCTTTCCTTGTCGATATTCGTGCCAATTGTTGCGGGTATACTGGTGTTGATATTCGGTCGAGATGACCGGGCCGACTATACTCGCAAGATGGCTCTGGTTGGCGCTATCGTCAGTTTTCTGGTGACCCTGCCCATTTACTTCGGGTTTGACTCCTCAACGGCCAATATGCAGTTCGTTGAGAACGTTTCCTGGATTGCGGCATTCAATTCTGCCTATCATTTAGGGGTTGATGGCATTTCCATCTGGTTTGTGCTGTTAACCGCCTTCATCACCATCATTGTGGTGCTGGCCGGCTGGGAAGTGATAACCACCCGTATTGCCCAATACATGGCTGCTTTCCTGATTCTTTCAGGCCTGATGGTGGGTGTGTTTGTGGCGCTTGACGGCCTGCTGTTCTACGTGTTCTTCGAGGCAACCCTGATCCCGATGTATATTATTATCGGTGTCTGGGGTGGTCCCAACCGCGTTTATGCCGCGTTCAAGTTCTTCCTGTATACCTTGCTGGGTTCACTGCTTACGCTTATTGCCTTTATCTATCTGTATACCGTTACCGGTACCTTTGATATTGCCACCTGGCAGGCAGCCCAACTGGGTTATACACCACAGTTACTGATCTTTATTGCCTTGTTTGCCGCCTTTGCCGTGAAGGTGCCAATGTGGCCGGTGCATACCTGGTTGCCTGATGCCCACGTTGAAGCCCCTACCGGTGGTTCTATCGTGCTGGCAGCGATCATGCTAAAACTGGGTGCTTACGGTTTCCTGCGTTTTTCACTGCCGATTGCCCCCGATGCCTCACAAAGCCTGTCTGGTATCATGATTGCCCTGTCCCTGATTGCGGTTATCTATATTGGCCTGGTAGCGATTGTCCAGGATGACATGAAAAAACTGGTGGCTTATTCATCGGTTGCTCACATGGGTTTTGTCACCCTGGGCTTTTTCATGTTCAATATCACCGGTCTTGAAGGCGCGGTGATGCAGATGATTTCCCACGGTTTTGTTTCAGGCGCCATGTTTTTGTGTATCGGGCTGCTGTATGAGCGCGTGCATAGCCGCCAGATTTCCGATTACGGTGGTGTGGTCAATGTGATGCCCAAATTCGTCACCTTCTTCGTGCTGTTTTCCATGGCGAATGCCGGTTTGCCTGCCACCAGCGGTTTTATTGGCGAATTCCTGGTTATTCTGGGTGCCGTTGAATACAACTTCTGGATTGGTCTGTTAACCGCAACCGCCCTGTTATGGGGTGCATCGTACTCTCTCTGGATGGTCAAACGTGTGGCTTATGGCGAAATCAAACATGACCATGTCCGTGAAATGAAAGACATCAATTGCCGCGAATTCCTGATTCTGGGCTTGCTGGCTATTTTTGTGCTGTACATGGGTATTCATCCGAAGCCCTTCACCGATGTGATGCACGTTTCTCTCCAACAATTGTTGGAGCATGTTGCAATTTCTAAACTGTAAGTCTGGACAATGATGGAAAATCAATTTAATTTTGCACTCGCTTTGCCGGAAATTACGTTAAGTATTCTGGCAACGTTGATCCTGCTGGTGGATGTGTTTATTCCTTCCAAAAACAGGTCACTTACCTATATGCTCTCGCTGGGCGCACTGGTCATTGTCACTTTGGTGTCGATGTATCAGTGGAATGCCGGTGTGGCTGGCCATACTTTTTATGGTAATTACGTTACCGATCCGCTTGCTCACCTCATGAAAGTAGCCTCATACCTGGCGGTCATGGCAACCCTGATTTACAGCCGCCAGTATGTGATTGATCGTGGCATGGTCAAGGGCGGAGAGCTTTATTCTCTAACCCTGTTTGCGCTGGTTGGCCAAATGGTCATGATTTCCGCTTCCAGCATGCTTACCATTTATCTGGGTCTGGAGCTCATGTCACTGGCCCTGTATGCACTGGTTGCGGTTCGTCGCGATTCGCTGGTGGCGGTTGAATCTGCCATGAAATACTTCGTGCTGGGTTCCCTGGCATCCGGTTTCATGCTGTATGGTATTTCCATGGTTTACGGTGCAACCGGTCATATTGACCTGGCCGGTGTTGCCGGGGCGATCAAGGCCGGCAATGTCAGCTATATGGCCATGACACTGGGTATGGTGTTTGTGGTGTGCGGTCTGGCGTTCAAACTGGGTGCCGTGCCTTTCCACATGTGGCTTCCCGACGTTTACATGGGTGCGCCTACCGCGATTACCTTAACCATTGGTGCAGCGCCCAAGCTGGCAGCATTGGCCATTACACTTCGCTTCCTGATAGAAGGCCTGCATGGTTTGGCTGACAGCTGGCAGCAAATGTTGATGATTCTGGCCGTTCTGTCGCTGGCAATCGGTAACCTGACCGCCATTATGCAAACCAACTTCAAGCGCATGCTGGCTTATTCAACCATTTCACACGTTGGTTTTGTTCTGCTGGGCTTGCTGTCGGGTGTGAATGCGGATGGTTCACTGGCTATTGGTGCATACGGTTCAGCCCTGTTTTACATGATTACTTATGTATTAACCACGCTGGCCAGTTTTGGTATTATCTTGCTGCTTAGCCGTCAGGGCTTCGAATGCGAAGAAATCAGTGACCTGAAAGGCCTTAACCGCCGCAGTCCCCTGATGGCGTTTGGGGTACTTATCCTGATGTTCTCTTTGGCAGGTATACCGCCGCTGGTGGGCTTTTATGCAAAACTGGTTGTCTTGCAGGCTGCCATTGCCGCCGGCCATATGTATCTGGCTATCGTTGCTGTGCTGTTTTCATTAATTGGTGCCTATTATTACCTGCGCGTTGTCAAGGTCATGTACTTTGACGAACCGGCAGCCGATGCACCGGTTATTGGCAATCAGCTGACTTTCCGTAGTGGCGTCATGTCTGTAAACGGTCTGGTTATTATTCTGTTGGGTATTTTGCCAGGCGGTTTAATGACATTATGTGTACAGGTTATTGACGCATCACTGAAATTTTAGGGTTTTATAAGTATGTTTCCTGCCTCTTCCATCTGGTTGCTGATTATTCTGGCTTTTGCCACAGCATTGCTTCCGTTCCTAACCGAAAGGGCGTTTGCATTTGTTCCCTGGAAGCAGCAGGGTGAACCTGATCGAAACGGCCTGTTTTATTTTCTGCGGGCTTTGTTAAGTTATCTGGTGGTTGGGGCAGGTTGTTATTTGCTGTCCCGGCCCGCAGTAGATAGCCTTATGCAGGTGATCGCCGTGGTATTGATTGTGGCGGGTGTTTACTTTCCCGGCCAGGTCATGGCCAAAAGCCTTAAGGTAAAAACCTTTTTTAACCGCCTTATTGAAGTGACTGTGTTTTTCTTTGTGGTGGCTGCGGTGGGTTTTGCACTTGAGGCTTACTATACCAACCCGATTGCCCAAGGTTGGGAGTTTTGGGCGATTTTCGCTTGCCTGTATATTGTGCTGGCCTATCCGGGGTTTGTATACCGGCATTTATTGCGGCATCCTAAAAAACATGAACATGCCTAGTTGTTTTTAGATAAGAAAACAAAAAGCCGGTTATTGAAAAATAACCGGCTTTTTTATTTCGTTTTTATATAAATAGTATTTGTTTGACGCATGTCAATCATCGTGTTCATTAGTGTGGCAATTTTGAATTGAGAGAGGCTATTGATTATTCTGTTCGAATAGCGCTTGTGATACTATAAGCTTTAATAAATATTTACTATGATTAATGAAAATAATTTAATGTGTTTAAATATTATTTACATTAATTTACATTTGTTTTTCGGTGTTATCGTAGTATCGGTTTCATTCAATAAAATCAATTAATGCATTAAACATGACAGTTTAATGTTTGTAAAGGGAACAAGCCATGGCAAAAAATTATCAACCACCAACAGAGATTGGTGCTAAAGGCGAGTGGAAGCGGTTTTTCATGTTGGGATTTGTAGGCCTGCCCATTGCTATTTTATTGGCAGTCTGTGCTTACGGTTTCATCATCTGGTTTATGCAAATTCTTTTCTGGGGTCCTCCAAACTAACGCTTATCAACCCGGTTTTCACGTTGAATGTCTTGTTTTTGCATCTGTTGCGTTTTTACGGCAATGGTTTGCGTAAAGGTTAGCGTTCAGGGACGTGATATTGTTCTGAATTTTAAAAAACGGTGAGCCCATGCGCTTTATAATAAATTTTATCAAATGGACCTACGATATCTTTACACGTCCTGCCGCCAAAATCGGTTTGGGTGTATTGGTTGCTGGTGGTTTTGTTGCCGGGGCTCTGTTCTGGCATATGTTTAATCTCGGCATGGATAAAACCAACGAGGAACAATTCTGTTTGTCCTGTCATACGATGGAAGACAACCTGTTGCCAGAACTGCAAAAAACAGTGCACTGGCAAAACCGCTCGGGTGTGCGCGCCCGTTGCCCGGACTGCCATGTACCTCATGAGTTTACCGACAAGGTAGCCCGTAAAATGCAGGCTTCACGCGAGGTGCTGGCGCACATCACGGGAACCATCGGTACTCGCGAAAAATTCAAAGAGCACCGTATCGTACTGGCGCAACGTGAATGGGCACGCTTTAAAGCGAACAACTCTAAAGAGTGCCGCAACTGCCACGATTACAACAGTATGGATTTCAGCAAAATGCGCGTGACTTCTCAAATGATCATGCGTAGCGCTGCCGAGCGTGATGCCAGCTGTGTTGACTGTCACCGTGGTATTGCCCACTCGCTGCCTGACTTGCAAGGATCACGTAACCCTGCCTTTGATACGCTCATGTCCGAGGCGCGTAGTGTTTCTGTTGAGTCTGGCGTGACTTATTACAGCGCAGCACCGCAAGATCTTTTTGCTGATGAAGGCCTGACTCAAAAATTGGGTAGCCTTGAAGTGGCAACGCCGGTTCGTATTGTAGAGGTCAAGGGTGATGTCCAGAAAATAGAACTGGATTTGTGGCGTAAAAACAAAGGTTTCGGTCGTGTCCTGAACAGTGAGTTTGGTTTGAACATTACCAGCGCCATTCTTGAAAAAACAGTTTCCCAGGATCCCGCTCTTATTGAAGTGCTGGAAGCCAAGGTTGATGACCTGACCGGTCTTGAATGGCAAAAAGTGGCGGTCCAGGGGTGGGTTAGCACGGGTGCCGTGCTGAATAGTCCTGAAACCATCTGGAATATCGCGCGTACCAGCTATCAAAACAGCTGCAGTGTGTGCCATCGTCAACCGGTTGAGTCGGGCCACGATACTAACCAATGGCCTGGATTGTTTGCCGGGATGGTTGGCTTTACCAACATGGATGCAGATACATCGAAATTGGTCTTGAAATATTTACAAATGCACTCTTCTGATTTTGCCACTGGCTCACAAGCTCCAGGCTCCCCAGAAAGTACTGTGCAATCGGCTAGGCCATAAGGAAAAGAGGCTATTATGAATAACGTTAGCAGAAGAGGCTTTCTGACCGGAATGGTTGGTTTAGGTGCAACCGCCGTGTTGCCGTCCGCTTTAATCAATACCTTAATGGTTACACCCGCCAAGGCAAATACGGCGGCGGCACAAGATTTTAAAGGTTGGAAAATGTCAGGCGCTCACTGGGGGGCTTTCCGCGCCCGGGTCGAGGCCGACCGCGTGATGGAAATCCGTCCTTTCGAGTTTGACAAACACCCCAGTGATATTTTAAAAGGCACGATGGGGGTTATTTACAGCCCGTCTCGCGTGCGTTATCCAATGGTTCGTCTTGACTGGTTCAAGAACCGTCATCGCAGTAATACCGCCGAGCGTGGTGATAACCGCTTCGTGCGCGTTTCCTGGGATGAGGCACTGGACCTGGTTTATGATGAGCTGGAGCGCATTCAAAATACTTACGGACCATGGGCTTTACATACGGCCAACGTAGGCTGGCGCTCGGTAGGGCAGATGCATAGCTGTGGCAACCATATGTTGCGTGCCGTGGGTATGCATGGCCGTAGTGTGGGTACCGCAGGTGACTATTCTACTGGCGCAGGGCAAATGATTTTGCCCTATATCCTGGGTTCTACCGAAGTATATTCACAAGGAACTTCATGGGATATTATTCTTAAGGAAAGTAACGTCATTGTGCTGTGGGCCACTGACTTGAACAAGAACTTGCAGGTAGGCTGGAATACCGAAACCCATGAGGCTTATGCCTACCTGGAGCAGCTCAAGGACAAAGTCGCCAATAAAGAGATTCAGGTTATTTCTATTGACCCCGTCAAGAGTAAAACCCAAAATTATCTGGATTGCGACCATCAGTACGTGAATCCCATGACCGATGTTGCCCTGATGCTGGCACTGGCTCATACCCTGTGGAAAGAAGATTTATACGATAAGAAGTTTCTGGATCTTTACACCCTTGGGTTTGATGATTTTCTGCCTTACCTGAAAGGCGAAAACGAAGATATGGTAGAAAAAACACCCGAATGGGCTGCGCCTATTTGTGGTGTGAGTGCTGACCGTATTCGTGAGTTGGCCCGCCTGTTTGCCAAAAACCGTACGCAGATTATCTTTGGTTGGGCCATTCAGCGCCAGCAGCACGGTGAGCAACCGTACTGGATGGGCGCGATTTTAGCGGCTATGCTGGGTCAAATTGGCTTGCCGGGTGGCGGGGTCAGTTACTCTCACCACTATAGCTCGGTGGGTGTTTCCAGCTCGGGGGCTTCCATGCCTGGTGCTTTCCCGCTTAACCTGGATACCGGTCGTACCCCCAAGCACGATAATACGAACTATGATGGTTACAGCTCGGTGATTCCGGTGGCGCGTGCCGTTGATGCCTTGCTGGAACCCGGGAAAGAGATTGATTTCAACGGTCACAAGGTAAAACTGCCGCCGTACAAAATGGGCATCTTTACCGGTAGCAATCAGTGGCATCGTCACCAGGATCGCAATCGCATGAAGCTTGCCTACCGTAATATTGAAACGGTCGTTGCGGTAGATTACAACTGGACGGCGACCTGCCGTTTTGCCGATATTGTATTGCCGGCATGTACCCCGTTTGAACGTAACGATATTGATGCCTACGGTTCTTATAGTAACCGTGGCGTTATTGCCATGCACAAGCTGGTAGACCCGCTGTATCACTCCCGTTCAGACTTTGATATTTGGCGTGAGTTCTGCAAACGCTTCAAGCGTGATATTGAATACTCGCGCGGCATGACGGAAATGCAATGGGTTGAACAGCTTTATAATGACTGCCGCATTGATAATGCTAAAAAAGATTTCCCCATGCCCACCTTTGAAGAATTCTGGGACATTGGTTATGTCCTGTTTCCCGAAGGCAAGCCATGGGTTCGACACGCAGACTTTCGTGAAGATCCCGAGGTGAATGCCCTGGGTACGCCATCGGGCTTTATCGAGATTTTCAGCCGCAAGATTGCACGCTACGGATACGATGATTGCAAGGGGCATCCAATCTGGATGGAAAAAGCCGAACGCTCTCATGGTGGCCCCAACTCTGATAAATACCCCTTGTGGCTGCAGTCCTGTCACCCCAATGAACGGCTTCATTCGCAAACCTGCGAATCCGAGGAAAGGCGTGCCGAATATACAGTACAAGGCCGTGAGCCTGTTTATATCGGCCCTGTAGATGCGGAACGTCGTGGTATTAAACACGGTGATCTGGTGCGTGTATACAATGACCGTGGGCAGCTGCTGGCCGGTGCCGTGGTGTCGGATAACTACCCCGAAGGGATTATCAGGATTGAAGAGGGCGCGTGGTATGGTCCGGTTGGCCCTGAAATTGGCTCGCTGGATACTTACGGTGACCCCAACACCCTGACACTGGATGTGGGTACTTCCAAGCTTGCCCAAGGGCCAAGTGCAAATACCTGCCTGGTGGAAATAGAGAAGTTTGAGGGTGTGGCACCTCCGGTAACGTCGTTTGGCGGACCCAATGAAGTCTTGCCCGATGGTTCTCCGGCACCTAAAGACCGCGCTTAGTCACCCACAAGTGCGAGCAGGTAAGCGCTCGCACTTGTTGTTTGGCAGATCAATTTTACTCAGGATAAAAACCTTTTATGGTAGATGTTGTAGATAGCTGGACTTCTGTTAGCCAGAGTCGCGCCTTGTTGTATCGCTGGTTTTCCAATCTTTTGTCGTTAGAGTTAACGCAAGAGCAGGTGCAGTTGTACCAAAGCGGGCAACTTGATGGCTTGTACGAAAGTCTTGGGCAAACTGGCCTGGAAGCCGAAGTGAAACGTGTGCGTCAGGCTGTTGCGGCCTGGCCGGCTTTTGCCCACTTGCGTATCGAACTGGCGGCGGATTTTGCGCAGCAGTTTTTGCTTGATGCCAAATCAGCCGCGATTCCTTATGCTTCTGCTTACCAGGACGAAAAACAAATGTATGGCTCTGTCGAGCGGTTAATGCGTGATGTTTTGCGTGAAAATTGCCTGGAAATTCCGCGTGAATTTAATGAGCCTGCCGATCACCTGGCCGTGATTCTGGCCACCATGGCGCAGTGGATCGAGCGTGAGCAATCGCATGACAGCGCTTGTGCACAATGGCGTAAAACCGTGCAGGACCAGTATGATTTCGTGCAGAAAATGCTGTTGGTCTGGTTGCCCGAGTTTGCCCGGCGCAGTCAGCTAATTCCCACCAGCAGTGATTTTTATCCGGCCATCACACAGCTCTTGCTGGCCTTTGTAACCGTAGATGCCGATTACCTGTTGTCTTGCCTGCAAGACGACGGTGAGCAGGCTGATTAACGCTTTTTCATCCTTTCATTGTGGGTCGTGGTCATAAAGTTGTATGAGTCCTGCTGCCTTATCGGTTGATAATTTCTCTCTTATGCGAGGCCAGTTGCTGCTTTGCCATCAATGGCAGATGCGTTTACAGGCGGGGCAGTGTGTTCATTTGGCTGGCGCTAATGGATGTGGCAAGACCAGTTTTTTTCAGGCGGTCACAGGACTGTTGCAACCCGAGCAGGGTGACGTGTATTGGCACGGCCAGGCATTGGCCAAGGCAGGTAATGCGGTGCGTCGGCAATGGCATTATTGCACCCATGACAATGCCCTGAAAGAGGCGCTAAGCGTGACTGAAAATGCCTTGCTTGCTGCCCGTCTTTGTAGGGTAAGCGTTACCGATAATTTCCTTGAAGAAGCCCTGCAGGAAATGCAGCTGGTTTTTTTGGCGGACACCCCGGTGTTGCAGTTGTCACAGGGGCAAAAACGGCGTGCTTCCTTATTGAGACTCAAGCTTGTTCCGCGCCCTGTGTGGTTGCTTGATGAACCCTTTAACGCTCTGGATGAAGCCGGACGCCACCAACTGGCGCACTGGATGAACCGGCATTGTGAAAAAGGCGGCAGTGTCTTGTTCACCAGTCATTTTGCCTGGCCAGGCCATTTGAAGGTAAACCATCAGGTGGTTTTTGGCAAACCTGGGGGGGAAGCGTGACCATGCCCGTTTTTTTCAGTCTGATACAACGGGATATTCGCCAGGCCTGGCGCAACCGCCTGGATGTGAGTATCGGCCTGGTGTTTTTCGTGGTGGTGGCGGCCTTGTTCCCTTTGGCCATCAAGCCCAGCCCCGAGCTGCTTGAGCAGATTGGGGTCGCCGTGATTATGGTATGCGGCTTGTTGGCCAATTTGCTCACGCTTAACCGCCTGTTCGAGGAAGACTGGGCGGACGGGAGCCTGCTGCAATTATTGTTGTTACCAATTCCCAATGCCTTGATGGTATTGGCTAAAATGATCGCGTATTACCTGACTATCGGTATTCCCCTAAGCCTTGTTTCCTTGCTGCTGCATACGCAATATCAGCTGGCACCTGGTTTGATGTGGCCTATTTTTGCTGCCATTGTCTTAATGATGGGTATTTTATCGGCATTGGGGGCGCTAAGTAGTGCGTTAACGCTGGGTTTACGTCAGGCAGGGCTGCTGATGTCTTTACTGCATTTACCTTTGTGTGCGCCCGTTTTGATTTTTGCCAGTCGCGCCGTTTACAGTAGCGCTGAAAACGGTTTTGCCGAATGGTGGTTGCTGGGTGCTTTATTGTTGGGAACCTGGTTTTTTATTCCGGTTGCGGCGGCAGCGGCATTACGTCTGGCGGTTGAGTAAATGATGAAGAAAAATATGAATCGCCAAAGGTCCTTACCCTCTCTTTCCGCGTCTTCAGATTCTGCCACAGCAAAGGGAAATTGGCGCCAGTTTGCCAGTCCGGTCATGTTTGATCGCCTGGTGGGAAAACTGTTTTGGCCCCTGATGCTGGCAGCCATGTTATGTGCGTTGGCAGGCCTGGCGCTGGGCTTGTTGATACTGCCACCTGATGCGGTACAGGGCAACAGTTATCGTATTTTGTTTTTGCATGTGCCCAGTAGCTGGATGGCCATGATTGTGTATTTGGCCATGGCTTTCTGGGCGATTGTATATTGGATTTTACGCACTAAAATGGCAGCAGTAATGATGCAGGCGCTGGCGCCAACCGGCGCCCTGATGGCCATGCTTTCATTATTGACAGGCGCTTTGTGGGGACGTCCCACCTGGGGCACGTATTGGGTCTGGGATGCGCGTTTAACCAGCATGCTCTTGCTGTTTTTTCTGTATCTGGGTTTTATTGCACTAACACGCAGCATTACACAGCAAAAGCGGGCAGACCAGGCCGGCGCCATTATGGCGGTTGTAGGAGCGATTAACGTGCCGGTTATTTATTTTTCCGTGATGTGGTGGAATACCCTGCATCAGGGCGCATCCATCTCCTTCAAATCGGGTGTGAGCATGCATAACAGCATGTTTTGGGCCTTATTGCTAATGGTGGCAGCCAGCTGGCTGTATTGCATTGCCGTGGCACTGGCACGGGCACGGGTCATTGTGTTGCAGCGCGAGGCCGGCAATCGCTGGGCCCGGCAACGTTATGCCAGTACCGTGGCGCAACAGCAAGAGTAGGCGGAATAAAGTATGTATTGGGAAAGCTGGACAGATTTCATACAAATGGGCAGACATGGTTTTTATGTCTGGTCTTGTGTGCTGGCAAGCGTATGTTTGATTGGTTTTGAGTTACTGGTTTTGGCCAGGGAACGGCGCCAGGCGCTGAAGAAACTGCAACAATTGGATCGGCAACAGGATGCCACAGGCACTGTTGTGCATAAAACAGGAGTACAACAACATGAGTCCACGTAAAAAACGCTTGCTATGGGTAGTGGCTGCAGTGGCGGTATTGGGCATTATTTCCATTTTTGTCGTGCAAGCCTTACGTCAGAACATGGTGTTTTTCTACACCCCAACAGAAGTGCAGCAGGGTAAAGTTGGCAGCCAGGAGTATTTCAGGATTGGTGGCATGGTAACAGCAGGCAGTTTGCAGCGGCAAACAGACGGGATTACGGTTGCTTTTGCCATTGACGATGGTGCCACCCGGATTCCAGTGCACTACAAGGGTATTTTGCCCGATTTGTTTAAAGAGGGGCAGGGTGCCGTTGCACAGGGCTATTGGAATGGCCAGGTTTTTACGGCCAAAGAGGTGCTGGCCAAGCATGATGAAAACTATATGCCACCCGAGGCGCAAATGGCGATTGATCAGCAGCATCAAACCGCTAAAACTTTAAAATTGGAGCAGTAAGCGTATGTGGGTAGAATTGGGGCATTTCTCACTTATTTTAGCGGCAACCATTGCCTTGTTCAGTGGTTCACTGGGAATTTGGGCTGGCGCTACACACCGTAATGTCCTGCTGCCTTCGGTAAGAATGAGCGCACAACTAATGGCCGCTTTATTGGTCGTCAGCTTTGTTTTATTAAGCTATGCATTTGTACAAGACGATTTTTCGGTACGCTATGTGGTGCAACAGTCCAATAGCCAATTACCGGTTTTTTATAAGGTGGCGGCTGTCTGGGGCGGACATGAAGGTTCCTTGCTGTTATGGGTGCTCATGTTGGGCTTATGGACTTGGGCGGTTAGCGTAGGGTCAAAAGCCTTGCCTTCCAATATCCAGAATTTGGTATTGGGTGTGTTGGCCTTGTTGATTTTTGGCTTCGCACTGTTTATTTTACTTACTTCCAACCCTTTCGTGCGACAGTTGCCGCCCATGGCTGATGGCACTGACCTGAATCCTTTGTTGCAAGATATTGGCCTGATTTTCCATCCACCATTTTTATATCTTGGCTATGTGGGTTTTGCGGTGGCCTTTGCTTTTGCCATTGCGGCCCTTATTAGTGGCCAGCTTGATGCGGCCTGGGCAAAATTCAGCCGCCCCTGGACCCTTCTTGCCTGGGTCTTTTTAACCATTGGCATTTTTTTGGGTAGTGCCTGGGCTTATTATGAGCTGGGTTGGGGCGGATGGTGGTTCTGGGACCCGGTTGAAAATGCTTCGTTCATGCCCTGGCTGGCGGGAACGGCCCTGATCCATTCGCTGGCGGTTGCCGAAAAACGCAATATTTTCAAGCAATGGACGATACTGCTGGCGATTGCCACGTTTTCCCTGTCGCTGTTGGGCACATTCCTGGTCCGTTCGGGCGTGCTGACATCGGTTCACGCATTTTCCACCGATCCATCGCGCGGTACGTTTATTTTGATTTATCTGATGGTGGTTGTAGGTGGGGCATTGGCCCTGTATAGCTGGCGCGTACCTTTATTAAGCAGTCGTGCAAAATTCAGTCTGTTTTCAAAAGAAACCGCTTTATTGCTGAATAATATTTTCCTGGTTGTCTCTTGCGCCACCATTTTGTTGGGTACTCTGTTTCCCTTGTTGATGGATGCCATTGGCGGGGGCAAGATCTCGGTTGGGCCACCGTATTTCAACCAGGTCTTGGTGCCTATCTGGTTGCCCATGATGGCGCTAATGGCTATTTCCGTTCATTGGCACTGGAAACAGAATCAATGGCAAAAAATACGTCGGGCCACTATAGGTATTGTGGTCGCTGGCATGGTGTTGGGTTTGCCCATGCCCCTGTTTTTTGGTGAGTGGCGCTGGGGCGTGGCGTTGGCCTTGTGTATTTGCTGGGCGGTAGTGGCTTCCAGTATGTGGGCGGTTCATCATCGGGTCCGGCTTACCCAGGCTGGCAACGCCTATTTGCCCACTTTGTTTAAGCAGCCCAGGGCGTTTATTGGCATGCATATTGCGCATATCGGTGTGGCCGTGTTTGCGATTGGTGCCACCGTGGTCTCGGCCTATGAGTGGGAGCGTGATGTGATGATTGATCCGCAGCAAACTGTACAGGTGGAAGATTACGAAGTGCGTTTTCGCAGTTTGCAAGGTCATCGCGGACAAAATTACGAAGCCCTGATTGGTCATTTTGTATTAAGTGCCAACGGTAAGCCGATTGGCGTGTTGAAACCTGAAAAGCGTCAGTATTTCTCGGGGGGGGAGCCCATGACCGAGGCCGCGATTAACCGTGGCCTGTTCAGGGATGTCTACATTTCTCTGGGTGAAATGCATGGCGATAATCCGGAAACCAGCCCCTGGCTGATTCGCGTGTACTGGAAGCCGTTAATGAACTGGGTGTGGGCAGGCTGCCTGTTAATGGCTTTGGGTGGCTGGGTGAGTTTGCGTGACCGGCGTTATCGTGTCAGGAAAACCCAGGCCAGTTCAACGATGCCGCCAGTAAGCACCATAGTGAATCCGGACAGCAAGCAGGTGAAAGTATGAAACGTTGGTTGCCATTAATTTTGTTTGCCGGTTTGCTGGTGCTGTTAGGGGTTGGCTTGGGCATGAACCCACGGGATTTGCCTTCGGCTTTGGTGGGGAAACCCGTCCCCCAGTTTGCCTTGCCTGATTTGATGCATACCCAAAAGCAGGTGACCGGGCAGGATTTTAAAAACAGGGTTTGGGTCTTGAATGTCTGGGCCTCCTGGTGTGTCAGTTGCCAGGCAGAACACGATTTGCTGCTTAAGTGGCAACGCCCCGAAGGGGTGGATCTGGTGGGCCTGAATTACAAGGATGACTCACGCGCTGCCCGTGCCTGGCTGGTGGATATGGGAGGGAATCCCTATGACCGTATTGCTGTTGACATGAAGGGACTGGTGGGCATTGATCTGGGCGTGTATGGTGTGCCCGAGACGTTTATTATCAATCGGCAAGGAGAAATTGTTGAGCGCTTTACCGGTGCCTTAACTGAAGAAGCCCTTGAGAAGAAGCTCAAACCCATGCTTGCCAAGGCGCTGGAAACACCATGAGAAATTTCTTTATACATTTTTTTAGACCGCTGCAAGGTTTGGCCCTGGCTTTACTGGGGGCTACCCTGCTGCTTGCCGGGCAAGGTTTGTTTTTTTCAGGTACGGGCTGGGCGCAAATTGAAACACGACTGAGTGTGGCCGAAGAAGAACGGCTACGCGAAATAGCGAAAGAATTGCGTTGCCTGGTTTGTCAGAATGAGTCGATTGCCGACTCACAGGCCGGTTTGGCACAAGATTTGCGCAAGGAAATCCGGGGGCAAATTACCATCCATAAAACAGATGAGCAAATTATTGATTATCTGGTTCTGCGTTATGGTGAGTTTGTTCACTATCGGCCCGTATTCAGCCCAAAAACCTATTTGTTATGGCTGGGTCCGTTTGCCTTATTGGTGTTTCTGCTGTTTTCCCTGTGGCGTCATATTCGTCGTCAGGCTCAGCAGGCGACAGCGACAGTCCTTGATGAACAGGATATTGCCAAAGATATACAACGTTGGGAAAAAGATTTCGGGAATAAAAAATGACAGAATTAATTTTACTGGGACTATTCATTAGTGCCATTGTGGTTGCCTTGTTGTTTTGGGTAATGCAAAAAAGCAAATATGAAAAATTGCAAAAACGGGCTCTTGAGCAACGCTACATGGTGCATGAGCAAACCTTGCAGGAGCTCCAGCAAGAGTTGGCCGCTGGCAATATGAGCGAGGACAATTACCGGCAGGCGCAGCTTGAAGCGCAAGTCCAGCTGGTTGAAGATATGCGACGCCTGGAAGCCCAGCCACAGGCACCTGCTGGCAGCTCGGCAAAGTACATGCCGTGGGCGATTGTGGCCGTGCCACTGGTGGCCGCAGCCGGTTATTACTATTTGGGTAACCTGGCCGCACTTAATCCGGCCGCTACTTTTGGCATGAATGGTAATGTAGAACAGTTTTTGGGGGCGGTTGAGCAACTGGAGAAAAAAGCCGCCGCGAACCCCGAAGACTTGACGCAGCAGTTGATGCTGGCACGCAGTTATCGTGCGATGGGGCGGCATGGCGATTCTGTCGCTGCTTATGGTCGTGCCTGGGAAGTGATCAAGGATAATCCAACCGAATTATCGCTGTTTGCCGGTGTGTTGGCCTTGTATCGGGGCAGCTTTGAAGGCAAGCCCGATGAGTTGCTTAAACAGGCTTTGGCGATTGATGCTGAAGACCATGATGCTTTGCTGCTTTTGGGCGGTTCTTATTACGAGAAGGGTGATTACCGTAAGGCGATTGAAACCTGGGAAAAGCTGCTGGCGCTGTTACCGGCAGGTAGCGAGGAAAGAAGTGATTTAGTGCGCCAGATTGAAGATACCAAAGCCGTGGAAGCCGATCCGACTAAAGCGGTAGATGGCGACCTGGCTGACGAAATGGACGATTTACCGCATCCGCCTATTCGTTCTGTTGAGGATATTCCTGAACATAAGTTTATGAAAAGTAATTAAGTGCGGCTTCTATCTTTGAATAGGCAGTATGCTCTATCATCATGGGATTAGGGTGAGGCCAAAATGAGGATTGCGGCTTTGTGATGAAACGGGGTATGCCGTGATTGGGATTTCGGCTTCGTTATAAAGCGGGGAATAATCACCCGCTTGTGTTGCTCCAACCGCCCTGCGGGCAGAATCGCACCCCCAGCGGGTGATTATTCCCCTTTTGCAATTAAGAAAACCAGTTCAACACTGCATCCAGCCCAGAGTAATTAATACTGTAAGCCGCCTGTTCCTGCACCACCGGCTTGGCCCGGTAGGCCACCGAATAAGCCGCATGCCCCATCATAATCAAGTCATTGGCGCCATCACCCATGGCAATACATTGTTCTGGTGTGGCATTTTCTTTTTGAGCCAATGCCTGCAGATAGTTTGCCTTGGCCTGGCCATCTACAATATCTCCCAACACGCGGCCGGTTAACACACCGTTTTCAATTTCCAGTGTATTGGCATGCGTTTCATCAAGCCCCAGACGTTCTTGCAAACGTTGCGTGAAAAACGTAAAACCACCAGAAACCAGCAATACTTTCAAGCCCGCTGCTTGCGCACCCTGGACCAGTTTTTCTGCCCCGGGATTCAGGCGCAGGCGTTCTTCATACACCTTTTCAAGCGCACTGGCTGGCACGCCTTCCAGCAAAGCCACCCGACGGCGCAGGCTTTCTGAAAAATCCTTGATTTCCCCCCGCATGGCGGCTTCGGTAATGGCTGACACTTGTTGCTTGCGGCCGGCCATATCGGCAATTTCATCAATACATTCAATATTGATTAAGGTGGAATCCATGTCCATGGCCAGCACTTTCATGTCGGCAAGGGGTTTGTAATCATTGATGAAGGCCGTATCAACCCGGTTGGCGGCAGCCCATTGCACGATTTCTTCCCGGCAGGCAGGATCTACGTCTATCAGGCGGGCGGCACAGCTGTTGATGTGATGAATACCGTTGGCACTTGAAATGGCAGCGGCATGTTCAATAAGGGTGCCCAGAATGCTTGAAGTTTGCAAGATAAGGTGTGTGGTCATGGCTTGTTTTAAAATAAATTGGTTTATGCTTGAATAATTTTAAGTGTAAGTAAACAGTCAGGATAAGGATTTCAGCAGCTGGCGTACCGCATTCACGCGCTGCTTGATATCGGGCATTTTAGCCAGTTCCATACGCAGTTTGTCGGCACCGCTAAAGCGGATGTGTTTTTGTTTTTGTATCAGCTCTATCATGCGTAGCGGGTCTATATTGGCTTTAGGGCCAAAGTTTAGCATGGCCTGCTCATCACTAATATCAAGGCGGGTAATGCCTAGCGGCTCGGCAAGAATCCGTAACCGGTGGGTGGTCATCAGCATGATGGCCGGTTCGGGCAGTTTGCCAAAGCGGTCAATCAGTTCTTCCTGTATGGTGAGTAGCTCGTCTTCGTTTTTGGCGTGTGCCAGGCGCTTGTAAATGGACAGGCGGGCATGTACATCACCGCAATAATCAGAAGGCAGCAGGGCAGAGGTATGCAGCTTGACATCACAGACTGGGGCAAAGGGGGAATCCAGATCAGGCTCTTCGCCGGCTTTCAGGGCGCGTACCGCCTCGTTAAGCATATCGGTATACATGGAAAAGCCAATCTCATGAATATTACCCGATTGCGATTCACCCAGCACTTCACCGGTGCCCCGAATTTCAAGGTCGTGCATGGCCAGGAAAAAGCCCGAACCCAGTTCTTCCATGGACTGGATCGCTTCAAGGCGTTTTTTGGCATTGTTGGTAATCGCATCCTCGCCCGGCGTTAACAGGTAGGCATAGGCCTGATGGTGTGAGCGGCCAACCCGGCCACGCAACTGGTGCAGCTGGGCCAGACCCAGGCGGTCGGCACGATGGATAATAATTGTGTTGGCACTGGGCACGTCAATCCCGGTTTCAATAATGGTGGTGCACAGCAGTACATTGAAGCGCTGCTGGTAGAAGCCTTTCATGACTTCTTCCAGTTCGCGCTCGGGCATTTGGCCATGGGCCACGGCAATGCGGGCTTCGGGTACCAGCTCTTGCAGGCGCGCCTTGCGGTTGTTGATGGTTTCCACTTCATTATGCAGGAAGTAAACCTGCCCACCACGCTTGAGTTCGCGCAGAATGGCTTCGCGGATGGTGCTGCCGTCTTCTCGGCGCACAAAGGTTTTGATGGCCAGCCGTTTTTGCGGTGCGGTGGCAATCACTGAAAAGTCGCGAATGCCTTCCAGCGATAGGCCCAGAGTACGGGGAATGGGGGTGGCGGTTAGGGTAAGAATATCAACCTCGGCCCGCAGTGCCTTCAGGGCTTCTTTCTGGCGTACGCCAAAGCGGTGCTCTTCATCAATAATCACCAGGCCCAGTTCCTTGAACTGGACGTCTTTGGACAGTATTTTGTGGGTACCAATGACGATGTCCACCGTACCTTTGGTAATGCCTTCGATGGTGGCGGACACTTCTTTGCCAGACCTGAAGCGGGATAGCTCGGCCACGTTAACAGGCCAGTCGGCAAAACGGTCGGCAAAGGTTTGGGCGTGTTGTTCGGCCAGCAGGGTGGTTGGGCACAGCAGGGCCACCTGTTTGCCATTGGCTACGCTCAGAAAAGCCGCACGCAGGGCCACTTCGGTTTTGCCAAAGCCCACATCACCGCATACCAGCCGGTCCATGGGTTTGCCCGAGGTCATGTCATTAAGAACGGCTTCAATGGCATCTGCCTGGTCGGCGGTTTCTTCAAAACCAAAGCCTTCCACAAAGCTTTGGTAGTCGCTAAAGGGCAGCTTGAAAGAATAACCCTGGCGTGCGGCCCGCAGGGCATACAGGTTAAGCAGTTCAGCCGCCGCATCGCGAATTTGTTTGGCTGCTTTTTTACGGGCCTTGTCCCATTGGCCCGAGCCCAGCTGGTGCAGGGGAGCCTGCTCGGGGTCGGCACCGCTATAGCGGGCAATCACATGCAATTGTGAAACCGGCACGTACAGGGTGCTTTTGTTGGCGTATTCCAGGTGCAGCAGTTCTACATTGCCTTCGCCCAAGTCCATATTGACCAGGCCATGATAGCGGCCAATGCCGTACTGGACATGGACCACCGGGTCACCTTCGCGCAGCTCGGACAAGTCCCGCACCATGGCGTCAACATCGCTGCTGCGTTCTTGTTGTCGGCGCCGACGCTGGGTGTAGGTGGCCGTGCCGGGGTACAGGTCATTTTCAGTGAGCAGGGCAAAATTAAGGTGCTTAACCAGAAAGCCGGTATTGATGGGGGCCACCACCAGGCCGAAACCGGACTCGGATTTAATAAATTCGTGGACGGTTTCCTGGCTTGTGTCGGGAGCCAGCTTGTGTTCTTGCAGCATTTGCAGCAGGGTTTCACGGCGGCCGGCCGAATCGGCGCAGAGTAAAATTTTATGCTGCCCATTGGCTACCATTTCCTGCAGTTTGGCAAAGGGGTGCTCGGCACGGCGGGCAACAGCGACATTGGGTGCGGCGGTGATTTCTTCTGAAGCCTGCTTGCTGTCCAGGTTAAGGCGGGCAAAACTTTTGAATTGTTGGTAAATCTGGTCACGCGACAGGAATAGCTGTTCGGGCGGCAGTACCGGCCGTTCGCGGTCTGACTTGATGAAGTTATAACGGCTGCTGGTGTCGCTGTGAAAACGCGCAATGGTGTCTTCCAGGTCACCCAGGGTTACCGTGATGGTTTCAGGCTTCAAGTAATTGAAGAGGGTGGCGGTTTCATCAAAGAAAAGCGGCAGGTAGTATTCTATGCCCGCAAAGGCAATGCCGTTACCTACGTCTTTATAGGGCAGGCAGCGGGACGGGTCGCCTTCAAATATTTCACGAAAACGTGAGCGGAAGCGGGTGCGTGCGGCTTCATCCATGGGAAATTCACGGCCGGGCAACAGCTGGACTTCATTCACCGGGTACAGGCTGCGCTGGGTATCAATGTCAAAACTGCGGATGGAGTCTATTTCGTCGTCGAAGAGGTCTATCCGGTAAGGCAGCACTGAGCCCATGGGGAACAGGTCAATAAGGCTGCCTCGGATGCAGAACTCACCGGCAGCCGTAACCTGGGTGACATGGCTGTAGTTGGCCAGCATGAGCTGCTCACGCAGGGCAGATTCATTAACGCGATCGCCTTTTTTGAAAGAAAAGGAATAAGCAGCCAGAAATGAAGGTGGGGGCAGCCGGTACAGTGCCGTGGTAACGGGTACGGTAAGGATGTCCACGTCTTCAAGCATGAGAGCATGCAGGGTTTTCAGGCGCTCTGAAATAAGGTCCTGGTGCGGCGAAAAACCGTCATAGGGCAGGGTTTCCCAGTCGGGTAGCTGGCGTGCCTTTACCTGCGGGTCGAAACGTCTGGTTTCTTCGGCCAGCCGTTGCGCCTGTAACGGGTCGGCACATAGCACGACAATGGTTTTTTGGGCGGCCCGGGCCAGTTCAGCCAATAGCCAGGCGTCTCCGGAGCCGGCCGGGCACGGATGGTTGAATCGTTGGCCGGGCTTCAGGCTGGAAAGCAGTTTGGATGTTGAAGGTAAAGACACAGCAGTCGGAAAGTGGGGATGCAAAGAGTTTATTTTAACAGCGATGTTGTGTGCTTTTAAGGTGAATGTTGTTCTCTGGGTTTTTAACCATTAGTGACTTTTCCTGGCTGGAATGTCGGTTTGGTTTTATCTTCATAATGCTTTTATTACGCAAGCAGTATAAAGCCTGTTTGAGTAAATTCCGTTGCATTCCCCACCTGAGCCTTAATGGTTAGGTGGCGGTAGTTCATGGCGTTGTGATGACGTGGTCCTGTGTATGCAATAATGCTGTTTTGGTGTATTGATGGAATTTTTCCATATAAAAGCGATGGATGAAAAAATAATTGCCCTGATTCCTGCCGGGGGTATTGGTGCGCGTGCACTGGGTGGCGGACATTCGGGCCCCAAGCAGTATCGCGTGATTAACGGCGTGCCCATGCTGGTGCATACGGTTAAGGCTTTGTTAAGCCATGCCGGTATTAGCCAGGTGCATATTGGTGTGGCACCTGGCGATGCTTATATCACTGATTGCGTCATGCCAGAGCCTGCACGGCTTAGCATCCATCGCAGCGGCGGTGCCAGCCGGGCCGATACGGTACTTAATACCTTGCTGGCCAGCCAGGCGGCTGATCATGACTGGGTACTGGTGCATGATGCGGCCCGTCCGGGGTTGCGGGCCGACTCCCTGGCAGCGTTGGTTCAAACCTGTCTGTTGCATGACCGTGGGGGTATTTTGGCGACACCCGTTCCCGATACGGTTAAAAGGGCGGTGGTGGATAGTGGTTTGGATGTGATTGAAAGCACGGTGCCACGTGATGGCCTATGGCTGGCGCAAACACCGCAGATGTTCAGGGTTGGCCTGTTGCGTGATGCACTGCTAATGGCCAAAGCGCAGGGTTTTGAAGTGACTGATGAGGCCTCTGCCATGGAGTTTGCCGGGTACGCGCCGTTGCTGGTCAAGGGTAGCCTAGAGAATATGAAGGTGACCTGGCCCGGTGATTTTGACATGATGGCGCACTGGCTATAATGCAGGCCGGGCGAGCAGTTGTATTGAAGGTGCCGCCTGGCTGAAAGAGTCTGGGTTAGCTTGGTATGGCTGGGTCTGGCGAAGTGGCCTGGTGTACCCGGTATTTTGACAGGCTCTGATAGCCAGAGGAAGATGGCAAAGCCGTTAAATCAGTGTGAAAATAAAGTAAATAGATTAATTGAACAGGAAAAGAAATGACAGTACCTTTCAGAGTGGGTCAGGGGTTTGATGTGCATGCACTGGTTGAAGGCCGGCCCTTGATTTTAGGCGGTGTAACCATACCGCATACGCACGGGCTTAAGGGGCATTCTGATGCCGATGCCCTGTTGCACGCGATTACCGATGCTTTGTTGGGGGCAGCGGGCCTGGGCGATATTGGCCGGCACTTTCCCGATACCGATCCTGCTTATAAGGGGGCGGACAGCCGTGTGCTGCTAAGGGCGTCCTATGCCAAAGTGCAAGAGGCCGGCTGGCAGGCGGTAAACGTGGATGCCACGATTCATGCTCAGGCACCTAAAATCATGCCGCATGCACCGGCCATGGTGGCTAATATCGCGAGTGATTTGGGCTTGCCCGAAGATTGCGTGAATGTGAAAGGCAAAACCAACGAGCATTTGGGGTATTTGGGTAGAAAAGAAGGGATTGCCGCGACGGTGGTGGTGTTGCTGGCTAAGGGGTGATGGGAAGGGAATGTTTGATGGCTAGGGGGCCAGGGGGCTATTAGGCAAGCGGTAATTATCATCAGCAATGAATCATAGGCAGTGAATGATAAGCAGCAGCGGTGCGGTGTTTCCTGCCCTGCTCCAACCGCCCTTTGGGCAGAATCGCAGATCAGGAAACACCGCACCGCTGGGATAC
>NZ_JAENGP010000007.1 GCF_016595155.1 Advenella mandrilli
CGCTGCTGGGTGGGGTGGTTCCGGCCCCGCCCCCACCCCCCATGTGGCACTAATCGCAGATCAGGAAACACCGCACCGCTGGGATACATCCGGGTTTATTTTTTGTATTCAAGCCCGACTGTTTTTTACAGTGTTTCGCCGCCGGTTTCGCGGCTGCAGGGGCAGAGTTCGTCGGTTTGCAGGCCGTCTAGAATGCGCAGGACTTCTTCGGGGTTACGTCCAACGTTCAGGTTGTTCACTGACACGTGTTGGATAACATTATCAGGGTCGACAATGAAGGTGGCGCGTAGGGCGACACCGGCTGATTTTTCACGGATGCCAAGCTGGTCTATTAAAGAGCCGGTAGAGTCGGCAAATGAGTAATGTCCCAGTTTGTCCAGTTCGGCATTTTCGCGGCGCCAGGCCAGTTTACAAAATTCGTTATCAACCGAACCGCCCATGAGAATCGCGTCACGGCTGGCAAAGTCCTGTGCCAGCTTATTGAATCCGACAATTTCCGTGGGACAGACGAAGGTGAAGTCTTTGGGGTAAAAATAGATGATTTTCCATTTGCCCGGAAAAGAACTTTCGGTAATGTCTTCGAACGCAGAGACACCGTTTTCTTCATGGTTATTAAAGCCCGGTTTGACACCAATCACTTTAAACGTTTCCAGTTTATCACCAATGGTTTTCATGTTTTTCCTTTTCCTTATTCTTCAAGGTTTCTAGATTCAATTCAGTATAACGCTAACACTTTCAGATGTCTGCCTGATTGTGCGCCGGCCTGGCTTTGGGAATTTCAATATGGCCGGTAAGCCCTGCAGGTTTGTTGGGCAACAGCTTGAGTGAGCCGCCAACGTGCTTGAGAAGTCGCTCGACAATTGAAAGGCCAAGGCCCGCACCACTTACCCCTGTGCGGGCGACTTCGCCACGGGAAAACGGCCGTAGCAGGCGTTCTATGTCTTTGGTCTGGATGCCAGGACCCCGGTCACTAACATTAATATGAATCAGTGAGCCTGCTTCCCGGGCAGTAACGGTGATATGGGCCGTGCCGTCTTCGGACTTACCATACCGCCGGGCGTTTTCAATCAGGTTACTGACAATACGCTTAAGGTTCAATTCTCCGATTTTGGCGTAGAGTCCGGGAGCGATGTCAAATTTCAGGGTGCCCGACAGGGATTCGGTATAGTTTTTTTCGCGTTGGCAAAGCATGGTCAGTACTTCGGAAACATCAATGGCGGTATTGGGAATGGCGCCGGCCGGACGGGCATATTCCATGAGCTGGCCAATACTATGGTCAATCTGGGCCAGGTCTCCGTCAATGGCGGCGCGGGCTTCATCACTGACATTGCTCAGTTCAATTTCAAGCCGCATGCGTGCCAGTGGGGTGCGCAGGTCATGGGAAATGCCTGCCAGCATCAGCTCTTTGTCGGCCTCGATCTGGCGCAGGTCACGGGCCATGCGATTGAAGGCATGGTTAAGGTCGCGGATTTCCAGCGGGCCTTCGTTGACGGGAAGGGGAGCCGGGTTTTCACCGCGAGCCACCTGCTGCACGGCTTTGGACAGGCGCGACAGGGGAATATTGACAAACCGTACACTAATGGCAGCACCGGTTACCGCCAGTATCAGGGCAATAATTCCCCAACCCAGCCATTCGTTGATCAGGGATACTTCGGAATGGTTATTTTTTAATAGTAGCCAGTACAACTCGTCGTTGACGGTAAAGCTAATCCAGATACCCGTTTCGCCATTCATGTTGGCAACCACCAGGGTGTCGGGGTTTTTGGTTTCCAGTCTGATATGCTGGATGAAGGTTTCCCAGAATAGGGTGTTGGGCAGGGCAAGCGTGGTGTCATCAAGCTGGCGCGGGAAAAACTGGATATCGCTGTCTGTGGCCAGGTCGATCACCAGCGCGTTACGCTCTGATGAAGGGACATAAAGCAGTGATTTTTGGGTGATTTTAAGGGCGGTGATGACCCGTTGGGCCAGTTGAATGGCACGGGGTTCTTCTTGCATGCTGAAAAAGACGGCAAGCCAGGTGCCCAGACTGACAATAAGCAATGCGGCCAACAGTAAAAAAGACCGGCTGAATAAACTCAGCCGGGCCTTGAATAATGTTTTGTGAAATAAACCTTTTAAATGGTTTTTATCTTCCTGCATGTAGCATATGTGGTATTAGTTTCCGCCATCGGGTACGAAAACATAACCCAGCCCCCAGACGGTTTGAATGAAAACCGGTTTGGCAGGGTTGGGTTCGATTAATTTTCTAAGACGGGAAATTTGAACGTCAAGGCTTCGGTCGAAGGCTTCGTATTCGCGTCCGCGTGCCAGCTCCATGAGTTTGTCACGGGACAGGGGTACTTTGGGATGACGCGCAAACACTTTAAGAACCGAAAATTCGCCGGTGGTGATGGGAATGACCTCATCGTTTTTGCTAAGGGTACGGGTTGACAGGTTCAGGGTGTAAGGTCCAAAAATAATGGATTCATTTTCCTGGCTGGGCGCGCCGGGGTGTTCGTCGGAGCCGCGGCGGCGCAGGATGGCATTGACCCTGGCCAGCAGTTCGCGCGGGTTGAAGGGTTTTGACAGGTAGTCATCGGCCCCCATTTCAAGGCCAAGAATGCGGTCAATTTCTTCGGCTTTGGCTGTAAGCATGATAATGGGGGTGTTGTCACTGGCGCCACGCAGGCGACGGCAGATAGACAGACCATCTTCGCCTGGCAGCATGAGGTCAAGGACCAGCAGGTCGAAGTGTTCGCGTTGCCAGAGCTTGGACATTTCTTTGCCATCTTCGGCGACAAAAACATTGAACCCTTGTTCAGACAGATAGCGGCGTAGTAGATCACGCAGGCGTTGATCGTCGTCTACAACCAGTATTTTTCGAGGTGAAGTTTGATTTTGAGTGTTCATACCGGAAATGTAACAGCCTTCAAAAAGGTTAACTAGGGGGTTTCACAACATGTTACACAAAAAAAGACCGGGCAATTGTGATTCTTGTGTAACTGATATTTATGCCTGTAATAATCAGGATGGATTTGTTTATGGATGATTAAGCAAAATTTGGCGGATGAGGCGCTTTAAGCTATTAAAATGTTATTTTATTAATGGTAATACACTATTATCAATGTAATAAAGCAAATTTTAAAGGGGTTTTCTAAAAACTTTTGCGGTATACCAAGCTTAGTGTGTTTTTGTATTGTTATACCTTTTTTGGTATTTTGTAACAAATAAGGCTTATTGCCTATCGGTATATACGATAGTTTTTGAATTTTTTATGACAAACATTAATTTGATTGGGATCGAAACCTCGGGCACCGGCTCTAGCGTGGCCTTATTGTGCACCAATGAGCAAGGCAATGCCAGGGTAACGGTCCGGCACAATGAACTGGGTCAGCAACACGCCGAACGCCTGTTGCCCATGCTGGATGAGCTGCTCGCAGAGGCCGGTTTACAAAAAAGCGATATCCATGGAATTGCTTTCGGGCAGGGGCCGGGCGGGTTTACCGGCTTGCGCATTGCCTGTGGCGCTGCCCAGGGATTGGGCTTTGGGTTGGGGGTGCCGGTCTATCCGGTCACTTCACTGCGGGCCACGGCCGAGCTGGCGCGTTTGCAGGCCGATGGCCATTATATTGTCAGTGTGCTTGATGCCCGCATGAGCGAGGTCTTTATGGCCGTTTACCGCGAAGATGACAATCAGCTTGAAACTGTTCAGGGCCCTTGCCTTATTGCCGCCAGCCAGGTTTTCGCCTGGTTGGAAAGCCAGCGCGATGAATGGAGCCGGAACCAGGGTCAAGATATCCGCTTTTTGCTTGCCGGCAATGCACTGGCTGCTTACCCCGATATATTGCAGGGGCACAACGGTATCGCTTACGGGCCAGCAGAATGGGCCGGTGCCGATACGGTTGTGCGGCTTGCCCTGTCTGCCTGGCATAATCACCAGTTTATCCTGGCCGATCATGCCAGCCCGCTGTATGTACGTGATAAGGTGGCTTTTACCACCCGCGAACGGGAGCAGGGGGCAGGCGGTAATCCCAAGGCGAGCCTGCCTGTAAACAGTAGCCTGCCTTTGTCCGAAAAAGCCGTTCAGCCGCTAGAAGATGATTATATGGTTCAGGTCATGAAGGAAGAACATATTGATGCCGTGGTGGCCATTGAGCGGGCCGTGCAGGAAAAACCCTGGACCAAAGGCAATTTCCTGGATGCGCTTAACGCCAATTACCCTGGCTGCGTTATTATAGACAGGGAAAATAGGGTTCTGGGTTTTGCCATGCAAATGCTGGCCCCTGATGTTTCCCATTTGCTGCTTATTGGCGTTACACCGGGCTTCCAGGGGCAGGGGTTGGGTGCCCGTTTGCTGGCTTTTACCGAGAACAGGCTTAAAGAGGCAGGGTTAACGATGCAGGTGCTTGAAGTGCGCCCTTCAAACCGCCAGGCAAGCGCTTTTTACAAACGGCATAATTATGTGCAAATTGGCGTGCGCAAAGGTTATTATGCTGGTAATAATGGTGAAAGTGAAGATGCGCTAGTCCTGCAAAAGCAGCTGGCTTAATAAGTTTATGGTCCCTAATAATTTAACTCCTCCGGTCTTGGTCCGGCCCAATATAAATGGCTTGCAGGTGTTGTGGCTGCAAGAGTTGGGCATAGACCGCCTGTGGGGCAAGCCCTTATTGCCGGTTACAGGTGGGGCGGCTGTCGTCAAACATCAGGCTGAGGCGCCCGCTCGTCCATCGGCTTATATAGCTACGGCAAAAGTGTCTGGCGGGCCGCCCGGGCAACCGTTGCCAGCCACCCCGCATGAACCCGTCACCGCACAGCGGCCTTCGCGCCATTTTGCAAGGGTGGTACCGGCGCGGCCCCCGCAAGAAGAGGCCGCGCCCACGGTGGTGTTGCGGCCCGATATCGGTCATCTTGACTGGCCTGGTTTGCGTGAAAGTGTGGCCAACTGCACAAGTTGCTCTTTGGGTGAGCACCGCAGGCAGGCGGTTTTTGGGGAAGGGGCGCTGCCTTCCGATTGGATGTTTGTTGAAGAAGCGCCGGGCGAACAGGATGACTGGCATGGGCAGCCCTTTATGGGCAAGGCGGGAACGCTGTTTGACAATATGCTCAAGGCTGTTCAGTTGCAGCGTGAAACCGTATTTATAACCCCGTTGGTAAAATGCCGGCCGGTTGCCAATATTACCCCTTCAAAAGAAGAGGTGGCCAGTTGCCTGGGTTTTTTACAGGCGCAGATTGAACGGGTCCAGCCCAAGTGTATTGTGGTTTTCGGGCGTGCCGCCAACCTGCTTTTGGGCAGCAATGAAACCATTGACGTCTTGCGTGCAAAAGATTGTTTTATTAATGATGCGCATGGAAAGCAGATTCCGGTTGTGGTGACGTATCACCCCAACCATTTAATGGTCGCGCACGCCGATAAGGCCCGGGTTTGGCAAGACTTGCAAAAAGCCTTGCGGATTGTGCGTTCCTGTTAATTAAACTACGAACTTTGCTGCGCCCGTCCGTGGCCGATTTCGCCAATTTCATTGAAGGTGTCGGCGTAGCGTTTTTTATTGACCATACACCACACAATAATGAAAGACATTAATACGGCCACAATAGAGCCAAAAATAATAATGATGGTATTAATATGCATCTCAAAGGCCACCATGGCGCCATAGGCGGCGACCATGAATAGGATGTTAAGCTGCTCATTGAAGTTTTGCACCGCAATGGAATGACCGGCTGAAAGCAGGACATGCCCGCGGTGTTGCAGCAGCGCATTCATGGGCACTACAAAGAAACCGGCCAGGCCACCTATTAGAATTAGCACCATATAAACGCTCCAGTCACTTTTGGTGATGGTCATGAGCATGACGGCCAGGCCCATGATAATACCAACGGGCAATACGACAAGTGCTTTACGTAACGGGACCTTGCCGGCCAGTACCGAGCCAAGCACGGTGCCAATGGCGGCTACCCCCATTAAATTGGCTGATTGGGCAATGCTAAGGTTTAAATGGTCTTGTCCCCACTGCAAAACCACCAGTTGCAGGGTTGCCCCGGCACCCCAGAACAAGGTGGTAACGGCCAGGGAGATTTGTCCTACTTTGTCTTGCCACAGAATTTTAACGTAACTGAAGAAAACCCGGTATAGCCTGGCGGGATTGGTTTCCTGCTTGGGGTAAACAAAGTGAGTGTTGGGAATTAACAGGTTGCACAAGGCTGCCAGGATATAAATGGTGGCAATAACCACGATGGCCGCTTCAGCAGGTGTTTTGGCAATGGTGCTAATAAACGGGTTGGCCAGCAACCAGCCCGACATGGCCGGTTCAGTGAGTTTACCGCCCAGTACAACACCCAGGATAATAGAAAGTACGGTCAGGCCTTCTATCCAGCTGTTGCCCTTGACCAGGTCGTTGGGAGGAAGCAGTTCAGTCACAATACCATATTTGGCGGGCGAATAAGCGGCGGCACCTATACCCACCAGGGCATAGGAAAAACAGACAATATAAGCGTGTAACGAGTGGTTGTCGCCCGAGACGAACTCAAAGCCGAACATGAGCAGGCAACCTGAGATTTTAATGGCGTTGGTCACAAACATGACTCTGCCCTTGGGGAAAGAATCTGAAATGGCACCCACGAAAGCGGCCAGAACGACATAGGAAAACGCAAAAAACCATTTCATGGCTGGCGTCATCCAGTCTGGCCCGTTTAACTCGGCAATGAGCGCTATGGCGGCAATAAATAAAGCATTGTCGGCAAGCGAAGATAACGCCTGCGCGATCATGACGAGATAAAAACCTTTTTTCAACCGAATTCCAATTTTTGTTTTTTACTGCGAAGTGACCAGACCGCTTGCATGAAGAAATAAAGTATTGCCATCCGTTTTTTTCAGTTACCGTAAATTCAAAAAACCAAGCGGTAAAATTTAGTAAGGCGGTGACTTTTATTAACTATATTTTGTATGCAGCTAGGTTATTATATAAGGTTTAAGGCTTCATGCAACTTGTCAGTCACAATTGCACGAAACCAATTTAATAAAGTATTCCAGTTCATTAACGTGCGTTTAACCCAACTAAAATTATCCGGTTTCAAATCATTTGTCGATCCAACCACCATTCCTGTTCCCAGCCAGCTGGTCGGGGTGGTGGGTCCCAATGGTTGTGGCAAATCCAACATTATTGATGCCGTTCGTTGGGTGCTGGGCGAAACCCGGGCTTCCGAATTGCGTGGTGAATCTATGCAAGACGTCATTTTCAATGGTTCGGGCAATCGCAAGGCGGCAGGGCGGGCTTCGGTTGAACTGGTGTTTAACAACAGTGATGGGCGTGCAATAGGGCAATGGAGCGTCTACGCCGAGATTTCTGTCAGGCGTGTGCTAACCAAAGACGGGACCAGTAGTTATTTTATTAATAACCAGCAGGTACGCCGTCGCGATATTCACGACCTGTTCCTGGGTACCGGTTTGGGCGCCCGGGGTTATGCCATTATTGGCCAGGGCATGATTAACCGTCTTATCGAGGCTAAACCCGAAGAGTTGCGGGTGTATCTTGAAGAGGCCGCTGGGGTATCCCGCTATAAAGAACGGCGCCGCGAAACCGAAAATCGTCTGTCTGACACCCGTGAAAACCTGACGCGTGTTGAAGATATCCTGCGCGAACTTGAAACGCAGCTTGAAAAGCTTGCGTCACAGGCCGAGGTGGCCACGCAGTATCGCAGCCTGCAGCAAGAGGGCGAAAAGAAGCAACATGTCTTGTGGATGATTCGCGAAGAAAATGCCAAACAGGAAAGACAGCGTAAGGCCGAGGAAAGCGAAAAGGCGCAAACTGATCTGGAAGCGGCGCTGGCGCAGCTGCGCTCGACTGAAACGGCAGTGGAGGCGCGTCGTCAGGCGCATTATCAGGCCAGTGATGCGGTTCATGCGGCACAAACCGCCATGTACGAAGCCAATACGCAGGTTAGTCGCCTTGAAACTGAAATCAGGCATGTGGCTGACTCACGCAATCGCCTGCACAGCCGCAAGTTGCAATTAACAACGCAAATCCAGGAATGGGAAGCGCAATACCGGCATTGCGAAGAACAAATTACCCTGCTCGAAGAAGATAGTGCGGTTTCAGCTGAGCTGGCCGAAGAGTCTCGCGCCCGGGTGGAAGAAATGCAGTCGCAATTGCCCGGGCTGGAAACCCGGCTCCGGCAAACCTCTGCCGAGCGTGAGAGCCTGCGCAGTACCTTGGTCGGCATTGAACAAAATCTGGCCCTGGTGGGGCAGCAACAAACAGAAACCAACCGCCAGCTACAATTGCTGGAGCAACGACGCGAAAGGCTGCTTAAGGAAAAAAGTGAAATTGCCTTGCCCGATACCGGTCGCAGCGAACAGTTGGCCGGAGACAGTGCCGCTGCCGCATTGCAGCTGGAAGAAGCGCAGGCACAATTAATCAGCCTTGAAGAACGCCTGCCGGGGCTTGAAGATGCCCGTCGCCAGGCCCATGAAAACGCCCAGGCAGAAAATGCCAATCTGGCCCGCCTTGAAGCCCGGCTGGCTGCCTTGGTGAAACTGCAGGAAGATGTGCAAAAACAGGGGGCATTGGCACCCTGGTTGCAAAAACATGAATTATCCAGTCTTGGTCGCCTGTGGCAAAAACTCCAGGTTGAACCGGGTTGGGAAAGCGCGTTTGAATCGGTGCTGCGTGAACGAATGGCGGCCATCGAAGTGCGTAATCTTGAGCTTACTCGTGCTTTTGCCCATGATGCACCCCCATCACGGCTGGCGTTTTACCAGAAACCGGCTGCTTCGTTAGTGGTGCCGGTTTCTGCGCAGGGCATGAAGCCGCTGTCGTCCCTGGTGCGTAGTAATGATGCCGACCTTAAAGCGCTGCTTGTGCAGTGGTTGCACGGCATTTATGTGGCTAACGACTTGCCCGAGGCCCTGGCCAGCCGCCAGCAGTTGCCCGAAGGGGGGCAGATTGTGCTTAAAAGCGGTCATGTGGTTGATGCCAGCGGGGTTTGTTTTTATGCGGCTGATTCCGATCAGGCGGGTATGCTGGCGCGGCAGAATGAAATAGAAAACCTGCGGCGTGAAATCAAGGCCGGCCAGTTAATTGCCGATCAGGCCATTAGTGCGGTTGCCCGCAGTGAAAGTGCCTGGAACCAGGTCTCACAGGCAATGGTGCCGGCCCGTCAGCGACTGGCTGAGTTAACCCGCCGCAGCCACGACCTGCAACTGGAATACACCCGTTTTCAACAGCTAATCCAGCAGTCTGACGAACGCTCGCGCCGCCTGAATGAAGACCTGGCCGACCTGGACCTGCAGCGCGAAGAGCTGCTGGCCATCCTGGAAACCAGCGAGATCCGTTTTGAAACCCTTGACATGGAGCTGGGTGAGATACAAAGCCGCCATGCCGATGCGCAAATGCAGGGTGAAGATCTGGCACAAGAAGCCGAGCAGGCCAGGCAGGCCCTGCGGGACCTTGAGCGTTCGGCCCAAGAGGCCGAGTTCAGCCAGCGATCACTGGCTGCCCGCATTACCGAGCTGGAAAAGAATAAGGAGTTGGCCCGCCATCAAAGCGGACAGGCTCGCTTTGAGCTGGATAACCTTGAACGGGAGCTTTTTGATTTTGATGAAGAGGCCATTCGCAGCGGCTTGCAGGAAGCACTTGAGGCCCGGGCTGAAAAAGAAGAGGCCCTGACGCAGGCCCGGATCGAACTGGAAAATATCGCCGCCACGCTGCGCAATGCCGATGATGGCCGACAGGCGCTTGAGCAGTCACTTGAGCCTTTGCGAGGCCGTATCATGCAGTTACAGCTTGATGAGCAGGCGGCCCGTCTGGCGGTTGAGCAGTTTGCCGAGCAATTGAATCAGCACGAGGTTGATCGCGATCAATTGCGCGCCATGCTGGCGGATTTGCCGCCCGATTGGCAAAAAATTACTTGGCTTCAGTCAGAGGTCCAGAAAGTTTCAAGGCAGATAGACAGTCTGGGACCGGTGAACCTGGCTGCCCTTGATGAACTGGCAGAATCCAGTAAGCGCAAAGGGTTTCTTGACGCCCAGCATGATGATTTAATATCGGCCATCGACACACTTGAAGACGCTATTCGAAAAATTGATCGTGAAACCAGGGAATTGTTGCAGGATACTTTCAATCAGGTCAACGGTCATTTCGGAGAGCTGTTTCCCAAATTGTTCGGGGGCGGTGAAGCACGCCTGACCATGACGGGTGAAGAAATCCTTGATGCTGGCGTGCAGGTAATGGCGCAACCACCGGGCAAGCGCAACAGCACCATTCACCTGTTGTCTGGCGGAGAAAAGGCCTTAACCGCCACTGCGTTGGTATTTGCCCTGTTTAAGCTTAATCCGGCACCATTTTGTCTGCTCGATGAGGTGGATGCCCCGCTTGATGACGCCAATACCGAACGCTATGCAAACCTGGTCAAAAGTATGAGTGACCAGACACAGTTTTTATTTATTTCTCATAATAAAATAGCCATGCAGATGGCCCGTCAATTAATTGGTGTTACGATGCAAGAACAGGGTGTTTCAAGAATCGTTGCCGTAGATATTGATTCGGCTGTCCAACTGGCCAATGAAACATGATAATCATAGGGTTAAAAAGATATGAGTAATTTGCAGCTAAGTCTGATCGCACTTGGTGTTGTACTTATTTTATTGGTGTTGCTGTTCAATTGGTGGCAGGAGCAGCGTATCCAGAACAAAATGCGTAGCAAGTTCCCAGAGCCTGAGCAAGACCCTTTATTAAGCGCAGAGCCCATCCAGACACATCCGGGGGCTTTGCGTGAAGAACCTGCTTTTGACTTGTCCAATCAAGACCCGTCCAATGAAGACCCCACTTTCAAGTCCGACGTGACGCTTGCTTCGATCAGGCAAGAACACGATGAGCAAACGGTTGACGAAGTATGCGAAGGGGTGATTGACTTGCATTTTGCTGCGGCGGTTCCCGGCGCCAGTTTGCTGGCGCAAATCCAGTCTTATCGTCAGGCAGGCACTAAAGCCATTCGCTTTTTTGCCGAAACGGCCGATGGTTTTCATCGGGCGCGCCTGCATCCCAACGAGTCCTATATCTCCCTGCAAATGGCGGTCGTATTGGCCAATCGCCAGGGGGCCCTGAATGAAATCGAATGGTCCCAGGCCTTGGTGATGGCCGATAAACTTGCTCATGTTTTTGATGCAAGCACCGAAAGCCCCGATGCCGATGCCCTGCTTAAACGTGCCCAGGCACTTGATGAGTTGTGCGCCAATCTGGATACGCAGGTGGGCCTTACCCTGAAACTGGCAGGCACACAACCGGTGGCGGCCATTATTGATATTGCCCGTCGTATGAGTTTTGTCGAGTATGGCAATGATTTTGCCTGGTGTAACGAAGATGGCGTGCCCCGGTTTTTGCTGTTGCTGGGTAATGAGCCGGGCCAGGGCGTGCGTTCTGCCGGTGTTGACCAGGTTGGTTTGCTGCTTGATGTCCCGCGCAGTCCTGCCGACGAACATGCATTTGGCCGCATGCTGGCGGTGGCCAAAGAGTTGGCAACTGCCTTAAGAGCCCAGCTGGTAGACGACGCCGGGCGTCTCGTCACGGATGGTGCCGAAGTGGCTATCGATAGCAAGCTTGTTGAACTTTATGATGAGCTTGATAAACAGGGTATTCCGGCTGGTTCAAGCCGTGCCTTACTGGTATTTTCCTGATCACTGAAGTACAAGAAATGAGTATGAAACAGGATCCGCAGGCGCAGGCATTGCAGGCGCTTCGCAATGAAATCAGAAAACACGACCAAGCTTACTATGTATACGATGCACCGCTTATTTCCGATGCGGAATATGATGCGCTTATGCAAGCGTTGCAAAAACTCGAGGTCGACCATCCAGAATTAATAACGCCCGATTCTCCCACCCAAAGGGTAGGCGGGGCGCCATTGCCTTCTTTTGCCAGTATCCGGCATGCCGTGCCCATGTTGTCCCTGGGCAATGCATTTGAAGAAACGGATATCCTGGCTTTTGATAAACGGGTGTCCGAAGGGCTGCGCAATGACGGCCTGTTGGGGCTGGCCGATGAGGTTGAATACAACTGTGAGTTAAAGCTGGATGGCCTGGCCATTGGCATTCGCTATGAAAATGGCGTATTGACGCATGCCGCTACCCGTGGAGACGGGCAAACCGGTGAAGACGTGACCAGCAATATCCGTACCATTGCTTCGGTGCCCCTGCGCTTGCAGGGTGAAAATCTGCCTGCCGTCCTGGAAGTTCGTGGCGAAGTGCTTATGAATCGCCAGGATTTTTTAACGCTTAACCGGCAGCAGGATGCCCGTGGCGAAAAAGTGTTTGTGAACCCGCGCAATGCCGCTGCCGGCAGTTTACGCCAGCTTGACCCGCGCATTACTGCCAAACGGCCATTACGGTTTTTTGCCTATGGCTGGGGAGATATCTCCGACTTTACAAGCCCGTTGCCACTTACCCATGCCGATATGTTGGCCTGGTTTTCCCAGTTGGGCTTTCCGCTGGCGCAAGAACGCCGGGTGGTAAAGGGTGCGCAGGGCTTGCTGGAATTTTACCGTCATGTCAGTCATGTGCGCGCCAGCCTTCCTTATGAAATTGATGGTGTGGTTTACAAGGTTAACCAGCTGGCATCCCAGCGGGCGTTGGGCTTTGTTTCCAGGGCACCACGATTTGCCGTTGCGCACAAATTTCCCGCTGAAGAAGTCAGTACCCAATTGTTGGGTATAGAAGTGCAGGTGGGTCGCACCGGCGCCATCACACCGGTCGCGCGTTTGCAGCCGGTATTTGTGGGCGGCGTAACCGTTACCAATGCTACTTTGCATAATGAAGATGAAATCAGGCGCAAGGATGTGCGAATTGGCGATACGGTTATTGTGCGACGTGCCGGCGACGTGATTCCCGAAGTGGTTCGTCCGTTGCCGGAATTGCGCCCGGCTGATGCCAGTGAATTTGTCATGGTAACCGAATGTCCGGTTTGTGGCTCCGCCATTGAACGCCTGCCTGATGAGGCTATTTCACGCTGCAGCGGAGGGCTGTTTTGTGGCGCCCAGCGCAAGCAAAGCTTATTGCATGCGGCCAGTCGCAAGGCCCTGGATATTGAGGGGCTGGGTGAAAAAATTATCGATCAGCTGGTTGAACAGGGCTGGGTTCATTCTTTGGCTGACTTGTATCGCCTGTCGGTAGAGAAAGTCATGGGTCTTGAACGGATGGGTCGGAAGTCGGCCGAAAACCTGGTGAATGCGCTAGAGAAAAGCAAACAGGTTGAGCTTTCCCGCCTTATTTATGCCTTGGGGATACGCCATGTAGGCGAAACCACGGCACGGGATCTGGCCCGTTATTTTGGCAGCCTGGCGGCGCTTGGGCAAGCTACTGAAGAAGACTTGCTTAAGGTGCCCGAAGTAGGGCCGGCAGTGTCTGGTTCTATTCGCCGCTTTTTTGCCGAGCCGCATAACCAGGAAGTGGTGGCTGATTTATTGCAGGTTGGCTTGCAGCCTAAACAGGTTGAAAAAAGCAGCAATGATACGCTGGCCGGCAAAACGTTTGTGTTAACCGGTACCTTGCCCACCTGGTCGCGCGATGAGGCTGGCAAACTGATTATAGATGCCGGAGGTAAGGTAAGTGGGTCAGTGTCCAAAAAAACCAGCTACGTGGTGGCCGGTGACGATGCCGGTAGCAAGTTGGAAAAAGCCCGTCAATTGGGCGTAAACGTGATTGATGAAGACGAGCTAAGGAAAATACTGGGCCTGTCCTGATTGCTGTTCCTCGTTCTAGCGTGGGAGCACCAGTATCCTTCTGCATTACCAGGCAGAGGGCCAATGCTTATTAATAAAAAAACCCCAGCAAGCGCTTGTTTTAAGTCTGCTCGCTGGGGTTTTTTATGCCTGAAATAACAGGTTCGAACTTTAGGGGGCAGTTCATGGCGCGGGAACGCCTATACCGGGCTTATTTTTTCTCGGTAACTTCAACCTTGGCACCGTCACGCAGTGATTGCATGTGTTTTTGCAGGGCTTGCTGGCTTAGCATTTGCTGAATTTGTGGTTTGACTTCTTCCAGTTTTGGCGCCTGGGCAGCACGTTCGTCTTCAACCTGGATAATATGCCAGCCAAATTGCGATTTTACGGGTTTGGCAACCAGTTCTCCTTTTTTGGCTGCTTTGACAGCATTGGCAAATTCCGGAACGTAATTTTCGGCAGGAGCCCAACCCAGATCGCCACCGTCTTTGCCACTACCCGAGTCAATGGACTCTTTTTTGGCTACGTCAGCAAACTTGGCTTTCTTGTCTTTAATGCTTTTTAGCAGTTTGTTGGCAGCTGTTTCGTCTTTAACCAGAATATGTTTAACTTTATATTCTTTTTTGTTGGCATTTTCTTTAACGATTTCATCGTAGGTTTTTTGGATTTCAGCATCGGAAATCTGGTTTTTCTGGCTCCAGTCCTGCAACAAGGAAGCAATCAGAATTTCCTGCTTGGCATTGTTCAGGGCAAGGGCAACTTCATCTTTCTTGGCAATGCCTGCTTTTTCTGCTGCCTGTACCAGTACGGCACGATTGATGAGTTCTTCAGTTAACTGCTTGCGAAACTCGGGGGTATCCTGGGCGCCACGGGCAATCAGGGCCTTGACAGTGTTGTTAAGTTCGGCTTCGGTAATGGCTTTGCCGTTAACGGTTGCGATGTTCTGGGCAAAAGCGGGCAAGGCAACCGCGCAAGATGCGGCAATTAACATAAAACGTTTCATAACTTTCCTTTTGTGAATCAAATAGTGGTTTGCGTTTGAATGGCAAGTGCGTGGATTGGAAATGGAATCAGGTCATTAAGGACATCATAAACCAGTCTTTGCTGGGCCACACGGTTTAGACCGTTGAACAGGGCAGACTGGATAATGACGGTATAATGGCCGGCACCATTTTTACTGCCCGCATGCCCGGCATGCAAATGGGAGTCGTCAATGATTTCCAGCTTGAGCGGTGAAAGGGCTGAGAGCCTTTCTTCAATTAATTTAATACGATCTGACATAAGCGGGCTTAGTTCTCGGAGAGGTCTATATGACGGCTTATCCAGAGGGACTGGCCGATGGCAAAAACAATAAGCAGAATGGTCATGCCAAACACTTTGAAGGTTGCCCATTGGTCCAGGGTGAAATACCCTGAAAAGGCAACAAACAGGTTGATGGCACCGGCAACAATAAAAAAGCCCGACCAGCTGTAATTAAGCTTGTCCCAGACATGATTGTCCATGCTCATTTGGGCGCCAAGCATTTTTTGAATAAGATTTTTTTTGAAAAACAGTTTGCCACCCAGCAAAATGGCCGCAAACATCCAGTAAAGAACGGTGGGCTTCCATTTGACGAAGGCTTCGTTCTGGAAATAAATGGTGGCACCACCAAACACGACAATAATAATCACGTTCATCCAGTTGGTGGCTTCGATAGGCTTTTTACGTAGCTTGAGCCAGATAATTTGCGCCACACTGGCTGCAATGGCCGCCCAGGTGGCAACGTAGATGTCGGCAACCTTGAAGGCGACAAAAAACAGGACAAGTGGAAAAAAATCAAACAGGAATTTTTTCATTCGGTAGGTTCAAAACGTAAAGAAAGAGAGTTGATGCAATAACGCAGGCCTGTGGGTGGCGGTCCATCGGGAAAAATATGGCCCAGATGGGAATCGCAGATGTTGCACAGGATTTCGGTGCGGACCATGCCATGGCTGGTGTCGCGTTCTTCTCTGACATTGTCGGGATTGATTGGTTCAAAATAACTGGGCCAACCACAGCCGGCATCAAATTTTGTGTCTGAAGAAAACAGGGGCGTACCGCAACCAATACAACGGTAGATACCGGCAGAGAAGGTATCCCAGTAGCGCCCGGTAAAAGCACGCTCGGTGCCTTTTTGTCGCGCTACATAATATTCTTCAGGGGTAAGTTCCTGTTGCCATTGTGCATCGGATTTGATTATTTTCACGGTTCACCTGTCTGGAGAATAAACGGACTATTTTAAATGAAATGGGTATTATGTGTTTTGTTTTTCTGGCTGAAACTGTTTTATTTGTTACTATCATTTAAGCGCAGGGAAAACGTGCGCTAAAAACCCATTTTAGGGCACTATGTTAGCGTAAATCGGGGCTTGGCGGTATTTTGTTGGCTGACAGATGTTAATATTCTCATTTTCCTTTTGTTACCTGCAGTTTTACTGCCCGATTATTGTGTCCATGGAGACAAATTAAAAATGAAGCTTGCTAAATTAACCTCTTTAAGTATGGTACTTGCCACTGCGTTTTTAGGTACTGCAATGGCACAAACGGTTGTTAACGTTGGTGTGTCCATTTCCGCTACCGGCCCGGCTGCCTCTTTGGGCATTCCCGAAAAAAACACGGTGGAAGTGGTTCCCACAGAAGTGGATGGCGTCAAGGTGAATTACGTTGTTTATGATGATGCGACTGACACGACGCAAGCCGTTAAAAACATGCGCAAGCTGATTAGTGAAAACAAAATTGATGTCATGGTTGGCAGCACGGTAACCCCTGGTTCTTTAGCCATGGTCGATGTGGCTGCTGAAAATAAAGTGCCGGTTATTAGTCTGGCAGGTAATGCCGTGGTAGTCGAACCCCAGGAAGGCGCCAAGAAGTGGGCGTTTAAAACACCCCAAAATGACTCCCTGATGGCACAGGCCCTGGCTGACGCCATGCAAAAAGCCAACGTCAAAACCCTAGGCGTGATTGGCTTTGCCGATGCCTATGGCCAAAGCTGGCTCAATGAAGTGAAAAGTGTTTTGAAAGACACCGATATCAAGATTGTTGCCGAAGAAAGCTATAACCGTCCCGATACCAGCGTGACCGGCCAGGTGCTTAAACTGTTGGCGACCAAACCCGATGCGGTGCTGGTGGCAACTGCCGGCACGCCAGGTGCCTTGCCACAGCGTGAACTTAAACAGCGTGGTTATAAAGGTCAAATCTATCATACCCATGGTTCTGCCAACAGCGATTTCCTGCGCGTATGCGCCAAAGCCTGCGAGGGCCTGGTGTTGCCCGTTGGTCCCTTGTTGGTGGCCGATCAGCTCAGTGACAGTAACCCGGTCAAGGCCGAAGGCCTGTCTTACATAGAAAGCTATGAAAACAAATTCGGCAAAGGTTCGGTCAGTGTGTTTGGTGGCCATATGTGGGATGCCGGTGCCTTAATCAATGCCGCTATTCCCAAAGCGATTGCCAGTGGTGCCCAACCCGGTACCGAAGCCTTTCGCGTTGCCATGCGTGATGCGCTTGAAAACACCAGCGATGTGAAAGGCGCCCATGGTATTTTTAACATGAGCCCAAACAATCACACAGGTCTAGACGAACGCTCTCGCGTACTGGTCAAGGTGGTTGATGGCAAGTGGGTTTATGCCCCTGAGCTGGGCACCAAATAAGAAAGCCTGCCCTGTGTCATCAATGCCCGGGTGGCCCGTCCTGTTCACAGGACGGGCCATTGTGGCAAATGTGCAGGCACTATTGTTGTTCTACCTATCAAAAGAGAAAAAGCAGAAGATGGATTGGTCTATTGCCAAAATACTCATGCAGGACGGTTTGGTTACCGGGGTTATTTACGCCCTGATGGCTGTTTCGTTGGTGCTTGTATTTGTTGTTACCCGCATTATTTTTATTGCCCAAGGTGAGTTCGTTACGTTTGGTGCGCTTACCTTTGCGATTATGGCCGATGGCGGCAAGCCCGGCACTATTTGGCTGCTACCCATGTTTGGCGCGGCTTTGTTCCTGAAAGAACTGTATTTTGTTTATAAGGGTAAAGACAGGAAAAGCCTGCTTAAATCTTTGGGGATTTTTATCATTTACCCATTGTTTTTGCTGTGGGCGGTGCCGGTCGTTCTGGCCACCGACCCTTCATTATGGGTCAAGGCCTTCCTGACACTGCTTCTGGTTGTCCCGTTGGGGCCCATGCTTTACCGTCTTGCCTACGAGCCGGTTGCCGAGCATTCGGTGCTTACCCTGTTAATTGTGTCCATTGCCGTGCATTATGCGCTGGTGGGGCTGGGGCTGGTATTTTTTGGTGCCGAAGGCTGGCTGGTTTCCGAGCCCTTTTTTGACGGTACGGTTGAAATCGCCTCTTTGACCTGGACTTATCAAAGCCTGTTTGTGATTGGCATGACAGTGGCCATTATTGGTTCCCTGTGGCTGTTTTTTGGCAAAACCCTGTATGGCCGTGCCTTGCGTGCAACCGCGGTTAACCGTCGGGGTGCCCGTCTGGTGGGTATTGGTACTTCCATGTCGGGGCACCTTACTTTCTTTTTAACCGCGTTGGTTGGCGCCTTGTCTGGCATCATGATTGTGTCATTCATTACCATTACCTACGAAACCGGTTTCATGATTGGCCTTAAAGGGTTTGTGGGTGCCATTATTGGTGGTCTGGTCAGTTATCCGCTGGCAGCTTTTGGTGCCATAGCAATTGGCATCATAGAAGCCTTCACTACGTTCTGGGCCAGTGATTATAAAGAAGTTATTGTCTTTGGTATTGTTATTCCTGTTCTGCTTTTACGGTCTATTTTAGTCAAGCACGAAGAGGATGAAGAATAATAAAATGAAACGTTTATTTCTTGCACTTTTTATCATTTTTCTGGTGGTCCTGCCTGTTTTCCCGGGCACGCCCGAGTTCTGGATTAACCAGATGAATTCTATTGGGATTGCCAGCCTGGTGGTATTGGGTCTGGTGGTGCTTACCGGCGTAGGTGGTCTGACGTCTTTTGGCCAGGCCGCATTTGTCGGGATAGGCGCCTATGCCACCGCTTATTTGTCAACCACAGCGGGCTACTCTCCCTGGGTAGGTCTGCTGGTGGCCTTGGTCTTAACGTTCATCGTGTCCTATATCCTGGGACAAATTACCTTAAGCCTGTCGGGGCATTACCTGCCGCTAAGCACAATTGCGGTTTGCCTGGTTTTTTACTATCTGTACGGTAACTTGGGTTTTCTGGGGCGACACGATGGCATTCCGGGTATTCCACCCATTGAAATCTTTGGCTTTTCGCTGCTGAAGGCCAAACATATTTATTTCCTTATTTGGGCGTTTGTGCTGCTGGCCGTCTGGTTCAGCAAAAACCTGCTTGATTCCCGTCCCGGGCGGGCCATCCGTTCCCTTAAAAGTGGTGCGGGTATGGCCGAGTCCTTTGGCGTGCATACCAAATACTATAAAGTGGTGGCTTTTGTATACGCCGGTGTACTGGCCGGGCTGGCCGGCTGGCTGTATGCTCACGAACAGCGGGCGGTCAGCCCCAGCACGTTTGGTATCAATTACGGCATTGAATATCTGTTTATGGCGGTAATTGGCGGTTCAGCCAGTATCTGGGGGGCGGTCTTCGGTTCTACGCTTATTCTTACCATGAAAGACCATATCCAGGATATTGTGCCGCAATTGTTAAATACTTCGGCCAACTTCGAAATGGTGGTGTTTGGTATTGTAATGGTACTGATTTTGCATCATGCGCGCGAAGGCCTGTGGCCCATCCTGGTTAATTTTGTTGCCAAGTTTACCGGCAGCCGCCTGGTACAGCCCAAACCCTTGCCCGAAGCATCTTCACCCTTGCCGCAGCGTGGCAGGCCGCAACATGGTCAGCTCATTCTAGAGGTTGACAACATCCGCAAGGAATTTGGCGGTCTGGTCGCGGTCAATGATATCAGCTTCAATATTCAGGCCGGTCAAATCATGGGCCTTATCGGGCCCAATGGCGCTGGCAAAAGCACTACCTTTAACCTGATTACTGGGGTACACCCGCTAACCAGCGGTTCGGTACGTTTTATGGGTCAGGAAATTGCTGCGCTGTCATCGCGTAAAATTGCCGCGCTTGGGGTAGGTCGTACCTTTCAGCACGTACAGTTGCTGCCCACCATGAGCGTGCTTGAAAACGTGGCGCTGGGGGCGCATTTGCGCGTCAATACCGGGATTATGCAAAGCCTGTTGCATATCGAGCGCGATTCCGAGGCACAAATGTTGCAAGAGGCTAAAAAACAGCTTGAACGGGTTGGTCTGGGTAATTATTTGCATGAGCAGGCCGGCAACCTGTCTTTGGGCCAGCAACGTATTGTGGAAATTGCCCGTGCACTGGCGCTTGACCCGACCTTGCTGCTGCTTGATGAGCCTGCAGCAGGTTTACGCTACAAAGAAAAACAGGAGCTGGCCAGCGTGCTGTCCGGTTTGCGCGATGAGGGCATGAGTATTTTGCTGGTGGAACACGATATGGATTTTGTCATGCGCCTGACCAATCATTTGGTCGTCATGGACTTTGGTACCCGTATTGCCGAAGGCACACCCGAGCAGATTCAGGTTGATCCTGTGGTGCTTGAAGCCTATTTGGGTGGTGTCGATGATGATCTGGGTATTTCCATTGATGCAAAGGGGGCAAATGCATGAGTATCTTACTGGAAACAAAAAACCTGAGCGCACAGTATGGCAAAGTGCTGGCGGTGCAAAATATCAATCTTAAAGTAAAAAGTGGCCAGGTGGTCACGGTGATTGGTGCCAATGGCGCGGGCAAATCCACTTTGCTCAATTCCATGATGGGCTCATTGCCGGTTCCTGGTTCTGCCAGTGGTGAGGTGGTTTATCAGGGGAAAAATATTAGCCGCCTGATTGTTGAAGACCGGGTGGCCAATGGTCTGTGTCTGGTGCCTGAGAATCGTGAGCTGTTTTCCAGTATGCCGGTTGAGGATAACCTGCTGCTGGGCGGTTTTCGCCGTTACCGTGCCCGTGAAAAAAACTGGAAAAGCACGCTTGATGAAGTCTACGAGCTGTTTCCGCGTCTGAAAGAGCGTCGCATGCAACATGCTGGCACTTTGTCTGGCGGAGAGCGTCAGATGCTGGCAGTAGGGCGAGCCTTAATGGGCAAGCCCAAAGTGCTGATGCTTGATGAGCCCAGCCTGGGGCTGGCACCACTGGTGGTGCGTGAGGTGTTCCATACCATTATGCGTCTTCGCGAAAGCGGGGTATCCATTTTGCTGGTCGAGCAGAACGCCCGTGCCGCCTTGCAGGTGGCCGATTATGGTTATGTGCTTGAAATGGGTGAGGTTCGTCTTGAAGGTAAGGCTTCCGAGCTGCTTCATGACCCCCGGGTGATTGAAAGCTATCTGGGCTTTGGCAAGCAGGAGCAATAATGAACGGCTGTCCCGCTGGCGGGACAGCGATTTGTACTGTGTTTTTATGACCGCGTTTTCCAGAGCGGTATTTTGCGGTGAATTTGTTTAATGTCCCGGTTGTTTCAGGCCGGCTTGGTTTTATCCTTAAAATCGCAAAGGTCTGCAATTCCGCATTGCGGGCATTTGGGTTTTCGGGCCACGCATATATAGCGGCCATGCAAGATCAGCCAGTGATGCGCATCAAGCAAATACTCTTTGGGCACCATTCGTAACAGCTTTTTTTCCACTTCCAGTACATTCTTGCCCGGCGCAATGCCGGTGCGGTTGGAGACCCGGAAAATATGGGTGTCTACCGCCATGGCAGGTTGGCCAAATGCGGTGTTAAGCACTACGTTGGCGGTTTTTCGGCCTACGCCTGGCAGAGATTCCAGGGCTTCACGCTTATCGGGTACCTGGCCATTATATTGGTTTTGCAGGATTTCACAGGTGGTCAAGGCGTTTTTTGCCTTGGTTTTATACAGACCAATAGTGCGAATGGCTTCGGTAAATTTTTCCAGCCCCATATTCAGGATGTCCTGGGGGGTTTTGCAGGTATTAAAAAATTTTCTGGTGGCAATATTAACGGCCTTATCAGTGGCCTGTGCCGATAGCAGGACCGCAATCAGCAATTGAAAGTTGTTTTCGTATTCCAGCTCGGTAGTGGGCTTGGGGTTGGCAGCTTTAAAACGGGCAAAAATCTCTTTTCTTTTTTCGGTGTTCATGGTTTCGTCGTGGCAGGGTCTTTTTTCATGCTTTGCTGGCGTCGTTCACGGGCGCGCTGCAAGGCCAGGGCAATCGCTTCTTTTTTAAGTTGTTCAGCGGTTTTTACACTGGCCAGCGCTTGTGCCGGCTTGGGCAGGCTGGCCAACTCTTCGGAGTGGGTGGCGGTTTGAACAGATTTCTGGTTAAGCCGGGTTTCTTCCTGCAAGTGCAGTCTTTGCAGGCGTGCGGCACGTTGCTCATGGCGATCGCGGGCGGCATTGGCGTCTTCAGGGCGCCAGGTGCGCTTGGCATCAACCATGATAATACAGTCTACCGGGCAGGGAGCCACGCATAAATCGCAACCGGTGCACCATTGCGGGTCTACCGTATGCATGAATTTGTTGGCGCCAATAATAGCGTCTACCGGACAGGCCCGGATGCACAGGGTGCAGCCAATACAGTGGGCTTCATCAATGACCGCCACTTGCAGGGGGATTTCTGTGCCACAGTCGGGGTCCAGGGGTAATACCGGTACTTGCAGCAAATTGGCCAGCTGCTGTATGCCTAGGGTTCCTCCCGGAGGGCAGCGGTTGATGCTGGTCTCTTGTCTGGCTAATGCCTGCGCGTAAGGTTTGCAGCCATCGTAACCGCATTTGGTGCATTGGGTTTGCGGCAGGATGGCATCAATTTTATGAAGTAGGGATTTGTTGGTCATAGATAAAAATAAAAAAGGCCTGTTGCTTAACAGGCCTTCTTATTTTAACCGGAAATCAGTCCCGGTCGACGTTATTGATGAATTCTTTCACTTCGGGAAAGACTCTGGTTCGCCATTTGTTACCTGAAAAAATACCGTAGTGCCCACAGCCGCTGGCTTGCAGGTGGTATTTATCAGCCTTGGGCAGGTTGCCACACAGTTCATGGGCTACGCGGGTTTGTCCGTGGCCGGTAATGTCATCCAGTTCACCTTCAACGGTCATGAGTTTGACGTTGCGGATATGATCCGGATCTACCCGTACGCCACGAACGTCCCAAAGGCCGCGCGGCAACAGGTTTTCCTGGAAAACCACCTGAATGGTATCCAGATAATATTCGGCAGGCATATCCAGTACCGCATTGTATTCGTCATAGAATTTGCGGTGACTACCGGCTTCCATGTCGTTACCTCTCATGAGATTCAGGTAGTAGTCGTAATGCGACTGCATATGCTTGTCGGGATTCATGGATACAAAGCCGGCGTGTTGCAGGAAGCCCGGATAGACTTTGCGGCCCACGCCCGGGTAACGGGAAGGCACCATATGAATCAATTGGTTTTCAAACCATGAAAAGGGTTTGGTTTTAGCCAGGCTGTTCACTCCGGTAGGCGAGTAACGGGTATCCAGCGGTCCACCCATCATGATCATGCTTTTTGGCATGGTGGTTTCTTTGGCGCCTGCCATTAATGAGATGGCTGCCAGTACCGGTACGGTGGGTTGGCAAACCGACATAACGTGCAGGTCTGGCCCTAGGGTGCGGATGAACGTCTGGATATACTCTACGTAGTCGTCCAGGTGGAAAACACCTTTTGACAGGGGAATCATGCGGGCATCAATCCAGTCAGTCACGTATACATCGAATGACGTTAACATGGTGTGTACCGTATCGCGCAACAAAGTGGCGTGGTGCCCTGAAAGGGGGGCAATAATCAGTACTGTCGGACTGGGTTTGGCATTGGGTTCCAGATCACGTGCAAAGTGAACCAAGTTGCAAAAAGGCTGACTTAAGGCAATTTCGGTTCGAACGTTTACTTCACGGTCTTCTACTACAACAGAATTGATATCCCAGCCGGGTTTTTCATAATCTTTGCCAAGGCGATGAATCAGTTCAAGGCTTGCCGATATTTGTTTTGAATTGGGAATATAGGCATAAGGGCTGTAAGGATTTGAAAAAATCTGGGAACCTATGTTGGTGAAAGCAGACATAGGCGCCAGTATGGAGCGGGTCAATTCATGAAATTGGTACAACATACTCTCACTTCCTTATTGTTGTTTTGCGCATAAAATTATATTTAGCACAGAAAATTACAGGCGCTTGATAAAAAGTCTAGCATTAGTGATATAGATATAACGAAAAGAAATGACAATATTCACTTAAAACAGACAAAAGTTAGGGAAATTACTATTTTATGACTAGTCATAAATTGGTTTTTAGTGAAAAAAATGAATTGTTACCAGTAGTTTTCAACAGCAAGATTGCCCGGAATACCGCGTCTGCCGGCCGCAAAGCCTTTTTCAGCCAGGATTTTCCGGGCTTCGGATAGCATGTCGGGGTTGCCACACAGCATGATTCTTGAAGTTTCTGGATCCAGTTTCAGGCCACTTAACTGCTCAAGCTTGCCATTGCTGATCAGGTTGGTTAAGCGTTCTTGCGGATGGTTTTTGTAGGTTTCGCGGGTAGGCAGGGGCAGGTAAACAAAACGGTCGCCAAACTGCTGTTGCCATTTGGCCATTTCATCCTGGTAAGTTAGTTCTTCACAGGTGCGAACGCCATGGGCCAGGATGATTTTGTCAAAACGTGTCCAGGTGGCGGGGGTGTTAAGCATGGATATATAGGCCGAGAGCCCGGTGCCAGTCGCCAGTAACCATAAGTCGCCGCCTTGGGGGAAGCGGTCTATGGTCAGGAAGCCGAAGGCGGTTTTGTCGATATAAACCGGATCGCCGGTTTTAAGACCGGCCAGTCGCGGGCTGAATTCACCTTCAGGGACCACAATAGAGTAAAAAGACAGGAAATCATCCTCGGGGGTGCTGACCATAGAATAGGCGCGCCAGATAGAGGGTTCTGCAGCAGGATCGTCGTTGGCGGGCAGGCCAAGTCGGGCAAACTGGCCCGGTTCAAACTGGAAGGCACTATCGCGTGTAGTGGTGATCGAGAAGAGTTTGCCGGGAACCCATTCGGTTATACCGGTTACCATTTCACGGGTATATTTCTGGTCAGTCATATTTTCCTGTTTTTTCAGTCAGCTATTTTTCCAGATACTGGAGTTTGTCAGGTACGTTATTCCAATCATCAGCATCGTCAAGCGGTTTTTTAGAACGGCTGATGGTTGGGAAATCAGGGCTAAGGTCGGCATTGATTTTAATGAAATGGATCTGGTCCTGCGGAACGTCCTCTTCTGCAAAAATGGCATTGGCAGGACATTCCGGAATACAGACGGCACAGTCAATGCATTCGTCCGGATCAATGATCAGGAAGTTGGGGCCCTCTTTGAAACAGTCGACAGGGCATACATCGACACAGTCTGTATATTTACATTTAATACAGTTTTCGGTAACAACGTGAGTCATTTAAAACTCCAATAAACGACATTAAAAATGTGATTTTACCCAATCTTGAAATAGTTGGTGCTCAAAACCCTGATAGCTGTGATATGGTTATGAAAAATTCTCTGTGATAGACATGATTATTACATCGCTTTTAGATACTGATTTATATAAATTCAGCATGATGCAGGTTGTGTTGCATCAATTCCCGGGCGCTCAGGTAGAGTACCGTTTCAAGTGCCGTTCCAAGGGTGTCAATTTGCGCCCTTATATTAATGAAATACGCAAGGAAATCCATTCCCTGTGCCAGTTGCGCTTCACTGAAGATGAACTGAATTATTTGCGCAATATGCGTTTCATTAAAAGCGATTTTGTTGATTTTCTAAGTCTGTTTCATTTGCCTGAAAAGTGTATTGAAGTTGCCGAGGGCCCCGAAGACGGGGAAATCACGATCGAAGCCAAAGGCCCCTGGCTGCATACGATTTTATTTGAAATTCCGGTGCTGGCTATTGTAAATGAAGTGTATTTTCGCAATGAACATAAAATCCTTGATTGGACGGAAGGCAGGCGTCGTCTGAATGAAAAGATTGAACTGGTTAATGCCAGTACCGACCTGAAAAGTTTCAAAATTTCCGAATACGGTACCCGCCGGCGTTTCTCCAAAGCCTGGCATCACGAAGTGGTTAAAACCCTGATAGAAAAAATGGGTAATTATTTCGTAGGGACCAGTAATGTGTTAATGGCCAAGGAATATAATATAACGCCTTTGGGCACCATGGGGCACGAATATCTGCAGGCCTGCCAGGCATTGGGACCGCGCTTGCGCGATTCCCAAGTGTTTGCCCTTGAAATGTGGGCCAAAGAATACCGTGGTGATCTGGGTATTGCGCTTTCTGATGTTTACGGGTTGAATGCTTTCCTGCGTGATTTCGACATGTATTTTTGCAAGCTGTTTGATGGCGCGCGGCACGATTCCGGCGACCCATTTGAATGGGGAGAGCGTCTGTTGGCCCATTACCAGGCCAACCGGGTAGATCCAAGCAGCAAAACACTGGTATTTTCCAATAATCTTAATTTTCCAATGGCCATAGAAATTGCGCGCCGGTTTCAGGGGCGTTGCAAGGTGTCTTTTGGCATTGGCACCAATTTAACCAACGATATGGGTGTGCCAGCTTTGCAGGTGGTCATGAAAATGGTGCGTTGCAATGGCCAGCCGGTTGCCAAGGTTTCAGACGAGCCCGAAAAAACCATGTGTGACGACCCGGCTTATCTATCTTATTTGCGGCATGTGTTTGATTTACCTGCCGCCTGATTTTTTCTTAAAACCTTTTACAGGAAATCTTGAATGAGCGATATTAAACGTACCAATGTGGGTGCCCGATTGTCTGATATGGCTGTCTATAATGGGGTTGCCTACCTGGCTGGGCAAGTTCCCAATGACGTTTCACAGGATATGGAAGGCCAAACCGCCCAGGTGTTGGCAATCATCGATGATTTGCTGGCACAGGCAGGCACTAGCAAGGAAAGAATTTTAATGGCGCAAATTTATGTGGCCAATATTGCCGAATTTCCGGCTATGAATAAGGTATGGGATCAGTGGGTTTCCAAAGAAAATGCTCCACCACGCGCAACGGTGGAAGCCCGCTTGGGTAACCCTGATTACAAGGTTGAGATTATTGTTACCGCCGCGCTGTAAATAGCCGCGCTGTACTCGTTTTACTTGCTCCCATGTCTCAAGTGGGGATGCCTATTTCACAACCACGCATAAAGCGTGCCGCCCACTTCGGCGGCCTGCGCCAGTTGTTTGGCAGACAGGGTTTTGGGGGCCAGGATTTCTTCTTTGGTCTGGCTCGCGGTATTCAATATGATGGGGGGCACCTTTTCGTTAAGACGCCAGCCGGTGCAAATGCGTTGCAGCTGCCGCAGTGCGCCCTGGCCGTCTGAGCCGGCGGTAATAATGGCGCTGTATGGTCGTCCTTCTACCTTGTCCAGCAAGTCATAATAAAAACGGTCAAAAAATTCTTTCATCGCACCACTTAGGCTGGCCAGGTTTTCGGGGGCACAAAACAGGTAGGCGTTTGCCTGCAAAAGCTGGTCCAGCGTTACCTCATTGGCGTGCACCATAATGATTTCATCTTGCTGGTCCAGCTCCTGGCGGATTTTGCAGGCGCTGTCATGGGCGGCCTGTGCCGCCAGCCTGGCGGCATGGGTGCGAGAATGCCAGATGATTAATAGCGTTTTTGTATTTGCGTCCATAGTTTCGGCCTGTACAATACGGGGTGTCCCATTTGATTTCTTATTATATTTTTAACCATGATTCACATGATACCCGATAGTGATAATAAAAACGCCCTTGACGAAGCATGGCTGGACTCGGTGTGTGATGACCTGGGGGCTGAAGATCGGCAACAGCTTGAAAAGGCGGTAGACTGGGTCATGCAAAACATGGCCGGTCAGGTTCTTGCAACCGGTGAACCCGCGCTTGGGCATGCTGCGGGGGTGGTCAGGATTTTATCCCTGTTGCAGGTAGATGCCACCACCATGGTGTCGGGTCTTATTGCGGCAAGGCCTTCAAAACAGGAAGCTGCGTCAGAAAAAAACTATAAAAACGACATTATCAATCAGTTTGGGCTTGAAGTATTTAATCTGGTCCAGGGTTCACGCGAGCTGGTTAAAATTGGTGAGGTGGCCCGTAATGCAGGGGCTGCAGGCAACCAGGAAAACGCCAGTAGTGCCAACCAGCAGGAAATGCTGCGGAAAATGTTGCTGGCCATGGCGACTGATTTACGAATTGTCCTGGTGCGCCTGGCTTCACGTTTGCAAACCTTGCGCTGGTTTGCCGAAACCAAGAAACCGTGCCCGGCCGCTATTTCTATTGAAACCCGTGATGTGTATGCGCCACTGGCCAATCGTCTGGGTATCTGGCAAATCAAGTGGGAAATGGAAGACCTTTCTTTCCGGTTTCTAGAGCCCGAGGTATACAAGGATATTGCCAGAAAACTGGAAAGTCGCCGTGTGGAACGTGAAAGTCATGTGGCCGCAACCGTTAAGGATATTCGGGATTCGCTGCAGGAAATGGGCATTAAGGCCGATGTAGCCGGTCGTGCCAAGCATATTTACAGCATTTACAACAAAATGCGCAATAAAAAGCTTGAGTTCGACCAGTTGTACGATTTGCAGGCCTTGCGTATTATTGTGGATACTGAACGTGATTGCTATACCGCCTTGTCCTTGGTGCATGCCAAGTGGACGCCGGTTATGGATGAATACGATGATTACATTGCCCATCCCAAACCCAACGGTTACCGTTCCCTTCATACCGTGGTAATGGGCGATGATGGCCGCGCTTTTGAAGTGCAAATCCGTACCCAACCAATGCACCAGTTTGCCGAATATGGCATGGCGGCGCACTGGCGTTACAAAGAGGCTGGGGTAAAAGGCGGGCAGGTGGCCGCTTCCAGCCTGTATGATCGCCAGGTTTCCTGGATGCGCCAATTGCTGTCATGGCGCAAAGAAGTAGGCATTGCCGAAAAAGAAGAAAAAAAATCCATAGAAGAAAATGGTGCCGATCAGGCCGGGCTAGAGCGTAAAAAAGCCGAATTGAAAAAAACCGGTGAACAGCTTGAGCAAATGAAAGAGGAAGAAAGGCATGAGCGCATTTATGTGCTGACGCCACAGGCCAGGGTTATTGAGCTGGCCGAAGGCAGTACCCCGGTTGATTTTGCCTATCACCTGCATACAGACCTGGGACACCGTTGCCGGGGTGCCAAGGTAGATGGTCAGATGGTGGCGCTTAACACCAAACTGAAAACCGGCCAGACGGTTGAGGTGATTGCCGCCAAATCGGGCGGGCCTTCCCGTGACTGGCTGAATTCGCAATTGGGTTATTTGGCCAGCCCCAGGGCCCGGGCCAAGGTACGGCTATGGTTTAATGCCATTGAATTGCAAAAACGCATTACCAACGGGCAAGAGCAGGTTGAGAAAGAATTGCAGCGCTTGGGTAAAACGGCCGTTAATCAAGAACAACTGGCCGAAAAACTGGGTTTTGCCCGTGCCGATGACCTGTATGTGGCCGTGGCCAAAGATGAGTTCAGCTTGCGCGCTATTGCATCGGCCTTTGCCGAGCCTGTGGCAGAGGCCGGTTCAGAAGATAAAATCACGGTGGCGCGTCAAACCAATACTGGCCATACTGGCAAAAGCGGTGTGTTGGTGGTAGGGGTAGATTCCCTTATGACCCAGCTGGCCCGCTGTTGCCACCCGGCACCGCCTGATGCTATCGAGGGTTTTGTAACCCGTGGCCGGGGGGTGTCCATTCACCGGCAGGATTGCACGTCATTTGCTGTGCTAAAGCATAAAAATCCCGAAAGGGTGATTGATGTTGCCTGGGGCAATACCGAAGCCGCGGTTTATCCGGTTAATATTGCCGTGCATGCCCAGGACCGCAATGGCCTGCTGCGGGATATCTCAGAAACCTTTTCCAAACTCAAGCTCAAGGTGGTGGGGGTGAATACGCAAAGCAAGCGTTCGCTGGCGCATATGCACTTTACCATCGAGATCCAGAATGGCGAACAACTGTCCCGGGCGTTGCAAGCCTTATTGGAAGTCCCGGGGGTAATGTCTGCGTCCCGCTGCTAAATTGGGTAAAATGGTTGTTAAATAAAATAACTGAATGCGCTGCAGGAGGCGTTTTGAAACCCTATAATTACCCAGATGAAAAAGGCCATTTTGGCCGGTTTGGTGGTATTTTTGTTGCCGAAACATTAATGCATGCCATTAAAGAACTGAACGACGCTTACGAAAAATACCGGAATGATCCCGATTTCGTTGCCGAATATAATTATGAGTTGGCTCATTTTGTGGGTCGTCCCAGTCCGGTTTATCACGCCAAACGCTGGTCAGAGCTCCTGGGTGGTGCCCAGATCTGGCTCAAGCGCGAAGACCTGAATCATACTGGTGCACATAAAATCAATAACTGTATTGGCCAAATACTTCTGGCCCGTAAAATGGGTAAAACCCGCATCATTGCCGAAACCGGCGCCGGCCAGCATGGTGTGGCCACGGCAACCGTTGCGGCCCGTTACGGCCTTGAATGCGTGGTTTATATGGGGGCCGAAGACGTCCGCCGCCAGGCACTTAATGTTTATCGCATGAAGCTGCTGGGTGCTACCGTGGTGCCAGTTGAATCGGGTTCAAAAACACTTAAAGATGCCCTGAACGAAGCCATGCGCGACTGGGTTACCAATATTGATGACACTTTCTACATTATTGGTACGGTTGCCGGCCCGCATCCTTATCCGGCCATGGTTCGTGACTTCCAAAAAATTATTGGCGAAGAGTGTCTGCAGCAAATGCCTCAGCACACCGGCCGTCAGCCAGACTGCGTGGTTGCCTGCGTGGGTGGTGGCTCCAATGCCATGGGTATTTTCTATCCCTATATTCCCCACGAAGACGTCAAACTGATTGGTGTTGAAGCCGCTGGCGAGGGTCTGGATACTCCACGTAACGCCGCCTCTATTAATGCAGGCCAGGTCGGTGTGTTGCATGGCAACCGTACCTTTGTGATGCAAAATGAAGATGGCCAGGTGCAGGAAACCCATTCCATTTCCGCCGGCCTCGATTACCCCGGCGTGGGCCCCGAGCATGCCTGGTTAAGTGAAATTGGCCGTGTTTCCTATGAAAGCGCCAACGATGCACAGGCGCTGCAGGCATTTCATGATTGCTGTCGCTTTGAAGGCATTATTCCCGCGCTTGAATCCTCCCACGCCCTGGCTTATGCGGCCCGGCTGGCGCCCACCTTGCCTGCCGACAAGATTATTCTGGTCAACCTGTCAGGCCGTGGCGATAAAGACATTCATACTGTAGCTGAATTTAGCGGAATCGAGCTGTAAAGGAAAACAATAATGGCTTTAAAAAGAATAGACAATGCATTTGCAAAGGCTGGGCAACGCGCAGCCCTCATTCCCTACATCACCACCGGAGACCCCAGTCCGCAAGCCACACTGGCATTAATGCACAGTCTGGCAGAGGCGGGGGCTGACATTATCGAACTGGGTGTGCCGTTTTCCGATCCCATGGCCGATGGCCCGGTTATCCAGCGTGCCGCTGAACGGGCCATTGCCAAGGGTGTTGGCCTGCCACGGGTTCTGGAGCTGGTGGCCGAGTTCCGCAAGCTTAATAACGAAACACCGGTTGTGTTAATGGGGTATGCCAACCCTATTGAAGCCATGGGGCGTGCTATTTTTGCGGAAAAAGCCGGTGCTGCGGGTGTGGATGGTGTATTGGTGGTAGACTATCCGCCCGAGGAATTTGATGAATTTACCGGGCTTTTAAAAGCGCAGGGCATTTCCCCGATATTTTTATTGGCGCCCACGTCTACCGAAGAGCGTATTAAAACAGTGGGCAACATCGCCGAAGGCTATGTGTATTATGTGTCTTTGCGTGGCGTAACCGGTTCTGGTGCCTTAGATATTGAAGATGTGCAGCAACGCGTGCTGGCCATCAAGAAACACGTAAAAATACCGGTGGGTGTCGGTTTTGGCATTCGTGATGCCGAAAGTGCCGCCAAAATTGCCCAAGTGGCCGATGCGGTTGTGATTGGCAGTAAAATCATCGAAACCATGGAACAGGCCATCGTCGGCAAGCCCGAAGATCAGGTCACCGACGTGGCCGTTGCTTCAGCAAGCACGTGGCTTAAAGGCGTACGTGAAGCGCTGGACAAGGTTCAAAACAAGGATAAATAATGAGTTGGCTTGATAAAATTCTCCCTCCCCGTATCAACAAGAAAGCCGATTCGGGTTCACGGCGTGTTCCTGAGGGTGTATGGGTTAAATGCCCCTCTTGCGAAACGGCCCTGTATAAGGAAGATCTGGTACGGGCCCTGAACGTTTGCCCCAAGTGCGACCATCATATGCGTCTGGCTTCGCGTGCGCGTATAAATTCCCTGCTTGATGAAGAAGGGCGGGTTGAAATTGGTAATAACATCCGTTCAACCGACCCCCTGAAATTCAAGGACAGCCGCAAGTACCCCGAGCGTCTGGCCGAAGCCGTGAAACTAACCGACGAGACCGATGCCCTGGTGGTGGTTAGCGGGGCGATTATGTCCCTGCCGGTTACGCTTGCCTGTTTTGAATTCAACTTCATGGGCGGTTCAATGGGTTCAGTGGTCGGAGAGCGTTTTGTGCGCGGTGTGCAAGCCGCCATCGAGAACCGTACCCCGTTTATTTGCGTGTCTGCTTCGGGTGGGGCACGGATGCAGGAAAGTCTGTTTTCACTCATGCAAATGGCTAAAACCAATGCCATGCTTACCCGGCTTTCTGCCGAAGGCTTGCCTTTTATCAGTGTACTCACTGATCCCACCATGGGTGGGGTATCGGCCAGTTTTGCCTTTATGGGTGATGTGGTTATTGCCGAGCCCAAGGCCCTTATTGGTTTTGCAGGCCCACGGGTGATTGAGCAAACCGTGCGCGAACAGTTGCCCGAAGGCTTCCAGCGTGCTGAATTCCTGCTAGAAAAAGGGGCGGTGGATATGGTGGTTAAACGCCATGACTTACGTGAAGAACTGGCCCGCTTAATGGCTTTGTTAACCCGTCAGTCCAACGAAGCCCTGTCTGCATAAACCCGCTTGACGAGCCTTATTGTGGTTGGTTAACAACAAATTGCCTTATTAAGCGAACAAGCCCGGCTGTGCCTGCATGGCCGGGCTTGTTCGCTTAAAAAAGATGATATTGTCGCAATGGCTGATAGAATAATGGCAATTTAATCATTCATGTCAAAAATAAAATGTCGGCCGATTCTTTTAATCTTGAAAATTCACTTACCTATAAACTGCATTCCCTAGCCAAGTTAATTGACAGGCATGCAGACTATGCGGACATTGAGCACGCCTGTATTTCTTTTGCCGAGGGCAGGGTGCTGGCCGTGATTGGTTTTAATAAAATGCTGTCAGTGGTGCAGGTAGCCAAAAAAGCCAACCTTGATAAAAGCCAGGGCAGCCGGGCGGTGGTCTCTTTGGTGGGCAAGGGCCTGATAGAAAAGCGCCAGCAAAAACAGGATGCCCGGGCCTTTGATTTATCCCTGACAGAAAAAGGAAGGCTGGTGTATGAGGAAGTGGTAAGCTTGATTACGCACCGCAATGAAATTGCGATGAAGACATTATCGGCAGAAGAACAACAAAATTTAATTAATTTAATGAATAAAATCCAGCACAATCTGGAAAATAATTAACGCAAATCAAAAAAAACTTGAAAATGGTTGTGTTTGCAACTAAAATTGCTTGCAAGTGCAATTACTTCTACGTATTGCATAGTTTTTACAAACATAAATTAAATATTTTCCATTCATGGAGACATTATGCATACGCCTGTTACTGTTCCGCGTAAATCCCTGTATCACGAATACACCGTTTACCCACACACCTTTCCGTCTGATCCTGCCCAGTCCAATGGTATTGTTACCATTGTAGGCGGGGGGCCGATTGGTCTGGTTGCCTCGCTTATCCTGGCCAAACATGGCATTAAAAATATAGTGCTTTTATCCGAGCAGCAGGTATCCGAAGGAAGTCGCGGTCTGGTCTATACCCGCCGTTCCATGGAGATTCTCAAGGTAGCCGGTGTTGCCGATCGCATTATGGAAAAGGCCCTGTCCTGGACCAGTGGCAATTCTTTTTATCATGGCGAGCGCGTTTTCCGTATGGAGACGCCGGTTGATCCCCAGGACAGCTATCCGCCCCTGAACAATCTGCAGCAAAACTACCTGGAAACCTATCTGGTTGAAGAAGCCGCCAAACAGCCCCTGATTGAATTGCGCTGGGGCAACCATTTGACCTCATGCTCGCAAGATGACAATGAGGTGACCCTGGTGGTGGATACGCCCGAAGGCGAATACACTTACAAAACCCCATGGCTGATTGCCGCCGACGGGGCCCGCTCAGGCGTACGCCAAAGTATGGAACTGGGTATGGAAGGCAATAGCTATGAAGGGCGTTTTGTGATTGTGGATATCCGCATTGATCTGCCTTTGCCTACCGAGCGCCTGGCTTATTTTTCACCCGACTGGAACCCTGGTAATACCATTTTGCTGCACAAAGAGCCCGATAATATCTGGCGTTTTGACTATCAATTGCCCGCCCATGTCTCTAACGAAGAGGCGCTGGATCTGCAAAACATTACCAACTCGGTTAATGCCCAGCTGAAAATGATGGGATACGAAGACAAGCAATGGGAACTGGACTGGTATTCGGTCTATTCCGCCCGTGCCCTTACTTTGCCCGATTATGTGCACAACCGTATTTTGTTTGCTGGTGATTCTGCTCATATGCTACCCATCTTTGGTGTGCGTGGGGCCAATACCGGTTTTCAGGATGTGATGGATTTATGCTGGAAACTGGTGGCCACCATTAAAGGTTGGGGCTCTTCTTATTTGCTTAATTCTTATACCAGTGACCGTGTTGGTGCCGCGATGGAAATTATTGATGAAGCGGGTAAAAGCACCCGTTTCATGGCACCGCCCACCGACGGCTTCCGTTTGCTGCGTGATGCCACGCTGTCCCTGTCCCTGAAGCACGAATTCGTTAGGCCACTGTTCCACTGGAGAACTTCCCGTGCTCATGTGTACCGTTCTTCTCCGGTTAACAGTATTGGCGATGATAACCAGGACATGATCCCGGAATTGGATAATGGCGCGCCTATACCTAACCTGAAGTTGTCTGGTGAACCGTATCTGTACGATGAACTGGGCCTGGACTTCAATATTATTTACTTTGGCAACGAAGCAAGCCTGCCCGATTCATTGCAAAATGAAGTCAATGAACTCAGGGCCCAGAGTGTGCCTGTCAAGGTGATTGTCCTGTCTTCTGAAAACACGGTTACCGCCGGTGCCGACAAAACCTTCAAGGTCGATGCGCAATTGTTGCAAACCCGCTATGGGGCAAGCCAGGGCCAGGTTTATCTGGTGCGTCCCGATCATCATATTTGCGGTCGCTGGAAGCAATACGTATCGGGTTCCCTGGAAAATGCGTTCCAGAAATTCATTAAAAAATCTGCCTGAGGAGGAAGAAGAAATGAGTATTGATGTCCAAAGCCTTGAAAAAGTTTACGATAACCTGTCATTTGCCATTGACAAGTTACCCGAAGAAAAACGCAGCCTGTTTCTGACCAAACTGGTTTTATTGTTAAGTAATGAAATTAAAGATGGTGAAAAAATTTGCAGCCTTATTCATGAGGCGCTGGTTTTTGAAGCATAAATAAATAGTTTGGCGTGCCGCCTGTCCAACCGGTTCCAAGGTTGGACAGGCGGTGTTGTTTTGATTGGGTTGACTTCATGTTTGCTGATCTGGGCTTAAGCTTAAGTAATATCCAGGCAGGCAAGATCTGGTTGGGCCCGCCGGTTTACTCGAGGAAGTGATTGAACCAGCCAGGATGGTTTATGCCAATAAAACAATTTTTTATAAATATAACTATAAAAATAACCCAAAATTGTTGTAGCTTGTGAGTAAAATCCAGCACAATATGTTAAATAATTAACTTACATCAAAAAAAACTTGAATATAGTTGTTTTCACAACTAAAATGGTTGTAAGTGCAAGCAAATAAATGCATGACATTATTAAAAAATCATAAAACTGATCGCATTGAAAAATGGAGACATCTGCAAACGCCAGTTACTGGAAGCGTTGTCGCTGTTTATGCTGGACAGGTTTAGTTTGCTACCACTTGGGCGCTGACTCAGGTGCTGTTAATGGAAACTTCTTATTTATTCCAAGGAAGGAGATAAAATGTTTAAAACTATCAATAAAGTATTCGTGGTGGGTATGCTGGGTGTGGCGGGCGTGGCTCACGCTGCCTGGCCCGAGCAGCCGGTCCGCTGGGTGGTGCCTTATCCTGCCGGTGGCGGTACCGATGTAATCGCCCGTACGGTGGCGATTGAACTTGAAAAAGAACTGGGGCAAACACTGGTCATTGAAAACAAACCGGGGGGTGGTACCAGCATTGGTGCCACAACAGTAGCCAATTCCGATCCCAATGGTTATGTGCTGGGTACGGCTGACTCGGGTACTTTGGCCTATAACCCGTCCTTATATAAAAAATTAACCTATGATCCTGCCAAGTTCACTTATATTGGCGGTTTGGCAAGGTTCCCGCTGGTGCTGGCCGTACCTGCCGATTCTCCTTACCAAACTTTGGCAGAGTTGATTGAAGCGGCTAAAAAAGAACCAGGCAAGTTGTCTGCCAGTTCAGCAGGGGCTGGCTCTCCGCACCATCTGGCACTGGAACGCTTCAAACAAACAACAGGTACTGATATTCTTCACGTGCCATACCGTGGCGCTGCCCCTGCCTTGCAGGATTTGATTGGCAAGCGCGTTGACCTGATGTTCGCCGATCTGGGTTCAGGCTTAAGCAATATTCAGGCAGGTAAAGTGCGTGTGCTGGCGGTGGCGGTACCCGAGCGCTTAAGCGCGGTATTGCCTGATGCGCCAACAATGAACGAAGCTGGCGTGGATGATTTTGTGGCCTATGCATGGCAAGGTTTGGTAGGCCCTGAAAACCTGCCAGAAGAAGTGGTCAGTAAAGTATCAAATGACTTGCAAAAAGTGCTTGCCAATGAAGAACTCAAACAGAAAATTCATGGCATGGGCATTGAAGTCATGCCCATGAACGCTGAAGAGTTCAAGGCGTATTCCGACAAGGAACGCGCTGATTGGGCCAAAGTGATTGAAGCGGGTAATATTACACTGGATTAATTGGATAGCTGGTTTGTTCAGCTGCTAAAAAGCGGCAGGTATTTTTGGATACCTGCCGTTTTTTATTTGGAAAATAGTTGTTTTATGCGATAGAAATCCCGGGCTTATGATATTAAGTCGCCAAGCCACCTGATGCTGACAGTATTTTAATTGATTTTTACACTATATTTTTATAGATAATCCAGTTATATTGGATTATCTATAAAAATATAGTGTATTTCATATCATGAAAGTTATAAATCTTAAAAATGCCTTGCCAGCCTCATTAATTGCACACGATCAGCTTGCGTACCTGCTGGGGAAGTCTGTGCGCAATGTGAATGACAAAATTGCCAATTTGGTTAACAACGGTGATTTGGTTCGGCTTAAAAAAGGTTTTTATGTTTTTTCAAAAGAATACCGAAACCAATCTTTAGATCTTATTGCTATCGCCAATGGGCTTTATGCTCCTTCCTATGTATCTTTTGAATATGCCTTAAGCCTGTATGGCATGATTCCTGAAAGAGTCAGCGAAATCACCTCTGCCACCATTAAAAACAACAAGCTGTTTGTAACCCCGGTTGGTCGGTTCAGCTATAAAAAAATACCTTTGCAGGCTTATGCTTTAGGTGTTGATTGGCGTTACGACAAAATAGAAGGTGGTAGATTTATCGCTACTGCAGAAAAAGCCTTATGTGACAAAATAAAATATACCAAAGGTATTGGCACTTTAAACCAAGCCCAAATGCTTGAATTTCTGAATGATGATTTGCGTTTGGATTTGCTTAACTCTTTGGATATTGAATTGATTGTCGCCATTGCTGCCGCCTATAAATCCAAAAACCTGAAAACCCTGGCTGTACTTCTTAAAAAAGGAAAATTATGAGTTACCCCGCATTGGTAAAAATGCTTGAGAGGGTAAGTTATGTTTTGACCGGCACGCACAAAAAAAACGGCAGGTATTTAAAATACCTGCCGTTTTTCTATCTGGAAGCAAGAAACTATTTTTTGGTTTCTATTATTTCCAGCGGTGTTTCAGCAATTTTAGGTGCTGCTTTACGGGCGCGCCCAAGTGGTTTGGCTGGAACGGGGGGCTGGCTGCTTGGTGGCAGATCAGATTTGGTTTCAACCCATTGTAAACCGACATTTGAAACGATTTGCTCAAGTGAGGCAGCCGCGCTTGCGGTGCTTTCCTGAGGCTGGCTGCTGTTAACAGGGGTTTGGGCCTGGGTTGCCGTCGTGCTGGTATCGGCAGCCGCTGTTACGGTTTCCTGTTGTGCAGGCGCTTCAGTTACAGGGCTGGATACATTTCCTGCGCCAGTTTGGACTGGTGTAATGTCCTGTTCTGGTGTTTGGGCCAGCTCAGCCGCAGCGGGTGTTGCAATCGCTGTTTCTGCCGTTTCTGGTATGACAGCGGTTTCGACATTGGCTGTGACCACTTCTGCCGGAGTTTCAGCGGGTGCTACGACTTCAGTGGAAGCTGATGCTGCACTAACACTAATAGCGGGTGTGGCTTGTTCGGCAATAATCGCCGGTTCTGCTGGTGTTGCAACCGGGGTGCTGGCCTGGACAACGGTTTCAGCCGGTTTGGCAGCGGCAACCGTTTCAGGGCCTGTGTCAGCGGTGACAATAACGGGCACAGGGGTTTCTGCCGTGTTATTCGCTTCGCTTGCCAGTAAAACCTCATTGGGCACAAAAGCAGCGGGTGCTGATGTGTTTTCTGTGGTTCCCTGTTCGTCGGTTGGACGACGGGTACGACGGCTGCGACGGCGTGGGCGACGGCGTTTGTTTGGATCAATGGCTTCACCGGTTTCCTCGTCGAATACTGCTGTGCCTTCTGCCTGATCTTCATTGTCAGCGTCTTCGGCGTCTTCAGTGGCGGGGTGGGCTGCCATTGTAGCGACCACAGTGGTTGCCGCAGTTTTGACGCTTGTGCTGACGGTTTCCTGGATAGCATCCGCGTCGGGTTTTACCCGGGCAGGACGCTGCTTGGCAGGCGTTTCGGCAGCTGTGCTTTCTGAATTGTCGCTATCCTGGGGCAGGGTTTGATCAACGGCTTCAGTATTGCTGTCACGACGGCTGTTACTGCGTGAACGACTGCGTCGGCTGCGTGAACGTGAGCTGGTTTCTTCGGTAGACTGGCCGGCATCGGTGTTGGTAACGGTTTCTGCCGGTGTGGCCTTAGCGTCACGTTCTTTGTTGCGACTGTCCTGGGCGCGGGGTTTGGCCGTACGTGGCGTGCGGCGTTTTTCCTCTTCCGTTTCAGTGCCTTCGGCGCGTTTTTCAGGGGTACGGCGGTTGCGGTTGGTATTGCGCTCATTGCGCTGGCCGGTTCTGCCACGATTGGCCTGGCGGGGCTTCTCTTCTTTTTGCGGCTCGGCTTCAGGGGTGGCGGCTTTATCACCGGCAAACCAGCTAAGCAGGCGCTTGAACAAACCCGGCTGGGCGGTGTTTAAGGGCTCTGTTTTGGGGGCAGGAATCACGGGTGCGGGCTGGTCACGGGAAATGCCTTTGACCAGGGCTTCAGGGCGTTCGTTATGAACGGCTTTTTCGGTGCTGGACTCCCAGGTTACCGTGGTGCTGGGCTGTTCGATCAGGTCTATGCTGGTTTTGGGCTCATCAAGACGGTTGTCATCGTAACGAATGCGTTCGATATGATGATGAGGAGTTTCCAAGTGTTTGTTTGGAATAAGCACCACATTGATTTTAAGGCGGGACTCCATTTTGACAATGTCGGACCGCTTTTCATTCATTAGGTAAGTGGCCACTTCTACGGGCAACTGTACATGCAGGGCCGCTGTGTTGTCTTTCATGGCCTCTTCCTGCAACAGGCGCAGAATGTTCAGGGCGCTGGATTCCACATCACGGATAACACCCGTGCCGTTACAGCGCGGGCAGGTAATATGAGAGCCTTCATTAAGAGACGGGCGCAGGCGCTGGCGTGACAGTTCCATGAGGCCAAAACGCGAGATTTTGCCCATTTGGACACGAGCACGGTCAAAGTGCAGGGCGTCACGCAGTTTCTGTTCAATCGCGCGCTGGTTCTTGCTGTCTTCCATATCGATGAAGTCGATAACAATCAAGCCCCCCAAGTCACGCAGGCGCAGTTGGCGGGCCGCTTCTTCGGCCGCTTCAAGGTTGGTGCGCAGGGCGGTTTCTTCAATGTCGGTGCCACGGGTGGAGCGGGCGGAGTTGACGTCGATGGCAACCAGGGCTTCGGTGTGATCAATAACAATCGCACCGCCTGAAGGGAGTTGAACCGTACGGGAATAGGCGGTTTCAATCTGGTGTTCGATCTGGAAGCGGGAGAACAGGGGGATATCGTCATGGTAGCGCTTGACGCGACTGACGTTATCGGGCATGACGTCTTTCATGAAGGCGACAGCCTGTTCGGTAATGGTATCGGTGTCTATGAGGATTTCGCTGATATCGGGAGAGAAATAGTCACGAATAGCGCGAATCACCAGGCTGGATTCCTGATAGATAAGTACCGGTGCGGGATATTCTTTGGCAGCCGAATCAATGGCATTCCAGAGTTGCAGCAGGTATTTCAGGTCCCATTCCAGCTCGGGAACCGAGCGGCCGATGCCTGCCGTGCGGGCGATCATGCTCATGCCGGCGGGCAAGTTAAGCTGGTCCATGGCTTCACGCAGTTCCTGGCGCTCCTCACCTTCGATGCGGCGTGAAACACCGCCGCCACGCGGGTTGTTGGGCATTAAAACCAGATAACGGCCAGCCAGTGAAATAAAGGTGGTCAGGGCTGCGCCTTTGTTGCCACGTTCTTCTTTTTCAACCTGGATGATGAGTTCCTGGCCTTCGCTTAAGGCATCCTGAATGCGGGCACCCCGGACATCGACCCCTTCCTTGAAGTAGCTGCGGGCCACTTCCTTGAAAGGCAGGAAGCCGTGACGGTCATGGCCATAGTTGACAAAGCAGGCTTCAAGCCCGGGTTCGATCCGGGTGATGACGGCTTTGTAAATACTGCCTTTGCGTTGTTCCCGGCCGGCTGTTTCGATGTCGATGTCGATGAGTTTTTGCCCATCTACAATCGCGACGCGTAGTTCTTCTTGGTGCGTCGCATTAAATAACATGCGTTTCATTTTAAGGTATTCTCCGTTTAACTAATGCAACGGACATCGTATGCATTAACCACAGAGTTACTTGAGTGCGAATGAAAGGGCAAAATGAACGCGCGCGGGTACTCCGCGCATGTATACGCTTGTTTGACGGGGGTGGTCCCTTGATTGGAAACAGGATAGGACCCAGTCTGCAGATAATTGATATTTATTGGTAAATTCAATTTTTATAAACTTCTGTGTATATGCCAGACGGCGGATAGACAATGCCAGTCTGGAATAAAAATTAGGCGTTTTTTATTCATTCATTCGTACAGCAAACGGACTAAGAGGCATTTTTGTGGGCAGATGATTTTCCTGCCGCATTAATAACAAAACAGTAAGCGTTGCCCGTTTGGTGACCAGTAACCCTGAAGCGGGTGAGAAATACAGGCACGGCTGTTTGATAGTAGCAGTACAATGTAATTTTTAACGATTTGGCGGAAACAGCTTTTTTTAGCTTCTCTACGCCCAATCTTCCCACACCATTCTTCATATGGTGATGGAATTATAGAGCTCTTTTGTGTATGTGGAAACAAACTTCTGATAATAATTCATCTTTTTCTGTAAGAGTGGTCACGATTGACGTCGAAGCGGCTGATCAGCGTATCGATAATTTCCTGATCCGGGTGTGCAAAGGAGTGCCCAAAAGTCATCTTTATAAGGCAATCCGCAGTGGGCAGGTACGGGTTAATAAAGGACGTATCCAGGCCGAGTATCGTTTGCAAACGGGAGATCAGGTGCGTATTCCGCCGTTGCGTACGGCCGAACCCGAGGTTCCTCGCAAAGTGCCGGGTGCCGAGTTTCCGGTGGTTTATGAAGATGACGCCCTGCTGGTTATTGACAAGCCTGCCGGTGTGGCCGTGCATGGGGGGAGTGGAGTATCATTCGGGGTGATCGAACAATTGCGTGCGGCCCGGCCCGACGCCCGCTTCCTGGAGCTGGCGCACCGCCTGGACAAGGAAACCTCGGGTTTGCTCATGATTGCCAAAAAACGCTCGGCCCTGGTGGCCCTGCATGAAACCATGCGCGAAGCGCGGGGGCGCAAGCAATATCTGGCCCTGGTATGCGGAGACTGGGTTAATGACCGGCAGCATGTCAAATTGCCGCTAACCAAATACCTCACCCCGGGCGGAGAGCGTCGGGTCCGGGTTGATAAGGAAGGGCGTTTTGCCCATACTATCGTGACTGGTGTGCAACGGTTCGGGAAATATACGCTGGTGGGCGCTGAATTGCGAACCGGTCGGACCCATCAAATCCGGGTGCATCTGGCGGCCAGCGGTTTTCCAATTGTTGGTGATGAAAAATACGGCAAGGACGATGTCCGGGATTATTTTTCCCGGCAGGGTTTCAAACGTATGTTTTTACATGCGCATCGGCTTCAGGTACCGCACCCCATTAGTGGGGAGACCATAGAGTTTGAAGCCCCGTTGCCGGCGGCCTGTCTGCAAATCCTGAAAAAACTGGAACAACAAATTTAATATTTATAGGTTGGAAATATATTATGCGGTATTCATTGGTTGTATTTGACTGGGATGGGACGGTGATTGATTCCACCCAGTCTATTGTGCAGGCCATACAGTCGGCCTGCAGGGATCTGGGGCTCGAGGTTCCCCCTGCGGCGCAGGCCAGATGGGTAATTGGCCTGTCGCTGGAAAGCGCCCTGTATAAAGTGGTGCCAACCTTAACGGCCGAGCTTTTGCCCGAATTTATTCGTCGCTACAAATTCCATTATTTTACCCGTGACCCCGATTTATGTCTTTTTGAGGGTATTACCACGCTTTTCGACGAGCTGCGCGACAATGGGGTTACGTTGGCCGTGGCGACCGGCAAAAGCAGGGTGGGGCTTGACAGGGTACTAGAGCAGAAGAAACTGGGGCATTATTTTGCCGCCACCCGTACGGCTGATGAAACCTTTAGCAAGCCGCACCCGCAAATGCTTAATGAGCTTATGGAAACCCTGGTGGTTCCTGCCGAAGAAACCGTCATGATTGGTGATACCTCGCATGATATCCTGATGGCGCATAATGCCGGTGTTGAAAGCATTGCGGTTACTTACGGTGCGCATAGCCTGCGTGAGCTTAATGAAAGCAGGCCTACCCGCATTGTCGATGACGTGACCGGTCTTGCGGGCCTGTTGCAAATGCATTGTAAAAATAATGGAAGCCGGGCACTTTCCTGAGTCCGGCAAGGAAACAAGATGAAAACCTGGAAAGCCGAAAGCATAGACCGGATTCAGCCCCTTATTTTTATTTTGGGGTTATTCCCGCTAGTTCGCTGGTTTTATCTGGATAGTATTGGCGGCATGACGGCAGAGCCCGCTGCATTTTTTGCCCGGTCCAGCGGGCAGTGGGCCCTGGCCATGTTGTGCCTGACACTGGCTGTTACACCCATTCGGCAAATGCTGGGGCAGCCGGCCTTGTTGCGCTGGCGCAGAACGCTTGGCCTGTATGCGTTCTTTTATGCTTTTTTGCACATGATTGCCTGGCTCTGGCTTGATCGCAAGCTCAGCTTTCCATTCATGCTCAAAGATCTGGCCGAGCGTCCGTATATTTTGCTGGGCATGTTGTCTTTTGCCATCCTGTGTGTGCTGGCGGCCACTTCGCGTCAAAAATCCATTCGCAAACTGGGGCGTAATTGGCAGCGTTTGCATCGTGCCGTGTATGTGGTGGGCATACTGCTTATTATTCATTTCTGGAAAATGCTCCCGGAAGGGCAAAGCCTGGTGGCGCCTGTTGTATTTACGCTAGTCATGGCCTTTTTGCTGTTTTGGCGGGTGGTGAATGCGCTAATGGTGCGCCGTAAGGTGCAGGCAATTGTTGATTCAGTCGGTAATACGTCTGGCCCCGGCCGGCATTCCTGATAAAAAAGCGTACTGGTATGGAAGGGAGTGGGTCATGTTGCAGGCAGATTTATTTCGTTTGGCTGCCAGATGGCTGCGGGGTTTGTTGGGTGCATTTGGCCTGTTAATGCTGCTGGCCTGCTCCCGGCCGGAATACGCGGTCGATGAATCTTTTACCGCAACAGGGCAAGATAGTCGGGTGCGGTTTATTGTTTTGCACTATACCTCTGAAAATAATGCCGATTCATTACGGATTCTTACCCAAAACAGGGTCAGTGCCCACTATCTGCTAACGGCCGGAAAGACGCCTGTTTTGTATCGTCTGGTCGATGAAGATCGCAGGGCCTGGCACGCTGGCATCAGCCAATGGTATGGCTATAAAAATCTTAATGCCATGTCTATTGGTATCGAGGTGGTTAATCTGGGGCCATTGGATGCGCAAAAAACACAGTGGGATGTTTATTCGCCCGAGCAAATAGAATTGCTGGCGGCCTTGCTGCGCGACTTGGCGCAGCGTCATCAGGTCAAGGCAAGGCATATTGTGGGCCATAGCGATATTGCGCCGCAGCGTAAAATTGATCCCGGCCCCCTGTTTCCCTGGGAAGCATTGGCCAGACAGGGTATAGGACGCTGGTATGAAGAAAGCCGTGTCCGGCAATACGAGGCCCGCTTTGCGGCAGAAGGCTTGCCAAACTTGTTGTGGTTTCAGGAAAAACTGCGGCGCATTGGCTATGAGGTGGAATTCGGGTCCGATGCACAAGCAGCAACCAGCCGGGTGTTGCGGGCGTTCCAGATGCATTACCGCCCGCAGCGTTACGATGGCCAGCCCGATATTCAAACGGCGGCGATCCTGATGGATTTGGCCGCGCAGGAAGACAGCTAGCCGGCATAAACCCTTAACTGGCCAAAAACAGGAAAAGGGTGGGTTTTTTATCCAGTTCGGGGGCGGAGCCGGCTTTCCATTGGGTAATGGTTTTGGTTTTGATCCATTCTTCTTGCGTGGTCACCGAACGTGCAATACATAAGCGGGTGTCGGGGCGCAGCGAGTTCAGTAAAGACTCAAACATGGCGGCATTACGGTAGGGGGTTTCTATAAATAGCTGGGTTTGTTGCAGTTTGACCGATTCGGCCTCCCAGGCTTTTAGTTGTTTGGCGCGTTCGGCGGGGTTGACTGGCGCGTAACCATGAAAGGTAAAGCGTTGTCCGTCCAGGCCACTGGCCATTAGTCCCAGTAAAATAGAAGAAGGCCCTACCCATGGGATGACGCGAATGTCCATTTTGTGGGCAGCCATGACAACCTTGGCACCAGGGTCGGCAACCGCGGGGCAGCCGGCTTCGGAAACCAGGCCAACTTCGGCGTCAGGGCCGGCATCAGTTAGCCATTGCCTGATTTCCCCGGCTGTTGTTTTTGCACCAAGGGTATGAATGGTAATTTCCTGCAAGGGGCTTTGGGTGCCTACCAACTTCAGGAAAGCGCGGGCGGTTTTGGCATTTTCGGCGATATAACAGGTAAGTCGGGAGGCCAGTGCCTGGGTGTCGGCAGGTAGCCATGAGGAAGTGGGGGCTTCGCCCAAGCCAACGGGAATCAGGTGTAAGGTCTTAGTCATGGTGCTGGTTTTCCTGGGCTGACAAGGTAGGGTTGATGCCAAATGAACGAAGCATCCGGGCCAGGGTAATTAAAGGCAGGCCAATAATAGCGGTGGGGTCCTCGCTTTCCATTTTGTCCATTAATGTGATGCCCAGTCCTTCGGCTTTCGCGCTGCCAGCGGTGTCAAAGGGTTTTTCAATTTCAAGATAGTGTACAATTTCAGCATCGCTTAGTTCCCTGAAGTAACAGCGCGTAATAATATCGGCGGTTTCAGTTTTGCGGCCGTCGGTAACGGCCAGTGCGCTATGAAATTCTACGCAATGGCCCGACAATGCCTGCAGTTGTTTTTTTGCTGCCTCAAAGTTGCCGGGTTTGCCAATGGGGGTGCCATCAAGTGTGGCAACCTGGTCTGAGCCAATAATGACGCTATTCGGGTTGTTTTTCGCAATGGCCAGCGCTTTTTCAACCGAAAGGCGCAAGGCTAGCTGGGCTGGCGTTTCGCCTGGTTGCGGGGTTTCATCAATGTCCGGAGAAATCGTTTCAAACGAGATGCAGAATCTTTCCAGCATTTCTTTTCTGTAGCGGGAAGATGACGCAAGAATAAGACGGGAAGCATGGTTTGCCATTGTTTTAATTGACCAAATGATAAATAACGGGTTATTATCCTACGTTTCCCGATATTTGTGCAAACCTTGAATCAAGCAATGCAGGAAATAAGGAACAGGCAGGGACATGATTAGCGAAAAAGGCCAAACTGATGGCTCGGCTGAAAAAAGCCAAGCTGAAAGCTCAGCGGAAAAAAGCCGGGCTGAAGGCCATGCAGGTTCAGGTAAGGGCCTTTTTATTGATTCCCTTGATTTTGTGCGCCGGGCCGGTGAAGTACACGGCAAGACACCTTTAGGTGCCTTTTTACGGCTTACCCAAGATTTGCCTGAGCAATTAACAGATGAAAGCGGTATGGTTGTCTGGTCACTGAAAGGTGAGCGAAGTGCACGTGGCAAACGTTTGTTGCATTTGCGTGTGCAGGCCAGTCCGCAGCTTGTCTGTCAGCGTTGTCTTGGATTGTTCAAGTTTGACGTAAATCATGAGTCAGAGCTGGAATTGGTTACTTCCGAAGCCGATCTGCACAGTGATTTATCTGAATCGGGCGAAGTAGAGGAATCTCTTGACGAGAAAATTCTTGCTTCCCGGCACATGAGTGTGCTCGATTTGGTTGAAGACGATTTGATTTTAAGCCTACCCTATGTGCCACGGCACGACAGCTGTCCCGCACAGGCAACGATGCCCGACGATGAGCTTGAAAAGCCTTCTTCGCCATTCGCGGTGCTGGAACAGTTTAAAAAGCGGTAATTTTTATAGTTTATAGTTTTTAGTTTGTATTACTTATATTTAATACAACATTTTTTGGAGTCATCATGGCTGTTCAACAAAACAAAAAGTCACCTTCAAGACGCGGTATGCGCCGTTCACACGATTCTTTAACTTCACCAGCTACTGCAATCGAATCAACCACAGGCGAATTGCACTTGCGTCACCATATCAGTCCTAACGGTATCTATCGTGGCCGTAAAGTTCTGAAAACAAAAAACGACGAATAATCGGTTAAGTTGAGAATATGGCCGCGCCGTTGTTGGGCGTGGCCTGTTTATTACTATCGTGGTACGTATTGCTATAGATTGCATGGGCGGTGATGTCGGCCTGCCCGTGACTGTTCCTGCTGCTGTGCAAGTTGCACAGCGGTACGCTGACACGCATTTTCTGTTAACTGGCGTTCCTGAACAAATAGAACAGGCTCTCAGGCAAGCAAATCCGGGCGACCTCAGTCGTTTTGAAATTGTTCCCGCTTCTGAAGTGGTGGCAATGGATGATTCGGTTGAGGTCGCTTTGCGTCGTAAAAAAGATTCTTCCATGCGGGTTGGCGTTAACCTGGTTAAAGAGAAAAGGGCCGATGCACTTGTTTCTGCAGGTAATACCGGTGCTTTAATGGCTATTTCACGTTATGTGTTAAAAACCATGGAAGGCATAGACCGGCCAGCCATTGCCACTGCCATACCTAACCAGAAAGGTGGCGCAACCACCATGCTGGATCTGGGGGCCAATGTCGACTGTTCAGCCCAGCACCTGCTGGAATTTGCCATTATGGGTGTGGCGCTGTGCGAAGCCATTGACAATATCCAGAATCCAACCGTTGGCCTGCTTAATATTGGTGAAGAGTCTATCAAAGGCAATGAAGTTGTCAAAGAAGCTGCTGCCCTGCTGCAATGCAGTGGCCTGAATTTTTATGGCAACGTCGAAGGTGATGATATTTTCAAAGGCACCAGTAATATTGTGGTGTGCGACGGTTTTGTGGGTAATGTGGTGCTTAAGTCGGTCGAAGGCCTGGCAAAAATGATTGCGACCATGTTAAAGCAGGAATTTACCCGAAATTATCTTACAATGGCAGCAGGTTTGTTTGCCCGTCCGGTGCTTAACCGTTTCCGTCATCGCGTGGATAATCGCAATTATAATGGCGCTGCCTTGCTGGGCTTGCGTGGTATTGTGTTCAAAAGTCATGGTTCGGCCGATATTTTTGCCTATACCAAGGCCATTGAGCGGGCGCGTGGTGCAGTAGCCAGGGGTTTGCTTGAAAAAACCGCCACAGCGGTAACGCAGATCACTCAAAAAATAGACCGGAATAATGCTGAAAATACCACCGAACAGAAATAAAAAATATAAAACGCTGTGTCTGCTTCTTGAATCCAGGCATGGCCTAAGGAGTTGGTCATGAGTTTTGCAAAAATTATAGGTTCGGGCAGTTATTTGCCGGAAAACTGTGTTACTAACGACCAGTTGGCGGCCAAACTGGCAGAAAAAGGGGTGGAAACCTCCAATGAATGGATCGTGACACGTACCGGCATCAGCCAGCGTCATCTGGCCAGTGATAATGAAAAAACCAGTGATCTGGCCGTTATTGCTGCCCAGCGTGCCATTGAAGATGCCGGGATCGATGCCGCTGACATCGACCTGATTATCGTGGCCACCTCCACACCCGATTTCATCTTTCCCAGTACGGCATGTATTGTGCAGTCCCGCCTGGGTATCAAGGGTGGTGCCGCTTTCGATCTTCAGGCTGTATGTAGCGGCTTTGTTTATGCACTGGCAACGGCAGACAGTTTCATTAAGGCCAACAATGCAAAATGTGCACTGGTTATCGGTGCTGAAACCTTTTCCCGTATTTTAGACTGGAATGATCGTGGTACTTGCGTGCTGTTTGGCGATGGTGCCGGTGCAGTGCTGCTCCAGGCTTCCGAAAAACCCGGTATTATGGCTACCCAGCTTAATGCCGACGGTTCCCTTAATACCATTCTGAATACCCCCGGGCGTATCGAGAACGGGGTGGTAACCGGTGATCCGTTCCTGCGCATGGATGGCCAGGCCGTTTTCAAGCAGGCCGTTACCGTCCTTGAGAAATCCGCCCATCAGGTTTGTGAAAAAGCGGGTGTCTCACTAGATGACATAGATTGGATGGTTCCTCATCAGGCCAATATCCGCATTATCAATTATCTGGGTCGCAAACTGGGCCTGCCTACTGAAAAAATCGTGACGACCGTTGCTGAACATGCCAATACATCGGCAGCCAGCGTGCCCCTGGCCTTTGACGCCGCCCGCAAGGACGGACGTATCAAGGCAGGTGACTGCGTGCTGATGCAGGGCGTTGGTGGTGGTTTCACCTGGGGTTCCGCATTGGTACGCCTGTAAATAAATCTTAAGAGACAAACCAAGATGAAAATTGCTTTTGTATTTCCGGGTCAGGGTTCACAAACCGTAGGCATGCTTAATAGCTGGGCCGAAAACCAGACCGTCACGCAAGTTATCGAACGGGCCTCAGCAGCGCTGAACCAGGATCTGGCCACGCTGATTGCCGAAGGTCCGGCTGAACAGCTCAATTTAACCACCAACACCCAGCCTGTCATGCTGGCGGCCAGTTATGCCATGTATCAGGCTTATATTCAGGCCGGTGGTCCGCAGGCCGCGTTAATGGCCGGCCATAGCCTGGGTGAATATTCCGCCTTGGCGGCTGCCGGTTCCTTTTCGCTTGAAGACGCGGTGCGTCTGGTAAGGGTAAGGGCCGATGCCATGCAGGCTGCTGTACCTGTGGGTACGGGTGGTATGGCTGCTATTTTGGGCCTTGATGACGACACCGTGCGCAAGGTGTGTGCCGATGCGGCCCAAGGTGAAGTGGTAGAGGCGGTTAACTTCAATGCGCCTGCACAAGTCGTTATTGCCGGCCATAAGGCAGCGGTTGAGCGCGCCTGTAATCTGGCTAAACAGGCCGGTGCCAAACGTGCCTTGCCTTTACCTGTTTCCGCGCCTTTTCATGCTAGTCTGCTTAAGCCGGCTGCCCTTGTTTTGGAAAATGCCCTGTCTGGTATTACAATGGCGATGCCCTCTGTCGATGTTATTAATAACGTTGATGTGGCAGTGGCCGCAACACCCGAAGCTATTCGTGATGCGCTGGTGCGCCAGGCCTGGCATCCGGTGCGTTGGGTGGAAACCATTCTTGCCATGAAACAACAGGGCGTAACCCATGTTGTCGAATGTGGTCCGGGCAAGGTATTAAGTGGTCTGGTGAAACGAATCGAGCCTGAAATGACAGGGATCTCCATGTATGATCCCGCGTCCATGCAGGCTGCCCTGGAAATTTTGAAGGGATAAGGAATAAAAATATGTCTGAAGTAAAAGAATTAACGGGTCAGGTTGCCCTGGTTACCGGTGCAACACGGGGGTTGGGCAAGGCCATTGCGCTTGAGCTGGCCAAACGTGGTGCCACCGTTATTGGTACGGCAACGTCAGAAGCCGGCGCACAAGGCATAAACGCCGAATTGTCCGGCTTTGGCGGTCGGGGCGTGGTGCTTGATGTCACCAATGCCGCTTCCTGCGATGCGTTGCTGGCAGAGCTGGCCAAAGAAGGGGCTCCCCATATTTTGGTTAATAATGCCGGCATCACGCGCGATGGTCTGGCCATGCGCATGAAAGATGAAGACTGGTCTGCCGTCATGGATACCAACCTGGGTTCGGTTTTCCGCATGTCACGTGGCGTTCTCAAAGCCATGATGAAAGCACGTTCAGGCCGTATCATTAATGTGACGTCGGTGGTTGGCTCGAGTGGTAACCCTGGTCAGGCCAATTATGCGGCTGCCAAAGCCGGTGTTGCGGGCATGAGCCGGGCGCTGGCTCGTGAACTGGGTAGCCGTAATATTACCGTTAACTGTGTCGCACCGGGCTTTATTGATACCGACATGACCCGTGCCCTGGGAGAATCGCAAACCACCGCTTTGTTGGGTCAGATTCCCTTGGGACGTCTTGGTCAGCCCGAAGACGTAGCCAATGCGGTGGCGTTTCTGGCCAGTCCTGCGGCTGCTTATATTACGGGTACAACCCTGCATGTAAATGGCGGCATGTATATGCAGTAGTGCTGTTTTTTAGCACGTTTTAGGGTAGTACAAAGAATTTATTTGTCTTGTTTGTCTTTTTTTAAAGCAAAAAGATTTATTTTTAATAAAATGCACAGTAAGCAGTACGCGCATTTTAACTTTTTAGATGGTATTTTGGTTTTATAAGTTTTTTAATACTTATTTGCTAAAATAATTTTTTTTTGTCAAAAATAGCCTTTTGCACTTTATAAGCATTTGGCTATAATTCGCGGGATTCATTCCCTTTGGAGAGTTAAATGGATAGCATCGAACAACGCGTCAAGAAGATTGTCGCAGAACAGCTTGGCGTTAATGAAGCTGAAATCAAAAACGAGTCTTCTTTTCTTGACGATCTAGGTGCCGATTCACTGGATATGGTTGAGCTGGTAATGGCTCTGGAAGACGAGTTCGAAACAGAGATTCCTGACGAAGAAGCAGAAAAAATCACGACCGTTCAGCAAGCTGTTGATTACATCAACAAAAATAAAGCTTAATGTAGCCGTTCCAGCCATTGATCCATTCAGGGTCAATGGCCGGTTGATGCAAAAGCGCTTGGGAAAGCGTTGTGTCTGGTAGTCTGTTGCTTGTCAGGCTATATTGCATTATGGTTTTCCCAAGCGTTTTGTTGTTGATGGCAATAGGCCAAAGCAATCATTCGATTCATTTAAATACAAATTAAGGTAGGAGTCTTCTGTGAAAAGACGTGTCGTAATTACTGGCTTGGGTATTGTTTCCCCGGTAGGCAATTCAATTGATACAGCCTGGGATAATATCATCAACGGACGTTCCGGAATTGGTCGCATTACCCGGTTTGATGCTTCAGGCTTCAATTCACAGATTGCCGGTGAGGTCAGGGATTTTGACTTGACCCAATATATGTCTGCCAAAGAGGGCAAGCAAATGGATACCTTTATCCATTACGGCATTGCCGCCAGTATTGATGCCTGGCGTGACTCCGGTCTGGATATTAACAAAGAAAATGCCGAGCGCATTGGTGTGATTGTCAGTTCGGGTATTGGTGGTTTACATCGTATCGAAGACACCCAAACCGAATACCTGGCAAAGGGGCCGCGTCGCATTTCCCCGTTCTTTGTGCCTGCTTCACTCATTAACCTTATTTCCGGCCATCTTACCATTATGCTTGGCCTGAAAGGCCCCAGCTACGCAGTCGTGTCGGCCTGCACAACTGGCCTGCATTCCATTGGTGATGCTGCCCGTCTGATTGAATACGGTGATGCCGACGTGATGCTTGCCGGTGGTGCCGAGGCAACCGTTTCGCCGTTGGGTATTGGCGGTTTTGCCGCCATGCGTGCGCTTTCTACCCGTAACGACGATCCTGAAACCGCTTCACGCCCCTGGGACACCGAGCGTGATGGTTTTGTGTTGGGTGAAGGGGCAGGGGTACTGGTTCTTGAAGAATACGAACATGCCAAAAAACGCGGAGCCCGCATTTATGGCGAATTTACCGGCTATGGCATGAGCTCCGACGCGCACCACATTACCGCTCCCGATAGCGATGGCCCGCGTCGTGGTATTATCAACGCCCTGAATAATGCAAAAATCAACCCTGATCAGGTTGATTACGTGAATGCACATGGTACATCAACACCGCTGGGCGACCAGAACGAAACCAATGCGCTTAAACTGGCTTTGGGCGATCACGCCTATAAAACCGTCGTCAACTCCACCAAGTCCATGACCGGACATTTGCTGGGGGCAGCAGGCGGTATCGAAGCCGTCTTCACGACCTTGGCAGTGCATCATCAAATATCTCCGCCAACCATTAATATTTTCAATCAGGATCCGGGCTGTGACCTTGATTACTGCGCCAACCAGGCTCGTGAAATGAAAATAGAATACGCACTGTCCAACTCGTTTGGTTTTGGTGGTACAAACGGTTCAATGGTTGTGAAACGGGTTTGATTTGTCATCTTCCCACTTGAATCTTCATTGGTCGGTTTTACTTGAAATCCGGCCAGGCAGGTTTGAATGTTATTGCAAAGCATGCATATTGTTGGTAGCGGTTACATGCCTTGCCGGCATTTCTTTGGGGCTTGGGCTGGCTGCCATTTTTCTGGCTCATGCCCAACCCTCCCAGTCCACCCCATCCCTTCTCCAGATTAATGCTGCCCAGCCATGGGCGCTTACCGGCAATGGTGTGCACCAGCACCTTATCTTGCGACAATTCTGGCAGGGGCCTTTCTGGCTTACCCTGTATCTTGAAAATCCATTTAATCATCAAATGTCAGAAAAACTGATCACCATTTGGCCATTTACCGTTGATAAAAACGGTTGGCGTAAACTTAGGGTTCTGTGTCATGCCATGCGCTGGAACCGGGCTCTTCAACAGGAGGTGGCATGAGTGAGCGTGACGTCGATGCAGAACTGGTTGCCCGTGTGCAGAAAGGCGATAAACGGGCATTTGACTTGCTGGTACTTAAATACCAGCGAAAAATAATGCGTTTGCTTTCACGCATGCTAAATAACCATGCCGAAGTTGAAGACATTGCCCAGGAAACCTTTATCAAGGCTTATCGTGCCTTGCCCCAGTTCAGGGGAGACAGTGCCTTTTATACCTGGCTTTATCGCATTGCCATTAACACAGCCCGTAACTGGCTTTCATCCAATCAGCGCAAAATGCTGGTGTCAGATACCTTTGAAACAAAAGATGGCGAAACTTTTTCCCAATCCGACAATCTTATAGACATTGATACACCTGAATCACGGATGGTTTCCAGGGAAATTGGCCAAACTGTCAATAAGGCGATTGAAGATTTGCCCGAAGACTTGCGTACGGCAATTGTACTGCGCGAAATAGAAGGTTTGAGCTACGAGGAAATTGCACAAACCATGGAGTGCCCCATTGGAACCGTCAGATCCAGGATTTTCAGAGCCAGGGAAGCGATCGCTGCCCGACTCAAGCCTGTTTTGGGCCAGGATAGCGGTCGTCGCTGGTAAGGAGCTGATATATGAACACAACACATTCAACATTAAATGAATCGCAGTCACTTGACTGGGATGAGTCCATATCGGCGCTTATCGATGGTGAAGATACCCGTTTTGATCTGGAAAATCTTGATAATTCCTATGGCAGGCAAGTTTGGGATACCTATCATCTCATTGGCGATGTCATGCGCAGTGAGGAGCTGGCCATCAAACCTTCAGACCTGTTTTATGCAAGGGTCAGCAAAGCCATTGATGCCGAGCCATTACCAGCCGTTCCGGCGCGCCGTCTGGGCTTGCGCCAGGGCTTGTCTGGCCTGGCGGTAGCCGCTGCCGTGGCATCAGTGGTGTGGGTGGTTCAGCCGTTTATGGCTGAAGAGCAGGCGGCACCAGTGGTGGCACCGGTAGTGGCATCACAAACCGCACCCAGTAATGAATTGAACCGGGATTACAATGATTATATTCATGCGCATCGCCAAATGGTGGGTGCGCGTCCTGTACATCATGTTTCCTATGAGTACGGAGTCAATCGCTAATGGTTCATTATTTATCAAGCCCGGTATTAAGGAAAACAAAAACAAAATGGCTGTCTCTGGTGCTTGCCGGAGCGGTTTTTGCAACCCCTGCCATGGCCCAGACGGTCACTCCCCTTACCGGAGATGAGCTGGTGGCCTTTCTTGAACAAGTACAGAAAGCATCGGTCATTAATGATTACAGTGGTGTGTTTACCTATCAGCAAGGTGAGCAGATTATGTCTTCGCGGGTGACACACATTGTTGATGGTGAAGGCGTTAAAGAGCGGCTTGAGCTGCTTGATGGCGATCCGCAAGAGTATTTGCGTACCAATGACGTTGTGCAGTGCTTAATGCCTGAACAGAAAAAAATTGTCCTGACTCCGGCCCGTAAAGACCGTTTTCCGGCATTCCTGCAAACCGAAGCCAAACACGTAAACCAATATTACATGGCTACCCTTAGTGACAAAAAAGAAAGGGTTGCCGGCCACGAATGCCGACTGCTGGAACTCTCGCCGCGCACGCCAGACCGTTATGGCCATCGCCTATGCATTGACGTCAAATCAAAACTGTTATTGAAATCCCAAACGGTCGGACTGGATAACAAGGTGGTGGAACAGGTGGCATTTACCGGCCTGGTCATGGGTAAGGATGTGAATACCGCCTTGCTGACACCCAGTTATAAACTCAAGGACTGGGTAGTTGAAAAAGAAGAACTTGTTTCAGTTGATTTCGCCAGGGAGGGCTGGAAATTGCGTGCCCCTCAGGGGTACGTGCCGATTCTAAGTATTATCAGGCCTAAAGGAACTAATCAACAAGTTAAGCACCTAATTCTTTCAGACGGCCTTTCTTCAATCTCTGTTTTTGTACAACAAGTGACAGAGGCGGAAAAAACGTTGCAGGCTCATGGTGCAGTGCAAGTGGGCTCTCTTAATGTTTTTCGCCAGCGGGTAGACAACTACTGGGTAACCGTCATTGGCGCAGTGCCCATGAATACCCTTGAAGAAATGGCAGTGTCGGCTAAATTTATTCCACCCGTATCATCCAAATTGAATTAGGAAAGGGATTTACATGAAAAAAATATTGCATAATAAATTAAAACGCAGCGTGTTGTATACCGTGATTGGATTAAGTGCTGCTTATGCCGGGCTTTCTTATGTCGGTGGTGATGTTGCCCAGGCCCAGCCTGCACAAAATGAAACAATTTCAGTAAGTATGGCTGGATTGCCCGATTTCACGGGTATTGTCGCTGAAACAGAAAACGCCGTGGTTAATATCCGTACCATGGAAACCTTATCAACCCGTGCCCGTGGCGGTTTCGATCCCAACGGAGACCCTTCCGAGTTGTTCCGGTTTTTCTTCGGTCCCGACTTTATGCCACCACGTGCCACACCGCAACCGCGTCAGCGTGGTAATAATCAGCCTGAAAGAACCGTACCACGTGGCGTGGGATCGGGTTTTGTTATTTCAGATGATGGTTACATCATTACCAACAACCATGTTATTTCCGGTGCCTCAAAAATTCTGGTTACCCTTAACAGTGGCAAAGAATACACCGCCAAGGTCATTGGTTCAGATCAACGTACCGATATTGCCCTGATCAAGATTGAAAATGATGAAAAATTGCCAACCCTTAAAATTGGCGATTCCAATACCCTGAAAAAAGGTCAGTGGGTACTGGCTATCGGCTCTCCATTTGGACTTGATTCTACAGTTACGTCAGGTATTATCAGTGCCATTAACCGGGATACCGGCGAGTACCTGCCTTTTATTCAGACTGACGTGGCGGTGAATCCGGGCAACTCGGGCGGACCGCTTATTAATTTGAATGGTGAAGTGGTTGGTGTGAATTCGCAAATCGTTTCCCAAAGTGGCGGTTTTATGGGCATCTCCCTGTCTATTCCCATTGATGAAGCCATGCAGGTTGTAAACCAGCTTAAGGAAACTGGCAAGGTTACCCGTGGCCGCATTGGTGTGCAAATTGGTGCGGTAGCCGATGAAGTCGCTAAGGCATTGGGGCTTGAAGATGATTCAGGTGCACTGGTTAGTAACGTAGAGCAGGGTGGGCCGGCTGATAAGGCGGGTATTATGGCGGGTGACGTTATTATTGGCTTCAATGGTTCAGAGGTCAAGAAGTGGTCAGACCTTCCACGTATTGTGGGCCAGACAAAACCCGATACCGAATCAAATATCGAAGTATGGCGCCGTGGCAAGAAACAAACCTTGAAAATCACCGTGGGTGAAGTGCCTTCCAATCCGGCTGATGAAGTAGTCGCCAGCCAGGAAGAGACAGAAAAACCCGTCAAGGCTGATCGTCTGGGGCTGGTTGTGGGTAATGTATCCCAGGAAACCATGACCCGGTTGCGCATCAAGGGGGGTGTCCAGATTACCGAGGTTGATGGTCCCGGACAGGCTGCCGGCTTGCGTACCGATGATATTATTCTGGCCGTCAACAACCAGGATATCAATGACGTCAAGCAGTTTGAAGAGATAGTTGGCAAGCTACCCAAAGACAAAGCGGCCGCTTTGTTAATCCGTCGTGAAAATTTAACTCAGTGGGTGCCTGTAACGCCGTCAAAATAAGGCTACAATACGACATACGCTAAAAGGGCGCATAGCGCCCTTTTTTTATGAGTCCAATACAAAAATTTTTATTCAGCCTTATATGCAACATATACGCAATTTTTCGATTATTGCCCACATTGATCACGGAAAATCCACCCTGGCCGATCGCCTGATTCATCGCTGCGGTGGCCTGGCAGACCGGGAAATGTCCAAACAGGTACTTGATTCAATGGATATCGAACGGGAACGGGGCATTACTATTAAAGCGCAAACGGCATCTTTGCAGTATAAGGCCAATGACGGCAAGACCTATAACCTCAACCTTATTGATACCCCCGGGCACGTTGATTTTTCTTACGAAGTCAGCCGATCCCTTTCCGCCTGTGAAGGTGCTTTGCTGGTGGTGGATGCCAGTCAGGGGGTAGAGGCGCAAACGGTAGCCAACTGCTATACTGCGATTGAACTGGGTGTAGAAGTTCTGCCCGTCCTCAATAAAATGGATCTTCCTTCGGCCGAGCCCGAAGAGGCCCGTGAGGAAATTGAGGATGTTATTGGTATTGATGCCAGCGATGCGATTAAAGCCAGTGCCAAAACCGGCATGGGTATTGATGAAATCCTGGAGCAGATTGTTACCAAAGTACCGCCACCGGTTGGCGATCCCGAAAAACCCTTGCAGGCCCTTATTATTGACTCCTGGTTTGACAACTACGTCGGTGTGGTCATGCTGGTGCGAATTGTGAATGGCACACTTAAAGTCAGGGATAAAATTACGTTCATGGCGACGGGTGCCGCTCACTTGTGTGAGCAATTGGGCGTTTTTACCCCCAAATCTGTTCCACGTACGCATTTGACTGCCGGTGAAGTGGGTTTTATTATTACCGGTATTAAAGAACTAGAACACGCCAAAGTCGGCGACACCATTACCCTGGCCAACAAGCCGGCCGCATTGCCTTTACCCGGGTTCAAGGAAGTCAAACCACAGGTTTTCTCTGGACTGTATCCGGTTGAAAGCAGCGAATATGATCAATTGCGTGACTCATTGGAAAAACTCAAACTCAATGATGCCGCCTTAATGTTTGAACCAGAAGTGTCACAGGCATTGGGTTTTGGTTTCCGTTGCGGTTTCCTGGGCATGCTGCATATGGAAATCGTGCAAGAGCGCCTCGAACGTGAGTTTGACATGGACATCATTACCACCGCACCTTCGGTGGTTTATGAAGTTGAAAAAAATGATGGCGAAATCATCATGATTGAAAGTCCATCCCGCATGCCTGAAATTGGCCAGATTAACGATATCCGTGAACCTGTGGTTACCGTCACCCTGTTCATGCCACAGGAATATGTCGGTGCCGTCATTACCCTGTGTACCGCCAGACGCGGCATTCAACGGAACATGAGCTACCATGGCCGACAGGTTCATCTGGTGTATGAAATTCCGCTGGCAGAAATCGTTCTTGACTTCTTCGATCGCCTGAAGTCAGTGTCACGCGGTTATGCCTCCATGGACTATGAGTTCCTTGAATACCGTTCTGCCGATGTGGTCAGGGTTGACCTGCTCATTAACGGAGACCGGGTGGATGCATTGTCCATGATTGTTCACCGTGCCAATGCCCGCTATCGTGGTCGTGAAGTGGTTTCCAAAATGCGTGGTCTGATTCCACGTCAAATGTATGATGTTGCCATTCAGGCAGCCATTGGTGCCGAAGTCATTGCCCGTGAAAACGTGAAAGCGCTGCGCAAAAACGTGTTGGCCAAGTGTTATGGCGGGGATATCAGCCGTAAGAAAAAACTGCTTGAGAAACAAAAAGCGGGTAAAAAACGCATGAAGCAGGTTGGCAGTGTGGAAATTCCGCAGGAAGCCTTCCTGGCCATCCTTCAGGTTGACGATAAATAAACAACTGGAAAAAAACGAGATTACAGAATGGATTTTGCTTTAATTTTATTTGTATTGCTGCTGCTTACGGCAGTTATCAAGCTGATTGACAAAGTTGTGCTTAAACCGCGCCGTATTGAAAAATATGGGCAAGAACAGGAAGATTACAGGCCCTGGTGGGTAGAATACGCCGTCAGTTTTTTTCCGGTGATTTTGTTTGTGTTTATTTTGCGCTCATTTGTGGTAGAACCATTTCGTATTCCTTCAGGTTCCATGCTGCCCACCTTGCAAGATGGTGACATGATTCTGGTGAATAAATTCAATTATGGCATTCGTTTGCCTATTGTTGACCAGAAAATCATTCCGCTTGGCAATCCCAAGAAAGGCGATGTGGTGGTATTTCGCTACCCGGTCAATACTGATATTGATTATATCAAGCGGGTTGTTGGCGTATCGGGCGATACGGTGGCTTATATCGGCAAACGTCTGTTCATTAATGGCGAACCCCTGGAAACCACGCCGCTTGGCCCTTATGTGAAGCCTTCCCAGCAGGTGGGCAATCCGCTTAAATTGCAGGAAAAAACAGGTGATGCATCTTATGAAATCCTGAATATGCCCGGTACTGGCGGCTATATCACAGACCCTCAATTCCCGTTTGTGCAAAACTGCGAATATGCCGCCAGCGATTTCAAGTGTACCGTACCGGAAGGCCATTACTTTGTCATGGGTGATAACCGGGACAATAGTGAAGACAGTCGTTATTGGGGTTTTGTGCCCGATAACCATCTGGTTGGCAAGGCTTTCTTTGTCTGGATGAACTTTGGAGATCTGGGTCGGATTGGCTCAATTAAATAATGAATTTAACGCAATTGGAAACCCGACTGGGTTATAAGTTTACAGACCAGCGTTTATTAATACAGGCATTAACGCACCGCAGCCATAGTGCCATCCATAATGAGCGCTTTGAGTTTTTGGGTGACTCCATCCTGAATTTCGCGGTTGCCGCTATTTTGTTTCATCAATTGCCCAATGTCGATGAAGGTGATCTGTCCCGAATCCGGGCCAGTCTTGTGAAACAGGGAACGCTTGCCGACATTGCCACCCGGCTTGATTTACCCAACTTTCTCAGATTGGGTGAAGGAGAGCTTAAAAGTGGCGGGTTTCGTCGTCCGTCCATTCTGGCCGATGCCGTAGAGGCCATTTTTGGAGCCATCTATCTGGACTCCTGCAGTGATCGTGCTCATCAGGTTATCGAAGGCCTGTACCGTCCTATTCTGGACTCGGTCGACTTCAATACCTTGGGTAAAGATGCCAAAACACTGTTGCAGGAAGTCTTGCAAGGCCGCAAGTTTTCCTTGCCTGCTTATAATGTTATTGCCACTTCAGGTGCAGCCCATGATCAGCAATTCGAGGTCGAGTGCCTGATTGCCGAACTGGATGTCAGGTCACAGGCCATGGGCAGCAGTCGCCGCGCGGCCGAACAAGAGGCCGCTGCATTGGCGTTGGCCGAACTTGAAAAAATATTACCCAAAAAAAAGAGCGCCACAAAACAAGCACGCAAGGTGGCACAGCTAAGCTTGCCCGTTGCCGTGGAACAGGATAGAAAATGACCCAGGAAATACCCTTCAAAACCGGATTTATCGCAGTGGTGGGACGCCCTAATGTAGGTAAATCCACGTTAACCAATGCGCTTATCGGTAGCAAAATTTCCATTGTCTCGCGCAAGGCGCAAACCACCCGTCACCGTATTCATGGCGTGCTTACCCGTGATCGTGAACAGTTTGTGTTTGTGGATACCCCCGGCTTCCAAACCCGTCATGGTGGTGCCATGAACCGCATGATGAACCGGGTGGTTACTCAGGCGCTGGCCGATGTAGACGTGGTATTGCATGTGGTAGAGGCAGGGAAATGGTCGGCAGGCGATGACAATATCGTGCCGTTGTTGCCGTCATCCAAAAAATGTATTTTAGTGATCAGTAAGGTTGATACCTTAAAAAACAAAAACGAAATGTTTGATTTTGTTGGCAACATCATGAGCAAGTTCAGCTACGATGCAGTGGTTCCGCTTAGTGCCGTTAAAAAAATCCAGCTTGATACCTTGTTAAATGAGATTTCCCGACGCCTGCCCGAAGGCGAACCCATGTTCGAGGAAGATGCCCTGACTGACCGTTCCTTGCGTTTTATTGCAGCTGAACTGATTCGGGAAAAAATCTTTCGTCTGGTGGGTGATGAATTGCCTTACGCCTGCACGGTGGTGATTGAAAAATGGGATGAAGATGAAAGTGGTGCCCATATCTCTGCCTGTGTGGTGGTAGAGCGTGAAAGCCATAAACCCATTTTACTGGGTGCCAAAGGCATGCACATGAAGCGTATTGCCAGCGAAGCCCGTCAGGATATCCGCGAGCTATTGGATAAACCGGTGTTTCTGGAAGTGTATATTAAGGTGCGCAAAGGTTGGTCTGACAAAGAAAGCGCACTTCGTGATCTGGGATATGAGTAGGCGGCAACACCGGATACAGGAGGCGTATGCATTTTTAATGCATGCTACCAACTGGAGCGAAACCTCAATTATTGCCCAGGTTTTTTCCCGTGATTACGGGATTGTCACCGTTGTAGCCAAAGGCGCAAAACGGCCTTATTCCGTCTTGCGCCCCATTTTGTCGGCGTTCCAGCCCCTGTTGCTGTCCTGGTCTGGCCAGACCGAAATAAAAACCCTGACCCGGGCAGAAACCGCCGGTTTGTTGCCTTTGCAGGGGCGTTCACTCATGTCGGGCTGGTACATGAATGAATTATTACTTAAATTGCTCCCTAAAGAAGATCCGCATCAGGTGTTGTTTGATGCCTATGCCGATGCGCTGGCCCAGCTGGCGGGAGGTTCATCGGCAACAGGCGCCTTGCGCCGTTTTGAATGGACACTGCTGAATGAAACCGGTTACGGCATAGAAGCAGAAGCCCCCGACTTTGATGATCGCAGCGCAGAACCGGCATTGCGGCTTGCCTTGCGGGAAAGAATTAATGAACACTTGGAAAACAGGGCCTTGTCGACGCGCAAGGTGTTGCTTTCCTTGCAGCATTTTTCATGATGTAATTTAAAAAGAATGGTTCTGTCCAATGTCGGCCAGAAAAGATTTACCTTACCCTAAGGAGTCAGTTCATGTTGACGAAATTATCCGCGCCGCCACTTGGTGTGTCTGTCCTGAAACCAGGCAATGTGCTTGCCATGGCCCTGATGGCGGCCGGTTTTTCATGGTCTGGGTGGGCTTATGCTGAAGTCATTCCCGTTTCTTCCAGTATTGGGCAAGTCACCGTTTTTTCAGACCGGGCTTTGGTTAAAAGAGGTGGGCAGCAGGCAGTGCCTGCCGGTGAACACGAGCTGGTGTTTAACGATCTGCCCTATTGGTTAGACCAGCGCTCTTTACGGTTTAATGCCAAAGGCAAGGAATCAGTTCGTATTCTTGATATTAGTTCCCGTGATGATTTTCAGGCCAATAGCCAGCATGAACGTATTGCCGAACTGGACAGGCAAATTAAAGAGATTGAGAGCCAGCTTGCCCAACTTGAAGACCAGGGCAGGATACTGCTTAACAAAAGCAATTACCTGGAAGCCTACCAGAAAGGCAGTGTGCAGCAGGGTAAAGAGACGCCACGCTTAAGTACAACACAATTGCTTGAAATCATGAATTTCAGCAAGGAAATTTTGGCGCAAACTTATACCGAGCAGCGTGAGCTGAATAAGAAAACCGCTCAATGGCAGGCTGAACTGGCTGCCCTGCAGGAAAAACGTGGACAAATCCCCCAGGAAGACACGGTCAGAAGTAAAACCGTGGTGGTCCAGCTAGAGGCACCGGTTGCCGATAAACTGGATGTGAGCCTGTCATATGTGGTACCCGCAGCAACTTGGTGGCCCAATTACGATGCCAGTTATGATTCTGCCAGCAATATGCTTGAGTTGTCTTATTATGCGCAAATTTCCCAGCAAACCGGTGAAGACTGGAATAATGTCAAATTGGTGCTGTCAACTGCGCAACCCATGATTGGCGCGGTTTTGCCTGAACTGGATCCCTGGCTTGTTGATGTCCGGTTACCCCGGCCAGAGAGGCCTGCACCGGTCGCTATGGCCCAACGCAAGGCCCTGCAGGCAATGCCAGACCAGCAGCGTAACTTTGAGCCGATGGCGGGCGCAACCATGGAGCTGGCCCAGGCTGATGCGTCATTTAATACCGCCATTATTGAAAGTGGCCTGACCAATACGGTTTTCAATATAGAAAAACCGGCCAGCATTCCCACCGGACCCGAAGATAAAAAAGTGGCTATTTCAGTGACTGAATTCAAGGCGGAGCAAACCTATCAGCTGGTGCCTGCCTTGCAGGAAGGTGTGTTTTTAACCGTCAAGGCCGCTAACAGCAATGATTACCCCTTGTTGCCGGGCAACCTGAATGCATTTTTGGATGGCCAGTTGATTGCCAGCAGCGATATCAAGACGGTATTCCCCGCAGAACCTCTTGAACTGGCCATGGGTACCGATGAATCCATTTCCGTTAAACGTGAACCCCTTAAGCGCTTTACCGAAAGCACCGGCTTAACGGGCAGTGGCAAACGGATTAGCTATGAATACCAAACCGTGATCCAGAATAACCGCGACCAGGCGGTAGAATTGGTTTTGCATGACCGCTTCCCGATTTCACGCGATGAAAAAATTGACATCCGGCGCATTAGTCCTTCTGACAAGGAAATAACCCTTAAGGATGATGGCCGGTACGAACAGCTGATTAAACTTGCGCCCAAGGAAAAGAAAACCGTCGTGCAGAAGTTTTCAGTGGCGTACCCCAATGAGGTGGAAGTAACAGGCTTGCCTTGATCGGTTGAATGACAGAACGGGTTTGTCGGCTGGTGTTAACGCGATTACCCGTATGGGGAGCGGGGTAGACACTAACAGGGCCTGGGTTAACGGGATCAGGAGTACGGCAATAAAAAAGCGGCGTCAGATAAACTGAACGCCGCTTTTTTGTACCCCTAAGGGGACTGGCATGGATTAATCCGAGTTGCCGCCGGTAATGCCCAAGATAGACAGCAGGCTGACAAATACGTTGTAGATGTCCAGGTAAATGGCCATGGTGGCGGAAATATAGTTGGTTTCGCCACCATTAACGATACGCTGGATATCCACCAGCATGAAGGCCGAGAAAATGATCATGGCCAGTACGGAAATGGTCAGCATTAAGGCCGGGATTTGCAGGAAAATATTGCCAATGGCGGCCAGAATAAGTACGACGGCACCAATAAACAGGGTTTTTTGCATGCCGGTGAAATCACGTTTGCTGGTGGTGGCAATGGTTGCCATGGTTGCAAAAATGGCTGCCGTGCCGCCAAAGGCCATCATGATCAGCTGGGCGCCATTGTTCATGCTTAGTACAAAGCCCAGCATGCGTGACAGCATAATACCCATGAAGAAAGTAAAGGCCATTAACCAGACAATGCCGGCTGAATTGTTTTTATTGCGTTCAACGGCAAACATCAGGCCAAAGGCACCCGCCAGGAACACAATGGTGGAAATGCCCGGAGACAGCATCGTGTTCAGGTTTAACTGCAATGCCAGTGCCGCACCCAGGATGGTGGGAATTAAAGAGGCAGCCAGTAACCAGTAGGTATTTCTTAGTACCCGGTTTTTGACAGCGGGCGTGGACGCATAGCCGCCACGCGGAAGGGGTTGATTAAAATCACTCATGGAGTCTCCAGATGGTTAAATCAAATATATGGTGTAAAGACAGCAAAATATTGCTGATAGTTCCCTGAATTCTAACTGAATTTACCAGGGGTGTTGACGCTATTTTGCAGTAATGGGTAATAATTGTTGTTAATCCGGCTTGTAAACCGGTTTCAGGCGCTTATGCCGAATAGATGCGCCAGAGCGCAGGGGACTTGTCAGGGTGTTCTGCTGTCGTGATTATGAATCCAATGAATGCGCCCGTACCTTATTGGCACTATTGGCCGAATAAAGCTTCCAGCGTTCTCGTGCAAGCTGCCTGTCCTGTTCGTGGCTGGAAACGATTTCCAGAACACGGGGAAACTGTTCATAACCGGGCGGGCAGGCTACATCCAGGTTTAACAGCCAGGGCGGTTCCTGGCCAGGCAGCAGGGCATGGGCCGGGTTTTCTGCCGTGGTACGAATTAATACCAGGCCAGCGTTTGGGTCTTTGGCATCAACATGGGGCACAAAAGCAGTTTGCTCGACGCCCCACAGGCCTTTGCTAAAGGCCTGCATGCGTTTGGCATCGGTGCAGTAAACCAGTACCTGCCGGCCTGCCAGAAAATGCTTGTAGGCAACTTCGCAGGCCTTGCTGATACGGTTCTTTGCACCAAAAGCAAAGTCGATGGTCGACATTCAGCTTAGTCCTGTTGCGCCAGCAGGTATTCTGTCAACAGGGGAACCGGACGGCCACTGGCACCTTTTTCTTTGCCCTGTGTCCATGCCGTACCGGCAATATCCAGGTGAGCCCAGCGGTAAGCTTTGGTAAAGCGTGACAGGAAGCAGGCAGCGGTAACTGAACCGGCCGGCATGCCACCAATGTTGGCCATGTCGGCAAAGTTGCTTTTCAGCTGGTCTTGATAGGCGTCATCCAGGGGCAGGCGCCATGCCGGGTCTTGCGCCTGTTTACTGGCAGCAAGTAGTTGCGCGGCAAGCTCGTCATCGCTGGCAAACAGCCCGCTGTTAACATGACCCAGCGCTACCACGCAGGCACCGGTCAGGGTGGCAATATCAATCACCGCCGACGGCTTGAAGCGTTCAGCATAGGTTAAGGCATCACATAAAATCAGGCGGCCTTCGGCGTCGGTGTTAAGTACCTCAATGGTTTGGCCCGACATGCTGGTAATGACATCACCGGGTTTGGTGGCTTTGCCATTGGGCATGTTTTCGGTGGCGGGAATAACGCCAATCACATCACGGGTCAGGCCAATTTCGGCAATCGCCCTTAGCACGCCAAACACACTGGCGGCACCGCACATGTCGTACTTCATTTCGTCCATGCCCATGCCCGGTTTAAGGGAAATGCCACCGGTATCAAAGGTAACGCCTTTGCCTACCAGCACAATGGGGCCTTCTTCTTTTTTAGTGTTGTTTTCAGCGGTGTATTTCAGTACGATAAAGCGGGGTGGCTGGTCGGAACCGGCGGCTACCGAAAGGAAAGAGCCCATGTTAAGCGCTTCAATCTGTTTCTTTTCAAGCACTTCAGCCTTAATGGATTTGAATTCTTTGGCCAGCATCTTGGCCTGTTCACCCAAATAAGTGGGGGTGCAGATATTGGCCGGCAGGTTGCCCAGTTGGCGGGTGGCAATCATGCCATTGGCAATGGCAGCGCCTTGTGTCGCACCGGCTTTGGCCTGTTTATCATCCTTACGCTCGGTGATGAAGGTGATTTTTTTAAGAGGGGGCTGGGTGGGGCGGTTTTCTATGCTGAAGGTGCCGTCATATTTGTACAGCGCATTGCCCATGGCGCGGGCAGCCAGGCGGGCACGCATTTTGATGTCCAGTTCCTGGCAGGGTTCTTCGAGCAGGGCGCTGGTGGCATCGCTTAATGAGGTTTCGATGCAATAGGCGGCAATGCTTGCATGTGCCTTAAGCAGGGCATTCGCGTTATAATCTTCTTTTTTACCCAGGCCAACCAGAATAATCCGCTCAGCCTTGACGCCTTCCAGATTTCGCAAAACCAATGTACTGCCTACCGCCGCCTTGAATTCTTTTTTAAGCACGGTGCTTATGCTTTCGTAGCTGGCACGATTGATAATGTCAGCGGCCTCGCTTAACTGGCCATCGGTATAAACGCCAATGAACAGGGCGGTAGCCTTGAGTTGTTGTAAGGATCGGGTTGATTGTGTGTTAAATTCCATTTTATATTTACCTAAGGCGTCAATAAAGACGTTTATTATCTCGCAAGATGAATCATGTCGCTATTTAAACGATCGGTAGTCGCTGAAATAACCAGTCATGTCGGTGTCGTGTTTTCCACGCTAATCGTCGTATGGCTTAGTGTATTACTAGTCAGGCTGTTGGGGCAAGCCGCCGAAGGCAGCATAGGTGCCGATATTGTATTTGGTATTGCCGCCCTGTCCAGTATTACGGCACTGCCAACCATATTATCCGTTTCCCTGTTTATTGCCGTATTATCAACCATCTCGCGTAATTACCGGGAATCTGAAATGGTGGTGTGGTTTGCCAGCGGTGTTTCACTGCTTGACTGGATCCGGCCCGTGTTGCGGGTTGCCATTCCGGTTTGCGTGCTGATTGCCGTGCTTACCTTGCAGGCTTCGCCCTGGGCCTACCGTCAAATAGAAGAATACCGCCAGCGGTTTGAGCAACGTTCGGACATTGCCAAAATTGCGTTTGGCCAGTTTATCGAGTCAGATCAGGGCAAACGGGTGTTCTTTATAGAAGCCCCCAGCAATCCGGAAGATGAAATGGGCAAGGTATTTGCCAGGGTTTATGATGAAAACTGGTACAGTACCATTACTTCCGATAATGCGAAATTACGTCAAGAAGAAAATGGCGACCGTTTTCTGGTACTGGGACCCGGTAACCGTTATGACATGAAACCGGGTAGTGCCGAGTTTCGAATGATCAAGTTTGATAATTATACGATGCGGCTTGAAAGCAAGGGTGGGGCAAGTACCGAAGAAAATATCCGGAACGTGGCCTTGAATGTCATGAAAGCCAGGCCAACCGGCAACCTGTTCGAGGATCAGACCAGTAAAAGCGATTCTCAGATCATGTGGCGTATTTCATTGCCGCTGGCTGCCCTTAACCTGGCCTTGCTGGCCATTCCGCTGGGGGCGGTCAATCCGCGCCTTGGTCGCTCCGGAGACTTAGTGCTGGCTGGCCTGATTGGCTTGCTTTATATGAATACCATGAACCTGGTCAGGGGGTGGATAAGCAGCGATAAAATAGACATGATTGGGGGTATGGTGTTATTACATGGCGCGGTTTTGTTATTGTGTGTATTTTTATTCCGCAAACGGTTAACGCTTAAAAAGCCTAAAGCGCAGAAAGTATAAATATATAGCTATAAGTTATAATAAATTGATCTTATATAACTTACAATCTATCTACATTAAGGATAGGAAGCTATGAATTTACAACAATTTCGTTTTATCAGGGAAACGATCCGAAGAAATTTCAATCTGACGGAAGCCTCCCGGGTTTTGTTTACTTCCCAGCCCGGGGTTTCCAAAGCTATTATCGAATTCGAAGATGAATTGGGTATCAAGGTTTTTGAGCGGCATGGCAAGCGTATCAAGGGCTTGACCAAGCCGGGTGCTGCTGTCGCCAGCATTATTGACCGCATTATGCGTGAAGTGGATAACCTGAAAAAAGTAAGTGATGAATTTGCCAGGCGCGATGAAGGAAGCCTGGTAATTGCTTGCACCCATACACAGGCCCGTTATTTTTTGCCCAAGGTTATTCCCGAATTCAGGAAACGCTTCCCCAAAGTACGCGTGTCTTTGGCCGAGGGCAGCCCCTCGCAACTGGCCAATATGGTCTTGCAGGAACAGGCTGATATTGCCCTGGCTACCGAAACCCTGGCCAATGTAGAGGGCCTGATGACCTTGCCCTGTTATTCATGGGAACACACCTTGGTGGTGCTGCCAGACCATCCCCTGACCAGTCTGACTTCAACCCAGGCTAAAAATATTACCCTTGAGCAGGTCGCGCAGTATCCCATCATTACTTATGATCGCGCTTTTACGGGCCGGAACTCGATTGACAGTGCTTTTGCAAGCAAGGGCATTGTTCCTGATATTGTCCTAGAGGCACTTGATGCCGATGTGATTAAAACCTATGTCGATGTTGAAATGGGCGTGGGCATTATAGCGGGTGTTGCTTTTGATCCCCGCAGGGATACTAATCTGGTGGGTATTCCTGTTGGCCATTTATTTGGTGAGCACGTGACGCGCATTGGTTTGAAAAAAGGGGTGTTTTTACGGGATTATGTGTATGAATTCCTGAATATGTGTGCGCCAAACCTGACCCGTGAAAACATTGATAATGAAGTGGTTTTTGTAGATACCGAATAAAATTCAGTCTCTGGCTGGTGGAACACTGGGTTTTACTGGTTTTTTAATGCCCGGCGCAGGATTTTGCCCACATTGGTTTTGGGCAACTCGTCCCTGAATTCCACCAGTTTGGGTACTTTGTAGCCCGTCAGGCTTTGGCGGCAGAAGTCGATTAGCTGCCTTTCTGTCAGGGACGGGTTCTTACGCACCACAAAAATCTTGACAATTTCTCCGGCAGCACCGTTATCAATACCCACGGCCACCACTTCCCGCACATCAGGGTGGGTGGCCACCACGTCTTCGATCTCGTTAGGATATACGTTAAAGCCTGAAACAATAATGATGTCTTTTTTCCGGTCAATCAGATAGACAAAGCCATCAGCATCAATATAACCCATGTCTCCGGTATGCAAGAAACCGTCACGGTCAAAAACTTTTTGGGTTTCTTCCGGATTGTTCCAGTAACCTTTCATGACTTGCGGGCCTTTGACACAGATTTCCCCAATCTCTCCGGTATTCATTTCGCGGCCCTGATCATCGCGGATGGACAGTTCGGTGGATGGTACGGGTAAGCCGATTGAACCATTGAATTCAGACAGGTCCAGTGGGTTAATCGTCACCGCTGGCGAGGTTTCGGTTAAGCCATAAGCCTGGGCAAGCGGTTTCCCTGTGACTATTTTCCAGCGTTCGGCAACCGGGCGCTGTACCGCCATGCCACCGCCCAGCGTAAAGTGCAAATGACTGAAATCAAGATTGATAAAATCCTCATTATTAAGAAGCGCATTGAACAGAGTGTTGACGCCCGTGATCGCGGTAAATGGATATTTCCCTATTTCCCTGACAAAGGCAGGAACGTCACGCGGGTTCAGGATTAGCAGGTTGCGGGCCCCCAGCATCAGGAAGGTCAGGCAGTTGGCGGTTAAGGCAAAGATATGGTAGAGCGGCAGGGCGGTAATAATAAAATCTTTGCCCTCGGTGGTGTACGGTTTTACCCAGGCATAGGCCTGGCACACATTGGCCACCATATTGCCATGGCTTAGCATGGCCCCTTTGGCAACTCCGGTTGTGCCACCGGTATATTGTAAAAAGGCAATATCGTTATGGCCCAGTGTCGGGGGGGTGAAGGGCAGTTTGTCTGTGCCGGATAAAATGCTGTTTAGCCTGACGGGATTGGGCAGGGACCATTTGGGAACCTTATGCTTGACGTGTCGCACGACAAAATTCACCACATGCCCTTTCAGTCCAAGCATGTCGCCAATAGAGGTCACGACAATGGTTTTCAGCGAGGTCAGCGTTGGCAGGGTGGCCTGCAGGGTCGCGGCAAAATTTTCAACAATCACAATCACTTCAGCGCCCGAATCATTAAGCTGATGTTCAAGTTCGTGGGCAGTGTACAGGGGGTTGCAATTGACCACGGTACAACCGGCCCGCAAGGTGCCAAACAGGCAAACCGGGTACTGGAGCAGATTGGGCATCATTAAGGCAATGCGGGTGCCGGGCTTAATCCCCCGGCTTTGCAGCCAGGCGGCAAAGTTTCTGGACAGGCTGTTCAAGCGGTTATAGCTCAGGTTTTTACCCATGGATATATAGGCGGTTGAAGAGGCAAATTTCTGGCAACTCAGGTTGAAAATATCCACCAATGATGAGTAATGGGTGGCATCAATTTCAGCCGGGACGCCCGGTGGATAGCTGGTAATCCATGTTTTTTTCATCATTTTGTCCCTCTTCTGTCCTATTGTTATAACGGGTATGTACAGGTAAGTATAGCCGAGCCCGATGGCGCTGTTTTCAGCGGATTTTCCCGCAGCCGGTTTTGCTGTAATGAAGCGGTCCGCCTCTGGAAGGGGCAAAACCGGTACCAAAAATAATACCGCCATCGGTCAGGTCGGCATCGCTGGTAATGCCTTTTTCGGTTTGCCGTTTTGCCTGTTCAATCAAGGGCGTTATCAGGCGCTGTGCCAGTCCGTCCGGAACAGGTTTTCCTGAACGGATACCGTGTTTTCTGTTTTTCCAGTTATAAAATCCTTCACCGGTCTTGATGCCCAGTTTCTTTTGTTCGACCAGGATAACAATGCATTTGGGTACCGGTTTATCCCCCGATAATTGCGTGCCGGCCGCCAGGGCAATATCCAGGCCCACTGTATCGGCCAGTTCAATAGGCCCCATGGGCATGCCAAATTTCAGCATGGCAGTATCAATCACTTCAGGGGCAATACCTTCATCAACGCAGTGCATGGCTTCCAGCATATAAGGGGCCAGCACTGCATTAACCAGGAAGCCGGGGGTGTCCTGTACCGGCAGCGGCAGCTTGCCGATTTGGCCCGCAAAGGCGCAGGCACGGTCAATGGTTTGCTGGCTGATGCCTTCGGCATGCACAATTTCAACCAGCGGCATTTTTGCCACGGGATTAAAAAAATGAATGCCCAGAAAACGGTCTGGCCGTTTCAGTCCGGTGCGTAGCGTTTGAATCGACAGGCTTGAGGTATTGCTGGCCAGGATGGCATCGGGTTTCATTAAGGCTTCAAGTTGTTGGTAAAGGGCCTGTTTGGCTTGCGCGTTTTCATAAATGGCTTCAATCACCAGGTCGGCGGTAGCGATGCCGTGTCCGTCGGGGTCAGGAATCAGCCTGTCGCGGGCAGCCTGGGCGGTTAAGCGGTCTTTGCGGGCGAAAAGGGGAGCAGCGGCCTTGAAAGCGCTGGCAATGTGGCTGTAATCCGTGTCTTGCAGGGTGGTTTTGATGCCTTGCAAGGCGCACCAGGTTGCAATGCCGCCGCCCATGACGCCGGCACCAATCACATGCACATGCAAAACCGGGGGCGAATCTGTTTGCTTGCCAAATGATTTCAGCCTTTCCTGCAGGTGAAAAACCCGGATCAGGTTGGCGGTTACCGGAGAACTCAACAGCTGGTTGACAATGTCCGGTGCAGCCAGGCCATTACCGTTGTGCTGTTCCCATAAATCAATAATGGCCCGGGGGGCGGGGTAATGGGTATCGGGATCTTTGCGGGCCACGTTTTTTCGGGCCTGATGGGCGACCAGTCGTTTAAGGGGCTGCCTGTTAAGCCATTTGGCCAAGCCCCTGGCCTGGCGGCGCGGGCGACCCGACAACACCCACTCGGCGGCGCTTTGGCGAGCCACGCGCGGGGCAACCACCAAATCAACCAGCCCCAGTGTTTTTGCCTTGCGGGCATCCAGGGTTCTGCCGGTTAGTATCATGTCCAGTGCAGCCTGTGGGCCAATTAAGGCAGGCAGCCGCTTCAGGCCACCCCAGCCAGGATAAATGCCCAGCATGACTTCGGGCAGGCCCAGGGCGGGTTTGGGCGTGTCAAGTAAAATACGGTATTGGCAGGCAAGGGCTAGTTCCAGGCCCCCACCCAGGCAGGCACCATGGATCAGCGCAAGGGTGGGAAAGCGCAGATTTTCAATGCGGTTGAACAGGTTCCAGCCGCGTTCAATCAGTTGTTTGCCGCCATCCGGGCTGCTGATATCGGAAAATTCCTTGATATCGGCACCGGCAATAAAACCGTTGCTTTTGCCCGACAACAGGATTAAACCTTGCACAGAGCGCGTTTCAAGATGATCAAGGGCCGTTTTCAGTTCTTCCATGGCTTGGACGGACAGTGCATTCATGCTGCGTTCAGGGCAGTTGAGGCTGAGCCAGGCAATTTGCCGGTCATCAATCTGCATTGACCAGTTTTTCACATTCAGTTCTGTGCTCATGTCTCATCCCCCATGGTTTCTATCAGCATGGCGCCACCTTGGCCGCCACCAATGCAAATCGTTGCAACCCCTCTGTGCAACTTGCGTGCCCGCAGGGCATGCAGCAGGTGCAAGACGATGCGGGCACCGGAGGCACCAACCGGATGGCCAATGGCAATTGCGCCACCGTCCACATTCAGTTTTTCCTGGTCCAGGGTGCCCCAGGCCGGGGTGTTGAAATGTTCCTGGCAATATGCTTCGCTTTCAAAGGCGCGAAGGCAGCCCAGTACCTGGGCGGCAAAAGCCTCATTAATTTCCCATAGATCAGGATCTTGCAAACGTAAACCATTACGTTGCAGTAGCGGGATGCTGGCATGCACGGGCCCCAGTCCCATTTGGGTGGGGTCAAGGGCGGCCCATTGGCAGTCGGTAATTTTCCCCAGGGGTCGCAGCCCCCATTTTTGCACTGCCTCTTCAGAGGCCAGAATCAGGGCTGCGGCGCCATCACTCACCTGTGAACTGTTGCCGGCCGTGATGTTGCCGCTGGGGCGGTCGAAGACGGCTTTCAGTTTGGCCAGTTTGTCGGGCGTAGAATCACGGCGAACCCCGTCATCTTCCGCATAAAGGTGGCCTTTGGCATCAATGATGGGGGTGATTTCGGCAAACTGCTTGCGGTTTTGTGCCTCGATGGTACGTTGATGGCTGCGCGCGCTGTAGGCGTCCATTTCCTGTCGGGTAATGCCAAATTTCCAGGCCAGGTTTTCGGCGGTTTGGCCCATGGAAATGCCAACCACCGGGTCGTTCAAGCCTTTTAGCAGGCCAATGACTGGCGCCAGGTAAGCAGGCCTGAAAGTGCGCAGGGCCTGCATTTTTTGTCCCGTACTTTTGGCGGCATTCCACTGGCTTAGCCAATGGACCATCCTGTCGGAAAAAAGGATAGGCGCATGGGATAGGGCATCGGTGCCGGCGGCCAGCACCAGGTGCGAGCGGCCGTTTTGTATGTTGAGCAGCGCGGAGTCCAGCGCTTGCATGCCCGAGGCGCAATTGCGCATGACGGTCCATGCAGGCACGTTCTCGCCAGTGCCAATACGCAGGCCGATCACCCGGCCGATATTGGTTTCATCGGCAGAAGGGGAGGCACAACCAACAATGACTTCATCCAGCTCGGTGGCACTGAAGGATTGGCGCAACAAAAGACTGCGGCTGGTTTGTACGGCCAATTCGCTGGCCGAAAAAGGACCCGGTGCATTGCGCGCTTTCAGAAACGGGGTTCTGGCACCATCAATAATATAGACGGGTTTGAAAGTCATGGTCGGTCTCCTTGACGGGTGTTCCGGATATTCATGAAGGCGGCCGGGTTTCGCAAGTCGTTGGGGAAATCATCAACATGGATCACGGTGTCTCTGAGCCGGTTACGGGTGGCCAGCAGTTCGTATTCTTCGGCACTGATGCGGTTCATCTCAACGGCAAGCCGGGCAATATCCCGGGTGTTGGCATCGGGGTGATGGTTGAAAATGCCGTTTTTTTCATCCTGCCGGATTTTGGCTTCAACCGGTTCCGCCTTGATGGCATACACCAGCGCCTGTTCGATGGTGCTAACCGGATCTTCAGGATCTGTGGGTAGATAACAGTTGGCGGTCAGGCGGTCACGGGTGCTGCCCGGTTGCATCAGTTGCTCGCAAATGGGACGGTCAAGCGCATCAGGCGGCGGGGAAAATGATGTGCCCCAGGGAAAACTGAGCAGGCGCAACAGCAGGCCGATGGCCCGGTTTGGAAAGTTGCGGCAGGTTTTCAGCAGGGCCGTCTGCGCATCAAACAGGCACTGCTGGACAGCTTTGTGCACGAAGGGCAGCTCATCTTGCTGGCGGCCGTTACTTTCGTATTGCTTAAGTACGCAGGAGGCCATATAAAGCTGGGCCAGGACATCGCCCAGCCGGGCTGATATTTTTTCACGACGTTTCAGGCTGCCACCCATGGAAAGCATGGTGACGTCGGCCATGAAAGCCAGTGCGCCCGACAGTCGGGTGAGGTCCCGGTAATACCGCAGGGTTTCGGGGGCGGCCTGGTGACGCAGGGTAAATATCCGGGCCCCAAACAGGCCACTGGCCAGGGTACGCAGGCCATTGCGGGTACTGAACCCAATATGCTGCCAGAAAAGCCGGTCGAAATTGTCCAATGCGCTAACTGGATCTGCTTCCTGGACCGCCTGCATTTCCTTCAGGATATAGGGGTGGCAGCGGATGGCACCCTGCCCGAAAATGATCAGGCTACGAGTCAGGATGTTGGCACCTTCCACCGTAATACCAATCGGGATCTGCTGGTAGGCGCGACCCAGAAAGTTGGAAGGCCCAAGACAGATACCCTTGCCGCCAATAATATCCATGGCATCATTAACCACACTGCGGGCACGTTCAGTCACATGGTATTTGGCAATAGATGACACCACCGAGGGCTTTTCACCCAGATCAACCGCACCCGCTGTCATGATGCGTACGGCATTGCAGGCATAAGTATTGGCGCCCATGCGGGCAAGCACCTCTTCAATCCCTTCGAAGCGGCCAATCGGCAGCTTGAATTGCTTGCGGATGCGGGCATAGGCGCCCACCGTGCGAACCGCCAGTTGCGACATACCGACCGTCGATGATGGCAGGGAAATAGAGCGGCCGGCCGCCAGGCATTCCATCAGCATGCGCCATCCTTGTCCAGCCATGTCGGGGCCACCAATAATGAAGCTTAGGGGCATGAACACCTCTTTGCCCCGGGTGGGCCCGTTCATGAACATGGCGTTAAGTGGGAAGTGTCGCCGGCCAATTTCTACGCCAGGGTGGTTGCGGGGTACCAGTGCGCAGGTAATGCCAATTTCTTTCTGGTCGCCCAGCAAGCCATCGGGGTCGTACAGCCTGAAAGCCAGGCCCAGCAGGGTGCAGACAGGCGCCAGTGTAATATAGCGTTTGTCCCAGCTTACGCGCATGCCCAGTATTTCTTTACCTTCCCAAACTCCTTTGCATACCACCCCGCTATCAGGAATGGCGGCGGCATCAGAGCCGGCCCAGGGGCTGGTGAGTGCAAAGGCAGGGATCTCCTGGCCACTGGCAAGCCGGGGCAGGTAGTAACTTTTTTGTTCGGGGGTGCCGTAATGCACCAGGAGTTCACCGGGGCCCAGAGAGTTAGGCACCATGACGGAAACCGCCAGGGCCGAGTTTCGGGTAGACAGTTTGGTAATAACTTCCGAATGAGCAAAGGCCGAGAAACCCAGCCCCCCATATTCCTGCGGAATAATCATGCCCAGGAATTTTTTTTCTTTTATATATTGCCAGGCGGCATCAGGCAGGTCCATGTCCTGGGTGGTCACCGTCCAGTCATCCACCAGTGCGCAGGCCTGTTCAACTTCATTGTCCAGAAAAGCCTGTTCCCGTTTGCTCAGGACAGGCACCGGGTAGTTCATTAGTTTTTGCCAGTCCGGGCGTCCGCTGAACAAGTCGGCCTCCCACCAGACCGTTCCTGCTTCGATGGCTTCTTTTTCAGTGGAGGACATGGGCGGCAATATTTTTTTGAATGCCTTTAATATCGGAGCACTGATGGTTTTTTTACGCCAGTTACGTAATCGGCAGAAGAGGGGCACGTAGACCTCCTGGCAGAAGAATTTATTAATCGCGCCAGCAAACATGGCACGATGACCGGGTCCTGATTGATAGCTTTGGCTCAACGGTTTGTAAGAGAATGAAGTTGTTATGAGTATGGTACCACTCATGACCATTGAGTAAAAACCCCGACGCTTTAAAAATATATTGCAATTGATAATCATTCTCATCTATAATCTCATTCATCTAAAGGGGAGTCTGTAATGAACATGAGTATGAATGCAGTGGTGGTGGGTGCAGATCGTTTGGGAAATATTCCCGGTTTGCTTAAAGATCATAATATTGAAATCAGGCAGCATATTAGTGGCCGGGAACCTGCTCATCAGAAAAAAACCTATCAGTTACCCAGTGGTACACAGGTTGTTATTTTGTTGACTGATTTTCTGGGCCATAATGTGATGAAGTCTTTTCGCTCGGCGGCCCAGCGTGCGGGTGTGCCTGTGGTTGCATGCCGACGTTCTTTAGGCAGTATGCAACAGGCCTTGAATCAATGTGGGTACGGCTGTTGCGAGCGTTGTCCGCAACGGCAGGCAGGGCTGGCAGCCTGATTTGATGAATATCGCTTAATAAAAAAACCTCATCGGCATTACGCTGATGAGGTTTTTGGTTTTTTATTCTTGCAAGGACTTAGTACGCGGCCAGGGCACGGCCTTCAAGGCGTCGGGCACCATTATAGCGTTTTGTCCAGTAAGCATTGCTCATGTCTTCGACACGGACAACGGTTCCGGTGCGTGGGGAATGAACAAATTTGTTGGCGCCAACATAAATACCCACGTGGGAGTAGGTAAAACCACGGGTGTTAAAGAAAACCAGATCTCCGGGTTTAAGAGAATCTTTGGCTACTTTTAAGCCAATACCCGCCATTGATTTTGAATTGCGAGGCAGGTTGACACCCATGTATTTGCTGGCGGTATAGTAAATAAGACCGCTGCAGTCAAAGCCGGTACTGGGGGCGGTGCCACCAAAGCGGTAACGTACACCCAGATAGTTCAGGGCTGCCTGGGCCAGTTCGCTTGAGCCTGCTTTGTTGATACTGATGGACGCATCTCGGTTTGAACGATCCAGCTTAGCCTGGACGATCAGATCGCCGATGGAGTCGGTAAATTTGGGAGACCAGCTGATATTGGTATCTGGCAGGGGGTATTGGTCACTGACTTCAACCGCTTGATCCAGTGCGATGGATTTTTGAGTGGTAACGAGTTGCTTGATGGGATCTTCGGAAAGATTTTGTGCTGAAGCAAGATTGCCTAGGGTTATGCAAGAAATTGCAAGTAGAAAATGGCTGCAATAGGCCATTATCCCCCGTTGTTGCGTGGGTAATTGTGGATGCATAGTCGTAACATATAATTAAAAGTGTAGGGTATTCGTACTTGCTTTATCCAAAAGCTTAGTGAATTCTATATAAAAATCAATAACATCGCAAGTAATTTGTCTTCCGTTTTTTTTCCTGCAAAGGACTTTTGGCTGTGTTTTTCATTGCTAAAACAGCTAAAGACAAGAAAACGTGTTTGATTGTATGTGATTGATTGTTTTTTATAGGGAAATAAGGGTATTTGTGGTTAATTTCTTTTATTTTTCATGTTTTTGCATTTAATTTGATGGAAATTAAATAAACAGCTATTTATTTAATCTGTGGTAAAAAACATGAAAAAACGCCATTGCATTCAATGACGTTTTTATCCGGGTTATGTAAGCCCGTTTGCAAAGTCCGGCCCGCCCGAATTGGGCGAGGCCGTTGTACCAGTTTGCCAGCGATTACATGCCGCTGTAAACGGGGCCTTCACCCCCTTGTGGCGCTACCCAGACAATATTCTGGGTTGGGTCTTTAATATCACAGGTTTTACAGTGCACGCAGTTTTGTGCGTTAATTTGTAATTTATCTGTACCGTCATCGTCTTTGATAAACTCATAAACACCAGCCGGGCAATAACGCTGCTCGGGGCCTGCATAAACCTTCAGGTTGGTGTCAACCGGAATATCGGGGTTTTTCAGGGTAAGGTGAATCGGTTCATTTTCATCATGGTTGGTGTTGGAAATGAACACAGAGCTTAAACGGTCAAAAGTGATTTTCCCATCCGGTTTGGGGTATTCAATTTTTGCACATTCCGCGGCTGGCTTCAGGCATTCATGGTCTGCCTTGGTGCGGTGAATGGTCCATGGCATTTTGCCCTGGAAAAGCAGTTGTTCGACACCGGTCATGATGGTGCCCACGGTACGGCCTTTTTTGAACCATTGCTTGAAGTTGCGCGCCTTGTTCAGCTCTTTGTACAGCCAGGACTGTTCGAAGGCAATGGGGTAATCGCTTAAGATGTCGTGGCTGCGTTCGGCAACCAATGCATCATACAGGGCCTGAGCGGCCAGTGCGCCGGTTTTGATGGCGGCATGGCTGCCCTTGATGCGTGACGCATTCAGGAAGCCGGCTTCGCAACCCACCATGGCGCCACCCGGGAATACCAGTTTGGGCAGGGAAAGCAGGCCGCCAGCGGTAAGGGCACGGGCACCATATGCTATACGCTTGCCATTTTCAAAATAAGGCTGAATGCTGGGGTGGGTTTTGTAGCGCTGGAATTCTTCAAAAGGGGACAGCCATGGGTTGGCGTAGTCAAGCCCCACCACCATGCCCACCACGACAATATTGTTATCAAGGTGATACAGGAAGGTGCCGCCATAGGTACTGGAATCCAGTGGCCAGCCGGCCGTATGGATCACCAGGCCCGGTTTGGATTTGGCCGGGTCGATTTCCCACATTTCTTTAATGCCAATACCATAGCTTTGCGGGTCACGACCTTGGTCCAGCTTGAATTTCTCAATGAGCTGGCGTCCCAGTTGGCCACGTGAACCTTCGGCAAAAATCGTGTATTTGGCCAGCAATTCCATGCCGGGCTGGTAATGGTCGGAATGGCTGCCGTCCCGGTTGATGCCCATGTCACCCGTAACTACGCCACGTACGGCACCGTTGTCATCGTACAGGATTTCGGTAGCGGCAAAACCAGGGAAAATATCCACACCCAGGCTTTCTGCCTGTTCGCCCAGCCAGCGGGAGACATCACCCAGACGGACAATATAGTTGCCTTCATTCTTGAAGCAGGGGGGGAGCATCCAGTGAGGTGTTTTGCGGGCACCGGTTTCGCTAAGGAAAAGAAACTCATCTTCTTTGACGACCGTGTCCAGCGGTGCACCTTTTTCTTTCCAGTCAGGAATCAGCTCGTCAAGAGCCAGAGGGTCCATGACCGCACCTGAAAGAATATGGGCGCCAATTTCACCGCCTTTTTCCAGTACACAGACGGAAATATCTTTATTGTTTTCGTTGCTTAATTGCTTGAGTTTGATTGCTGTTGAAAGACCTGCCGGTCCTCCGCCAACAACGACTACATCATATTCCATTGACTCGCGTTCAGACATGAGCGCCAACTCCTTTTATATAGATTGTAAATTGCCAGATGTCATGATTGTATTGTAATGAGTTGGTTTATGCAGTGAAAAACAACAAAATTCATTCGATAAAAAAAATGTCAATCTAAATCTGATAGAGTTAATAACTTATTGCATATCAAAAAACAAAAGGACATAAATGGATAATTTCTGCTTGCCTGCAGATTTGGCAGGAAGTTTTAATAATGGGATTCACTCTTTTTCATTCGCCATGCGCTGGGGTGACATGGATATGCTGGGGCACCTGAATAATACCGTTTACTTCCGGGCCATGGAGGAAGCACGTATTGATTTCATCAATGCCATACGGCCTTATTTTGAAGCGGGTACCGGCGTGGTGGTGGGGCATCTTTCCTGTGATTTTCTGCGTCCCATGAATTATCCGGGCAATGCTTTGGTCATGCATGAATTAACCCGCATGGGTCGTTCAAGTATGGAACATAAAATTACCATCGAAAAAGAAGGTGAGCCAGGTGTTGTTTATGCAACAGCGCGTTCGGTTCTGGTGCTTTCCAATCTGGCTACCGGCCGCTCCAGCCCCTGGACAGAGCAAATGCGTGAGGTAGTCCAGAAATTATTCAATCAGGAATAACGGTTTTCAGTGTATTCCCCAATTTATGGAAAGGGGGAAACTATGGTATTTGTAGTGGTTGACCGCTTTATATTTAATACGAAGGAAAATAGATGGATAAGGTGTATCAAAGCGCCAGCCTGGCCTTAAAGGACATTGTCGCTGATGGACAAATGATAGGAGTGGGGGGGTTTGGTTTATGTGGCATTCCCGAGGCGCTAATTACTGCGCTCAGGGACTCCGGCGTTAAAGACCTTACTTGTGTTAGTAATAATGCCGGTACCGACGGTTTTGCGCTGGGGCAGTTGCTGGTTACGCGGCAAATCAGAAAGATGATTGCCTCTTATGTAGGTGAAAACAAAGAGTTTGAACGGCAATATTTGTCTGGCGAACTGGAACTTGAGTTTACACCGCAAGGAACCCTGGCTGAAAAACTGCGTGCTGGCGGGGCAGGTATTCCTGCTTTCTTTACCCGTACCGGGGTAGGTACCCTGGTTGCCGAAGGCAAGGAAATTCGTGAGTTTGATGGCCATAATTATGTCATGGAGCGTTCACTGACCCCCGATATTTCGCTGGTCAAAGCCCATATTGCCGACCGCAGCGGCAATTTGATATTCCGTAAAACAGCCCGCAACTTCAATCCCAACGTTGCCATGGCCGGCAAAATCACGATAGTTGAAGCAGAAAAAATTGTAGAGACCGGCGAACTGGATCCCGATCAGGTACATTTGCCCGGTATTTACGTGCATCGTATTGTGCTGAATGAGAATCCGGAAAAGCACATTGAACAACGCACTGTCCGTCAGGCATAAGGAGAACAAGAATGGCTTGGAGTCGTGAAGAGATGGCAGCGCGTGCTGCCAAAGAATTGCAAGATGGTTTTTATGTCAACCTGGGAATCGGACTACCTACTTTGGTGGCCAATTATGTTCCCGAAGACGTTGAAGTATGGTTGCAGTCTGAAAACGGCCTGTTGGGCATTGGCCCTTTTCCAACCGAAGATGAGGTTGATGCTGATCTGATTAATGCGGGCAAACAAACCGTTACTACCTTGCCCGGTTCTTCCTTTTTCTCATCGGCCGATTCATTTGCCATGATTCGTGGTGGCAAAATCAACCTGGCCATCCTGGGTGCCATGCAGGTTTCTGAAAAGGGCGATCTGGCCAACTGGATGATTCCAGGCAAAATGGTCAAGGGCATGGGGGGCGCGATGGATCTGGTAGCGGGTGTTGGCCGGGTACTGGTTTTAATGGAGCACGTTGCGCGCAAGAAAGACGGTACCGAAGACCTTAAAATCTTGCCTGAATGCACCTTGCCCCTAACCGGTTTGGGGGTGGTTAACATGATCATCACTGATCTTGGCGTTTTGGAAGTCACTGAAAATGGTTTGAAACTGCTTGAACTGGCGCCGGGCGTCACTGTTGAGGAACTGCAGTCCAAAACCGGTGTGAAAGTGGATGTTTCCGCTTTCGCTTAAGGTGAGCGATTGCTTTGCCTTGGCCTGTACTTGCTCAAAGCAAAGCTAAGCAATTAGTCGCTTATGCGATCACAACAACAAAAACCCCGTCTTGCTGCTGGCAGTGTGCGGGGTTTTTTATGCCTGTTTTTTGCAGGCGGCCAGGGCCAGCAATAACCAGCCAAGTAAAAAGCTTACTCCGCCAATCGGGGTGATGGCACCCAGTACAGGCGTGTTGGTTAATACCAATAAATAAAGGCTGCCGCTAAAAATCACAATGCCAGCCGTCAGAAAGCGGGCCGCCCATTTTTGCAAGACCGGCGCAAGATGGGCGCTTGCGGCCACCAGCATAAACAGACCCAGGCTATGCGTCATTTGATACAGCACACCCGTATGCCATACCGTTAGTCTTTCGGGGCTTACCATCGTTTTCAGGGCATGGGCACCAAAAGCGCCAAAGGTAACGGAAACCAGGCAACTGAGCGCGGCGAAAACAAGATAAAAACGGGCATTCATGGCTACTTCCTTAAAATGACAATAAAAAGCAGGAAACACTATAAGCTGATCGGTTAAAAAATTCCATGGTTTGGTTTTTTTGGCTGACGCCCATCACGGCTTGGTGTATCTTGTTGTAAATATATTAAATGTTAAGTTTCTTTAGCCATGGATGGGAGCCTGTTTTTTTCCATGCTTACTGCTTTGGCGAGGCCTGCTTTGTGACAAAGATAAAAAACAATAACATCCCTTTACCAATACTGTTGTTGATATACGCCTGTTTGTTATTTGCCATGTATGTCAGTTGGAGTACGCTTGCTCTGGGGCTTTGGGGACAGGCCACGATGGGTACGGTAGACAGTTATGATAGTCGCCTTGATGACCGGAGCGCAGGGCAAAACCGTTCCCGCACGATTTCCAAAGGTTACTATTTTACCGCGAATGGAAAGCAGTACCGGGGGTATGTCATTTATGCCAGCGATGAGGTCTGGCCACGCCTTCCAAAGGGGGGCACGCGGGCTGAGCGAATTCTTTATTTGCCTTTCTTTCCTTATATCAATAAACCCAGTGCGCTAAGCGATTTTGATGAGATGGGGGCGCTGGCTATCATTTACCATACTTTTGCTCCACTGGCTTACCTGCTTTTGCTACTGCTGGTGAGCGGGACAGTAAAACGGCAGAAAAAAACAAACCGGCGGCCGGTAAAGCAACCAGACCACCATCCTGTAAAACTAAGGAATAACGCACAAATGTTTTGTACAAACTGTGGTAAAGCCCTGGTGAAAGACGCTGTCTTCTGTACAAATTGTGGCACCCGGATTTTGAATGCCGGTGCTGATCGCGACGGGCAGGCCATGCCCGCGCCAGAGTCGGGTTTCCCCAATTTTCCCGTCAGGGCGGGTTTTTCCAATTATTGTGATCACCCTGACATCTTGGAGGCTGCCCGAAAAAACCGTAAAACCGGCATTGGCTGTCTGTGGGTACTCACACTGGTGCCGCTCATCGGCTTTCCGGTTGCAGGCCTTCTGGTTGAGGATCTGCCTTTTACAGAGGCGGTCGTCATTGGTGTGGGTATTGCGCTGGTCATGTTTATCGTGAATTTGTTCGCGCTTCGCCGCGCCAGCAGGCCAATGTGGGAAGGGGTTGTAGAGGATAAAACCCGTAAAGAACGCAGTGAACGCCGAAGCAGTGAGGACAGCAGTGACAGTACCTATATCGAGTATATGACTGTCATCAGGACCCAGGACGGAAAGAAAAAAGAAATTGTTGAAAAGGGCAGCAGAAATTATATGTATGACTATCTGGCCGTGGGTGATCGTGTGCGTTACCATCCGGCCTTTGGTACCTATGAGAAATATGACAAATCGAAAGATCGCATTATTTATTGCAATGTTTGCTCAATGATGAATCCCATCAAGAATGATCGTTGCAAACGGTGTGACAATTTACTATTCAAATAAATAAGGAACATTTCCATGAAACCCTTCAATTCCCTGCGGGAAGCCGCCGAATATGCCGTTACCCTGTCTGATGGCTGGCATTTTGCCAATACGAGTGAGACCTATGAGAAAGAAAGTCTGCTGCCACTTGCCCAAACCAGCGATGAAGAAGACCCGATCGATGAGGATAACTTTTATCTGGTGTCCTCAGGCGGCTCAATCGGTCTTTGCGAAGATGCAGAAGATATAGACTGGTTGTTTATTGCGAATGCTGAAAAAGACACTGTTCTGCCCGATGTTTATTCAGCCTCAACAGACAATTGCTTTTGTTCCCAATGCGGTCATCGTCTTGCGCCTGGCGCCAACTTTTGTGATGAATGTGGTGCAAAGCTGAACTGATCAGGCCTGCTAAATCAAGCAATCAAGCAAAAAGGAAAACTCATGTATAGTCAAAAAAGTGAAGAAAACCGGCCCAATAATGTCGGTCAGAAAAAAGCCGGTACAGTTGCAAAAGCAATCATGGCCGGTACAGTCATGATGGTGACGGGTGTCATTTTGTTTGCCCAGCCTGCACAGGCACAGGCAACGCAAAACCGTCCGGTTAACGGAATCAGTCTTTCCACCACTGAACGGCCCTCAATTGAGGATTTTCGGTGGTATTTAAATGATGTTGAAAAGAACGGTGTACCCAAAGGGGCTATTAAAGAAACCGATTTCAACAACCTTGCCGCAAACTGGAAATGCCTGTTTATTTATGACCCCGAGGGTAAAGACACGGGCCGGCTGTACGATTTCCTAACACTCACCTTGTCTGGGGCAGAGGGTAATGGTGCCGTGATCCTTGATTGGTCTCATATGTTTGCAGGCGATCAGGACATTGATGAAACCAGTATGGAAGACACGGTGCTGAACATGAACTGGAAAAATGGGACTTTATACGGGTATGGCCCGATGAATCTTAGTATCAAGCAGTTCTATTCTTACAAAGGGGCGCAATATGCGGTGGGTACCCTGACGTTGCCTGATGGTACTGACGGCTTGGTGGCCATGACGCGTCCCTGAGCAGGGTCTGACAAGGTGTTTTTTTAACGGGAATGGAGTGGGGTAATGGCAAAATTCTGTATGAAATGTGGAACCGCGTTGCACGAAGGTGCCAAATTTTGCATGAAATGTGGCCATGCCCTGCCGGGAATTGCGCAAACTGCACCCGCACAAATACGGTGTGAGCGCTGTGGTGAGTCGTTGAAGACAGGGATGAAATTTTGCCCGAAATGCGGTGCCAGGGTCGGGCAGGCATTAACGGTTGACATTCCTGTCAGTGAGCCGGTTGTTTCTGTGGAGGTGAGTGATCTGCCACCTAACGTTGAAGCAGCTCAAAAAGAGCACCCAACAGAAAATGGCGAAGAAAAAGCCACAGAAAAAGCCCCGGCAGTGAAAAAAGAAGCCGCCCATTTGGCGAAAAAGGCTTTGTCAGCGCTGCTTGACCAGACGGTTAGCGCGTCCGACAAAGCAGGTGAAATGCGTATTTCCATTTCAGAGGCGCAAAAGTCGCTACTCACCCATGTGATTCGTGAGCTGGCTAAAAGGATAGTGAAATGACAGGCACTAAAAAGCGTTCTTTTTTATGGGTGTTGCTGGGGGTGCTGTTTGCACTCGTATTTTCTTATCCTGTTCAGGCACAGGAATTACTGGCAGACGGTCGTGGTCTTGAATCGGTGAAACTTCGTTTTGTGAATATTACCTCCAAAACTGGTAAGCATCCTGATGAGGACGGCACCCATAAAAAATTAAATGATGTGACCCTGAAGGTGGGTGAGCCGGTCAAAATTACGTTTGATCGCTTTGTGACGGACATTAAGCCTTGGCATGCAGTCAGCGGGTGGCTCAAACTGGAACTTGGCCGTGATTATCATGGTAAGCCAGCAATTTTTTATGAGCTGGATCTGGACATATCGCAAAAAGTAAATGATGGCTGGGTCAAAACTTATAACGACAAGTCGGCCTATAGCGAAATGCGGAAGGTGTTGGAGAACACCTATTGGGGAGGCAGCAGCATGCTCACGTTCAATTTCTGGCTTGAAGTGACTGATGCTGTCCATGCCGAGGTCACCACCGACGCCGATGAAAGTGCTGGCGAAACCGGTATCCTGATTCCTGCCGCTATTGCGGGTATCCTTATCGGGGGCGGTGCAGCCGCTGCCTGGCGTAGAAACAGGCGCAAAAAGAAACCACAAAATGAAGAAAAGGAAGCGCCCGAGGACAACCCCAATCGCTATGAAATGCGAATTCGCAAGGATTTCGGCAACACGCTGGTCATTGGCAAAAAAGTCCCGATATACGCCCGCATAGTTGAAATCAACCCTGATGGCCACGAAAGCTCCCGTCATGATTTGACTGCAAAAATCAGCATCAGCTCGCCCGATGGCCTGCACATCAGTGGCGAAAGCATGGCGGGCGACTATAAAGCGGCGCATGTAGAAGCCCTTGCCAGTGGTGAAATCCCCGCCGAGGCCCGGGTGTCATTTTGCTTCAAGACTGACGGCGGCAGCTTTACCAACCATGTGGTTTTCCAGATTGAAGAAGAGAAAATTGTTTTTGCGCAAGATAATCTGACATTGCCTGCGTGTCACGAAAAGACAGAACGTCTGCCTTTTGCCGTGTTGGGTATGGGCAAAGAGGCGCTGGTAACGGCCAGTATTATCCGCGATGACGGGTACAGCGTTATCGTCGAGGCCGCAGACCAGCCCGGTCTTTATTATGCCGTCATTACCGAGAAGAAAAAGACGGTTGGCCAGGCCGGTGACTATGACTCGTATACCTTGGAAGTCAAGGCAGTTAATGGCGAGCAAAACATTACCGGAACGCTACCGATTTACCGCTTTAACATGGGCTTAAGGCTGGATATCAGTTCGATGGCTTGCTACGTTGAACCCTATGATTCGCATAAACATCGCAGCAATAAATTCCTGTTTACGGTGGCAGACAAGCAGTATGTGCCTGCCGAGTCCAAGGCGATGATCACGCTGTTTGATTGGGATCCGCAAGCCCATAGCCTTTTGCAGATTGCACCTGACAGTCTGGACTTCCAGCTTCAGGCCGTGCACGAGGCTGATCAGCCGATGCTGGAAAAGCTCGCCATTCAATGTCAAATGATGGACGAGGTGACAGGAGGAGGTCGTGCCTTGATTTTTCGCTGTTGCAAAGGTGCGTTGGATGCACCCAGCCGGTTCAGGGTCAAGGTGCGTCTTGCCACTACATATGGTGATGAAAAGTACATTGTTGAAAAAGAAGTGCTGCTGTGTTCCCAGCCTTTGCGCCAGTCCAGGGATATGGCAGACGGTATGGCGATGCTGAAAGCGGATGCGTACATCACCGAACGTCTGCTACATATTCGTACCCTGATTTGGGAGATGAACTACCTGAATAAGCTGTTTCCATTGGTTAAGTTCATCGATGTCATGCTGGACGGTTATGACGAAGCTTATGGCTATGACGCCCGGCAAGTGGAAATCGTCAAGCAGACCTGGGGTGGTTTTTTGCAAGGAACTGTTGCTGGGGCCAATGCACAGGCCCAGACCGTGACCTTTGCCGATGAAGTGAAGCTTTATATAGAAAGCTATTTGCAAACGGCAGAATCCCTTGAAGAATCATTGGGCTTTATGGGGCGCATGGCACTGGGTGTGACTACATTGGGTTGCTCTGATGTGGTCTTTACTTCCCTGGAAGTGGCGCGCGATATGAAAGCGTATGTGGATAGCGGTGGTGATAGCGCCTGGGGAGCCTTTTATGTGGGCGTTAAAGTTGTCACTCTTGAGTATCTTTCCGACAAGGCAATGAATGCCGGTTTGGACAAACTTAAAAAAGTGGCCGGCAGTCCTGAAGCGAAGCGAGCCATGCGTGAAGCGAAAGAAAATGTCGCTGATAGTATGGCACGCTTCACAACCGCAATCAGTGGCAAGAATACCCGTACCGCGATTGAGGACTCTGTCAAGGCCGGCAAGCAGGCGGCCAGCCAGGCAAGCCTGCTGTTGGAAACCGGACGCAGAAGATTAAGCAAGACAGCCGGCCAAATCGAGCTGGATGAGGCGCTACGTGAAGGCAAGCTGTTTGCCAAACAGCAAGTGGAGAATTTACAGGCTGCGGCCTGGCAATTCGAGCTGAACCCCAGCGAAGCCAATCGAAAACTGCTTAATGACATGACCATCAGCGTTCAGCAAAACAAGTTGGCCATGTATGCGTTGCAGAATTATAAAGATGAAAGTCTGGATTCCGTGCGTAAATCATTTAATGAAACATTGGGTGTGTTTTACAACCGTGCCGACACCCTTGCCAAAGAAAAGCTCGCTTCCATAACGGGGATTCCGACAGCTAAAATTCAAATTCTGAATGCCAGTTCCTCTTCACAGTCGCTTATGCAGCGCGGCAGGAAAACCACAATCGATCGTGATTGGACCGCCTATTATGTTAACTCCAAAGGCGAACATGTCTTTTTTGATCAGGGCATGACCGAACAGATCTATAACGACAGTTTCTTTGAGGCTTCAAAAGGGTTCAAGAATAAGGATGCGGGTTTTTCGGGTCGTTATGGCCAAAAAACCGATCAAACCGTTATTGAAGACGTGCTGGGTCATGCCGAAAGCTATGGCACTGACCTGAAGAAAATGCTGGATAAAACCTATCATGGCATGGCGCTGGACAATCCTGATAAAGTCGCGACAACGGTTGCCAATAAAGGTAAGGAGTGGTTTGAGCGGGGCCATGCACTGCTGGAAAAAGCCGTGAATATTGCTGACCCATCCAACCGGCAGCGGATGTTGGCAGATGCTGTGGGCCAGAAAATGGAGGGCTATCGCCAGCTGACCAAACAGTTTGATAACGGCATCAACCCAAGGGATGTGGCTAGAAGAGGCGGTGCACAGGCCAGCAAAATTCCTGAAAGGTTGCGTGTCTCGGTGGAAATGTGTCGCCGTCAGTTGGATATTGATAGTCAGGTTTCATTGACCGATCTGGAAAGTAGTCTCGAAGCCTTGGGCTTTACGCCAGCGACCTTTGCGGATGCGCTGGGAAATGTGGTACGCCAGATTGGATAGAATGGTCCGTTTATGTACCTAAACAGGCGGGTTCATGGCGTTTTTGTGCTGCTTTGTGGGTGTATCTGGCCTGTAAGCAGCCCTGTTTGTTTATCATGAGCAGGATGGACGAAAAACGTATTTTATTTATTGTGCCGGCTCACCCTTAACGGGTGGGCGGCTTGCTGATTTGTTGGTTGAAAAAATGAATCTATTCAAACAAAGAATTGCGCTATTGCGCGAACAGATGACAAAACGCGGTATTGATGCTTATATTATTCCATCCGCCGATCCGCATTTATCCGAATATCTGCCTGAACACTGGCAGGCCCGCACCTGGCTGAGTGGTTTTGACGGCTCGGCGGGAACCCTGCTGGTAAGCGCTCAATTTGCCGGTTTATGGACCGACAGTCGCTACTGGGAGCAGGCCCTGGCCCAGCTTGAAGGCAGTGAGATTGTCCTGATGCGACAGGGGCAGGATGGCGTACCGGATTTGAATGACTGGCTGTGCAGCGAATTGCAGGCCGGCATGACGGTTGGGGCCGATGGCTTTACCCTAAGCATGCGTGCCGCCCATGATTTGCAGGCGGCCCTTGAGGGGGTATCGCTGCGATTTTCCTGGAATGAAAAATTGCTGGACAATATTTGGCCTGACAGACCCGCCTTGCCGGTAGAGGCAGTGTATGAACATGAAGTGCCTTTTGTATCGCAAAGCAGGGCAGACAAACTGGCGCTGGTGCGCAAGCAGATGGCCAGCCTGGGGACGCAGTGGCATCTGCTTTCATCGCTGGATGATATTGCCTGGATCTTGAATTTACGTGGCGCTGACGTTTCATATAATCCGGTGTTTCTGTCGTATTTGCTAATCGGCCCCGAGCAGTGCGAGCTGTTTGTGGATGAGGCCAAGCTCAATCCGGCCCTGACTGAAAAGCTGGTGGCTGAACAGATTCTGATCAGGCCTTACAATGAAATCACCCAGGGGCTGGCCGGGCTTGAAGACAAGGTGAAACTCTTGATTGATCCGGCGCGCACCACCATTGGCATCTGCCAGGCGGCAGCCAGCCTGGAGCTGGTAGAGGCGCTGAACCCGTCCCAGTTGTTCAAATCACGTAAAACTGCGGCTGATATCCAGAATGTGCGTCAGGCCATGGAGGCCGATGGTGCTGCACTGTGTGAGTTTTTTGCCTGGTTTGAACAGGCCATGGCCAATGGTGAAGTCGTGACCGAGGTGACCATTGATGAGCAAGTTAATGCCGCCCGGGCGCGGCAAGCGCATTTTGTCTGCCCCAGTTTTGCCACGATTGCCGGTTTCAACGCCAATGGTGCCATGCCCCATTATCGGGCTACTCCCGAATCGCATGCGGTGATTGAAGGCAATGGCCTGTTATTGATTGATTCTGGCGGGCAATACCTGAATGGAACTACCGATATTACCCGGGTGGTACCGGTTGGACAGGTATCCGATACCCAAAAGGCGGATTTCACCTTGGTGCTCAAGGGAATGATTGCCTTGTCGCGGGCGGTTTTTCCGGTTGGGTTTCCGGCGCCGCTGTTAGATCCGATTGCCCGCATGCCCTTGTGGCAGCAGGGGCTTGATTTTGGTCACGGTACCGGACATGGCGTGGGTTATTTCCTGAATGTACACGAAGGGCCTCAGGGGATTTCCCATCGTGGCTACCGTAATCTGCATACCGGTATGCAGGAAGGCATGATTACGTCCAATGAACCGGGGCTGTACCGTCCCGGACAATGGGGTATCCGGATTGAAAATCTGGTGTGCAATGTGCTTGCGCAGGAAAGCGAATTTGGCCTCTTTCTTCAATTTGAAACCTTAACCCTGTGTCCGATTGATACCCGTTGCATTGCGCGCCACTTGCTGGATGAGGCCGAGATAAACTGGCTGAACCAGTATCATGAGCAGGTAAGAAACAGGCTGCAAGCTTTGGTGGAAGGGGCAGCCTTGCAATGGTTGCTGGAAAGAACCCAACCAGTTTAAAGCTGGCCCATGCCATATTGAACCAGTAATGCGCTAAGCGCTACCGCGATCCATACGCCCAGTCCCAGCAGAATGGGGCGTATGCCGGTGCTGGCGATTTTGCGCAGGTTGGTGGACAGACCAATCGCACTCAGTGCCATGATAATCATGAATTTGGCGGCGCCAGACAGCCAGGGCAGCAGGGCTTCTGGCAGCAGACCAGTACTGCGTATTCCTGAGGCCACCAAAAACCAAAGGATAAACCAAGGGAATATTTTGACCAACGTGACTTGGGGCATGTCATTTTTTTTCTGGCGCCAGACTTCAAGAAAAACCAGGAACAGGCAGATGGGAATAATTAGCGTGGCTCTGGTTAGCTTGACGATGGTGGCGTAATCGCCGGCCTGCTGGCTGTAGGCATAGCCCGCGGCAACCACTGAGGAGGTGTCATTAATGGCGGCACCTGCCCACAAGCCAAAACCGTAATCGCTTAATTGCAGCATATGCCCCAGGGCAGGAAACAGCAAAACAGCAATCACATTGAAAAGAAAAATGGTTGAAATGGCATAGGCGGTTTCATGATCTTCGGGTTTGATGATGGGGGTAATGGCCGCAATCGCCGAGCCGCCGCAAATGGCCGTACCGACCCCGATTAACGTACGTAATTTGCCATGGATACCCAGTATTTTTCCCAATAACAAGGCACTGATGAACGCCACCGAAACCGTCACGAAGGTAACGGCTAGAGACTCGCCACCGGTGCTGACAATTTGTTCAAAGCTAAGACCAAATCCCAGTAAAATCACAGACCATTGCAGGATTTTTTTACTGGTAAATGTAATGCCAGGCTGCATGACGGTTCTTACCCCTAGGGCATTGCTGTAAATAATGCCTAGCACAATGCCAAAAACCGGACCGCCAATAACGGGGAACTGTTTGCCGGCAAACCAGGCAATTATGGCAATGCCCAGGGTAAGCAAGAGTCCCGGGATCAGGCTGTTTTTTTTTCGGAACAGACCCGGCTTGCTGCTTGATGAGGCAAGGGGAGAATTAACGGTGTTATAGGCTAACATAATAAATATTTATATGTTTATGAATTATAGGTATATTAAACCTTTGTTTAATATAAATAAAGATAATATAATTTATAAATAGAATAAGGATTATTTATATGATTTCATTCAGTCCCAAACAACTGGAAGTTTTTGTGGCCATTACCCTGCAGGGCAGTGTCAAGGCCGCCGCCAAGGTATTGCACTTAACCCAGCCGGCAGCCAGCATGGCCTTGGCAGAACTTGAAAAACAACTGGGTTCCTCCCTGTTTGATCGTGACAAGGGGCGGCTTTTTCTGAATCAGAAAGGTAAAGATTTGCTGCCACTGGCCCAGGAAATCCTGGAGCGTATGCGTGAGCTGGAGCAGCGGGCCGGTGACGCCCAGGATACTTTGCGGGGGAATTTCAGGGTGGGGGCCAGCAATACCGTGGGTAATTATTTGGTGGGTGACTTGCTGGGCAATTTTGTCAATCAACACGAAGCGGTTACGGTGCATCTGCAAGTGGCCAATAGCGATGAAATTGTTAAGGGAATTATGGAACACTCGCTGGATGTGGCTTGCATAGAAGGTGAAGTGATTAATCAAGATATAGAGGCTCTTGCATGGCGTGATGATCAACTGCAGATTTGCGCCAGGCCTGATCATCCGCTGGCATTGAAAACAGCATTGCAGGAAAGCGATTTTGAAAACCAGCGCTGGATTTTGCGGGAACAGGGTTCTGCAACCCGGCTGTTGTGTGAGAGGGAGCTGGCTCGTTTGCCGCAGGGGCATATTGTGATGGAGTTGGGGCAGGTGGAAGCCATTAAGCAGGCGGTGATTGCCGGCCTGGGGATTGCCTTTTTGCCCAAGGTGGCGGTTACTTACGCGATAGAATCAGGTCGGTTAAAGCGGCTTGAAACGCCTTTTCTGAATCTGAACAGAAAACTGTCTATTATTTATCATAAACAGCGCTATCGTGGGCGTTTAATGGATAATTTTTTGTCCATGGCCGGTATTTAGCCAGCCAGGACCGCGTTTGGGGTGTTTTTCCCCAGGCGTCGGCGTATTCTTTTCCAGACCCGGTCATGTAAGGGTAATAAAAGTACATTGCACACGGGTTCTACCAAAGCGGCTATCCCCCCTATTGATACAGAACCGGTAAAAACAAAGGTAACGGTGAAAGCGACGCTCATGTGAAGCAGTGTCTGGCTTATTTTTTCGATGATGATCATTTTATTCTCCATGCTCAATCCATGATCTAAATGATAATCATTATTATTTGAAAAGTAAAATGGAGATTTCTTATTTTTATAATAGATAAAATTAATTAAATATTGGATTATATTAATTGTATGTATTTAAATGCCTGACTCATTGGGGAGTCAGGGCGAATATGGGGTGTAATAGGAATGGTTGTGACGTTAATGCAGCAGATACAAAAACAGCCCTTTAAAAGGGCTGTTTTTGCAAGATAACAAAGCTTATTTCAGTTTTGTTTCTTTGTATTCAACGTGTTTGCGAACAACGGGATCAAATTTTTTGATCAACATTTTTTCTGGCATATTGCGTTTGTTTTTGGTCGTTGTGTAGAAGTGACCTGTGCCAGCTGTAGATTCAAGTTTGATTTTCTCGCGAATACCTTTTGCCATTTTAAGCTCCTGGGAATAAATTCAGAAAATATTTAAGCGCCCAAGGCTTAAACAGATTGACCGTTAGCACGCATTTCGGCCAAAATGACGTCGATGCCTTTTTTGTCGATGGTGCGCAGTGCATTGGTGGATACGCGCAGGCGAACCCAACGGTTTTCGCTTTCAACCCAGAAACGGCGAGACTGCAGGTTAGGCAGGAAACGACGCTTGGTTTTGTTGTTAGCGTGAGAAACATTATTACCGGTCATGGGGCGCTTGCCGGTTACTTGGCATACTTTAGCCATGATTAACACCTCGTTAAGTTATAGGCCAGATTTTTGGCTCGGGCCAGCCTTCTGAAAAAAATGTTTTCGGCAAAATGTAGCTAACCAATTTATGTTTTTGACTAAATGGGTTGCGGTTTTGCCGTACTAACCCATCTTAGGCATTTATATATGCTGTCCAATAAGCTAAGCCATTAATTCTAATATGAAAATCATGTTGTTAGCAAGTTATTGTGTATTTCCATGATAAATAAAGGAAAATATGTGGTTTTTAATCCGGTTTTTGCGTATTCCCGCGCCCAATCTTCCCCATGCATGGCCGGAGCGGTCTGTGCAAAATGGGTTAAGGCTTTTAGGCCCGTCCAACGAATCTTCCACAAATAAATGAAATGCCTATACACACAAACAGGCTGGTAAATAATGGCAGTGTGGTGCCGGTTTGCCAGCTGCTAACCAGGCTGCTGGTAAGTGTGCCAAACAGGAATAGCATGCAGCCCATCAAGGCCGAGGCAACCCCCAGACGACCACCTTGCTCTTTTAAAGCCAGTGCCGTTGCGTTGGGGTTGATCACGCCCAGGCAGGCACTAAAGAAGAACATACAAATAACAAACAGGGACAGGTTCATCAGGCCTGTCAAGGTAAGCAGCAGGCCGATAGCGCAGCATCCAAGGCCCAGCAGCAGTGCTATTTTAAGAACGCTAAATGAGGGGTGTTTGCGCAGCATGCGAACGCTAATTTGAGATCCCAGGATTAAACCCCCGGCATTCAGGCCAAAAAAGAAACCGAAATTTTCGGGGGCAATGCCAAACTGGGTAATGAAAATAGTGGGGGAAGAGGCAATAAAGGAAAACAAACCGGCCATGCCCAGGCCACCCGAAAGGGCGAAGGCCATGAAGTTGCGATGACGCAGCAAGCCGAAATAGTTGCTACTGATGGTTTTTGCGCTTAGTTTGACTGCGTTTTCAGGTTTAAGCGACTCTTCAAGCTTAATAATACAAAGTATGATTAACAGTACGGCAACGACCAGCATGACCGCAAATAAACCACGCCACCCAATAATTGGACCCAGAAAGCTGCCTGCCATGGGGGCCAGGACCGGCGCCAGTCCCATGATTAGCATGAGCAATGAAAGGGCGTGAGCCGCCTCTTGGGTGCTGTAGTGATCCCTGATAACCGCTCTGGGTATGACAATGCAGGCCGCTGCACCAAAAGCTTGAAGCGTGCGAGATACCAGGAGCATGTCAAAAGAGGGGGCAAGGGCACAGCTTATGGTGGCCAGCAGGTACAGGCCCAGCCCGAAAAGCAATGGCTTTTTTCTGCCATAACGATCGGTAATGGGGCCAATGAAGAGCTGGGCCACAGATAAGCCCAGCAGATAGGAAGAAACAGTGAGTTCAATTTCGTGTGATGATACTTGCAGATCCTGGGCAATATCCGGGAAGGTGGGTAGATACATATCAATGGTGATGGGTCCCAGGGCGGTAATCAGGGCCATCAGGATCAGCCAGAACGGGATCTTATTACCAAGACTTTCTTTTTGCATAATATATAACTTTCCAATACCAGATATGTAAAAAAAACGCGCAGATCAGCAGACTAAGGCTGCACATGATCCATAAACTGGAGACCCCAACGGGGGCTCCAGGTGTGAGTAGATGGTTTAGGGGGCGCAAAAAGCCAACACCGTTGCCAAAACCGAAGTACCAGCCGCCCGCCAGGCCCAGTCCCAGCAATAATACGGTTTGCAGAATGAAAGGGATCGCGGCGATTTTATAGGCGCGAAGAATATAGGAAATCATGCATTGCATGGCATCGGAAAAATGTAGCAGGGGAATAATCGTTAATAGGGCACCGGCGACCAGCGCGACCTGGGGGTCTGATGTGTAGGCCCTGATAATAAGCGGTTTGCCCAGTAAGACAATTGTAATACTGAGGCCTACGCCAATTAGACTTAGCAGCAACCCGCTCATGGCTATTTGATGGGCAAACCGGAAGTTTCTGGCACCTACTGCACGGGCTGTCAGGGAAGAGGTGGCAATGCCCAGTGACAGGGGCATCATGTACAAAATGGCAGTCAGGTTTGATAATACCTGGTGGCCACCGGAGACAAATGTGCCTTCCCGTGCCGCGAGCAGGGCCATAAAGGTAAATGCGCTCACTTCTACCAGATAAGAGCCACCCATGGGAATGCCCAGCTTCAGGATTTCGGTCAGGTATTTGCGTTGTGGGCGGCCCAGCGTCAAATTGAATTGACGGTAAAAGGGATTATTGAACAAAATCCACAGGCCGGCGAAAAACATTAGCCACGAAACGATGGCGGTGGCCGTGCTGGCACCTGCGCTACCCAGTGCGGGTAGGCCAAAGTGGCCAAAAATAAGCAGCCAGTTCAGCAGGGCTTTTAATGCAATACTGAACAGATTGATTTGCATGACCAGTTTGGGTTTCTGGACTGCGGTGCATAAGGCATAAACCGCCCGGAACATGAGGGACGCTGGCAAGGCAATAAAAATAATGCGCAGGTAAATGGCGACTTCATCGCGCACATGAGCCGGCACATCTCCGGACATGGATAACCAGACATCAGGAAACAATAAAACCAGTCCGCCCACTAATGAAAGTGTGAAGGACAGCCACAGGCCCTGCCCCCAGATACGGCCTATTTCTTCTTTTTTATTTGAACCCAGCAATTGGGCGCAAATGGGGATCAGGGCATGCACCACCCCCATCAGCCCTATGTTAACCGTCAGGAAAATAGAGGTAGCCAGCGCCATGGCCTGCAGGGAATCGGGACTGAAGTGCCCCAGCATCATACTATCCATGACCGCAAAGGCAATACCTGCCCACTGGCTGATCAGGATAGGCCAGGCCTGTTTCAGGATATAGCCAAGGCTGCCTGAAAAAGAAAGTCCGGATTTGCTGTCAAGGGACATGAAAACTATTTATCCAGGCGCAAAAGCAGGAAAATTTCATCGCGTTCGGATTTGCGTGAGCCTTGCCATAGGATACGGGTATTGTCGGTATAGGGCAGGGTTTGCGCTTCGAGGTGTTTTCGGGTGGTTTGCAGCAAAACCAGTTTGCAAGCCGAGTCATAGGTAAAGGTAATGTTGTCAAAAACCCGTAAGGCGGCCCGTTGCCCCATGCCAAAACCTTGTTCGCGGACACATTCACCCGGTTTTACATAGGATTCAAGAGCTTGTGCAAGTTCATTGGAAACCAGCTTGTAGCTGCGGTTGTAGTTAATGGAAGGGAGCCATAACAGGGCTAGAAGGAGCCAGGTGCAGGTCAGGCCGGCTGCTGACAGGATCAGGCCTCGCCACAAAGCCTGCGGATTGATTCGCAAGCGCCATGACACCATTGAATACCAGAGTATGCTCACGGCAAGGGCGGCAATAACAACCAGCGGTGAAATTTGTGGTTCATAGCCGGTTAACAGACGGGTAATGTTGTGGTTGATTTGTTCTGGCCAGCCAAAATGCAGGGCAATCCATCCAAGCCAGACGGCAATCATCGACAGGGACAAGATCATGATAGAGAACCAGTCCTGGGTATTGATAATGTCACGGCGCAAGGTCGGAATTGACATGGCCGCCAATACCGCAAACGGAACGGTAAGCATGGCATATTCGGGTTCAAAGGCGCTTTTTACCAAGGCAATGGTTAGAAAACTGCCTAAGGCCATGGTGCCCGGTATGAAAATATGAGGAGCTCTGAGCCACTTGCGCCAATTCCACAGGGCGATTAAGGCAAAGGGCCAGGTGGGCCAGGTAAACCAGAGCAGATCCCTGAGTGATTTGAAGAAGAGTTGGAGGCTGCTGAAACCAAACGAAGAGTAATTCCAGTATAACCAGCTTGAGGCCCAATAAGAATTGCTTGCCTTGGCGGGGATGAACCAGGCCAGAAAGCAGCCAGCACCCAGAAAAATGGCAATCAGGAAGGCCAGTTTGTTGCGGGTTGTGTAAACCGTGGAAACCAGGGCGCAGGCAATCATGAATAAAATGGGAGCAGCACCGATAAAACCGTGGGTAAGCAGGGTGCCACCCAAGCTCAAGCCAAGAATAACGCTGCCCTGGATAGGATGGTCCAGCATTCTGGCAAAGCCATAAAAGGCGATGGAAAACAGGGCCAATAGCAGCGGAAACGGTGAGGTTTCGTGAATGGGGATAATGATGCCAATCGTTGCAATAATGAACAGGAAGGCAACATCGGCAAGCATGCGCCCATAATCGCGAGGGTGAGGTTCGCCACCAAACGGCAGAGGCAGTGGCTGGCATTCAGGGCGACGGGCCAGTAAGTAAGTACCATGCCATATCCCCCACAAAAGCAGGAAAAAATAAAGGATATTGGGCAGGCGTGCGGCGGTGATTTGCGCACTTAACGGGTCGGTGAAGAAACTGAACAAAGGGCTGAAGATGGCAATCGAAATGGCGCCTATCCAGGTGCTCAGAGGGCCTTCCTGGGCAAAGGCAAAATTGCCAATCTGGGGTAATAACCAGGCCGATTCGCGATAGGCGTCCAGCATGGTGGCCAAGCCAGTCAGATCATCGGTTTTCCAGGGGTCACGAAAAAAAAGCCCGGCAAAAATATATAATACCCCGACAATAAGCAAGGCTAGTCGGGGAAGTTTACGTGTGGCCGGTTCGGTCAGACGGGCAGGAGTGGTTTGTTGGAGTAAAGACACGGAATGCAGATATTAGTAGTGTTGGATTTAGCAATCGGATTGAGGCCTATTAAACCATAAAAAAAGCAGCCTTTATCAAGGGCTGCTTTTTTGAAGAAAATCTGCTTGGGCAAATAAATTTGCCGCGAGAATCAAGAAGATTTTTTCAATGTACCTGCTGTACGGGCAAAACGGGCACGGAATTTTTCAACGCGGCCGGTTTCAACAATACGTGTTTGTGCGCCTGTGTAGAATGGGTGAGATTCTGATGTTACGTCACATTTGAACAATGGGTATGTTTTGCCGTCCAGTTCAATGTTTTCACGAGTGTTAACAGTTGAACGTGTGATGAATTTTGTACCGGTTTGCAAGTCGACAAAAACGACTTCGCGGTAATCGGGGTGAATACCTTCTTTCATGGGGGTTTCCTTGGTTAAACGGGTCGCCAGCTCTCAGTCTATCCTGAAAGCAACGTATCCAAAAAATCAGGAGCAAATTTTACCACAGTTTTGTTGAATGCCTGCTTTTTTGCCAAATGCAGGCAAGATGTTGCCGGGCAATGGCCTGCAATAAAGTCGTGAATTTGCAACAGTTAAGGGTCAGGAAGAGTGAATGGACATGCCGGGCAGGTCTACCACCACTCGCATCGAGTCAAGCGACAGGGCGCAATGACGGGCCAGATCTTCGGCTGCTTCTTCGTTGTCGCTTAACCAGTCATGGCCAAGGGTGTCTGTAATGGCCAGGATGCGGTCCAGCAAAAGCACTTTGCCACTGGGCCTTAAGGGTTCACAACCCAGTTCTTCCCATTTGTTGCTAATCCATTCACGGGACTTTTCCATGTTCTCGGGGCCGTGCTCAATACTGGTATTGATTTCCAGAGATTCTTTTGGGCTAAAAATAAAGGTAACATCACAGCGCATATTGATCTCTCACGTTTAATGTCAGGTAAAAATAAATAAATAATTAAGTTAACCATAGTCACTATATATGAGTTTAACCGTCATGTGAATGACAATTAAGATGAAAACCATTGCGATACACAGGGAGCCACTGTTTTTCAGGGTGGTAAAGTTAAAAATGGGTTATACATGGCCCTTTTCTGCCAGGGAAACGGCTTTGTCTGCCGCCACAATCAGGTGGTCCAGTAGTTTGATATCCACCAGCTGCAGCGCTTTTTGAATATGCCTGGTCAGGGAGATGTCCGCCATGCTGGGTTCGGGAATGCCCGAGGGGTGATTGTGGGCAATAATGACAGCCGCCGCGTGATGTTTAAGCGATGACTTGACCAGTTCTCTGGGATAAACTGAAGCCTGGGAAAGTGTGCCTTGTGATATTTCTTCGCTGCAAATAAGGCGATAGCGGGTGTCCAGATAAATCGCCATGCAGTGCTCCACCTTCAGGTGGGCCAGTTTGCTGCTGCAATAGGCCTTGACTTTATGCGGGTGGTCCAGGGCGCTGCGCGATTGCAGCTCTTCTTCAAGGGAGCGTTTGGCCAGTTCATGAATAGCCAGTAACTGGCAGGTTTTGGCATCGCCCAGGCCTTTTACTTTTTGCAGCAGGGCAATGTCTGCGGCCAGCAGGTTACGCAACCCACCAAAATCGTTTAACAGACGGGCTCCAAAATTAACGGCATCGCAGCCGCTGGTGCCGGTTCGCAGTACAATGGCAAGCAGTTCGGGGGTGGTTAACACTTCGGGGCCATGACTGATCAGACGCTCTCTTGGGCGTTCCTGGTCGGAAATAAAGCGATAAGTTGACATAACAGTTAAAATGGTTATTTTAAGACACCATTAAGGTGACAGATTTTGATCGGGAAGTCAGAAAAAGTGAATCATATTGTCCACGCCAATTCGTATTTAACCTTGCACTACCGTATTACCCTGGCTTCCGGTCCAGGGGCGGGTTCAGTGTTTATGGATACCTTTACCGGGAACCCGGGCACGCTTTTAATGGGTGCCAATCAATGGTTACCCGCCATGGAAGAACCCCTGCTGGGCAAGAAAGAGGGTGATGAATTTAGCTTTACCCTTACGGCGGCACAGGCTTACGGAGAAAAAAATCCCGAGCTTTTGCAACGGGTTACCAAAACCATGCTGGCTGAACATGCCGGCGAGAACGCCACGTTTGAAAGCGGTGATATGGTTGAATTTCCAGCCCCTAATGGCGGGCGTTATTCAGGCATTTTCAAAGAATGGGGAGATACCTGGGCGTTGTTCGACTTTAACCATCCTTTGGCAGGCCTTGACCTGAAAGTAGATGTGTCGTTGCTGGGGGTCATGTAATGACAGCGGGAATGGAAATTCTTCTGGCTGATCCCAGGGGGTTTTGTGCCGGTGTCGATCGCGCCATTGATATCGTGGTGCGTGCCCTTGAATTGCATGGTGCGCCCATTTATGTCAGGCACGAAATCGTGCATAACCGCTTTGTGGTGGAAAGCCTGCGCAAGCAGGGCGCCATATTTATTGATGAACTTGATGAAGCCCCCGCTGGTTCAATTGTCGTCTTCTCTGCGCACGGTGTCTCCCAGACAGTGCGTCAGGAAGCGCAGGAACGTGGCCTGAAAGTATTTGATGCAACCTGCCCATTGGTGACCAAGGTTCATGTTGAAGTCAGCAAAATGCACGCCGAGGGCCGTGAAATTATCATGATCGGGCACAAAGGTCACCCAGAGGTTGAGGGTACGTTGGGACAGGCCAAAGGACATATGTATTTGGTGGAAACCATCCAGGATGTTGAAAACCTGGCGGTGGAAAATCCTGAAAACCTGGCTTTTGTGACCCAGACAACGCTGTCTGTTGATGATGCCGAGGCCGTTTCCAATGCCTTGCGCAAGCGTTTTCCCACTATTGTGGCGCCTAAGAAAGCGGATATTTGCTACGCGACACAAAACCGTCAGGATGCAGTTAAAATCATGGCGCCTGAATGCGATGTGTTTTTTGTAGTGGGCAGTGAAAACAGTTCCAACTCAAACCGTTTGCGAGAGGTGGCCGAGCGTTTGTCTTGCCCGGCTTATCTGATAGACGGTGCCGAGGCTATCCAGCCCGAGTGGCTGGACAATGCGCGGCATATCGGCATTACGGCTGGTGCCTCTGCACCCGAAGTGCTGGTGCAGGAAGTCATTACCCGTTTGCGGGAGCTGGGCGCGGTGTCGGTCCGGAAAATACAAGGGGCAGAAGAAAACGTGTCGTTTCCTTTGCCTAAAGAGTTATCACGTAAAAAATAATCAGGAGATATTCAGGATGAAGTTATATGGCTATTATCGCAGTTCGGCTGCTTATCGTGTCAGGATTGCGCTTAATCTGAAAGGGCTGGAATATGATACCGTGCCGGTTCACTTGTTAAAAGACGGCGGCCAGCAATTAAGCCATACTTATCGAGAGTTGAATCCCACCGCCCTGGTGCCCACTTTCACTGACGATAATGTCAGTATTGGCCAGTCACTGGCGATTATCGAGTATCTGGAAGAGGCTTATCCGGCTACCTTTGCGCTATTGCCCGATACTTACGCGGCCCGGGCCCGGGTGCGTTCACTGGCGCAATTCATTGCCTGCGACATTCATCCCTTAAACAATTTGCGTGTGCTGAAATATTTAACCCGCACGCTGGGTGTCAGTGATGAAGCCAAAAATGAATGGTATTTGCATTGGGTGCGTGAGGGTTTTGATTCGCTTGAAAAAATCCTGGCTTCATCCAGCCAGACCGGTAAATTCTGCCATGGTGACACGCCCACCCTGGCCGATATCTGCCTGGTGCCGCAAGTGGCCAATGCCCGCCGGTTCAATCTTGATTTAACCCCTTACCCCAGTATTGTGCGCATTGATGCCGCATGTCATAAGGAAGAGGCTTTTATTAGGGCAGCGCCGGCCAATCAGGCTGACGCCGAATAGGCATGCCGTAGCAGGCGGCAGGTTTCAAACAGTGGCAATCCCATCACGCCACTGTAACTTCCCGCGATGTGTTCAATAAATACGGAAGCCAGGCCCTGTATCCCATAGGCGCCGGCTTTTCCGTTACCTTCCTGGCTGGCGCAGTAGGCCTTTATTTCCTGTGGTTCAAGCGTTTTCATGCTTACCCGGGTAATAGAGACATCAGTAAAGTATTGCCCCTGCCAGGCCACCACAATGGCGGTATGTACTTCATGGGTTTTGCCAGACAGCAGGCCCAGGATCCTGGCCGTGTCCGCATCATCAACGGGTTTGCCCAATACCTCGCCCTCAAGAATGACGCAGGTGTCGGCGGTTAGCACGGGTTTTTGGGCAAGTCTCTGTTGTTCAATAAAGTGATTGGCACGCACGGCCTTGTCCATGGATGTACGCTGTACATAAACATGGGCCGCCTCGCCTGGGTGTTGCGGTTCGTCTTCGCCGGGGGGCGTTGGCACAAGCAAAACTTCATGGGGTACGTCAATCTGGTTCAGCAGTTCATGACGGCGGGGGCTGACCGAAGCCAGGTAAATGGAAGGGGGAATTCCAGGAAGCATATCGGATAAGAATTTCAGGCCCTGTGATAGGGGTGGTTAACCAGAATGGCCCAGGCCCGGTAAAGCTGCTCGGCCAGGACAATGCGTACCATCGGGTGAGGAAGGGTTAAGGAGGAAAGCCGGATCATGCCGGAACAGCTTTTTTTCAGTTCGCTATCCAGGCCATCGGGGCCACCAATCAGGAACACCACATCTTGCCCGCCACTGCGCCATTGCTCAAGGCGAGAGGACAGATTCATGGTGGTCAGGTCTTTGCCATGCTCGTCAAGGGCAATGCGCAAGGCTGAAGCCGGAATGGCGGCTTCAATGCGTTTGGCTTCGGCCAACATCATTTGCGGCGGTGTTTTCCCTGTGGTGCGTGGCTCGGGTTTGATTTCTTTTAATTCGATGGCGCAATCGGCCGGCATGCGCTTGGCATAATCATCCCAGGCGGTTTCTACCCAGGCCGGCATTCTTGTACCAACGGCAATCACAATCAACTTCATGACTTGGGCTTTAGATATTGGGGTCGTAGGCCTGGTCGGGAGAAATGACAGGTGGTGCCTGGGTGGATTGGGGTAACAATTTGACGTGTACCGGTTTATCACCCCAAACGGCTTCAAGATCGTAGTATTGGCGGATGGCCGGTTGCATGCAATGAATCACGATATCGCCAATATCCAGCAAGACCCATTCACCGGTATCCATGCCTTCAAGGGCAATAATCTGGATGCCGTGCTTGCGTACCACCTCAGAGACACTTTGTGCCAAAGAGCGGGTTTGGCGGTTTGAGCTGCCGCTGGCAATAATGACGCGGTCAAACAGGCTGGTCAGGTGGGTAGTGTTGAATATCTTGATGTCCTGGGCTTTAACATCTTCCAGGGCATCAATAACAAGGCGTTGAAGTTTTTGTATTTCCATAATGATTCTGTAGTAATAATCTTAATGATTTAAGTGTAAAGTTTATGTTGCCGGATGTATTCAAGGACCGGTTGCGGCAGCAACCCGTTGACATCGTGGTGGTTTGCAAGGCGCTGGCGGATATCGCTAGATGAAATATCCACGGCTTCAAACGACAGTGTAATCAGTTTTTTGCCTTTTTGTTGCAGTTTTTCAGCCAGTGGCCGGGGTACTTCAAAAGGGTGGGTGTTTCTTTGGGCCACCACCAGGGTGACATGATTAATAATGTCTTCCCATTGGTGCCAGGTGCAAAAGTTGGCTAGCTGGTCGGTGCCCAGCAGCCAGTAATAGCAGGCGTTTTCCGGTAATGCCTTCAGGGTGTCTATGGTATAGGTGGCGCCTTGACGGGTAATTTCAATATCATTAACAGTCATGCCGGGTTGGCCGGTAATGGCCAGACCCAGCATGTCAAGACGTTGTTGGCCGTTCGCTGTCAATGCCTGCTTTTGCCAGGGATTGCCCACCGGAATGAACTGTACCTCGTCAAGGGACAGTGCATCCAGGGCGGTGTGGGCCAATGCCAGGTGGGCATTGTGAACAGGATTGAAGCTTCCGCCAAGAAGCCCGATTTTTTTCATCAGAGCCAGTCTCGGGGCGTCAGGAAATAATAAAGCTGGGCTTCGGCCGAACCGGGTTCGGGTTTCCAGTCGTAGCGCCAGCTTGCGGTAGGCGGCATGGAAAGCAGGATGGATTCGGTGCGTCCGCCCGATTGCAGGCCAAACAGGGTACCCCTGTCCCAAACCAGGTTGAACTCGACATAGCGTCCACGGCGGTAGGCCTGGAAGTCTCGCTCTTTTTGACCGAAAGCCAGGCTCTTGCGCTTTTGCACAATGGGCAGGTAAGCCTGTGTAAACGCATTGCCAGTGGCCTGGACAAGGGCAAAAGACTGTTCAAAGCCCAGGTCGTTCAGGTCGTCAAAAAAAATACCGCCCACACCGCGGGTTTCATTGCGGTGCTTCAGGAAAAAGTAGCGGTCACACCATTCCTTGTATTCCTGGTAGCGTGTTTTGCCGAACGGCTCAAGCGCATCATGACAGGTCTGGTGGAAATGACGGGCGTCGTTTTCAAAGGCATAGTAGGGAGTCAGGTCTATGCCGCCGCCAAACCAGAACACATCACTTTCACCGGGCTGGTTGGCTTTGGCCACGAACATCCGTACATTCATGTGGGTGGTGGGAATATAGGGGTTATGCGGGTGTAAAACCAGTGAAACCCCCATGGCTTCCCAAGAGCGGCCAGCCAGTTCGGGGCGGTGTGCGCTGGCCGAAGGTGGGAGTTTTGCTCCCATGACGTGGCTGAACAGCACGGCACCGCGCTCAAATACATTGCCACCTTCTATATAGCGGGACAGGCCACCCCCGCCCTCTGGGCGCTCCCAGGCATCCTGGGAGAAGGCAAGGCCGTCTTCTTTTTCAAGCGCAGCAACAATGGAAGCCTGCAGTGAGCGAAAATACTGGCTGACCTGGTCTAGGGGAATGTGCGACATATTACTTTAAAGCCCTCCAGGCGATATCGCTGCGATATTGCTGGCCGTCAAACTTGATTTGTTTGACGGCGGCGTAGGCGGTTTCGCGGGCCTGTTGCACGGTGTCGCCCAGGGCGGTTACGCACAGTACCCGGCCACCAGAAGTTAGCAGCTGGTTGTTTTGCAATGTGGTGCCGGCATGGAAGGTTACGCAATCTTTTTGCGCGGCAGGAATGCCGGTAATGGTATCGCCGGTGCGGGGCGTGCCGGGATAGTTATATGAAGCCATGACAACGCCCAATGCGGTACGTGGGTCCCAGCTGATGCTGGCCTGGTCAAGCTTGCCTTGTGCCGCTTTAAGCAGGGTGTCGGCATAATCGCCCTGCAGGCGCATGATGATGGGTTGGGTTTCAGGGTCGCCCATGCGGCAGTTGAACTCGAGTACCTTGATGCTGCGGTCTTCATCGTTGCCGTCATCAATCATGAGGCCGGCATATAAAAAACCGGTGAAGGTAATGCCGTCTTTTTCCATGCCCTGGATAGTGGGGTAAATAACTTCCTGCATAATGCGTTCATGCAGGCGGTCGGAAACGATGGGGGCAGGAGAATAAGCGCCCATGCCGCCGGTGTTGGGGCCCTGGTCGTTGTCAAGCTGACGCTTGTGGTCCTGGCTGGTTGCCATGGGCAAAATGCTTTTGCCATCGCACATGACAATGAAACTGGCTTCTTCGCCGGCCAGAAAACCTTCAATAACAACACGGGCACCGGCTTCACCCAGGCTGCCATCACCCAGCATGGCATCAACGGCATCGTGTGCTTCTTGTTGGGTTTGGGCAACCACTACGCCTTTGCCGGCAGCCAGACCGTCTGCTTTCACAACAATAGGTGCGCCCTGTTCGTTGATGTAAGCGTGTGCTTCTTCGGGGGAGGTAAAAGTGGCATAAGCCGAGGTGGGAATGTGATGGCGAACCATGAAAGCCTTGGCGAAATCCTTGGAGCTTTCCAGTTGTGCAGCGGCCTGGGAGGGGCCAAAAATGGCCAGCCCCTGTTCACGGAACAGGTCAACCACACCGGCAGCCAATGGTGCTTCGGGGCCCACAACGGTTAGGTCAATGCCTTCTGTTTTGGCAAAGCTAGCCAACTCATCAAGGTTGGTAATGGGTACATTCTTGAGTAATGGATCAAGTGCGGTGCCACCGTTGCCGGGGGCCACAAACACATTGGTGACTTGTGCGGATTGGGCAATGCGCCATGCAATGGCGTGCTCACGGCCGCCGTTGCCAATAACGAGTACTTTCATTGTTGGATTTTCGCTTTATTCTTCTGTTTCATCAAAAACAGCAGTTGTATAAACCTCTTGCACGTCATCAAGACTTTCAAGCTGGTCAAGGATTTTCTGCATTTTACTGGCCTCGTCACCGGTCAGTAGCGTTTCATTCAGGGGTTTCATGACGATGGCTTCCATTTCTGGCTTCAGTTCTGCTTCAATAAAAGCATCACGTACCGGGGCATACTGTTCCGGGGCACAAACCACTTCAATCATGCCATCTTCATCGGTCAGGATGTCATCAGCACCGGCTTCAAGAGCCACTTCCATGATTTTGTCTTCACTGGTGCCGGGGGCAAAAATGAATTGCCCGCAATGCTGGAACATGAAGGCCACAGAACCGTCCTGGCCCAGGTTGCCGCCGTGTTTGGTTAGCGCGTGGCGTACATCGGATACGGTACGCACACGATTGTCGGTCATGCAATCGATAAGGACAGCGGCACCACCAAGACCATAGCCTTCATAACGGATAGATTCGTAGTTGGCGCCATCGGCCCCACCTGCGCCTCGGGTAATGGCACGCTGGATATTGTCTTTTGGCATATTGGCAGCGGTTGCTTTATCCCATGCCAGGCGAAGAGCAGGGTTGGCATTCGGGTCGGCACCGCCAGCGCGTGCTGCAACGGTAATTTCACGAATGATTTTTGTCCATATCTTTCCGCGTTTGGCATCCTGGCGACCTTTCCGGTGCTGGATATTTGCCCATTTACTATGTCCGGCCATATCAATAACAGTTAAAGTAAGTTAATCAAAACTTACATTTTACCCTGAGTGCGACAAACTTTTATAGAATATGGCTAGATTTCCTAATGTTTTGTACTTGACAAAGGTTTATATATGGCAGATCCCATCCTGATCGCTAAAAATGCAAAGACAGATGTTTTTCTTTTGCCCAAACTGGCCAACCGTCACGGTTGCATAACGGGTGCAACCGGAACCGGTAAAACCATTACGCTTCAGGTCTTGGCGCAGTCTTTTTCCCGCATCGGCACGCCCGTATTCCTGGCTGATGTGAAAGGAGATCTGACGGGTATTTCGCAAACTGGTATTGAAAGTCCCAAACTGCTTGAACGTCTTGAAAAACTGGGTCTGCCGATACCTCAATGGGGTGGCTGCCCAACCGTTTTATGGGATGTGTTTGGTGAGCAGGGTCATCCGGTTCGGGCAACGGTATCCGATATGGGGCCGTTGTTGCTGTCGCGTATGTTAAACCTGAATGACACGCAAACCGGTATCCTGAATCTGGTGTTCAAAGTGGCCGATGATGAAAATCATCTCTTGCTGGACCTGAAAGACCTTCGGGCTATGCTGCAAAACGTGAATGACAGGGCAGCCGAATTAAGGCCGGTGTATGGCAACGTCTCCGCCGCTTCGGTGGGGGCTATCCAGCGTGCTTTGCTGCAGCTGGAAACCCAGGGTGCAGACCGCTTTTTTGGCGAGCCCATGCTGGATATTCACGACCTGATCCGCTGTAATGCGCAAGGTCAGGGTATGGTGAATATCCTGGCCGCAGACAAGCTGATGCATTCGCCCAAGCTGTACGCCGTGTTTTTGCTGTGGTTACTGGCTGAGATTTATGAGTCTTTACCCGAAGTGGGCGACCCGGATCAACCCCGGTTTGTGTTTTTCTTTGACGAGGCACACCTGCTGTTTGATGATGCACCCAAGGTTTTGCTTGAGAAAATTGAGCAGATTGTACGTCTGGTACGCTCAAAAGGGGTGGGGGTTTATTTTGTCACGCAAAATCCGGCCGATATCCCAGACTCTGTTTTGGGTCAACTGGGCAACCGGATCCAGCATGCCCTGCGTGCCTTTACGCCACGCGACCAGAAAGCGGTAAAAACGGCAGCAGACACCATGAGGCCCAACCCTGAACTGGATATTGCCCGCGAGATTACCGAATTGGGCGTGGGCGAAGCACTGATTTCCTGCCTGGATGCCAAGGGCAGCCCCGGTGTTACGCAGCGTGCCTGGGTGTTGCCACCGGCCAGCCGCATGGGGCCGGCAACCGATGCAGAGCGCCAGTTTATTCGTAATCTGTCGGGTTTTTCTGGCAAATACGACACGCTGATTGACAGGGAGTCGGCGTTTGAAGTGCTTACCCGTCGGGCCGAACAGAAAAATGCACAAGCCACCGCCCAGGCACAACCCGAAGATGAAGGTATTTGGGGGGCAGTCAAGGAAATGATGATTGGCTCAACCGGGCCGCGGGGGGGGCGCAAGGATGGCGTGATTCAGCAAGTGGCCAAGGGGATGGTTCGGGATACGGCCAGGAAAATGCTGCGTGGGGTGTTGGGGTCATTAATTGGCAAAAGTGGCAAGCGCTAGTTTTAATGGATTGGCCGTAAAGCCAGCTTTATGCCCAGCGTTATTGGTGCTGCCATTTCATGCCGGGGAGCAAGACGGTTCAGGCATTCATGCCCGTTTCCTGAATGGATTTTAAAATATCAGGATTGGCATTCAATAATAGACGGGTCAGCAGGCTTTTAAGCAGCTCTACTTCTTGTTCTGTAAACCCATGCAGGTGATGATTTAAAGCCTGGGCAACCGAAGGAAGCAGCTTATCATTAACCTGTTTGCCTTTTTCGGTCAGCGTCAGCTTGATGACCCGACGGTCTTTCTCGCTACGCTGGCGGGTAAGAAAACCTTTGGCTTCCAGTCTGTCAAGGGTGCGCGTCATGGCACCGGTGTCCACTTCGGCAATGCGTGCCACACAGGCCGGTGTATCTGCTTTGCTAAGTCCGATAATGGCAATGGGATGCCATTGCGTGGCCGTCAGGCCTAGCGGCGCCATGTTTTTTTCAATCATGTTATGAATGGAAAAATGTGCCAGACGAATCAGGTAGCCAATATTTTCCTGTCCGCGAGGAACGTCTTCGGGCCTGATGGTGAAGGCTTCTTCCGGTTTGGATGGCGGCGTTTTTTCGTTATTCATCATTTTAAATGGTTGCTTAGGCAGATATTGTCAAAGTATACTGTTTTTTTAATAATTATTATTGATATATATTGAATAAAAGTTTTTATTAATTATCATGTTAGTTAATTCTTTATTTATCATTATTGGAGTTAAACGTGGGTATTACATCAAGAACAATTCAAATTGAGACACATGGCGGTCCGGAAGTCATGAAACTGGTGACCCTTGATGTCCCGGAGCCGGCCGATAACGAAGTGCAAATTCGGCAAAAAGCAATTGGTCTGAATTTTATTGATATTTATTTTCGTACGGGGCTTTATGCCAGTCCGTTGCCGCATGGCTTGGGGTTTGAGGCTTCAGGTGTGGTAGAGATTGTTGGGAAAAATGTGGCCCATCTTAAAGTGGGCGACCGCGTGGCGTACGGCCAAAGTCCATTGGGGTCTTATGCCGAGATACGAAATGTGCCAGGCCACCAGGTAGTGAAAATACCTGATGGTATATCTTTTGAAGAAGCGGCAGCCGTTATGCTCAAGGGGCTGACGGTTCAGTACCTGTTCAGGCAAACTTATCGCTTGCAAGAGGGAGAAACCATTTTGCTGCATGCGGCAGCCGGTGGTGTTGGATTGATAGCCTGCCAGTGGGCCAAGGCCTTGGGGGTCAAGTTGATCGGTACGGTGTCCAGCCCCGAAAAAGCCGATATCGCCAGGGCGCATGGTGCCTGGGCGACCATTAATTACACGCATGAGAATGTGGCGGAGCGTGTGCTGGAATTAACCAATGGCAAGAAAGTGCCGGTGGTTTACGATGGGGTAGGTAAAGATACCTGGGAAACGTCCCTTGACTGTCTGCAACCCCGTGGCCTAATGGTGAGTTATGGCAATGCATCGGGTGCGGTTACCGGGGTTAACATAGGTGTGTTGGCAACTAAAGGTTCTTTGTATGTGACTCGTCCAAGTCTGGGGGCTTATGTGAGCACTTTAGAAAAAATGCAGGCAGCAGCCGATGAGCTGTTTGAAATGATCACCAGCAAGAAAATCAAGGTGCAAATTGATCAGCGCTATCCACTGGCGGAAGTGGCTGATGCCCATATTGCGCTGGCTTCACGCAAAACCACCGGTGCTACAGTGTTAACACTGGATTGATTTTTTATATTGTTTAATTTTTAATATTTGATATTTAAAGGAAGAGGCAAGGGAAATGCAGAAGGTTCAGCTGGGAATAAGCGATTTAATGGTAACGGATGTGTGTCTTGGAACCATGACATTTGGTGAACAGGTGGATGAGAAAACTGCATTTTCCATTCTTGATCGGGCGGTGGAGCAGGGCATTAATTTCCTCGATACCGCCGAAATGTATTCGGTGCCCACCCGCAAAGAGACCTATGGTGCCACCGAAACCATTATTGGCAACTGGTTTGGGCGAAGTCCGGTTCCCCGTTCAGAACTGGTGCTGGCCAGCAAGGTGGCTGGCCCTTCCAGGGGCACACCCTGGATTAGGGAAGGTGCTGGCTTGACCAGCCAGGATATTATCGCCTCTTGCGAGGGGAGCCTTAAACGCCTGCAAACCGATTACATTGATCTTTACCAGATACACTGGCCCGAGCGTCATGTGCCGGCTTTTGGCCGGCGTTATTTTGATCCCGACAAAAAGCATGAGCCAGTCACAAGCATAGAAGAACAATTGCAGGCCCTGGATACGCTGGTGAAGGCCGGCAAAGTGCGTTATATCGGCCTGTCTAATGAAACGCCGTATGGCGTGTCTGAATTTATCCGTCTGGCTGAGCAGATGGGCTTGCCCCGCGTAGCCACCATCCAGAACCCGTATTGCTTGTTGAATCGTGCCTATGAAGACGGGCTTGATGAAATGTGTTACCGGCACAAGGTGTCTTTGCTGGCGTATTCGCCCTTGGGTTATGGCCTGCTTAGCGGTAAATATGACCAGACCGGCACGACCGGACCAGGTGCGCCGGCCGAGGCTCGTATTACCCGGTATGAATCGGTGCAAAAACAGCGATGGGGAAGAGCGGCCAGTCTTGAGGCAGCCAGGGCCTATAACGCTTATGCGTGCGAGCTGGGATTAAGCCCGGTGCAGCTGGCCCTGGGATTTTGCAATAGCAAATGGCAGGTGGATAGCACCATTATTGGGGTGCGGACACTGGAACAACTTGATGAAGATATCAGCGCCATGCAAACTCGTCTTGACGCTGATGTACTGGCGCAGCTTGATGTGCTGCGCCAGAAATATTACGATCCCGCGCAGTAAGCACGTACGCGTTCCACTTCGTTTTTGGATCCCAGTACCACGCCAACCCGCTGATGCAGTTCGGTTGGCTGAATGTCCATAATACGATTGACGGAATCGGTGGCCATACCGCCAGCCTGTTCAACAATAAAACTCATGGGGTTAGCTTCATACATCAAACGCAGTTTGCCTGGTTTGCCGGGCTCGCGTGAATCCCAGGGGTACATGAAAATGCCACCACGGCTTAAGATGCGGTGCACATCGGCCACCATGGAAGCCACCCAGCGCATATTGTAGTCTTTGCCCAGCGGGCCGGTTGTGCCAGCCAGACAATCTTCGATATATTGGCGTACGGGCGCAGCCCAGTGCCGCATGTTTGACATGTTAATGGCAAATTCCTTGGTGTCTGCCGGAATCTGGATGTTTTCATTGGTGAGCATCCAGGTGCCGGTTTCACGGTCAAGGGTAAAGCCAACTACACCATTACCCAAGGTAATCACCAGCATGGTTTGTGGCCCATAGACTGCGTAGCCGGCGGCGACCTGCTGGGTGCCTGGCTGAAGGAAATCCTGCTCGGTGATTTCACGGCCAGAGGATTCGGCAGGCGCTTTCAGGATAGAGAAAATGGTGCCAATCGAAACGTTCACGTCAATGTTGGAAGAGCCGTCAAGGGGATCAAATAGCAACAGGTATTCGCCCTTGGGATAGCGATTGGGAATTTTATGGATGGTTTCCATTTCTTCCGAAGCCATGGCAGCCAGCTGGCCACCCCACTCATTGGCCTCAAGCAGGATTTCATTGGACATGACATCCAGTTTTTTCTGGACTTCGCCCTGGACGTTTTCAGACTCCAGGCTGCCCAGCACGCCACCCAGGCTTCCTTTGCCAACGGCATGGCCAATGCTTTTGCAGGCGCGGCCCACCACTTCAATAAGCAGGCGTACTTCTGCCTGCAATGCATGATTCTGGCGTTGTTGTTCTACCAGATATTGCGTCAGGGTCTTAAATTTCATTCTTTCAGATTCCTTGGGTTTCAGATATTCAATGCTTTGGATACGATTTCAAATACGTTTTTGGACAGGCCCGGATGCGCTTCAACGCGCTTAAGAGCTTGTTGCATGCCGGTTTTAAGAGCAGGCGAATAACGGGACCAGTTGTCCATGACACGGGCCAGGCGAGCGGCAATTTCAGGGTTGATGCTGTCCAGGGCAATCACCTGCTCTACCCAGAGCGCGTAGCCAGAACCGTCTTCCTTGTGCAGGCCTTCGGTGTTGTTAAGGCAGAACTGGAAGATTAGCGAGCGGGCGCGGTTTGGATTGCGCAGGTTAAAAGCCGGGTGAGCCATCAGGCCCTGAATGGTTTGTGCCGTGGTGTGGCGGGCATTGGCCTGCAGGGCAAACCATTTATCCACCACCAGCGGGTCATGTTGCCATTGCTCGTAGAACTGGGCGAGTGCCTCATCGCGCTCATCGCCTTCATAATGACTGACCAGGGCAGAAAGTGCACCCATGCGGTCGGTCATGTTGTCGGCATTCTGGTATTGCGCAAAGGCCGCCTGAATCGCTGGCGGGTTCTGGATAGACAATAAGTAGGCAAGCGCCAGGTTTTTCAGGCTGCGGCGGCCTGCGCTGAGCGGATCGGGGCTATAGCTGCCCGGTGTTTCATTTTGGCAGAGGGTTTGCAGCCACAAATCAAGTAAACCCCGGGCCAGCTCCTGGCGAACAAAGTCGCGTGCCTTGGCAATAGCCACGGGCTCAATCGGATTCATGCCTTCAGCAAGGATTTTTTCAGGGGGCAGGGTCAAGAGCCAGGCGCGATAGCCGGCATCCAGATTGGGGTCAGTCAGGTTGGTTTGCCATACTTGCAGCAGGGTTGGGTCCAGCTCTGCCGGCGCACCTTGGGCCAGGGTGGTGGCAATGCGCAGCAGTTCGCGTGCGCTTAATGCCTGTACGGCTTCCCAACGTGCAAAAGGATTGCTGTCATGGGCACACAAAATAGCCAGTTCCTGATTGGTCCAGGAATACGCCACAATAACCGGTGCTGAAAAATCGCGCAGTAAAGAGGGAATGGGGCGTTCGGCAATCTGTTCAAAGTGCCAGGTCTGGCTTTCTTCTTTTAGTTCAAGCAAAACGGTGGATTGCTGGCGGCCTTCAAATTGCAGCATCAGCGGTTGGCCCGATTGGCTGATGAAGCCCATGGCAAAGGGAATGTGGAAGGGTTGTTTGATAAAGCCGTCCTGCAGCTTTTCAACGCCAACCGGTGCGCAGCTTTGTGTCAGGGTAACCGAGCAGCGCTGTTGCGCCTGGTCATAGTTGAGTTGAACCGTTACGCGAGGTGTGCCGGCCTGTGAATACCAGTTCCTGAACAGGGTCAGGTCTTTGCCCGGGTTTCGTTGCGTGTAAACCGATTCCATGACATTGATGAAGTCATCGCAGGTGACGGCTTGTCCGTCGTGGCGGCGAAAGTATTCGTCCATGCCGGCACGGAAGCCTTCTTCGCCCAGCAAGGTGTGCTGCATGCGAATGACCTCAGCACCCTTTTCGTAAATGGTGGCGGTGTAGAAATTGGCAATTTCCTGATAGCTTTCCGGGCGAATGGGGTGGGCCATGGGGCCAGCGTCTTCGGGGAACTGGGCGGTTCTTAAACGGGTCACGTCGTCAATACGCTTAATGGCCCGTGCACTGGCGGCCGCAGAGTTATCCAGATTCCTGGCCATCATGTCGGCAGAAAACTCCTGGTCGCGGAAAACCGTGAGCCCTTCTTTCAGGCTAAGCTGAAACCAGTCGCGGCAAGTGATGCGGTTGCCAGTCCAGTTATGAAAGTATTCGTGGCCAATGACCGATTCAATGCCTTCATAATTGGCATCGGTGGCCGTATTGGGGTCGGCCAGGACATAGGCGGCATTGAAAATGTTCAGGCCCTTGTTTTCCATGGCGCCCATATTGAAGTCGCGCACGGCCACAATCATGAAGCGGTTCAGGTCCAGTTCAAGGCCAAAGCGCGTTTCGTCCCATTTCATGGCGTTTTCAAGAGACTCAAGGGCCCATTCGGTTTGGTGCCCCGAGCCTTTGTCGCTATAAACCTGTAGCAGGACTTCACGGCCGCTTTGGGTGGTGGCGTGTTTTTCACGAATGTCGAAGTCACCGGCAACCAGGGCAAACAGATAGCTGGGTTTGCGAAACGGGTCTTCCCAGGTGACCTGGTGGCGTCCGTTCGGCAGGTCTGTGCTGGCGCATAAATTACCATTGGAAAGCAGGTAGGGGTAACGGGCTTTGTTGGCACAAATGGTCACGGTGTAAATGCTCATGACATCGGGGCGGTCAGGGAAAAAGGTGATGCGTCGGAAGCCTTCGGCTTCACACTGGGTGAAAAAGCTGTTGCCTGATACATACAAACCCATCAGGGTACTGTTTTCCGCGGGGTTGCACTCGGACACGATGCTTAGTTCGAACTGTCCTTGCAAAGCGGGTACAACCAGGGCTTGTTCGTTTAGTGAGTACTGGTGTTCGCCAAGTGTTTCACCATTAATGGCAACGGAAACCAGCTTGATGTCTTCTCCGTTCAGGACCAGATCGGCAGGCTGGTTTTCTTTGCTGCTGATCGAAAGGGTGCTGGTGATGCGGGTGGCGGTTTCGTGAAGATCGAAATGCAATGCAACATTTACAATGTTGAAAGGGTATTCACGATAGTCGCGACGGTGTATGGTGGTTGGTGTATTTGACGGCATGGCAATAAATATTATCCTCATTAACGCGACTAATTATAGATGTTTTAAATGCTTTAAAATAATAATCATCGCTTGTGTGTCACAATGCTTCCTATACCCAGTCAGTGGGAATTAACCGTAACTCCAGAGCCCTGTATCATGAATACTGTCTTTTCAAAGCCAAGCTTGCGGATTTTCTTGATGGCCGCTTCCGTGTTGTTGTTGACAGCCTGTTCAACAACGCAAAGGTTTACAACTCAAACCACTTCTTTTCAGCAATGGCCCGCCAATGCTCAAGGGCAGCTTTATCGTTTTGAAGCGGACACCAGGCAGGAACTTGAAAAATCCAGTTATGAAAACCTGTTGCGCAATCAAATGTGGAAAACGGGGCTGGTTGAGGCCTTGGGGTCACAAAAGGCCCGTTTCGAGGTTTCTTTTGCTTATGGTATTCAAAACCGCCAGCAGCTGGTACGGGAAAATGATCCGTTTTATGATCCTTTTTTCTACCCCAGCTTTAATTTTGGCTGGGGCTGGGGGCACCGCCATCCCTTTTATAGTGGTGTCGGTTTTGCCATGGCACCACAGTACCGTTATGTACAAGCCAGTTATAATCAATACCAGTTGCACGTTTCCATACGTGACCTGAATAATCGTGGTACTGAAGTTTACCAGGCCACTGTCCTGGCTGATTCCAATAAAGTCAACCTGACACAGGTAATGCCCTTTCTGACCGCGTCTGTTTTTGATGGGTTTCCCGGACAAAACGGACAGGTGCGTAAAATAAATTTTGACCTTGATAAAAATGAACTTAATTGATTCTGATATTCTAAGCCTGTCAACCGCCAAATCACTTCTGCTTGATCCCTGGGATTTGCACGAAGGGCATCTGGCCAGTGCTTTGGGTGAAATTTTCACTCATAAGGTTGACTATGCCGATTTATACTTCCAATACACGCGCAGCGAAAGCTGGAGCCTTGAGGAAAGTATTGTTAAAACGGGCAGTTTTTCCATTTCACAAGGCGTGGGGGTTCGCGCTGTTTCAGGTGAAAAAACCGCTTTTGCCTATTCTGACGTGCTTTCTCCCGAGGCATTGCTGTCTTCGGCTAAAACCGTCAAGACTATCGCCCGTCAAGGCGCCGGTAAAAGCAAGATTCTGGCTGATGATAACCGTCATCATGATTTGTATAAGGCGGTTGATCCGCTTGTCAGCCTGTCGGCCACCGACAAGATCAGCCTGTTAGAGCGGGTTGAAAAAATGGCCCGTGCCAAAGATCCGCATGTGATCCAGGTCATGGCCGGTTTGGGGGCAGAATACGATGTTGTGCTAATTGCGGGCAGTGATGGCCGCTTGGTTGCCGATGTGCGTCCTTTGGTGCGTTTGTCCATAACCGTATTGGCAGAGCGCGATGGTCGCCGTGAAATGGGGCATGCTGGTGGTGGTGGCCGTCTGGGGCTGGATTATTTTTCAGACGATTTGTTGCACGGCTATGTCGACAAGGCCGTTCATGAGGCATTAACCAATCTTGAAGCCCGTCCGGCTCCTGCTGGCGAAATGACGGTTGTGTTGGGTTCGGGCTGGCCCGGTATCTTGCTGCATGAAGCGGTGGGACATGGTCTTGAAGGCGATTTCAATCGTAAGGGTTCAAGCGTGTTTTCTGGTCGCATCGGTGAGCGGGTGGCTTCCAAAGGGGTAACGGTTATTGATGACGGTACCATCCAGGATCGCCGGGGTTCATTAAATATAGACGATGAAGGCAATCCTACCCAGCGCAATGTGCTGATTGAAGATGGCATCTTACGCGGTTATATGCAAGACTCCCTGAATGCCCGTTTAATGAAAACGGCGGTAACGGGTAACGGCCGGCGTGAGTCATTTGCCCATTTGCCCATGCCGCGCATGACCAATACCTTCATGCTGGCGGGCACAGAAGATCCTCAGGAAATTATTTCATCGGTTAAAAACGGTCTTTATGCGGTTAATTTTGGGGGTGGCCAGGTGGATATTACCAGTGGGAAATTTGTTTTCTCCACCTCCGAGGCCTATTTGATCAAAAATGGCAAAATCAGCCATCCCGTGAAAGGGGCCACTTTAATTGGCAATGGCCCCGATGCCATGAACAAGGTATCCATGATCGGCAATGATCTGTCACTGGACTCCGGTGTTGGCACTTGTGGCAAAGAAGGCCAAAGTGTGCCGGTTGGTGTAGGTATGCCCACGATTCGCATGGATGGCCTGACGGTTGGCGGCACAGCCTGAGTGTTGCCGGGTTGTGGTGCATTAATAACAACTTGTCATTATTTTTATTGCATTGCAGTAAAATCGGCTGTTTTTAAAAAAAGCTGTGCTAGGATATAAACACTATGAAGAATTTGTCTGTGTCTTTTTATTTTTTTTATTTTAGTTTTTCAAAGCCTTGGGCGGAGAGAAGGACACAGCTTACGCAGTAAAAATAGCAAAATTCCTAAAAAGCCGCCAGAGAACCTGGCGGCTTTTTGTATATATACCGCCATAAACGCAAGCATTCAAAAACCTGGAGTTAACCGTGTCTTACAATACTGACGATTTACGCATTCGAGAAATTAAAGAATTAAGTCCTCCATCCCACCTGATGCGCGAGTTTCCGTGTACCACCCAGATTTCAAATGTGGTCCATGAGGCACGTGTTGCCGTACATAAAATTATTCACGGCGAAGACGACAGGATGGTTGTGGTCATTGGTCCATGTTCCATCCATGACCCCAAGGCTGCACTTGAATATGTAAAACGCCTGAAAGCGGAACGGGAACGTTTTAAAGGTGAACTTGAAATTATCATGCGGGTGTACTTTGAGAAGCCGCGTACAACCGTCGGCTGGAAAGGCTTGATCAATGATCCGGGGCTTGATGGCAGCTTCAATATCAACAAGGGGTTACGTCTTGCCCGCCAATTGCTGCTGGCCGTCAATGATGAAGGCGTTCCGGCCGGTTGCGAGTTTCTGGATATGATCACACCCCAGTATATTGCCGATCTGGTTTCCTGGGGGGCCATTGGCGCCCGTACCACCGAAAGCCAGGTACACCGCGAATTGGCTTCCGGCCTTTCCTGTCCCGTTGGTTTTAAAAACGGTACCGACGGCAATATCAAAATCGCCATCGATGCCATCAATGCGGCATCCCAGTCCCATCATTTCCTGTCGGTCACTAAGGGCGGCCATTCCGCTATCGTGTCAACGCTTGGCAATGAAGACTGTCACCTGATTTTACGGGGTGGAAAAGCGCCCAACTATGATGCTCAAAGCATTAATGACTCCTCTGAACAATTGGCCAAGGCGGGTTTGTCGGCCAAAATCATGATTGATGCCAGCCATGCCAACAGTAGCAAGAAGCCTGAAAACCAGCCCATGGTTATGGATGATATCGCCCAGCAGATGGAAACCGGTGATCAGCGAATTTTTGGTGTCATGATTGAAAGCCATTTGGTTGGCGGACGCCAGGATCTGGTCGAAGGGCAAGAACTGGTGTATGGCCAGAGCATTACCGATGGCTGTATTGACTGGGATACCTCAGTCCAGGTGCTGGAGCGACTGGCACAGGCGGTAAAAGTGCGTCGCACGATTGCCGCAGAAAATGATAACTAAAAATTGCATCGTGAAACAAGTACGGGCCTAGCCATTTTGGGCCCGTACTTGTCGGTGATTTACCCGGTTGCCCCGTCTTTATTAGGGGTATTTCGGTATGTCATCTCCCATACAGATAGGTATACTTGGCAGTAATAGTAAACAGGTATACAAAGATCTGGAATGAAGGAAAAGGGATATGATGGCACAACAGAAACCGGCAACTGCATTGAATGAGTTTTCAGCGTTTATTGCCGAACTGGAAAGCGTGCTGCCTCCTCACTGTATTTTAAGCCGGCCAGAAGAAAAAAAACCTTTTGAATGTGATGGCCTGACCCTGTTCAAAGAAATGCCAGCCATCGTTGTTTTGCCCGAAAACGAAGCACACATTATCCATGTCCTGAAAACCTGCAAGAAGCATGCCGTACCGGTGGTTCCCCGAGGAGCGGGAACTGGGCTGTCGGGCGGGGCAACCCCACATTCACAGGGTGTGTTGCTAGGTGTATCCAAACTGAATAAAATCCGTCATATAGACCCGGTTGCCGCCACGGCAGTGGTAGAGCCGGGTGTGCGGAATCTGGCTATCTCAGAAGCCGTGGCCCAATACGGGCTGTATTATGCCCCAGACCCTTCCAGTCAGATTGCCTGTTCAATTGGCGGCAATATTGCCGAAAATGCGGGGGGCGTACATTGCCTTAAATATGGGCTAACGGTACACAATGTCATGCGTGTTCGCATCATTACCATAGATGGTGACATTGTTGAACTGGGTTCTGCCGCCCCGGATTCTCCGGGCCTGAACCTGCTACCGGTTTTTGTTGGTTCCGAAGGCATGCTGGGTGTTGTTACCGAAGCAACCGTAAAACTTATTCCAAAACCAGAGGCCGCAACCGTCATCATGGCCAGCTTTGATTCGGTCAAGGCTGCCGCTGATGCCGTCAGGGACATTATCGCGGCGGGTATTATACCGGCCGGTCTGGAAATGATGGATCAGCGCGCCACACAGATGGTTGAACCCTTTGTGAAGGCGGGTTATGACCTGAACGCCCAGGCCATTTTATTGTGCGAATCCGATGGAACCGTCAGGGAAGTGGGCGATGAAGTCCAGCGCATGAAGGCCGTTTTTGAAAAGGCGGGGGCAGTGCGTCTGCAGGTATCGGCCAATGAGCAAGAGCGCCTGCTTTTTTGGGCTGGCCGCAAAAATGCCTTTCCGGCAGCCGGACGTGTTTCTCCCGATTATTACTGCATGGATGGCACCATTCCCCGCAAGCAGATTGCCAACGTCTTAACGCAAATAGCCAATATGGAAAACAAGTATGGCTTGCGTTGTGCAAATGTGTTTCATGCGGGTGATGGCAATCTGCACCCACTTATCCTGTTTGATGCGAATGACCCTGACGAAATTCGCCGTGCCGAAGATTTCGGGGCTGAAATTCTGGAATTGTGCATTAAGGTGGGGGGGACGATTACCGGAGAACATGGTGTGGGACTGGAAAAAATCAATCAGATGTGTTCTCAGTTTACCCGTGATGAACTGGACGCTTTCATGGCCATAAAAAGGGCGTTTGATCCCGAAGAATTATTAAACCCGACCAAACAGATTCCTACCCTGAACCGTTGCGCCGAATATGGAAAAATGCATGTTCATGCAGGGCAGATCAAATTTCCTGAATTAGAGCGATTTTAAGATTATGTCATTTGTTTTGAATGAACTAAGTGAGCAGGTGATTGCCGCTGCCGCATCACACAAGCGTGTGCTGGTAAAAGGCAGTGGCAGCAAGGGTTTCTATGGAAATCCAGCTTCTGGTACGTCTGAAAGCATGATCTTGCTGGATGTGGCTGCCTATAAAGGAGTGATCGAATACGAACCTTCAGAGCTGGTGATGACGGCAGCTTGCGGCACGCCTTTGCAGGAAATAGAAAAGTTGCTGGATGAACAGAACCAGATGTTGCCATGGGAACCTCCGCATTTTGGGCCGGGTGCAACCATAGGCGGTGCCATTGCCACAGGGTTGGCCGGTCCAAGACGGATGTCAGCAGGGGCAACCGCCGATTTTGTGCTGGGAACCCGGATGATGAATGCCGAAGGGGGCTTGCTGCGTTTTGGCGGGCAAGTCATGAAAAATGTCGCTGGTTATGATGTGTCCAGGCTGTTGGTGGGTTCTTTAGGTATATTCGGCCCATTAATGGAAATATCCTTTAAGGTCTTGCCCAAACCATTAGTTGAAAAAACACTCAGGCATGCTTGTACCATTAATCAGGCCCTGGATGTTTTCCGTCAGGTGCATGCGCGTTCCCTGTGTATTAGCGCCAGTTCATGGGTGCCCGAAGAGGGGAAAAACGGACATCTCTATTTGCGGTTGTCCGGCTCTGAGGTGGCGGTGTCTCAGGCTAAAACCCAGCTGCCCGGCGATGAGCTTGCCGATGCGGATGCCCGGGCTTTCTGGCTCTCGCTACGGGAGCAGACCCATCCGTTTTTTAACGATGCGACCATCTGGCGGGTTGCCGTGCCTCCTTTGGCCGGCAAAATGAATGAAGCCATTCCGCTGGTGGAGTGGGGGGGCGCTCAACGCTGGCTGCGTCAGGTTCAGGATACAAGGCATGTCAGGCATAATGCCCAGCAATTGGGAGGACATGCAACCCTGTTTCGTTATCCCGGGCCCGATGCCATTCCCGGTGATGGTGTTTTTCACCCATTCAGGAGCAATATCGAGGGCATTACCCGGCGCCTTAAAAATGCGCTTGATCCCCGGGGTATCTTCAATCCGGATCGTTTAATTAAAAACCTGTGAGCCAAGAGCATGCAAACCAATTTAGCACAATGGGCCAAGGATAGCCCGGATGGTAAGGTGATTGACGAGATCCTGCGAAAATGCGTGCATTGTGGGTTTTGTCAGGCAACCTGCCCCAGTTACCAGATCCTGGGCGATGAACTGGATAGCCCAAGGGGGCGGATTTACCTGATCAAGGAAATGGTGGAAGGGCAGGCGCCAACAACAATCACGCAAACTCACCTGGATCAATGCCTGACTTGCCGCAACTGTGAAACCACCTGTCCGTCGGGTGTTGAATATGGAAAACTGCTGGATATAGGTCGTGAGCTTGTCGATGAAAAGGTCAAGCGCAGTTTTTCCGGTCGGCTGAAACGAAAGGTATTGGCCAAAGGATTAAATTCAGCCTTGTTTGGCCTGTCGGTTCGTGCCGGAAGGCGCTTTCGGTCTGTCCTGCCAGAAAGACTGGCTGGTAAATTGCCACTGGCCCGTGCCCCGGGCCGGCTTCCTGATTCCGTGCATGCACGTAAGGTCCTGCTGCCGTTGGGGTGTGTCCAGCCCGATCTAATGCCTTCCATTGATGCGGCAAGCATCCGGGTGCTGGATGCGGTGGGTATTTCTGCCTACAATTTTCCGGTCAGGGCCTGTTGCGGCGCCGTTAACTTTCATCTGGATGAAACCCAATCAGCCCTGCAGCAAATGCGCCATAATCTTGATACTTGGGTTCCCTTGCTGGAAACCGGAAAAATAGAGGCGATTGTCATGAATGCGTCGGGCTGCGGCGCGTTTGTGAAGGAATACCCGTTTCATTTCCGGCATGATCCCGTTTATCTGGAAAAAGCCCATTATTTGCTTGAACATGTCAAGGATATTGCCGAAGTATTGGCGCCCCATGCCGCTGAGCTGGGCAAGAAACTGCAAAATAAACTGCCTGATCCCGTGGCTTTTCATCCGCCATGTACCTTACAGCACTGGCAGGGCTTGCGACCCCTTACTGAAAAGCTGCTGGCTGAATTGGGTTTCAATTTAACGGTTTTTGGCGAGGCCAACCTGTGTTGTGGTGCTGCTGGCACCTATTCGCTATTGCAGCCTGAAATTGCCTTGCCACTGCGTGACCGCAAGTTGGCTGCGATAGACAGCGGCGGGCAGGTGAAGGCGATTATTACCTCTAATATGGGTTGCATGAGCCATTTGCAAAGCGGCACCCCGAAACCGGTTCGGCACTGGATTGAAGTAGTTGATGATGGATTAAGTACTTAAGCCCTAAAATCTGAATCATCACGTAAAATAGCGGGATGAATCAGAAAACATCAAAACCACGCGTTGTTATTGGCATGTCCGGAGGGGTCGACTCCTCGGTCAGTGCCTGGCTGCTCAAGCAGCAGGGCTATGATGTTGTTGGCCTTTTCATGAAAAACTGGGAAGACGATGACGACTCCGAATATTGCTCCTCCCGCCAGGACTGGCTTGACGCGGCCAGCGTCGCCGATCTGGTTGGGGTCGATATAGAAGCGGTGAATTTTTCGGCCGAATATAAAGACCGGGTCTTTTCGGAATTCCTGCGCGAATATTCGGCAGGCCGCACCCCTAACCCTGATGTCCTGTGCAATGCAGAAATAAAATTCAAGGCGTTTTTAGACCATGCCATGCAGCTGGGGGCAGAATATATTGCTACCGGGCATTATGCGCGGGTGCGTTCAGTTCAACATAATGGCCAAACGCAATTCCAGCTTCTTAAGGGCCTGGATCCTGCCAAAGACCAAAGTTATTTCTTGCATCGCCTGAATCAGGCGCAATTGTCCAAGGCCATCTTTCCTTTGGGTGAACTTGAGAAACCGGAAGTCCGGCGTATTGCTCATGAATTGAAATTACCCAATGCGGCCAAAAAAGACTCTACCGGTATCTGTTTTATTGGTGAGCGTCCTTTTCGTGAGTTCCTGAACCGTTACTTGCCCACCCAGCCCGGCCCGATTCTTACCGATGATGGTCAAGAGGTTGGCAAGCATTATGGTCTTGCCTTCTACACGCTGGGCCAACGCAAAGGCCTGGGAATTGGTGGCGTCAAAGGGCGTCAGCAGGCAGATGGCACGGCCGATGCCTGGTATGTTGCCCGCAAGGACCTTGCCAATAATATTCTTTATGTGGTTGCCGGCCATGATCACCCCTGGTTGCAGTCATCCGAACTGCATGCCGAAGACCTGAGTTGGGTGGCTGGTCATGCGCCTGAGCCGGGTTTGTATGGTGCCAAGACCCGTTACCGCCAGGCAGACGCGCCCTGTCGCCTGGTTGGCAGCGACCCGGCACGCATGACGTTATCGTTTGAACAGCCACAATGGGCAGTTACCCCCGGGCAATCAGCCGTTCTTTATGATGGCGATGTTTGTCTTGGTGGCGGCATTATTTATTAATATCTTTATTTATATCTTTCCTTACCTATGAAAATTGCAGATCAACTCAGTACGCTTAATGCCTTGTCTCCGTTGGATGGTCGTTATGCCTCCCGTGGTAATGCCTTGCGCGAATACCTGTCCGAAGCTGGTTTCATGGCTCACCGTGTTGAAGTCGAAGTCTCCTGGCTAATTGCCTTGTCAGATGCCGGCTTGCCGGAACTGGCTCCTTTTTCGGCACAGGCCAGACAAAAGCTGGGCAATCTGGTTGAAAACTTTACCGAAGCCGATGCCGAGCGGATTAAAGAAATTGAACGGACCACTAACCATGACGTCAAGGCGGTTGAGTACTTCCTGAAAGAAAAAGTGGCTGATGATGAAGAACTGGCCAAAGCGGCTGAATTCATTCACTTTGCCTGCACTTCTGAAGACATCAACAATACTTCACATGCCCTGATGCTTACTCGGGTGCGTGCCAATGTTATCTTGCCACGCTTAAACGATGTCTTGGCTGAACTGGTCCGTTATGCCAATCTGTTTGCTGATCAGCCTTTGCTGTCCAGGACACACGGCCAGCCGGCCAGCCCAAGCACCATGGGTAAAGAATTCGCCAACGTAGCCGCCCGCCTGAAAAATGCCATTGCTGCTGTTGCCACGGTAGAGCCACTGGCAAAACTCAATGGCGCAACCGGCAACTATAATGCCCATTTATCCGCCTATCCTGAAATAAATTGGCCAGCGCTTAGCAAAGGCGTTTTGAACAAACTGGGCTTGACCCAAAACGAGCACACCATTCAAATCGAACCGCATGACTGGATGTCTGCCCTGTTTGATGCCATTGGCCGTGCCAACACGATTCTCCTTGACCTGAACCGGGATATCTGGGGTTACATCGCTTTGGGATACTTCAAGCAGCGCCTTAAAGAGGGTGAAGTGGGTTCTTCAACCATGCCGCATAAAGTAAACCCGATCGATTTTGAAAACTCTGAAGGTAATATTGGCCTGGCTAACGCCGTATTGCGTCATCTGTCAGAAAAACTGCCGGTTTCACGCTGGCAGCGTGACCTGACTGATTCCACCGTATTGCGTAACCTGGGTGTTGCACTGGGCTATTGCATGGTGGCATGGGATTCATGCCTGAAAGGCCTGGGCAAACTGGAAATCAATGCGGCCGCCATCGATGCCGATATTGATGCCTGCTGGGAAGTGCTGGCCGAGCCTGTGCAAACCGTTATGCGCCGCTATGGCTTGCCACAGCCTTATGAACAGCTAAAAGCGCTTACCCGTGGCCGTGGCATTAACCAGGAAGCCTTGCGCGAGTTTATTGCCAACCTTGATTTGCCGGCAGAACCCAAGCAGCGCCTGCTGGCTATGACCCCTCGCTCATATATTGGCCTGGCAGCCGAGTTGGCCCGCAAGGTTGGCTAAGTATATTGGGTTTCAGAGATAGCTGTTTTAAATATAAACCAAAATTTATACACTGTTTTTAAAAAATCAATGCATGATTTATGTCATGCATTGATTTTTTATGGGATTTTGTAATTGGTTTGAAACACATTTCGGAATACCATTTGTAATAATTGTTTCACAACCAGGAGTAAATGAATGAAAAAGCAAATTACGGTTTTGGCCTTGGCCTGTACCACCCTGTTTTCTGCTGCGGCCAATGCACAGTTTGCCAAACCTGAAGATGCGGTTAAATATCGTCAGTCAGCCAAAGTTTTGATGGCTTCCCATTTTGGCAGAATGGTGCCTGTTATCAAAGGTGAAGCCCCTTACGATGCAGAAGCCATTAAAGAAAACGTGGCGCTGTTGAATACACTGGCGGCCTTGCCTTGGGGGGCTTTTGGTCCCGGTTTTGAAGGGGGCGATTCCAAGTCTGAAGTCTGGACAGATACCAAAGGCTTTGATGAAAAACGTGAAAATTTCAAGGTTGCCATTCAAAACCTGTCTACCGCTGCCGATAGCGCAGACTTGGCCCAGTTGAAAGCGGCTTTCGGTAAAGCCGGTCAAAGCTGTAAATCCTGCCACGATTCTTACCGTAAAGATTAAACAGGCTTATTGGCATGAAAATGGCGCATAGGCAGCTGTTTGCGATTAGCCAAACCAAAAGATCGGGTGTTTTTCTGGTCTTTTAACTCAAGCACAAAAAACCGGACTTTTGTCCGGTTTTTTGTGCTTTATAGCCGAAGAAATTGTGTAACCGTGCAGGGGTTTAAACGGTTAATAGAAGGAACCGCTGCTGCTTGCGCCTAGCGTGCTTATCCAATAAACAAAACCGGACGTGGCCGCCAGGGTAAGCAAGCCCATAATGCGAACTTGCAGATCGTCTGCCGCACTTTTGAAGTTTTGCGCTTGTGGCAGCAGAATTTGGGTTTTACCTGAAACCATGGTTGCCACCAGATCCTGTTTTTTAAAAACCCGATAATAAATAATAGCCAGTATATGCAGGGCAAATAAAATGATCATCACGGGTTCATTACTGCGATGCAGGGAACTCATGGTTTTGCTGAAAGCCGAGTTCAAGTGGGTCAGGGGGCCTTCGGTGAAGATATCATCGGTGGTGAAAAGACCGCTGAATGCCTGAAAGCCGAAAACGGCCAGCATGGCAATAACGGACAGGGCCCCCAGTGGATTGTGGCCCAGGGATGCATAAGCACCTTTAAGATATCGGGTAATGGTGGCTGGCCCCTTGATGAACTGGCAGAACCGTGCGTAATAAGAGCCCGTAAAACCCCATATAATCCGGAATAGAATCAGGCTCAGGACGCAGTAGCCAAACCTTAAGTGCCAATCAATCCAGATAATGCCGGCATTGGCAATCCAGCCCTCGGTGGTGCCAGCCGCTTTAATGGTAAAGAAAGCGGCAATGACACAGAAAGCCAGGGCCCAATGAAAAAAACGGGTGGGTAAATCCCATACTTGAACGGTCTGTTGATTACTTTGAGGCATGATATTAAATATTTAAGTTTTCAAAAACAAATTGCGGTGTTAGGATGATGCCAATCATTACTTGATAAATTTTCTTAATATATTTTGATATCCTATATATTACCTAAAGAAAATGTTGGCTTTATGACGATGGTAACAGTATAACTCATGAATTTTTCCATACCTTTTACTGGCAAGCATATAGTTCGGTTTATTGTGCCAATGATGGCACTTGTCTTGGCTGGTTGCTCATCAACCCCTGCTAAAAAAGATCGTTCTCTGGCGCATACGCCCAGGCAGCAGGTGCAGCGGGTGGCCTATTCAGGCAGTCCGGCAATGGCAGCCACACAGGTAAATACCATGCTGGTCGGGCAAGTTTACATACAGGATAGGGTTAATGGTGGAGACCGTACAGGTGCCCATATTGATGTTGTCCTGAATCCGGTGTCAACGGCCAGTCAGCAGTGGTACCAGCAAGTCTGCCACGCGGGCAAAATTTTAAACGGTCAGGCGGATCAACGCTATGTCCGTGATGCGTTTTATGCAAAAACCAATAACTTCGGACAATTTGCTTTCACCAATGTGCCTGCTGGTGAATATTACCTGACTTCTCGCCTGTATTGGGTTGACACCAAACCCATGAGTGGGCCTGTCGAGTATGGCGGCTTGTTATCCAAAAAAATCAACTTGGTGGCCGGAACCAATGCCATTGACCTGAATGATGCAGACCGGTGTCGCGGGTATTTCCATTAAAACAGGCTTTACGATAATTTAATGTTTATTAACAAAAAAATTCCATGGAACAGCCTATAATCAAAGGATAATTGTTTTTTTGTGAATATTGTTTTTGAAAGGTCTTTTATGAAATTAGTTAAGGTTTTAGGTTTGACCGTCCTGTCTGTTGCATTAACGGGTTGCGGAATCTTTGGCTCAAATGCGTCCTCCAGTGCCAATAATGCCCAGGCATCTACTGTTGAGCCAGTGGTTGCCAGCAATGCAACAATGGTCAAGAAAAACGGTAATGGCGATATTGAAATTTATGTGGGTTCCATTACCAAAAACGCGCCTAAAAAGGGTAAAAACAATAAAACAATTACCCTGGATGATGTCGTTATTAAATCGGGTGACCAAACTTACTATACGTCCGGTGTTTTGTTAAATCGTGCCGATGTGAAAACCGTTTTTGTCGCGAAAGCCAAAGACAAGCCAGCCTTGGGCCTGCGGCTTACCCCCACGGGTGCAACCAAGCTGAAATCAGCCATCAATGATAAATCAAACGTCAATAAAACGGTTCTGGCCAGCATGGATAAATCAGTGTTTTCAACCATGACAACGACTGAAGCCGAATTGCAAGACGGTGTTTTGCTGATTCCCATGCTAACTTTGAATAATGCCAGAGATACGGCGGACATGATCCGGGTAAAAAACAAGTAAATGGCATCAAATTTTAGGTTTGTTGACATTTGGAAGTGATAACCCATCTTGTTTTTTTAGTATGCATATGTTGTAATTTGCGCATGGCAGATGAATAATTGCTTTAACAAATAAGGAATTTACATGAAAATCTCACGCAAACTTGGTTTGGTTATTTTGCCTCTTGCTGTGGCGCTGGCCGGATGTGAAACAGTTAAAAAAACCGAGTCTACAGAAACTGCGGCACCGGCACAGGCTGCCAGCGTAGATGTTTACACCGCTTCAGATAAAGTGATCAAAGGCTTCCGTCCTTTCAAACTTAGCGAGCAGCAAACCATTTATGTTAGCCCAACACCGATTATTACCCGTGAAAACCTCACAACCATTAATCATGTTCGTGATAACCAGGGCCGTACCTTTATCAAGCTGGGGCTTAACCCGGCGGGCGCAGATGCCTTGTCTAAAGTTAATAAACAGTACGGATATGCAACTACCGTTGGCGGTCAGCTGGCCTCTATTACTGGTGTAAAACAGGGTTCTGATTTCCTTTTCATGGTGCGTGACGATGCAACGGCAGACTCAATCATGAAAGCGGTTGTTCCTCAGCAAGCTGCAAAATAATAGCTATATTCCTACTATAGCCAATAATTTTCTGGCAATAATAGCAAAACCTTGTGTATTTATACACAAGGTTTTTTTGTATGGATAGGTTTAAAACAGGCTGTTTTTAAGCCCGGGTCCATTTAAATGGGGTAAGTGTTCAATGATTAATTTGTTTTTGTCCCGGTATTCGGTTTTTCTGCTTGCTATTTTAGCATCTGTGTTGGGCCTGTATATGGTTGCCAATTATGGTGCAGGCTGGCTTGGTTTGCTTATTCCCGCCTTGTTGTTAAGCTTGCTGGGCGTTTATGATTTACTGCAAACCCGTCATTCCATCCGGCGCAATTATCCGGTTATTGGCAACTTGCGTTTTTTGCTGGAATCTATCAGGCCTGAAATCAGGCAATATTTTCTGGAAAATGACAATGATAACTTGCCATTTTCCCGTACCCAGCGTTCTATTGTGTACCAGCGGGCCAAGCAACAAATAGATAAAAGGCCTTTTGGGACCATAGAAAATGTCTATGCCGATGGCTATGAGTGGGTGAATCATTCCATGCAGCCTACGCAAATTGAGGATAGCAATTTCAGGGTCAGGGTAGGGGGGCCACAATGCACCCAGCCCTATGAAATGTCAGTATTTAATATTTCAGCCATGAGTTTTGGGGCCTTATCGGCTAATGCCATTCTGTCCCTTAATAGCGGTGCTGCCAAGGGTGGTTTTGCCCACGATACCGGTGAGGGCGGCATCAGTCGCTACCATCTTGAGCATGGTGGTGATCTGGTGTGGAATATCGGTTCGGGCTATTTTGGCTGCCGTGACGCGAATGGCCGTTTTTCTGAAACTGAATTTGAAAAGCGTGCTAATTTGCCTAATGTAAAAATGATAGAGCTCAAGTTATCCCAGGGCGCCAAGCCCGGGCAGGGCGGGATATTGCCTGGCGCCAAGGTTACCCAGGAAATTGCCAATGCCCGTGGGGTGCCTGTTGGTGTAGATTGCAACTCCCCTGCCGCCCATAGTGCCTTCGGTACCCCGGTTGAGTTAATGCAGTTTATCCGGCGCTTGCGTAGCCTGGCTAACGGTAAGCCGGTTGGCTTCAAATTGTGTATTGGGCATCCCTGGGAGTGGTTTGCCATTGCCAAGGCCATGCAACAAACTGGCATTACACCCGACTTTATTGTGGTTGATGGTGCCGAGGGAGGTACGGGGGCCGCACCTGTTGAGTTTGCCGATCATATGGGCGTGCCCATGAAAGAAGGTTTGCGTTTGGTGCACAACACCCTGGTGGGTATCGGGCTGCGTAGCCAAGTTAAAATTGGTGCAGCCGGTAAAATTATTTCCGGTTTTGATGTGTTAAGAACATTGGCGCTGGGGGCAGACTGGTGTAATAGCGCAAGGGGCTTCATGTTTGCCATTGGTTGTATTCAGGCCCAGGCCTGTCATACAGGGCGTTGCCCTACTGGAGTTGCGACCCAGGATCCAGTCAGGCAAAAAGCATTGGTGGTAGAAGATAAATCAGACCGGGTCAGAAATTTCCATCATAATACCCTGCTGGCTTTGGCCGAACTGCTAGAGGCAGCAGGCATTACGCATCCGCAGCAGTTAAGGGCCCATCATGTGGTAAAGCGAATTTCCAGCAATGAAGTTAAGTTGTTGTCAGCCATTTATCCGGAACTGGAAGAGGGAGATTTGCTAAAAGAGGAGTATCGGCAGAAGATTTTTGAATTGGCATGGCCTCTGGCCCAGGCAGATTCATTTGCACCCCGTTATTCAGTGGCTTCGATGATAGGCCAGGCGTATCGCGACTGAAGCCGGCATGATTAAGTAAAAAAATACCCAGGCTGTCAGCTGGGTATTTTTTTGAAAGCATGACTGCTTATTGCGGTGAAGTTCCGTTTTGTTGTGCTTTTTCAATGCTTTGGCACTGCTGCAGGAAATTGTCTAAAAATTGGGCTTTAGGCACGGTTTTATCAGCAGGTGAATTCCACAAGGTATTTGCAAATTCAATAAATGAACCTACCTGCTCATCGGGTACGCTATTGTCATTACTGATGAATTCATTGGCTTCCTCTTGTGTTTTACCCGTGTTTTTCAGGTCATACAGTTTGCCGATGACGGTAACACTGGCCTGGCAGGTAAAGTTGCCGGACGAAACCACTGCTGGCACAGGTTCATCAGAAGAGGTGCTTTGATATAGATCTTCCTGCTTTTGTATGGGGGGCGGTTCGGGCTGGGTGGTTGGTGAAGGAACGGTAACCCCGGAGACGGGCGGCGCGGCTTCATCTTCTTCGTTGAATAAAGACGTTTCTAGCAATTTCCAGGCCAAAAATGTAATACCTAGAACCAGAACCAGTAATAATAAGAATTTACCAAATGCTTTCATGAGCATCCTTTATTAGCTAAAATTATGTTTGTGCATTATCGTAAGACAATTATCCCCACACGCAATGAGGATAAGCGACTATAACTCAAATTATAATTAGAATCTTCTCATTTTAAGTAAAATATTGACTAAAAATATCGTCCGGTTTTAAACGGTTTTTTCTTAAAGCCAGGCTCTGTCAAAAAGATGGCGTAAGAAAATAGAATATTTACGATGCCGGCTAACAGGAAAATAACCGGCACCGAAATATCCAGGCTGAGCAAGAGGCCGACAATTAGCGCGCTGGCAATCAGGAAAAAGGCGTTAAGGATATTATTGGCAGCAATAATACGTGCGATATGTGTTTTTGAAGTGGTTTTCTGGATAAACGTATACAAAGGTACACTATACACACCGGCGCAGGCACTTAACATGAACAGGTCAAACATGGTGCGCCAGTTTGCTGGCTGGGCAATGAACTGGCTGAAAGAGCGCAGCTCCTGCGTGTCGGGAACCGTAATTGAAAAATAAAGATCAACCGTAAACAGGCTCATTCCTGCAGCACCCAAGGGGACTAATGATAAAGCCGGGCGCCGCAGGCCAAGCCTTTCGCAGGATAAAGAGCCTGTTGCCACGCCAATTGAAAACAGCACTAGCAACAGTGCGGCCACGTGTTCGTTGCCTTTCAGGATATCTTTGGCAAAAACAGGAAAAAGGGCAAGAAAAACCGCCCCGAAAAACCACATCCAACTAATCAACAGCATGCACTTGAAAATAATGCGGTGCTGGCGGGCGATGGCCAGGTTTTTAAGCGTTTCCGTAAAGGGGTTCCAGTTTATTTTATTGCTGGCTGGTTTCTTTTCCAGTGGAGGAATAAATTGTGCGCTGATTCTGCCGGCCACTGCCACCAGCAGGCAGGCAAATGCGGCCCAAAGGTGACCGTTGCCCGGAATAGCCACCAGAATTCCTCCGGCAATATTACCTAATAGAATGGATACAAAGGTGCCCATGCTGACCAGGGCATTACCACCCATTAAGAATTTATCATCTAACACCTGAGGTAGATAGGCGAATTTGGCCGGTCCAAAAATAGTGGAATGCAGGCCCATCAGGAAAATGCAGGCCAGCAGGATGATGACCGATTGCGTATAAAGACCAAAGGCAGCCAATAGCATAATGCCAATCTCTGCATTCTTGACGTTGCGCATAATGCGAATTTTGTCATACTGGTCAGATAATTGCCCGCTGGTGGCAGAAAACAGCAGGAATGGAAAAATAAACAGGCCGCCAATAATGACGCCGGCCATGCTGGATGGGAACCATTGGGTTTGCCATTGATACGTAAGTAAAATCGTGACGGCAAATTTGTAAAGGTTATCGTTTGCGGCACCACAGAACTGGGTCCAGAAAAAAGGCGCGAAATAGCGTTTTTTCAAGAGTGAAAATTGGTGGGAGACAGGTTGCTGTTTCATTGATTTCTCTGTAAATATGCCTGGTACTTTGTTAAGTTATTGAATAAATTAAATTATTATTTTATAAATATGGTGGTTTTAACACTTAAATTGTAAAATATTCTGAATTCAGAGTATTACTTGCATGCAGGGTATTATCCTGCAAATACAGGACTAGGTCATGAAGCGTTTACTGTTGGTTTTTTTGTTGTCAATTTCAATGCCAGTCATGGCAATGGGAAGGGTACCGGCCGGGATTGAAAAATCAGGTGCCCCGTCTGCTATTGTCGCTTGCGAGGTGGTGGTTCAGGAATTGAACAGGAATAAATTATCAGGTCAAATCAATGAAACGCAATTGGTTGAGGTATTGCAGACATTAAATAGCCTTCAAAAATTGCCTGCTTATTTTGTCATGAAGCGGCAGGCACGTGAACAGGGATGGCAACCGGGGCGGTATTTTTCGGATATCCCTGCCTTAAGGGGCAAGTCGATGGGTGGCGACTATTTTGGCAACTATGAACGCAGGCTGCCTCAAGGCAACTGGAAAGAGGCTGATCTGGATTATCGGGGCAAGAAACGTAATGCCAAGCGATTGGTATTCAGTAAAGATGGGCAGCAGCGCTATGTTAGCGTCGATCATTACGAGACATTTCACAAGGTGCCATCATGTCAGTAAAATCTTCATCTATATCGGCTCGCCGCCTCAAGAAAGTGGCACGTACTGTTCGACTTTGTGAGTTAAGCCGCATTAGCAATATTGATGAGGTTTATGATTTGCTACAGCTTAATTTAAAATTGCCCCAGTATTTTGGCCGTAACCTGGATGCCTTGTATGACAGCCTCAGTACCGATGTTAAAGGCCCTTTTAAAATAGTCTGGTTTGACCATGCAAGCAGTGCAGACGCCTTGGGTGAGATTGACTATGAGGGGCTAATTGATGTATTAAGGGCGGTGGCCAGTGAGCGGGATGACGTAGAGGTGGTGCTGGGGTAAGGGCCTGGTCCAATTCAATGTAGGCTGTATATAGGCTTGGGTTGAAAGGGGTATGTGAACAGGCGTTGTTGGTAAAAAAGTATGCTTACCTTGCCCAAAGCCACTTAGCTGAATTTGTGTCTGCCACTGAGTTGACACAAAATTGACGCCGTGTTGATTCCGGCAACAAAAAAACCGCTTAGATTTTTTTCTAAGCGGTTGATTTGATTATGTATTCTGCTGGTGGCTCTTCCCCGATTCGAACGGGGGACCTGCGGATTATGATTCTTGGTTTTATTAAAAAGATATAAAACTAATCCTTTATTAATCAATGGCTTGCAATGATACTCAAACATCTTTCATGTAGGTTTTTTAGCCTATTTTTAGTCTTTTTTTAGTTATTTGGCCACCTTTTGGTCACCTTAAAACACCCTTCGGGGTGTTTTTTTTCGTCTATAGGAAATGGAACGAATGAAAGAAGCTCATTTCAGGATTCGTGACCTGACAAATGATGAATATGCATCACTGAAAAATCTGGCCATCCAGCTAACTGGAAAACCAAGCATAGCCGCATTGGCCAAACAGTTGATTCTGGAAAAACTCGGTAAAAATGATCATAAGTTATCAAAAGAAAAAGCAGAAAACCAAGGACAACGGATTGAGGTTCGCTTGCAATCTCCAGACCTGAAAGAGCTTAAGGAAAGAGCCAGGCAATCAAATATGACGGCCAACCGATATTTGGCAATGCTGTTCCAGGCACACACACAAAAAGCCCCTGTTTTAAGCACCAAAGAAATCGAAGCCTTATATCAATCAAATGCGCAACTGCTGCGGATTGGTCGCAACCTGAACCAAATTGCCAAAGCATTAAATTCAGGCTCGCAAACGGCCATATCAACACACCTGCTGAATAATATCAAAGATGAACTGGATACACACACCGAACAGGTGGCTGATGTTATCCGGGCAAATTGGGAACGGATGCCGTAATGGGAATTAACTACAGAGTGGATAACTGGTTTTTAGGCTATGAGCGTAGCATCAACCCTAAAAAAGGGGGGGGTGGCGGTGGCCATAATTTCAAGCCAGGTACAGGGCTTAAAAATTTACAGGCGGCCGGCCTGAAAAAACCGGAAGTCATGGTCAAAATACCCAGGCGTACAGGCAATTCATCGGGTATGAAGGGGGTTAAAGGCCATCTGGAATATATCAGCCGTAATGGTTCCCTAACACTGGAAAATCAGGATGGCCAGAAGATCACCGGTGCGAAAGAAATTAAAGACACGCTGAATGAATGGCGTAAATTTGGCATACCTGAAAACAGTACCAAGCGGGAAGCGTTAAATATTGTGTTCTCGATGCCGCCAGGTACACCAGCGCAAGCTGTTAAGGATGCGGTCAGAGAATTTGCCAGGGAAAAATTTCAAGGCCATCAATATGTTTTTGTGGAACATACCGATGAAAAACACCCACACGTACATCTGGCCGTCAGTATGCGTGATGAACTGGGCAAACGCATGAACCCACGCAAAAATGATTTATTCCATTGGCGGGTGTTTTTTGCCGAAAAAATGCGTGAGCAAGGTGTTGATTGTGCGGCCACCAAACGGCAGCACAGGGGCATAGCGCAAAAAGGTGATAGTGCCATCGTTCGACAGATTGAGGATAGGGGCAAGCTATCAGAGGTCAAGAAATCACAGGCACAAGAGCTTATACAGGCTCTCAAAGAAAATAAACGGCCATTACATCCTTTTCTAAAGGAACACCTAGCAACCAAAGAAATGATAAGTGAGGAATACAAGTACCTGGCCAAGGAACTGTATAAAGCCGGGCTGAAAACAGAAGCCAGGGCAATTAGTAAACTGAATCAGAGTGTCATGCAGGCTGATAACACAACGAAGGCACAAGCACGGTTTGATGACGTTATCGGCAGAGTTACTGAAAAATCAGTGGAAATAGAAAGATAATTTTTTAACTAGGATTTTTATTATGAATAAATCACTACTAGGCGAATTTGAGGGTATAGCTGCCCGTCTTAAGCAGGAGTTATCAGAAATACAGCGAGAAGCAATATGTATGATAATCAAGGTGTTTAATATTAATACGGTATTGGGCGAATGCTTACGATAGATGCAATGATCGCAAAAAAAGATATTGATGAAATGTGTGGCAAAAAATAAGGCGTAATCATGGATATTAATAAAGGTATATATTTAAGTGATTTTGATGTTCTCGCATTGCGACTAAAACACGAGTTGGGAATAAAACAAGATTATGAATTGGCCAAATTTTTTGGAATATCAGCACCATCATTCAACGCACGAAAAAAAACAATAATTTTCCAATCAAGAAACTGAAAGAAATTCTTGAACAACGGTCTGATTTAAGCTATGTGGATTTAAGATGGGTTCTAACGGGAAAGAAGGGAGTAATAGGTGATGATTTAATTAATAAATTAAAGGAGTTAACAGAAACACAACAAGAAACAATATGTATGATAGTCAAGGAATTTCATAAAAATTTACATTAAAAATTTAAGCCCGGCCAGTGTATCGAAAGGTGCACTGGCCGGGTTTTTTTTATTGAAATTTTGGATATTTGCATTTTAGGGTGGGATTTCTATAAATCTCACCTTATTTTTTAACTTAACAAACTCTAATTTTGCAATCTAAGGTTGAAAAATCTACGTTTATTGCATAATATTTAACTATTGCAAAATAAGGTTGAAAAAAAATGGCTTCTGCACCAAACAATACCGAATCTACACTGACAAGTTTTATTTGGAACAATGCGAATGATCTTTGGGGTGATTTCCCACATACAGAGTTCGGTAAAATCATTTTACCCTTTACGGTATTAAGACGTTTGGAATGTGTACTTGAGCCAACGAAAGAAGCTGTTCTCAATACTTATGCGCAATTCAAAGATCAAGGAATGGCGCTTGACGATATTCTTACTAACGTAAGCGGCAATCCATTTTATAACAAATCAACCTATAACCTATCTAATTTAGGCGGGACAAAAACCAAAGCCAACCTTGAAGATTACATTTCCAATTTTTCTGAAAACGTGCGTGTGATCTTTGAACAGTTTGACTTCAATACAACGATTAACAAGCTTTCTAAAGCGAATTTACTGCTACGCATTTGCAATAATTTCGCTGCCATCGACTTACATCCGAATGTTGTTCCTGACCGCACCATGAGTAATGTCTATGAACATTTAATCGCTAGATTTGGTGCAGAAGTCGGTACGGGGTCTGAGGACTTCATGACTCCGCGTGATATTGTACATTTGGCAGCGACTTTATTGCTTGAGCCTGATAATGAGCTGTTTGAACAAAAGAATGGTTTAATCAGAACTATCTATGATCAAACGTGCGGTACATCGGGCTTCCTAACCGACATGATGAATTATGTAGACGGTTTTAAAGACCGCTATAAAGTTGCCCCTGTACTTGTACCCCACGGACAGGAATTGCAGCCTGAAACTCATGCGGTCGCATTGGGTTCAATGTTGCTCAAAAAACTGGAATCTGACCCAAGCCGTGATTTATCGCAGAATATTAAATTGGGCAGTACACTCAGTAATGACTTATTTGCAGGACAGCGTTTCCACTATCAATGTTCTAACCCGCCTTTTGGTATGTCATGGGCGAAGGATGCCAGTGCGGTTCAATTAGAGCATAAAGAAAAAGGCTTAAATGGGCGTTTTGGTGCGGGCTTGCCTAAAGCCAGTGACGGCTCAATGCTGTTTTTACAAAATCTGATTTCCAAACTAGAACTGCCTGAAAATGGTGGTGGTCGTGGTGCGATTGTGCTATCAGGTTCACCATTGTTTAACGGTGGTGCAGGCTCAGGCGAGTCAGAAATTAGACGCTTCATTTTAGAAAATGATTATCTCGAAGCAATTGTGGCATTGCCGACTGATATTTTCTTCCGTACAGGTATTGGTACATATATTTGGTTGATCTCAAACCGTAAACCTGAACAGCGCAAAGGCAAAGTACAGCTCATTGATGCTACAGGCATGGGTTCATCTATGCGCAAGAATGAGGGCAACAAGCGCAAGTTTATTGACCAAAATTCGATTGATGAAATTAGCCGTATTTATGCCGATTTTGAAGAAAGTTCGGTCAGTAAAATCTTTGACTATACTGACTTTGGCTATCGCAGAGTCAAAGTCTTGCGCCCTCTACGGATTGATCTTCAATTTGATGCGGAAAAACTGGAATCGTTTAAAGCATCGAAAGAGTTTGGCAAGTTATCAGACAGCGACCAAAACACGATATCAGCTTATATTGAGCAGCAGTTTGGTGACAGTAAAGACTATGCTTGGTTTGAGAATACATTCCTGAAAAATCTACCACTCAGCAAAGTCAGTAAGGGCTTAAAGAATGCTTTGATCGCTGCGTTTGGGGTGCAAAATCCTGATGCCGAAGCCGTAGAAATTAACGGTGAAGTGCAAATGGACAGTGAACTTACCGATTACGAGAACATCCCACTCAATCAAGATATTGCTGCATATATGGCAAAAGAGGTACTTCCTCATGCGCCTGATGCGGTAATTGATACCAGTTATACCGATGCCAAAGACGGTCAAGTCGGTGTGGTGGGTTATGAAATTAACTTTAACCGCTATTTCTATGTATTTGAGCATCCACGCCATCCGAATGAGATTATGGCTGAAATTAAAGAGCTTTCTGCCGAAGTTGCACAATTGCTTGGGGAGGTTTAAAGATGCAATTTAAACAATACCCAAGTTATAAAAATAGCGGTGTGGAATGGTTAGGGGATGTACCTAAGCATTGGCAAGTCAAACCCAATAAATATGTATTTAAAATCCAAAAGCGTATTGCAGGAACATTAGGTTTTAATGTTCTTTCAATTACTCAAAAAGGTTTAAAAATTAAAGATATTGAAAGTAATGCGGGGCAAATGGCTCAAGATTATTCTAAATACCAAATTGTAAATGTCGGTGATTTTGCAATGAATCACATGGATTTACTAACGGGATGGGTTGATATTGCCAAAGTTACAGGTGTTACTAGCCCTGATTACCGAGTATTTGAAGTTAGGAATAAAAAAGTTAATAAAGAATATTTTTTGCATTTATTCCAATTAGGTTATAGAAATAAAATTCTTTTTGCTTTTGGTCAAGGTGCTGCTCAGATGGGCAGATGGCGCTTGCAAAGTGAAACTTTTAATAGTTTAAAAATGCCATTCCCTAGCATAGAGGAACAAGAAAAAATAGTTTCATTTCTCGACACCGAAACTGCCCGAATTGACACCCTTATTGCCAAGCAAGAAAAGTTAATCGAACTTTTAGAAGAACAGCGTAAGTCGATTATTTCTCATGCTGTGACTAAAGGTTTAAATCCCAATGCACCGATGAAAGACAGTGGTGTGGAATGGTTGGGGGAAGTTCCTGAGCATTGGACGGTGTTAAAGAACAGACACATATTCAACTTTAGTAAAGGCCTAAGTATCACGAAAGAAAACTTACAGGAATCAGGAATTCCGTGTGTTAGTTATGGTGAGGTGCATTCAAAATTTGGATTTGAATTTAACCCTGAAATTAATGACATGAAATTTGTGTCAGAAGAATATTTAGAAACCTCAAAAAACTGCCTTTTGAATAGTGGTGATTTTATCTTTGCTGATACATCAGAAGATTTTGAAGGTTCAGGTAATTTCTCATATTTAAATAGTAATTCCCAAGTTTTCGCAGGGTATCATACTGTTATTGCTCGTTTAAAATCGAAACAAAAACCGAGATTCTTTGCATACATATTTGATTCAAATGCACATCGCAAACAAATTCAAACACAAGTTAAAGGTATTAAAGTTTTTAGTATTACCCAAGGTATATTAAAAGACATATATTCTTGGCTGCCGCCAGTTCATGAACAAGATTTAATTGTTGAGTATTTAGATAATGAATGTAAAAAAATATCATTATTAAAAGCCAAGCAAATAGAACTAATCGAAAAACTTAAAGAATATCGTTCTTCGATTATCTCCCATGCGGTTACAGGCAAAATTGACGTAAGGGAGTTTGACGCATGATTTCTTTAGCAAACACTATCTAAAGCCAATATGGGAATGCCTGAGTTATGGCATCAAGCCCCGTTTTGGCAACACGCATTACAACAGAATTAAAAATTAGGGGAATCGCATGAATATCTTGGCAGACAAAGCCCATTATGAAAGTCACTTAGAAGCCTATATTGTGCAAAAACTGCAAGCGCAAGGTTGGGTGGTTGGGCAAAGTAAAAATTATCATACCGAATATGCACTGTATCCCGAAGATTTAATCACATGGATTCAAGCCACACAGCCTGGAAAGTGGGAAAAACTGCAAGCACTGAATGGTAGTAATACCGAAAAACGCATCATCGACCGCTTGGATGATGAACTGAATAAGAAAAGCACAATCCATATCTTTCGTAATGGCTTTAGCATGGCGGGCGCAGGCACAATCGACCTCAGTGAAAGCGCACCCGAAGATGGACGCAATCAAGCCGTCATTGACCGCTATAACGCCAATATTCTACGTGTTGTCCCACAACTCAAATATCATCCATCCAAAGATGCAGGCATTTTGGACCTTGTGTTCTTTATTAATGGCTTGCCAATGGCAACGGTAGAAATTAAGACCGAGTTTAACCAGTCTTTAGAAGATGCCATTGAACAGTATAAAAATGACCGTAAGCCGATAGACCCTAAAACAAGACGTAAAGAGCCATTGTTAACACCCAAGCGTGGTGCAATTGTGCATTTTGCCTTGTCTGAATCTGAAATTGCCATGACCACCGCTTTAGATGGTGAAAGCACCTATTTCTTGCCGTTTAATAAAGGTAATCAGGGACATGCAGGCAACCCTCCTGCGGATGCAGCCAAAGGTGAGGATTATCCCGTGGCGTATTTTTGGGATTATGTCTGCCAACGTGATAATTGGCTGAAAATTTTCCATAATTTTGTCTACGTGGAAAAGAAAAACAAAGTCGATCTATATGGTAATTGGACGGTACAGGAACGCTTGATCTTCCCGCGTTATCATCAGTTTGATGCGGTGAATAAAATCATTGCCGATGTGCAAGAAAAAGGCGTAGGACTGAATTATCTGTGTGAACACAGTGCAGGCTCAGGCAAAACATCGACAATCTCTTGGGTGTGTCATTCACTGGTGCGTTTCGTCACAATGACGGTACACCGTTTTATAACTCCGTCATTGTGGTGACAGACAGAACGGTACTGGATGACCAGTTACAGGAAGCGATTCAACAATTAGATCATCAGAAAGGCTTAATTGCTGCAATTAACCGTGATGACAAAGAACATGCAGGCAAATCGAAAAGCAAACAGCTTGAAGATGCACTGTTATCCAATAAACAGATCATTATTGTGACCATTCAGACTTTCCCGCATGTGATGGAAGCGATTCTGACCAATACCAGTTTAAGCGACCGTAACTACGGTATTGTGATTGATGAAGCACATACCTCGCAAACAGGCTCAACAGCATCTAAACTGCAAGCGACATTGGCATTGCAGTCGGGTGAAGCAATGGCTAACCTGACTGTTGAGGAATTGCTTGAGCAGATTCAAAAAGCGCGTGTACAGTCCAAAAACATCAGTCACTTTGCCTTTACTGCAACTCCAAAACACTCGACTAAAATGCTGTTTGGGCGCACTAAAAATGGTGAGCCTGCCAGTGATGATAACTTGCCTGAATCCTTCCATCTATATCCGCAACGTCAAGCCATTGAAGAAGGCTTTATTTTAGATGTACTGCAAGGCTACGTGCCTTATAAAACAGCTTTTAAACTTGGCGGTGAAGCTGTTGATGATGATAAACGAGTCAATTCTAAAGCAGCCAAGAAAGCCTTAGCCCGTTGGATGGCTTTACACGCGACCAATGTCACGCAAAAGGTGCAGTTTATTATTCAACACTTTCACCACAATGTTGCCAATTTGCTTAATGGTCAAGCCAAAGCCATGATCGTGACCAGTTCACGCCCTGCGGCAGCACGATATAAAATTGCCTTGGAAAAATATATTGAAGATAACCCTGAATACAGTGCCTACCGTGTCTTGGTGGCATTTTCGGGTAAGCTCACAGGCAAACAGATTAGCCATGAAGCAGATGGTGATAGCGAAAACGGGGCGCTATTTCAAGTTGGTGAAGATGCTGAATTTACCGAAGCCAATATGAATGCCGATGCACCTAATTCTGATTTACGCATCGCATTTGACCGCCCTGAATATCGCTTAATGGTTGTGGCGAATAAATTCCAAACAGGCTTTGACCAACCCAAACTCTGCGCCATGTACATTGATAAAGTCATTGCCAATGAAGTTGAAGTGGTACAAACCTTGTCACGCTTAAACCGTACCACCACAGGCAAAGATCAAACTTTTGTAATTGACTTTGTAAATGACCCTGAATGGATTTTAAAGTGCTTCAAGAAGTACGACAACGGGGCAACAATGGTGGATGTACAAGACCCGAATGTGGTTTATACCATCAAAGATAATATTGAAGAACTTGATCTGATTACCGAAGATGATTTGGAGGAGTTTAAAGCAGCTCGTTTTAAAACTATCCGCGATATTAGTAATCATGATTTCAAAGAAACCACACATCCCGACCTGTTTAAAGCAACAGATCGTGTCGCCCGCCTGTTTAACCAAAAACTGAAAATGCTCAAACAGGCGATTGAGCTACAGGAAACCGCATTTGATCAAGCCAAAGCAGACGGCAATGATGAAGGCGCAGAAAAAGCGGAATTTGAGCGCAAGCAGTTAGACGTAGAACTACAAACCTTGATGCGCTTTAAGGGCAATTTGGATAAGTTTAGCCGTATTTATTCCTATGTGGCACAGCTTATTGACTTTGGCGATCCTGAACTTGAAAACTTCTCGGCATTTACCAAGCTCTTATCCAAACGATTAAATGGTATGTCTGCTAAAGAAATTGATATTTCAGGCTTGGTACTGACTGGCTTTGGCATCTTTAAAAAGAAACTTAAAACCGATGATACCGATCATCCCGAAGCGGATGAACCTCAACCATTAGCCCCCATCCAAGGCACAGCCAATGGTGATTTACAGCCAACCAAAATGACTTATCTGAAAGAAGTCATTGATCTTATTGCTCAGACTTTTGGCGATATTTCCACCCGTGAAGAACAGGTGGTATACATCAATCATTTAGTAACCATTCTACGAAATAACGATGTAGTTATGGCTCAGATTGAAAATAATCCTGAATCCACAGCCTTGCAAGGTAATTTGCCATCGGCAACGAAAGGCGCAATTATTCAAGCACTGACCTCACATCAAGACTTATCAGCATTGTTGCTCAAGACCGATGCACAAGCGATGCAGAACGTGATCAAGGTGCTGTATAAATTGCTTAAAGATGGTGAAACCATTGATGTGCATCGTCTAACATAACGGAGTATTGGAATGATTGATATTCTGCAACTGGAAGGTGTACAGCCGATAGATTACCGTAATGAAGATGGCTGTATTATGATTACCGTACAGCCAAGCGGTGAGCATTTGGAAACATGCCCTGAATGCGGTGGACGCTTATATAAGCACGGTCAGCGTATCAATCATTTTGCTGATACCCCCTTGCAGATGCAACCAGTAAAAATTGAGGTGATACGAACACGCTATCGCTGTTCTGAATGCAAAAGCATGATAACCCCTCAACTCAGCTTCTTAGATGAAAAACGCAGAGCGACCTATCGGCTGATTCAGCAAGTACGCAAGCGTTGCTTAGATCGAACTTTTACACAGCTTGCCGAAGATACGGGTGTAGTCGTGAACACCATTAAAAACATTACGCTCGATTTCGTGGAGGAATTAGAACGAGATATTAAGTTTGAAACTCCAACGATTATGGGTATTGATGAACTTAAATTGATGGGAACATATCGCTGTGTCATCACCAACCTTGCTATGAACAGCTTATATGATATGTTGCCTGAAAGAACTCAAGATACATTGATACCATACTTCGCCAAACTGCCTGATGCAGAAAAAGTAGAATGGATTTGTAGTGATATGTGGCGACCCTTCAAAAAGTCATTCCGTCTGCACCTACCAAATGCCAAGTTGGTTATTGATAAGTTTCATGTAGTGAGAATGGCAAGTGAAGCTTTAGACACTGAACGTAAAGCTTTACAAAGTAGTTTGGATCGTGATGCCCGACTGAATATGAAAAAACATTTACGGTGGATACTGCTTAGACGACCAAATTCATTGACCGAAGATCAACAAAGAATTTTAGGAAATTTAGAAAAATGGCATCCTGAATTTAAGGAAGCTTATGACCTCAAAGAGCAGTTTTATAATATTTATGAAGCAACAACCAAAGACGATGCCATACAAAGGTTTCATGAATGGGAAAGCAGTATTCCCAAATATTTAAAGTCTTTCCGTGACGTTGCTAAAACTGTGAATAATCACTTTGAGGATATATTCACCTATTGGGATGCGCCAATAAGAATTACCAATGCTTATACTGAGGGGCATAATGGTCTTACAAGGGTCGAAAATCGAATGGGACGAGGATATACCTTTGAGGTGCTTCGAGCAAAAATGTTATATAACAAAGTGGCTCGATCTATTACAACTTTAAAGACTCCATCATCTTCATTAAAATCAACCGAAGGTTATGAGGGTTTAACTGCATTTCCAACCAAGCAAGAGAATACTAAGTTGGAATATGGCGCTTATATTCCAACCTTGGTTGAATTGTATGGCGGTGATGAATATTTAGATGAAGAACTAATTTCAATCATATAATGCAAATAGCCGAAATTTTATCCTCCATCATTAGGCCATAAAGCCACACAAATATTTATAAAAACAAATCACTATCATTCTTATCAATGCTTAAAGCATGGTGGCTAAGTCACCACCACATCATTTTGATTATGCAGCCCAGAACTGGGCGTTTCCGGCCAAGCCGGAATTTATTAAAAGTGTCCACTTTTAACGGCTTCGGCCTATCCTGCATTTAGATTTTAAGAGGTTGTTCTTTGAATCTAAATGGAAATAAATTGAATTTTTTAGAATTAAATAGAACAAAATAGAATTTTGTGGAATTAATTAAAATTATTATGTATAATATGAAATAAATCATAATTTATATGAAATTTTATAGAATAAATTGAATTTTAATAGTATTTATTCGAATTTTCAAAATGATATTTAGGAAAATTTATTTTAGCAATTACTGCATGTTGAAAATCAAATGAAGCTGACACTTGAAGAGTTTTTGGGCAAAAACAAGCCTGCTGGCAGGTCAAAACTTGATCGTTTTATTAATGAAATTTTTGAATTGAAAAATCAAGGATTTTCCTTGGATCAAATTCTTGATTTCTTGAGTATAAATGAAGTTAAAGTTAGCAAATCTACGTTGCACTTTTTTATAAAAAATAAAATAAGTACATACAAAGAATCACCTAAAAAATCTTTTGTTATTGAAAAAAATAACTCAACGACAGTAGAAAAATTTTCTAAACAAGAAACCTCAAAAAAAGAACAGGAACCTACTGCGCAAAAAAAAATTAAATTGTCTGTATCAGAAAAATCTGAATCAACCGAATCTAAAAAAATTAAATCAGATTATGAAATACCCTCTTATGCCCCCAAAAGTTTAAAAAATATTGACGATTTAATTTAATGGGAAATGATAATGGAATTTGTTAGTGATTTAGATGTAAGAAAGAAAGAAAGCTCTTGAAAAATTTGTTTTTCAAAATAAACCTGAGCTAATAGCAAAGCTAGACGAGTTTAAAAAAGAAATTATTAGTTTGAATGAAATGGGTTATTCATTAGGGCGTGTTAACACTAATAGACAATCGGCCGCAATATTGCCTATCCTACAGGAATGGAAATCACACCTGAACAATTTACGCATATCGAAAGCTGCCTTCCCTGGCAACGAGGCAATGTCAAGCTAACGAATTTGCAGGTAGTCAATGCCATCCTTTATGTGGCCGAGCATGGCTGCAAGTGGCGCGGTCTGCCCGAGCGATTCGGGAACTGGCACACCGTTTACACGCG
>NZ_JAENGP010000008.1 GCF_016595155.1 Advenella mandrilli
TGACGACCATAGCAAGGTGGACCCACTCCTTCCCTTCCCGAACAGGACAGTGAAACGCCTTCGCGCCGATGATAGTGGATGGACATCCGTGAAAGTAGGTCATCGTCAGGCTCTTTATTCAAAAAAACCCCTTCAGATATCTCTGAAGGGGTTTTTTATTGCCTGTCGCTTTTGGCGCTGTATCCATCAAGGCCATGCAACCATGATTGCCCACGTAATGGGTGGAATATCAAAAAAAGTAAAAAATAGCATGATCTTTTTTCGTATGCTTATCTATTGTTGTAAACTTCTTTGAATTTAAAGTTAATGGGAGATTATTATGGAAAGCATAGAGCTAGTATTTACCATACTCATTGCTATTCTTTTCAGTGGTTTAATTGGAAGGTTTTTGCCATGGGGACTCCCATTACCTCTGATACAAATTGCCTTGGGTTTTGTTATTTCAGGTGTTTTTGACGAAGGTATTCTATTAAATCCTGAAGTTTTCTTTTTGCTTTTAATTCCGCCCCTTTTGTTTCTTGATGGCTGGAGGATACCGAAGGATGAGTTAAGACGTGATAAGGCTGGTATTTTTCAACTTGCTTTTGGTTTGGTTATTATTACGGTATTCGGCTTGGGTTATATCATCCACTGGATGATTCCTTCGATGCCTTTAGCCGTTTCATTTGCGCTTGCGGCGATTGTTTCTCCTACCGATCCCGTTGCCGTTCAAGGTATTACCAGACGCTTACCTGTACCCAGGCGTTTAATGTCCATCCTTGAAGGTGAAGCTCTCTTTAATGATGCCAGTGGTTTAGTAGCTTTTCGAATGGCGGTTTTAGCTGCCATGACAGGCGTGTTTTCCCTTACGCAGGCGGTGACTTCATTTGTTTGGGTTGCTGTTGCCGGCATTACAGCCGGTGTTGCGACCACCTGGTTACTTTCATTGATACACCAACGCATCAATCGTTATTTGGGAGAGGAGCAGGGTTCAGAAATTCTTTTAAGTTTGTTAACGCCTTTTGCTGCCTATGTAGTTGCCGAAGCCATTGGCGGTTCGGGAATCCTGTCAGCGGTAGCTGCAGGCTTAATGATGAGCTCCCTTGAGTTATCTGGTCGTATTTCCCCTATGACGCGCATGCGGCGTACCGCCATGTGGGATCTTTTGCAGTTCACCTTGAATGGTTTTATGTTTATTTTATTGGGAGAGCAGCTTCCAACCATTTTCAATGAGGCGATTGATCTGGTTAACCAAACTGGACACCATAACCCATGGTGGTTGCTGATTTACGCTGCAGTGATTTCCCTGGCCTTAACGGCTTTCCGCTTTATTTGGGTAACTATTTGCGTATACATACCACGTCTTATTTCACGTAATGGACGCCAATCAGGCATCCCAGCGTGGCGTTATATTTTTATTTTGTCTTTTGCCGGTGTTCGTGGTGCCGTCACATTGGCAGGCGTAATGACCCTTCCGTTTCTTTTACCCGATCAATCCGAATTCCCTGGTCGTGATATAGCCATTTTCCTGGCTGCCGCTGTGATTATTATTTCCCTTATTGCAGCCAGTATTGTTTTACCTCTATTACTGAAAGGCGTTGCACCCAGCCAGGAATTTCATATTAGCTATACCAATCAACGGAAAATGGCCATCCAGACTGCCTATGAACAAGCAGCCGATCATTTAAAATCGCTCATTGATGAGCTTGATAAAAATGATCATTTGGATAAGCAGTTTTATGATGAAGTTAAAACCAGACTGCTTGCTGAGTTCGTAAATGGTTTTCGGCTTGAAGATGAAGAGAAAAATCTTGAATATGATAAATACCTGGCGGAACGTGCTTTACGTTTGGCATTGATTGATCAGGCCCGTAGCAGTATTTTTCAATTAGCCAGAAAAAAGATAATTTCTGATGAGTTAGCCAGAGAGTTGGTTGAAAGGCTTGATTTTGATCACATCCGTTTTACTTGATGAGTTGATGGATGAAAGGGGTGATTAACACCTGATAAAACAGGACAAAGAAATAAGGTTTTAATAAATAATTAACCGCAGCATGTGAATCAGGCTTTAATATTATCTGGTTTACATGCTGCGTTTTTTTCCTAATCCTGCCTGTTTGTTAACGGATGGATAAATGACGGTATTTTAATACAGTGTCTGGTTAGTGACATAACAAAAATGAAGACGCTTGAAAAAATATCAAAGCTCGCGTGAGCCAAGTGCATCTTTTATTTTTTGGTCAGTCTTGTATTGGCTGAGGGCATATACCGCCCAGATAGTGGCGGGTATCCAGCCAAGAATGGTAATTTGCAGGATTAGGCAGATAATGCCGGCAATAGGGCGACCGATGGTGAAAAAGGTCAACCAGGGCAAGAGTAAAGCAATAATTAAACGCATTTATTTCCTTCGGATAATCCTTGCCAGGCAAGTTGTTAGTACTGGGCATTCAACCTGAAAATCAGGAAGAATGTAATAATAACTAAGGGTGGAAATAAACGCAAACCTGTCTTGCTTCAAATCATTTCGTGGTGTTTCATGGTTAAAGCAGCTTATAGATTGTTTCATTGTTGGGTACTTTTGAAAATTAGAAAACTTCAGCTTGACGTAGGTTCTTGATATAGCTAAATTTGAAATTATTTCAAATTAAAACTCAATGTGGAGCAGTCATGAAATATCGGAATCTTGGCAAAAGTGGTTTAAAAGTATCCCCACTGGTATTGGGAACCATGATGTTTGGTGGACAAACCAGAGAAGCGGAATCACATCGGATTATTGCCGATGCCAAAGACCGGGGTATCAATTTCATTGATACGGCCGATGTTTATAATGATGGGGAATCTGAAGCCGTGGTTGGGCGGGCTATTGCCAGTAACCGCGATGACTGGGTTTTGGCTACCAAACTGGGAAATGCGTTTGGCGAAGGCATTAACCAGCGCGGCATTTCACGCAAATGGATTTTCCAGGCAGTTGAGGCCAGCCTGAAACGCTTGGGAACCGATTATCTAGATATTTTGTATTTGCACCGGGAAATACCCGATGCGCCATTGGATGAAGCCATCCGGGCCATTGCTGATCTGATCAGGCAAGGGAAAATTCGTTATTTTGGGGTGTCCAATTTCAGGGGATGGCGTATTGCCGAAACCGTCAGACTGGCCGATCAGGCAGGTATTGATCGGCCAGTGGCCAGTCAGCCTTTGTACAATCTAGTCTCCCGTGTAGCCGAAATTGAGCAGTTGCCTGCGGCTGCCCATTACGGTATTGGTGTTGTGTCATACAGTCCCTTGGCCCGTGGTGTTTTAACGGGTAAATATGACCCGGACATCGCTCCGCCGCCCGATTCCCGTGCAGGCCGCAATGATCGTCGTATCATGCAAACGGAATGGCGACGGGAATCATTGCTGGTTGCGCAGCGTATCAGGCAGCATGCTGAATCAAAAGGCATTTCAGCCGCTGATTTTTCCCTGGCATGGGTACTGAACAATCAACTGGTCAGTTCCGTTATTGTGGGGCCCCGTACGTTTGAGCAGTGGCAGGCGTATCAATGTGCTCTTGATTATCAACTGACCACCGACGATGAGGCGTTGGTCGATGAGTTGGTGGTAACGGGGCATTGCTCTACACCCGGGTATAATGATCCTGGTCACCCAGTTATAGGCAGGGTGCCTTATTCTGCTTGCCTGAAATAATCAATGACGTTTCCAATGACTTTTACTTATGAAAAACCCTTTGCCTTCGTGGATGTTGAAACAACGGGGGGAGTGATCGGGCAAGACCGGCTGACTGAAATTGCCATTATCCGTTTTGATGGCAATAAGGTCTCCACTTACCAGACCCTGATCAATCCGACCTGTCACATTTCCAGTTTTATTCAAAACCTGACAGGTATTAGTAACGGTATGGTGGCAAAAGCACCGCTTTTTTCTGACGTGGCTGGGCAAATTTGTGAGTTGCTTGAAGGTCATGTTTTTGTTGCACACAATGTGCGGTTTGATTACAGTTTCATCAAAAGTGAATTTAAGCGAGTCGGTATTGATTTCAAAACGCCCAAATTGTGCACGGTTAAGCTGTCCCGCAGGCTATATCCTGCTTATGAACGGCATGGGCTAGATTACCTGGTTCAGCGACACCAGCTTCAAATCACGCAGCGGCACAGGGCGTATGGCGATGCCCATGTATTATTACAATTCTGGCAATTGGTTAACCAACAGTTTGATGGTGCTTATTTGCAACAAGCTGTTCAAGAACTGATGACTATTCCTCATCTGCCTGAGCATATTGATCCGGAAGAAATTGAATCCATCCCTAATCGGCTTGGTGTTTACTTGCTTTATGGCGATAATGACAGGCTTCTTTTTGTTGGCAAAGGTAATAAGCTTCGCCAGCGAGTGCTGTCTTTTTTTGCCAAAGACCGGGCCTTGCCGGCTGGAAAGTCATTTTCTGATCGTGTGATGCGGGTGGACTATATTGAATGTGCCGGAGAGCTGGATGCTTTGCTGACTGAAGAAAGATTGATTGAGCAATATAAACCAGAGAAAAACAAATCACCAAGGCGCAGAAGAACAGGTGAACTTGAGCAATGGCCGTTCAGGGACTATGCCGTTTTACCTGAAAATAATCTGAAACATGTGTTTTGGCATTGGCAGTATCTGGGTACGGCCCATGACACAGAAGAGCTTGCTCAAACACTATCGCGGGAAAAACATGACTTTTCCCATGAAATATATAAGATTCTGGTGCGGAATATGTCCCGTTTGGTAGCGCTGTGAACAATCGGGATTCATATAAAATAATTGCCCATTTGCCCGGATGAAGGTCACAGGTCAATGGGCATGAGTGATTAAAACGCAGACTTTGGTGCTGATGAAATCTGGCTTGAGTGATCAGTATTGATAGAGCCCACGTGTTTTTGCCTGTAATCGGCTGATGCCTAGCAATGACTCAGTCCAGGGGATAGAGACTTCCAGCTGGTGAGCTATTTCGGCCACCGATGTTACCAAGGCATCCAGTTCAAGGGGTTTCCCCGCTTCAGCATCTTGCAACATGGAAGTCTTGAACGATCCAAGCTTATAGGTAACCTGGTGCCTTTGTTCAGGATAAGCTTCTATTGGCAAGCCAATTCTCGCTCCTACTGTGGCCGCTTCCTGCATGATCCGGGACATGAAATCGCGTACATAACGGTCTTCCAGGATGTGATCGCTTTTTGCACCCGTGATGGCCGAAACAGGATTCATGGTCATGTTTCCCCATAGCTTGAACCATATATCTTTTTGGATGCATGACGTGTTTTCCACTTCAAATCCGGCCTTTTCCAGTATTGCGCAAAGCTGCTTCAGTCTTGGGGTTTGTGTGCCGTTGGGCTCTCCGATGATCAAGTGGTTGCCTGCGATATGTTTAACCGATCCTGAGGCGGGCGTGGTGGCGGAAAGGTGTGTGACACAACCGATGACCTGATTGGCCGGGATGTGTTTGGAAATGGTTTCCTGTGGGTCAACCGAGTCCAGTTTCAGATGGCCGCTTTCATGTTCAAGCCCATGAAAGAACCACCACGGAATCCCGTTCATGGCAGACAGAATGGTGGTGTCAGGTCCTATTAGTGGTGCAATATTTGTGGCGATGTCCTGTAATCCGGTGGTTTTTACTGCGATAATGACGATGTCCTGTACACCCAGTTCTGCAGGAGACTGGCTTGCCTTAATCGGGTAGCTTTGCACCGTCTCGCTGCCCGCTGGATAGAACTGAAGTCCGTTTTTTTGTAATGATTCAAGTGTTGCGCCACGTGCTACAGCACTGACGTCATAACCGGCCTGTACTAGCCGTGCCGCCATTAAACCACCTATTGCACCGATTCCATAAATACAGATTTTCATAGATAAATTCCTTTAAGGTCGTTAGTTTTTATAGTTGGTGTCAATGGTATCGACTTGGCGTCTTAACGCTTCAAAAACATCGCGACCAGCACCATAGCGAGGATCAAATTGCAGGGCGTCAATACTGGATTGGATTTGTATTTCTTCAGGGATGGGGGTAGTTGGGCCAAGTGCCGCGCCAGCCACCTGGATTTCGCAGGCACGCTGTAAGGTCCACAGGTAGGCAAAGGCCTCGGGAATGGTGCTTCCCCATGACAGCAAGCCGTGATTTTTCAGGATCACGGCCTGCCGGTTGCCGATGGAACGCTGTACCCTTGGTTGCTCATCGGCATGGATGGTTATGCCTTCAAAATCATGGTAGGCAACGCGATTATGCAATTGGGCAGCATAAAAATTATCTCGCGACAATCCCGCAGCCGAGCAGGCAACGGCGCAGCCAGCTGTGGTGTGGGTATGCATGACACAGTGGGCGTTTTCAATACCGCTGTGAATGGCAGCGTGCAGGATGAAACCGGCTGGATTGGCTTTCCATTTGGAGGCGCCGATAACATTGCCATCAAGATCTATCTTGACCAGATTGCTTGCGGTCACTTCGGTGTAGTGCAGGCCAAACGGGTTGATCAGGAAATGCTTTTCCGGGCCTGGAATGCGAACGGTAATATGATTGTAGATCAGTTCTGTCCAGCCCAGCATCGCAAAAATCCGGTAGCAGGCAGCCAACTCGGCCCGCAGGGCCTGTTCGGTTTCAGTGATGTTTTCTTCAAGTGTAATGGAATCAGCCAGTGTATTCATTGTCGTCTCTTTTATCTGTGTTGTGGTGGTCAATGACATGGTTTTAGTTGCATCATATTGCCATTGCAGTGAAATGGTTGTTTAACTTTGCAATTAATGCCATTGTGCTTTCCCGTTCGGCCGGTTTGACACAGGACAGGATTTTAGCTTCCAATTGTGCCGGTGCAAGCGGAAAATGGGCATGACCCAATGCAAAACGGATCGGGCCACTTTCAAGGCGGGTGTTATCCTTGAGAGTAATGGTAACGTCATCGTGAAGGGCAAAGCTGGGTTCAAGCGGGCAGGCTTCATTATTGATTGAAACCTTAACTTTTTCTATCAATGTCCGGATGGCTGGGTTGGTAATGTCATCTTCAGTCATTTTTTGCAGGCTTACTTCACCATAAACCAGCGCCGAGGCACAGGCAAAAGGCATGCTGAATTTCGCCTGAAGAGGCGTGCCTGGGTGCTGGTATTTAAGCACTCTGGCATTGGTTTCACTGACGGTTGCCGTAATGGTTTGTATGTGTTCAATGGGAATATTATGCTGTTGCCTTAATTGCAATACACCGTCAATCACACGGTGTGAAGCATAGCAGACTGGATATTTTTTGATACTTGGTTTAACCGTGTTGATGCTTAATGCCTGCTGCTTTTCGAAAGGTCGTTCGCGATCCGGCGCATGCCGGTCTGAAAAAGCAGTCAGGAAACCGGTTGATCCTTCCAGAGCATCGGCTGAAGCCGTTACACCCATGGCGGCCATTTCAACAGCCCCGTAAGCATATTCGATCGCCCAACCCGCATGCAGGGGTTTGCACATCGAACCAAAATTGGCGACCAATCCAGAGGCGCGGCTGGCAGCTATGCCCAGTGCATGGGTGGTTTTTTCACTATCAATTTGACGCGCCGCGCAAAGAGCGGCGGTGGCACCCATCGTACCCAGCACTGCGGTGGGATGCCATCCTTTTTCATGCAAAGGGTCGGGTATCCGGTTAAGCAAATCCGCCCAAATCTCATAACCTTTCAAGTAGGCACTGACCAGTGCCTGCCCGGCTAAACCGTTGCGATCTGACTCGGCAAGCAGAACGGGAACCAGCACAACACTGGGGTGTCCGGCCAGGGCAACATCATCAAAATCCAATGCATGGCCTGAAACAGCGTTAAGCATGGCGGCAACCATCGCCGTATGTTTTTGCCCCGAAAAGAATACATCTGCTTCTTGCATATTCAAGTAACGCCTGTTTGCCCAGGTTGCAAACAGGCGGGTTACTTCCTCATCACGACCGGAAAGAATGCAGCCGGCCGTGTCAAGAAAGGCCAGTTGCACAGTTTGGCAAACCTCGGGGGTGATTTGCCCTGAAATATCACTGGTGATGAAGTCGGCCATTTGCCGTGACAGTGTTTTCATTAGGTCTCCTAGAATGAACGTGGCATGCCAAGAACGTGCTGTCCGATGAAGGAAAGAATCAGGTTGGAAGAAATGGGAGCAATTTGCATGACCCGGCATTCACGCCATTTACGCTCCACATCATATTCAGCGGCATAGCCAAATCCACCATGCGTTTGCATGCAGGCTTCGGCAGCATGCCAGGCCGCTTCGGACGCCAGCAGTTTGGCTATGTTGGCGGCCTCGCCACAATCCAGGCCGGCCGCAAAAATGGCCGTCGCTTTACGTACCATCATATCGGCTGCTTCCGTTTCGGCATAGGCACGGGCGATAGGGAATTGAATGCCCTGATTTTGACCAATCGGACGACCGAATACTACACGCTCATTACCATAGACGGCAGCTGTCTTGGTAAACCATTTCGCATCGCCAATCGCTTCCGATGCACACAGAATGCGTTCTGCATTCATGCCGTCAAGAATATAACGGAATCCCTTGCCTTCTTCACCAACCAGACTGGAGGCAGGAACCACCAGGTTTTCAATAAACACTTCGGTTGTATTATGGTTGATCATGGCGCGAATAGGCTGGATTTCCACCCCATTGCCACGGGCTTCACGCAAATCTACCAGGAACACAGAAATACCATCAGTTTTTTTCTTGACCTGGTCGGCAGGCGTGGTTCGGGCCAGTAATAGCATAAGGTCGGAATAACGGGCACGTGAGGTCCATACTTTCTGGCCGTTGATAATATAGTTGTCACCATCACGCACGGCCCGGGTCTTGATTTGGGTGGTGTCTGAGCCGGTGGTGGGTTCCGTAATACCAAAGGCCTGCAGGCGCAGTTTGCCACTGGCGATATCGGGCAGGTATTTTCTTTTTTGCTCTTCGCTGCCGTGACGCAAAAGCGTACCCATGATATACATTTGTGCGTGGCAGGCACCTGCATTGCAGCCGGCCGCATGAATTTCTTCCAGAATAACCGATGCTGCACGCAGGGGCAGGCCACTGCCACCATATTCTTCGGGAATCAGAGCGCCCAGATAACCGGCTTCGGTCAGGGCATTAACAAACTCGGAAGGGTAGCCTTGCTGTTCATCCAGGTTTCTCCAGTATGAGCCGGGGAAATTCTCGCAAATGCGGCGAACGCTTTCCCTGATGTCTTCATAGTCGTTACCCAATTCAATGGAAACGGGGAGGGTTTGTGTGCTTAATGTATCCATGGTTTTTTTCCTGATCTCAATAATTAATGTGTAATGATTGTTGGTAGTCCTGCACGTGACAAAGCACCTTGTAATGGCTCGTCAGGAAGCAGGGTGGCCAGCCAGCGCCGGGCCTCAAGCAGTTTTTCAAGGTTAATACCGGTTTGCAGGCCATACTCTTCCAGCAGGAAACAAAGATCTTCGGTAGCGATGTTACCGGTTGCGCCGGGGGCAAACGGGCAACCACCCAAGCCTCCCAAAGAGGCATCAAAGTGTCTGACACCAGCGTCCAGGGCAGCCAGTACGTTAGCCATACCCATGCCGCGCGTGTCATGAAAATGAGCGCCAACCGGCAGCTTGCCGAGTAGTTGACGCAGTTGGGTAAACAGGTTTCTGACTTGTCTGGGGCCCGCAAAACCAACCGTGTCTCCCAGTGCAATATGATCAACGCCGGCCTGTGCCATTTTGTCTGCAATATTCAGAACCGTCTTGCTTTCAATATGGCCCTCATAGGTACAGCCAAAAGAAGTGGCAATGGCACCGGTTATATGTGGCGGTTCCGGCTGTTGCTTGACCATTTCGATTAATCGTGCCACTGCAGCAAGCGCGTTTTCAAGCGTGGTACGGGCATTTTTTTGTGAATGCGTGGCACTGGCTGAAAGGACAAATACAATATTTTTAACTCCGGCCTCCAAGGCGCGCATGGCCCCTTTTTCATTCAGCACCAGTGCTGAAAGCAGCAACCTGGGGTTCAGTTGTCCCTGCTCGACCATTGTCTGTGCATCAAAAAATTGTGGAATCACATGCGCGGGAACAAACGAGGTGATTTCAAAGGCGCGAACACCTGCTTCAGACTCAACCTTGAGCCATTCTATTTTGTCTTGGGTGGTAATGGTATCCAGGCTCTGAATGCCATCACGCAAACCGACTTCCCGAACGAAGACCTGATTGCTATCAGTCATGACAAACTCGCTTCAGTCAAGGGTTGTAGGGTAGGGGGCGAAAGCCGGATGGCAGGCCTTTGTCCGTCAAGGCGAATGGGCAGACCCATGAATTTCATGGCGGAATCGGGGACTTCCTGCATAACACCCAAGGCCTGAGCCTGTTCGCAGCCAAAGGCTTCAGCCGTGTCCTGTACCGGAGCACAAGGCACGTTGGCTTCACGCAATTTGGCAGTCCAATATTCGCGTGTTTGCTGGCTTAATTCATTCTGGATCAATTCATCAAGGATGTTTCGGTGGATGACGCGTTGCGGGTTATTGGCAAAACGTTCATCTTCAGTCCATTCGCTGTGGGCCAGCACTTTGCACAGCCTGGCAAACAGGCCGTTATTGCCTGCGGCAACCACCAGGTGTCCGTCAGCCGTCTGGTAGGCGCGGTAAGGCACAATGGTTGCCGCCCCTGATCCATGTCTGCCTGGAACCTGGCCGCTGGACATATGCTGGGCGCTGGCAACCTGCATCCAGCTTAAGGAGGTTTCGAAAAGGGAAACCTCAACATGAGCACCTTCCTGCATTTTCTCGCGTTGTAACAGGGCAGACAGAATGCCAATGGCGGCCCACATGCCAGTACCACAGTCAATGACTGAATAGCCCGTCCTGACCGGAGGCTGCCCCGGCTCACCGGTCACGCTCATTAAACCACCGTAGGCTTGCATCAGCGGGTCGTAACCAGGCAGGTCAGATAACGGACCACCACTGCCAAAGGCACCCATATCACAGTAAATCAGCTCGGGTTTAGTGGCACGCAGGGTTTTTTCATCAAGGCCCAGGCCTTCCAGGACACCCGGTCTGAAGTTCTGGATAATGACATCCGCCTGCGCGATGAATTGTTTTCTGAGTTGTTCAACCTGTTGTTGATCCCTGAAATTGCAAATTTGGGATTGTTTGTTCCGGTTTAATGTCTGGAACATGGCCGAAGCACCTTCCCAGTCTGGCGGGCCCCAGTGACGGGCATCGTCACCCGCCGGTTTTTCAATCTTAATCACCGTGGCACCCAAATCAGCCAGGATTTGGGCAGCAAATGGGGCAGCAACATTCTGCCCAATTTCAAAAACGGTGTAGCCTTGCAATGGCAATGGTTTAATGGTGTTCATGGTGTTCATTTTCATTCTTACCAGCCCTTGAAGTTGGGTTTGCGCTTTTCATTGAAGGCCAGAATGCCTTCTTTGCGATCCTGGCTGTGAACCATGCGTTGATACGTTTCAAGCTCAAACATCATGCCGGAATTCAGATCCATTTGTAATCCGTAGTGGATTGAGTGCTTTGCCTGCCTGATTGAAAGCGGGGCATTGGCGGCAATTTTTTGTGCGGCTTCAAGCGTTCTTGCAAGGACTTCATCTGGTTCGAAAACACGATTGACAACTCCCCATTCGCAAGCTTCATCGGCACTGAAAGGGCTTGCTGTCAGAATGATTTCCTTGGCACGGCGTTCACCAACGGCTCGTGGCAAGGTTTGCGTACCGGCTCCGCCGGGCATGATGCCCAGGGAAACTTCAGTCAGAGCAAAACGAGCGTTGCGGGATGCATAGGCAAAATCACATTGCAACATCAATTCAAAGCCGCCACCAAAGGCGTGGCCATTGACGGCAGCCAGAATAGGCAGTGGACAGTTGAGAATTGAACGAAAAGTGCGTTCAAAAAGTTCATGTTGTAAAACCCATTGCTCTTCCGTCAGGGTTTTGCGTTCTTTTAAGTCTCCCCCGGCACAGAAGGCCTTGTCACCGGCGCCAGTGATAATGACACAGCGATATTTGCGGTGCTCAAGCTCCAGAGGATGAAATACATCATACAGTTCATGTCCGGTTTGGGTGTTGAATGCATTGGATACTTCCGGACGGTTTAGGGTGACCAGCAGAATCCCGGGAAACGGTTCTTCAACTTTTATGGTTTCGTAGGTTTTGTTCATGATTTATCCTTATTGATCGGGGCTGATACCCAGCATTTTTGCGGCCGATTTCCAGCGGTTGAGATCTTCTTTGACGAATTCATCAAATTTTTCAGGTGTTTCCGAACCAATCGCCTGTAATCCGGATGCATTAAAGCGTTCAATGACGGGTTGGGTTTTAAGCGCGATCTGCATTTTTTCGTGTAAAGATTTGATGACTTCCGGTGGTGTGTTTGCCGGTGCAAAGGCACCCATCCAGCCCTGGGAGGTAAAGTTTTTCAATCCCTCTACATTGGTTTCTGCAATGGAAGGTGTGTCAGGCATCAGGGGGGAGCGCTGCGGGATAGTGACGGCCAGGCCTTTTGCCGCACCGGCTTCAATTTGCCGGATAGCGGAGGCATTGCCATCAAAAAGAATTTGTATCCTGCCACCAATCAAGTCTTGAATAGCCTGGGTACTGCCTTTGTAAGGAATCTCCTTGATGTCAATGTCTGCGGCTTCCTTGAAAAGTTCAGTGGTTAATTGGCTGATCGTACCGGCACCCAATGAGCCGTAGTTCAGTTTTCCCGGATTGGCTTTTGCATAATCAATAAGCTCTTGCATGGTATTGAAAGGGGCATCCTTGTTGGCAAGGACGACCATGGGCCCCTGTGCCAGCAGGCTAATTGGCTCTAGATCTTTCAGAGGATCATAAGACAGTTTTTTGGTGACTGGAATAATACTGATTGGAGACAGTGACGTAATGGTTATGGTGTAACCGTCGGGTTTGCTTCGGGTAAGCTGTTCAACCCCAATCGTGCCGCCGGCACCACCTTTGTTTTCAACAATGAATGTTTGGCCAAATGCCTGTTCAAGCTGCTGGGCCATCGTGCGGCCCACCAGATCGGCAGAATTGCCGGGCGGGAAGGTCACAATCGTGCTGACCGGTTTTTCAGGGTAAGCGGCTATTGCCACACCTGTAAGGGAAATCAATCCTGCAACAGCAAAACAGTTTTTTATCTGTTTGGGAAAATTCATGTGTGTCTCCTCAGTGTTAGTTATTTGGCGCAATGTCTTGTTTTGGGTTGCGTGAATGTATTATTATGCTAAAAGATGAACTAGTAAACAAAAGGAATCCACAATATGGACTATAGCGATAATAAAAAAGAAGTAGGGGGTACACAAAGTATTGGCCGGGCAACCGAAATCCTGCGTGTTATTGCCGCCTCGGATGGGGTGGGGTTTGGATTGGGAGAAATAGCAGAAAGGTCTGGCATTGAAAGACCCACTGCTCATCGAATTTTGCGACGACTGACGGCAGAGTCCATGCTGGTGCAGAACCCATTGACTCGCAATTACCATCTTGGCCCGCTTTTGTATGAACTTGGTCTTGCTGCCAGTTCATCAGTACCAGCCCAGCAACTGTGTAAAGAAGCGCTGCAGGAGCTGTCGGAGATTACCGGTGATAGTGCTTTTTTAACGGTTAGAAGTGGTCATGACGTAGTTTGTTTGGACCGCGCTGAAGGGCATTTTCCTATTCGTGTGTTGAACCTAGGCGTAGGGCAGCGGCGTCCGTTGGGTTGCGGGGCTGGTAGCATCGCTTTGTTAAGCACTCTGACCGATGAGCAAGTGGAAAAAATCCTGTTGAAAAATTCCACTTTGTTAGCCGCGCGCGCAGAGCCGCCTATAAATGAGTTTATGAAGATTGTTGCACAGGCGAGAACGCAGGGGTATGCCATCAAGGATGCGCCCGATCTGCCAGTTCGCTCACTGTCAATGCCGCTCAGGGACGCTTATGGCAATGGAATTTGTGCCTTGAGTGTATCGACATTGACCGTACGCGAGGAACAGAACCACGACAAAATGGTAGGGGCTTTGAAGCGGATGACAGAAACGCTGGCCCTGAAAATCCGCGGTTCAATAATGTTTAAAGACGTTTAGTTGCAAGACGTCTTTATGGGTTATGAAAACTCCCCCTCATTCACTCAATCTGAAAACTGGCATTTTCCTGCCTTCTTTCATGCGTTGGAAGGCTACCGTTACGAGCGATCCAATTTTCAGCTGGTTAATATCCGCATCAATAATATTGCTCATGATGATGGGGCCTTCGTTTAACTGAACATAGGCCAGCGTGTAAGGAGGATTTGCTTTTTCAATATGGCTGAAAGCATACAAAGAGCCCTGTCCGCTTGCGTTTAGCCAAGCCGTATTTGCACTGCCGCACAAGGGGCAAACCATACGCGGATACCAATGTGGTTTGCCGCAATCGTGACAGGTTTTTAGCAAGAGTTCATCTTTTTCCGCCGCTTCCCAAAAGGGTTTGGTTTCCGGGTAAGCATTGGCATATGCATCGGAAAGAAAGTCCAGGGTTTTATTATCCAGATTATCCATATTTATTCTCTTCCTAAAATAAGGGTGGCATGGGCATGACCTTCACCAACCACAAGGCCTGGGCCGGCTGCCAGTGCGATATCACAATTTTTTACCTGTACGGCCGGGTGAGCTTCTTCACGCAGTTGGCGTACCGCTTCAATCACTTTGGTAATACCACCGCGATTGGAGGGGTGGTTGTTGCACAGGCCACCGCCATCCGTATTCCAGGGTAGTTTGCCGGTGCCGGATATTAAATTGCCTTCGGCCACAAACTGGCCTGCCTGGCCTTTTTTGCAGAAACCCAAGTCTTCAAGCTGCATAAGAACCATAATCGTAAAATTGTCGTAAATAGAGGCGTATTTAATATCATTGGGGGTAACGCCTGCCTCGGCAAAGGCTTCAGGGCCGGTTTTGATAGCGCCTGTTTCCGTGGGAGCAATATAGCCGCCATGGCTGGTTTTGATGGTTTGGCTGGCACCCATGACTTTTACTAAAGGTCGCTTAAGTGATTTGGCAATGTCAGGCGTAGTAACAATAAGCGCGCCACCGCCATCGGTAATGACGCAGCAGTCAAGCCGGTGCAAGGGGGGCGCAATAATGGGTGAGTTAATGACATCGTCAATCGTGACTACTTTTTTAAGCAGGGCATTTTCATTATATTGGGCATGATGCGAGGCGGCAACCTTGATGGCGGCCAGCTGTTCGGCGGTGGTGCCATACTCGTGCATATGCCGTTGGGTGATCATGCCATAAATGCCGGTAATGGTGGGTTTATAAGGCAAGTCCCACGGGGTTTCCGGCCGTTCGGGGCCTAGTATCCGGGGGGCAGTACCGGTTGCCACACCAGTGCTTTTGGGTTTGCCCGCCAGCGTAATCAGGGCAACCCGGCATTTTCCGGCAGCAATGGCTTGTGCCGCACGTTCTACATGCGCAATATAAGAGCATCCGCCAATTTCCGTGCCGTCCAGCCAGCTCAGGTTAAGGTTAAGATACTCAGCCATGGAAATCGGGCTGCCGCCAGGAACGTCACCGGCGCAAAAGTAGCCGTCTACATCCTTTAATTCCAGCCCGGCATCCTGCAAGGCACCCAGCGCGCTTTCTGCGTGAAGTTGGGCAACAGATTTATCGGGTGCAAACCGGGTGGGGTGCTCATAAGCGCCAACAATATAGGCCTTATTTTTGATAGTCATTACAAACTCCGAGTGAGTGGATTTTTACATTTTAGGAATCTTGGCTGCGCGAATGACATTGCCCCATTTTTCATATTCATTCTTTACAAAAGTTGCGGTTTCTTCCGGTGTATAAATAACAGGGATGACTGAGGCCGTATCTAATGTTTTACGCAAGTCGGTGTTTTCCTGAGAGGCATTGATCAGCGCGTTCAGTTTTTGTGTGGTGGCAGGTGGTGTGTTTTTAGGCGCAAAGGCTGCCAGCCAGCCAACCACCTCGAATCCGGGTACACCAGATTCCGCTATAGTGGGAACATTGGGTAATTCAGTGTTGCGTTTGGCTGTTGTGACGGCCAGGGCTTTTACCTTGCCCGATTTTGTCTGGCTGACTGCAGCACCAATATTGGTAAACATGAAATCAACGTGGCCACCGATTAAGGCCGACATGGCTTCAGAAGGACCACCGAACGGAATATGCGTGTATTGAATGTCCTTGACCTCAATTTTGAGTAATTCAGCGGCAAGATGCGCAGAACTGCCAATACTGCCCGATGCATAATTAAGTTCGTTTTTGCTGTTTCTGATGTAGTCAAGAAACTCCTCAAAGGTATTAGCCGGGAAATCCTGCTTCACAAGCAGTACATTTCCGTTCAGGCCAAACATGGCAATGGGCTGAAAATCTTCAAGTGGATTATAAGGCGATTTTTCCATCATTTGCGGTGTAATGGCATGGGTAACATTGGTGCCAAGCAATAGGGTGTAGCCATCTGGGCTTGATTTGGCTACATGATTGGCACCAATGGTGGCCCCGGCTCCTGGCCGATTTTCTACAATAACAGGTTGTTTAAGGGAACCGGAGAGTTGTTTGGCAAAAGTGCGGGCGGTCAGGTCAGTAACACCACCTGCTGCAAATGGAACGGTTAAATGGATTGATTTGTTGGGGTATTCAGAGGCCGCATGGGTGGTGGCGCTTAAGGCTCCCATGGAAATGCAACCGGCTACGATTAAAAGTTTTTTTAACATCATCATTGTCTCCTTGTGTTATGCATGTCGAATGACTGTCTGCATTTTTATCGTCTTACAGGCCTAGCTAACCATTCTGTCCTGCTGGTTCCAGAACTTGCTGCGAATGGTTTTTTTATCAATCTTTCCCAGTGACGTTAAGGGAAGCTGTTCTTCAAAGAAGATGGCTTTAGGAGTATTTACCGGTCCTTTTTCCTTCAGTACAAAATCAATCAGTTCTTTTTCACTTGGTGTGATGCCTGGTTTTAAAACAACGATTGCGGTGACTTCTTCCCCCCATTTTTCATGGGGTACGCCAATAACGGCAGACATGGCAATGGCAGGGTGTGTGGCAAGGCAATTTTCAATTTCACTGGGGTAAACATTAAAACCACCTGAAATAATCATATCTTTGGCGCGGTCAACGATGTACAGGTAACCTTGTTCGTCTTGTCGGGCCATGTCGCCGGTATGCAGCCATTGTCCTGCAAAGACTTTTTCATTTTCTTCAGGGCGATTCAGATAACCGTCCATAACCAGCGGTCCGCGAACACAAATTTCACCAATTTCTCCTGCTGGGACCTCATTCAAATCCGCGTCCAGCAATTTGACCGTATTGCCAGGAATTACGCGGCCGCAGGAACGAAGCAAATGGGGGCGGGACGGGTCATGATCTTCCTTGCGTAAGTAGCTGATCATCATAGGGGCTTCGGCCTGGCCATAGAGTTGGCCGAAAACCGGGCCAATTTTCTGCAAGGCTTCAAGCAAGCGTGCAGGTGCCATGGGTGAAGCACCATATAAGATGAACTCAAGGCTGGACAGGTCTGTCTGCGCCAGTTGTGGAGAGTCAAGCAGAGTATAAATTTGGGTGGGCACCATGAAGGTGGCATTGATTTGGTGCTGCGTCACATATTGCATGAAGGTATCTGCCGAGTATTTATCAAGCAGATGCATGGTGCCACCACGTAGGAAAATAGGCAGTACAAATGAACCGGCAGCATGCGAGATGGGCGTAGTCGCTAAAAAACGTATATTTTGTGGCCAATCATAATAGGCGAGCTGGTAATTCACCATGGTGACCGCGGTGCGGTGGGTTTGCAAAATTCCTTTTGAGCGACCGGTTGTGCCGCCTGAATATGAAATTTTTGTAAAGTCTTCAGGCTGTGCATCAATACTTATTGGTTCAGGGCTCATTGATAAGGCTTGTTGCAGTAGGCCAGCATCGATGGAAGAAGGCTCCAGGGTAAGTACTTGTTGAACTATTTTTTGTTGATGCAGGGCTTGTGTGCGTTCTGGAAATTTACCGGCATCAGCAATAAGCATACGTACCTGGGCGTCTTGTAAAACAAAACAATGATCGCTTTCCGAGGCCATGGGGTGCAGGGAAATATAACGTAACCCCATTAATTGAACGGCAATTAATGTTAGTAAAGAATCAATGCTGTTGCTTAGCAGCAAAGCGACAGTATCCTGGCGTTTCATGCCTTTATGCTGAAGAAGTCGGGCAATTTGAAATGATTTTGTGGCAACTTCCCGGTAGGTAAGCTGCTGTTTTGTATCTACCAGGGCAATGCGGTCCGGAAAAGCCTTGAACGCAGAAAGAAAAAGCTCGGGTACGGTGGTGGTGCTGTATAGGGTTTGATCGGTATGTTGCATGAATTGTCTCTATTTGTTATGGTACTAAATCTTTAGTTATGGTACCGTTAAGTGAATCTTATTGATTAATTGGTACCAAGTCAATAGGGAAAGTACCAAAAATATTCGGGCAGTTATAATTGGAATTTTCAGGAGGTATAAACTGTGGCACGGCGGACAGACGAAGAATTCAGGCAGCAATTAACAAAGCTATTAATGACGGAAGGTATTTCCACATTAACGATTGCCGATATTGCCGCCCGGTTAAAGTGTTCACGAAGACGTCTTTATCAGATGGCGACTGCCAAAGAGGAATTATTTATTGATATTTGTCGTGATGTTTTTACTGCGCAGCTTGATCAGGGTTTTGCCAAGGCCAATAAAGAAAGTGAACCCGTCAAGATTATCAAGGCTTATTTGACAGCAACACTGAATACATCAGGTATTAGCAAAGCGTGCCTGGTTGATCTGGAGGCAACAGAGCAGGGCAAGAAATTGTTTGATGATTATCAATTAGCCCGCATCAGAGGATTGGAAGAAATTATTGAGGAAGGGGTCAGGCAAGAGGTATTCACTTCATATAATTCAAGATTGGTGTCCGAGGCTATGCTGGGGGCCGCCCATCGTCTGAGGAATCCTGCTTTTCTTGAGGAAACCGGGATGCGCATTGGTGATGCCTTTGACCATTTTTATAGATTGGTACTTGAGGGGTTGCTGAAAAGAAACGATTGAGCGGAAAAAACATCTATTTTTTGCAAACTTACATTTTATGGAAGCCTCCTTTCCAAATTGACGAACGAGGAGATATACCAATATTTTTAAGCCAGATTTCAAGGTACGCTCTGGTCATTATATTATTATTGGATGGTAGGAGATCGCTTTGAAGTTATTACGTAAATTGACTGCTATTTCTGCATTGATACTAAGTCAAGGTCTGGTCTTGCAGGCTGCAAATGCACAAGCTAATGATTTTCCAAATAAATCGTTGAATTACATCGTTCCGTTCCCGCCTGGAGGACCCTCTGATGTTGCGGGTCGTGTACTGGCTGATGCCCTAGGTAAAAAACTGAACCAGACCATTGTGGTTGAGAATAAATCTGGCGCCTCCGGTACCATTGGAATTAACCAATTGATCAGAAGCAAGCCCGACGGCTACACGGTGGCCAGTCTGGCAGCCCCTAGCCTGACTGCACCATTTATCTTGTCCCAGGCACCTTATGACCTGGAAAAAGATATCAAGTCGGTGGGTACAGCGTATATTACGCCATTGGTAATCGTGGTAAATGCAAAAAAATATCCTGATATTACCAATATGAAATCGTTGGCGCAGGCAGCTAAAAACAATAAAGATGGCATTAACTATACGTCAGCGGCAGTTGGCAGTACGGCAAATCTTGCCATGGAACTGATCAAAAAGGATCTGGGTGTCAAAATGACACATATTCCTTACCGGGGTAGTGCACCAGCGGTAACAGCCGTGCTGGCAGGCGATGTAGCTGTTATGTATTCTGATTTGGTAGCTGTTCTTACCCAGATTAAGGCAGGTAATTTGCGTCCCATTGCGGTCAATACCGACCAGCGTCTGGATGAGTTGCCAGAAGTGCCAACATTGCAAGAACAGGATATCCAGGCAAGTAAAGCCGTCTCCTGGTCTGGCTTGCTGGTTCCCAAAGATACGCCAGACGAGACGGTAAAAATCTTGTCGGATGCTTTGGAAGAAGTGGTTAATGACCCGGAAACACAGACTCGTCTGAAAGCGGTGGGTGCGTATCCTTACTATACTGATTCGCAAACCATGCAGGAAACGATCGCCAGGGATTCCGCCATCTGGTCTGGGGTGATTGAAGAAAATAATTTAAGACAGAATTGATTGGACTGTGGGTCAGTTCATTTTTTTATGGGATATGAAAATATACTGAAAAGTGAGCGCAAGCCTGTTTTTTTGCTCGTTCTGAAGAATTGATCGACTGAAAAAAATTTTGGCAGATGCGTGATTTAATTGTTCAAAAATACAGGCAAAACATTTTCCTTGCCTGTATTTTTTATGGCACTACAATATATAAATATATTAAAATTATTGTGCTTGGGCACCGCTGTTTTCAATGAGTTTTTTGTAACTCAACAGTTCTGATTGCCAGAAAATACTAAATTCCTGTGGATTTGTGGTGCGCAATTCAGCCCCCATATCTATAAGTCGTTGTGCGAATGCGGATTCTTGTAATGATTTGTTCAGGGCGAGATTGACTTTTTGAATGATGTCGTCAGGCGTTTGGGTAGGGGCCGCCAGTCCAAACCAAGTGCTAAGTATCATATTTTGATAGCCAAGTTCCTCTAGAGTAGGCAAGTCTGAAAGTGCCTGGATTCGTGAGTTTGAAGCAATGCCCAATGCTTTGACACGTTTGCTTTTAATGTGTGGAATGGCGCCATTGTCAAACATGAAATCAAGTCGTCCGCCAATGAGGTCGGTCAGAGCTGGGTTATTTCCCTTATAGGGGATATGGTTGGCTTTAAAGTTTGCAATTGAAGCAAAAAGTTCACCGGAAAGATGTCCTGAATTTCCAATGCCACCAGAGCCAAAGGCTAGCGCTCCTGGTTTTTTTTGTGCAGCAGCCACGATATCTTCGGGTGACTTGAACGTAGAGTCGTTAGATACAATAAGAATACTGGGTATGAGTGCAACTAGACCAATAGGGGAAAAATCCTTAATGGGGTCAAAATTGATTTTTTTGTATAGATTAGGGGCTGAGGCATTGCCCGAGCTGCTGGCTAAAAGTAAGGTATAGCCATCAGGCTTGGCTTTGGCAACTTGTTGCGTGCCAATGGTGGCTGAAGCGCCTGCGATATTTTCAACAATAACGGTGGTGTCAAGTTGTTTACCAAGCTGCTCGCCTAAAAGCCGTCCGACTGCATCGGCAGAGCCACCCGCAGGCCATGGAACAATAAGCCTGATCGGGCTAGAGGGATAATTATTGGCCAGTGCTGCAGAGTTAAAGGCAAGTGCTGCAATACAATTGAATATAAAATGATTTTTTTTAAACTTCATGTATGTCTCCTGATAATTATTTATTTGATTGCTTCAGTAATTTTTTGGATCAATGTTTTTTCATGACCTTTAAAAAAGTGATCGGCACCGGGGAAAACGACAATAGGATGCTTGAATGAACCAGCCCAAATTAATACATTGCGTAAGGGCACCTGCAAGTCTGCTTCGCCATGAATAATGAGTGAGTTGGCGGGCACACTGCCGGTATCATAAGCTCTACCAGCGTCAACTGTTCCTGCTGGTAAACTTAGCAATATGGTTGTTTGCGCTGGAGCGCCTTGTTGTTGAAGGGTATGTGCAACCTTGGCAATAACATAAGCCCCAAAAGAAAAGCCAATGAGGATCAGTGCAGTAGCAGGGTTATGTGCCCGTAGGGTTGCAATAATTGCCAGCAGGTCTTGCGTTTCTCCCGTGCCATGATCGTAACGGCCTTCTGTGTTACCAACCCCTCTGAAATAGGGACGCAGACAGGTCCATCCCGATGCTTTAAGCGTTTGTGCCAATGTATGGGGAATTTTGTGCCTGGGGCTGCCGCCAAGCAACGGCTGTGGATGAGCAATTAACACAATACCTTTACTTGGGCTTGATGGATTGTCAAATAGCACTTCAATCCATCCGGCAGGCCCTTCAAATTCAATGCTTTGGGTTTTTGGAGATGCCGTTGAATTCAATGGCAGCCACGTATATGGATTGGTCATATTCATTTTTCAGTAAAAAACTTTATATCTTGGGTGTTATGGATATCTATTCTAAATTATTATTGAAGTTTATTTAAAATAGAATTTTGATATTAAAACAATCATATTCAGATATCACCTCAAGTCGGGAAGGATGATATATAGAAATGGTATCAATTGAATCACAAAATTCTATTGTATTAAAATTTCTATAGCGTGTTAGCATGGTTGCTAATAGATAGATAAGAAAATAAAACGTTGAAAAATCAGAAGTATTTTTCTGCTCAATGAATAAATATCAGGAGACATACATGAAAAAATCAAAATTGGCGATGGGTGCCATTATAGTCGTGGCAGGCATGGCTATTAGCAGTGGGGTTTGGGCTGCGTGGCCAAATGACAAACCCATTGAAATTGTGGTTGGATTTGCACCGGGTGGTGGTACCGATACCATGACCCGTACCTTATCTCGGTTTTTGGAAAAAAAACTGGGTAATGAGGCCCGGATTGTCGTGATTAATAAGCCGGGGGCAGGTGGAGAGCTGGCCGCGACGTATGTTGCCAGATCAAAACCGGATGGATATACGTTGGGCATGGTAAATGTGCCCGGTTTCATATTTATGCCCATGTATAGAGAGACGACTTATCAACCCGAAGATCTGTCATTAATTGCCAGATTGGTTGATGATCCTTCTCTTATTATTGCAAAGAAAGGAAGTTCGGTTCCAGCCGATTTATCCTCAATTATAAAGCGCTTGTCAGAAGCACCTGGCTCACTCTCATTTGGTCATGCCGGAGACGGGACGACTGGACATATTGCTTTATTGCAGCTTGAAAAACTTAAAAAGATTAAATCCACGCCGATACCTTTCAAAGGCGCAGGCGAAGGGAAAATGTCCTTAATGGGGCAGCATATAGATTATGCCATTATCACCCAATCAGAAGCACCGGATCTTGAGTCGCCTACATCGGAGTTTATCGGAATTGCCCTTGCCTCTAAAAAACGGAAACTGAAAAGCACTCCTACTACGCTTGATGAAGGTATCAATATTTTTACGTCTTCGGAAAGAGGGATTGGCGGACCTAAAGGATTGCCTGGGGATATTAATGCAAAGTTGCAAACAGCCATTGCTGAGGTGATGCAAGATCCCGAATATTTGCAAGCAGCTAAAAATGATGTACCTGTATTGTCATTTATGCCAGGCAAAGAGTGGGAGGATCATTTAAGCAAGAGTCGTAAGGAACTGGAACCTTTCATTCCCCTGATAAAGAAAAAATAATATGGATAATAAACGTCTGCTGATAACCAGATTGAATGTCTGGTACGATCCGGCGATGGAGCAGATTTTATCTGCCCAGCCAGGTTTTGAATTACGTACTTGTGTACAGGAAGGGGATGAGGAGCTGACCAGACAAAGCCTGAGGCAATCCCATGCGTATCAAATTCCCTCTGCGCGGGACGAGGTGCATGATGCATGGGTGGTTTCTAAAGCGTTCTTGCAGTATTGTCCGCAGTTGCTATGTGTCTCTGTCAATGGTGCGGGTTATGATACGGTGGATGTCACCGCTTGCACAGAGGCGGGTGTGATGGTACTGAATCAGTCTGGCGCAAACGCGCAATCAGTAGCAGAAGCAACTATTGCGCTAATGCTTGATGTATCCCGTCGAGTATCTGAGTCTGATCGGCTTATAAGGCATAAACGTGGTTTTAGTCGTGAATACTTGATGGGAAAAGAAATAAGTGGTAAAACCGTTGGGCTGATCGGTTTTGGGCATATTGGAAAAAAAGTGTCTGTGTTGGCACAGGCTTTTGGTATGCGAGTGTTGGTTTTTGATCCTTATGTTGATGCCGCAACTATTCATCAAATGAATGGTGAGTCTGTTAACTTTAATGAGTTATTGAAAAGTTCGGATTTTGTTTCTTTGCATTGCCCCAGAAACGCTTCTACTTTAAACATGTTTGATGAGGAGGTAATTTCCAAAATGAAACCGGGTGCTATTTTTATCAGCACTGCACGTGGCGGGATTCATAACGAGATAGCCTTGTTCAATGCGTTGGAGTCGGGTCATTTATCGGGTGCGGGCATAGATGTATGGAATCAGGAGCCACCGCCATTGGATCATCCTTTGTTATCACTTGAAAATGTAGTGGCTACTTTCCATACAGCCGGCGTGACGGTTGAGGCCAGAAGGAATATGGCTACCTGGGCGGCCGAGCAGATTATTGCCGTATTGCAGGGCGAAAAACCAGCGCGCTGTATAAACCCTGAGGTATGGCCAAAATTCAGAAAGCGATACGAAAAAATATTGGGAACAAGGGCCGTGCAGCAAGCTTGAAATTAACTGCTCGTTTAATCGGCTATCCATTTGGCAGCAGACCAATTGCCATTTTCAATACTGGTTTTTATGCATTGGAGCAATTCGTTTACCACACAACGAATCGAACTCGTGGTATTTCTGGCACTGGGCAGGGCTAATACAATGGTTCTGGATAATTCTGCATCGGAAAGTGGTGCGGCTTCCAGGACGCCTTGAGCTATATCATCAACAATGGCAATAGAAGGAAGGATGGTGTAGCCCAGTCCATCCAAGACCAGTTTTTTCTGAACGCCCATGGAGTTGGTTTCTACAATAACATCAAGCTGCAGGTTTTTGAGCTGACTCGCCTGGTTAACCAGATTGCGAATACCGTGTGGCGGACTCGGTAAAATAAGCGGTTTATCCACAATATTTTTGATTTCAATGGCCTGGTCTGCCCGTAATTGGCTGCCAGGAGGCCCAACAAACCATAAACCCTCTTCAACAAGAGGTTGCAGGCGCAAGGCCGGAGAGGTTCTGCTGGCATATAACAGGGCAATATCAATTTCACCGTTTTCCAGCCAATTTTGCATATGCCCGGCATAGCCTGTTGAGATTCTGATTTTGATACCCGGATAATTTTTTCTTAAATTTCTAACTAGCATACTGGATAACAAATCGCTGGTGCTGGGTAACAGACCTATATTAACGATACCACCCAGCGTGCCTGCCGAAGGACGGATTTCAGCCTTTGCTTTTTCAATTTCATTAAGTATGCGCCTGGCATATTCAACAAAAGTTTTTCCTTCATCATTCAAGATCATGCCTTGGCGGCCACGTTCAAAAAGAATGGCGCCCAGATCTTCTTCCAGAAGTCTTATCTGCCGGGAAATGGCCGGTTGCACAATATTCAGTATTTCTGCTGCCTTGGTCATGTTTTCTGTTTCAGCAATGGTGACCAAGGCTTTTAATTGTTTGAGATCCATAGGGTTTCATCTATCTAAAATTTGAATGGTTAGATCAAAAAATTCTATTTTAATTCGACATCAATCAAATGATAAGATAGAAAGCATAAATACACAATGAGGAATAACCATGGATACTTCTGTAGTAGACGTACAGCAAAAATGGCAGGAAGCCATTTTTAATGAATTGAAAAAAGCGAATGTCAGGCAAGTTTCATATGTGCCTGATGCAGGGCATGCATTGGTCATCAGGAAAGCCAGGGAAGACCCTGAAATACACGATATTGCCTTAACGACTGAAGAAGAAGGCGTTGCGGTTAATAGCGGGGCGTGGCTTGGCGGACAAAGATCAGTGCTGCTGATGCAAAGCAGTGGTGTGGGTAATTGCGTCAATATGTTTTCACTATTGCGTAGTTGCAATTTTCCGTTCCTGACACTGGTCACCATGCGGGGCGAATATGCCGAATTTAATCCTTGGCAGGGACCAATGGGTAAAGCAACCCAGCAGGCCTTGGAATTGATGGGTATTACTGTCATGCGGGTATCTGATCCAGATCAGGTGGGGGAAATAGTAAATGCTGGTTTGGCTTCCGCTTTTGACGCAGGCGAGCAGGTTGCCATTTTATTGTCGCAGAATTTAATTGGTCGTAAATCATGGGTGAAAAAATAATGGGTACTGTTCGTTCATCAAATAAAGTGGTGGAGCGCCGCGAATTTGTTGCTAAATTGATTAAAGAAATACCGGATGCATTGATCATCACGAGTTTGGGCTCGCCCAGTTATGATGTCTTTGCAGCCGGTGACCGCACTAAAAACTTTTATCTTTGGGGAGCAATGGGCGGATCAACATCAATGGGCTTGGGGCTGGCATTGGCGCAACCGGATAAGTCGGTAGTGGTGGTTACCGGAGATGGCGAGCAATTAATGGGTATTGGCAGTTTAGCGACCATTGGTGCCAAGCAGCCAGCTAATCTTACTATTGTTGTGCTGGATAACGGTCATTATGGTGAAACTGGCATGCAACGCAGCCACTTAAGCTTGGGTACCGATCTGGTTGCGGTGGCAAAAGGTTTTGGAATTCATGATGCCTATGTGGTTGACGATTTACATCATATAGATAAGGTGGCAGCCAAAGTGAATGCGCGCAACGGCGTTGCATTGGCTCAGGTTTATATTGATACCAATGAGCCGGTTCGTGCGTTACCATCACGTGATGGCGTGCATATTAAAAACAGGTTCCGTGCCGAACTGAATTTACAACCATTTTAAAGAGACAAAAAAGGGGGCAAAATGAAACGTTATGATTTGTTTATTAACGGAGAATACGTAAAACCGTCAACAGGAACCTGGTTTGAAAGCCAGAATCCTTTTACCGGTGAAGCATGGGCAGAAATTCCCCGATGTGATGAACGTGATGTTGAATTGGCGGTTCAGGCTGCCCATCAGGCATTGACGGTAGGGCCTTGGGCTGAGATGAGTGCCAGCCAGCGTGGGTTGCTCATTCATAGGCTTGGTGATTTGATTGCCCAAAATGCAGCACAACTGGCACAAACAGAAGTGAGGGATAACGGCAAGCTGTATACGGAAATGTTAGGGCAATTGAATTACATACCACAATGGTTTTATTACTATGGGGGGATGGCAGACAAGATTCAGGGCGCGACCTTGCCAATGGATAAGAAGGGTTATTTTACTTATACCCGTCATGAACCGATTGGGGTGGTGGCTGCCATTACCCCATGGAATTCTCCGCTTTTATTAACCGCCTGGAAAATTGCGCCGGCTTTGGCAGCGGGTTGTACCATTGTGGTGAAACCATCTGAATTTACTTCGGCCTCTACCCTAGAATTTGCCGCACTTTTTGAGCAGGCCGGGTTTCCTGCCGGGGTTTTTAATGTAGTGACCGGTTTTGGCAAAGAAGTAGGAGGGTCTTTGGTTGAGCACCCGCTGGTTAATAAAGTTAGTTTTACCGGATCAGATGCAACCGGTAAATTAATTAACCAGCAGGCAGCCGGTAATTTAAAGCATGCCTCTATGGAGCTAGGTGGTAAGTCGGCCAATATTATTTTTGAAGATGCTGATATTGAACAAGCAGTTTTTGGTGCTATTTCTGGTATTTTTGCGGCAACCGGGCAAACTTGCATAGCGGGTTCACGGCTGTTGGTGCAAGAAAATGTGTACGATACGGTAGTAGAAAAATTGCTGGAAATTGCCAAAACAGCCAAAATGGGTAACCCCATGGATGAGCAGACCCAGGTAGGTCCGGTAACAACCCCGGCACAATATCAGAAGATTCTGGATTATATTGATATTGCCAACAATGAAGGTGCCAAATTGTTATTGGGTGGTAAACCGGCAACCGGGCAGGAGTGCGGATCGGGGTGGTTTGTTGAGCCAACTATTTTTGGTGAGGTTCACAATGAAATGCGAATTGCCCAGGAAGAGGTGTTTGGTCCAGTATTGTCCATTATCCGCTTCAAGGATGAAGCAGATGCCCTGAGCATTGCCAATGGTGTGCGCTTTGGTTTGGCCTCTGCCGTATGGACGACAGACATCGGCAAGGCCATACGCATGTCCGAGAAACTCCAGGCGGGTACGGTATGGGTAAATACTTATCGGGCAGTTAGCTATTTAGCGCCTTTCGGTGGTTATAAAGACTCAGGTCTGGGAAGAGAAAACGGGCAGGATGCGGTTTTCGAGTTTCTTCAAACGAAAAGTGTCTGGATTAACAGTGGGGCGGTTGCCGGTAATCCTTTCGTCATGCGTTAATTCAATGTTCAAATAAGGGGAAACAGGTGTTTCTTATGTTAAGCAGCTTGTTTTGTCATAAATAACATCTATCATATAACCCTGTTTCCAATATTGAAAAAATAGCATGTCCAATTCACCTGTACCGGACCGTAGCCCATGGGTGGTATTCCTTGTTTTTTTGAAACTGGGCCTGACTTCATTTGGCGGACCCGTGGCGCATTTGGGGTATTTTCGGGAAGAGTTTGTGGTTAAGCAACGCTGGCTGGGTGATCGTACTTATGCTGATCTGGTATCACTATGCCAATTTTTGCCGGGTCCCACCAGTAGCCAGATTGGAATGGCATTGGGTTTGTCCCGGGCCGGGTATGCGGGCGCCTTCGCTGCCTGGGCCGGCTTTACCTTGCCATCGGCCATTGCCCTGATTCTGTTTGCCTTGGGCATAGCCAATTATGGGGATGTCATTGATCATGGTCTGCTGCAAGGGTTGAAGGTGGTTGCGGTTGCCATTGTGGCGCGGGCGGTGTGGGGCATGGCCCGTCATCTTTGTCCTGATGCCTTACGCATAACATTAATGATGATAGCAGCTTGCCTGGTATTGCTGGTCCCCTTGGTGTGGATGCCGGTAACCGTGATTGCAGCCGGTGGGGTAGCGGGAAGGCTGTTATTCACACCCCAAGCGGTTAAGGTGCATGAGGCCTTGCCTGTTATGGCGGTAACAAAAAAGGCCGGTGCGATATGGCTGGGTATTTTTGCAGGCTTGCTGCTGGCTTTGCCGTTACTGGTGAACGTATTTCCCAATCAGGCCATGGCTATGTTTGATGCCTTTTATCGTGCCGGTTCGCTGGTTTTTGGGGGCGGGCATGTGGTTTTGCCTTTGTTGCAGGCAGAAGTGGTGCCTTCTGGTTGGGTTGGCAATGATGCTTTTCTGGCCGGTTATGGGGCCACACAGGCAGTGCCTGGTCCCTTGTTTACCTTCGCGGCATTTTTAGGGGCGGCCATGAATCAGGCACCTAATGGCTGGATCGGAGGGATGTTGAGTCTGGTCGCCATTTTCCTGCCTTCTTTCCTGCTGATTGCGGGTGCTTTGCCATTTTGGGAACAACTGCGTCGTAATGGGGGTATGCAGGCGGCGCTTATGGGTATTAATGCGGCAGTGGTTGGCTTGTTGCTTGCCGCTTTGTATGATCCTATCTGGACCAGTGCCATTCTTGACTCACAAGATTTTTGTTTGGCTTTGCTGGGTTTTGTTGCACTGGTTTTCTGGAAACTACCCCCTTGGCTGGTGGTGGCCGGCAGCGGCTTGATAGGCTGGGTTTTGGGGGTTGTGTTATAGAGGGACTGATAAAAGAGGGCAGAGATTCATAGCCAGCTAGCGGTTTACAGAAATGATTGAGCATAAGAAAGCAGTGCTGGCGTTGTTAACTTACCCAGATAAACCGGTCTCGCAGCAATTCGGTTTCCCCCTGCCACCGATAGGCACATAACTTTCCCTTGGTGACAGATTTTGTATTTCTGGCTGCAATACTGTAGTCAAGACAGGCAATATAGGGGGTAAGCGGTTCAGGTTCTCCGGTCATCCAGTAATGACCTACAAACAGGGGTTTATCTTCCTGATAGCCAGGTACAACGTCATCAGGTACGGGAATATGGGGGATTTGCTCAATGGCACTGGGCGGAACCATAGCAAGGTCACGGTAGGTCAGTCCATTCAGTTCCCACCATTGGGCACGGATTTCATTGCGGAAATTGCCATCCTTGTCATCAAAGCCATAACCCGAAGGCAGTTCTATATTCAGGCCTTTCAGCACTGTTTCCAACGCCTCGAAGGTTTCTGTTCCTTTTGCACTAAGCATTGGCCAGGCCTGCGGTTGAATGCGGTTCTGGCTATCCAGAAAAGGGGCCAGTATTTTCAATGAGGGTTGATGCCAGCAGGCATGAATGACCCTAAAACCCGGAAACTCCAGAAAGAGTGGCAGGGTAGCAAACCAGGTGGTAATTTCGGTATGCAGGCAGGAGCCTTCAACAATCTGTTCCAAAAATGCCTGATGTTGTCGTAAATATCTTTCGGTATGGGGGCGAAGAAACTCGCCTGGTTTGTCGGGGTTGGGCATTGTCCAGGCAACCGCGTTAAATTCATGATTGCCCATAACTGCTAGTGCAGCATTATTCTCTACCATGGCTTTGGCTATCAGGACAGTTTCCACCTGTTCGGGACCCCGGTCGATAAAATCACCCAAAAAAATGACTTTACGTTTGGGGTGTTGCCAAAAGCCGTTTTTTTCGGTGTAGCCCAGCTTTGCAAGCAGTTGCTTTAGGGGTTGGGCATAGCCGTGAATATCACCAATCAGATCGTACATGTTAAGGTTTTTTTAGAAGCATTTTTGTAAGTTTTTGATGGAATCTGATTATATTTTTTATTAGTGGTACGAAAAAGAGTTACCAGAAATGTTATCAATTTTTTATGTGAGCAGCTTGTGTAGTGTGGGTTGACCATATTTATCGGTTTAAAAACAGCATGTTATTTTAATTACGTTACCGGTTTATGACCAGTAACGCATGAGTAATTTCTACGTTAGAGATTTCTTTAAATGTTTATTCATTGAAAACGGATGCACAGATCAGATGTAATGAAAGGTGTGGAATATATATACCGATCAGGCGGCCAGATCAAAAAGTTTTTCATCATCCCTGAACCAACCGGTTATGCTCCAGCGGGGCTTTTGGCAGGGCAAGACTTCGTGTTCAATCAGGTCGCTTCGGAAAATAACCGTCCTGCCGGCAATGGGCAGTATACGATTGATTTCTTGCTTGGGATTTTCCGGATCATACAATACTAATTCTCCACCGTCTGCCTCGGTCCATTCAGGGTTCAGGTAACTCACCAAGGTGATTTTTCTGAATGCGGTATTTTTGTGTTGGTCCAGATGACGGATATAACCGGTGCCAGAAGCATAGCGGGCATAGTGCAATTCCATGTGTTTCAGACCCAGAAAAAAATACCGGTTTAATGCTTGTTGCATCAAACCGGTTAATTGAAACATTTCCTGGCTGGCTGGATATTGGCTTTCTGGTTCAAGCCAAAGGATAGCATCACCACGAATGGATGTTATCCGTGTCAGTTGCTGTTCGCGTCCAATACGGGCATCATGGAACTGGCCTTGTTCCCAGCGCTGCTGTCCCTCTGTAAATAGACGGTGTGTCAGGTCAGTCGGGATAAGCCCGTCGCAAATAGCCCAGCCCTGGGTTTCCAGTGCTGATAAAATATTATTTATTGCATTCATCATGAAGCTTCTATAAAAACAAGATCGACTCGTATCGCAATCTCCCAAGGCGTTGTTGATTAACCGGTATGACCGTTATTTTGTTAGTGTTTTTTTTACTAAAAACAAGAATAAGCATAAATCCGGAAAGTGATTTTATATGGACTTGAACAGGCTGTACAGAAATTTTTTAAACAACAATACGCAGATGTAACGAAGCAAATTTTGGACCCAAAATAAATTTATTTTTGGTTTTAATTCAGATGGGCATGTTTACAGTTATATTGACCAAAAAGGAAGTGATGAAAATGAATGCGAAAAAATGGCTTGCCATATTGTTGCTATGGCCATGTCTAGGTAGTGCTCAAGCAGTATCAGAAAAAACCAAAGAGATGGTTTTTATGGCTTCTTTTGATTATTATTTTTTGCATGAGTTTTGTGCTGCCCTTGACTCAACGCTTTCAGCAAGTAATCTTGAACAAAAAATGCAGGATGACGTCCGGCAAATTTTACAGTTAAACAAACAAAAAGCAGACATTTTTGTGGGCGATTTTATTAGCAGTTATACTGAATTTGTTTCAGATAATGATGAATATGGGCAGGCAATTTCCCATCGGGTTGAGCAGTTCAATGCGATTAATCATACGGCTAAACAGGATAGTTGCCTTTCTATGAAGCAAGACAGAGGCATGCGGTTTCAGGAAGCACTTAAGCAATTAAGATCAGAGTTGTAGCTTGTGGAAATAACTAGTATTTTCACAAGGCCGGTTGTCCTTAGGGGCATAATTTAATCCAGGGGGGCGCTTAAGAATCGTCTCAAAATGCCGGCTGAATAAAATCGGGCAACTTGCTCCAGGAAAGCATTAAAGTCAATGTGTGCAGAGCCATCAGCCTGGTCGGATATAATCCGTGCGATGGCAAAGGGCACTGCATATTCATAACAAATCTGTGCAACCGATGCGCCTTCCATTTCCACGCACAAGGCAGCGGGCAAGTCCTGCTGTAATTGTATGGAATGGTTGGCATCACTCACAAAACAATCTCCGCTAATGATCATGCCGATATGGCATTGGGGCTGGTGAAGATTGAATGCATCCCGGGAAGTGGCATCAATGTCTATCTTCAGGTCTTGATAAATGTAATCTTGTGCGCATTGTTGCAGTTGTGCTGAAAGCTTGGTGTCAGCGTCAAAATGGCTCATGCCTAATAAAGGAATTTCATAGCGGGGGAAAAGAGGGCTGGCGTTAAAATCGTATTGTAGTAATTGAGTTGCCACCACTACATCACCCACCTTGACCTGTTGATTGATGCTGCCGGCAACCCCGGTAAAAAGTATAGAACTTGCCTTGAATTCCCGGATAAGCGTTACGGCTGTCGCTGCTGCGGCAACCTTGCCGATTCGGGACAGCACCACGATACAGGAGCGCCCCATTAGTGTGCCTTCGTGGTAGTCACGTTGGCCAATACGATGAGTTTTTATATTTGGCCCCATAGCCTGTAAAAGACTCGCGATTTCCTGGTGCAGGGCGGCAATAATTCCGAGAACAGACATGTTTTAACGTGGTGGAAATTTGAACAAGCTGATATTGTAATGCAATCCAGTCGGCCTGATTGGTAATCAGGCCGACTGTAAGTCAGGGTTATTCTGTGCCTTTCTCATGTTTGGGAACCCATTTGCCGTTTGCGTCTTGTACAACTTCAATCAGCCCCTCGATAGGGTTGCTAAGGGAACCCTCCCACATGGGTTTTGATGCGACCCAGTGTTGAAGTGAATGGACTTCGCCAGTGTCGGGGTCCATCAACATTAGTCTTTGCTCTTTTTCCTTTTCCATCTTTACCTCCGGTAGTGGTGCAATACGAAAACTGCCTGAGCTGAAATAAATTATTGTTATTAACGTTTATGTTTTACATAAAGCATAACGTATTGTTTATCACAATACAAATATCTGACATATGCTTGTTGTTATAACAGGATAAAAAAATCTCATTAACAAAAAAAGCCTGTTTTTAAACAGGCTTTTTTTGTTTACTTGATGAGCTAAATTATTTTTTCATCATGTCGAAAAACTGGTCATTGTTTTTCGTTGCGCGGATTTTATCCATAATGAATTCCATGGATTCAACTTCATCCATTTCATGAATAAATTTGCGTAGAACCCATACTTTTTGCAGGGTTTCGGGTTTCATGAGCAACTCTTCGCGGCGTGTGCCGGTTTTGTTCAGGTTGATGGCAGGGTACAGGCGTTTTTCGGCCAGGCGACGTTCAAGGTGAACCTCGGAGTTACCGGTACCTTTAAATTCTTCGTAAATCACTTCGTCCATGCGGCTGCCGGTTTCAATTAAGGCAGTACCAATAATGGTTAGTGAACCGCCTTCTTCAAGGTTGCGTGCGGCGCCAAAGAAACGTTTGGGGCGTTGCAGGGCATTGGCATCGACACCGCCGGTTAAAACTTTGCCAGAAGCCGGTACAACCGTATTGTAGGCACGGGCCAGACGGGTAATTGAGTCCAGTAAAATGACGACGTCTTTTTTCAGTTCAACCAGGCGCTTGGCCTTTTCAATGACCATTTCGGCAACCTGTACGTGACGGGTTGCAGGTTCATCGAATGTAGAGGCTACCACTTCTCCGCGAACAGTGCGTTGCATTTCGGTAACTTCTTCAGGGCGTTCATCAACCAGCAGCACAATTAAGACTGCATCTGGATAGTTAGCCGAGATGGAATGCGCAATGTGCTGCATCATGACGGTTTTACCGGATTTGGGGCTGGCTACAATTAAAGCGCGCTGGCCTTTGCCCATGGGGGAAAAAATATCCAGAATACGGCCGGTGTAATTTTCTTCGCTTTTGATGTCACGCTCGAAAAGCATTGGCTTGTTTGGATGCAAGGGCGTGAGGTTTTCGAACATAATGCGGTGTTTCATCAGTTCTGGGGCTACACCGTTTACTTTCTCTACTTTGACTAATGCAAAATAACGCTCTCCGTCTTTGGGAACGCGAACTTCACCTTCGATGGAATCGCCAGTATGCAGGTTGAAGCGGCGAATTTGCGAAGGGGAAATATAAATATCGTCTGTGCTGGCCAGATAGGAAGTTTCTGGGGAACGCAGGAAACCAAAACCATCAGGAAGAACCTCGAGGACACCATCACCGAAAATTTGTTCACCTTGTTTTGCCCGTCGTTTCATGATGGCAAACATGAGTTCTTGTTTGCGAAACCGGTTTGCGTTGTCTATTTCCAGGGTGGCTGCCATTTCAAGCAGCTGCGACACATGCAGTGCCTTGAGTTCATTAAGATGCATTATTTTTAATAAGAATAAATTAGAGAATGAGAAAATTGGCGGGCTACGGATGAGCCCGCGCGACGAATGTAATAAGCTGGGTGGTTTTAGAGGGCGCTATCGATAAAGCTGGTAAGCTGTGCCTTGTTAACGGCACCTACTTTGGTGGCAACGGCTTCACCGTTCTTGAAAACCATTAGGGTAGGAATGCCGCGGATGCCAAATTGCGCCGCAACTTCAGGATGATCCTGAACGTCTACCTTGACGACTTGCAAACGCCCTTCGTATTCTTTGGCAACCTCTTCAAGGACAGGTGCAATGGCTTTACAGGGACCACACCAAGGGGCCCAGTAGTCAACCAGTACGGGTTTGTCAGACTTGAGAACATCAGCGTTAAAGCTGGATTCAGTCGCGTGTTTGATAGTATCGCTCATACGAATTAAATTTTATATTGGTGAAATTGGAGTAGCCAAGTACACTGGAGCCGGAAGACTATCCGCTTGTTTCAGGAACACAATGTGTACTGCCATTAACGTAAGAATAACATTTATATCCAGAGATTGTATGAAAATGCCTGAAAGGCACGACAAAATCACCAATCAGACTTTAAAATGTCTGTTTTTTTGCACAGTATAGAGAATAACGTGGCGATCAAAACAAGTTATGACGAGGCTTCCATCAGGGTTCTGAAAGGGTTGGAGCCCGTTCGTGAGCGGCCTGGCATGTATACGCGGACTGAAAACCCGTTGCATATCATTCAGGAAGTCATTGATAATGCAGCCGATGAGGCGCTGGCCGGTTATGGAAAACATATTCAGGTTATTTTGCATGCCGATCACAGTGTTACAGTTGAGGACGACGGACGAGGCATTCCGATTGGATTGCATCCCGAAGAAAAGGTGCCCGTGGTTGAAATTGTATTTACCCGCCTGCACGCAGGGGGCAAGTTTGATAAAAAGGCCGGTGGCGCTTATGCGTTCTCAGGTGGCTTGCACGGCGTAGGGGTGTCAGTCACTAATGCACTATCCCATCGTCTTGAAGTGCAGGTGTTGCGTGACGGCAAAATAAACGAACTGGTTTTTGCCGATGGTGGCAATGTGCTTACGCCCTTGCATGTAGCGGCTGGTTCGGTCGCGCGTAAAAGAACGGGTACGCGTGTTCGCGTCTGGCCAGACAATAAATACTTTGATTCTCCCACCATTCCTGTGGCAGAGTTGGCGCATTTGCTGCGAAGCAAGGCTGTGCTGATGCCGGGTATCAAGGTTTCATTAACCCTTGAAAAAACAGGTGATTCACGTCAATGGTGTTATGAAGATGGCCTGCAGGGGTACCTGAAAGAAGCCCTGGCGGATGCCGAATTGCTGATTCCCATGTTTGCCGGCAAGGAATATGCCGGGAAAAATCATGAAACCTTTGCCCTGGGGGAAGGGGCCGAGTGGGTGGTTTGCTGGACAACCGAAGGTCCGGTGATTCGCGAGTCCTATGTCAACCTGATTCCCACTTCAGCAGGTGGTACGCATGAGTCTGGTTTGCGTGAAGGTCTTTTCAACGCCTTAAAGAATTTTGCCGATTTGCACAGTTTATTACCCAAGGGTATCAAGCTGTTGCCTGAAGACGTTTTTTCCAGGGCCAGTTTTGTCCTGTCAGCCAAAGTGCTGGACCCTCAATTCCAGGGGCAAATCAAAGAGCGGCTTAATAGCCGTGATGCCGTCAGGCTGGTGGGCGGTTTTTCTAAAAGCGCACTGGAACTGTGGTTGAACAGTAATGTGGAGTATGGCAAGAAACTGGCCGAGCTGGCTATTCGCCAGGCGCAGGCCCGTACCCGTTCAAACCAGAAAATAGAAAAACGCAAAAGCTCGGGGGTGGCGGTCTTGCCAGGCAAGCTGACTGATTGTGAGTCACACGACAATACGCGAACCGAAGTTTTCCTGGTAGAGGGCGACTCTGCTGGCGGTTCCGCCAAGATGGGCAGGGATAAAGGGTTTCAGGCGGTTTTGCCGTTGCGCGGTAAAGTGTTGAACGCCTGGGAAGTTGATCGTGACCGTTTGTTTGCCAATAATGAAATTCATGATATTTCGGTTGCTGTTGGCGTAGATCCCCATGGTCCCAAAGACCATCCCGATTTGTCCGGTTTGCGTTACCGGCGCATTTGCATTCTTTCTGATGCGGACGTAGATGGCTCCCACATTCAGGTTTTATTGCTGACCCTGTTTTACCGGCATTTTCCGCGTTTGGTTGAAAACGGTTTTGTATTTATTGCCAAGCCTCCCTTGTTCAGGGTAGATGTGCCGGCACAGGGCAAGCGCCCCGCAAGAAAAATTTATTGTCTTGACCAGGCGGAACTTGATTCAGTTCAGGACAAGCTGGTAAATGCCGAAGGGGTGAAACCGTCTGCCTTGTCAATCAGCCGCTTTAAAGGCTTGGGTGAAATGAGCCCGGAACAGTTGTGGGAAACTACCATGAACCCGGATACCCGTCGCTTGTTGCCGATCGGTTATGGTGAATTAAGCCCTGAAGACACGAATAAAATGTTTGACATGCTGATGGGTAAAGGCGAGTCGTCACAACGACGTGCCTGGATCGAAGAAAAAGGCAATCTGGCCGAATTGGATGTGTAATGAGTGAATTGGATACGATATTGAATAACGAGCCCGGTGAAGATGAAACCATCACACTGGGGCATTATGCTGAGCAGGCCTATCTTGATTATGCGGTTTCAGTGGTAAAAGGCAGGGCTTTGCCAGATGTGGGCGATGGGCAAAAGCCCGTTCAGCGCCGTATTTTGTATGCCATGAGCGAAATGGGCTTGCGTGCCGGTGCCAAGCCGGTTAAATCGGCTCGTGTGGTGGGTGATGTGTTGGGTAAATACCATCCACATGGTGACCAGGCCGCTTATGATGCCCTGGTGCGTATGGCACAAAATTTTTCCCTGCGCTATCCGCTGGTGGACGGGCAGGGTAATTTTGGCTCGCGCGATGGCGATGGCGCAGCCGCCATGCGCTATACCGAGGCCAGGCTTACGCCTATTGCCGCGTTGCTGCTGGATGAGCTGGATGAAGGCACGGTAGACTTTACGCCCAACTATGATGGCAGCCAGCAGGAGCCGCAAATGTTGCCGGCACGCCTGCCTGTGATGTTGCTCAATGGTGCGTCGGGTATTGCCGTAGGTATGGCGACTGAAATTCCTTCGCATAACTTGCGTGAGGTGGCCCAAGCCTGCGTCACCTTGCTTAAGCAACCTAAAATCAGCAATGAAGAACTCCACGCGATTATTCCCGGACCGGATTTTTCCGGCGGGGCGCAAATTATTTCTTCCCGCGAAGAAATTGCTGCTATTTATGCGGGCGGCAAGGGTTCCCTGAAAGCGCGTGCCCGTTGGGTATTTGAAGAAATGGCGCGTGGACAATGGCAATTGGTGGTTACCGAATTGCCCCCCAATACTTCCGGGCAAAAAGTGCTGGAAGAAATAGAAGAACTGACCAATCCGAAAGTCAAATCAGGCAAAAAATCCCTGACACCCGATCAGCAGAACAATAAAGCCAGTATGCTGGCCATGCTGGATGCGGTGCGCGATGAGTCGGGTAAGGATGCCGCCGTCAGATTGGTGTTTGAACCCAAATCCTCACGCATAAACCGCGATGAGTTTGTTAATTTGCTTTTGGCACATACCAGCATGGAAGGCAGTGTGCCCATTAACCTGGTGTGTATTGGTATTGATGGCCGTCCGCGCCAGCGTGATTTGCGTACCATTCTGGAAGAGTGGCTCGTATTCAGGACACAAACCGTCACGCGGCGCAGCCGCCATCGTCTTGACAAGGTGCTGGACCGGATTCATGTGCTTGAAGGTCGTATGCTGGTTTACCTCAATATCGAAGAAGTCATCCAGACCATTCGTGATTCTGACGAGCCAAGAGCCGCATTAATGAAGCGGTTTAACCTGACCGAGCGCCAGGCGGAAGACATTCTTGAAATGCGTTTGCGGCAACTGGCACGGCTTGAAGGCATCAAAATTGAGCAGGAACTGAAAGACAAGCAGCAGGAACAGCTCAAGTTGCAAGATTTGCTGGATAATCCTGGAACCCTGAAGCGACTGATCATTAAGGAAATTGAAGCGGATGCCAAGAAATATGGTGACGATCGAAGAACGGTGATAGAGGAAGCCGAGCGGGCCATTATTGAAACCAAAGTGGTTGATGAGCCGGTAACGGTGATTGTTTCTGAAAAGGGCTGGTTGCGTTCGCGTCAGGGGCATGGCCATGACATTAATCAATTCAATTTCAAATCGGGTGACAAGCTTTATGCCACCTATGAGTGTCGAAGCACTGACACGCTTATTGGTATTGGTGATAACGGACGTGCGTATTCGGTGGCGGTAGGCAGTTTGCCTTCTGCCCGTGGTGATGGTCAGCCCATTACCGCTATGGTAGACCTTGAAAGCGGCACGCATATTATCCACATAATTGCGGGTATGTCTGATAGCCGTTGGCTGTTGGCTCAGGCAGGTGGTCTGGGTTTTTGTGCCCGAATTTCTGATATGAGCAGCCGGCAAAAAGCGGGTAAGCAATTCATTACCCTTGAAAAAGGCGATATCCTGATGCGGCCGGTACCCCTGTTTGATGAAGCTAAATATCTGGCCATGCTAACCGTGGGGGGGCGTTTCCTGGTTATTGAATTAAAAGAGGTGAAGGCGTTATCCGGGGGCGGACGAGGCACTATTTTGATGTCGCTGGATAAAAACGACAAGCTGGATCAACTAATTCCGATCAGTGAGCAGGGATTGACGATTTCGGGCATTTACCGGAATAAGCAAGTGGATGAAATCCTGGCGCTGGGTGATTTGCAGGAATATATCGGCAAGCGTGCCCGCAAAGGAAAACAGCTTGACGTGCGTATGAAGCAGGCCGTTCTTTTTCCGGTAATTTGACGGGAAGCAATTTAGCCTATGTTGGATCGTGTCATAATTGCAAGAAGTTATGTCACGATTACTTTTATTTAAAAGATTTAAACGAGTTTTGAATTTATTATGAGTTTTACTATTACGGTTCACCCAAGTAACCATCAATTTATTGCCAAAGAAGGGCAAACTATTCTTGATGCGGCGCTTGATGCAGGCATTATTCTTCCCTACAGCTGCAAAAGCGGCTCTTGCGGTTCATGTAAAGGCAAGGTGCTTTCAGGCTCCATACAAGAGTCTTCTGCCGTTTCCCAGGTGGTGGGTGAAGAAGAAAAAGAACAGGGTCTTACCTTGTTCTGTCAGGCAAGCGCAACCAGTAATCTTGAGATCGAAAGTCATGAAATTCGTATGGCCAGCGACATTCAGGTAAGGAAAATGCCTGTGCGTGTGGTGGATATAGAAAAAATGGCCGATGATGTCATGGTCCTGAAATTGCAAATGCCTGCGGCCGAGCCATTTCGTTATTATGCCGGCCAATATGTAGAGTTCATTCTTAAAGATGGTCGCCGCCGCAGTTATTCCATGGCCAGTGCACCTAGCGGTAACGAGCCGGTAGAGCTGCATATTCGTCATATGCCAGGCGGGGTCTTTACCGATCACGTGTTCGGTGCTGGCGAAACTCAAATGAAAGTGCGGGAAATCCTGCGGGCAGAAGGCCCCTTGGGTTCATTTTTCCTGCGTGAAGACTCAGATAAACCCATTGTGTTTGTGGTGAGTGGAACCGGCTTTGCGCCGGTAAAAGCCATGATGGAAGTTATTATTGAAAAAGGCATTACCCGTCCGGTTACCTTATATTGGGGCGGTCGCAGGCCTAAAGACCTGTACATGAAAGACTTGGTCAAACAATGGGAAGCGCAGTTGCCATTTTTTACCTTTGTGCCGGTTATTTCAGATGCCTTGCCTGAAGACAGCTGGGGCGGTCGCACGGGTTTTGTGCACAAGGCAATTATTGAAGATTTTCCCGATTTGTCAGTGCATCAGGTTTATGCCTGCGGCGCACCTGTCATGGTTAGCAGCGCACGCAAGGAATTCGTCGCCAACTGCAGTCTTCCTGAAAACGAGTTTTATGCCGATTCCTTTACTTCCGAAGCGGATACGGCCAAGTTGGAAGCGGCCAAGGCCTGATTTTTCAATTTAATGCCGTCTTGGCTCGTCATGCTGCGTTTTTGTCCGTCCGTAAATTTCGCAGCTTGTCGCGGCCTGTTTCCCATTGCATGATGGCTGGGTTTTGTAATTTGAATCAGGCTAATCATGACAGGAATAATTCGGTTTTTTGCCAGCGTGCTACTGGTAGGCATGCTAATGGGCTGTGCAACGCAGCCAGAGTGGCTGGTCCGCAAACGACTTTACCCCGAATGGGAAGTATCAAACCGTAGCGTTAACCAATACTCTTTTGACTGGTCTTTGCATGGAGACCCGGACATTGCGCCTTTGCAGGTTTTTAGTACGGGTAATGAAATATGGTTGCAGTTTGAGCCCGATGCCAGTATTCCGGCCATTTTTGCCGTTCAGCAGGGGGCTGAAAAACCCTTGCCTTATTATCGCAATGACCCTTATGTTGTTATCAAGGGAAACTGGGCCGAACTATCGCTAAGGGCCGGAAATCGGCTGGTACGGGCGCGTCACTGGCAAGAAAACAACATCAGGTAAACTGGGCTTCAGGTCGGTGGGTAAGGTTTTTAGAGGGCGTCTGTCAGGGGCATTTAACGTAGTAAAGTGTCAAAAATGCACTTATTTGTTAAACACCCCTTATAATTGGCGGTTAAATAAATTTATTCAGCCACTTTTACACGATGAAATCAGCAGAAATAAGACAAAAGTTTCTACAGTTCTTTGAGTCTAAAGGCCACACCATTGTTCCTTCTTCGTCATTGGTGCCCGGAAATGATCCAACCCTGTTGTTTACCAACTCAGGTATGGTTCAATTCAAGGATGTCTTTACCGGTAAAGAAACCCGTCCCTACAAACGGGCAACCTCTTCGCAGCGTTGCCTGCGTGCCGGGGGCAAGCATAATGACCTCGAAAACGTGGGTTATACCGCTCGCCATCACACTTTCTTTGAGATGCTCGGAAACTTCAGCTTTGGTGACTACTTTAAGCACGAAGCCATCAAGAATGCCTGGGAACTGCTTACGCAGACTTACCAGTTGCCTGCTGAAAAGCTTTGGGTCACGGTTTATCAGGAAGATGACGAGGCTTATGATATCTGGAACAAAGAAGTAGGGGTTCCGGCAGAGCGAATTATTCGTATTGGTGACAATAAAGGCGCACGTTATGCGTCCGACAACTTCTGGCAAATGGCCGATACCGGTCCTTGTGGGCCTTGTTCAGAAATTTTCTATGATCACGGTCCCGATGTTTGGGGTGGCCCGCCCGGCTCCCCCGATGAAGATGGGGATCGTTATATTGAAATCTGGAATTTGGTGTTCATGCAGTTCGATCGCGATGCCGCTGGTGTCATGCATCCACTGCCTCATCCCTGTGTAGATACAGGCATGGGCCTAGAGCGGGTTTCCGCCGTCTTGCAACATGCGCATTCCAACTACGAAATTGATCTTTTTCAGCATCTGATCAAGGCGGCAGCACGTGAAACCGGCGTGACTGATCTGGCGCATAATTCCCTTAAAGTTATTGCAGATCACATTCGTGCCTGCAGTTTCATGATTGTGGATGGTGTCATACCCGGTAATGAGGGTCGCGGTTATGTGCTGCGCCGCATTATCCGCCGTGCTTTGCGGCATGGTTATCAGCTGGGGCAGGCTAAGCCATTCTTCCATAAACTGGTGGCTGATCTGGTCAAGGAAATGGGCGAGGCCTATCCAGAGCTGGTCCAGCATCAGGATCGTGTAACCCAGGTGCTTAAACAGGAAGAAGAGCGCTTCCAGGAAACCCTTGAAAAAGGCATGAAAATCCTGGATGCAGAACTGGATTCTACCGCCAAGGGCGGAGCCCTAAGCGGTGAAACAGCGTTTACGCTTTACGATACATTCGGCTTTCCCTTTGACTTGACTGCGGATATTTGCCGTGAGCGTGGCTACGAAGTAGATGAGGCTGGCTACGAAGAGGCCATGAATCGTCAGCGTGAAATGGCAAGGGCAAGTGGCAAGTTTAAAATGGCACAGGGTTTAAGTTATTCTGGCGAGCAAACCCGTTTTGAAGGGTATGAGCGTCTGCAAACCAATGCCAAAGTGTTGGCCGTCTATGTTGATGGTGTGCTGGTCGCGTCTGCTTCCGAGGGACAGGATGCCGTTATCGTTCTGGATAATACCCCGTTCTATGCAGAGTCGGGCGGTCAGGTGGGCGATACCGGTATTCTGGCCGGTTTTGGCAGCAACTTTAATGTTCATGACACCCAGAAAATCCAGTCCAATGTTTTTGGTCACCACGGTACCGTTACGTTGGGAGCCATCAACACAGGCGATACGCTTGATGCGCATGTCGATGTAGAGCGACGCCAGCACACCATTCGGAACCACTCGGCAACTCATATCATGCACAAGGCTTTGCGTCAGGTGCTGGGTGAGCATGTGCAGCAGCGTGGTTCATTGGTTGATCCTGATAAAACCCGGTTTGACTTTGCGCATGACGCAGCGGTCACTGCTGAAGAAATCAGTCAGGTCGAAGACATTGTTAATGCAGAGATTCTTAACAACACTGATGTCACTGCACAATTAATGTCCTATGATGACGCCGTAGCCGGTGGTGCGGTGGCCCTGTTTGGCGAGAAATACGAAGATGAAGTTCGTGTGCTGGATATCGGCTTTTCCCGCGAGTTATGTGGGGGTACTCACGTCCATCGCACTGGCGATATCGGTTTGTTCAAGATCGTATCCGAGGGTGGTGTGGCAGCAGGTATTCGCCGAATTGAAGCCATTACCGGTGGTAATGCGCTGGCTTGGGTGCGTAACCTGAATAAGTCGGTTCAAGAGGCGGCGGCTTCCCTGAAAGCCAATCCTGCCGAGTTGGTGGAAAAAGCCCGGCAGGCACAAGAGCATATCCGTTCGCTTGAAAAAGAGGTTGATCAGCTTAAGGCAAAAGTGGCTTCCGCAGCCAGTGCCGATTTGTCATCCCATGCGGTTGATGTTAATGGTATTAAGGTTTTGTCTGCCGTTATTAAAGGGGCAGACCCGAAATCATTGCGCGGTATGATCGATCAGCTTAAAGATAAGTTGAAGACGGCAGTGGTTGTGCTGGCCGCAGAGGTTGATGGAAAAATCAGTGTGGCGGCCGGCGTAACCGCCGATACCACCAGCAAGATCAAGGCCGGAGAACTGGTTTCTCATGTTTCTACCCAAATTGGTGGAAAGGGTGGTGGCCGCCCCGATATGGCGATGGGTGGTGGCACAGATCTTCAGGCGTTGGATGCGGCTATTGCCGGGGTTCGTGCCTGGGTTGAGGGCAAGGTATAAGTATGTCTGAAAAGCATTCTTATGTGCTGGAGGTGGACACCAGTGGTTTGAAGTGTCCGCTTCCTATCCTTAAAGCTAAAAAAGCACTGGCAACGATAGAAAGTGGCCAGGTCTTGAGGGTCATTACGACAGATAAAAATGCGGTCAAGGATTTTCAGGCTTTTTCGGCTCAAACCAAAAACGAGCTGGTGGCGCAAGATATTCTTGAGTCTGGTGCGGTGCATTACCTTAAGCGAAGGTAGTGCCTGTTGCCTATATGCCAAAAGTAGGTGTTGATACGCTACTTTTGGCAGACTTTAAAAATTAAGATTGCATTCTAGTTGTATATCTTGATATAATTGCTTGTTTAGTTTCATAGTTATTTAATTTTACCAGAAAGGACTACCTATGGTGGTGATTCGTCTAGCCCGTGGTGGCTCAAAAAAGCGCCCATTTTACAATTTAGTTGCTGCTGATTCACGCAATCGTCGTGACGGTCGCTTCATCGAGCGCGTTGGTTTTTACAATCCTGTAGCCAAAGAAGGCACAGAGGGCCTGCGTATCGCTCTTGATCGTGTAAACCACTGGATTGATAATGGTGCACAATTGTCACCTGTTGTTCAGCGTTTGGTTAAAGAGTTTTCTGCCAAAGTAGCTGCCTGATAGTTTTCCTGTCAGACAAAATGATTCGACCGTTTGCGATGGCTAGCGGTCGTTTTGTTTTTTGTGAGCGGGTTCTTGTTTTTGCATAAATGGGTGGTGTAGGTTAATGGTAATTCCAGATGATCTTGTAGAGCTGGGTCGTATTGTATCGGCCTATGGTGTGCGCGGTATGGTTAAAATCCAGCCGCACTCTGCCCAGGAAAGTATCCTGCTTAATGTAAAAGAGTGGTGGCTTGCCCGTCTTTCGCGTGCTGGTGTGCAGCAAGAGCCGCATCGCCTTGCCAAAGTCTCTCGCGCTCGCGAACATACGGGTTCCATTGTGGCCTTTCTTGAAGGCTGTGATGACAGGGATCAGGCTGAGGCCCTTAAAGGCACGTCCATATTTGTGTCGCGCGCCATTTTTCCCACTGCGTCCGATGATGAGTATTATTGGGTCGACTTGATCGGCTGTTCTGTTTATAGCACTGCCAGCGCATCGGGGCCTGTTTTGTTGGGCCTTGTGCAAGAGGTTTCCGATAATGGGGCGCATGCTGTCCTTCATATTGCCAGGCAAGAGCTTGATGAACAGGGTGACGTGGTTTTCCTGAAAGATGATAAAGGTAGGGTGCTGGAAGTCCTGGTGCCGTTTGTTCAGGCGCACGTGCCTTTTGTTGATATCCGTCAAAAACGTATCGAAACAGACTGGCCGGCAGACTTCTGATGCGAATAGATGTTATTACCCTGTTTCCCGAAATCTTTTCCGTAGTCCGGGATCTGGGGGTAACGGGCAGGGCGCACCGGCAGGCAATCTGGCAGCTCAAAACATGGAATCCCCGTATTTATACCTCTAATCCTCATCAAACGGTTGACGATCGTCCCTACGGTGGGGGGCCGGGTATGGTCATGATGGCAGAACCCTTAAGAATGGCGGTGCAGGATATCCGGCAGGATCGTCAAAAAGAAAATGCGCCACCGGCAAAAGTGGTTTTGCTAAGTCCGGTTGGACGGCCATTCAATCAGCAAAAAGCACAAGAGCTGGCAAATTCAGGGGGAGTTACCTTTGTTTGTGGGCGCTATGAAGGTATCGATCAGCGCTTCATCGATCGCTACGTCGATGAAGAAATTTCACTGGGTGATTTTGTCTTGTCTGGCGGAGAAATTGCGGCAGTAGCCATGATAGATGCAGCGATTCGATTATTGCCATCGGTACTGAATGATGCAGCATCGGCTTTGCAGGATTCTTTTCACGAGTCCCTGTCCGGTTTGCTGGATAGTCCGCACTATACGCGCCCCGAGGTTTTCGAGGGGGAAGCGGTTCCAGATGTCTTGTTATCAGGGCATCATAAAAATATTTCCACCTGGCGCCGGCAAGTGTCCTTAAGGCTAACTCAGGAGCGTCGCCCCGAGCTTATTTTACAGGCAAGAAGCCAGGGCCTGTTAAGCCCTGTTGATGAAAAGTTTTTAAAGACGCTTTCAGATAAATAGTGTAAGTTATTGCTTTGTTTATTTTGAAAATTAGGTATTGATTTGGTTCCCTTTTCTATTCTGGATTTATCGCCTGTAAACGAAAGCGAAACGGTGGGTGATGCGCTTGCCAACTCATTGTTGCTGGCAAAAAAAGCTGAGGCGTGCGGTTTTACGCGTTTTTGGATGGCTGAGCATCATAATATTCCAGGCATCGCGAGTTCCGCTACGGCAGTAGCCATTGGCTATATCGCAGCAGGAACCAGCCGGATTCGTGTTGGTTCGGGGGGTGTTATGCTGCCCAATCATTCGCCCTTGATCATTGCAGAGCAGTTTGGTACTTTGGCTTCTTTGTACCCGAACCGGATTGATTTGGGTTTGGGCAGGGCGCCTGGCACGGACATGAATACGGCAAGGGCTTTGCGACGGGATTTACATGCCAGCGCAGAGAATTTTCCGCAGGATGTACAGGAGTTGCAGTATTATTTTCGCCAGCCCGAAGAGGGGCAGAAAATTGTAGCAGTGCCTGCAGCAGGTGTTCAGGTGCCGGTTTGGTTATTGGGTTCGAGCCTGTACAGTGCGCAACTGGCGGCCTATCTTGGCTTGCCTTTTTCTTTTGCCTCGCATTTTGCGCCTGGTGATTTAATGAATGCCCTGTCGGTATACCGCTCTTCTTTCAGGCCTTCTGTTTATCTTGATAAACCCTATGCCAGTGCTTGTGTGAATGTAGTGGCTGCACAAACTGATGAGCTGGCCAAGTATCATTTTACTTCGCACCAGATGGCATCAGTGCAGCTTTTCAGGAATACGCCCGGAAAACTTCAGCCACCGGTTAATAATATTGATGAGCATATTTCTCCTGCCGAGCGTGCCAGTATCAATCACAAACTTATCTATTCCATGGTGGGAAGCGCTAAGACGGTTGCTGATGGAATTTCAGATTTTGTGGAAATGACAGGGGTGGATGAGCTAATGATGACGTCACGGGTTTATGATGTTGCCGCCAGGCTTGAGTCCATAAAATTGGTAAGTTCGGCCTTTTAAGGTGATCTTGCTTTTGGTGATATTAAATATTGTTTAATTTTGTCAGATATCTATTTTCACTTGATTTTAAAGTGTGTATGATTTAAGTAAATTAGTTCAAAATACGGTGTTCTTTTAACTTATTGTTTTTTAAGGCAAAAAAAATTTTAAATATGCACGTTTATTTAGCATATTTAAAAAAAGCTTGCCATAACTGGGGTTTTCCCTCAAACTATAGGGCTATGGTTACTAAAGTACTTTTCGTCTGTATGGGCAATATCTGCCGCTCGCCTAGTGCCGAGGGGGTATTGCGTCGTCTCGTCCAAGAGGCAGGCCTGCAAAATTCAATTCAGGTTGATTCGGCAGGTACCCAAAACTACCATATTGGTGATGCGCCCGATGGCCGGGCACAACTGGCAACCCGTAAACGCGGTTATGACATTTCCCAGCACCGTGCCCGTCAGGTCACTGCAGAAGATTTCACGGAATATGATCTTATTCTTGCCATGGACTGGGATAATCTTTCTTATATGCAACAAATCTGTCCAAAACCATTACGGCATAAACTAATGCTTTTAATGCGTTTTGCCAATGATTATGAAGAAGCAACCGTCCCGGACCCTTATTATGGTGGTCTCGATGGCTTTTTCAAAATGCTCGATTACCTCGAGGATGCCTGTCAGGGCGTGTTCGAAATAGTCAGCAAACGCGTTAAACAATATCAAGCTGCATAACTCTCTGCCAATCTGACTATTGCACAAATATGACAATATTTGTGCAAATTTCATTATATCAATAATAAATCCTAGTAAATTAGTCGACTATTTGATATACTTGAGTAAATTACTCGGCTATTGTGGCAAGGAATTTATTATGCGATTAACTACGAAAGGTCGATTTGCTGTCACGGCAATGATTGATCTGGCCTTACGCCAGAACAGCGGCCCCATAACTTTATCAACAGTCAGCGAAAGACAAAATATTTCTCTTTCTTATCTTGAACAGCTGTTCGGGAAGTTGCGTCGTCACGAGCTGGTGGAAAGTATTCGTGGGCCGGGTGGTGGCTATATTTTGGCCCGCTTCGCAAGAGAAATTACAATCGCCGATATTATTTTTGCTGTGGATGAGCCTTTGGATGCGACCAGTTGTGGTAGCAAGTCCGAGTGCACATCCGGTAAAGATGGAAGCTTATCAGGAAAGTGCATGACGCACGATCTCTGGACCAACCTGAACCGGAGAATGGTGGATTACCTCGATTCCGTCACGCTTCAGGACTTGGTTGATCAGCAACGCATGCGTCAATTGAATCAGGCTCCGCAAACAAACAGTATCCTGATGCAAAGAAAAACCGATTCCCTGACTTCCGTCATTGTATAAATTTTGGAGTTTGATGTTATGGCAAAGCGCCCGATATATTTAGATTATTCCGCCACAACCCCGGTAGATCCAATCGTTGTGGAAAAAATGATTCCCTGGTTGTACGAAGATTTTGGCAACCCGGCTTCACGCAGTCATGCATTTGGCTGGGAAGCAGAAGAGGCTGTTGAAGATGCGCGTAGACAAGTAGCCGAACTGGTCAATGCCGACCCAAGGGAGATCGTCTGGACATCGGGCGCCACTGAATCAAACAACCTGGCCATTAAAGGCGCCGCTCACTTTTATGCCGAGCGTGGCAAACATATTATCACGATTAAAACCGAGCATAAGGCGGTGCTTGATACGACCCGTGAGCTGGAGCGTCAGGGCTTTGAAGTGACTTATCTTGGTGTCCAGGAAAATGGCCTGGTTGACCTTGAAACGCTCAAAGCGGCTATCCGTCCCGACACCATCCTGATTTCTGTCATGTTTGTTAATAATGAAATCGGTGTTGTGCAAGATATTGCGTCAATCGGTGAGTTGTGTCGTGAAAAGGGCATTATATTTCACGTGGATGCCGCACAAGCAACGGGCAAAGTGGATATTGATCTGCAAACACTCAAGGTGGATCTGATGTCATTTTCGGCCCACAAGACCTATGGCCCCAAAGGTATTGGTGCCTTGTATATCCGTCGTAAACCACGTATTCGCATTGAAGCGCAAATGCATGGCGGTGGTCATGAACGCGGCTTCCGTTCGGGCACGCTGGCAACCCATCAAATCGTGGGCATGGGCGAGGCTTTTCATTTAGCCAAATTGCATATGCAGGCAGAAATCGAACGTATCCGTGCATTGCGTGATCGCTTATGGAATGGTTTGTCTGAAATTGAAGAGGTTTACCTGAATGGCGATATGGAACAGCGTGTTCCCCATAACCTGAATGTCAGCTTCAATTATGTAGAAGGTGAGTCCCTGATTATGGCCATTAAAGAATTGGCGGTATCCAGTGGGTCTGCCTGTACTTCTGCCAGTCTGGAGCCTTCTTATGTATTGCGGGCACTGGGCAGGAACGATGAGCTGGCACACAGTTCGATCCGTTTCACTATTGGCCGTTTTACCACCGAAGAAGAAATTGATTTCGCTGTTGAATTGATCAAATCACGTGTTGGCAAACTGCGCGACATGTCTCCTTTGTGGGAAATGGCCAAAGAGGGCATTGATCTTGATGCGGTTCAATGGGCCGCGCACTAATTTAAAGCAGGAGTATTATCATGGCTTACAGTAACAAAGTTTTAGACCACTATGAAAATCCGCGTAACGTCGGTTCTTTTGATAAAGACGACGAAGCAGTGGGTACCGGTATGGTAGGAGCACCTGCCTGTGGTGACGTAATGAAACTGCAAATCAGGGTTAATAAAGAAGGCGTTATTGAAGATGCCAAATTTAAAACCTATGGTTGTGGCTCTGCGATCGCTTCCAGCTCGCTGGTGACCGAATGGGTTAAAGGCAAAACGCTGGATCAGGCTTTGGATATCCGCAATACGCAAATAGCCGAAGAACTTGCCTTGCCACCGGTAAAAATTCACTGTTCAATTCTGGCTGAAGATGCGATTAAGGCAGCAGTACAGGATTACAAGGAAAAACATACGAGCTGATTATGGCAATTACATTAACTCAAAAAGCGGCAAATCACATTCAGGACTACCTCGACAGAAGAGGCAAGGGCTTAGGCTTGCGCCTAGGGGTAAGAACGACAGGTTGTTCAGGCATGGCATATAAGCTTGAATATGTTGATGCACCTGATGATAGCGACGTTCTGTTCGAGAGTTTTGGTGTAAAAATTTTTGTCGATCCAAAAAGCCTGGCTTATATTGATGGCACCGAACTGGACTACGCACGTGAGGGCTTGAATGAAGGATTCAAATTTTCAAACCCCAACGAGAAAGCCAGTTGTGGTTGTGGTGAATCATTCTCGGTATAGGTAGAACTTCTTTGGATAATCATTTCAGTTTATTGAATTTACCCAAGCGGTTTGACCTTTCCGGGGAGGCCTTGGAACAGTCCTGGAAACAGGCCTCTTCCCAGGTTCATCCTGATCGTTTTGCCACCGCTTCAGCGGCTGAAAAACGGGTTGCGGTTCAATGGGCCTCTCGTGTCAATGATGCTTACCAAACCTTAAAAAGCCCATTAAGCCGTGCTGCCTATATGTGTGAGCTTGAAGGTTTTCCGGTTCAGGCAGAAAGCAACACCGCAATGGGTGCAACATTCTTAATGACCCAAATGCAGTGGCGTGAGCAACTTGATGATGTTCGTGCCAACCCACAGCATAATGGGTTAAGTGAACTGTTGCAGGAAATTCAGGCAAAGCAGCTTGAGTTGTTTAATGAAATGAAAAGTTTAATTGATGCACAGCAAGACTATGCCAGCGCGACCCAACGGGTTCGCGAGTGGATGTTTGTTAATAAAATGCATCAGGAAGTTAAGGCACTGTAAACTTTAACTTATTATTTACGAAGTACAATATGGCCCTCTTACAAATTTCAGAACCTGGCGCATCACCGGCTCCACATCAACGCCGCCTGGCAGTTGGCATAGATTTGGGTACCACCCATTCCCTGGTTGCTTCGGTGCGCAACAGTATTGCCGAAATCCTGACCGATAAAAACGGAAAAAAACTATTGCCTTCTGTGGTGCGGTATTTGCAAAACGGTGATGTTGAAATTGGACACACTGCGGTCAGGAAACAGAATTCGGACCCTTTAAATACCATTGTTTCTGTCAAGCGTCTAATGGGCCGCTCATTTAATGAAGCCTCTACTTACGCACTTCCCTATGAACTTATTGACGAACCGGGTATGGTTCGCCTTGGTACGGTTCAAGGGCCAGTCAGTCCCGTCGAGGTATCGGCTCAAATTCTGGCCAAACTGCGTCAGCAGGCAGAAGATGTTTTGGGTGATGAATTAGTGGGGGCAGTTATTACCGTGCCTGCTTATTTTGATGATGCCCAGCGTCAGGCTACCCGTGATGCCGCCCGCCTGGCCGGTCTAAATGTATTGCGACTTATCAATGAACCAACGGCCGCTGCCATTGCTTATGGCCTGGACAATGCCGCTGAAGGTATTTATGCGGTTTACGATCTGGGTGGTGGCACCTTTGATATTTCCATTCTCAAGCTTAGCAAGGGCGTGTTTGAAGTTATTGCGACCAGTGGCGATACACAATTGGGCGGTGATGACTTTGATGACGTGATCATCAATGACATCATGAAACATCATGACAAAAGCAATTTAAGCGCAGGCGACAAGCGCTCCTTGCGTACATTGGCCAAACAGGTTCGTGAAAAACTAACCGAGCATCCCCGTGCCGTGTTCCAGATTACCTTGTCTGATGGCCTGCATATAGACCAGAATTTCCCCCGTAATCATTTTGAAAATATTGCCAAAGACCTGGTGAACCGTTCGCTTGAACGCGTGAAGCAAACATTGAAAGATGCTTCATTGGACGTGACGGATATCAAGGGAGTTGTCATGGTTGGGGGGGCTACCCGCATGCCGGTCATCCGTACGATGGTGGCCGATTTCTTCAAACAGGAACCTTTGATCAACCTGAATCCCGATGAGGTGGTAGCCCTGGGTGCTTCTTTGCAGGCCAATTTACTGGCGGGCAATCGCAGCGCCGATGATGACTGGTTGCTTCTTGATGTGACGCCGTTGTCATTAGGCCTTGAAACCATGGGTGGTCTGGTGGAAAAAGTGATTCCACGCAATAGCACCATTCCTGTTGCCCGGGCCCAGGAATTCACCACATTCAAAGACGGTCAAACCGCCATGAGTGTGCATGTTGTACAGGGTGAGCGTGAGTTGGTTAATCATTGCCGTTCATTGGCGCGTTTTGAATTGCGTGGCATTCCACCCATGGTGGCCGGTGCTGCACGTATTCGGGTAACCTTCCAGGTGGATGCCGATGGCTTGCTTAGTGTGACAGCTCGAGAGCAAAGTACGGGCATAGAAGCAGCGGTTACGGTTAAACCTTCGTATGGTTTGTCCGATGATGAAATTTCTTCAATGCTGCAAGATAGCTTTGAAAAGTCAGATGAAGATGCCAAAATGCGCATGCATCGTGAACAGCAGGTGGAAGCCCGTCAATTAGTTGAGTCTATTGACGCGGCCATCAAGAAAGATGGCGATTTGCTGGAAGCAGATGAACTGGCACGAATTCAGCAACTGTTGACTGAAACAGTCAAGTTGGCAGAAAGCGGTTCAACCGATGAAATTCATGATGCCGTGCAAGCTTTGTCTCAGGCAACCGATGATTTTGCAGCCCGCCGCATGGATCGCAGTATCCGCCAGGCGCTTTCAGGTAAAACCCTAGATCAAATAGCATAATTGGAATATAAATGCCAAAAATAACCATATTGCCACATGAGTCACTGTGCCCAGAGGGCGCTGTGATTGAAAATGCACCAGTTGGGGAGTCCATCTGTCGTGTCTTGTTGGACAATCATATTGAAATTGAACATGCCTGTGAATTATCATGTGCCTGTACGACTTGTCACGTTGTAGTCAAGGAAGGATTTTCTTCTCTTGAAGACGCTACCGATGATGAAGAAGATTTGCTGGACAGGGCATGGGGCTTGAAGTCCACTTCCCGTTTGTCTTGCCAGGCTAAAATCACGGGTGCAGATCTTGTGATCGAGATTCCAAAGTACACCATTAACCATGCCAAAGAGAATCACTAGAAATAAGCAGGAAAGCAGTATGAAAAGCATGACATCAACGATTGGAATAATTGTGGGGCTCATGCTTTTTTTCATGTCCGGCCTTTCTTTAGCCAACAATTACATCAAGGATAAGCTACATAAACCTGTTCCCGGGGGGATTGCGGTGGTCAGCCTTGGCGAACATAGCCAGGCGCCCGGGGTGCAGTACGGGAATAAACCGGTCATGGTGGTTGCCAATGGCAATACGTCCGACTATCTGGCGATTGTTGGTATTCCACTTAAAATTAAATCAGGCAAGCACCTGCTTCAGGTTAAAACGGCAAGTGGTTCACAACAGCTGCCGTTTCAGGTTCAGACTAAGAAATATAAAGAGCAGCATATTAAGCTGAAGTCCAATAAATATGTCACGCCTTCTGAAGAGCATTTGGCCCGCATCAGGCGGGAGTTGGCGGCTCAAACTAATGCATATGCCAATTTCAGGCCGGAAAATCCCAGTAATGTTGTTCTGGATCGCCCGGTAGACGGTGGCCGCTACTCCAGTCCATTTGGATTGCGCCGTTTTTTTAACGGCCAAGAGCGTAACCCACATTCAGGGCTGGACATTGCCGTGCCAACCGGTACACCGGTAAAAGCACCAGCAGATGGGGTGATTACCATTGTTGATGATTATTATTTTAATGGTAAAACGGTTTTTATCGATCATGGCCAGGGCATGGTCACCATGTATTGTCACTTGTCAGCTATTGAGGTTAAAAAAGGACAAACCATCAAAAGAGGTGAGGTCCTTGGGCGTGTAGGTACAACCGGACGCTCTACCGGTCCGCACTTGCACTGGAATGTCAGCCTGAACAATACCCGGGTGGATCCGGCCATTTTTGTTGGCGCTTTCCAGCCATGAGTGCCATTCAATGGCCCACACCTTGCATATCCTTCGGACAGAGCTGGAAATGGCCATGGTGCTAAGTGGTTGCAATACCCTGTCTGACATAGATCATTCTATTTTGTTCACATAAAGTTTGATATAAATTCACTAAAGACGACGGGTTATTCATGTTTTGCTTGTCATTGACAAAATAATAATAGATAATAATGAGAATAGTTCGTATTTATTTAATGTCATCACAGCACATGGTTTTAATTGAAGCATGCTGCCGATCTTCTTGTTGCACCTTGGTCTGATAAAGAAATCTTATGTGTTGTGGTTAAGATGATTATCACCGGTGAATCAATGAAACTCATATTTCTTAAGTCAATTGTTTGTCTAACAAGCGCTTTGTTTTCCATGGCGCATGCTGTTGAAGTGGAAACCGTCCGTGGTGCTGCCCAGGTTCCTGAGCAGGTCAATTCCCTGGCGGTTTATGATATTGCCGCGCTAGATAGCCTGAAAGCATTAGGCATACAACCTAAAGGTGTTATCAAGGATGTTTATGTCGATTACCTGGCCGACATGTCTAAAAAGGCTAAGGTGCATATTGGTACGATTAAAGACCCGGATCTTGAAGCGTTAAATGGCATGAGTCCTGATCTGGTTGTGATCGGTGGTCGTATGGCGCCCAATTATGACGTACTGTCAAAAGTAGCTCCAACACTGGATATGACAATGAATGGCAAAGCCGCTTTCAGACAAGGATTTGATCGTATTGCCACGTACGGAAAAATCTTCAAAAAAGAAGAAGAGGCCGCTATATTAATTGCTAATCTTGAAAATGCCTTGAAGCAGGCTCAGGAAGCAGTCAAAGGCAAGGGCAATGCCTTGATGATTATGGTTAATGGTCCAAAAATCGCTTCATTTGGTGCCGAGTCACGATTTGGATATTTGTTTAATGAAATTGGCATTGAACCGGCCGATTTGAATAAAAATGATGCCACCCACGGCCAACCTGTTTCTTTTGAGTTTATACAAAAACTTAACCCAGACTGGGTTATTGTGATGGATCGCACCTCTGCCATTAATGCCAAAGGTGAAAATGCCAAAGTGGTATTGGATAATGCGCTACTTAAAAATACGACCGCTTTTAGCAAGAACCAGGTCATCTATCTGGATTCTTCCTCATACCTTTCTTCAGGTGGTTACCAACAACTCATGACTGAACTTGAATTGCTAACCCAGGCATTCAAGGGTAGTTAATAAGTTCCTGATTTTCAGTATGAAATTAAAAATTCTTGTACTTGCCATTATTTGTTTTTTGATAGTGGCAAGTTTGTTCGTTGGGGTTAGTGACGTTAATCTGGGATCAATGTTGAATGATCCACAGGCCTTAAATGTATTTCTAACCAGTCGTTTTCCCCGCACCCTGGCCATTGTCCTTAGTGGGGCATCCATGTCGATTGCCGGCCTGATCATGCAAATGCTCATGAAAAACCGTTTTGTCGAACCGTCAATGGTGGGCACGACGCAAAGTGCCACACTTGGGCTTGTTGTGGTGACATTGCTGTATCCGGGTGCCTCGCTCATGTTCAAAATGTTGGTGTCCTGTATGGCCGCGCTGATTGGGCTGTATGTATTCATGCTGATCGCCCGTCGCCTGCCACCGACTGCGTATTTAATGGTGCCGCTGGTGGGTATTATTTATGGCGGCGTGATTGGTGCCGCAGCCACATTTATTGCCTTTGAAATGGATATGATGCAGTTTCTGGCCGCCTGGATTAATGGTGATTTTTCCAGTGTTTTGGCCGGGCGCTATGAGTTGCTTTGGTTAACCGGCCTATTGGGCGTGATTGCCTACCTGTTTGCCAACCAGTTTACGATTGCCGGTCTTGGCAAAGAAATGAGCACCAACCTGGGCCTTAATTACAGCACCATTGTTTCTATTGGATTGGGTATTGTGGCTATTATTACGGCCATCGTGGTAGTGACGGTGGGGGCCATTCCTTTTGTGGGTCTGGTGGTTCCAAATATTATCAGTCGCCTTATGGGTGATAATTTGCGCGTTACCTTGCCATGGATTGCGATTATGGGGGCAGGCCTTGTTCTGGCATGCGATTTAGTCGGACGGTTGGCTAATTATCCCTATGAAATTCCGGTAGGCACCGTTATTGGTATTCTAGGCACCGTGGTTTTCCTTTATCTGCTTTTTGTAAAGCCCGCTCATGTACGCTAAAAAACTAATAATAATGTTAGGTGGCCTGCTTGTGTCAATGGCCTTATTCATGACGGTAAACAGTTCAGGCAATTGGGATTTCGTACTGCCTTTTCGTGGCGGAAAATTACTTGCCCTGTTGCTGGTTGCCTATGCCATTTCCATTTCCACGGTGTTATTCCAGACCCTTACCGCCAACCGGATATTAACGCCCTATATCATGGGATTTGATTCCCTGTATTTGTTAATCCAAAGTGCGATGGTGCTGCTGCTGGGCGGGCTTGGCTATGCCATGCTGGACCCATCGTTTAAATTTTCCATTGAAATCGGCATTATGTTGATTGCGTCCGTGCTGATTTTTTCTTCATTGCTTTTTAGCAATGCAGGAGATTTATATCGCATGATTCTGGTTGGGGTTATTCTTGGTGTGCTGTTTCGCAGCCTGGCCAGTTTTATCCAGCGAATTATAGATCCCGATGATTTTGCCGTGGTGCAAAATGCCAGTTTTGCCCAATTCAATATAGTGAATACTTCATTGCTTCAGATTAGCCTATTGCTTATTGTGGGGGTCAGTATGGTGGTTTGGCGCTTGCGGCACGTTTTGGACGTTATGGCATTGGGGCGTGAGCATGCCATTAATCTGGGTGTTCCTTATCGACGGTTCAACGTACTTGTTTTGTTCCTGATTGCCATTCTGGTATCGGTTTCCACCGCCCTGGTAGGCCCGGTGAGTTTTTTTGGTCTGCTGGTGTCAGGGATTACTTATGTATTAATGAAAACGCATCGGCATGCGGTATTAATACCGGCTGCCTTCCTGGTAGGCGCCTTGTGCCTGGTGTCAGGACAAATGCTGTTTGAACATGTGCTGGGAATGAAAGCCGTGCTTAGCGTGGTGGTTGAGTTCCTGGGAGGAATTGTATTCCTGGTGTTCCTTTTGAAAAGAAAGACATTATGATCGTATTGGACCAAGTTAGTTATCAGGTGGGTAGTTTACCCATCCTTAAAAACATTAGTACAGCCATTGAAAAAGGGGGAATTACCGCTTTGGTCGGCCCTAATGGGGCTGGCAAATCTACCTTACTGTCACTGATGGCCCGTTTATTACCCCTTAAAACAGGCAATATTAGTTTTGATGGCATTGATTTATCTAAAACGCCAACCTGTGACATTGCCAAAAAGCTGGCTATTATGCGACAGGATAATAGCGTAACCAGCCGAATTACCGTACGTGAGCTATTAATGTTTGGGCGCTTTCCTTATCATAAAGGCAACCCGTGCCAGGAAGATTTCGAGATAGTGGAAAAAACCCTGCAGCAGTTTAACCTGCTAGAACTGGCTTCACGTTTTGTGGTTGATTTATCTGGCGGGCAACGTCAGCGTACGCTGGTCGCCATGGTTTTTTGCCAGTCTACCGACTATTTGTTACTGGATGAGCCTTTAAATAACCTGGATATGTTTCATGCCCGTAATTTAATGAGTTTGTTACGGCGGATTGCGGATGAACACAACCGGACCATTATTATTGTTTTGCACGATATTAACTATGCCTCGGCCTATGCAGACAACATCATGGGCATGAAAAATGGCGAATTGGTGCTGCATGGAAAGCCAAATGATGTTATAACACCCCAAAACTTGCAACGTCTGTTTGGTGTGGAAGCTGAAATTGTACCGGTTCAAAATCATAAGCTGGTTATGCATTATGTTTGACGGGCTGTGAATAATAATGGAAAACAAAGTAAATCATGAAAATCTGGGTTGATGCCGATGCCTGTCCCGTTGTTATCAAACAAATTCTATTCCGGGCGGCCAAGCGCTGGGAAATAAACACCACCCTGGTGGCCAATCAAATGTTAATGGTGCCGGCTTCTGTGTTTATTCAGGCCCGCCAGGTGCCGCGTGGTTTTGATGTGGCCGATGCCTATATCGTAGAACAGGCACAAGCGGGTGATTTGGTGATCACTGCCGATATTCCACTGGCCGCCGAAGTTATAGAAAAAAAGGCTATCGCCCTGAACCCGCGTGGTGAATTGTATTCACCCGAAAATATTCGCGAACGGCTGGCCATTCGCGACATGATGGAAGAGTTGCGCAGTAGCGGCATTGAAACCGGTGGCCCAAAAGCGTTTAACCAGGCTGACCAGAAAGCATTTGCCAATCAGCTGGATAAATTGCTGGCCCGTTATGTGGCACAAAGAAAATAAATTCGGATCAACGCCGGCGAGTGGTGCAAACCTGCAGTGGGTTTGTACGAAGAATTGACCGTTGAGCAAGCCCGTTCATTGGCACAGAGTTGGCTGGCTGAGGTTCGCCAAGGCGGAGATCAGGGTGGTAAGAGAGCAATGACCACGACCTGAAGTAGGGACAATGAAATCTTGAAAAAAGAAGATTGTTAGCTGACAGTCACACCTTCTTGAGGCAATCGTTGGTGGGCTGTCTTTAACCTTTTCATTTCTTGTATAACAAAGCGTGGCATCCAGTTACATAACAACTCGAAATCAAACCGTTCGTTGTTGGCATTTCCTTCAGACGTGACGAGGTGATTGAGGATCAACTCATTATAAAGCCACTCATCCAATTGCAGTTTGATACTGTAGACATCAAGTAGCTTGCAGCGCAGCAGATGGACAATTTTCAAACCCGCCACATCCAGGTCACCAAAATAGAGTAGTTGCTTTACTTGTTCTGTATCAAGAAGTTGTGAAACGCACTCTGCCTGGCCTGACACCTTGTTACCCGCACCGTAAATCACCAGTGACCAGCGTGTCTGGTCGTGATTGATTTGGCATAATCGGTAATACACATCGGAGTTTTCAACGATGATGGCAGGGAGGTCGGGGCGGCCTGATGATTCATATGGTAGCGGTGGAGCCCGCCGAATGGCACCCATGTCAGCCAGCGTCAGGGAAACGTGCGTCCAGCCGTTAGGTGGCATGGAATCCAGTGCTTTTTCATCCCCAAAGATCAGCAGTGCCCGCTCGCGGTGTCCAAGCGTACCGGGAAACAGCGGTTTGCCGCTCCTGGTACGTCGAAACAGATAGGCGTTGAGCAGATGCAAACGTTTCTTGACCGGCGCTGTGAGTTGCCCTGTAATGCGTGCTGCCAACCATGGATGCCAAGCGATTTCTGGCGTAATTTTCGCTGGGGCGGTGGCACTTTCGTAAACAAAGGCGTTTGGCAGGCTCAGGCCGCGCCAATGGACCTGCCAGCTGGTTTCGCGCTTGGGCTGAGCGCGCCAGTCACCCTCAAGCAGTTGTGTAATTGCCTGACGCAACAAATCAGGGGCGTTATGGTTCAAGGCTTCCTGACGGTGTGCCTGCAGCACCTCATCCAGTACCGCCTTGGCCTTAACCGTGCGGGCTCCTTTACTGGCAGCAAGACGGTGTTTGTTGGCGCTTAACTCCAGTCTGGCTAGCCATCTCATTACATCACTCATAGTATGTCAGCTTTATAAAACCGTCACGGGTTGTGGTTTAGAGACCAGGGAAGCTGCCCACAGCGTTTGACGCTCGTTATCAACAGTTACCAGATCACGTCGCTTCAGTTTCTGAACCTTGTTCAGGAATAGGTGGTTATCAAACATAGACTGGGCATTTTCGTCTGAAATACCGGTCAAGTAGATAAGTTGAATATTATAGGCCTTGGCCATTTGCGTTTGAATTCGCATTAGATCATCGGCATTTGATTTACCCAGAGGGTTGTCGGACAGTAAGAAACCTGCACTCGAAATACCCGTATCGTATTCTCGAACCTTACCAACCGTCACAAACAGCAGGAAAGCGGAGGTGAGTCTTTGCCCTCCTGATCCTTCTAATTGGGTGATATCGGTCCATTGCGGTCGACTGGCATTGGTCTTTAATAGGCGTACTTCAAGTGCGCCCTCATTGAAAACTGCCTGAACCAGATCGGCCGTTAATGCGTCCCGGTTAGGCGCGCGGGGTACTTGTCCATTGGCAATCCATTGCTGCAGCCGGGCGCTGGCAAAACCCTTGAGTTCAACGGGGAGGTCATTCAGTCGATCCGCCATCTTCAGAATGGGGCGACCGGGTAGCACGGGGCAATCGTCCGGAATTTTGACGGATGTAGCGCGCTTGAGTAACTTGAGGGCCCGCTCCAGGTGAGCTGCCAGGTGAGTGACTGTCAGTTCAATTGAGCGCTGGAACTGCTCCAGACTGTCACGCACTGCTTCAAATACTTCTGTAATCCCTGTACTGATGCGATCCAGATCGCCCAGCACCTCTCGCCATGTTGCGATGGTTTCCAGTTGCCTCAGGTATTCGGGATTGGCACGATTCTCAGGATCCTTGGCAGACTCTTCCACAACTCGGCTACGAAAGTGGGCCCAGGCAATTTCTACATCCTCTTTTTCTTTTTTCAGCGTTTCTGTCAGCTGTGCGTACCGTTGACTTTGGGTACGTAGTGTATTGACGTACTCGGTGATATTTAAAATCTTGAGGGGCAGACCAGCGGCCAAGGTCGTGGTGTAAGGCTGAATCATGGCCCGAGCGGTTTCAGCCTTCCGGAGATTTTCCTTCACAGCTTCAGTCTCTTTCGTGAGAAGCTTTTGTTGTTCTGACAAATTGTCAAGTTGGCTCAAGGCCTCTTTTAGAGTTATGTTGATATCGCTAAGGGTAGCTTTTATCGTCTCAATTTCGGTGGGTTTATCCTCCCATACAAAGCCGTCGACAAGTGCGTCGCGTGCCTCTATGTATTTCTGCTCCAGGTTTTGCAAAGTGGCCCGTGCATCAATTTCACGTTCCATACAGGCTTTTTTCTGTGCTTCGAGCAGGGCGATGCGATTGTTAATCAGCACGAGATCGCGGAAGGCCTCTGTTTCAACGTCGTTCGGGTACTTCTGGTAGGCAGAGTGAGTAGAAAGTTGGTTGTAAGCATCGTTCTGTGTCCGTTCTGCCTTTTCTCGCTGCTGCTTAAGTTCTTTGACCTGATCTCCTTGAGCTGCTTCAAGTAGCTGTCTGTGGGCCTGGACGGCCGCCTCATGAGCGTCTTGCGGGCTTCGGACATCAGAGCTTTCGATTTCCGATATCCCTGAATAAAATGTTTGTTTGCGTAGACTGGTCCACTGCTCAATCTGTATCTTAAGATGGGTGGCCTCGGTGCGTTTGTCCACTTCCGCATGCTCCATTTGCATCAACGTTTCACCCTGGCATTCAAGCGTCTCTTTGCACTGCGCTGTCTGTTCAAGCAATTTGGCCAGCTCGCTTATCGCAGTGTCCCGGGCCGCCCACTCTGTTTCAATAAAACGAGTTAGGGTGTCATGCGCTTGCTGGGCCTGTAAATGTAGTTGTTGGGCGTGTTCAACGCGTTCTTTGGCTTGTGTTTTGTCGTTTCGCAGTTTCTGTTCATGCTGCTGGGCCTGCTCCAGTTTGGCTTGCTTGTGCATCAGCTCTGTGCCCGCCTGTTCCCGCTCGTTAATCAGGCCCAACCAGTGCTTGCCGTATTGGTTATTATGCTGGCACCAGTTAGTCTGGAAGGCAACCAGCGCTGTCAGGTCGTGTTCTGCTGCTTTTACGCAGGCCGCTTGCGAGGCGACAGTTTGCTCCAACTCTTGCAACTTTGCCGCGTAGGCAGCCTGGCTGTAACCGTATTTATCGGGGGTGGAAAGCACCACCTGTTCCAAATCGGGTGACACTCCCTGAAGATCCTGGGCTTCATCGAAACGATAGATTGCAACGGGCATCCCTTTCCATGATATTGTGTCTCTAAGCTCATTAACTTGTGCAAGCGTTGCGTCATCCAGGGCAACGAGGCTCAGATAACGACCTGGATGTTTATCGATCACCTCTGCGATACGCGTCGCATCATCATTGAAAGCGTTGGCGAAGTAACGCGGGAAAGCCCAAAGCTTATCGCGCGCTACGCCTGCTGCGTAAAATGCCTCAAGCGCTTTGTTGATTTGTTTGGAGACCAGTTCGTGTCCAGTAAGCTTTAGCTCATTCAGTTCATGCCGGACGATCAACAAGCGTTGCTTCAAACCAGACAGCGCTTGAGTATCTGCTGTCAACACATTGTCAATCCGCAATCCGCATTGGGCGCTGTGCCAATTGGTATCCTCAAGATCAAGAGCACGCTGGGTCGGTGCGGGGAGTGATTGGTAGGTTTCGGACATCGATCGCGCACTGTCCACTGCTTCTTGGTGCTTTTGCTTGACTTGGGTAAATGCGTACAGGGCCTGGTTTTGTGCCACCGAGGCCCGATTGATCACCTGATGATGTTCCTCTAGGGCCTCCTCGGCCTTGCCCGCATTGATTTTTGCTTGTGTCTCACTTTGCAGCGCGTCCTGCAAGACTAATGCCAGTCGGTGTTGTGCTGACATTGGGGTTTCATCCCCTTGGATCAGGCCTTCATCGTGCAACGCATCCCGACGTGATTCGCCCGTGATCTTGTCCTTTCGGAATTTTTTGCTTTCAGAGTCCAGCCTGCCCAGCTTGGTTTGTAAGCTGCCACAGTTTTGCTTAAGGGACTGAATATTCAGTTTGAGCTTTGTCAGCTCGTCTGTGATCAAGGTCTCCTGTTGACGATAATCGCTGATCGCTCGCGATAGCGCACTTAATGCCTCACCCGCCATACGGTCGAAGATTGCCTGCAGCGGTTTTTCCGTCTCGCCCTGGAACACCTTAAGCGCTTCATCCGACTGCCGGTAGGCGTTTTTTGCTGTTGCATAGGTTTTATAGTCGATAGCGGCACGAGCAATCTGCAACTGCTGCTGATAAGTGTCCGCTTCATTTTTAAGTGCGGCAACATTGCGTTGTTGCTCGTTAAATTTATACAGTACCAGATCATATTCGAGCAGGATCTTGCGTTTGCCAAGCAGAACGCGGTCAACGTTTACTTGGTTAATCTTTTTTTGCAGGTTTTCAGACTGCTCCATTAGATGGTCCTGTTCTATCCGGGATTTCTCGGAAAGAGCGATGAGATCGCGCATCGAATCGCGAAATCCCTCAGCCATCTGCTGTTGTTGCGTTTCGACAACCTCCAGTTTCCGGGCCGGTTCAAGAAATGTTCGCCAGTTAGAGAGAACATCCCCCAGGAAGGATTCGTTGCGTCGAATTGCCTCCAGCTCTCCTTGGCGATCAACTTCGTTCGTCACTAGATCCCGCAGCTGTTCGGTGGTGTCCTTGGACATGGTGCAGGCAAAAAAGGCACCGAGAAAATCCTGCTCGGTCTTGTAGTCGATGAATTTAGTTAGCCCGCCTTCTTCGGAGTTGAAGGTCACCATTGTCTTGATTAGATCAATGTTGACCCGTTGTTCCAATAGAAACGAGCGCCATTCTTTGTTTGCCCCGGTTTTGCGCCAGTGCACACCAGCGTCGCCACCTGCCTTGAAGTTAAGCCAGCCCTCAAAGCTGTGCAGGGTGTTGGCGTAGGGGCGCAACTCGCGATCACGCTCGGCGCGAGAATACGAGGGCACCTCATCAAATGGCGTATCAAGCAGGTTATCGGATGCGTCACAGATAAAGAAGATGCGATCTACTTCATCCCCTTTGCGCTGATGGGCGTGTCCCAGTAGCAGGGTTTGGTCGCTTTCATTGACCATTTCCACCAGGATAACAGACAGTTCCTTGTGGAAGTAATTGCGGTAGTGGAATTTGCTCTGGCGACGGTTGGCAAGGTACTGGGTGAAGTCGTTGACGGAGGGTTCGAAAATCGATAGCAGCAGAGCAATGTAGGTGGACTTGCCACCCCCGTTCACCAGTTGTTGATAGGTGCTGAGCACTTTTTTTGCATTCTTGCCCTGGGTGTTGCGTGCCGTATCAGTAGCGTGCCCGGCAGTTTTGGCAAAGCCAATGTAATCGAGCGTGAGGTCCTTGTAGAAGGCCTCTTCGTAGCCAGCGCCATCTATATAAACTCGTTTGATCAACCACATGATCAGATCTCCAGTGTGTGTTGTGTTTCAGCTGCTTCGACCGGAGTGGGTGGCGGTTGGTCGGCCAATACCGTCGGCTTATCGTTGGTCGGGGTGGTTGACGGTTTTTTTGTTGCGGGATCGATATCCATCACAAAGCGCACCGTCTCTTCAATACCGGTATGACGCAGATAGTGTTTGAGTTTCTGGGTCGGGTACCAGTCAGACTCTCCTGACAGGCTGCTGTCCTCGGCCAGAAAGCCTTCCTCTTGCAGCAGCTGTATCCAGCGCATCGCCATCTCTGTTTGCGAGCGAATACTGGAGACGCGTCCCACCTTTTCATCGTGGATGCGGGGAATACGCTCTTCCTGCACAAACCGGGCAGCGAAGAGCAAACCATCCACCGTCTCGTCGCCCGCAGCTTTGTTCTGTGCGATGACCTGGTCGGCTACATCGTTGAGCTTGGCCACTACTGAAGCAGCGTTGGTGCTACTGGTTTGACCTGATTCGATCCGAACCGCATCGGGGTTGGGGAACATGTCCGCAAGCAGCGCGATCAGGGTCAGGCCTGCGAAGAGGCGCTGTTCCTTGCGTTCTGTATTCATCTGCTCGGCCGTTAGTTCTGGTAGCAGACGCTTGTTCAGCCAACCCAAGGTGGGTGCATATGGGCCGCGCCCTTCGGCCGTTAGCAACACCCCATAGCTCTCGTGGATACCAAGATAGCGCAGTTTCATACCGGCTGCGATCCCACGGATAATTTCCACAAACAGGATGTTGCCCTGGAGTTCCAGTGCCTGTTGAATCGCCTCATTTCCCATTTTATACCCCAGTGCGTTCATGATTGCTTGCGTGGCAATCTCGGCATAGCGTTTGGCGTATTGATTTGCATCGTACATAACTACTCCTCAAAAGGTAGTTCGGGGGTTCTCAGTAAGGTGATGTTATCGGCTCGCCATAATGCTGATTCGATAGGCGAGTTGCTGACATCAACCTTAAGGGCGGGATCGCTGTTGGTCGCCAGGCTGCCTATGTGGAGCAGGCAGACTTGTTGCTCCAGTTCGGATAGTTCGCCATCCGCATAGGCATTGAATACGTCCGCAAAGCTGATGTGACCATGCTGTTTCAGGTGGTTGTTCACCCAGTCGCTACAGTGCCGGATTACAAACTCCGGAATGCAGTGCAGGGTGGATTCAATCGTTACAGGCTGTTCGGTGGGGTCCTGGATTTCGTGCGGCAATACCTCGTTAAATTGATCAAGATAGAGGTTCAGCATCGCCTTCAAATCAAGCAGAGGGTGTTGGTCAGCATCCTGGTTTCGCGGGGCAAGCAGGTGTGTAACCAGATCATCCATACATTGTTCAGCAATTGTTGGGGTGTGAGATAGTAATGGTTTGAGGGCGCCTTTTTCTAGCGTCTCCCGGAACAGCTTATTGTCCCTGGGAATAATCAATTTCAGGCGAGCCTTTTCAAAATCCTTATTCACATTGAGCAGGCAATCCTGGTAGCCTAGAGTGAAGGTAATAACCTCGGTGAAGATTTCCTGCGCCTTGCGCAGTTTATTCAGCTTGTCAGGGTGTAGTGTTGAGCGTCCTTCGGCCAGCATTTCAGTGATGGTTGCAAGGGTATTCTGAATATGTTCCAACACCTCTCCGGTCTTATCAAAAGAGTCACTGAGTATCGGCCGGATATCCTGTGCGTAGGATGCGCTCAAATCTCCCGCCTGTGCCGCACGAACTTTCATCCGCATGCCAATAAGGTATTGTTCTAACTGGCGCTGCGTTGCCTGGATCTGATGTACAGCTTTATCGATTTCACCGCGACGGATGGTTTTGAGAGTACGCCAGGCCAAAATGGCAGCACGTTCGATTGGCGTTTCGTCCAGGCGAAGGGTATAGAACAACATGCCCTCATCGGTCAGCGACCAGAGGATATCGTCGGAGCCGGGTACTTGATCGTGGCGTATCAGGCGAACCACTTGCTCATCGGAGTGCGTTCGTTCGGTGAAGTCGTAGTATCGGAGCCGGAAAGGATCTTTGATTGTTGAGAAAATCTTGCTGGCTACCTGGGTATAACCCAAAGGTTCTTGTCCCGGGTACGCTTCCTGCAGGTGTTCTACCAGGCAGCGTTCCGCTTCTTTGCGAGTCATGCCCGGTTGGTGTTCGCGGTCGGCGTAGTAGAGCATGGCATCGAAGAGGTTCATGAGGGCAGCGAGTGCGTCAAAATCGACGCCTTCGAACGGCTTGCGCTGTAGGGCACTATAGATTGACTCCAGAGCCCGTACAACCAGCAGCGCGTGAGACTGAATAGTCAGTTCACGGCGTGCCATGGTTTCATTGCGAGCCTGCTCCAGAAACGCCAGTAACATAGTGTCCCCCCAGCTTAGAAAGGACAACTATAGCAAATCACGCCGAATAAAGGAATGTAACTTTATTTAAAATGCTGTAACAATCAACCTTCTTTACGCAAATGCGGAAAGAGCAATACGTCGCGAATGCTGTGGCTGTCTGTGAGCAGCATAACCAGGCGGTCTATGCCAATACCGCAACCACCTGCCGGTGGCATGCCGTATTCAAGTGCACGAATGTAGTCGGCATCATAGAACATGGCTTCTTCATCTCCGGCGTCTTTGGCTTCCACCTGGGCCAGGAAGCGGGCAGCCTGGTCTTCAGGATCATTCAATTCAGAAAAGCCATTGGCAATTTCACGGCCGGTAATGAACAATTCAAAGCGTTCGGTAATGCCAGGAACACTATCAGATGCGCGTGCCAAAGGTGATACCTCGACAGGATAATCGATAATGAAAGTCGGATCCCACAATTTGGCTTCGGCAGTTTCTTCAAACAGGGCTAGCTGCAGGGCACCAATACCCGCCCGTGACATCACTGAATCATAAGCATTAATGCCAAATTTTTTCAGTTCGTTACGCAAAAATGCTTCATCGGCCAGTTGTTCTTCGGTGTACTCGGGGGCGTATTTGGTAATAGCCTGAACAATAGTAAGGCGCTCAAAGGGCTTGCTTAAATCAAGTTCGCGACCCTGATGGGTAAGGACGGCACTGCCGGCTGCCTGAATAGCGACATCTCGTAGCAGTTTTTCGGTAAAGTTCATGAGCCACTGGTAATTGGTGTAAGCGGCATAGAACTCTATCATGGTGAATTCCGGGTTGTGGCGTGGGCTCACCCCTTCGTTGCGAAAGTTGCGGTTAATTTCAAAGACACGCTCAAAGCCACCCACGACCAGGCGTTTGAGGTAAAGCTCGGGGGCAATACGCAAGTACATTTCCATGTCCAGGGCATTGTGATGCGTTACAAACGGCTTGGCCGCGGCACCGCCCGGAATGGGGTGCAACATGGGAGTTTCAACTTCAAGGAAGTTGGCGTCAAGCATGTATGAGCGAATGGCATTGATTGCCTTGCTGCGCGTTTTGAAGGTATTGCGCGTTTCTTCGGTCATAATCAGGTCTACATAACGCTGGCGGTAACGCAGTTCCTGATCGGCAATGCCGTGGAATTTATCGGGTAGCGGACGCAGTGATTTGGCAAGCAGGCGAATGCTTTCCGCATGAATGGAAAGCTCGCCCTTGTTGGTTTTGAATACACGGCCTTCGATGGCAATAATGTCACCAATATCCCATTGCTTGAACTGATTATAGGTTTCTTCACCCACCGAATTCCTGTCCAGATAAATCTGAATGCGGCCCGTATCGTCCTGGATGGTGGCAAAGCTGGCCTTGCCCATAACTCGCTTGAGCATCATGCGGCCGGCTACTTTGGCAGGCACTTTTTGCGGGTCCAGGGTTTCTTTGTCGAAACCATCAAACTGTTCGTGCAATTTCAGTGCCTTGTGTTCGGGTACAAAGTCGTTAGGAAAGGCAATGCCTTCTTCACGGATCTTGTCCAGTTTGGCACGGCGTTCGGCAATCAGGCGGTTTTCATCTTGTTCGGGGGCGGTAGGATTATGTTGTTCTGTCATGGTTATGGTTTATGAATAGTGACGAATATCATCAATTTCGGTTTGGCCGAAATCATCACGATGTAAATAATTCAGAATTTGGTGGGCCAGTTGTTCGGGATTGGACAGCTCGCCTTTTTCATGCAACTGGGTAAAACGTGAACGATTGGGGAAATGGTTAAGATCCAGTTCACGAATTTGTTTTTGCATGCCGGTATCGATAACGCCGGGCGCCAATGATACCAGTCTGGCATGTGGCGCTTCCTGTTTTACCACGCGGGTGTACATGTCAAGGGCTGCCTTGGTGGCGCAATAAACACCCCAGCCAGGGGTAGGCGCGCGCCCGGCACCAGACGAAATGTTAATGACCCGGATATCGGCCCCGGTATGGCGGGTGGCCGTTAAAAAAGCCGAGGTAAGCATAATGATGCTATTGACGTTCAGATTGAAGGCGCTGGCAATGTCCAGGGCTTTTTCATGACCCAGGACGTTATATTGCCCAACAGGCCCCAGGGTGCCCGCGTTGTTGATCAGAATGTATTGGCTGGCTGATAGGTCCAGCTGGGAAAAAATATCCTGGGCAACTGCGTTGATTTGTACCGGATCGGCAAGGTCAGCACGGTAATGGACATGCTGGCAATTTTGTTGCCGGGCCAGTTCCTGCAATTGCGCGTTATCGGTTCGGGCTACCGTAATGAGCTGGTTAACCTGCGTGGCCAGCTGGCTGGCCAGCGCGTCCCCCAGTCCCCTGGACGAACCGGTAACGATAGCAATGGTTTGGCTCATTTACACACCTTTTTTCAGGCTGGCTTCAATGAACATGTCCAGATCGCCATCCAGCACTTTTTGTGTATTGGAGACTTCAACGTTGGTACGCAGGTCTTTAATACGGCTTTGGTCCAGTACGTAAGAGCGAATCTGGTGACCCCAACCCACTTCGGCCTTGGATTCTTCCAGCTTCTGCTGATCGGCCATACGGTTGCGCATTTCCAGTTCATAGAGTTTTGAACGTAGCATGGACATGGCTTCAGCGCGGTTCCGGTGCTGTGAACGGTCGTTTTGGCACTGCACCACAATACCGGTAGGGCCGTGGGTAATACGAACGGCTGAGTCGGTTTTGTTAATGTGCTGGCCACCGGCACCACTGGCACGATAGGTGTCTACCCGCAAATCAGCCGGATTGATATCGATTTCGAAAGAGTCGTCGATTTCAGGGTAAACATAAACGCTGGCAAAAGAGGTGTGTCGACCATTGGATGAATCGAACGGACTTTTGCGAACCAGGCGATGCACGCCACTTTCGGTACGCAGAAAGCCGAAAGCGTAATCGCCTTCGACTTTGATGGTGGCGGATTTGATACCGGCCACATCGCCATCGGAGATTTCAAGCACCTCGGTTTTGAAGTCTTTATTTTCGCAATAGCGAAGGTATTGGCGCAACAGAATGGAGGCCCAGTCCTGGGCTTCGGTGCCGCCAGCGCCTGCCTGGATATCCACGAAGCAGTTCATGGGGTCAGCCGGATTGGAGAACATGCGGCGGAATTCCAGGCCTTGCAGCACGTCGGCATATTTTTGGGCGTCTTCTTCGATGGCCATTAAGGTGGCATCGTCGTCGTCCATGTCGGCCAGTTCGTACAGATCTATTGAATCTTTGATGTTTTGCTGTAGTTCGCTTAACACCAATACGATTTTTTCAAGGCTTTTCTTTTCTTTGCCCAACTCTTGGGCGTGTTCTGGATTGTTCCAGATATCCGGGTTTTCCAGTTCTAGATTGACGACTTGCAGGCGTTCTGATTTTTCTTCGTAGTCAAAGATACCCCCGAAGGTCTGATTCGCGTTCAGTGTAATCTTCAAGGTTTGCTAAGATTTGATTCCGGCGCTCGGCTTCCATTATATTTCCTAAGATCAAATTTTATTTTTTGCTAACCTTACATTTTAACGCATGACAACAAAAAAGCCCTGAAAAGGGCTTTTGACAGTGAAAAGATTTTATGGTCTGCCTGATTTTTGGCCGGATATATTACCAAAAGCATCACCAACAGTATTGATGACATTGTCGATGGGCGCGCTGGGGCTTTGCATGTTTGCGCAACCTGCCATGATAAAGGCAAAGGCAAGTAAGCCTGACAGGCAGGAAAGTTTTTTCATCACTGATTAGTTCCTCTAAATCCAAGCGCCAAAGTATAAAGCGTTTTCAACGCTTGCGCACCCGTTGGTGTCGGCAATGCCTGAAGTGCCACAGGCTCCCTTATGCGGCATCCCGGGCATGCTTGACAAGTAGTTGAGCAGACACCACACCATTCCATTGGTTAGGTACCAGCTCATAAACCAGTTCGGCATACTCGGGCAGGGCTTCCTGCTGGTTGAACCAGATGGCATCATACAGAATCTGGTTGCGTTCAACCTTTAATTTAAGGTGCTTGTCTTTGAGCAGGCGCTGGTTGCGAATGCGGTAAACATCCCTGAACAGCGGGGCGGGAAAACCGGCACCCCAGACCTGGTTTTGCAGCAGCAGGGCAGTTTCAGCCGTGGCATACATGGGCTCTAATGAGCCGTCTGTTTCAAGCAGGGGTTCAAAACTGCTGCTGCCGGTCATTTCCTGTACCGCTTCATTAAAGGCACTTGCAAAGGTTTCAAAATGCGCTGTTTTAAGAGAAAGTCCGGCTGCCATGGCGTGGCCGCCAAACTTGAGGATCATGCCGGGGTGACGCTTGGACACCAGATCAAGTGCGTCACGCAGGTGCAGTTCGGGGACAGAACGGCCCGATCCGCGTAATTCATCATTATCGGCAGGCGCAAAGGCCAGGGTGGGTTTCCAGAATTTTTCTTTCAGGCGGGAAGCCACAATGCCAACCACCCCCTGGTGCCATCCTTCGTTGAAGACACAGATACTGGCGGATTGGCTGTTTTCAGGGGACGCTAGCGTGGCCAGGGCCTGCTCACTCATTTCATGCTCTATAGAGCGGCGTTGCTGATTGATCTCATCAAGTTGCCGGGCCAAATGCAGGGCTTCGGTTTCATCATCGGTCACCAGGCAGCGTATGCCCAGGCTCATGTCCGCCAGACGACCAGCAGCATTGATGCGAGGGCCAATTTTGAAACCCAGGTCAGTGGCACTGGCTTCCTGGAAATTGCCACCGGCAACCATGAAAAGCGCCTTGATGCCGGGTTGCAAGTGGCCCTTGCGGATTTTGTTCAGCCCCTGGGTAACCAGCAAGCGGTTATTGCTGTCTAAGCGGACGACGTCGGCCACGGTGCCCAGGGCCAGCAGGTCGGCAAGGTTATCAATCCTTGGCCCGCCGTTGGGGTCAAAGTGCCCGCGTTTGCGCATTTGCGCACGCAGGGCCAGCATGACATAGAAAATAACCCCTACACCGGCCAGGTTCTTGGAGGGGAACGTGCAGCCGGGCTTGTTGGGATTGACGATACACAGGGCATCAGGCAGGGTGTCACCGGGCAAGTGGTGGTCGGTCACAATAACATCAATGCCTTCCTCCCGGGCCGCCTGTACACCGTCAACACTGGCAATGCCGTTATCAACGGTAATCAGGATGTCGGGTTTACCATTGGGGTGCTGGCAGGCCAGGCTAACCACGGCCGGCGATAAGCCATAGCCGGTTTCAAAGCGGTTGGGTACCAGGAAATCAATATCGGCCCCCATTTGGCGCAGGGCACGAATGCCTACTGCACAGGCCGTGGCGCCATCACAATCATAGTCGGCAATAATCAGGAGTTTTTTTCTTTGCTCGATGGCATCGGCCAGCAGGCTGGCGGCCTGGTTAACTTCGGAAAGCAGGGAAGGGGCCAGCATGTTTTGCCATTGTGGCTGTGTTTGTGCAGGATCATTCACCCCGCGTGAAGCCCAAAGACGGGCCAGAAGGGCGTGAATGCCCGCGTTTTCCAATTCTTGCTGAAAACCGGGGTTTTGCTCCCGATCACTTATTTTTATTGACACCACCAGTCCTTCCATTTGTGATTGCGATTTAACAGTTTGCACAGCCAGGCGGGCATGGCGTCCGCCGATACAACAACCAGCCGATCATAACCGGTCAAAATAAGATTGCCGTTTTTATTGGCCGGCAAGGCGCTAAAAACATCCTGTTCAAGATTGGCCAGAATGGCCAGCCATTGCCCCCAATCCTGCTTGCGGTGAGCCACTTCAAGTTGCTGAAGGATGCGTGGCGGGTTGGCGGTGGGCGCTGGCTGCAATTGTGCAGGCGTGGCACCGCCAAAGACCCAGGCGCCATTAATAAGGGGCAGGTTTGCTTGCCGGCGTGCCAGGTTGACCGGATGTTCATGCCATTCTACCTGTAGTGCATTAATTAGTTTGCGCAGTGGGCGGCTGGCGGTATCTTGCGGCCACCAGTCGTAAACAAACCGGCTGGCGATAAGATTGGGACTTAATGAGGGCAATACCATGTCGGGGGGAATTTCAATGTGCCAGCGCTGCGTATCAAATTGCAGTAATTTGAAAGGGCTCTCGGAAAAAACAACCTGTGCACTTTCAAATAATGCTAAGCTTTCCGATTCTGATATGACCAGATCATCGGCCGTGAGTAAAGTGGCATTGGCTGCGCCTAGTGCGATATGTGCCAGTTCCAGCAACCAGACAGGTTGATCCCGGTTGTACTGACGGGGGGCATAAAGCGGACCAAGGCCAGCGGCATAATTTTGCTGTCCAGCCGGTGTAAATTGTCGATGTGCCAATTGCCAGTATTCAAAAGGGGTGCAGCCGGTTTCACCAGGATCCAGCAAATGCACGGTTCCCTTGCTGTTTTCCAGCTTTTGGAACAGGCTTGGCGCGGCTTTGGCCGCCTGGCTGGCCAGTTCGGCAGCAATCGATGAGTGGGGAAGTATCCCTGAAATAACAATATCCATGTTGGAATTGTAATCTTTGTGAATCATTTACGCTTGTGAAAATACCTTACGAACTATGGATTGGTTCCCGCTATGCGGGATTGACAAGAGCAAAAGGGCGAGGAAAAAATCGCGACCGCTTTGTTTCTTTCATTGCGGGCAGCTCGATGGCAGGTATTGCGCTGGGGGTTGCCGCTCTTATTATTGTCATGTCCGTGATGAACGGCTTCCAGGTGGATGTACGCGATCGCATGCTGTCGGTGCTGCCACATATTCAATTATTCAACCCGCAGGTTGATGCGCTTAGCGCCCTGGAAGACTGGCAAAGCCTGGCTACCGAGGCTGAAAAAAATCCTGATGTTGTGGGCGCTTCCGCTTTTGTGGCCTCTTCAGGCATGCTGGCGCGTGGCAATGTGCTGAAAGGGGTGGAAATTCGCGGTCTTGATCCGGCCAATGAAGGCAAGGTGTCTGAGTTGCCCGATCAAATCATCCGGGGTTCCCTGGATTCGCTGCAACCCGGTACTTTCAATATGGTGATTGGCCAGACGCTGGCCAATCATATGGGGGTGAATGTGGGTGATACCCTGTTAGTGATGTCTCCGCAGGGGTCCATCAACCCGGCCGGTTTTACACCTCGCATGCGGCAATTCACCATTTCCGGCATTTTTTCTTCCGGCCATTATGAATATGATTCCAGCCTGGCCTTTATTGCCGCCCGCGATGGTGCGGTGCTGTTTCGTAATATGGGGCTGGCAGGTGTCAGGCTAAAAGTCAAGGATATGCTAGAGGCCCCGGAAGTGGCCAATCAATTAATGTTCAGCTTGCCTCAAGGTATTGTGGCCCGTGACTGGACGCAAGATAACCGGACCTGGTTTGCCGCGGTTAAGACAGAAAAGAAAATGATGTTCCTGATTCTGGCGCTAATTATTGCCGTGGCCGCCTTTAACCTGCTGTCTTCGCTGGTCATGGCGGTTAAAGACAAACAATCGGATATTGCCATCCTCAGGACACTGGGTGCGAGTCCGGCAGAAGTGGCCCGAATATTCCTGGTACAGGGCTCTTTAATTGGTATTGTCGGTACTTTTATGGGCGTGTTCCTGGGGTGCCTGGTTGCCTACAATATTGATGTCATCATTCCGTTTATAGAAAACCTTTTCGGGATTCATTTCCTTGACCCCAGTATTTATTTTGTCAGCCAGTTGCCGTCCCATCCGGAAGTTAGCGATATTACCGCAGTGGGCTTGACGTCCCTGGTGCTTTCCGTACTGGCTACCCTGTATCCCAGCTGGCGGGCCTCCCGTTTGCAACCTGCCGAGGTATTGCGCCATGACTAATGAAAAAAAATATGCCTTGCAGGCAAAGTCTATTGTTAAATATTATGAAGACGGCAATACTCGGCTGGATATCCTGAAGGGCATAGACCTGGATGTAGAGCAAGGTGAAATGGTCGCTATTATTGGGGCTTCCGGTTCTGGTAAAAGCACCTTGTTGCATACCCTGGGCCTGCTTGATGAACCCACTTCCGGAGAAGTGCTGGTGAACGGAGCCCGTACAGCCGGATTGTCCGAAAAGCAACGCAGCCATATTCGTAATGAAAGCCTGGGGTTTGTGTACCAGTTTCACCATTTGTTGCCCGAATTCAGTGCGCTGGATAACGTAGCCATGCCCTTGATTGTCAGGCGGATGGATCGCGCCAAGGCACGTAAAATGGCAGAGCAGGTGTTGGCCAAAGTAGGCCTGGCACAAAGGGTTACGCATAAACCCAGCCAGCTTTCTGGTGGTGAACGCCAGCGTGTAGCCCTGGCCCGTGCCTTGGTGGCCAACCCGGTATGTGTGCTGGCCGATGAACCCACCGGCAACCTTGACCGGGAAACAGCACAGAACATGTTTTCTTTATTAAAATCAGTGAATAAGGAATTCAATACGGCATTTGTGATTGTGACCCATGACCCTAAACTGGCCGAACTGGCCGATCGTCAGCTGGTGATGGAAAAAGGCCTGCTGGATAGTAAAACCGATGTTCCCGTTTAATCATTCATTTGCCCGACATTTGTCTAACGTTTAATGCAGGGTGTGCATACAGGGATTCATTGTTTACCCTGGGTATAAACAGGAGTAGTCATGCTCATTGATACACATTGCCACCTGGATGCGGCTGAGTTTGATCATGACCGCGACGAAGTGATTGCTGATGCCCATGCGCAAGGGGTCAACATCATGGTGATTCCGGCCGTGGAACAAAGCAATTTTGCCACTGTAAAGAAGCTGGCTCATCGCATCGAGGGTGGCTTTTATGCATTGGGCATTCATCCCATGTATGTGCATAAAGCGCAAGATAAAGACCTGGGCTTGCTGGAGCAGGAAATCGCCCGTTCCATCAATGACCCGCGCTTTGTCGGGGTGGGTGAAATCGGACTGGATTTTTTTGTGACCGACATTGCCAGCGGCAAGCCCCGTGAACGGCAGGAGTATTTTTATTCGGCCCAGTTAAGCCTGGCGAAACAATTCAATTTGCCGGTGATTTTGCATGTGCGCAAATCACAGGACACACTGCTTAAGTATTTGCGCCGGTTTTCTTTGTCTGGCGGTATCGCCCATGCCTTTAATGGCAGTTTCCAACAGGCCCAGGCATTTATTGATTTGGGCTTTGCCTTGGGGCTAGGGGGCGCCATGACCTATACCCGTTCTTTGCAAATACGTCGCCTGGCCAGTGAACTGGATCTTTCTAATCTGGTGCTTGAAACCGATTCTCCAGATATCCCGCCCGCTTGGTTGCACGAACCCAACCGGCGTAACACCCCCGGCCAAATTTTCCGTATTGCTCAAGAACTGGCTGTATTAAGGCAGGAAAGCCTTGAAACCATCAGCCAAAGTACGGCCAACAATGCCAAACGGGTTTTGCCACGGATGATATTGTCCTGAAAAGGATTTTTAGCTTGCCCACTTGATTAGAATCTGCTTTTCAGCAGCAGAAAGAAGATCATGCGGGTTTACTGGATTTGTCTGGCTGGCGCTTGCCTGGGTATTGCCTGTATTCAGTTATTGCCAGACCTGCCCTCATTAACAATTATTGGTTTATGGGCAGGTTTGATGCTGGCCGGGTGGCTGTGTTTATGGTCCGTCAAATTGCCGGCGCTTAAAACCATTATTATTGGGCTGTTATGCGTTTTGCTGGGCATGGCTTACGCTACCTATAGGGCGCAGCTGCGGCTGGATGACAGCCTTTCAACCATTCACGAAAATAAAACAAGCCGGGTAATTTTGCAGGTTGCCGAAATTGCCCTATACGGGCCAGACTATGTGCAGTTCAAGGCCGAGGTGCAGGACAGTTTTTCTTTACAGGGCATTCCAAAACACATACAGGTACGGTGGCAGCTTGGGAAATGGCCGGGTCTTTATGGCAAACCCATAGACATCAAAAATAAACTGCCGCTGATCAGACCAGGCCAGCTGTGGGAGATGTCTTTAAAGCTTAAACGCGTGCATGGCGCCATGAACCCCAATGGTTTTGATTTTGAAACCCATGCCTTTGCCAATAACATTAGAGCCATAGGGGCGGTAAAGGGGCAGCCCAGGCTGTTGGCTGATGAACCGTTCAGCAGTTTCCGTATGGCGGTTGAACGGGGGCGGGACCAGGTCCGTACTGCCATGTTGCCTTACTTGAAAGATAAACGTTATGGCCCCGTCATGATGGCCCTTGTCATGGGAGACCAGAACGGGATTGCCCAGGATGACTGGAAACTGTTCAACCTTTCGGGCATTACGCATCTGGTTTCCATTAGCGGGTCTCACATTACGATGCTGGCCGTATTAGGCAATTTCCTGGTTTTATGGTTGGGTAAAAAATTCAGGTTTAAAGGAAAGTTGCTGTCAGACCATCGTTCTGTTCATGTACTGGCCGCTTTTGCCGGCTTGCTGATTGCCTGGGCTTATTGCCTGCTGGCGGGCTGGGGCGTGCCGGCGCAAAGAACATTGCTTATGCTGGCCATTGGTTATGGCCTGATCCTGTTCCGCCTGCGAATGCCTATTTTTTTTATCCTCTTGCTGGCCTGTTTGGGGGTTTTGTTGCTGGACCCTTGGGCCATGCTGTCCAGCGGTTTTTGGTTGTCTTTCTCTGCCGTGGCCGTGTTAGTCTGGCTGGGACGGCATCATGCGCAGCAGGGGCAGGGTAATGCGCAAAACAAGGGCAGAAAAACATTATCGGTCTTTGCATTGGCGGCAAAATTTCAATTAATGATTACACTGGCACTGGCACCATTTTTAATCTTGCTTTTCAGCCAGTTTTCACTGGTATCACCCTTAGTGAACGCCTATGCTATCCCCTTGGTCGGCTGGGTCATTACACCGCTTTCCTTGCTGTTTGCCTTGCTGGCCCTGTTAAATTTACATATGCCATCCATACAGGGTCTGGGTAATCTTGCGCATGGCATATTGCAATGGGTGCTTGATCTAACCCAGTGGTTTGCCCAACTGCCATGGGCCAGTGTCTATATTGCCACCCCCGGTTTATGGGGGTTGTTGCTGGCCCTGGCGGGCGTTTTTATTGTGTGCCAGGCCAAAGGGCTGCCTTATAAAAACCTGGCCTGGTGTTTCATGGTGCCGGTTTTCCTGGGGAAAACCGATCGACCCTTGCCCGGTTACTGGAACTTGATTGCTTTGGACGTGGGGCAGGGCACTGCGGTGGTGGTGTTAACGCAAAAGCATGCCGTGCTGTTTGATGCCGGACCCAGAACAAGCCATGCCAATGAGGCAGGAAGCCGGGTCATATTGCCTTATTTGCGATCGGTGGGGGTAAAGCGGCTTGATGCCCTGGTGGTATCCCATTCTGACGTGGATCATGCCGGTGGTTTTGCCGAAGTGATTGCCGGCATCCATACCGGTATGGCGTATGGGTCATTCGGGCTTGACCGGTTTCTGGCTGAAGAAGAAAAACGGCTGGATCGTGAATATGCCTTGCTTAACAGGGACTTGGCTTATCTGCCTTGTGGGCAGGGGCAGGCGTTTAGCTTTGATGGGGTTAGTTTTACCTTCCTGAATAGTGGGCAACTGCCTTTACCAGACAAAAGCGGCAATGAACAAAGTTGTGTATTGCATGTACAGGGCAGTCAGCACAGCGCATTGCTAAGTGGTGATATTCATGTTGAGCAGGAAATTGACCTGGTTCAACAGGGGCTGGAAAAGGTCAATGTGGCAGTGGCACCGCATCACGGTGCCAATACCTCCTCTTCACTGGCGCTGGTTCAGGCCCTGAAAGCCGATCATGCGATTGTCCAGAACGGCTACCTGAACCGTTACGGCCATCCACACAGGCAGGTACAGCAACGTTGGGAAAACGCTGGCAGTGTTTTCTGGCGTACCGACAGGCATGGCGCCATTACCGTGCGTTCTTCAATACAGGGATTAATCCTGCTGGCCGCACGCCCTGCAACAAAACGCTATTGGCATGCCCGCTAAGCTCGGCATATACTAGTGATAAGCATTATCTTGTAAACTTCGGAGGAAAATCATGCAATCACCACGTTTGAATTATGTCAATTGCGTTAGTACGGCAGGCGTGCATCGCATGGCTTACTGGGAATGGGGTGATCCTGACAACGACCGGATATTGCTGTGTGTTCATGGTTTAACCCGAACCGGACGAGACTTTGATGACATTGCCCTTGCCATGTCGGGTGAATATCGGGTGGTTTGTCCCGATATTGTTGGCAGGGGAGCGTCTGACTTTTTGCTGAATCCGTCCCTGTATGCAGTGCCGCAGTATATGTCCGACATTTTTACCTTGCTGGCACGCATTAACGGCAAAACCCTGGACTGGATCGGGACCTCTATGGGCGGCTTAATTGGTATGGTGTTTGCCGGACTGGTGCATAATGCAGACCTTTATATTGGCAATCAGGAACCCCGTCATGAAGATATGCCGGGAAAAACCGGCTTGGCCCTGAACAAGCTGGTACTTAATGACGTAGGCCCCAAAATAGAGCTGGAATCCATTCGTCGCATTGGTACCTATGTAGGCCAGGCTTTAGTGTTTGAAAGCCTTGAAAACGCGGTAGAACATATGAAGATAAACGCGGCTTCTTTTGGTCCACTTAATGATCAGCAATGGCTTGCGTTTACAAAAAGTGTGATTAAATTCCAGGACAATGCCTGGAAAAGTCATTACGATGTAGGGATAGCCAAAACATTTAAAGAGCAGGAAAATGAAGGCGCACTTGCTGCGGCCGAAGCTTATTTATGGCGATCTTATAAAACTATTGATTGCCCCATTTTAATTTTGCGGGGCGAAAACTCCGATTTATTAAGTCGTGAAGCAGTTACCCAAATGCTGGAACAAAATAAAAACAGCCAAATGGTGGAAATTCCCCAGGTAGGCCATGCGCCTACGCTGATGCCCGATACGCAAATCCAGACGGTCCGTGAGTTTTTGCTTTCATAAAACATTTTTGCAGGTAGGAAAATATAATGGATGGTTTGGTCAGATTAAACGTAGACCTGCATTGTCACTCAACCGTTTCAGATGGTGTGTTAAGCCCCACCGAAGTGGCCACGCGAGCAGCAGGCAATGGCGTAAATGTCTGGAGCCTGACTGATCACGATGAGGTGGGTGGTCAGCAAGAGGCCGCACAGGCAGCCAAAGAGCTTGGCATGACTTATATTCCGGGTATTGAAATTTCAGTAACCTGGGCAGCGCATACCTTGCATATTGTGGGCCTTGGCATAGACCCGGAAAACGAAGTCATGAATGCCGGCTTGAACCGGATTCGTGACGATCGAGAAGTGCGCGCACGGGAAATGGCAGACAAGCTGGCGCAATTTGGCATTATGGATGCCTACGAAGGGGCCTTGAAATATGCGGATAACCCCAACTTGCTTAGCCGGACGCACTTTGCCCGTTATATTGTAGAAACCGGTCATTGCAAAAGTATGCAAGAGGTTTTTGACAAGTACCTGGGCGATGGCAAGCCGGGTTATGTAGCGGGTGATTGGGCAGGGCTTGAAGAAGCCATTAACTGGATTAAGCATTCGGGCGGGATTGCCGTCATTGCCCATCCGGGCAGGTATAAATATTCCCGCAATGAATTCAGCACCCTGTTTAAAACGTTTAAACTAATGGGGGGCAGAGGCATAGAAGTGGTGACGGGCTCCCATACGGTTGACCAATACCACCAGTACGCCCATATTGCCCGGCAATACGGTTTTTTAGCGTCGTGTGGCTCTGATTTTCACAGCCCCTCTGAAAGCAAGATGGACCTTGGTAAGCTTCCCCCTTTGCCAAGTGGCCTTACCCCCATCTGGGAGGAATTAATTTAAATCATGAATAAGGCTTTTGTTAAAGAATCCGATCAGGACGATGAAGATGATGGCATTGAAGGCACGGAAGTAGCCTTGCCATCGGGCACCAAAAATTATATTACCAAGTATGGTTATGCCGCCTTGCGCGAAGAACTGGTGCATCTGGTTAATACCGAGAGGCCCGATGTGGTGCAAATCGTTTCGTGGGCGGCCGCCAATGGCGATCGTTCTGAAAACGGAGACTACCTGTACGGTAAAAAAAGATTGCGCGAGATAGACCGGCGCATTCGTTTCCTGACTAAAAGACTTGAAATTGCCGAAGTGGTTGACCCTTCCACCCAGCCTAATAAAGATCAGGTGTTTTTAGGCGCGACAGCGGTGTATATCGACAAGGCAGGTGAAGAACATACGGTAACGATTGTTGGCGTTGATGAGGCAGAGCCCTTGCAGGGGAAGATCAGCTGGATTTCTCCGGTGGCAAGAGCTCTTATCAAGGGTAGGGAAGGCGATACGGTTAGTTTGCGGACGCCTTCGGGTATGGACGAGCTGGAAATTCTTGAAATTAATTACCCTGACGAGTAAGGCTGAAGCTTGCCGAACTGTCCTGGGCCAGATGTTTTGCCAGATAGGGCAGGCTTTTTTCCAATGCTGCATGCAGGGTATAAGGCGGGTTAATAATAAACATGCCGCTTCCGTGTAGCCCGTGACCATCGGCAGCCGGTTTTCTAACCGCCAAAGAAGCGTTTAGCCATTGGGTATCGGGCAATTTTTCAAGTTGCCTGACCATGTCATGTGCTTCTTTGCGGTTAATGAGCGGGTACCAAACCGCATAACAGCCCGTGGAAAAGCGTTTCAGGCCGTCTTTAATAGCCATTAAAGTGTGCCGGTAATCCATTTTGTCTTCATAAGAAGGGTCAATCAAAACAATACCTCTTCGGGGTACCGGGGGCAACTGTGATTTCAGGCCCGAAAAACCGTCTTTTTCAAAAATGCTTACCTGGCGTGAAATTTCGCTGCCCTGTTGATCAATGTTGTCCCTGATAACGTCAATTTCGGTTGGATGCAACTCAAACAAATGCAGACGGTCTTTGGGACGCATCAGTTCCAGGGAGATCCAGGGAGATCCCGGGTAATACGATAGATCCCCGCCATCGTTCAGGTTGCGGATATGATCAATATATACCTGCAGGTCTTGGGGCAGGTTGGTATTGTCCCAGATTCGGGTAATGCCTTCCCGGAACTCAGCTGTTTTTTCTGCCCAGGCATCTTCCAGATCGTAAATGCCGGCACCGGCATGGGTGTCGATAATCCAGTAAGGGGTTTCCTTTTTGTTGAAGTATTGCAAAATATGCAACAAAATGGAATGCTTTAAAACATCAGCATGATTGCCTGCATGAAAGGCGTGGCGGTAACTGAACAAAATATATCCTTGAGGTTATTGCAGGCTATTAAGCCATCTCGGGTGTTACCCGAAGCAGTTCGTCGGTAAACAGGGCATCGCAACCCCATTGTAATAATTGTCTGGCGCGTTGATAGTCATTGACAGTCCAGGCACAAACCTTGTAACCGGCTTGATGAATACGCGCTATTTTTTCCTGGTCAAGCAGGCTTTGTTTTATATTGATGGCGACACAATCCAGCCTTTCCAGCACCTCGATAAAATTATCAGCCAGGTCTTCGGTTAACAAGGCGCGAGGCAATTCGGGGGCGGTTTTTTGTGCCGCAGCCAGTGCTTCAATAGAAAAAGAAGAGATTAAGGGGAGCAGATGGGAATGATGCCACCATTGGCGTGCCGCATTGGCGACCAGGATCCCGGTTTCTTCTTCACGGTTTGGGCAGGGCTTGATTTCTATATTGCAGAAAAGATTGTTTTCCTGGGTAAAACGGGCCACCGATAGAAACGTGGCAATGGGTTCGCCGGTATAGAAGGCGGAATGCCAGGCGCCAAAATCCAGCTCAGACAATTCCCTGAAGGTTTTGCTGGCGGCAAGTCCAATCCCGTTTGACGTGCGGTCGACCGTATCATCGTGCATCAGGACAAGTACATTGTCTTGGCTGAGCTTGACATCGAACTCAAGCATGGAAAAACCGTACTCGTGGCCACAACGCATGGCGGCCAGGGTGTTTTCAGGGGCCATGAAGCCGCCACCACGATGGGCGATCAGGCGCGGATAGCGCCATTCAAAAGTATTTTTGGCTGACATAGGGTTTAAAGGTGGATTTGAAGAGTTATATTATTGTATTGTAGGAAGATATAAGCCGCTTTGAAAGCGACTTTTTATAAAACAAGGCTGAATTGTCTATTTTAAAAGTGAAAAAGACTAAAATGGGAAATCCCTTTTTCCAACAGCGATATTTATAATGTATATTCTGATTTTCGCAGTCTAAGTTGAGAGCTTAATGTTTGAATTTATCCGTAAACACCAACGTATTGTATTGGCATTGTTGATTCTTTTGGTGGTCCCGTCATTTGTTTTTTTTGGCGTGGCCGATTACCAAAGTTTCGTATCCAACGATGTTAAATTGGTAGCCGTTAAAGATGCCAATATTACCCAAGAGCAGTTTAACCAATCCTGGCGCACCCGTTTGGATCAAATGAGAATGGAAGCCGGTGCGAATTTTGATGTTTCCAAAGTAGATACGCCGGCTAACCGGCAAGCCTGGCTGAATCAGCTTATTGATTCTCAGGTGGTGCAACAGGAAATGATTGATGGTCACTTCAACGCTACCGACAATATGGTTCGTTTTGCCATTGGCTCCAATCCCCAGTTTCATGAAAGCGGGGTTTATTCCCCCCAGAAATACAACGAATTTCTTAGCGCTAATGGCATTCGGGATATAGACTACGAGGCTTATGTGCGTCAGAACCTGGCTTATGCCCATGTGCTGGAGCCCGTTGTACAATCCGTTTCGCTGCCAGAAAAAACACTCGACTTATTGCAATCGGCCATGGTTCAGGAGCGTACGGTTCGACTGAAAGAATTTGAGCTTTCTTCATACCAGCAAGAGGCCACGGTTTCTGAAGACGATATCAAACAGTGGTACGATAAAAACAGCAAATTGCTTGAAGTTCCCCGTTACGTGGATGTTCAATATATTATCCTTAACCAGGATACGGCATTAAAATCGGTACCCGAGGTTTCAGAAGCGGATATTGAAGCCTATTACCAAACCAACATTGGCAAATACACCAAGCAAGAGCGCCGTGAGGTTAACCATATCCAGATCATGGTGCCTGCCAGTGCCGATGCAGCTGCCCAGGAAGAAATCCTGAAAAAAGCCCAGGATATAGCGGCACAGGCCAAGGCAAATCCAGCCCAGTTTTCGGCGCTGGCAAAACAGTATTCCGATGATGTAGGTACTAAAAACCTGGATGGTAGCCTGGGCCTGTTGTCCAGGGGCGACATCCCCGTTCTTGATGAGGCCATTTTCTCACTGACTCAACCTGGTGTTACCGATCCTGTTAAAGTGGGCAATTCTTATCACATTATCCAGGTTGCCAAGATAGACGAAGGGGCCGTTCAGCCGCTGTCTGCCATTAAAAATGATGTTTTGGAAGAAATTCGCCTGCAACTGGCATCAGAAAAATTTGCTGATCTGGCCACAGGCCTGACACAGCAGGTTAATGATGATCGTTCATCTTTGCAAGGCGTGGCCGATAATCTTCAGCTTGAGCTTAAAACCGTTAATGGTGTGGCCCGTGACCGTTTACTAAGTGGTCAGCAGGTGGGTGAAAAAGCGGCTTCTGCCAGCCCTGCTGCCAAATATTTCGAGACGCCACGGGTTCGCGAGGTTTTGTTCTCAGATGAAGTCCTGAATCAGAAGCTCAACTCGGGTGTGATTGAAATTTCACCTTCGGAATTGTTGGTGGTTCGTGTAGAACAAGATGTGCCTGCCGCCATTCCTGCGCTTGATACGGTCAAAGCCGAGGTTGAAACCAGTATCAGGAATGAAAAAGCCCTGGAACTGGCCAAACTGGCCGGAGAGGAAGAGCTGAAAATGTTGCAGGAAAGCGGCGAGCTCACTTCTACCGGATTTGGCCAGGAAGCGGTGATTAGCCGTTTGATGACCCAGCAATTGCCTGAAGCAATGCTCAATACAATCATGGCTGCACCCGCAGATAAACTACCTTCTTTTGTAGGTACCGAAACGCCTAATGGTTATGTTATTGCGCAGGTTGAAAAGGTTTCCGAAGGTAATCCAGAAATGAAAACGCTTTTCACGCAGTTTCTGCAACCAGGCTTAGAGTCGGGTGTTGCGCTTGAAGTCGCCCAGGGTGTTACCCAGATCTTGCGTGCAGATCATAAGGTTGAGATATTCCCCGAAGCAGAAAAAGTGATTCTGGGTGATTAAACAAGGCAAGCGCTTTAACGCGTAAACCTTATTGCATAGCATTACATGCATAAACCCCAAAAACCGGTGCTGAATTTTCCGGTTTTTGGGGTTTTTCTATGGGTAAAGCCGGCCATTAAGCAGGCATGCAAACCTGGGGGAACTTGTTAATTAATGGCTTGTTCCAATACAGACCAGACATTTTCCGCCATGGTTTTTTGTGCGGACTCATTGGGATGAATGCCATCGTCCTGATACATGCTTTTATCCAGCGCAAAATTCTCAAACAGGAAGGGTACCAGCAGGGCTTTTTGTTTTTGTGCCACCTGGGCAAACATATCCTTGAATTGCTGCGAATACACTGGCCCAAAGTTGGGTGGAATTTGCATGCCCACAATGACCACTTTGGCCTGTGCCTGTTTGCTTAATTCGCTCATTTTTTCAAGATTGTTTGTAGAGTCGGCTAGGGACAGGCCACGCAAAGCGTCATTCGCGCCCAGTTCCACAATGACCACAGCAGGGTTGTGCCGGGTTAATAAGGCTGGTAAGCGGCTAAGGCCGCCACTGGTAGTATCGCCGCTAATACTGGCATTGACTATTTCATAATTGTCATAATCACCCAGAAATTCGGATTTAATTATTTCTACCCAACCCTTGCCCCTTTCAATGCCATATTCTGCTGATAAACTGTCTCCTATAACCAGTATTGTCTTGTTATTGGTGCTTTGCGCATGAGCGAACTGAAAGGTGGCGCTAGATATAAACAGCGTCAGACATAATTTGAGTAGTTGATTTATGAAAAACATATTAGCCCTGGAAGTAAATGGTCTGAATAAAATGGTGGAAGATGCCAATGGCCCGCTTCGTATTTTAGAGGATATTTCCTTTTTACTTGAAAAAGGTAAGACACTGGCCATTACCGGAAGTTCTGGATCTGGTAAATCTACTTTGCTGGGTATTCTGGCCGGTCTTGATGTGCCTAGTCAAGGTAGTGTGCACTTGATGGGGCAGGACCTGTTTGTGCTGGATGAAGACCAGCGTGCCCAGTTACGGGCCTATCATGTGGGATTTGTGTTCCAGTCTTTTCAGTTGCTGCCTAATCTAACCGCCCTGGAAAATGTCATGTTGCCACTGGAATTACAGGGCAAGCTCGCCAAAGAGGCTGCCTGGGCCATGTTAGAGCGCGTGGGTCTTGCCGAGCGATCCCATCATTACCCTAAAACCTTATCTGGTGGAGAGCGTCAGCGTGTTGCCCTGGCGCGGGCTTTTGTGGTTGAACCCGCCATATTATTTGCCGATGAACCGACCGGAAGCCTGGATGCAACAACCGGTGCCCATATTATGGACTTAATGTTTGCGTTGCATCAGGAAAAAAGAAGTACCCTGGTACTGGTTACCCACGATACGGTCCTTGCCAGCCGTTGCCAGCAACAGCTGGTATTACAGGCGGGCAGGGTGCAAAATACCAGCCTTAACCTTTGATCCTGATAATCCTGGTTACCTGTGGTACGTGCCGCATTAGCCGGATAACCCGGGCTAAATGCTTGCGGTCATCTACCTGAATGGTAATTTGGATGGTGGCGGTTTCAAGGGCTTCTTCATTCATGGACATTTGAATGATATTGGAGTCGGCCGTGGCAATTTGTGCGGCGATGCGTCCCAAAACCCCTTTTTCACTCTTGATGGTAATTTCAAGGCGGGTAGGCAGGTGCTTGGTGGTTTCCTGGTCCCAGCTAACTGAAGATACCCAGCGTTCCGGTTCACGTGTGCGCTGGCGATGTGCGACGGGGCAGTCTTCGGTGTGAACGACCAGGCCATGGCCAGGACGGATACAGGCAATTAGTGTGTCACCGGGAATTGGGCGGCAGCAACTGGCTAGCTGCGCAGCCTGACCTTCGTTGCCCTGAATGAAAATAGTACCTGTTTTGGCCACTGATATTTCATCAATCACTGCGGCACTGGTTGCTACAATTTCGTTGTCGATAAGGAAGCGGCGGGCAACGACAGCGGCCAGACGACGTCCCAGGCCAATATCGGCCAAAATTTCATCAACCGAATGGGCGCCGGTGCTTTTGGCCAGTTTTTCCCATTGCGGATCATCTTTGGGCGGCATTGGGATTTTTAGTTCTTGCAGGGCATGCAAGAGCTGCTTCTCGCCAAACTGAATGGATTCGCTGTATTTGACTGTTTTCAGGTAATGCCGGATTTCAGAGCGTGCCTTGCCAGTGCGGACATAGTTAAGCCATTGGGCACTGGGTACGGATGCCGGAGAAGTAATGATTTCGATCCGGTCGCCACTGTTGAGTTCTGTTTTGAGGGGAACAAACTCACCATTGATTTTGGCGGAAACAGCATGGTTGCCGATATCTGTGTGGATGAGATAAGCAAAATCAATGGGTGTTGCACCGCGTGGCAAAGAGATAATCTTGCCTTTGGGTGTAAGTACATAAACCGCATCGGGGAACAGGTCTACCTTGACGTGTTCAAGAAACTCGCCCGAGTCGCCAGTTTGGCTTTGGATATCCAGCAACGATTGCAACCAGCGATGGGTTTGTTTTTGCAGGTCGTTTAACGAAACATCGTCATTTTTGTACATCCAGTGAGAGGCCACGCCTTTTTCGGCAATGTGGTCCATGTCACGGGTACGTATCTGGAATTCGATGGGGGTACCATAAGGGCCCACCAGGGTGGTATGCAAAGACTGGTAGCCGTTAAGCTTGGGAATGGCAATATAGTCTTTGAACTTGCCCGGTACCGGGCGATACAGCTGATGAATGACGCCCAGGGCCAGATAGCATTCGGCCAGGGTGTGTACGATAATCCGGAAGCCGTAGATATCCAGCACATCGGAAAAGGATTTTTTTTGTTCACGCATTTTTTTATAAATGCTGAACAGGGATTTCTCACGACCGGAAATCTCGGCTTCGATACCTTGTGCAGGTAAGGCGGCCGTGATGTTGTCGGTGATTTTGGTAAGGACTTCACGACGATTGCCGCGTGCAGCCATGACCGCTTTGTGCAGGACCGAATAACGGTTGGGCGAGCTGGCCACAAAACATAAATCCTGGAGTTCGCGGACCAGGGAGTTAAGCCCCAGCCGGTGCGCGATAGGGGTGTAAATTTCAAGTGTTTCGTTAGCAACGCGCCGGCGTTTGGCGGGGTCTACCGCATCCAGGGTGCGCATATTGTGCAGGCGGTCGGCCAGCTTGATTAAAATAACGCGAACGTCTTTGGCCATGGCCAACAGCATTTTACGGAAGCTTTCCGCCTGCTGTTCGGCCTTGGTGGCAAAATTGAGCTTTTCTAGCTTGGTAAGGCCATCAACCAGATTGGCAACATCGGGGTTGAATTTTTCAGCCAGTTCGGCCTTTAGAACGCCCTGGTCTTCGATCACGTCGTGCAACAGGGCTGCCATTAGGGCATTGACGTCAAGCTTCCAGCCAGCACATATTTCGGTAACCGCAATGGGGTGGGTAATATAGGGCGCGCCACTGGAACGAAATTGCCCTAAATGGGCCTGGTCCGCAAAGCGGTAGGCTTCACGTACCTTTTCGATATCTTTGTTGTCCATGTAGCTGGACAGCATTTCGGTAAGCGTGGCTAATGTGGCAATGGGAGGATCATTAACCGGTGCGGTTTTACCTGAAGCAAGTTGCACCGATTCAAGCGGTTTGGCGGATTTTTTCTGTTTTCTTTTAAAGGGCGAGCCTGCACGCAGTGCATGCAAAATCGTGGATGATGCGCCTTTAATCCCTTTAAAAGTCATAGTGTATTAATCCTTGCTGATAAGTGCTTCAGGTGGGTACTTTACGCAACATTTCAAGACCCGTTACACCGCTGGCGATTTCGCGCAAGGCAATAACGGTTGGTTTGTCTTTGTCGCTTTCAATGCGTGGCTCGTGACCCTGGGCCAGTTCGCGTGCGCGGTAAGTGGCCGCCAGCGTCAGGCTAAAGCGGTTTGGAATCTGTTTTAAGCAGTCTTCAACGGTAATACGTGCCATTTGATAACCTGAAAAATATTGGAAAAAATGATAGTGGGCCTACTGGGAAGAGGCTTTTGAAATACCCAGATCGGCGAATAGCTTTTCGTGTCTTGCAGCTTGCGCTGTATAGCGTAAACGAGCCGTAGCAATAATTTGCTTCAGCTCATGAAGGGCGACCTCGAAATCATTGTTAATGATAACATATTCACACTCTGGCGCGTGCGCAATTTCGCTGCCGGCCGCTAATAAGCGACGGGCAATTACGTCTGGTTCATCTTGACCGCGACGGGTTAACCTGACTCTCAGTTCTTCAATCGAGGGGGGCAAAATAAAGATGTCGGTGACATCGGAAAACTGCTGTCTTACCTGACGGGCGCCTTGCCAGTCGATTTCCAGCAAAATATCCTTGCCATCTGCTATGGCCTTCTTGATCAGGGTTTTGGGTGTGCCGTAAAAGTTGCCGTGCACCTCTGCCCATTCCAACAAGTCATCGTTTTTTTTAAGTGCCTGGAATTCTTCCACACTGATGAAATGATATTCACGCCCGTTTTCCTCACCCGGTCTGGGGGGACGGGTTGTGCAGGAAACAGATAGTTCAATACCGGTATCTTCTTTCAGAAGGGCATTGACCAGGCTGGATTTTCCGGCACCGCTGGGAGCGATAATCATAAATACATTACCGGGATATTTCTTCATGGTGACGAGTCCATTTTTTTAGAAGTAGCAAGGATAACAAAAAATTAAGTGCTATTAATAAATAAACAGAAAAAAGTCCGCGTTAAATACCCTCAAGTGGTGCCAGCCCGCTTCATTCTTGGTAGCATATGCCAAATAAAACACATTGGAGAATATAACAATGAGCATTTCAAACCATAAAGTGGCGGTGGTAACGGGAGCGGGCTCCGGTATTGGCAGGGCGGTTGCTCTGGAATTGCTAAGTGCGGGTTATCGGGTGGTGTTGGCAGGAAGACGGCAGGACGTGCTGGAAGAAACTCGCACCGCAGCCGGACTGGATGCGGTCAGGGCTCTGGTGATTCCTACGGACGTCACCAGGGAAAACGAGGTGAAAGCCTTGTTTGAACAAACCCAGCGCGAATATGGCCGGGTGGATGTGTTATTCAATAACGCTGGAAAAAGTGGTGCAGCGGTACCCATTGACGAGTTTTCGGCCCAGGAATGGCGTGAGATTGTGGATGTGAACCTGACCGGCATGTTCCTGTGTGCCCAGGCCGCTTTTCATGTGATGCGCTACCAGGAGCCGCAAGGGGGCCGGATCATTAATAACGGTTCTATCTCAGCCACGGCACCACGCCCCATGTCGATTGCCTATACCGCCACCAAGCATGCCGTTACCGGCCTGACCAAAAGCATTTCGCTGGACGGCCGTGCCTATAATATTGCCTGCGGCCAGATAGATATTGGCAATGCCGGCACCGATATGACGGAAAGAATGAAGAAAGGCATTTTGCAGGCCAATGGTGAAATCATGCCCGAGCCGATTATGGACGTGGCGCATGTGGCCCAAACCGTTCGTACCATGGCTGATTTCCCGCTGGAAACCAACGTGCAGTTTGTGACGATTATGGCCACGAAGATGCCGTTTGTGGGGCGTGGGTGATTGTGCGTATTTCTCATAATAATATTCTTAGAGCATCATGAATTAATTTTTTATAAATGTTCAACTAAATTCCAAATATATGACAAATTAACGTATTAATTGAAAGGATAAAAATGGGCTTGAAAGAAAAGCTAGAAAAATTTATGAAGGCGTGGGTTCAAGCTACAAAAGAACCATTTGCAGGGCATGCTTTAGCTAGTTTTTTTAGACAAGATTTTAAAGAAGATATTGAAACTTTAGTTAATAATTTTGGATCTGGTTTTCAGCTTAAAGCAAGTGTTGGTGCAGGAAACTGGGCAAATATTCCTTGGTTATCTATTTTGAATCCAAATATGACTTCTACTACTCAAGAAGGTATTTACCCCGTTTTTTTGTTTAGGGCTGATGGTTCTGGTTTTTATTTATCCTTGAATCAAGGAACGACGAATCCAATTAAAAAATTGGGACATAAGGCAGCTGAAGAAAAGTCTCAAAAAATTATTTCAATTGTTTTGGAAAATAACCCAAGATTAAAAAATTGGGGAGTGCAAGATATTGATTTAAGAGCTAGTACTGATTTGGGTAAATCCTATGAAAAATCAAATATATCTGCAAAATTATATGAGGTGGATAGTTTGCCTAATGATGAGGTATTGCAACATGATCTTGAAGAACTATTGTCTTTTTACAATCAAATCGAATCGATTGATATTGAGTCAAAGTTAAGAAAAGAAAAAATGTATATATCTACTAAAAATAAAGAAAATATTAATAGGATGTTTTTTTTATCAAAACCCTTTCTTCTTTTAGCAGGTATCTCAGGAACAGGTAAAACTCGCTTTGTACGCGAACAGGCTAAATCAACGGGATCATTGAATGAAACCTATTGTTTGATTCCTGTGCGCCCAGATTGGCATGAGCCCAGTGATTTACTCGGTTATATTTCGCGTTTAAATGGTAAAGAGAAATATATTACAACTGATGTTTTAAAATTTATTGTAAAAGCATGGAAGGCATTAGTCGATGCAGGTTTTGAACTTGGTGAACAGATCTCAGGTAAAAATGGAAAATGCCTTGTAGTATCAGGCAAGCGAGATGCTTTAAGTGGTGTTTTGCCTTATTGGCTGTGTTTGGATGAAATGAATTTGGCTCCTGTAGAACAGTATTTTTCTGATTATTTGTCTATTTTGGAAACCAGGGAGTGGAATTGGGAAGGTGATTCTTTTACTTATTTAAGTGATTCTTTGTTAAAGGCTACTACAATAGAGCAGGTAGCAGACCAGAATCAATTGAGGCAAGAGCTTAAGATTGATGATGGTAAATATGACTCAATCTGGGAACTGTTTCTGAAGTACGGTATAGGTATTCCCTTTAACCTGATTGTTGCTGGCACGGTAAATATGGATGAAACCACGCATGGATTTTCACGTAAGGTGATCGATCGGGCTCTGAGCTTTGATTTTGGCGAGTTTTTTCCTAATAATTTTGATGATTTTTTTGAGCCGACTACTCAGAATAAAACTCTTTACTATCCTGTAATATCACATGCTAATTTGGATGCTTTGGCCACTACACACGATAGTGACGGTCAGAAATCCATTCGTTTTTTGAAAGCGGTAAATGAAGTATTAGATAACACACCCTTTAAACTGGCTTATCGGGCACTGAATGAGTTGTTGTTAGCTGTTGTTTCTTATAACCCCCAAAATGAACTTGAGTTAGGGGCGGTATGGGATGATTTCCTGATGTGTAAAGTGCTTCCACGGATTGAAGGTGATTTCGATAAATTGGGTGGTGAGAGTTCGATTTTGGATTGTCTGATCGAAAAACTTGGCAACGAATTTCGTCAATTCTGGGAGCTATCAGAGGCAGATCCAGGTGCTCGCCCAGATTTGTATCGTGAAAAAAATGATGGATCTGGAGACGTTATTCGCATTGCATGTCGTAGCAAAAAAAAGCTTGAGTGGATGAAAAAGCGTTTGGATGGTTCTGGCTTTACAAGTTTTTGGCCGTAATTGGAGCATTAGCGGAGAAGGCGAGTACTATGCTGGAATTATTACGCTTGGGAACAGAACGATTTGAATTTTCCGTTTGGTGCAATGATATTACTAAACGCCAACAAGTTTATCAAACTATGCTTGCTAATCGTAGGAAGGCAGCTCATTCGATTCAAACCCTAACTGGTCAATCCTCGTTTAACTTTACAGAAGTAACTACTACAGAAAGCGGTCTGGAAAGAAAATCAATCATCCGTTTTGATCCGGTTCTTATGCTAAGAGAGCCTGTACTGATAAAAGGCAAAAAGGTTTCAGATGCTGGCAGTCAACTGCTAGATTTATTGTTGGATGAACCTTTGTTTTTTGAAAATATACAGTATCAGTTTGAATGGATATTTTTTGATGCTGTTGAGGATGCCTATTTAACGCATCGAAGTGCATTGTTAAATGATGGATTTCGGTTTGCCAAGGAAAAAAAAGGATTAATTCCTGCCCGTCTTACGGGAACTATCAATACTGGTAATGACGTGGGTTGGATGAAGTTACCTCTTGAATATATCGTGGATGGAAAAGTTGTTAAATCCAGCATTGCATTTGAGGTTTTGCCAACTAAAATGGATTTACATCATGATTTGCCCGCTATGTATCGTGTTATTGATAAAAATTTTCCGCTTTGGCGTTTTGGTTTGGCAGGTAAAACGGGCCAAGATGCCTCAAAAGGTAAGCACCGTGGAAATTTTCCTCTGATGTGGCTGGCAAATTTTTCTCAGATGAGAGTGCGCTTTGAAAAGGGGCTTAAAGTAATTGCACAAGCACCACATAGCCGTTTGCAAACTCATGAAATGTATACCCGTGCAGACAGGCTTAAAGGACGTATTTTGCATAAGCTGGGTGTTAAGGTTTTGGAGGATATTGCTAATGGTCGATATGATAGGCGTTATAAAGTAAGCAAGAAAAGGCTTGATGTAAATACACCGGAAAACAGGTTTATTAAGAATGTGATCCTGGAATGTAAAAAAAAACTGAGCAAGTTTGAAAAGAAAATCCGCAACCACAATCAAAAAACAGAAAATAAGCAACGTGTTTCTGAAGCGTTTATTTCTGAGTTAGGCCAATGGCAGCAACCCTTGCAAAAAATGCTTGAACAAGGTTTTTTAAAAGATGTTGGTAGGTTTGCAGGGCTTAATGGTGAATCATTAGTTTTACAACAAAAAACCGGTTATAGCGAAGTTTATAAAGTTTGGAATGAACTGAGGTTTTATTTAGATGCATTTGCAAACCAAACTGAAATATCAATGAAGTCGGTGGCTGAAATTTATGAGATATGGTGTTTCCTTACTCTTAAACAGATTCTTGAGGAACAGCTTGGTTTTAAAATAAGCTGTTCAAAAAAACAGGTTTTAAAACTTAATAATTTTTTTGAGTACCAGTTTAAAGACGGCTTAGCCGGTGCATTTGAATTTGAGCGTGGTGATGGGTTGCGGGCAAGGTTGGCGCATGAACCGAAATTCACTAAAAATAGTGGCGATATTCGTACCTTTGTTGTTAATCAAGAACCGGATATCGTCTTGGAAGTTACTTTTCCATGGCCAAGCAAAAAAAGTTTTGTATGGCTGTTTGATGCCAAATACCGTATTAAATCTGATCAAAGTGAGACAGAAGATGTTGAAAAAACGGATTTTGTGCCTGATGACGCAATTAACCAAATGCATAGGTACCGTGATGCTTTAATTCGTATTTCTAAAAGCTATAAGAGTCGTCCAGTATTCGGGGCTTTTGCCCTTTACCCCGGTTACTTTGATCAAGAAAGCACACAAAACCCTTATCAAGAGGCTATTACGGAAATTGGTATTGGAGCTTTTGCTTTGTTACCAAACATGGCAGGAGGTAGTGATGGCAACATTTGGCTTCTGGAGTTTTTGAAAGACCAGATTGGAGGAAATCCCGCAAAAGGCGTTAATAATCTTGAGGCTTTGTCTGACCAATTATATATGCAGGAGGCTGCCAGGATACCTTATTCTGGAATGCAGCAGTCGCTTTATCAGGACCTGATCATGACGGCTGCATTGGGCGCGGAGGAAGGTAGAGCAAAAGAGTATTTTGAGGCTTTTGAAAAAGGTACTGCGAAATGGTTTCATCTTCCTGAAAAGACATTTTTGAGTGAGTATAAACAACATATTATTAATGAAATTTTGTATTTGGCGTTGGCGGATACACCTGAAGAAAATCCTGGTTTTAAAAAAATTAACAAGCTTTGGCCTATAAAAAAAGTGAGTCTTGTTGCCCGCTCAGATATTAATGTGGAACAAGCCGGAAAGCTGGTATTCAAAAATGAATTGTATTATTTGTTTGAATTAGGAAAACCGTTATATTTAAAATTTTCTGTCAATGGAATCAAAAATAGTCCGTATCGAGCGACCATGAAATTGACAACATTGGGTAAGTTGGAAAAGACTAGGATATTCAGTGAACTAGGGACGGTTTATCCTGAAGCTGTAGTTGGTTGATGTTGCATGATGCGGGTAAGCGGAAAATGTAGCAATTGTGGCCATGCCAGAAGCACCCGTGGATAAATATCAAGGCTTTGTAACGAGGCAATACTATATCAGGTTTGCCTGGAAGATCTTTCACATGAAGTCGGTAACGGAAGCCACGGGCAAACAACGCTTTTCTAATCAGGATTTCGATCTTGGTGTTTTTGCTATGAATGCCGGACATTAAGCGGCTCCGGCTGGCCTTGTCCATGATATCTGTCATGATGGATTCGTATGTGATCGTCCCTTGTTTTTTTCGGCAGGTTTTAAAATCCCTGACGTTTGTAAATAACAGTTATTTAGGGAAGGAGGCAGTCATATCGTTATAAAGTCATGATTTTTATACCATGGTTTTCTCATAATGACCATTAACAAATAAACCAAAGATGAATACAATCGAACGATGGGATTCGTGAATTTTGGTGAGGTTGAGTATATTTCACACACAGGGTCCCAACCCATGAATATCACCTGGCGTTTAAAAACACCAATGCCACCATTTATGTGGCACCAAGCTGCTAAGCTGGCAGTGGGTTAGATGGATGTGAAAATGATTAATGTGAACAGCTGCAAAAATCAAACAGTACAAAGCAACTTAAAATGAAAATTGGACGAAATGACCCATGCCCGTGCGGCAGTGGAAAAAAATATAAACATTGTTGTATTGATAATGCCCCAAAGCCTCATGCGCAACTGGTTGACAGTCTTGAGCAGGCGCTGGCCATGAATCCAAACTTGAGTCTGGATGAATTAAATGCCCTGATCCAGCACAAAACAATGCAACAAAACAATCAGCCCAGGGCCGAGTTTTGTGGTCTTTCATCTAACCAACTGGCTAACTGGATGAATGCGCCGTTTAATGAGCTGGAATTGCTCACCATTCGTACGCCAGACGATTTATCGGGCAGTCCTGTGATGCGTTATCTGGAATTGATTTTAGATGAAGCCATGGAGCAGGATGGATCTTTTAAAGCAACTGCTAAAGGAAACTTGCCGGCGAAATTGGTAAAAAAAGCTAGCGAATTGTTGCCTGAGTTTGCCATTGCCGAATTTGAAACGGAACCCAGTATTAGTGATTACGTGGGCAGTAACGAAGATAAATTTGATGCCCTGCATTACACACGCATATTGGCCGATCTTGCCGGCATTATTTATTTAAGAAAAGGGCGTTATCACATTAAAAAAACGGTACAAAAACAGCATCAAACGCAGGGTATCAACGCTTTTTTCCTGCCTATGCTGGAAGTCGCTGCCACCAAATTCAACTGGAACTACATGGATGGGTTTGATGATAATGTTGACCTGCGGCCATTTTGGTTATTTATGTTATGGCGGCTGCAAAGTCGTGGTGCTATTAACCAAATGATTAAAGAGGTGTGCACCGCCTTTCCTATGTTGGTGAGTCAGTTTCCACCCAATGAGTTTGGTACGCCTGAAGCGTACTTGGGCATTTGCATTAAATCACGCTTTATTAAGCGTTTTTTGGAATTTTGGGGATTTATTACCAGAAATCCAGGACGCTTTTCCGGAAAGGAACGTTTGCCAGGAAAGGGCGGCATACAGCCTTTATTGATGCAAACGTTTCATTTCGAGGTGAAGTAGTTGGCTTATCAATCCAGACTGATATTCGCTTTCTGAATCAATCCCTTATAAGTCTCCTCTTTCTGATCCAGGCGTTGTCCCAATTCGCTTAATGGCCAGGTTAGCGGGTCAAAAGCGAAAGAGTCAAAGCGTTTAACCACTTCAGGATTAGACAGCACCTTGGCTACATCGGCCTGGATTTTGTCACGTACGGCTTCTGGAATGCCTTTGGGGGCTAGCAGGGAGACGATAGAGTTGACATCCAGTTCGGCTGGGCCGCCGGCCTCAGCAACCGTAGGCACATCAGGGAACAGGGGGTGGCGTTTGGGGGCGGCAATGGCAAGGTAACGCAGTTTGCCGCTGTCATAGACCGGACGGGTGGAAGGAATCGTGCCATAGGCCCAGTCTACTTCGCTGTTGGCAACGGCCGTATATAGCTGGCTGACTTCCTTGTAGGGAATATGCAGCATTTTTGTGTTAGTGAGCGAGTCTATCCATTCACCTCCCAGGTGGCCGGGGCTGCCTACAAACCAGGAACCGTAGGTGACGTTATCGGGTTTGGTTTTGGCAGCGTCAATAAGGTCTGTCATGTTTTTCCAGGGGGATTTATCGCTCACGGCAATCATGAAAGGCGTGTAAAACAAAGAGGCTACCAGTTCAAACTTTTCACGTGGGTAGTAGTTGCGCGATTTGTACAGGTGTGGCAGGGCAGAAACATGCTCGCTATCCAGTTGCAGTAAAGAATAACCATCGGCAGGGCGCTTGCTAACGGCTTCCAGCGCAATGAAGCCACCACCACCGGGACGGTTTTCTACAATCACCGGTTGGCCCCAGATTTTGCCCAGCTCCTGGCTTAGTATGCGCAAGACGACATCCGGGCCACTCCCTACTGAAAATGCGCTGTACAGGGTAACTGTTTTTTGTGGAAAGTCGGTGTTGGCCTGGGCGGCATTGCCAATGCAGGCAAAAGATAAAGCAGCGACAATTAGCGTGGTTTTCTTGAAAAATAACATGGGGTCTCCTGAGGCCAAAATTTATAAATACTTGTCATTAAAGTGGATTTTTGTAATGTGGTGACATGTTTCTTTTTTTATGGGCCGCTTTATAACAATATGGGATTGCTTGGGCGGTTATCTTGATAGGGAATATGTCTGCCTGCTGTTTTAAGCTGATTTTTATAAAACACTATTATGGATGAATGGCGATACAATTTGAAATGAAATTTAATTGTCTGCCATAGCAAAAAGTATATGGCTGAAAAGAATTGCTTTGCTATTTACCGCAGTTCCATGTAAATCGGGTTTGCACAACTGGCGCTCATCAGGCAGGTTTTAGGTTGGAAAATTTGATTTTTTGAGTTAGCGCTCAATCCAGCGGCTGGCCAAATCCAACAAGCCAGTCGCCAGTGTGTGGCAGCCCTTAAATTAATTATTTATTCTAATTATTTATTCAATATTCTGCGCCTGTTCGCGCAATTGCTCTATATACAGCTTCAGGTTTATCACGGCCTGGGTAATTTCCAAAGAGCTGGATTTTGAACCTAGCGTATTCACCTCCCGGTTCATTTCCTGAAACAGGAAGTCAAACCGTTTGCCAGTGCTTTGTTTGCTGTTGGTGTTGCCATTCAGCAGCAACTGCAGTTCTTTAATATGGGAACGCAGGCGGGTAATCTCTTCTTCTACATCAATGCGCAATGAAAACAGGGCCGATTCACTGGCGATGCGGGCCGACAGTTCTTCGCCGCTTAAGTGCTGCAAACCATTGGGGCAGGCAGCGTCAAGGGCTTCCTGCAGTTTTGTGGCCAGTTTCGTGCGGTATTCGGCATGTACGTCGGGCAGAAGGGTTTCAACGGTATTAACAATGTCCGTCATAGCGACGGCGTAAGATCGCATGGCACTGGCAAGCCGTTCGCCTTCGCGTTGGCGGGCGATAATAAACTCTTCAATGGCCAGTCGGGCGGTTTCCAGGCATTGTTTGTGCCAGTCGGTCGCCAAGTCAGGTTTGGCTTTCTGGCTGGGCCAATTAAGCAGGTCTGTCAATAGGGGGGCTTCGGTGTCGGGAATGACAACACGAACGTCTGCCAGCAGGGTGGCAATGTTTTGCAATAATGCCGGGTCAACAGAAAGGGCACTTGCGCCCTGGTTTTTAATAAAGGAAACCCGCGCTTCCAGTTTTCCGCGATTGATTTTGCCGGTTAACAATTCACGCAAGCCGTTTTCGGTTTGTCGCAGTTCATCGGGAATGCGGAAGTTCAAATCCAGATAACGGCTGTTTACGCTTTTCAGTTCTACGGTAATGGTACCCAATTCCGACTCGGTTTGTGCGCTGCCAAAAGCAGTCATGCTTTGAATCATAAATATTTCCAAAGGATAGGTTGGTGAATTTTTTGCTGTGCTATGTTAATGCACATTGGATAATAAAGAAACGCTAAAGAAATGCCCATTTTCCAATGCCCACATACTACAATGTTACCAACGTAAATTATATAGGTGAAAGCATGCCAGGCAATGATCTGACAATAGACTTCAAACGACCTTCGGACAGGGAACCCAATGGCTTGCGAAATGTGCAGGTTGAGCGTTCCTATACGCCTTATGCCGAAGGTTCTGTTTTGATTAAAATGGGTAACACGCATGTGCTGTGCAATGCCAGTGTGCTGGACAAGGTTCCCCCTTTTTTGAAAGGGCAGGGAAAAGGTTGGGTCACGGCCGAGTACGGTATGCTGCCCAGGTCTACCCATACCCGTAGCGACCGCGAAGCGGCACGCGGCAAGCAAAGTGGCCGTACCCAGGAAATTCAGCGTCTTATTGGCCGTAGCCTGCGTGCCATTATCGATCTTGAAAAGCTGGGCGAGCGTACTATTCATCTTGATTGTGATGTGATTCAGGCCGATGGCGGCACCCGTTGTGCCAGTATTACCGGTGCCTGGATTGCCCTGGCTGATGCGGTTTCACACCTGCTTAAAACCGGGCAAATACCGGAAAACCCGCTTAAAGACCGGGTGGCCGCCATTTCTGTGGGCATGTACAAGGGCTATCCTGTGCTGGATCTTGATTATGAAGAAGATTCCAGTTGCGATGCCGACATGAATATCGTTATGACAGGTAGTGGCCAGTTTGTCGAGGTGCAGGGCACGGCCGAAGGGCTGGCTTTCAGCCGTCAGGAACTGGATAGCCTGCTTATGCTGGCCGAGAAAGGCATTGCCAGTTTGTTGCGGGTTCAGCAAGATGCCTGGCCGGTTGAATAAGTAGGTTGAATAAGTATTTAGTGAATTAAAAACGGGAATTGTTGTGGTAAGTTTCAAGGGAAAAGTGGTACTGGCCTCTAATAACCAGGGTAAGCTGAAAGAGTTCAAAGCATTGTTTGAACCATTGGGAATAACGCTGGTTCCCCAAGGAGAGCTGGGCGTGCCCGAGGCCGAAGAGCCTTTTGATACGTTTGTTGAAAATGCCCTGGCCAAGGCACGCCACGCCAGCAAGTGTACCGGCCTGCCTGCTATTGCCGATGATTCCGGTTTAACGGTTAACGCCCTGGGTGGTGCGCCGGGTGTGCTGTCAGCCCGTTACGCCACCTTGTTTGGGGAAGAGAAATCAGACCAGAACAATAACCTGCGTTTGCTTAAAGAGCTGGCCAATCAAAGCGATCGTTCTGCTGCTTATATTGCCTTGCTGGTTTTTGTGCGGTCTGAGGCCGACCCATGCCCCATTATTGCCCAAGGGGTCTGGAAAGGTGAAATAGCCACCCAGGCGGCCGGCAGTAACGGTTTTGGCTATGACCCGTATTTTTATCTGCCCGAACTGGGTTGTACAGCGGCCGAGTTGGCACCCGAAGTAAAGAACCGGCAAAGTCATCGGGCAATTGCCTTGAAAAAACTGCTTGCCGAACTGCAGGCTTAAATTAGCACATCATGAAAGAAATTATTCCTGTTTTTCCCGAGCTTTCCCGCACCAGGAAACAGGTGGGTGGGATGGCCAATCGGGCCATTTCATTTACCCAGGGCTTGCCGCCGCTGTCTTTGTACATTCATGTGCCCTGGTGTGTAAAAAAATGCCCTTATTGCGATTTCAATTCGCATGCGCAAAAGGGCGAGTTGCCCGAAGATCGCTACTTAAATGCCCTGGCGGCTGATCTTGAACAAACCCTGCCTCTTATATGGGGGCGGCAAATTCATACGGTGTTTATCGGTGGCGGTACGCCCAGCCTGCTTTCCGCACAAGCGGTGGAACGCATGATGTCCATGCTGCGTAATTATTTAAATATCTGGCCCGATACCGAAGTAACCCTGGAAGCCAATCCGGGCACGGCCGAGGCCTTGCGCTTTAAGCAATATGCCGAAGCAGGTATTAATCGCATTTCACTGGGCATACAAAGCTTTGATGATACGGCCTTGGGTATATTGGGACGGATTCATGACAGCCGCCAGGCTATTGAAGCGATTGAAATCGCCCAAAAGGCGGTAAACCGCGTCAATCTTGACCTGATGTATGCCTTGCCCGGCCAAACGCTGGCGTCCTGTAGAAAAGATCTTGAGATGGCCTTGTCTTTTGGTACAGAGCACCTGTCTTTGTATCACTTAACCATGGAGCCCAATACGATTTTTGCCAAGTATCCGCCGGCGGGCCTGCCCGATGACGATACCAGTGCCGCTTTGCAAGACATGCTTATAGAGCTAACCGCTGCAAAGGGGTTTGAACAATATGAAGTATCCGCTTATGCGCGCCCCGGGGCAATGGCAAAACATAATGTGAATTACTGGGAGTTTGGTGATTACATTGGTATTGGTCCCGGCGCACATGGAAAGCTTAGTTTTCATGACCGGATAGTGCGCACGGCAAAAGTACGCAACCCCGATTCCTGGATGGAAAAGGCGCTGTTGCAAGATGGCTCTCATCTGGCTGAAGAGCGCGAATTGGATAGCACTGAATTGCCGTTTGAATTCATGCTTAACGCGCTGCGCCTGAAAAATGGCGTGCCGGTATCCTGTTATGAAGAACGCACCAGCCTGTCGCTGGCAGGCATAAGCCGGCAACTTGAACAGGCGCTTAATAAGGGTTTGTTAGATGCCGATCCCATGCGTATCAAGGCCTCACCGCTTGGCTGGCGTTTTCTGAATGATTTGCAGGGTATATTCCTGTAACGCACCAATATGACGCATTCCGTTTCATTTGCACCAATCTGGTGCTAAAAATTTCTGTATTGATACCTTAAGATGCTGCGATAATAATGTAATTGGCAAATAATCGTGCACAAACAATTGGCACGATTATTGCTTTACTTATATCGAATGGCCTGAAAGGCTTGCTATTACGATTTCCCTGGAGAAAACATGACAACCCCACAAGATATCCTGAGATTGATGAGTGAACGTGAAGTCACATTTGTTGATTTCCGCTTTACTGATACGCTTGGTAAAGAGCATCACATGACTGTTCCTTCCAAAATGGTTGATGAAGAAAAGTTTGAGTCTGGACAGGCCTTTGACGGTTCTTCAATTGCCGGCTGGAAAGGCATTGAAGCCTCGGATATGCTGCTGATTCCCGATGCCAATACGGCCCGTCTTGATCCGTTTCGTGAAGAGCCAACCCTTATTCTGACCTGCGATGTGGTTGAACCTTCCGATCTCAAGGGCTATGAGCGTGACCCCCGTTCTTTGGCCAAACGGGCCGAGGCTTATCTGAAAGCCAGTGGTCTGGGAGACACCGCTTATTTTGGTCCCGAGCCCGAGTTTTTTGTATTTGACGGGGTTACCTGGACAGATGATATGTCCGGCTGCTCATATAAAATAAAATCTGATGAGGCCTACTGGTCACGCAGTGAAGAGTCAGAGCATGGCAATCATGGCCATCGTCCCCGCGTTAAAGGGGGTTATGTCCCTGTTTCACCGGTAGACTCTTTTGCCGATATGCGCTCTGAAATGTGTGTCTTGCTAGAGCAGCAAGGTGTGCCGGTAGAAATCCATCACCACGAAGTGGCCGGTGCCGGGCAGCTTGAAATTGGGACCAAATTCAGTACCTTGGTAGAGCGTGCCGACTGGAACCAGATTATGAAATATACCATTCATAACGTTGCCCATGTTTATGGTAAAACCGCCACTTTCATGCCCAAACCAGTGGTGGGTGATAACGGCTCAGGCATGCATGTCCACCAGTCTATCTGGAAAGATGGCCAAAACCTGTTTGCCGGTAACGGTTACGCGGGCTTGTCTGAGTTTGCCCTGTACTACATTGGCGGTATTATCAAACATGCCCGCGCGCTAAATGCCATTACCAATCCGGGTACAAACTCGTACAAGCGTCTGGTCCCTCATTACGAGGCACCGGTAAAGCTGGCTTATTCTGCACGTAACCGTTCTGCCTCTATCCGTATTCCTTATGTGGGCAATCCCAAGGCACGTCGTGTAGAAGCCCGTTTCCCTGATCCATTGGCTAACCCGTACCTGGCGTTTTCTGCCTTGATGATGGCAGGCCTGGACGGTGTTCAGAACAAGACTCATCCAGGCGATCCGGCCGATAAAAACCTGTACGATTTGCCACCTGAAGAGGATAAAAAAATCCCAACCGTGGCAGCGTCGCTGGAAGAAGCCCTGGCTGCCCTGGATACCGATCGTGAGTTCCTGACACGCGGTGGGGTGTTCAGCAATGAAATGCTGGATGCCTATCTGGAATTGAAAATGCAGGAAGTGACCCGTTTACGTATGACCACTCACCCGGCTGAGTTCGATATGTATTATTCGCTGTAAGCACACAAATAGCTAACAGAGTATGACAGGAGAGGAAATACACATGAACGGGTTTTCTCCTGTCACGTTTCAAGACTGCAAGGCATTTGATCTGCTTGCCACGGCTGTTTTCATGTTAGACCAGGATGGCATGATCCGGTGGGTGAACAATGCAGGCCAACATTTGCTGGAACGCTCAAGTCGGTCTTTGGAAGGTTTGGCTGCCTGGCGGCTGTTTGAAGATGAACATGCGTTTGAGCATGCTTTTGAGGCCATTTTGAATGGGGAATTCAGTTCATTTGGTTTGATGGGTGGTCTGCTTAAAAATCAGGGGCAAGAAAAATTGCTGGTTAGCGCCACTTTGCAAAGGCTTTACCAGCAGGCCTGGTGCGTGATTCTTGAGGTGCGTGAAATTGAACAGCACACGCTGGCCGAGCGCAATGAACGCTTGATCAAAGAGCTGGAAATTCATCAGGAAACCTTTCGTAATCTGGGTCACGAGGTTAAAAACCCCCTGGGAGGACTAAGAGGGGCCGCGCAGTTACTAGAGATGGAGCTGTCTGATCCTGCCTTGCAGGAATACACACAGGTCATTATTGCCGAGGCCGACCGCCTGCAGGAGCTGGTTGATCGACTGATCAGGCCGGGGCAGGATAATCTGTTTTTGTCTGTTATTAATATCCACGAGGTGTGTGAGCGTGTGTATGCCTTGCTGAAAGCAGAGTATCGCGATGATATTACGATTGTGCGTGATTACGATGCCTCGGTACCTAATATGAAAGCGGATATGGCCAAGCTGCTTCAGGCCTATCTTAATATCGGCAGAAATGCTGCCCAGTCATTACTGTCCGTAAAAAACAAGGACAAGCTTTCCATTACCTTAAGAACCCGCATCCTTAACCGGCACTTACTATTGAATAAAATGCACCGCCTGGTGTTGGTGGCGTCGGTGATTGATAATGGTGCCGGTGTGCCAGAAGCGCTACACGATCGCATTTTTCATCCGTTGGTTACGGGACGGGCTGATGGAACCGGACTGGGGCTAAGCCTGGCACAGGAGTATGTTCGCCAGCATGGCGGGCTGATCGAATTTGATTCGGTGCCGGGCAAAACAGAATTCAGGATATTGCTACCATTGGAAGCCGCATGAAAAAAGTATGGGTTATTGATGATGACCAGGCCATTCGCTGGGTACTGGACAAGGCTTTGCAAAAGGCGGACGTGCAAGCCCGTTGCTTCGAGCGGGTAGACGACTTGTTGCTAGCCCTGCAAACCGAGCGCCCGAATGTTCTGCTTACCGATATCCGGATGCCGGATATGTCGGGTCTTGAGTTGCTTCAGCGGGTCAAGCAACAATATCCCGATCTTAATGTGATCGTCATGACGGCATTCACTGATCTGGATAGCACCGTCAGTGCGTTTCAAGGGGGCGCTTTTGACTATTTGGTCAAGCCTTTTGATATCAATGAAGCGCTGGCCCTGATTGCGCGCGCGGTTGAGCAGGGGGGGCAGCACCCAGCCGATGTCGATGCCAATGCTCCAATCGTTGAGAGTGACTCTGTTGATAAGATGATGAGCAAGTCGTCTTCCCGGTCAATGCAGGATATTTTTCGGGCTATTGGCAGGCTGGCACCATCCAAAGTAACCGTGTTAATTACTGGGGAGTCGGGCACCGGCAAAGAGTTGATTGCCCGAGCCTTGCATAAGCATGGCGTACGTGCACACAAACCATTTGTGGCGCTAAATGCGGCTGCGATCCCGAAGGATTTACTGGAAGCGGAATTGTTTGGTCATGAGCGGGGGGCGTTTACGGGGGCCAGCCATTTGCGACGGGGGCGTTTTGAAGAAGCTAACGGGGGTACCCTGTTTTTAGATGAAATTGGCGATATGCCACTGGATTTGCAAACCCGTCTGTTGCGGGTATTGGCCGAAGGCAGTTTTTACCGGATCGGGGGTACCCAGCCGGTTAATGTGGATGTACGTATTATTGCCGCTACCCACCAGCCACTGGAAACCCGGGTGGCGCAGGGTAGTTTCCGCGAAGATCTTTTTCATCGTCTTAATGTTATTCGCCTGCGTGTGCCGCCTTTGCGAGAGCGAAAAGAAGATATTCCCCCATTGGTGAAACATTTTCTTCGGCTTGCTGCGGCCAGTTTGGGGGTCAGTGCCAAACGCTTAAGTCCGCAAGCCATGCGGGTGCTGCAAGATTTTGATTTTCCGGGTAATGTCAGGCAACTGGAAAATTTCTGTCACTGGCTAACGGTCATGTCGCCTGCCAATGTCATTGAACAATCAGATTTGCCTCCCGAGCTGTTAAACGGCCTGGTGTTTGATTCATCTACCGGTCACGCTTCGGGGTATGCCGTTCAGGCAGAACCTTTCAGTGAGGCTTGCATGCCTTCCCCTGAAGTTGCTGCACATCCTTTAGTGGATAAGGCCAACACGATGACCGCTTCCTTGCCAGAGCAGGCGGCAGCAAACTGGCAGCAGCTTTTAGAAAAAGAGGTGCAGGCACAACTGGCGCAGGATGCTTCGGACATTATGGATAAGCTGACTGCCGAGTTTGAAAAAATCGCTTTAAGCACTACGCTGGCTTATTGTCACGGGCATCGTACCGAGGCAGCTACTCGTTTGGGCATTGGCCGTAATACGATTACCCGCAAGCTGAAGGCGCTGGGGCTTGATGACGACTAACGGTGTGTATTAGCGCATAAAAGCCTGCTCACGCAAGCTGGCCAGGCTGTCGCGACGCACGAAGTCACTTACTTCTTTGCTGTTGGGATTATTGATCAGCTCGTTGGGGGTAGACCATTGCAAGAGCTTGCCATTACTCATAATGCCGATTTTATCGGCAATCGCAAAGGCTTCGGCTTGATTATGGGTTACTAAAATAGCACTAAGCTTGTTTTCTTTCAGGATTTCCCGCACCTCGAAGGCCAGTCTTTCACGGCTGTCGGTGTCCAGGTTGGAAAATGGCTCATCCAGCAACAGGATTTTTGGAGAAGGGGCAATGGCACGAGCCAGTGCAACCCGCTGTTGTTGCCCACCCGACAGTTCATGCGGGTAACGTTTGCGGGTGTCAGACAGGTTGATTAAGCTAAGCATTTCGGCTGTCCGGCTTTTAATATAAGCCTTGTCTTTGTTTTTCAGGCCAAAAGCAATGTTTTGTTCAATGGTTAAATGCGGAAATAAGGCATAGTCCTGAAACATCATGCCAATATGACGATTTTCTGGTTCTACCATTTTGCCTGGGGCGGACAACACCATATTGGCCAGTTTTATTTCACCTTCATAAACTGGTTCAAAGCCGGCAATAGACCTTAGGACGGTTGTTTTCCCACACCCAGAAGGGCCCAGCAAACAGCCAATCTCACCTTCTTGCAAGGAAAGGGAAAAATTCTCAACCACGACCTTCAGTTGTTTTTGTTGCGGGTAGGCCAGTTTGATTTTATCCAGAACGAGAAGCTGATTCATAGGTTTTAATAGTTGGATTTTAGTTGTGATTTGGCCAGTATGATAACCGGCAACAGCCCTGCCAGAACGATGATAAGCGCTGCAATGGCACCTTCTTCATAAGTACCTCGGGCTGCTTCGGCATAAAGCCAGGTCGACAGGGTTTCAAAATTCAGGGGGCGCAGCAATAAGGTGGCAGAAAGTTCTTTCATGGCATCTACAAATATAAGCAGAGATGCGGCACCAATGGCTGGCTTAAGCAAGGGAAGGTGAATCTTGAAAAAGGTTTTTCGTGACGTGTGGCCCAGGATACGGGAGGCATTTTCAAGGGAAGGGGGAATACGTGAAAGCCCGGCTTCTATGCCACCCACGGAAATGGCCAGGAAGCGGATGACATACGCAATGATAATGCCGCTCATGCTACCCATGATATAGAGCTGTGGTGGCAGTTGGAACAGGAAGGACAAGCTATCGGAAATGAAGGTATCTATGATGGCATAGGGCGTTAACAGGCCAATGGCCAGTACCGTGCCGGGAATGGCATAACCCAGGCTGCTGGCTCGCACAATAAATTTTCCCATTCTAAAAAAACGCGGATTTCGCACGACCCATGCAATTAACAGGCCACATGCCACCGTAATGAAGGTAGCGATGGCCGCAACCGTGATCGTGTTGAAGGTGCCTCTGATCAGGTCATCGGAAACCGTCCCCACCGCTTCCAGGCGTTTTATGCTTTCTGCAATGAGATAAATGGCCGGTATGATAAAACCGCAAATAACCGGAAACCAGCCTAAAGCCATAGCGATAAGTGCTTGCATGCCACGCAGTTTTTGTGGCTGGATAGGATGCATGCGTTGTGTGTTCGCATAGCGCTGATGGCGCCGTCCGTGGCGCTCAAGCCAGATTAAGGTGGTAACCACAATGAGCATGAAAATAGCAATTTGCGCGGCACCTGCCAGGTTGGAGCGCGATATCCAGGTGGTGTAAACCGAAACAGTAAGCGTCTGGATACCCAGAAACTCGGAAGCCCCGATGTCATTCAGGGTTTCTAGCAGGGCCAGGCTAATGCCCACTGCAATAGCAGGGCGGGCCATGGGAATGACCACCCGGAAGAATGCTTCGCGACGGGTACAGCCCAGTGTGCGGGCGGCTTCCATCAGGTTGGCAGCCTGTGTCATAAACATGACGCGGGTACTTAAATAGACATAGGGGTACAGGACAAAGCCAAGCAAAACAATGGCACCGCCCATAGAACGGATATCTGGCAGGCGGAACTGGCGTGGCGAGGTGTAGCCAAGCAGGTCGCGAATAATAGACTGTACGGGCCCCAGGGGATGCATGACATCAAGATAGGCAAAAGCCATGATGTAGGTAGGCACGGCCAGCGGTAGCAGCAAGGCCCACATGAGTATGGAACGGGTTGGAAACTGGTATGCGGTGGTTAACCAGGCACTACCCGTGCCCAGGCAGGCAACAACAATGGCAACACCAACCAGCAGCACCAGTGTATTGCCCAGAGAATTTGGAATGACGTTTTGCAGCAATCCGTTCCAGTGTTCGAAGTTACCGGAAAAGGCGTGCCATAACAACGTTAACACGGGGGCCAGCACACAGAGGGCAACACCAAGAACAAGATAGGTCGAAGCATTGAACGATTGTGTTTTTTTTAATGGTGGTTGTTGCAGGGTGTTTTCTGACATGCTTTTAGTAATAGTAAAGGGCGATACGTATGTAACGCATCGCCCTTATTGTAAATCAGTTATGGGCTTAGTTGTCAAAACCCACTTTATCCACCAATTCGCTGGCCTGTTTACGGAATTTTGCAATTTCAGTGACCGGAAGGCTGTCCACCTTCAGTTCACCAATCGCGGTCATGACCGGGTCCATTTCAACCCCTTTACGAATCGGGTATTCGTAATTGGTTTTTGAATAAAGCTGTTGGGCCTGATCAGAGACCAGATACTCTAGAAACTTGACCGCATTTTCATGGTTGGGCGAGTATTTGGCAATAGCTGCACCAGTAATGTTAACGTGCGTACCGCTGTCTTCAGGGGTGGCAAAGGTGGGGCGAATGACCTTGATGGCTTCTCCCCATTGGTATTGTTCACTGCCGGGCTCGGCGTTTTTCATGCGTCCTACATAATAGGCATTGCCAATACCAATATCGCAAATGCCGCCCAGGATGTCACGGGCCACTTCACGGTCGCCACCAGCTGCCTTGCGGGCCAGGTTGTTTTTTACCCCTTTAAGCCATTCTTCGGTTTTCTCGGGGCCGTTGTGGGCAATCATGGCCGCGATCAGGCTGGTGTTGTAAGGATGCTGGCCAGAGCGAATGCAGATTTTGTTTTTCCATTTGGGGTCGGCCAGGTCTTCGTAGGTGAAGGTTTCCAGGTTTAGTTCTTTGGCCGCATAAAGAACCCGGTCGCGTAGTGAAAAAGCAAACCATGTATTGTCGGCAGCGCGCAGGTTTTCCGGGATAATTTCTTTTAATGTTTTTGAGTCAACCGGTTGTACCAAATCCTGGTCTACAACATCCAGCAGCCTGCCAATATCGACGGTCATTAAAACGTCAGCCGGAGAACGCTCGCCTTCAGACTTGATACGCTCAGGTAAACCGTCCTTAATAAAAACCGTATTGGTTTTGATGCCGGTATCTTTTTCAAAGGCTTCCAGAATAGGTTGAATGAGCCGGGGTTCACGGGTGGTGTAAAGATTGACTTCACCAGCAGCAAGGGCAGACATACTGATTGTCATGGCACTCATTGTGAATAAGCTTTTTTTCAATATTGTGTTTCTGGAAATCATACGAGATAATCCTTGATTGTTGAATGAGAATGATTATTAAATAGATTGCTAAGAATTAAAGCATATAATCTATTTTTTTTAAAGTAAATAATAGCTATCCTTGCTGATATATTTACAGTATTATTTATTGGTACCTGTTTCAGTAACAAATATGCCATTGGTCTACAAAGGGGATCTCATGAACAAACAAATCATTCAAACAGATAAAGCACCTGCAGCAATTGGTCCATATTCACAGGCTGTTGTTGTTCCGGTTGGCAGCACGGTGTATTTGTCAGGCCAAATCGGTCTTGACCCTACTACGGGTGATCTGGTTTCTGAAAATTGCGAAGAACAAGTCAGGCAGGCATTTGCCAACATGACCGCGATTATTCATGCAGCAGGCGGTTCCTTGAACAGCATCGTCAAGCTTACCCTTTTTGTGACCGATATCCGTAATTTTGGTATTGTAAATACGGTCATGTCCGAGCTTATTCCACAACCTTTTCCGGCCCGTTCAACGGTAGAAGTCAGTGCGTTGCCTAAAAATGCCCAATTTGAAGTTGAAGCTATTATTGTTGTGTAAACCAGTTTTTTAATGGGTCAATTTTCAAGGTGTCAGCCAGCGTAGTTCCCCAATCATCCAGGTCCGGGCTGTTGGATAAAAAATTCAAGTCATTGGGTCTGGAATACGATTTTGATTTTGTCCTTCATTTGCCATTACGCTATGAAGATGAAACCGCCATCCATAAAATAAGCCAGATATATCCTGGCCAGAGCGTACAGCTTGAAGGGGTGGTAACCCATTCAGAAGTGGTTTTCAAGCCCAGGAAGCAACTGCTTGCCACGTTTAAGGATGATACCGGGCAAATTTCCCTGCGCTGGATTCATTTTTATCCAAGCCAGCAAAAAATGCTTGAAAAAGGCGGGCTTGTTCGTATTCGCGGAGAAGTGCGTGGCAGCAGCATGTGGGGGTTTGAATTAATCCACCCCAAAATGAGTAAGGCCGGAGAAGCCTTGCCCAAAACTCTGACACCGGTTTATCCCACCACCGAAGGGTTAGCCCAGCCCAGCATCAGGAAGGCGGTTTTGGAGGCCTTGTCACGAACCGTTCTTGCCGACACCTTACCCGAAGCTATCCAACAAAAATACTTACTGCCCAATTTTGCACAGTCCATTCAAGCCTTGCATCATCCGGCAGTTGGCACAGACCCTGATGAATTAACCCAAAAATTGCATCCTGCCTGGTTAAGAATCAAGTTTGATGAACTGTTAGCCCAACAGTTGGCGTTGGCAGCGGCAAGAGCGGCCCGACAGCAAAAAAAATCATTTCCCATGCAGATTCAGCCAGGAGAACTGGCTGCCGGTTTGTTAAAGGGGCTAGAGTTTTCATTAACCGCCGCCCAGCAAAAAGTCATTGCTGAAATCAACCATGATTTACAGCGGGAATACCCCATGCACCGTTTACTGCAAGGGGATGTGGGTAGCGGTAAAACCATTGTGGCCGGCATGGCGGCGGCAACCGTCCTGGAAAATGGTTTTCAGGTTGCCATTATGGCACCTACCGAAATCCTGGCCGAGCAGCATTTCATCAAAATGAAAAAATGGTTTGAACCATTGGGTATTGAAGTGGCCTGGTTAAGTGGCAGCCTGCGGACCAAAGCCAAACAGGAAGCGACCAATGCCATTGCCAGTGGCCAGGCACAACTTATTATTGGTACCCAGGCCTTAATTCAAAAAAATATTAATTTCCATCGTTTGGGCTTGATGATTGTTGATGAACAGCATCGCTTTGGGGTGGGGCAACGCTTAAGCTTAAGCCGCAAAGGAGAGCATCTGCTGCAAAACCAGTATATGGTGCCTCATCAGCTTAATATGAGTGCGACACCTATTCCACGTTCATTGGCAATGACTTTTCTGGCCGATCTTGAAGTTTCGGTGATTGACGAACTGCCGCCAGGGCGCACCCCTGTTGTGACTAAACTGTTCTCTGATAACCGGCGGGATGAGTTGCTGGAACATGTCCGGCAAGAAGTTAAAAACGGTCGTCAGGTGTACTGGGTCTGTCCTTTAGTGGAAGAAAGTGAGGCCTTGCAACTGCAAACCGCTGTAGATACCCATGCCCGTTTGCAAGAAGAGCTGGATGATGTACGCAGTGGTTTATTGCACGGAAGGCTTAATACACAGGAAAAAGCCAACGTCATGGCGGCTTTTGTACAGCATGAGCTTGATCTGCTGGTGGCCACAACAGTTATTGAAGTTGGGGTTGATGTACCTAATGCGTCGTTAATGATTATTGAACATGCCGAACGTTTTGGTTTGGCCCAGTTGCATCAGTTGCGCGGCAGGGTAGGAAGAGGGCAAGTCAATTCCGTTTGTGTCCTGCTTTACCAGCAGCCGCTTTCCAAAGTGGCTTCGCAACGACTTAAAGCTATGTACGAAACGACTGACGGGTTTGAAATTGCCCGGCGTGATCTTGAACAAAGAGGCCCGGGAGAATTTCTGGGCGTTCGTCAGTCGGGGCTGGCCTTGTTACGATTTGCTGACATAGAGGCGGATTACCAAATTGTGGAGCAGGCCAGGGAAGCCGCTAAAGAATTGCGTGAAAATTATCCCGAAGCGGTGGAAAAACACCTTCATCGCTGGATGCGAGGAAAAGAAGATTATATTCGCACCTGATATTTGGTCATATTTCGTGTTGATTTAACGTAATTTAGTACTTATATTGACAAGATTACAGTTTTGTGTCCATCTCGATAGTTTAAATTTGTTAAAATAATAGAGAAAATCTATTACTAGGGAAAGATTGTGACACTTACTGAACTGAAATACATTATTGCCGTTGCACGGGAACGCCATTTTGGCCGTGCCGCAGAAGCATGCTTTGTGAGTCAGCCTACGCTTTCAGTCGCCATTAAAAAATTGGAAGAGGAACTGGGCGTTACTATTTTCGAGCGTGGGGGCAGTGAAGTGGGCGTTACACCAATTGGCATGCGCATCATATCCCAGGCACAAAAAGTCCTTGAAGAAAGTGCCAACTTAAAAGAAATTGCCAGACAGGGTCATGATCCTTTGGCAGGGCCGCTAAAAGTAGGCATTATTCATACCATTGGCCCTTATCTTTTACCCAAGCTTATTCCGGTACAAATCCAGCAAACCCCGCAAATGCCCCTTATCCTGCAGGAAAATTTTACGGTTCGTCTGCTGGAACTGTTACGTCAAGGAGAACTTGACTGTGCCATTATGGCATTGCCTTTGCCAGATGCCGGGCTTGAAATGATGACTTTGTACGACGAAGATTTTATTGTAGCGGTACCCGCCAATCATAAGTGGGCCACTGAACAATCACTTAGTGCTGAAGACCTTAAACAGGAAACCATGCTTTTGCTGGGTTCTGGCCATTGCTTCCGTGACCAGGTTCTGGAGGTTTGTCCTGAAATGTCCCGTTTTTCGGCTGCTGATGATGGTATCCAGCGTTCTTTCGAAGGCTCCTCGCTTGAAACCATCCGGCACATGGTTGCAGCAGGTCTGGGTATTACCTTATTGCCCGTTAGCGCGGTCGCAGAGAAACCGGTGTCAGAAAATGATCTGGTTAAATATATTCCCATTACAAAACCGGTTCCCAATCGTCGTATTGTATTGGCATGGCGTCGCAGCTTTACCAGAAGTGCAGCTATCGATGCCCTGGCACAAGCGGTTTTTTCTTGTGAGTTGCCGGGTGTAAAAATGCTACCTAATGAAAAATACCAGGCTTTATCGGTAGTTTTAGCCTAAATCATACAGTTTTGCTAACGATTGCGGGGGTTGTCAAACGCCTGACATAGTCCTTTATTACGCTAAGACATGTTTTTATGTAACCTGTCAATAAAGGATTTACCCCATGAGCGATCTTGATCGTGACGATATTCCAAGTAACAGCAGCAAAGCTGAGTCATTGAATGAGTTGTTGGGAAAGCAGCAGGCCCGTCGTGGCTTTTTAAAAGCAGGTGCGGGTGCCAGCACCATGGCGTTTTTTGGTCTTTCCCTTAATACAGCTGCCGCCAGTGCGCAGTCTGCCGCGGCCGGTTCTGCCGCTCCTGTTTCCGCCATGAGCTTCAAGGCCGTAGCGGCAAGCACAGATGATAAAATCGTGGTTCCCGAAGGTTACCGTTATGCGGTCATCAACCGTTGGGGAGATCCTTTATTTACCGACTCTCCCAAATGGAAAGGCGATGCCACTGATGACGCCGCTGCTCAGGCCAGGCAAATGGGTGACAACCATGACGGCATGCACTATTTTCCCATTAATGGCAGCAGCACCGAAGGCCTGATGGTTACCAATCATGAATACATTAATCCAGCCTATTTCTTTCCGGCCAATGTGCGTGTTGCCGGTGAAAACTGGAATGAAGACTGGGTTAAAAAATCACAACGGGCACAAGGCGTTAGCGTAAAACATATTCGGCATGATGGCAAAGACTGGAAAACGGTTCTTGATTCCAACTATAACCGCAGCATTAATGCCCTTGATGCAGAAATGGTTCTTACCGGGCCCGCAGCGGGCCATGCACTATTGAAAACCAATGCGGACCCAAGCGGTACCGTCGTATTTGGGACATTTGGCAACTGCGGCAACGGTTATACCTTGTGGGATACCTACCTTACCTGTGAGGAAAACGTTACCGATTATTTTGGTACCGAAAAAGAAGGGGTTCAAAGCAGTACCCTGATGCAGCGCTACGGCGTGGCCACCAAAGCGTCTAATGATAGCTACCGATGGGAAACCCATGACAAGCGGTTTGATGTGGCCGAAGAGCCCAACGAATGGATGCGTCACGGCTGGATTGTTGAAATTGATCCTTTCGATCCTGAATCAAAACCTCGGAAACTGACTGCCCTGGGTCACTTCAAGCATGAAAATGCCGCCATGACCCTGGCTGCCGATAAGCGTGTTGTGGTTTATATGGGCGATGACCAACGCAGCGAATATATTTATAAATTCGTCTCGGATGACAAGTTTGATCCGGCCAACAAAGCGGCTAACCGCACCTTGCTGGACAAGGGAACATTGTATGTTGCCCGGTTTACTGATGGCGAACAGGCAGGAGACCTGAAAGGAAAAGGGGAATGGATTGCCCTAACCCTTGATACGGTTGGCCTGAATGGTAAAAAACTGGGTGAGTTGTTCACGGATCAGGGTGAATTGTTGGTTAAAACCCGTCTGGCTGCAGATGCCGTGGGCGCAACCCCCATGGACCGTCCCGAATGGATTGCCGTTCATCCTCATACCCAGGAAGTGTATGTTACCTTAACCAATAACTCGGATCGCGGTAGTGATAAGGAACGTAAAGGTACAAACGGCTTGAAGCATCCTGGCATTGATGATGCTAACCCACGCGCCAAAAACCCCTATGGCCAGATCGTTCGCTGGAATGAGTCAGGCAAGGATGCCGCTGCCAGTGAGTTTGACTGGGATGTGTTTGTGCTGGCAGGAAACCCTGACGTTCATAAAGAGCCCGCTAACTTGATGGCAGGCACACCAAACATCTCTGCCCAGAACCTGTTCAATAGCCCGGATGGCCTTGCATTTGATAAAGACGGCCGTTTGTGGATCCAGACAGACGGCAATTTTTCTGACGCAGGCAATTTTGCCGGTAATGGAAACAACCAGATGCTGGTTGCCATTCCAGAAACAGAAGCAGGTAAGGGTGAAATCCGCCGTTTCCTGGTTGGTCCTTCCGGATGTGAAATTACCGGTATTACCTGGACACCCGATTACAAAGCTGTTTTTGTTAACGTCCAGCACCCTGGTGAATATGGCAAACACCCACGAGCACCAAAGGTGACGCCTCAGGAAGCACCAATGGCATTTTCCAAATGGCCCATGGATGATAACGAAGACAAGGAAGGCAGTGGCGGACGTCCTCGTTCTGCTACGGTTGTTGTCTGGCGTGAAGATGGTGGCGTAGTGGGTGCTTAACGCTTACACTTAAGTTGCCGTTTATAACGACGTTTGTGAAATCACCCCCCTCTTTTTTGTGCAGGGGGGTGATTTTTTTGCTTGTTTTTACCGGGGGTTTTGCGGGTTAATGCCATATACAAAACGGCCTGCTTCAGTGTATGCTTACAAAGTGATTGTTATACTAATTGGAGATTGAATAAATGAGTAAATCATTCCGCTTTTCTTTGTTGGCATCCGCCTTGGGTCTTTCAATGTCAATGGGCATGGCCCAGGCAGAAAATGTCAAGATTGCTGTGGTGGGCCCGTTAACGGGTCCCGTTACGCAATATGGTGATATGGTACGTGAGGGTGTCAGGACCGCTGTTGAAATTACCAATGCCGCTGGTGGTGTTAATGGCAAGCAAATTCAATTGATTGAAGTTGATGATGCCTGCGAACCCAAGCAGGGGCCCATTGCCGCGAACAGTGTTGTCAACCAGGAAATCGGTTTTGTGGTGGGCCCGGTTTGTTCGGGTGCAACCGTTGGCGGAGCCGCAGTTTATGATGAGCAGGGCGTGGTCATGGTTACGCCTTCTGCCACGGCACCTAACGTAACCGATGGCAAGAATTTCACCTTTGTTTTCCGCACAATCGGGCGTGATGACCAGCAAGGTCCGGCTGCCGCCAAATACATTATTGACACTGTCAAACCTAAAAAAGTGGCTATTTTGCATGACAAGCAATCTTACGGCCAGGGTATTGCCAGCTCAGTTCAGGATAACCTTAAAAAAGCCAATGTAGAAGTATCCTTGTTCGAGGGTATTAATGCCGGTGAATCTGATTACTCTTCGGTTATTACCAAAATGAAATCCCAAGGGGTTGATTTTGTATATTATGGTGGCTATCACCCCGAGATGGGCCTGTTAATGCGTCAGGCGGCCGAGCAAGGCCTTGGTGTGACCTTCATGGGCCCAGAAGGCTCTGGTAACCCGGAAATTAACGCGATTGCTGGTGATGCGGTTGAGGGTATGCTGTTAACATTGCCCGCCGACTATTCCAGTCTGCCAGAAAACCAGGATATTGTTAAAGCCTTTACAGAAAAAGGCCGCAATGCAGCCGGTGCGTTCCAGTTAACCTCTTATGCGGCTACCCAGGCTATTATCAAAGCGATGCTTGAAACCAATAGCACCGATCCTGAGAAAGTGGCTGAATATCTGCATGCCAACTCTGTGCCCACTGTTATTGGTGACCTAAGCTGGAATGAGCAAGGCGATCTTAAAGATTTTAAATTTGATATTTATACCTGGCATAAAGACGGCAGTAAAACGGCTGTGAAATAATCCAGACATATTCCTTTAAACACGAAAAACGCTATCTACATCAGGTAGCGTTTTTTAATGCATTTTCAATTTAAATGGTTTTTACTGAATTTATGCATTGGCTTAAAAACTGGCTTTGCAATGCAGTCAACGGGTTTAATTTAAACGGTGGGTTGTTTCAGGGTCAAACCAATGCAAGGCATGATTTCCATCCGGGCGTACATAAATGATATTGCCGGGTTTAAGCGGTGCTTGTGCAGGTACATGGGCATGAACGTTTTGCCGGATAATAATATTTGTTTGATCAATCAAACCATGAATAAGCTGTTCAGATCCCAGTATTTCAACCATTTCAACTTTTACCGGTATCCCAGTCTCATGAAGCAGGCAATGTTCGGGTCTGAATCCCATAATGGCACGGTTTCTTCCTTTTATTGATGCCGGAATCTGGATGCCATTGACAGGCAAGTCTGTGCCATCTTCAGTCGTTATTTTTCCTTCATTATTAATATTGACATTAAGTAAATTCATGGGCGGAGAGCCAATGAAGCTGGCAACAAAGGTGGAGGCAGGGCGTTCGAATACTTCCATGGGGGTGCCGATTTGCTCTGCAATGCCTTTGTTCATCACAATCATGCGTTGTGCCAGGGTCATGGCTTCTACCTGATCGTGGGTGACATACAGGCTGGTTGTGTTAAGTCGGTGGTGCAGTTTTTGTATTTCAAGTCGCATTTGTACGCGTAATTTGGCGTCCAGGTTGGACAATGGCTCATCAAACAGGAAAACTTTTGGTTCGCGAACAATGGCCCTGCCCATGGCCACCCGCTGACGCTGGCCCCCTGACAATTGCTTGGGGCGACGGTCAAGCAAGTGGTCCAGTTCAAGTATTTCCGCCGTTTGCTGAACCCGCTCCTTGATTTGTTCTTTTGACATTTTACGTATTTTCAGGCCATAGGCCATATTGTCAAAGACCGACATATGTGGGTAAAGCGCGTAGTTCTGGAATACCATGGCAATATCCCGCTGTGCCGGTTCAAGTTGCTTGATACTGTGCGCATCGATCTGGATATCGCCTTCGGTTACCGTTTCAAGGCCAGCGACCATGCGCATCAGGGTTGATTTACCGCAGCCTGAAGGACCAACAATAACAATAAATTCTCCGTCTTTGATATCTATGCTAATGCCGTGGATAACGGCCACATTGCCCGGATAGGTTTTTTTGACATTTTTAAAGCTGAGTGTTGCCATTGTGAATAATCCTTTTCTATTTTTCTGAATCTACCAGGCCTTTAACAAACCATTTTTGCATGAGTACAACCACCAGACCAGGTGGAATCATGGCAAGCAGGGCGGTTGCCATAACCAGGTTCCATTCGGTAACGCTATCACCACCACCAATCATGGTTTTGATGCCCACCACAATGGGCGTCATGTCTTCAGAGGTTTTCATGACCAGTGGCCATAAGTACTGGTTCCAGCCATAGGTAAACTGAATGACGAAAAGCGCGGCAATGCTGGTTTTGGACAAGGGAAACAGAATGTCCTTGAAAAAACGGATGGGGCCGGCGCCATCAATGCGGGCGGCCTCGACCAGTTCGTCGGGGATAGTAAGGAAAAACTGCCTGAACAGGAAAGTCGCGGTGGCAGAGGCAATAAGCGGTAGGGTTAGCCCGGCGTAAGAGTTGGTGAGCCCTAATCCGGCAACCACTTCAAAGGTGGGGGAAATACGAACTTCTACAGGCAGCATCAGGGTGATGAAAATCATCCAGAAACAAAGCATGCGAAACGGGAAACGGAAATACACCACGGCAAATGCCGAGAGCATGGAAATGCTGATTTTTCCAATAGAGATAATCATGGCTATCACAAACGACACCCATAGCATGTTGCCAACCGGTGTGGTTTGTACTGAACTGCCCGTAAATAGTACTTGCGCGTAGTTTTCAAGGAAGTGTGTGCCAGGAAGCAGGGAAATGGGGGCACTAGTCACTTCCCGGGCGGTTTGGGTAGAGGCAACAAAAGCAATGTAAAGCGGGAAGGCAACAATAATCAAACCAATAAGCAGGATCAGGTGCGCCAGTAAATCAAGCCAGGGACGACGTTCAATCATAATGAATTCCTTTTTGGGCAGGACTAATATTGCACTTTGCGATCAACATAACGGAATTGCACAATGGTTAATAAAATAACAATAAACATCAGAATGACGGATTGCGCACCGGAAGAACCATAATCAAATGATTTGAACGCGGTTTTATAAACGTTGTAAACCAGAATATTGGTTGAGTTGCCTGGGCCGCCTTGCGTGGTGGTGTCAATAATGGCGAAGGTTTCAAAAAAAGCATAGACCATGTTAATAACCAGCAAAAAGAAGGTTGTTGGTGATAACAATGGAAAAATGATGGTCCAGAAACGACGGGCTGGTGAGGCCCCATCAATGGCAGCCGCTTCAATAAGTGATCGGGGAATGGATTGCAGGCCAGCCAGAAAGAACAGGAAATTGTAGGAGATCTGTTTCCAGACGGCCGCCATCGTCACCAGAATCATGGCATCGGTAGAGTCCAGTCGCGGGTTCCAGTCCAGGCCCATTTCGGTAAGGTAAACAGCCAATGTACCCACCGAAGGTGAAAACAGGAATGCCCACAGTACACCGACGACGGCAGGCGCCACCGCGTAAGGCCAGATCAGCATGGTTTTGTAAAGCATGGCCCCTTTAATCACCCGGTCGGCCATAACAGCCAGCATCAGTGATATTGACAAACCAATAACAGCAACGGCTATAGAAAAAACAAAGGTGACCTTGAATGAGTCGTAATAGTAAGAATCATTGAAGAGTGCAGTGTAATTGTCTAGCCCAACAAACTGTTGGTCACCGCCAAAAGCGGATTCGATGAAAAATGATTGCCAGATTGCCTGACCGGCAGGCAGGAAAAAAAATATCACCGTAATCAGAAGTTGGGGTGCAAGCAGGAGGTAGGGCAATAACTTATGATTAAAAACGACGCGTTTTTCCATTATGCCTCTTGATAAAAAATAGCGATAAACAGCGGGCAACTATGGTTTTGCCCGCTGTTTAAGCAGGTGGGCGCTAATTATTTATTGCTGTTTTCAAAGCGTTGCAGCAGTTCGTTGGCACGCTTTTGCATGTTTTCCAGACCTTCTTCAACAGAGACTTTCTGGGCAAAGATGTTTTCCATTTCAGCGTCCTGGATGTCGCGGATTTGCGGCAGGAAGCCTAAACGTACACCACGGGACTCGTCAGTGGTTTCAACGTTTAGCTGAATGAAAGGAACATCGGTACCCGGGTTTTTGTCATAGAAACCCGACTCTTTGGTAAGGTCATAGGCCGCTTTGACCACAGGAACATAACCGGTGTCCTGGTGCCATTTGGCAGCCACTTCGGGTGATGAGATATATTGGAAGAATTCAGTTATGCCTTTGTTGACATCGGGCGATTTATTATTGAATACCCACAAGGAAGCACCACCAATGACGCTGTTTTGGGGGGCACCGGGCACGTCGTCATAGTAGGGTAGGGTGGAAATGCCAAATTTGAATGGCGCGTTTTTGCTGAAATTGGCGCGTGATCCGCTTGATCCGGTAAACATGGCACATTTACCTGAGGAAAACAGGGCGTTGGCGGCATCACCACGGCCACCGTAAGTAAATGTACCGTCTTTGGCCATTTCGTTCAGGAAAGTGAAATGTTTGACAAAGCCGTCTTTGTTTAACTCAATACGGGCATCAAGACCATCGAAACCGTTATTTTTGCTGGCATAGGGCAAATTATGCAAGGCAGAGAAGTTTTCAACCAATACCCATGAGGGCCAGGCGGTTGTATACCCGCACTCAATACCGGCGTCTTTAAGCTTTTTGGCTGCTTCATGGATTTGGGTATAGGTTTTAGGAGGAGCATTTGGGTCAAGACCTGCTTTTTCAAAGAGGTCTTTGTTGTAATAGAAAACGGGCGTAGAGCTGTTAAAAGGCATGGAAGCCAGTTTTCCGTTTGGCTCGGAGTAATAACCTGCAATACCGGGAACAAAGTTTTTCGGGTCAATCGGGTTGCCGACTTCTTCTGACATTTCCTGAATGGGTTTAATGGCACCTTTGGAGAACATCATGGTTGCCGTACCTACTTCAAAGACCTGAATAATATCCGGAGCCTGGCCAGCCCGGTAGGCGGCAATGCCTGCATTCATGGATTCGCCATAGGCGCCTTTATAGGTAGGGTTTATTTTGTAATCGGATTGTTGTTGATTGAAATCGTTAACAATTTCGTTAACCCGTTCTCCAAGGGGGCCTTCCATGGAGTGCCAGAAATTGATGTCTGTTGCAGCATGAGCGCTGAAGCTGGCCAAGGTAAAAACGCTGCCCAGGATCATTGCCGATTTTTTGACTCGCATGTTACTTTCTCCGGTTATTTAATAACTACATTTTTTTGAATAGTTACTTCAGAAGTAAAGCAAAGATATTATGACTTGTTTATTACGATACGATGAATTTATAACCATTACTGAAGTTTTGCAAGCGCTTTAACTTCTTATCTTCGCTTAAATCGGGGGGGATTTTTCCTGTGAGAAACTCAAGCCCGGGCGCAAGCGTGTTCTTGGCGTCATTGGTATCCCTGCTAGAGCGTCGTATTACAGGTATGACTGAGCGGGATTTTATGGCTGATATGATAGAATCACACCATCTTATTTTTGCTTGGCCAGCGCTGGTTTTAGTTTGGATACTTTTTAAAACCGGGCTTTTCTCATAGAGTAAATTTTTTTATGAAACAAAATACCAAAATCGCCTTTATAGGCGGAGGCAATATGGCCATGGCCATGGCCAGCGGCATGATTGGCACAGTCTGCCAGGCCGAAGATATTCTGGTGATAGACATCAATACAGCTGGGCATGATCGCTGGCTTCAAAAGGGTGTTAAAACAAGTAGCCAGGTTAGCACCGACCTTGCGCAATGCAAGGTCTGGATTTACGCCGTCAAGCCACAAAACATACATGAAGCCATTGAAGGCAGCAAAATTCATTTACAGTCCGATACCCTGGTTATTAGTATTGCAGCGGGCTTGAATACACAATCCCTGTCCGCCTGGCTGGGGTCTCAGGATAATCCATGGCCTGGTTTGGTTCGGGTTATGCCCAATACGCCTGCTTTAATAGGCAAAGGGGTTACCGGTTTATATGCAATGGCATCACTGGGGGAAAAAGACGTTTTGCTGGCAGAACAAATTCTGACCTCAATTGGTTCAGTGGTTCGAGTTCACGATGAAAGCCTGCTTGATGCCGTAACCGCACTTTCAGGCAGTGGTCCGGCCTATGTGTTTTTATTAATAGAATCCCTGGTGGGCGGCGCCATGGCATTAGGCCTTGATGACAAGCAGGCCAAGAAACTGGCGATTGAAACCATTTTGGGTTCGGCAGAGCTTGCTGCTGTGTCAGACCAGGAACCCGCTGCCCTGCGTGAGAATGTCACCTCCAAAGGCGGCACAACGGCCGCTGCGCTGGCAGTGTTCGAGCAGCACAATTTCAGGGAAACGGTTAAACAGGCCATGCAGGCCGCTTCTGACAGGGCTATTGAAATGGCTGGGGAATTGGGTAAATCTTAATGAAACGAAGTGGTTACTTTGATCAAATATCGTCTTTGCAGGCTTTGCTTGCCATTGTGCTAATGAGCCTTATTGTGGTGGCTTCCAACGTACTGGTCCAGCCACAGTTTCATATTAATGAATGGCTTACCTGGGGAGCATTAACCTATCCGGTATCTTTTCTGGTTACTGATTTACTTAATCGCCGTTTTGGTCCGCAAGTGGCCAGAAAAATAGTACTGGTGGGTTTTGTAGTTGCGATTATCGTTTCATATTTACTGGCCGATGCCCGTATTGCCATCGCTTCAGGCAGTGCATTTTTATTTGCCCAGTTAGGTGATATTTTTATTTTCGACAAAATGCGGTCGCTAAGCTGGTGGAAAGCGCCATTTATAGCGGGTGTTTTGGCGTCAGTTACTGACACCTTTCTGTTCTTTGCCCTGGCGTTTGCCGGTACTGTAGTGCCTTGGGTGTCACTGGCATTGGGTGATATGGTGGTAAAACTGCTGGTCAGTACCTGTTTACTGCTCCCGTTCAGAATGCTGATGTGGAACATCGGGAAACCCAAAAATTGTACGGTTTAAGGCGGTTCTAATGGTTTTCAGGGCTTTACCCACCAACAGATTTTGTCTATCCTTTTGGGACTTACTTTTATTGGTATAACGAGAAAAAAAATGCAAGAATTCTTACCTCAGTTTATCCAGCAGCTGTTTAACGGCTTGTCGCTGGGTGCCATCTATGCATTGATTGCGATTGGCTACACTATGGTGTATGGCATCATTGGCATGATCAACTTTGCCCATGGTGAAATTTACATGATTGGCGGTTACGTAGGGCTGGTAACGCTGTCGGCGATTGGCGTCAATAGCGGCCTGCCTATTGCCGTTATTATTCTTTGCATGGTTCTGGTTGCCGTGGCCGTAACGGCTGTTTACGGTTATTCGGTAGAAAGAATCGCTTACCGGCCTGTACGGGGTGGCCCAAGGTTGGTGGCACTTATTACGGCTATTGGTATGTCCATTTTTTTGCAAAACTGGGTGGCAATTGGCCAGGGATCGCGAGATATGGCCGTTCCCAACCTTATTCCAGGCGCCTTGCAGTTTACCGTTGGGGCCTCTGATTTTACCGTAACGGTCACTTACGCCAGGCTTCTTATTATCACCACGGTTTTCTTCCTGATGGTTGGCCTTACTTTTTATATCAAGAACTCCAGAATGGGCCGGGCCTCGCGTGCCTGTTCCCAGGATATGCATATGGCCAACCTGTTAGGTATTGATACCAACAAGGTTATTTCCTTTACGTTTATTCTGGGTGCCATGCTGGCTGCCGTTGGAGGGGTGCTTATTGCCTTAACCATTGGCAAGCTTAATCCATTTATTGGCTTTATTGCCGGTATCAAGGCATTTACGGCTGCGGTACTGGGTGGAATTGGCAGTATTCCCGGGGCTATCCTGGGTGGGCTTTTATTAGGCGTGGCTGAAACAATGGCCGCGGCTTATTTGTCTTCCCAATACAAGGACATTGTTGCCTTTGGCCTGCTGATTTTCATTTTGCTGTTCAGGCCTAGTGGTTTGTTGGGTAAACCCGAAGTGGAAAAAGTGTAATGAATAATATAAAAAGTGCATTTTTTGCGGCCTTTTTAACAGGCATCATGATTGTTCCCATATTTGGGCTAAAACTTGAACGTAAGGGTATCAGCACTGAAATTGTTCCTCACTGGAGCATTGTGCTGTGGGGCATGTCCATTGTATTTGTGGTGCAATTGTTAAAACCTTATCTATTCAAAAAAAGACCGGGTGTACGTTTTAACTTGCCCCAACTGCCTTCACTTAATCCAAAGTCCAGTGCCCTGTTGTTGGGGCTGGTTTTTGTGGTGGCCGTGATCTGGCCATTTTTCAGTGGGCGCGGCCAGGTTGATATTGCCACCCTGGTGCTCATTTACGTCATGCTTGCGCTTGGCCTTAATATTGTGGTGGGTTTTGCCGGCTTGCTGGATTTGGGCTTCGTGGGTTTTTATGCGGTAGGCGCTTATACTTATGCTTTGCTATTCCATTGGGCAGGCTGGGGTTTTTGGGAAGCCTTGCCGGTGGCGGGTATTGTGTCGGCCTTTTTCGGGTTTTTGCTGGGCTTTCCGGTTTTGCGTCTGCGGGGCGATTACCTGGCTATTGTTACCTTGGGCTTTGGGGAAATCATCCGCCTGCTGTTAATCAATCTGTATGGGTTTACCGGTGGCCCCGATGGTATTTCAGGCATACCTAAACCCACTTTTTTTGGTTATGAATTAACGCGCCGGGCGTCTGTTGAAGGCGCCCAAACTTTCCACCAGCTAATGGGCTGGAAGTTCAGTACCATGGATGTGATTATTTACCTGTACTTGATGGCATTGGTACTGGCATTTATTACCCTTATTATATCCAACCGGCTGGTTCGCATGCCAATTGGGCGCGCCTGGGAAGCCTTGCGCGAAGATGAAATCGCCTGTCGTTCATTGGGCCTGAACCCTACCCGAATCAAATTGTCCGCCTTTACCCTGGGCGCAACCTTTGCCGGTCTGGGTGGTGCGTTTTTTGCTGCACGTCAAGGGTTGGTTAACCCCGAATCATTTACCTTTATTGAGTCGGCGCTTATTCTGGCTATTGTGGTGCTGGGTGGCATGGGCTCACAAATAGGTGTGATTCTGGCTGCCATTATTTTAACGGTGCTGCCAGAGCTGGCGCGTCAGTTTGCCGAATACCGGATGCTGATTTTTGGGTTGGTCATGGTATTAATGATGGTATGGCGCCCGCAGGGCTTGCTGCCGGTAAAACGTCCGCAAGTGGAGATTCCGAATGAGTAAGAAAATATTAAGCGTTGATGGCTTGATGATGCAGTTTGGCGGATTGCTGGCGGTTGACTCGGTAAGTTTTGATGTAAGCAAAAATGAGATTTTTGCTATTATTGGTCCTAACGGAGCAGGTAAAACAACTGTATTTAATTGTGTAAGCGGTTTTTATAAACCGACGGCAGGCAGCATTACGCTAAACGGCAAGTCCATTGCCGGTTATCCAAGTCATAAAGTTGCCCAGCATGGTCTGGTACGCACTTTCCAGAATGTGCGCCTGTTCAAGCATCTTACCGTTCTGGAAAACCTGCTGGTGGCACAGCATACCCAAATTAAATCCAGCCTGTTACCCGGTTTGCTTAATTTGCCATCGTATCGTCGCTCCGAAAAGGAAGCCTTGAGTAATGCGGTAAAGTGGCTGGATTTCATGGGCTTGAGGCAATTTGCCAATCGTGAGGCGGGTAATTTGGCCTATGGACACCAGCGTCGCCTGGAAATTGCGCGTTGCATGATTACCAACCCGTGTTTGCTACTGCTTGATGAACCTGCCGCCGGCTTGAACCCGCAAGAGAAAAAAGATCTGGCCGACTTAATTAACCAGCTGCGCAATGAGTTTGATATGTCTGTGCTGTTAATTGAACATGACATGAGCCTGATCATGGGTATTTCCGACCGTATTCTGGTGATGGAGCATGGCAAGCCTATTGTGACCGATAAACCCGAAACCGTCAGAACTGATCCGCGTGTCATTAAAGCCTATCTGGGAGAAGAATAAGTGTTAAAACTGGAAAAGGTGAGTACCTATTACGGTGCTATCCAGGCATTGGATGAAGTCAGTGTTGAAGTGAATCAGGGTGAAATCGTGACGCTGATTGGGGCCAACGGAGCCGGTAAAACGACCCTGCTCATGTCGGTTTGCGGCAATCCGCGTGCCAGAAGTGGTTCTATCACATTTCTTGATGAAGATATTACCAACGAATCTACCCATAAAATCATGCAAAAAGGTATTGCCATTTCGCCGGAAGGCCGGCGGGTTTTTCCTGATATGACGGTGGCAGAAAACTTGAAAATGGGAGGCTTTTACCTGAAGCCTCATGACATTGAAGAAGGGCTGGATCACGTCTTCAAATTGTTTCCCCGTCTTAAAGAACGTGCCAGTCAGCGTTCGGGAACCATGTCCGGGGGAGAGCAGCAAATGCTGGCAATTGGTCGGGCATTAATGAGTAAGCCACGCTTGTTGCTGCTTGATGAACCCACACTGGGTTTGGCGCCTTTAATTATTGCCCAGATTTTTGAAATTATCAGAACCATTCGCGATGAAGGGGTAACCGTTTTCCTGGTAGAGCAAAATGCCAATAAGGCATTGCAGCTTGCTGACCGGGGTTACGTGCTTGAAACCGGCAAAGTGGTGCTTTCCGATACGGGTGCCAATCTATTGGTTAATGATGATGTGCGCAAGGCTTATTTGGGGCACTAATAAAAAAATATGGCGGTTTGAAACGCATTATCTGGTTTGGCTAAAAAAATCCTGGTGCCGTTTTTTACGGTTGCCAGGATTTTTTTGTTTATACCATTTAATAAATATTGGCTGTTATTTTTTGAGCTGGTATTGCCTGAAACAATATTAACAGGACCGGTGTTTAAATAATTCAGTTTTTAACGTCGACACTGGACTTTTCGGCCTGTTGGTCTTCTTGATCATGCGTATTTTCATGATTATTATTGTTTGCCTGGTTGAGATCAGCAGACCCGTTTTTGGCATCGTTATTATCATCGGTTTCATGCTGCTCAGCGACCGAATGATCCAAAGACAAGGTGAGATGGCCAGATTTTTCTTTGGCGATTCTATAAGCAGGTCTTTCCTGTACCGCGCTTAGAAAGGATTGGATATTTTGCATATCTGCGGTAATGCAGCCACGGGCTTCTGCCAGTTCCAGCGGATAACACATCTGGATGTCTGCTGCGGTAAACTGGCTGCCACAGAACCAGCCATGTTGACCCAGTTCGGTATCAATATAATTGAGCTTTTTCTCAATTTCAGGAACAACGTTTGCGTTGATGGTGCCGTTGACGGCTTTTTTAAGGATGGAACGGGCAAAAAAGGGTACACGAGTGGTACCCATTTTTAATAAAGCCTGGTGTTTGGACAATGCAGGCATAAGAGAACCTTCTGCAAAATGCATCCACATGGAATATTGGTTGTAATCAGCAGAGGCGATGGGTGGGCGCAAGCCACTGCGATCATAGTGATTCAGCAGATATTCAATAATTGCGCCTGATTCTATTAGGGTCAGGCCATTATCATTAAGTACGGGTGCCACACCCAAGGGGTGTATGTCGTGCAGGGAAGTATCCGCCTTTGAGGTTTCTGCGTTTCTGCGATGATGCTTTATTTGGTATGAAAGCCCCAACTCTTCTAAAAGCCAGACAATACGAAAAGATCTTGAAGACTCCAGGAGATGAATAGTAAGCATAATAAGACTCCGGTTTTGAAAATTAAGAGGACGATGGCAGAATATCGCGGATTTTGCCTACTAGCATTTCAGGTTCTTCGCTGTCAGAAGCCAAAAACTGGACTTTGCCATTGGCATCAAAGACGTAGATCCCACGTGCGTGCATAACTTCATAATTATTGGGATCGCTGCCGGGCTGGGGTTTTTCTATTTGGTAAGCAACACGATAGCGCCGTGCAATATCAGCAATTTGTTTTTCAGTGCCCGTCAGGCCAATAGCGCCATTATCGAAGGCATCAACGTAAGCTTGCAGAACTTCTGGCGTGTCCCGGTGTGGGTCGACACTGAGAAATATAATCTGGATATTATCGGCGTTTTCGCCGAGTATGCTTTTGACCGCAGTCAATTGCGCCATGGTGGTGGGGCAAATGTCGGGGCAGCTGGCGTAGCCAAAAAACAAAAGCACGACTTTACCCCTGACATCCTTTTCTGTAATGGTTTTGTCTTGAGCACCGTTTAAACTAAATTTTAAGTCGGGCAGCCGGCCTGTTATTTTATAAATAACACTGGGCTTGGCCAAGTCCTGTTCCTGCGCTTGGGCAGGAACAGAATGTATCAAAGCCACCGCCAATATAGATGAAAGCAGGGTTTTCTTGATCATTAAGCGAGATACCAAAATTTTATCAGGCTACTTCGGTCATGCCGCAATGCCGTAATAATGCATCGGGGCTGGGTTCACGGCCACGGAAAGCCTTGAAGGATTCTGCAGCAGGACGGGAGCCGCCAACCGCCAGGATTTCTTGCCTGAATTTGTTACCGATGATAGGGTTAAGCGTACCATGATTATCAAGGGTATTTTCTTCAAACAGGCTATAAGCATCAGATGAAAGCACTTCTGCCCATTTATAACTGTAATAACCGGCCCCATAGCCACCGGCAAATAAATGGGAAAAATTGTGTGGAAAGCGGTGCCATGCCGGAGGAATAATAACCGCTACCTCTTGACGCACTTCATTGAGGAGCGCAAGGACATCGGCAATGGAAGTTTGGCTGGTACGTTGGTGCAAAAGCATGTCAAACAGGGAAAATTCTATCTGACGCACGGTTTGCATGCCGCTTTGATAATTTTTTGCTGCCAGCATTTTCTGGTAAAGGGATTCAGGCAACGGTTCCTGGGTTTCCCAATGGCCAGACAACTTTTGCAGAACAGACCATTCCCAGCAGAAGTTTTCCATGAACTGGGAAGGCAATTCTATGGCATCCCACTCTACACTTGCAAACGGCGAGGCTGCCGGCTCATTGACCTTGGAAAGCAGCGCATGCAGGGCATGTCCTGATTCATGGAACAGGGTGATGACGTCGTCATGGGTGAGCAGGGCGGGTTTGTTGTCTTGTGGCGGGGGGAAGTTACAGGTTAGGTAAACCACCGGCGTATGCAGATTGTCGCCATGCAGGTGACGGGTGCGTTCGCTGTCTACCCAGGCACCACTTTGTTTGCCGGCACGGGCATATAGGTCAGTGTATAGATAACCAATAAGGTTATTGTTTTCTTTAACGGCATAGACAGCCACGCTTTCGTGCCAGACAGGTGCCTTGAATGGCTCAAGCTCAACATTGAACAGGGTACCAATGACATAAAACAACCCGTCAATAACTTTGGGTTCTGGCAGATACTGCTTTACTTCTTCATCGGAGTAAGCATAACGGGACTGGCGCAATTGTTCGGATACATAGGCATAGTCCCAGGGTTGGAGATCATCCATGCCTAATGACTGGCTGGCAAATTGCTTAAGCGCATCGACATCGTTTTGAGCAAAGGGTTTGGCTTTTGCGGCAAGGTTGCGCAGGAAGTCCACAACCTGAGTGGCATTGTCTGCCATGCGGGTTTCGAGGCGCATCTGGGCAAAGTCGCCGTAACCCAGCAAGTGAGCCTCTTCGGTTCTGAGTGCCAGCAGTTTTTCAATGTTTGATGAGTTGTCGAATTGGGCGTCACCTTGCTCTGATGCAATGGTGGCGTAGCCACGATAGAGTCTTTCACGCAAGGCCTGGCTTTTGGCGTATTGCATAACAGGCAGGTACGAAGGCATTTTAAGCGTGAACTTCCAGCCTTCCTTGTTTTCTGCCTGGGCGGCTTGTCTGGCGGCATTAATTGCATCTTGAGGCAAGCCTTCAAGCTCTTTTTCATCAGATACGATTAACTCCCAGGAGTCAACGGCATCCAGGGAGTTTTCGGAAAATTTTTGTGAGGTTAAGGCAATTTTTTCACTAATTTTGGCATAGCGCTCTTTGTTTTCACCTTCAAGTTCTACACCGCTAAGGCGGAAGTTTCTTAGTGCCAGTTCGATAATGCGTTTGCGGGTTGGCGTAAAATGGTTAAAGGCTTCGCATTGTGAGAGTTTGAGGTATTGCTGGTACAGTTCTTTGTTAAGGCCGATCCAGGTTGAAAATTCGGTTATTTTGGGCAGCATGGCATTGTATGCATCGCGCAACTCTGGTGTGTTAACAACCGAATTCAAATGACCGGCTACCGACCATGCCCGCCATAAGCGGGCAGAGTCGTATTCCAAAGGCTCTATGAAAGAATCCCAGGTTGGCTCTTTAACCTTTTCAACAATTTCATTAATGGCAAGACGGGTCTCGTCAAGCAGACTGTTTAATGCCGGGGCCAGATGTTCCGGCTTGATGGCACTGTAATCGATGAGTTCGGATAAGGGGGCTAATAAGGGATTGCTATTCATGGATTCTTTTAAGTTAAAGTTTACGTTCTGCGGCTTCGATGGTGTTAACCAGCAGCATGACAATGGTCATGGGGCCAACGCCACCTGGGACAGGTGTGATTGCGCCGGCAACATTCTTGGCAGAAGAAAATTCTACATCACCCTTGAGTTTACCATCTGCGCCACGGTTGATACCAACGTCGATGACAATGGCACCCGGTTTAATCATGTCACCGGTAACCATGCCAGGACGTCCGGTGGCAACCACCAGGATATCAGCGCGTTTGGTATGTGCAGCCAGATCTTTGGTTTTGGAGTTGCAAATGGTAACGGTGGCACCCGCTTTTTGCAAGAGCAGTGCCATGGGTTTGCCTACGATGTTGCTGGCCCCAATGACGACTGCTTCGGCACCGCGCAGTTCAACATTTTCAGATTCAAGCATTTTCATGACGCCATAAGGCGTGCATGGAATGAACAGGGGACGGCCAGTCATTAATGCACCCGCATTGCTGATATGAAATCCATCAACATCTTTTTCGGGGCTGATGGTTTCAATGACCTTGTTGGCGTCAAGGTTGGCAGGCAAGGGCAGTTGAACCAATATACCGTGAACGGAAGGGTCGTTATTAAGTTCTCGAATCCGGTCGCACAGGGCTTCTTCGCTTAAGCTTGCCGGGTATTGTTCGACCGATGAGTTAAGACCTAACTTGGTAAATGTATTAGCCTTGTTCCTGACATAAACCTGGGAGGCCGGGTCATCACCAACCAGAATCACGGTAAGGCCGGGAATAATATCCTTTTCTTTCAGTGCGTTGATGCGATCCGCCAGATTCAGTTTGATTGTTTCGGCGAGTTTTTTTCCGTCAATAATGCGAGCAGTCATTCAAGTGTCCTTGCGTTTCAATTACTTAGCCAGTGCCACTTTCATTAAGTCAGCGACAGTGGTTACTTCGAGTTTTTCCATAATATTGGCACGATGGGCCTCAACGGTTTTAATGCTGATATTGAGGTCATCGGCAATTTGCTTGTTAAGCCGGCCAGCGACAATTCGACCCAGTACCTGTTGTTCGCGTGATGTCAGCCGGGCAAGAAGTGCCTGATGGTTCTTTTGTTGTTCGGCAATAGAAGCCTTGTCTTGGGCCTGCACCACCATATGGGCAATGACTTCACGCAAATCGGCTTCATTGAAGGGTTTTTCCAGGAAGTCGACAGCCCCTTTTTTCATGGTTGATACTGCCATGGGCACATCACCGTGACCGGTAATAAAGACAATCGGAAGTGGGACATCCCGTTTGATGAGTTCTTCCTGCAGTTCCAGCCCTGTCATGCCAGGCATGCGAACGTCCGCAATCAGCACGCTGATGATTGACGGGTCATAGCTGTCGAGAAATTTCTCTCCACTTTCAAACGCCTGGACCTGATAGCCATTGGCTTCCAGTAACCAGCGCAGCGAATCCCTGACTGCCTCGTCATCGTCCACGATAAAAATTGTGCAATTGGTTGTTGTCATAGTTTGCTTCCTTTAATCATTGTTCTTGGTTTTGCTCTTTTGGAGCACAGGGGAGTAAGAAGCGGAATATAGTTCCGCCTTCGGGGTTTGCTTCAGCCCAGAGCCTTCCATGGTGGGATTCAATAATTGTTCTGCAAATATTGAGCCCCATGCCAAGCCCCTCTGACTTTGTGCTGAAGAATGGTTCAAATAAACGTTCCGGCTCTTTCAGGCCGTGCCCACGGTCAACAACGCGTACTTCAATTTGCTTGTCATGCAGGTAGGCATTAACGTAAAGTGAATCGACTTCACTGTTGGTCATGGCCTCGAGGCCATTTTTTACCAGATTAAGCAATACCTGTTCGATAAGAATGGGGTCAGCCAATACATTGGGCAGATTATCGGGTACGTTGGCCTCGATTTTTATGCCGCGTTTGCGGGCGTCAATATCGGCAAGATCCAGTGTATTGTCGATAATATCGGAGACGGACGTGCTTTGACGACGAGGTTCGCTTCGTTTGACGAATTCACGTATGCGGCTGATGATTTTACCGGCCCGTTCAGCCTGGTTGGCTGACTTTTCAAGGGCGGACAGGAGCTTTTCCTGGGATATATTGCCTGATTTGATCATGGCTACAATGGCCATATTGTAATTGGCAATGGCGGTTAGGGGCTGGTTTAGTTCGTGTGCCAGCGAAGAGGCCATTTCCCCCATGGTGGTAAGCCGGCTGGTAAGCTGGATTTTTTCCTGCTGGATCCGGGAGTCTTCTTCGTGTTTCCGTCTTTCGGTAATATCCCGGGCAACCTGCATGCGTACTTTTCTGCCGTCGGTCCAGATTAGCATGCGGTGGTGCACTTCAAACCAGCAGTCTGCCGACGGGGCGTACTGCTCAATAGTTATGCCACTGAAACGGCCACGGCGACCGCCCATCAGTTCGCTGTGGCCGTTTGGTTGGGAACCAAAAAGACGACGGTAGGTGCGGTTTGCAAATAACAGTTCAAGCCCGGCTGGTGTGTCTGCCACAACGGAAATGGCATCATCAAGTCCTTCAAGTACCGTCATGAAGCGTTCATGGGCGGCAGTCAGGGCCTCACGAACCCGTTTGGGCTCTGTGATGTCGGTCATGGAGGTCATCCAGCCAATTTGTTCTCCGTTGGGGTCCCGTAGGGGGGATACATACATGCGGGAAGTAAATCGTGAACCATCGCGTCGTTGGGCTTCGACTTCCAGCCCGGTACTGGGTGTTTTTCCCGACATGAGGGTGTCCAGAATACGCTGGTGTTCGTCATATTTGCCGGGTACCCAGTAGGGATAAGGAATACTTTTGCCTAATAAGTCGGCTTCGTTCCAGCCCATCATGCGACAGAAAGCCGGATTGACATAGGCAATGCGGCCTTGCATGTCCAGGACGCGCATGCCTGTAGACATGGAGTTTTCCATGGCGCGACGAAAACTGGTTTCCGCCAATAGTGCGGCTTCTGCATTTGAGCGAAAACGCGTATAGCGCCATAAAGCCAGTAAGCTGATAATAATAATAAGGGAAAGCGCCATGACAAAGAACAGCAGGCGTTCCTGTTTGGTTTCTTCATCGACGGTAACAAACATGACGCTTTCTTTGTGTATTTGCTGGAGCCAGAAGAAGCCGGTCATGACAAGCAGATACAAGACAAGCACGAATACAGGCGTAATCCAATAAAGGCCTTTTTTTGTTATTTTTGCATTGTCGTAAAACGACGAAGCCAGCAGGGATTTATTGGGCAAGTCAGACATTGATGTTACAGAAATTCTTGAAAATAAATGGGTATTGTAATAGAGACATTTACCTATGATACTGGTTTTAGGCTATCAGGTAAATTTTAATGATAGTTGTAAAAATCTCAGATAATTTCACAATATGAAAAGTTATACCATTATATAAAATTTAGCTTGTGCGAATGGTGTCAGTCTCTTAGAATGTAAGTCGCATTATTTATATTTGGCTGCCGGTAAATTGGTAGTTTGCATTGCCGTATTCTGCTTTTAAGGTACAGTGTGCTTTAATTGGGGCAGAACAATATTAGAAAATAAGTGATTTGCGTATAAAGCAAATCTTCACAGGAGAAAACGATGTCATCGCCTGATCTCAAACAGCAAATTGCACAACTCGCTGATGTTGATACAGTTGAAACGCAAGAATGGCTTGAAGCGCTTGAAGCCGTATTGGACCGGGAAGGTCCTGACAGGGCGCACTTTTTACTGGAAAAATTGATTGATTTGGCCCGTCGTTCAGGATCGAATATTCCGTTTTCTCCACATACAGCTTATGTAAATACCATTCCTCCCGGATTGGAACCACCAAACCCAGGTAATTTGGCTCTTGAAGAGCGCATCCGTTCGTATGTTCGCTGGAATGCGATGGCAATGGTGGTTAAAGCCAATAGCCATGAGCCGGTTGATGGTGGTGATTTAGGTGGTCACATTGCATCGTTTGCTTCGCTTGCTACCATGATCGGATGTGGCCAGAACCACTTCTGGCACGGTGAAACCGCCGAGCATGGTGGTGACCTGGTGTATTTCCAGGGTCACTCTTCACCGGGTGTTTACGGTCGCGCTTACCTTGAAGGTCGCCTCACCGAAGAGCAACTGGATAATTTCCGCCAGGAAGTGGGTGGCAAGGGCTTGTCTTCCTATCCTCACCCTAAATTGATGCCGAATTTCTGGCAGTTTCCAACGGTTTCAATGGGCCTTGGCCCGTTGATGGCCATTTATCAGGCACGTTTCCTGAAATACCTGCACGCACGCGGTATTGCAGATACCAGCAATCGTAAGGTATGGGTATTTTGCGGTGATGGTGAAATGGATGAGCCGGAATCCCTGGGCGCCATCAGCCTGGCTTCCCGCGAAAAACTGGATAATCTTGTTTTTGTGATTAACTGCAACCTGCAGCGCCTGGACGGCCCTGTTCGCGGTAACGGTAAAATCATCCAGGAACTGGAAGGTGATTTTCGCGGTAGTGGCTGGAACGTCATTAAACTGATTTGGGGTAGTTACTGGGATCCGCTACTGGCACGTGATAAAGAAGGTATTTTACGCCGTGTCATGGAAGAAACCGTTGATGGTGAATATCAGGCTTACAAAGCCAATGATGGCGCCTATGTGCGTGAACATTTCTTTGGTAAAGACCCCAAATTGCTGGAGATGGTCAGCCGACTGAGCGATCAGGAAATCTGGCGCCTGAACCGTGGTGGCCATGATCCCAATAAGGTATACGCTGCCTTTGATGCTGCGGTGAAAACCAAGGGACAACCCACTGTGATTCTGGCCAAAACCATCAAGGGTTACGGCCTGGGTCATGTTGCACAAGGCAAAAACCCTGCCCATCAGCAGAAAAAACTGGATCTGGATTCCATTCGCGAATTCCGTGACCGTTTCAATATTCCAATTCCCGATGACAAACTTGCCGATTTGCCATACTTCAAACCTTCTGAAGATTCAGCAGAAATGAAGTACCTCAGGGAGCAGCGCCAGAAACTGGGTGGCTATTTGCCAGCCCGAAGAGCAGTGGCAGAAGAAAAGCTGAAAGTCCCTGATCTGGATAAATTTAATGCGATCCTTGAGCCAACGGCAGAAGGACGTGAAATTTCAACCACACAGGCTTTTGTGCGTTTCCTGAATCAGTTGCTCCGTGACAAGAGTATCAGTGACCGTATTGTGCCCATTCTGGCTGATGAGTCACGTACTTTCGGTATGGAAGGGCTATTCCGCCAAATTGGTATTTATGCGCCAGAAGGTCAAAAATACACCCCTGTCGATAAGAGTCAGGTGATGTATTACAAGGAAACCGCCAACGGGCAGCTATTGCAGGAAGGCATTAACGAAGCGGGTGCATTTGCGTCATGGATTGCCGCAGCTACTTCATATTCCACCAACAACCGCATCATGATTCCATTCTTCATCTACTACTCGATGTTTGGATTCCAGCGGATTGGCGACCTTGCCTGGGCTGCTGGCGACATGCAGGCCCGTGGTTTCCTGTTGGGCGGTACCGCCGGCCGCACCACGCTTAATGGTGAAGGTTTGCAGCACGAAGACGGGCACAGCCATATTATGTCTTCCACTATCCCCAATTGTGTTTCTTATGATCCGGCTTTTGCACATGAACTGGTTGTCATTATGCAAGACGGCCTGAAACGCATGGTTGAAAACCAGGAAAACGTTTATTACTACCTGACTGTCATGAACGAGAATTATGTTCAACCTGGCTTGCAGGTAGGTGACGAAGAAGGCATTATCAAGGGTATTTACAAATTCCGCTCTACCGATAAGGGTGAACTTCGCGTACAGTTACTGGGTTCTGGCACAATTTTGCTTGAAGTGATTGAGGCACAGAAACTCCTTGAACAGGATTGGGGTATCGCCTCTGATGTCTGGAGTGTTACCAGCTTTACAGAACTTCGTCGTGATGGTCTGGATTGCAATCGCTACAACTTGCTTAACCCAACCGCCAAGAAACAAAAAGTTCCTTATGTCACCCGCAAGCTGCAGGAGTCAGATGGCCCGATTATCGCTTCCACTGATTACATGAAGCTTTTTGCTGACCAGATTCGTGAGTTTATTCCAACTGACCGTGCCTATAAAGTGCTGGGTACCGATGGTTTTGGACGCTCCGACTTCCGGTTCAAGTTAAGAGAGCACTTTGAAGTTGATCGTCATTTTGTGGTGTTGTCTGCATTGAAGGCGCTTGCTGATGAAGGCAAGATTCCTGCTACCAAACTTGCCGAGGCCATCAAGAAATATGATGTTAATCCAGGCAAATCCAATCCCCATCACGCATAAGGTCTTTCGATATGAGTAAATTGTTAGAAATTAAAGTGCCGGATATCGGAGATTTCAGCGAAGTCGAGGTCATTGAGTTGCTGGTTGCTGTTGGAGATCGGGTAGAGGCTGAACAAAGCCTTATCACGGTTGAATCAGACAAGGCTTCAATGGAAATCCCGTCTTCTGATGCAGGTGTTGTTAAAAGCCTGAAAATTAAACTTGGTGACAAGGTCAAGGAAGGTAGTGTTATTCTTGAGCTTGAGGTTGCTGGTGACGTGGCCGAGCAGGCAGCACCAGTTACTGCTGCTGCCCAGACATCAGCGGCAGTCAGCCAGGAGCCTGCTGACGCTCCTGGGGCAGAGCAAGCGGTGCCTGTGGCGGCAGGTGGCACGGTAAGTGTTGTTGTGCCCGATATCGGTGACTTCAGTGAAGTTGAAGTTATTGAGGTGTTGGTGGCGGTTGGCGATAAGGTGGAAGTGGAGTCAAGCCTGATTACGGTAGAGTCCGATAAGGCCTCTATGGAAATCCCGTCATCTCATGCCGGTACAGTAACTGCAGTGGCGGTAAAAGTAGGTGACAAGGTTGCCAAAGGATCACTGGTTCTTGAGTTAAGCACCATTGGTGCCCAAGCCAGTACTGCGCCCGTGGCGGCACCTGCACAGGCACAGCAGGCAGGGCAAGCGGCTGAAACCATGGTAAAACTGCCAAGCTCGGACCGTATTGATGAAACAGCAACGATTCCCTCCGAGTTCAGGGTTTCACCCACGGCTTCCTATGCGCCTACCGCACTGCCAAGCCGTAACTTGCCTCATGCTTCTCCTTCGGTTCGCAAGTTTGCACGTGAACTGGGTGTGGATCTTGCGCAAGTGACCGGTACTGGTGATAAACACCGGATTACGCAGGATGATGTCCGCAAGTATGTGAAGGCAGCCCTAACGGCAGCCATGAGTACGCGTTCCACCACCACCAGCACAAGTGTTGGCGGTAGTGGTTTGTCTGTGCTGGGTTGGCCAAAAGTGGATTTTGCCAAATTTGGCCCGATCGAGGCCAAGCCCTTGTCACGCATCAAGAAAATTTCCGGCGCCAACCTGCATCGTAACTGGGTCATGATTCCTCATGTGACCAATAATGACGAGGCAGATATTACCGAGTTGGAAGCGCTTCGTGTGAAGTTGAACAAAGAGAATGAGAAATCCGGTATCAAGTTCACCATGCTGGCTTTCATTATCAAGGCAGTGGTTGCTGCCCTGAAAAAATTTCCTGAATTCAATGCATCGCTTGATGGTGATCAACTGGTTCTGAAAAAGTATTTTCATATCGGTTTTGCTGCCGATACGCCAAATGGGCTGGTTGTTCCTGTTCTCAAAGATGCAGACAAAAAGTCCATTTCCAACATTGCCAAAGAAACGTCTGAACTGGCCAAGCTGGCTCGGGATGGAAAACTTGCTCCTTCACAGATGCAGGGTGGGTGCTTTACCATTTCTTCATTGGGTGGTATCGGTGGTACAACTTTCACACCGATTATCAATGCGCCTGAAGTGGCTATTCTGGGTGTATGCCGCTCTTCATATAAACCGGTATGGAACGGGCAAACCTTTGAGCCACGCCTTATTATACCTCTGTCATTGTCGTACGATCACCGGGTGATTGATGGTGCCCTGGCGGCTCGTTTTAACGCCTATTTGGGTTCATTGCTGGCGGACTTCCGTCGGGTATTAATCTAAGGGTAGGGGTTAAAAATGAGTCAAATTGAAATTAAAGTGCCTGATATTGGTGATTTTGAAAGCGTTGAAGTAATTGAGATCTTGGTGGCCCCCGGTGATGTTGTTGCCGAGGAGCAAAGCCTGATGACTGTGGAGTCCGATAAGGCCTCTATGGAAATCCCTTCACCTGCAGCAGGAAAAGTGGTAGCGCTTAATATCAAGCTGGGTGACAAGGTAGCTCAAGGCAGTGTGATTTTAACACTTGAGAGCAGTGGTGCCGTATCAAACACCGAACCAGCTGCCAGCAGTGTGCCCGCTGCAACGGTAACCCCTGCGGTTGCAGCGCCAGTTGCTTCTGCAGGTGTTTCAGAAGATGCCTATGATGTCCTGGTGCTTGGCGCTGGGCCAGGTGGATATTCAGCCGCGTTCCGTGCGGCAGACCTGGGTCTGAAAGTGGTGCTGGTTGAGCGATACAGCACTCTGGGTGGTGTCTGCCTTAATGTGGGTTGTATTCCATCTAAGGCTTTGCTACACAATGTGGCTGTACTGGAAGAGGCCAAACATTTGGCTGCCAATGGTATTGTTTTTGGCGAGCCAGTTATTGATCTTGATAAACTGCGCGGATACAAAGACAGCGTTATTGGCAAGCTTACAGGTGGCTTGGCTGGTATGGCCAAAGCCCGCAAGGTTACTATAGTAACCGGTGTTGGTGAGTTTACAGACAGCCATCATCTTGCCGTTGCCAAGCCAGACGGCACCTCGGAAGTGCTGGCATTTAAAAATGCCATTATCGCAGCAGGTAGCCAGTCGGTAAAATTGCCTTTTCTGCCCGAGGATGACCGTATTGTTGATTCAACCGGTGCCTTGCAACTCAAGTCTATCCCCAATAAAATGCTGATTGTGGGTGGTGGTATTATCGGTCTTGAAATGGGCACGGTGTATTCTGCCTTGGGTTCCCGTCTTGATGTCGTTGAAATGCAGGATGGTTTAATGCAGGGGGCAGACCGTGATCTGGTTAAGGTCTGGCAAAAAATGAATACCCCCCGTTTTGACAACATTATGTTGAATACCAAAACGGTTGGTGCCGAAGTAAAAGAGGACGGTATTTGGGTTAAGTTTGAAGGCGAAAGCGCACCCAAGGAACCACAACGCTACGATTTGGTATTGCAAGCGGTGGGGCGTTCACCCAATGGTAAAAAAATAGGTGCTGAAAAGGCGGGTGTGCAGGTTAGTGACCGTGGCTTCATTACGGTTGATCAGCAAATGCGCACCAATATTCCTCATATTTATGCAATTGGGGATTTAGTGGGGCAACCCATGCTGGCTCATAAGGCCGTTCATGAAGCGCATGTAGCTGCCGAAGTGATTGCCGGACAAAAAAGCTTTTTTGATGCTCGTGTCATTCCTTCTGTTGCCTACACCGATCCTGAAGTGGCATGGGTTGGGCTAACCGAAGAACAGGCTAAAAAAGAGGGGATCAAGATTGAAAAAGGCCTTTTCCCCTGGGCCGCTTCGGGCCGGGCCATTGCCAATGGTCGTGATGAAGGTTTCACCAAGCTTATCTTTGATGCGCAAACCGGCCGTATTCTGGGCGGTGGCATCGTAGGTACCCACGCGGGTGACCTGATTAGCGAAGTGGCGCTGGCCATCGAAATGGGTGCAGATATGGTGGATATTGGCAAGACTATTCACCCGCACCCGACTTTAGGCGAGTCTATTGGCATGGCAGCAGAAGCCGCTCATGGCAGTTGTACTGACTTGCCGCCTGCCCGACGCAAATAATATCGTTTTGTGTCAGGATTAAAGCTCTCTTATTTTCCGGTTTTCCGGAAAATCAAGAGAGTTTTTTCTTGGTGTCGCTTAAAATAAGCAATTAACCGTTAAGTATTTAAAAATATTGCAATGACTGCCGTACCTACAGAACAGCATTCCCTTGATGAATGGCTGGCTTATCTTGAATCCATTCATTCCACTTCCATTGACATGGGTCTGGATCGTGTTAGTGAAGTGGCCAAGCGCCTGGAAATCAATACGTCCAGTATAAAAATTATTGTAGGTGGTACCAATGGAAAGGGTTCTACCTGCGCCATGCTTGAATCCATCTACCTGGCTGCCGGTTATTCTGTTGGCATGTACACCTCGCCGCATTTAATTCATTTCAATGAGCGTATTCGTTTAGATGGCAGTATTGTCCAGGATGCCGCCATCATTGCGCAACTTGCCCATATCGAGAAGGCGCGCGGTGAAATTTCCCTGACTTATTTTGAATACACAACGCTGGCGGCTTTATTGCTGTTCAAACAGCACAATGTTGATGTGGCCGTGCTTGAGGTAGGTCTGGGTGGCCGGCTTGATGCGGTCAATATTATTGATGCCGACTGTTCTATTGTTACCAGCGTTAATGTAGACCATACTCAGTGGCTGGGTAATACCCGGGAAGAAATCGGATTTGAAAAGGCGCATATTTTCAGGGCAGGAAAGCCCGCTATTTGCAGCGACCCTGAGCCGCCTCAATCCCTGCTTGATTATGCCAGCAACACCGGTGCCGACCTATGGCTGTTTGGCAAAGATTTCAATTACTCTGGCGATAAACAGCAATGGGCGTTTGCAGGACGCACGCAGCGGCGCAATGCATTGGCCTATCCGGCCCTGCGTGGTGGCAACCAGCTGTTAAACGCTTCTGCCGCATTGGCGGCCATTGAGTCACTTCGTGATCGTTTGGCTGTTCCCATTCAGGCCATCCGTGAAGGCTTGTTGCAGGCATCCTTGCCCGGTCGTTTCCAGATATTGCCCGGCCAGCCAACCGTGATTCTTGATGTGGCCCATAATCCGCACGCGGCTGCGGTTTTGGCGCATAACCTTGATGGCATGGCTTATTTCCCATATACCCATGGTGTTATCGGGATGCTAAATGATAAAGATTGTGATGAAGTCCTAAAAAACATGGGCAGGCGCATCGATCACTGGTATTGTGCAAGTTTGCCCGGTGACCGGGCGCGCTCGGGGCAGGAAATTGCCAATAAAATCACGGCTCTTTTTCCTGCCGATCAAGATGGTTTACCAACCGTTACGGTCTATGATACGCCAGTAAGTGCCTATGAAGCGGCACAAGAAAAAATGACTGACAATGATAGGGTTGTGGTCTTTGGTTCATTTGTAACGGTGGCAACTGTTATGCAAAAATTAAACAAAAGGTAAGTTAGCGGTCAAGTTAACGCTCAACAAGGATTTTTATGGGATTGTTCAATTCACAAAATAACCAGAATCAGCTCCATCGGTCACGTACACGCATAAGCGAATCAGAGCAGCAGGCGCTTAAGGCCAAGGCTCGTAACCGGCTGGTGGGTGCCATCGTATTGATTATTTTGGCAATTATCGTGGTTCCCGCTGTTCTTGATACAAACGACACCCCCGAGATTCAGCAACTGCCATCAGTGGCTCCTTTGGTAGCGGGCGGCCATAATGATTCAAATGTGGCTGGAACCCTGTCGGTAACCACTGCTCCCGGTGTCGAGTCCAATGGCAGCACCTCAACCTCCCAGCTTGTTAATACCGATGGGACCGTTTCTGGCGATATACAAGTAACCGGCTCGGTTGCTTCCGACACTGCCCTGATTCCCGAACAAACACAGGATATGCCAGTCGAATCAGTGGCCTCAGGCACTGCAACAGCATCAGCTAACAACACGCAAAACCTGGCTGGGCAAGCGTCCACAACACCAGACCGTCAGCCAGAATCCAAAGAAGTGGTCAAAAAACAGGTACCTGAACGGACCAAGCCGGTTGAGATTAAAAAGCCCGATAATCGGATTACCATCAAAGAGGCTGAACGCACCGATGATGGTTCACGTGCCCTGGCATTGCTAGAGGGACGCAGTCCTTCTGTCAAACCCAAAAGTTCAACCAAGGTAACCAGTGGCAATTATTCCTTGCAAATCGCCTCTTATTCGTCATCCAAAGACGCACAAGACAGGCGTGAAAAATTAATTACCTCGGGCGTTTCCAATGCTTACGTGCAAAGTGCGATGGTTAATGGCAAACAGCAATACCGCCTCCGCGTAGGGCCATTTAACTCACGCGAAGCTGCGCAGGCAGCCCAAACCCGTTTGCGTACGCTAGGTTACGATAACGGGTTTATTTCATCCAACTAACATTGTGACCGAATTTGATTATGTCGCGCTGGCTATCGTTGCCGTATCCGGCTTGCTGGGGTTGTTAAGAGGGTTCCTGAAAGAGTTTTTCTCTTTGATTGCCTATGTCGCTGCATTTATTGGCGCTGTCTGGTGGGGCCCCCATGTATACCCCTGGTTCCAGGCATTAATAGATAACTCTCTTTTAAGCATGGGTATCGGTTATGGCTTGATCTTTATCGGTGTTTTGTTGGTGGTGGGCTTGCTTAATCTGACTCTCGGGACGCTCATTGAAAAAACCGGTCTTGGGCCAGCTGATCGGGGGCTTGGTATTTTATTTGGTCTGGCACGGGGCATTCTTATTGTTCTTGTGCTGGTGGTTATAGCAGGATACACTGCGTTTCCTGAGGAACAATGGTGGGTAAATGCACGTTTTTCAGAGCCCGCAGTCAATCTGGTCAAACAGATCACGCTGCTGTTGCCCGAAGATGTGGGGTCTTACCTGCCTTATCAGTAGTTTTCATCGTTAAAAATAGGTATACACAATATGTGTGGAATAGTCGGGATCGTCGGTCGCTCTCCTGTTAATCAATTGATATATGACAGCCTGCTTTTATTGCAGCATCGTGGCCAGGATGCTGCGGGGATAGCAACAGCAAACGGCAATAATTTTAATATGTTCAAGGCACATGGCCTGGTCAGGGATGTGTTCAGAACGCGTAATATGAGGTCATTGCCCGGCAATTCCGGCATCGGCCAGGTGCGTTACCCCACGGCTGGCTCAAGTGACAGTCTCGAAGAGGCGCAGCCTTTTTATGTAAACGCACCGTTTGGTATCACTTTTGCCCATAATGGCAACCTGACCAACTGGCGTGAATTGCGCGAGTCGCTGTTTAAGGTAGATCGCCGCCACATCAACACCAATTCCGACTCTGAAGTCCTGCTAAATGTCCTTGCCAACGAACTGCAAAATGCGGCACATGGTATCTCTTTAGATACGGATACGATTTTCAAGGCAGTAGCGGCGGTTCATAAACGGGTAAAAGGCGCCTATACCGTTATCGCCCATATTTCAGGCTATGGCATGCTGGCTTTCCGTGATCCGTTTGGAATTCGTCCTTTATGTCTGGGTCGTTCAGAGTCCGAACAGGGTGCCGAGTGGATTGTGGCATCAGAGTCTGTAGCCATCGAAGGTATCGGGTTTGATTTTGTTCGCGATGTACAGCCTGGTGAGGCGGTCTTTATTGATCTTGATGGGAATGTATCGTCACAACAATGTGCTGAAAATCCTGTCTTGACGCCCTGTTTGTTCGAGTATGTCTATTTTGCCCGACCTGACTCAACCATTGATGGGATAAACGTTTATAATGCCCGCCTTAAAATGGGGGAATATCTGGCCATCAAGGTTGCCAAGCAATTGCGTTTAAGCGATGTTGATGTGGTGATGCCAATCCCTGATTCCTCCCGGCCTGCCGCCATGGAACTGGCTTCTCACCTGAAACTGGAATACCGTGAAGGCTTTATCAAGAACCGTTATGTGGGGCGTACATTTATTATGCCTGGCCAGGCAGTACGTAAAAAATCAGTACGTCAAAAATTAAATGCCATGGGCATGGAATTCAAAGGTAAAAATATTTTACTGGTTGATGATTCTATTGTACGTGGCACGACAAGTCGTGAAATTGTGGATATGGCCAGGGCAGCGGGTGCCAACAAGGTGTATTTTGCATCTGCTGCGCCAGCCGTGCGTTACCCTAATGTGTATGGCATTGACATGCCTTCACAGGATGACCTGATCGCCAACGGAAGAACGCCCGAGGAAGTGGCCAGAGAAATTGGCGCCGATGGCCTGGTTTATCAGGATCTTGCTGATCTTAAACGGGCCATTCATGATTTGAATCCAACTATTAGCCAGTATGAGGCTTCTTGTTTTGACGGAAAATATGTGACGGGTGATATAGACGAAGCCTATCTAAAACGTCTGCATGACAGCCGCCACCAAGAGAATAATAGCTCAGAGCCACAGGGTGGTTTGCAATTCAATATGGGGTATGCGGCCAATAACGGCTCTAATAACTAAATTGTCTTTATTTGGCAGTGTTGTTTTTAATGAATAATACTGCCAAAGAAGCGATAACAATGACAGCAGATAACAACAGACTCCATAGGGCGTACTCAATACCCAGGAATTCTACCCGGGCGTCCATGCAGCTGGCATAAATGCCAAACAGCCAGGGTATGGCACCATCCAAGCCGGTGGTTCGCGACATAAACCGGTCAGCAAAAGTCAGGTCACAAGAAAACATTTCAGCGGCTACGCTGTATTGGTACCAAGCGGCAAAAACACCACTAATGCCTAATCCTGCGCTAGTCAAGGCGGCTATTTTCTTGATAACCCTGGCATTGAATAAATTGGCTAGCAGGCATACTGCCGCAATGCACAAAAATATCAGGCGCTGCAAGACGCACCATGCGCAGGGCGGCATGTCAAGGACGTGCTGCGAAAACAGGGCGATACCCACCGCAGATAAGCAGGCTAAGGCAATGAAATTTAATGTTTTTTGTGTCATGGCTGACTTTGTTTTTAGGATTTAAGTTTGGCAATATCGCCTGAAAGGGTCATTATAAGCTCATAAGCACCATTCCAGACAATTTGCACGCCAATGCAAAACAGGATAAAGGCGGACAGGCGCATGAAAACAGCGGTTCCTGTTGAGCCCAGCTTATAAAGAAATTGAGCCGCATATCGCAGGCAGAGATAGACAACCACTGCCACAACGATAATCCCCGTTAAGGTGCCCGTTAAATTAAGCAGGCTGTCAGCAGGGCTGGTGCTTTGCAGGGTTGCGCCAACCGTAATGGCGGCGGCAATGCTGCCAGGGCCGCAAGTAATAGGAAAGGTCAAGGGAAAAAAAGCATGAGCCTTAACTTTTTCCAGTGTGAATTGCTCAGCCAGTTTTTCTGCATGAACAGTATCGTTGTCTTTGGCATTAAGCAATTGCCATGCGCTGGCAACCACCAGCAGCCCGCCCGCCACGCTTACAATAGGCAGGGAAATACCAAAGAAGCTTAGGATAACATTGCCCGCCACCGTAGCAAAAATAAGCATAATAAGCACATTAATGGCAATTCTTTTGGCCAGTAAGGCGCGGGTTGAATTGCTGGCGCCACTGGTCATGGCCCAAAATATGGGCGTTACTGCCGGTGGATTTACAATAGGCAGCAGGGTACCGACAACAAACAGAAAGCTGCGGCCGATAAAATAAACATACTCGTTAATCATCATTTGATGCGGGTATCCGGATAAGTAATGGTTTTCAGGGTTTCAAGCAGGTCACGTTCAAACAGAAGTTGCGTACGCGGATTTTCAAGTGCTACGCCATCAATGATGAAAACGTCTTCCACGCGTTCGCCCAGCGTCATGACTTTGGCCATTTGAAGGTTGATATTATGTCTGCTGAAAGTGGCAGCGAGGCTGTATAGTATACCCGGTGTATCGGTGGCTGTAATTGAAAGTCGCCATGACTTGCTTTGTTCGTCTGGCTGTAATTCTATGCTGGGCACAATTGGAAAGGTGCGGGACCGGCGAATGCCTGCGGTCATGTTGAATCGGCTTCGTCGAATGAGTTCGCACTGAAAGTTTTCCAGCAATTTTTTGGTAATTTTATTAACCAGACCATGTTCGATAATGGGCACATAAGAACGGGTATCCTCACCAAAGGCAAGGCTCTCAATGATAAAACTGTCTAGCGCGTAGCCGTCATTGCTGGTATGGATACGGGCGTCAAGAATATTAATCTGGTTTTCGTAGAAATAGGAACAAATCAACTCAAACAGGTTTTCTTTGTCTTTGGTGTAGACCAATAACTGAATCCCTTCGTTTTTTTCAGTGGGGCGGGCTTTCACAACGGTCTGTTCAGTAGAAACGGTTTTATATAGTTGCCGGGTATGCCAGGCAATTTCCTGGGGTTCATGTCGCAAGAAGTAGGCAACATCCATTTTTGACCAGAATGCCTCGCGGTCTTCATCGTCAAGTCCGGCAAGACTGATTAATGCCATGGCTTCATTTTTTCGTTGCGCCAAAATACTGCTGCGATCCAATTGTGCACCGCCCAGGGCAGCCAGTGCACGATGGTATAAATCTTCAAGCAGCTTGCCTTTCCAGGCGCTCCAGACTTTAGGGCTGGTGCCGCGGATATCTGCCACAGTAAGCAGATAAAGTGCACTCAGGCTGCGCTCTGACTTTACTAAATCGATAAAATTCTGGATAACTTGTGGGTCAGATAAATCCTGCTTTTGAGCAACCCTGGACATGACAAGGTGGTTTTCAACCAGGAACTCAACCAAGCGGGCGTCTTCTGGTTCGAGCTTGTGATCTTTGGCAAATTTGCGTGCTTCAAGTGCCCCCAGTTCAGAGTGATCGCCACCACGCCCTTTGGCGATATCGTGAAACAGGGCGGCCACATACAGCAACCAATGTTTTTCAAAAGAAGCAATCAGATGGCTGGCCAGGGGATATTCGCGGGCGTGTTCGGGCATGGTAAAGCGTCGCAGGTTGCGAATAACCATCAAGGTGTGTTGATCTACGGTGTATACATGGAATAAGTCATGTTGCATCTGGCCAACCACATTTTTGAATGCCGGGATATACATGGGGAGCACATTAAGCATGGTCATGCGTCGCAGGTTATGTACGATGCCGGTGGGAGATTGCAGGATTTGCAAAAACAGCCAGCGGTTAACCGGGTTGCGCCTGAATTGGGCGTCTATCCTGAAACGCGAGCTCCAGATGGCCCGCTGTGTACGGACGGTCATGTCGGTTAATTCGGGATGTTGTTGCATAACCAGAAACGACTTCAACAGTAGCTGGGGCTTACGCTCAAAGGCGTCATCAGCCTTGATGTCCAGTCTTTGCTGGATGCTGCAAAAATCTTCATCAATATCAATTATCCTGGGGTTGGTAACCGGAAAAAAATAATCCTGAAAATTTTGCATCATGAATTGGGTAAGCTGGTAAACAACACGGGCCGAATTATAATACCGTTGCATGAGTACTTCACTGGGGCGCTTGCTGCCCTGGGGTTTTATTTTATAAGTTTCAGCCAAGACGGGTTGCGTATGAAACAGTAAGCGATCATCACGTTTATTGGCCAGCAAATGAAGTTCAATACGCAGTCGCTTGAATTCCTGTTCGGCTTTTTTCAGTTTGCTGGATTCGTCATCGGTCATTAAACCTGCGGTAACCAGATTGCGCCAACTGGCCCCCATTCCGGCTGCCTTTGCCAGCCAGTGTATTTGCTGCATGTCTCTGTGGCCACCAGGTGATTCTTTGCAATTGGGTTCAAGAGAGTAGGGGGTGTCGCTGAAGCGGGCATGACGTTGTTGTAATTCAAGTTTTTTAGCCAGAAAAAATTCGCGAGGATTTAGTCTGTCATGAAACTGCCGGTCCAGTTCAAGAGCCAGTTTTCGGTTACCCAGCAAGAAACGCAACTCCAGCAATGAGGTTTCTATGGTTATATCTGTTTTGGCGGTTTCAAGGCATTGATCAATCGTTCGCACGCTATGACCAATTTCAAGACCAAGGTCCCATAGCAGGGCAACAAATGATTCAAGCGTGATTTTTTCTTTTGCTGACGGATCTTCTTTAAGGAGAATCAGGATGTCAATATCTGAAAACGGGTAGAGCTCTCCTCGGCCATAACCGCCTACGGCGCATAGGGCCGCATTTTGGGGAAGCGGATGGAATTCGACCAGATTTCTGAACGCCTGGTCGATGATTTTACGAAGTGATACCAGCAAAGTATCCGGTCTTATTTTTTGTTGCCTGTATAAATTGAACAAATGCTTTTGTTGTTCATTAAGTAGTTGTTTGGCAAGCAAAGCTTTGCTGGGAATATTCATTTTTTATTGCTTGATAAAAGCCGGTGGCGCCGGCATGTCGGGGGATGTGGTAAGGACTTCGTAGCCGGTGTCGGTGATGATGATAGTATGCTCCCATTGGGCTGAAAGGCTGTGGTCGCGAGTCACAACGGTCCATTGGTCGGCCAATATGCGTGACTCTTTACGACCTGCGTTAATCATGGGTTCTATGGTAAAAACCATGCCTTTTTCCAGCTTCAGGCCTTCTCCGGGCTTGCCAAAATGCAATACCTGGGGCTCTTCGTGGAAATTACGGCCTATACCGTGTCCGCAATACTCACGAACCACAGAAAATCCGTTGGATTCAGCATGTTTTTGAATGGCATGGCCGATATCGCCAAGCGTTGCGCCGGGCTTGACTTGCTGTATACCCAGCCACATGCACTCGTAGGCATTTTCGATAAGGCGCTTTGCCAGAATAGAAGGGGGGCCTACATAAAACATGCGACTGGTGTCGCCATACCAGCCGTTTTGAATAATAGTGACATCAATATTAAGGATGTCTCCGTTCTTGAGTTTTTTGTTGCCAGGAATGCCATGGCAAATGACATGATTGACTGAAATGCAGACGCTTCCAGGATAAGGCGGGTGACCCGGTGGAGCGTAGCCAATGGTGGCTGATTTAACCTTGAGTACATCGGTCATGTAGGTTAGGCACAGGCGGTCGATTTCACCGGTTGTTACACCTGCCTTGACAAAAGGTGCAATATAATCCAGTACAGAGGCGGCTGTTTGGCAGGCGTCTCTCATTTGGTCGATGTCATTTTGGTTTGTTAAAATTGGCATAACTGCTTGAGTAAATTATAAAAAAGATAGTACAATAATGGGCTTACCTGAAATTTTCGGGTAAGAAGCAATAAAAGTATAGATTGTACCATCTATTTTTATTTTTTATTATGCAGTAAATCGCGTGTATTTTTTCCTAGGGTGTTGATTTTAAAAGATAAAGTCAATACTAAAAATACACAGGAACTAACCCTTTGGAGTTTTATATCATGTCATTGATGCGTGAAATGCTGGAAGCAGGTGTACACTTTGGTCACCAAACCCGTTACTGGAATCCCAAAATGTCTCAGTACATTTTTGGTAGCCGTAACAAAATTCATATCATCAATCTGGAAAAAACCGTAGGTAACTACCTGGAAGCAATGAAATTTGTTCGCCAGACAGCTGCCCGTGGCGGTAAAATCCTGTTTGTTGGTACAAAACGTGCTGCACGTGAAACCATAGCAGCTGAAGCCGCACGCGCAGGCATGCCTTATGTTGACAGCCGCTGGCTTGGCGGCATGATGACCAACTTTAAAACGGTCAAAAGCTCTATCAAGCGTCTGAAAGAAATGGAAGTGGCTGTTGCTGATGGCAGCACCGAAGGCATGAGCAAGAAAGAAGCCCTGATGTTCGATCGTGAACTGGAAAAGCTGAACAAATCCATCGGTGGTATCAAGGATATGAACAACCTTCCCGATGTGTTGTTTGTTATTGACGTTGGCTACCACAAAATTGCCATCCAGGAAGCTCGCACACTGGGTATCCCCGTGGTTGCCGTGGTTGATACCAATCACTCACCTGATGGTATTGATTATGTTATTCCTGGTAACGATGACTCTGCAAAAGCAATTGCCCTTTACGCAAAAGGCGTGGCTGATGCCTGCCTTGAAGGCCGAGAGCAAAGCCTGAATGGTTTGGTTGAAACCATTGTTGAAGGTGAAGAAGAGTTCGTTGAAGAAGTTCAGGAAGACGACAACAACTAATAGACAGCATCTTGCCCGATATTCAGTTGTCATGAGAATCGGGTATGTTGTCCATTGATCCCGCTAGGCTGATCAATTATATTTGTAAATTCAATTCGCCCCGCCTAGTCGGGGCGACTTAAAAAATACTGGAGTGAAAATGGCTGCGATTACTGCTGCGATGGTAAAGGAACTGCGCGAGAAAACAGATGCGCCCATGATGGAGTGCAAAAAAGCACTAACAGAAGCTGATGGCGACATGGCTCGTGCTGAAGAAATTCTGCGTGTCAAACTGGGTAGCAAAGCCAGCAAGGCCGCTTCACGTGTTACGGCTGAAGGTCTGGTTGGTCTGTATATTGCTGAAGATGGCAAAACCGGTGCTGTGGTTGAGATCAACTGTGAAACCGACTTTGTTGCTAAAAATGACGATTTCATAAACTTTGTCAATCAGATGGCAGAGTTGGTGGCAAAAGAAAATCCTGCCAACGTTGAAGCATTGTCTGCACTGCCATTTGCTGAAGGTACCGTAGAGTCCACACGCTCAGCCCTGATTGGTAAAATCGGCGAAAACATGTCTATTCGCCGTTTCCAGCGTATCGCAACAGAAAACCTGTTGTCCAGCTACATTCACGGCGGCCGTATTGGTGTGTTGGTAGAGTTCTCTGGTGATCAGGAAGTAGGTAAAGACCTGGCCATGCACATTGCGGCTACCAAGCCTAAAGCTATTGATGCTACGGGTGTACCTGCCGAGGAAATTGAAAAAGAGCGTTCTGTAGCCGAGCAAAAGGCGTCTGAATCCGGTAAGCCCGCAGAGATCGTTACTAAAATGGTCGAGGGTTCTATTGCCAAATTCCTCAAGGAAGTTACCTTGCTGACCCAGCCATTTGTTAAAAATGACAAACAAACCGTTGAGCAAATGCTGAAAGAAAATAAAGCTTCTATTTCCAGTTTTGCCATCTTTGTAGTTGGTGAAGGGATAGAGAAGCAAGTCAGTGATTTTGCCTCTGAAGTGGCTGCCGCTACTGGCAACTAATTCAAGCAATTTGGCCTGATGAAAATAATCCCCTGTTAAGGGGATTATTTTTGAAAACTGCAAAAATCTTCTCCTAGGCTTGTTACAATAACATGTTAATTTTTTTAAGGATGCCTTGGCATGAATGGCAATAAATTTAAACGCGTTCTTTTAAAGCTTTCTGGCGAAGCCTTAATGGGCGAAGATGCGTATGGTATTAATCGAGCAACGATTATACGCATGACAGAAGAAATTGCTGAAGTTGCAAAAATGGGTATAGAGCTTTCTATTGTCATTGGCGGGGGTAATATTTTCCGCGGTGTGGCACCCGGTGCACAAGGCATGGACAGGGCAACCGCAGATTATATGGGTATGATGGCCACAGTCATGAACGCGCTTGCCCTGCAGGACGCGCTTAAAAACCACGGTGTTGTAGCGCGGGTTCAGTCTGCCCTGAATATCGACCAGGTGGTTGAGCCTTATATTCGCCCTAAGGCATTGCGTTATCTCGAAGAGAAAAAAGTGGTTATTTTTGCTGCGGGAACAGGCAATCCATTTTTTACCACTGATACCGCTGCAGCATTGCGTGGTGCTGAAATGGGGGTTGAAATTGTCTTGAAAGCCACAAAAGTAGATGGTATTTATTCTGCTGACCCCAATAAAGATCCTACCGCCACAAGATACTCCCGTATCAGTTTTGATGAGGCAATTTCACGCCGGCTTGAAGTCATGGATGCAACGGCATTTGCCTTGTGTCGCGACCAGAAACTGCCAATTATGGTCTTTTCAATTAACAAGCCGGGTGCCCTGAAAAGAGCAATATGCGGTGAAGATGAAGGCACGTTAGTTCACGTATAAAGGATATGTAATGAGTATTTCAGAAGTAAAAAAATCAGCTGAAACCAGGATGAACAAATCCATTGAAACGCTGAAAAACAATTTATCAAAAATTCGTACCGGCCGCGCCACAGCTGCGCTACTTGATCATGTGCAGGTTGACTATTACGGTTCAATGGTTCCTGTTAGCCAAGTTGCGGCAGTCAATGTTATTGACGCCCGCACGCTTAGCGTGCAACCATGGGAAAAACAAATGGCGGCTCCCCTGGAAAAAGCTATTCGTGAATCCGATCTTGGCCTGAATCCTGTGGCATTAGGTGAACTATTGCGTGTGCCCATGCCAGCCTTAACAGAAGAACGTCGCCGTGATCTGAGTAAAGTGGTCAAGAATGAAGGCGAAGATGCAAAAATTGCCATCCGTAACCTGCGTCGGGATGCCAATGACACCTTCAAGAAAATGGTTAAGGACAAAGAAATTTCTGAAGATGATGAGCGTCGCGCCCAAGATGATATCCAGAAAATGACGGATAAATTTGTTTCTGAAATTGATGCCCTGATTTCTCAAAAAGAAATCGAAATCATGAAAGTTTAAGCATTGGCTTATTATTCATAATATTTACATTTATTGAAGCTAGCTAATGATCCTAAGCTCGACACTTGAAATTCCGGAAACCCATGGTGTGCCAAAACATATTGCCATTATTATGGATGGCAACGGCCGTTGGGCAACCGACAGAAAGCTACCACGGACAGCAGGGCATGTTCGTGGTGTGCAAGCCGTACGTAAAGTTGTCGAGCACTGTGCCAAAAGCGGCGTCAGCTACCTGACCTTGTTTGCATTCAGTTCAGAAAACTGGCGTCGCCCGAAAGATGAAGTTTCTTTGCTCATGCGACTTTTTATTCGCACTCTGGAGCGGGAAGTCAAACGTCTGAACCAAAATGGCATATGCTTGAAAGTTGTGGGTGATTTGTCTCAGTTTGAGCCAAAATTACAGCAACTTATCCTTCAATCACAAGAAAAAACCAGCGCTAACACCACAATGACCCTGACGATTGCCGCCAACTATGGTGGCCGTTGGGATATCTTGCAGGCAATGAGGCGTCTTGTGGCCGAAAATCCACAAGCAGCCCATTCCCCAGAATTAATCAATGAGCAATTGCTTAATAGTTATCTTGCCATGTCCTGGGCACCCGAGCCTGATTTATTCATCAGGACAGGCGGTGAAAGCCGTATTTCAAATTTTATGATTTGGCAGCTGGCGTACACAGAGCTTTATTTTACCAATACTTATTGGCCCGACTTCAAGGAAAAAGACTTGGAGTTGGCTTTTGAGTGGTACCGGAGCCGGGAACGCCGGTTTGGGCGAACCAGTGCTCAGCTTAAAACAAAATAATAGGGGGCACTCATGCTTGGCCAAAGAATTATAACGGCCATTGTTCTTTTGGTGGTTTTAACCGTAGCTGTTTCAATGGCTAACCCAGTATATTTTAACGGCTTTGTCAGTATTGCCGCTGCCGCAGCATTCTGGGAATGGTTGCGGCTTGCCTTGCCAAAAGAAAGTCGTGGTAAAGGGCATGAATATATTGGTGCCGTTGTTCTGTTTATACTATTTTTAACCGGTGCCATTTTTCTTCCTGACATGATGGTTGCCGGTACGCCGTATTATTCTATCCTCAACAAGGTGGGGCTGCTTTTTGTTGTGATTAGCGCACTGGCCTGGCTGTTAGTGATACCGATTGTGCTTTATCGGGCACAAATGGATCCAGCCGGACAAAATTTCTTTCATGCCTTGTTTGGTTTTATTACCATTGTAGCAACATGGTATGCCATTATTACCATGTATGCTATGCATGGTGCCTGGTTTGTTTTTTCTTATCTGGTTCTTATCTGGTGTGCTGATATATTTGCCTATTTTGGAGGCAAATATTTTGGTGGTGCAAAGCTTGCACCGAAAATCAGCCCGGGAAAAACCCGTTCGGGTGCCTTGTGCGGTATTTTGGCATCCATCATCTGGATGATAGCCAGTGCATTCATAGAAAACAGTTTTTCCCATTTCATGCTGCAACAATCTTCTATCTTGCTCATTTCGGCAGTGGGTTTATTGCTGGCAGTTTATTCCATTTTTGGAGACCTGTATGAATCGCTCATGAAGCGCCGGGCAGGTTTCAAGGATTCCAGCAGTTTATTGCCTGGCCATGGTGGTGTCTGGGATCGGCTGGACTCGGTATTGTCGGTCAGTCCGATTGCAATGCTGATCTGGTATTTACTTATTCATTAATTTATTATGCAAAACATAGCAATATTTGGCGCCACCGGTTCCATTGGTGACAGTACGCTGGATGTTATAGGCAAACACGCGGAGCGTTTTTCCGTTTACGCGCTTAGTGCGCATAGCCGCATTCAAAAATTGCTGGCACTTTGTCTGGTTCATCACCCGAAGGTTGTGATTGTTCCTGATGAGATCGCTGAAAAAAAATTCAGGCAGCTTTGGCCCGCAAATATAGCCATGCCTGAAATTCGTGTAGGTTCCAAAGGATTGTGTGAGACTGCCCGTGACCCAGAGGTGGATGCGGTTGTTGCTGCAATTGTGGGGACAGCAGGTTTACCATCTGCATTTGCCGCTGCGCAGGCCGGCAAGCGAATTTTACTGGCTAACAAAGAAGCGCTGGTTGCTGCCGGTTCCCTGTTTATGGAAACGGTTAAAAAAAATAATGCCATTTTATTGCCACTTGATAGTGAACATAATGCGATTTTTCAATGTTTACCTGGCGGCAAAAACAATTCACAGGTAAAACGTCTTGTTCTTACCGCTTCAGGTGGGCCGTTTCGTAATATAGATCCGTCCCGGCTTTCTGCAGTAACCCCCGAGCAGGCGTGCAAACATCCAAACTGGTCCATGGGAAGAAAAATATCCATTGATTCGGCCACTATGTTAAATAAAGGGCTGGAAGTGATCGAGGCAAAATGGATGTTTGATGTTGATGCCTCAAAAATTGATGTTCTGGTTCATCCTGAAAGCACAATTCATTCAATGGTTGAGTATATTGACGGCTCATTGTTAGCGCAATTGGGTAATCCGGATATGCGTATTCCCATCTCGTATGCGCTAGGTTACCCCGACAGAATTGAAAGCAATACCGAAAATTTTGATTTATCCCGTTTATTGCAGCTTAATTTCGAGTTGCCTGATTACAAGCGGTTTCCCTGTCTGAAGCTGGCTTTTGATGCGCTGCAATCAAGCCAGTCGGACTGTGTGGTGCTTAATGCGTCAAATGAAATAGCGGTTGATTATTTCCTGAAAAACAGAATAAAGTTTACCGACATTGCCGTTACAATCGAAAAGATGCTTGATGGATTTGCAGGAACTGTCAAGGGATCATTGGGTCATATAGATGATGTCTTCGAACTTGATGCCCTAACCAGAAGCCATACCAGTGAACTGTTAAACAATACCCATTGACCTGCCCGAGGATCTTGATGTTTTTAAATCTGCTTTTCTTTATTATTACCATCAGTATTGTGGTTGTCTTCCATGAGTTGGGGCATTATCTTGCAGCCCGTTATTACAACGTAAGGGTAGAGCGGTTTTCACTGGGTTTTGGGAAGGTCCTTTTCAGAAAAACAGATAAACACGGCACCGAATGGGCCGTATCGGCCTTGCCGCTGGGCGGGTATGTCAAGCCGCTTGCCGAGCCACCGGCAGGAGCAACTGCACGGGAAGCTGCGCAGGCCATTAGCCAGAAAACTGCCTGGCAACGGTTTGTTATATTTGGCGCGGGGCCGTTTTTTAGCTTTTTATTGGCCATTATTATTTATTCTGGCATGAAAATAAGTGGTACGACAGAACCCATGCCGTCTCTTGCCCAGCCCGAGCCCAATACTGCCGCCTATGTGGCAGGAATACAAGGCGGAGATAGTTTGCTGGCGGTGGACGGGGTTAAGGTGCAAGGGTGGGCTGAAGCCCGTTTGGCCTTGCTTGAGCCACTTGCTTCGGGGGCCACAACTACACTAGAACTTCAGACTGAAAATGGCGTAACGCGCAATGCAGCCATACAGTTTCCCAAAGTAACCGGCACCCTGGAAGGTGTTGATTTAATGGGACAGGCTGGTCTTGCCCTGATGGCACCAAAGCCACGTGTCGCCAATGTTCTTGAGGGCGGGGCAGGAAAGCAGGCAGGCCTTCGTGATGGTGACCTGGTTTTACGAGCAGGAAACCATGAAGAAATAACCATTATTGGCTTGATTGAACTTATCCAGAACAGTCCTGAAGAGACCCTGCCATTGCTTATATCAAGAGATAACACCGAATTGTCACTTAATATTACGCCGCGCGCAGAGGTTAATGAAAATAACCAGACAGTTGGTAAAATAGGCGTGGCTTTTTCAGGTCAATATCCTACGCTTACTGTACGTTACGGCATTTTTGAAAGTGTTTATCTGGCTACCGTGCAAACTTTTGATACAGCCTGGTTCTCCCTGAAAATGCTTGGCAAAATGGTAACAGGGCAACTTTCCTGGAAAAATATCAGTGGCCCCATAGCCATTGCCGATTACGCCGGTCAATCCGCACAGGTCGGGCTAGACAAATTTATTGAATTTATCGCACTTATTACCGTGAGTATTGGTGTCCTGAACTTGCTTCCCATTCCTGGTCTTGATGGTGGACAAATGGTTTTTTGCCTTATTGAAATGGTCAGAAAAAAAGCTTTGTCCGAACAGGTGCAGGAAAAAAGCCTGATGGTCGGCTATTCATTATTGCTGTTTTTAATGATATTTGCATTTGTAAATGATATTGCCCGTGTTTTATGATTTTTTGATGCGCTAAAGAACGGGTTTTTGCTGGCAAATAAGGAATTTCTGCCTTACAATCGCATGTTATGTTCTAACTGAATATTAATCAAGGATAGTCCTAATGTCTTTTCGTCCGATGACATATATAAGAAAAAAAGCGATTCCAACGTTAATCGCCTCACTATTAATACCTCATGCTGCATTTGCTTTCTCTCCCTTTGTCATCAAGGATATTCAGGTTACAGGCCTGGAAAGTACAGAGCCTTCAATGGTATTCAGTTACATGCCTGTACAAATCGGTAATACCTTTACCGAAGAGCAGGCCTCAGATGTAATCCGTCGCTTGTATGCAACGGGGCTTTTCAATGACGTTAAAATCAATACAACTAATAATATTGTCCAGATTAACGTCATAGAGCGTCCGCTTATTACCTCCATTACTTTTGAAGGGATGCGTGCTTTTGATAACAAGGCCATTACCAAGGCATTGTCTGATGTCGGTTTTGGTGTTGGCAGGGCACTTGATCCCGCACTCCTGGACCGTGCTACCACAGAAATTCGCCAGCAATATGTTGTCAAAGGGCATTATGGCGTTGATGTCAGTTCAACCCTTACACCATTGCCCAATAGCCGGGTAGGGGTCAGTTTTACGGTTAACGAAGGCGTTTCCTCCCGGATTAAAGATATCAATATCGTTGGTAACAAGGCATTTTCAGAAAGTGAACTGCTTGATGAGTTAAGCCTGACCACACCTGGTTTCATGACCTGGTATACAGGCACACATAAATACTCACGAGAAAAACTCGAGCAGGATACAGAAACCATTAAGGGTTTCTATCTTGATCGTGGTTACCTGGATTTTTCCATGGAGCCACCACAAGTCACCATTTCTCCCAACCGGGAAGATATCTCCATCAACATGACCGTTAGCGAAGGTCAGCCTTACACGCTACGCAAAGTTCAGCTTGCCGGTGATCTACTTGACTTGAATACAGAGCTTGAGTCATTGGTTTCCTCGAAATCCGGTGAGGTATTCAATGCCTCAAAGGCACGTGATACGGTGGCTGCCATTAAAACCCGCCTGGGGGAGCTGGGCTATGCATTTGCAACGGTAACGCCCAACCCGGTTGCCGTTACTGGCACAACCGAAGCCGACCTGACTTTTTTTGTTGATCCGGGCAAACGTGTTTATGTGCGTCGCATCGATATTGGTGGCAACGTACGTACACGTGACCAGGTTATCCGTCGTGAAGTACGTCAACAGGAAGCCGCCTGGTATGATGCCGCTCAATTGGCAACATCCCGTGAGCGAATAGACCGTCTGGGCTATTTTAACGAAGTTCAGGTTGGCCAGGCTCCCGTGTCAGGAACCGATGATCAGGTCGATATCATTGTTGACGTCAAAGAAAAGCCAACTGGCATGATTAACCTGGGTGTGGGTTATGGCTCTACCGATAAACTTTCATTTACCGGTGGTATCAGTCAGGAAAATATTTTCGGTAGTGGTACCGATTTAGGTTTGCAGGTTAATACCAGCAAACGCAATCGGGCTGCTGTTATTACCCACACAGACCCTTACTGGACGTCAAGCGGTATTAGCCGTACCACTTCCCTGTATTATCGTATCGACAGGCCCTATAACTCAAACGTAGACCAGGACGAAGACAACTACCGTACCCGTTCTATCGGTTTTGGTATGAACTTTGGTGTGCCTATTTCGGAAAATGACCGTATTTTCATGGGTCTGACCTTTGAAAACAACAAAATCGAATTACCTAATAAAGACGCTGGTTATATTATTCCCCAGGCCTATCGTGACTTCGTGGATATTTATGGTGAATCCACCAATACATTCCTGTTTAACCTTGGCTGGGCCAAAGATACGCGTGATAGCGCATTGGCGCCAACCAGGGGTTACTATACATCGCTTATGGCAACTGCTGGCGTAGGCGATCTAAAATACTATATGCTTAGTGCCCAGCAACAATACTATTTGCCACTGGGTAAAGACTATACGCTTGCCTTCAATCTGGGTGCCGATTACGGTAAAAGTTTTGACAGCAAGAAGCCTTTCCCGGTCATTAAGAACCTTTATGCGGGTGGTATCGGTTCCGTTCGAGGTTACGAAGGTGCCTCATTAGGCCCCCGCGATCTGGAGTCGGGTGACTATCTGGGTGGTTCTACCCGGGTAATTGCTAATTTGCAGTTGTTTTTGCCTTTCCCTGGTACACAAAATGACCGTACCTTGCGCTGGTTTGTATTTGCCGATGCCGGTAAGGTTGGTGTTTCAGGAAAAACCAAATGTACCGACGGTAATGCAAATTATGGTGGCCTGGTAGATAAACCGTGTGGCTGGCGTTATTCAGCCGGTGTCGGTTTGTCATGGCAGTCACCCTTGGGACCATTGCAAATTTCATATGCACGTCCAATTAGTGCAAAACCAGGTGACAATAAAGAATCCTTCCAGTTCCAGATTGGTACTGCATTCTAAGGTTGTTTACAAACTTTAACAGTTATTTAATCGTCAGGCTGATATTAAAACTATCCTGACGAACGCTATTTTATATAATTCCTTTTTTATTATAAGGTTGTTTTCATGAGTTCAAGTTTGGTAAAAAATACTTTCGGCAAACGTAAAGTTGGCATGTTGCTTGCAACGTCAGTGATCGGTCTTACATTAACAGCACCGGCTGTATTCGCACAAGCAAATAAAACAACCGCAGGGGCAGAAAAGAAAACCGAGGCTGCCGCTGAAGTTTCCAGCAATAGCCCATTAAAAATTGGTTTTGTTAATACTGAAAAAATTCTTCGCGATTCAGCACCCGCAAAAGAAGCCCAGGAAAAAATTGAAGCCGAATTCAAGAAAAGGGATGAGGAACTGCAAAAACTGGCCAACTCGCTGCGCAGCAAAGCAGAAGAATTTGATAAAAACGTACCTGTCATGACTGATGCAGAACGCAGCAAAGCTCAGCGTGAACTGGCCGATATCGATACCGATCTTCAACGTAAACGCCGTGAATTCCAAGAGGATTTCAACCGTCGTCGCAATGAGGCTTTTTCAGGTATTGTCGATAAAGCCAATGCCGCGATTCGTGAAATTGCTGAAAAAGACAACTATGATCTTATTGTTCAGGATGCTGTAACTGTCAGTGCGCGAATTGATATTACCGAGACTATTATTCAAGTATTGGATAAAAAATAAGTATGGCAATTGTATTGAATCAGGATCAGGCAGTTACGCTGGACAAGCTGCTTGAACAGGTTGATACGAAAGGCCTGGATTGGCAGATAAAAAAAAGTTCGAATCAGCCGCTGCCATTTATTTTTGGCCTGGGTTCCCTTAATAATGCAGGGAAGACTGAAATCAGTTTTCTTTCAAATGCAAAGTTTTTTCCACATTTGTTAAAAACTGATGCGGCTGCCGTTATTTTGCCGCAAAAAGCAGTTGACCATTTGCCTGACTCTGTTCCATTTACGATGGTGGTATGTGAAAACCCCTATTTGCTGTATGCCCGCATTGCGCAATGGTTTGACCGCTTCAGGTTAAATGCGATCCCAAAACAAATACATCCTTCGGCGATTGTCGCGCCTGACGCCCATATCGAACAGGGGGTATCTATTGGCCCGCTGGCCGTTATTGAGTCCAATGCCAGCATTGCAGCAGGCAGCATCATTGGTGCTTCCTGTGTTATTGGCAAAAATACGGTTATTGGAAAAAACACCATTTTGTACGCTAATGTTACGCTTTACCATGATGTGATTATTGGCGAACGCTGTATTTTGCACAGTGGTTCGGTGATTGGTGCTGACGGCTTCGGTTTCGCACCTGATAACACCCATGCAAAAGGAGCCTGGTGCAAAATCTCCCAACTTGGGCGGGTTATTCTTGGGAATGATGTTGAAATAGGTGCCTGCACTACGGTAGACCGTGGAGCCCTTGAGGATACAATTATTGGCAATGGTGTCAAACTGGACAACCAGATCATGATTGGCCATAACGTTAAGGTCGGAGACCATACTGCAATGGCTGCCTGTGTGGGTATTGCGGGCTCTACCCAAATAGGAACCCGTTGTACCGTTGCGGGAGCCGGCATGGTTTCAGGTCACATTACCATTGGCGATGATGTGCATGTTTCGGGTGGATCTGCCGTTACTTCTGATATTCTGGAGCCGGGTCGTTACACAGGGGTTTTTCCCATCGCGGCACATGGTGTCTGGCAAAAAAATGCCGCTGTGCTTCAGCAGCTGGCTCAGCTCAGAAGACGTATTCAGCAATTGGAAAAAAAATAATTCAACCTGATCAAGCTGGCAGCTTCTTTACAAGTCCAGTTTGGTTTGCAAGTTTTTAAATATAAATAACAGGAAAATTTATGGTAATCGATATTCAAGGCATTATGGATCGCATCCCTCATCGTTATCCAATGCTGCTGGTTGATCGTGTCCTTGAAATGGTTCCAGGAAAAAGTATTGTTGCTGTCAAAAATGTAACTATTAATGAACCCTTTTTTCAAGGTCATTTCCCACACTTGCCAGTTATGCCAGGCGTGCTTATTATCGAGGCATTAGCCCAGGCAGCAGCAATTTTTTCATTTTCGAATGAAGATGGTACCATGCTGGATAGCTCAAAAACAGCTTATTACCTGGTAGGGGTAGATGGGGCTCGTTTTCGTAAACCGGTTGTTCCCGGTGATCAGTTAATGTTGCATGCCGAAGCAGAACGCATCAGTAAAGTTATTTGCAAATACAAGGCCAAGGCCATTGTTGATGGCGAAGTAGTTGCTGAAGCAAAAATCATGTGTGCAATAAGGGACTTAGGCTGATAATGTCAAACAATATCCATCCAACAGCAATTGTTTATGATGGGGCACAGCTCCATCCCAGTGTTATTGTTGGTCCTTATGCGATTATCCATAAAGATGTTCGCATCGGTGAAGGAACAACAGTTGGTGCCCATTGTATTATTGATGGATGTACCACGATTGGTAAAAACAATAATTTTTATCGGTTTTCATCTATTGGTGGCATGCCCCAGGATAAGAAATACAACGGAGAGCCTACCTGGCTTGAAATTGGCGATAACAACACCATTCGTGAATATGTGACGATTAATACGGGTACCGTGCAGGATGTGGGTACGACCCGTATCGGCAACGACAACTGGATCATGGCTTATGTGCATATTGCGCACGACTGTCAAATTGGCAATCACACCATCATTGCCAATTCAGTTCAATTGGCGGGGCATATTCATATTGGTGACTGGGCGATTGTGGGTGGTGGTACGGCCGCGCATCAGTTTATCCGTATCGGAGAGCACTCCATGACGGGCGGCATGAGCGCCATTCGCCAGGATGTGCCTCCTTATGTTCTTGGTGCCGGCCAGCCATACCGCCCGGCAGGTATTAATTCAGAAGGCCTCAAGCGCCGTGGATTTTCTCCTGAACAGATTTCCGCCATTAAAGAAGCCTATAAAATTATTTACATGCGCAAGCTGTCTACCGAGCAGGCACTTAAAGAAATCAAGGACTATCAAGAGCAACACACAGATAGCGGCTCGGTGCTGAAACCATTTGTGGACTTTTTTGAAAGCCACTCTCGCGGGATTGTCCGTTAATGGGTCTGAAAATTGCAATGGTTGCCGGAGAACCTTCTGGCGATCTGCTGGCCTCGCGAATTATTGATGGTATTAAGCAAGTTCAGCCAGACGCTTATTTTACGGGCATAGGCGGGCCAAACATGCTGTCCCGGGGAATGCAAATCCAGCACCCCATGGACAAGTTAAGTGTTTTTGGTTATGCCGATGCCATCAAGCAACTGCCTTCTTTAATCAGAACGTATTCCAGCCTTAAAAACAATTTAATGGCTCACAAACCTGATGTGTTTGTGGGCGTGGATGCACCTGATTTCAATTTACGACTAGAGCAAAAACTGCGTGAACAGGGGGTGCCCACCGTCCATTTTGTGGGGCCGTCTATTTGGGCATGGCGTTATGAACGTATTCATGCCATCAAAAAAGCAGTATCCCATATGCTGGTGTTGTTTCCTTTTGAGGTAGATATCTATCGCAAGGAAGGTATTCCCGTTACCTTTGTGGGTCACCCTTTGGCCAGCCAGATTCCCCTTAAACCCGATAGGCAGGCCGCAAGGCTTCGTTTGGGTCTGGATTCTGACGCCCGCATTCTGGCGATTTTGCCCGGAAGCAGAGCTTCTGAGGTTAAACTTCTGGCTCCCCGTTTTCTGCAAACGGCCAAGCAGTTGCTTGAACATGATCCAAATTTGCAGTTCATCGTTCCAATCGTCAACGAGAAAAGGCAGAAAGATTTTGATGAGATTTTTTCCGGCATTCCGGTTAATAATCTGAAAACCTTTGCGACTACCGATACAGAACGGCCTATTGCCTGGGATGTCATGGAAGCCTGTGATGCGGCATTAGTGGCTAGTGGCACCGCTTCACTTGAAATGGCTTTATTTAAAAGACCCATGGTCATTTCCTATGTGATTTCTCCCTTAATGAAAAAATTGATGGAGTGGAAGTCGGGGCAGCTCAAGCCTTATGTACCGTGGGTTGGCTTGCCAAATATACTATTAAATGAATTTGCCGTACCTGAAATCCTTCAGGATGAAGCAAGCCCTGAAAATCTGGCTGCCGCCTGTATCAATACGCTGGAAAATACGGCTTATATTCAGGAAATTCAACAGAAATTCTTGTTGCTTCATGAAAGCTTGCGCCAGGATACGGCTCGCCTTGCGGCCGAAGCCATTTTAAGTGCCGCGCATTCACCCGTGTAACGCCATGAGTCATAACCTTGATTTATTTGCAGACGCTGGTGCCGGTTTATTGGTCGCTGGAATAGATGAAGCGGGCAGGGGGCCATTGGCTGGTTCTGTGTATGCAGCTGCCGTTATACTTGATCCATTAAAACCGATCAATGGCCTAATGGATTCAAAAAAACTGTCTGAGAAAAAACGCGATCAATTGGCCCTTGAAATCAGGGAAAACGCACTGTCATGGTCAATTGCCCACGCCAATGTGGAAGAAATTGATAATATCAATATATTACAGGCAACCATGCTGGCTATGAAAAGGGCTTTTTCAGGTTTGCCCATCGTGCCGGGCCTGGTACTTATTGATGGTAACCGGGTGCCTGCGGATATGCCAGTAACGTGCCGGGCCATTATCAAAGGAGATGCCCTTGAATCCAGTATTTCCGCTGCTTCCATCCTGGCTAAAACAGCACGTGACGCTTCATTGAAAGTGTTGCATGAACAATACCCCGAGTATGGTTTTGACCAGCATAAAGGATATGGCACGGCACTTCACCTTGAACGCTTACGTTTGCACGGGGCATGCCCTGAACACAGGCGCAGTTTTGCCCCGGTAAGAAAGGTTTTGGTGTGAAAGTACATGTTATTATTACTTTTTTATATTAATTAAGCTAATTTTAAGTTTTGAAATTGATTTGCTCAAAAAAGAAAGTACAATTAGTTGCTTTCATTGTAAAGAATTACAGCCTTTTGTTATTGGATAGATATAATTTATGACCACACCTTTAACGCCAATTCCACCGAGTAACGAACTGCCCCATCGTAAAATTATTCGGAGCTGGTTAACACCATTGTCAGAGAAAAACACGCTTCGCGCGATTGTTCTGATGATTATTGATATTGCCTTGTTTTTTGCGCTTATTGCGGGGGCAATTATTTTTGAACCCTGGTGGGCAAAATTAATTTGCGCGCTGGTTTGCGGTTTTGTTATCGGCCGCCTGTTTATTATCGGGCATGACGCCTGCCACCAAAGTCTTACCCCCCACAGAAAATTGAATAAATGGCTGGGACGTATTGCCTTTTTGCCATCAGTATCCCCCTATAGCTTATGGGATGTAGGTCATAATGTTGTGCATCATGGGTACACCAACCTGAAAGGGATGGATTTTGTATGGTGTCCTCATACACAAGAAGAGTATGCGGCCATGTCCAAAGGACGCCAATTAATGGAACGCTTCTATCGTAGTGGATGGGGAGCCGGCATCTATTATCTTGTTGAAATCTGGTGGAATCGCATGATGTTCCCAGCCAAGGCCTATATGGGAACACAGCGTAAAGTCTTTTTTTGGGACGGTTTGCTATCTAGCGTGTTTGGTATTTCCTGGGCACTTATCGTGATTGTTGCCGCTATCCAAACCGATCAGTCCATTCTTTCCTTACTGTTTTTTGCCTGGTTTGTACCGCTGCTCTTCTGGTTTTACATGATCGGCTGGGTGGTGTATGTACAGCACACGCACACAAAAGTGGTTTGGCATGACAACAAGGCCGAATGGGCCAAAGCACAACCGTTTGTTTCCACAACCGTACATCTTACTTTCAACTTTTATTTTGGCGCACTAATGCATCATATTCTTGAGCATACTGCCCACCACGTTGATATGAGTATTCCCCTGTACAAATTAAAGGCTGCCCAGGCACGCCTGGAAGAAATGCTGCCAGAACGAATCGTTGTGCAGAAATTCAGCTGGAGATGGTATTTCAAAACAGCCAAGGCAACCAAGCTGTATGATTACGAAAACAAGCAATGGCTTGACTTCAACGGCAAGCCAACATTACAGGTAGTGTAATCTGTCTGGCTAAATAAAAATATTAGGCTTTGATATTATCCCGCTTATGCGGGATAATTTTTTGTATGAAACATATTTCCTCCAAAGAAAATCCCTTGTATAAGCAATTGCTGAAAACGCATCTTGGCAAAATCAAGGGTCAAGTCCTTATTGAGGGCGTTCATCTTTGCCATTCCTGGCTTGAGTGCTATGCTCATCCCTTGCTGGCGGTTTTCAATGCTGCCGTTCTGGATCGTGTTGAGACAGATACTTCTGCCCAGAATGCCACTGCTTATTCAGAAAATGCACCTATTCAGGAAAGCAAGTCAGCATTGCAGTCGTCAAGAAATGAAGTGGGGCACTTATTCAGTTTATTGAATGAGGAGCAATGCATTGTTGTTCCCGATAAGTTGTTTCGAAACTTGACGCATGTTGATTCACCACAGGGTGTGCTATTCCTGGTGAATATACCGTCTCACGAAGTGCCGGCAGTTATTAACGAAAGCTCGGTTTTTCTGGACAGACTGCAAGATCCGGGTAATGCAGGAACGATCCTGCGTTCAGCTGCGGCTGCCGGCATTCGTCATATATACCTGTCAAAAGGCAGTGTTTCTGCTTGGTCATCCAAGGTCTTGCGCAGTGCCCAGGGGGCACATTTTTCTCTTAATATATACGAGCAGCAGGATTTATCAGGATTAATCAGCCAGGCTTGCATTCCGGTCATGGCAACTGCTTTGTCTGGCAAGGCAAAAAATCTGTATGAAACACGCTTGCCTGATCAATGCATATGGTTAATGGGCCATGAAGGCCAGGGGGTAGATCCGGCTTTGTTAAGCAAGGCAAGCCACCTGGTATTTATTCCCCAAACGGACTTGGTGGAATCCTTGAATGTTGGTGTTGCTGCTGGCATTGTGCTGTTTGAGCATCGGCGTCAGCGCCTTTATCAAATTTAAAGCTATAAGCTCGTTCTGTTTATAAAAAATACCTGCCGGCAATACGAGTATTGCGAACAGGTATTAGTCGATGGAAGAACTGTTTTTTCTTTAATAGCTTGATTTGTTTAATCCCAGTATTTGCAAAACCGTGGTTGAAATTTCTTCAATTGATTTAGTGGTGGTTGATAACCATTCAATTTCTTCCCGTCGCATTAGTCTTTCCGCTTCAGCTACTTCATAAAAACATTGCTCTAGCGTGGCGTAACGGCTATTGGGGCGACGTTCATTGCGTACTTCACTTAGGCGTTCGGGCTGGATTGACAAGCCAAATAGTTTCTTGCGAAAAGGCTGGAGTGTTTTAGGCAGGGTGCCGCGCTCGAAGTCTTCGGGAATTAACGGGAAGTTGGCGGCCTTGATGGCGTATTGCATGGCAAGGTAAAGGCTGGTTGGCGTTTTTCCGCAACGTGAAACCCCCACAAGAATAACATCCGCTTCCTTAAGGCCATGGATGAATTGGCCGTCATCATGAGCCAGGCTAAAGTTGATGGCTTCTATGCGATTCCGATAGGCTTCTGAGCTGGCGCTTAAATGCGACATGCCAATGGTGGGTTCGGATTTTGTTTCCAGTGCCATTTCCAACTGGTTAACACAGGTGCCGAAGATGTCAATAAAAATGCAATTGCTTTCTTTGACATAGGCAAGAATTTCTTGTTTAATCAGCGTGCTGAAGACGATGGGGGGCTTTTGTTCACGTTCAGCAATATCATTGATTTTCTTTGCAACTTCCTTGGCTTTTTCATCACTAGTGATAAAAGGCTCGCGTATTTGCTGGAATTCAAAAGACTTATTGAACTGGGAAAGTACTGAGTGACTGAAGGTTTCTGCTGTAATGCCGGTGCTATCCGACACAATAAATACGGTTCTTCGATTAAGTTGCATTGTTATTACCTAAAAAACACCCAAAAAAAACCGTTAAACGGTACAATTCAGTCCATGATTGTAATCGACATCATCAGCTTGTCATATTAAAGGCCTATTTGCTTGAAGAATTTAGTTGTTTTTCAAACAAATATGCTTTCATTTTTTTATCTTAAGGGTGACTTTAATGTCGTATGTTGTTCCATTTGAAAATCTCCGTATTACGGATGTTGACTCGGTTGGTGGTAAAAATGCCTCACTGGGTGAAATGATTAGCCAACTGTCTACAGCAGGCGTTCGTGTTCCCGGCGGTTTTGCCACCACTGCAGATGCGTTTCGGGATTTTCTCAAGGTTTCAGGTCTTGATGCACGCATTGCCAATCGGCTTAGTACATTAAATCCGGAAGATGTGCGTGCATTGGCCGAAGCCGGTGCCGAAATCCGCCAGTGGATTATCGATGAGCCATTTTCTGCCGAATTTGAAAACCAGATCCGTGAGGCTTATGGCGAACTGGATGCCGATGGCAATGGTTCTTTTGCGGTTCGTTCTTCAGCAACTGCAGAAGACTTGCCCGATGCCTCATTTGCCGGCCAGCAGGAAACTTTCCTGAACGTTGCAGGCATTGATGATGTTCTGGATAAGATCCGTCACGTTTTTGCTTCACTGTACAACGATCGTGCCATTTCCTATCGTGTTCACAAAGGTTACGCTCACGCTGAAGTGGCCCTGTCTGCCGGTATCCAGCGTATGGTCCGCTCAGACAAGGGTAGTGCCGGTGTAATGTTCACCCTGGATACCGAATCCGGTTTTGATGACGTCGTGTTCATCACCTCTTCTTACGGACTGGGTGAAACCGTTGTACAGGGTGCCGTTAACCCTGACGAATTCTACGTATTCAAGCCTACACTCGAGTCTGGCAAATATCCTATTGTTAGCCGCCGTATTGGCTCAAAACTGCTAAAAATGGAATTCAACCCAGAGCGACGCCCTGGTGAAAATGCAGTGTTAACGCTGGATGTTCCCGTTTCAGAAAGAAACCGTTACTCTTTAACTGATGATGAGGTTATTGAGCTGGCCCGTTATGCAGTCATTATTGAAAAACACTACCAGCGCCCTATGGATATCGAGTGGGGCCGTGACGGCATCGATGGCAAGCTGTATATCCTGCAAGCACGCCCTGAAACCGTCAAGTCACAACAGGGTGCTCATGACGTACAACAACGTTACAAACTGAAGGCAACAGGCCAGGTCTTGATTACCGGTCGTGCTATCGGACAAAAAATCGGTTCTGGCAAGGTTCGCATCATTAACGATATTGCCCAAATGGATCAGGTAGAAGCCGGTGATGTATTGGTGACCGATATGACCGACCCTAACTGGGAGCCGGTCATGAAGCGTGCTGCCGCGATTGTAACCAATCGGGGTGGACGCACTTGCCACGCTGCAATTATTGCGCGTGAACTGGGTATTCCAGCTGTTGTCGGCTGCGGTGAAGCAACCGAAGTGCTTGCCAATGGTTCTGAGGTTACCGTGTCTTGCGCAGAAGGTGATGAGGGCCGTATTTATGAAGGCTTGCTGGAAACCGAAATTGAAGAAGTCCGTCGTGGTGAAATGCCTGAGGTTGACGTAAAAATCATGATGAACGTGGGTAATCCCCAGTTGGCCTTTGATTTCTCACAAATCCCCAACGCAGGTGTTGGCCTGGCGCGTCTTGAATTTATTATCAACAACAACATCAACATTCACCCTAAAGCGGTGCTTGATTACCCCAATGTTGACAGCGACCTGAAAAAAGCGGTTGAATCTGCCGCCCGTGGCTATGCAAGCCCACGCGCTTTCTTTGTTGAAAAACTGTCAGAGGGTGTTGCCACCATTGCGGCAGCATTCTATCCAAAACCGGTTATTGTTCGCATGTCCGACTTCAAGTCCAACGAATATCGCAAGCTGGTTGGCGGTTCCCGCTACGAGCCCGAGGAAGAAAACCCGATGTTGGGTTTCCGCGGTGCCGCACGCTATGTTTCCGACGACTTTGCCGAATGCTTCCGCATGGAATGCGAGGCACTGCGCTTCGTTCGCGAGGAAATGGGGCTGACCAACGTTGAAATCATGATTCCTTTTGTACGTACCCTTAAGCAGGCAGAGCGCGTCATTGGTTTGCTGGCTGAGAACGGTCTGAAACGCGGCGAGAATGGCCTGCGTGTGGTCATGATGTGCGAAGTGCCTTCCAATGCTATTCTTGCCGAGCAGTTCCTTGAGTACTTCGATGGGTTCTCTATCGGTTCAAACGACATGACCCAGTTAACCCTTGGTCTTGACCGTGATTCTGGCATGGAGTTGCTGGCGGCTGATTTCGACGAGCGCGATGAAGCGGTTCAATTTATGTTGTCACGTGCTATTCAGGCATGCCTGAAAGCGGGCAAGTATGTTGGCATTTGCGGCCAGGGTCCCAGCGATCACCCGGATCTGGCGGTATGGCTGAAAGAGCAGGGTATTTTGTCAATGTCCCTTAACCCCGATACGGTGGTTGATACCTGGCAAAAACTGGCGCTAATCAAGTAATTCCAAAAGCGGTTATAAAAACAGGCTCTTTTTCAAGGGCCTGTTTTTTTGTGGTAACAATTAAAAAATACGACAAACTTATTTTCTGGATTCCATAACAATGAGTATTTCATTTTTTTAATAAAACCAAGGGTGAATTAAGTTACACTTAACGAATAAACATTTGTATTTAAGGAAATTGAAATGAGTGAATTGATTATTGAAGATATTGAAGTGGGTGGCGGTGAAGAGGCCAGGAACGGTCAGCACGTAACCGTACACTATACTGGGTGGTTGCTGGATAATGGTGCAAAATTTGATTCCAGCAAAGACCGTAACCAGCCATTTTCTTTCCCTTTGGGCGCAGGTCACGTCATTAAAGGATGGGACCAGGGCGTGGCAGGCATGAAAATTGGTGGTAAACGAAAATTAACCATTCCTGCATCGTTAGGTTATGGTGCTCGTGGCGCAGGGGGTGTTATTCCGCCTAATGCAACCCTTGTCTTTGAGGTTGAATTACTCGAGTTGTCTTAAAAGTACGCTTATTAACGGGTTTTGCTATAGGTGATAATATGCTTTGGGTCTGGTTTGGTCTTGCGGTTATGGCACTTATTGCTGAACTGCTTTCGGGCACATTCTATATGTTGCTGGTGGCGTTCGGGCTGGCCGCTTCAGGTATTGTCGCCTATTTTGGTTTTAGCCTGGCCGCACAAGTGGCAACCTGTAGCATTATCGGCATGGCCGGGCTGGTTATTCTTAAAAAAACAGGCGTGCTGTTAAAAAAAGGGCATCTTAAGGCAACCAGCGACAGCAATGTCAATCTGGATATTGGCCAGCACGTAGAGGTAAAGTCATGGACAGATAACCGCACATCAACGGTTTATTACAGAGGTGCCCAGTGGCAGGTAAAACTGGATCCTTCCATTTCTGAAGCACCTTTGCCTGGGCAATATGTCATTGTCGATATCCAAAGTGTCACCCTTGTTTTAAAACCGGTGCATAAGTCGTCGCCAGTTCCAGCCAATCCATAGGAGAATGACCGTGGAATTCGATACATCCATTATTTTCTGGCTTATTGTCTTTATATTAGCCCTGATTATCTTCATTAAAACCATTGCTATTGTTCCCCAACAACATGCATGGATCGTAGAGCGGTTGGGCAAATTCGACAGAACCCTGTCTCCGGGTGCAAAATTTGTTATCCCTTTCATAGAAAAAATTGCCTATAAGCATTCATTAAAAGAAATCCCCCTTGATGTTCCCAGCCAAGTTTGTATTACCCGTGACAATACGCAGTTGCAGGTGGATGGCGTTATTTTCTTTCAGGTTACCGATCCCATGCGGGCCTCGTACGGCTCGTCAAACTACATTGTGGCCATTACCCAGCTTGCGCAAACCACTTTGCGTTCAGTCATTGGCCGTATGGAACTTGATCGCACTTTCGAGGAACGCGATGCGATTAATAGTACTATTGTGTCCTCACTTGATGAAGCCGCGACAAACTGGGGTGTCAAGGTGTTGCGCTATGAAATCAAGGACTTGACACCACCTAGCGAAATTTTACGTGCCATGCAGGCACAAATTACAGCTGAACGTGAAAAACGGGCCCTGATTGCGGCTTCTGAAGGTCGCCGCCAAGAGCAAATCAATATTGCAACCGGTGAGCGTGAAGCGGCCATTGCGCGCTCTGAAGGTGAAAAACAGGCACAAATCAATAATGCCGAGGGTGAAGCCAAGGCAGTTACCACCATTGCAACCGCAACGGCTGAGGCGATTATTAAAGTAGCCAATGCCATTGAGCAGCCGGGTGGTCTTGCCGCCGTTAACTTACAGGTGGCAGAAAATTACGTAGAGGCCTTTGGCAATCTGGCCAAGGAAGGTAATACCCTGATTCTGCCGGGTAATCTGTCAGATATGGGCGGCATGATCGCTTCTGCCATGACGATTATTAAAAATACCAATAAAACACCTACGCCATGAAAAAGAATATCCGCCAGGTAACATTCGATTTACTGCGCAAGTTGGATATCACTACTGTTTTTGGTAATCCGGGGTCTACGGAAGAAACGTTCCTTAAAGAATTTCCGGCTGATTTCCGCTATATCCAAACATTACATGAGGCATCCGCGGTGGCTGCCGCGGATGCCTATGCACAATCCATGCGTAAGGTAGCGCTAGTAAACGTCCATACCTCAGCAGGACTCAGCAATGCCATGAGCAATATGTTAACGGCCTATATGAATCGGACACCCCTGATCATCACAGCTGGTAACCAAACCCGTGAAATGCTCTTAATGGAGCCATGGCTAAGCAATATAGAGCCCGAAACATTACCCAAGCCGTGGGTTAAATGGAGCTACCAGCCCGTTCGGGCAGAAGATGTGCCCGCCGCCTTCATGCGCGCGTATGCCATGGCGTTGCAGCCACCGGCCGGGCCTGTGTTTTTATCAATTCCACTTGATGATTGGGATAAAACGGCCCAAGAAGAGCAGGCGGTTATACGTTCTGTGCCACAGCGTATTGGGTACGATCCGCTACGATTGAAAGCGTTTGCAGATGCAATTATGGCTGCGGAAAATCCTGTCCTGATCTACGGTTCTGCCATTGCCAGAGGGCAGGGCTGGGAAGCTGGCATCACACTGGCCGAGAAATTAAATATTCCTGTTTGGGCCGCGCCAGCATCCGAACGCCCGTCTTTTCCTGAAACCCACCCTTTGTATGTGGGCAGTTTGCCCTTTGCCATTCAACCGCTATCTGAAAAGCTGGAAGGCCATGATCTGGCCGTTGTGATTGGGGCGCCGGTTTTCCGGTATTATCCTTATGTGGCAGGCTCTTATATTCCTGAAGGCTTGCGCCTGTTACATATTTCCGATGATCCGTTAGAAATCGGGCGCGCCCCAGTGGGGGGCGGCCTGTTAAGCGATGCAATCCTGGCGCTTGAAGGTTTGATTGACCTGGTATCTGCCAAAGGGGAGAAACCGCCAGTTGTTGCCAGACAGGTACATAATATGGCTGCCCATCCACCGGTAGTTACACCGGCAACCAACCCGGATACCTTAAGTGCTGCCGGGCTATTCCGTATTTTGCGGGAAGTTTCGCCCAAAGACACTATTCTGATCGAGGAATCCCCGTCCAATCTGGCTGAATTGCATCGTGAATGGCCCATTGAAGCACCGGATTCATTTTATACCTTTGCCAGCGGGTCTTTAGGATGGGGGTTGCCTGCCAGTGTTGGGATTGCGCTGGGTGAAAAAGACAGTGGCCGTAATCGCCCGGTACTTGCCATTATTGGTGATGGTTCAATGCAATACTCAATTCAAGGGCTTTGGAGCGCTGCACAACAGCAATTGCCAATTGTGTATGTCATCCCGAAAAACGGCGAATATACCATTCTGAAATCGTTTGCCGTATTGGAAAAAACACCAAATGTGCCAGGTCTTGACATTCCTGGACTGGATATTGTTGCTTTGGCCAAAGGTTACGGCTGTTATGCCGTGTATGCTGAAACCGCTGAGCAAGTGAAAGCGGCTTGTCAGGAAGCCTTTAAGCGGCAAGGCCCGACGGTCATTGAAGTACCTGTTTTACCGTCTATCCCGCCATTAATTTAATGAGTTAAATTTTTCCTATGCCAAAGAAGGCTCTCTGGAGCCTTCTGTTTTATTGGCGGGTAAGTTCTTTCTTATTGGCGGCGAGTGTCGTGCTTCATGATGCGTTCTTTTTCACGCTGCCAGTCTTTATCGCGGGCGCTGTCACGTTTGTCATGAAGTTTCTTGCCTTTGCCAAGGCCAAATTCCAGCTTGATACGCCCGTTTTTATAATGCAGGTTAAGGGGCACCAGGGTATAACCACGGATTTCCACCTTGCCAATCAACTTGTTGATTTCTTTTTTGTTCATTAGCAATTTGCGTGTGCGCGTTGCATTGGGGTGAATATGGGTGGAAGCGGTGGCCAGTGGGCTGATATGCATATTCAGCAACCAGAGTTCGCCATCACGTACAATAACGTAGCTTTCAGCTAGCTGAACCCTTCCGGCCCGGATGGCTTTTACTTCCCAGCCTTCAAGGACAATTCCGGCTTCAAAATTTTCTTCAATGGAATAGTCGTGGCGGGCTTTACGATTTTCTACAATGCTCATGATTTATATTATAAAAATGCTACAGCCGTTAAAATAGGATTTTTTTATGAAAGTATATTTATGATGTCGGCTTAAGGCCATATTGTAAATGAATACATCACATGAAAATGAAATTTATGGCAATATTGCCCTTAAACGTCCATATTCGTTTATATTCGCCATTGGCTAATTGATTTAATCTGTAAAATTTCTTAATGCATACTGTCCAACGCTCCGTACTTCTTCCTTACAAGGCAAGCCAGATGTTTGATCTGGTTTCCGATGTTGAAAAATATCCAGAATTCATGCCATGGTGTGGCGGCTCGGCCGTCAAAGAACAACTTGAAGACGGCGTGGTGGCATCGGTTACCATCAGTCTGGCAAAAATAAAACAAACATTCACCACTCGCAATACCTACACCTACCCAGGAAAAATAGAACTGAAACTGGTTGATGGCCCGTTTTCCGCGTTAAATGGCACATGGGAATTCATCAAACTGGATGAGGATGCCTGTAAAGTGCTCTTTACCCTTGATTATGCTTTCAACAGTAAAACGCTTGAGATGCTGGTAGGTCCCGTCTTCAACCGTATTGCCAACAGCTTTATTGACTCATTCACCAAACGGGCCCAGGTTGTTTATGGCGACCGCTGATCTTCATATTTCCCTTAGCTTCCCGGTTACGGCCAGCCACATATGGTGTAAAAGTTTTTGCGTGCCGGCCGGAAGCACTATTGCTGATGCTATTGCGATAAGTGGTATAGCCAATGCTTTTCCCGAGCTGGATATTAGTAGCCTTGGAAAGGGGGTGTTTGGTATTAAATGCGCACCTGGGCAAACGGTACAAGAAGGTGACCGGATTGAGCTTTACCGCAAGCTTGTATTTGATCCCAAAGAATCCAGAAGACGCCGGGCGGAACACCGCAAAGCAGGTATCCTGACCAAGAGGCACCTCAGGCAAAAAAAATCACGCATCAATAACTACACCGAACACCGGGATAACACTTAAAAAAAACCATACGACTGAAGGAGGAACAATGTCGTCACCTGTATTATTTACTGAACTCAACACCAATAACGGGCGCAAAATTGGTGTTGCCACGCTTAACCAGCCTAACGTTTTAAACGGGCTTTCACTAGAGATGTGCCGCTTGCTAAGTGAACAGCTTACCCAATGGGAAGAAGACCCGGAAGTGGTACTGGTTATCATGCAAGGCGCCGGTGAAAAGGCATTTTGTGCGGGCGGTGATTTACACGGTTTGTATCAAAGCATGCAAACTTATCAAGGGCAGGGCGCATGGGCGAATACGTATTCACGCGAATTTTTTGAAGTTGAATATAAACTGGATTATCAAATACATACCTACAGCAAACCGGTTATTTGCTGGGGGCACGGTATTGTCATGGGCGGTGGCATTGGCCTGATGATTGGCGCCAGTCACAGAGTGGTGAGCGAAAGTTCCCGCCTTGCCATGCCAGAAGTCAGTATTGGCCTTTTCCCCGATGTGGGTGGAAGCTGGGTATTAAATCATTTGCCAGGCAGAACAGGCTTGTTTCTGGCCAGCACGGGTGCCATTGTCAACACGTCTGATGCGCTTTTTGCCGGTCTTGCCAACTACCAGGTAGAGCATGCAAATTGGGATGCAGTGCTTAATGCCTTGCTTGAATCAGCCTGGCAGGCACCTCAGCAGCGTATAGTCAATGATGATCTTGTGCATACGGTTTTATCTGCGCATCAGGGTAAGCCTGCCGAAGTTGGGCCTTTGCAACAGCATTATGCGTTGATCAATGAAATTTGTGCGCCGGCTGATATTAAAACCATTTACCGCAATATTGCCCTGCTCAAAGACAGTGACAATGCCTGGTTATCCCGTGCCGCCAGCACCATGTTAAAAGGCGCCCCGCTTTCCATGGCGTTGGGAATTACCCTGCAACGTTACGCTTTGCACCTGTCTTTGGTTGATGTTTTTCGTATGGAATATATAGTGGCATTGCATTGTTGTGCCAATGGCCAGTTACAGGAAGGGATTCGGGCCCTGTTGGTGGACAAAGACAAGAACCCTCAATGGGTTCCTTCTGATATTAACGATGTTAGTGATGAATTGTTGGCATCGTATTTTGACGCTCCCTGGCCCAAGCCAGACAGGCATCCCTTGTCTGGCTTGGCGTAATATTAATAATTAATAAACCGGAAATGGTTCTGTTGAATTATTTCCGGATTTCAGGCTTTTCAAGTGAATACGGGATATCAACCAGTTCCACTTTGGGGCCATCAATACCGCCAATGCTTATCTGATTATGTTCCAGAGCCACCAGCTTGGTTTCAAACAGCAAATAGACCTTGCCATCGAAAGCGCTACTATTAACGATTAGACCACACGGTTCATGGCTGTCCTGTGCATCGAATACATCTTTGCCTGGCTGCCAGGTTTCAGGGTCTGTGGCATTGCTAACGATGCCAATTGCCATGCGGCGCTTTAAGGTGCCGCGATAGTGGCTGCGTGCAACCACCTCTTGGCCGGGATAGCATCCCTTGGTAAAACTAATGCCATTAATCGCATCAAAATTGATGCTTTGTGCAATGAACAGTTCCTGATTGTTTTTTTCAATCCATGGGGTGCCGCTTAAGATTTCCAGTGTATCCCATTGTGCGCTGTCTTTATGGTTTAATAAGGAACAGAAACCCTCCTGATTGCTCACCAGGGAGTTATAAATACAGATGAAACGTTTGTTGCCAGCCACATCTGGCAAGGCTATCCAGGTACATCCGTCTTTTGATACAACATTCCATGCGGGTATTTGTTGCAGATCCAACTCAAGCCACTTACCCAATTTTTCGATTGTGGGTGACCAAATTCCCTTGACTGCTAGCGTGTCTGGCGTAAAAACCACCTTTGAGCGCATGACATACATGCGCAGGCGCTTAAGTAACGGCTCGGCAATATCGCTACGAACCAGAAACTTTAAGGCCGGTTCATTATCTGCTGATGCGTCTTTCCAGATAAGAAAGCTGCCCAGAACCCGTCCTTTGGGAGAGCAATAAGCTGAAAGTACGGCATGGTTTTCGGTGGCCAGTTCTATATCCTGGGTGATCTGTCCTTGCAGAAAGCTGCTTGCATCGGCTCCGGTGACAGAGAAAACGGTAAAATGGGTGAGATCACTTTGAAATAAAGTATCGTCAATATGTTCTTGAGGTTCTGAAATCATGGCTATTATCCTGCATTACTGATACAAATTTGAATGTTTAAATAGTACGCCATATTGCTCCGATCGGGTGTATTTCCTGATCCTGATAAAGGTTAATGGCCACTGGTATGCGGTCTCTAATTTTATAGCGTGAAGCCTTTTGGTTCATATCTTTGAATGGATGGTTATTGTCTTTTTGCCTGATACAATTGAGCCTTGTTAAATTACTCCAATACGCTTGTACGCATGAAATTATTCAAGTCCCTTGTTCTGGCTTTTGTTATTTGCGCCCTGTTGCTGGCAGTCGGGTTGGGCGGTAAAGTCTGGCACTGGTCCACTAGCCCCATCCCTATGTCATCTCAAACGGTGGAGTTTACGGTTCCCAAGGGCAGTACCATCCGCACGGTTGCCGAGACCCTGGCCAAAGCCGGATTGGATATTGAGCCGCAGCTATTTATTTTATATGCTCGTTATACTGGGCAGGATGTCCAGCTAAAGGCCGGCGCCTATGAAGTTACCCAGGGCATGACACCGGTTGACGTCCTGGACAAACTGGCCAAAGGGGATATGATCAGGCGCCAGATTGCCCTGATCGAAGGCTGGACTTATCAGCAAATCCGCCAGGCCTTGCTGGCCAATAAGGATATTACACAAACGTTGGCTGATATTACCGATGAAGAATTGTTGAAAAAACTGGGTTCGGACCATACGCATCCTGAAGGCTTGTTTTTTCCTGAAACCTACGTATTTGTGCCAGGTGATAGTGATTTTCAGATTTTAAAGCGGGCTTATGATGAAGGGCAGAAACAGTTGATGCAAGCCTGGGAAAACCGTGATCCCGAGATTCCTCTTAAAACCCCTTATGAAGCCCTGATTCTGGCCTCGATTGTTGAAAAAGAAACCGGTCATAGTCAGGATCGGGATCGGGTGGCTGGTGTGTTCATTAACCGGATCAAGGCAAATATGCTGTTGCAAACAGACCCGACCGTCATTTATGGCATGGGTGACAAATACCAAGGCAGGATTCGCAAAAAAGACCTGCAAACCGACACGCCATGGAATACTTATACCCGTGCGGGACTGCCACCTACGCCTATCGCTATGCCAGGGGCATTGTCCATACAGGCAGCCTTGCACCCTGAAAAACACGGGTTTTATTATTTTGTTGCGCGGGGTGACGGAACCAGTGAGTTTGCCGAAAACCTTAGAAAACACAATCAAAACGTACAAAAATATATTTTGAAAAGGGGTCAGTAATGACAGGGCTTTTTATTACACTGGAAGGCGTTGATGGCGCCGGAAAAAGTACCCACATGAAATGGTTGCCTGATTTTTTCACGCGGCATGGCCTGGAAGTGGTGATGACGCGCGAGCCCGGGGGCACACCAGTAGGTGAGAAATTGCGTGAAATCCTGCTCCATGAAGCCATGAGCCAGGAAACCGAAGCCTTGCTGATGTTTGCCTCACGCCAGGAAAATCTTAACCAGGTCATCAAACCGGCCCTGGCAATTGGCAAGCTGGTGCTTTGCGACCGGTTTACCGATAGTACCTATGCCTATCAGGGGGGGGGCCGTCATTTTGATACCAACAAAATTTCTGTATTGGAAAACTGGGTGCAAGAAGGCCTGAACCCTGATTTAACACTGCTATTTGATGTGCCGCTTGAAGTTTCGCGTGAACGGCTGGGCAGGCACGGCGCCGCCCTTGACCGGTTTGAACAGGAAAACGATGCGTTTTTTGAGGCGGTTCGCAATGCCTATTTACAGCGGGCTGCCAATGACCCGCAGCGGTTTATGCTGATTGATTCCACCTGGCCTTATGAAGAGGTTAAGGAATTTATTGAAACCCGCCTGCTGCAATTTATTGGACAGGGAAAAAATGCACATACCTGAGTTCCTGCCATGGCAGACCGCCATGGCCAGTCAATGGCTGGGTAATAAAGAGCGTTTTTCACATGCCTGGATCATTCATGGCATACCGGGCATAGGCAAACTGAAATTTGCCCATGCGGCCGCTACCAGTTTATTGTGTGAGTCATCCCATAACGGGATTGCTTGCGGGCACTGTGAATCCTGCGGTTGGGTAAAATCGGGCAACCATCCCGATTTACGAATGGTATTGCCCGATGCCCTTGCCGTTAAAGAAGGGCTTGCCACTGCGGCCGAAAATGATGAAGAAAGCGGATCAAAAAAATCCCTCTCCCAGGACATCAGGATAGAGCAGGTTCGCCAGCTTGAAAAACTGTTCACGGTTTCTACCCACCGGGGAGGGTATCGCGTGATTGTGCTGTATCCGGCAGAAAGCCTGAATGCCGCTTCTTCCAATGCTTTGCTTAAAGTCCTTGAAGAGCCGCCAGCAAACACCATTTTTCTTTTGGTCACGCATTCTATCCAGCGTTTGTTGCCTACCTTGCTGTCACGTTGCCGCCGTTTGGCTTTGCCGGTTCCAGAAACCGCCATGGCTTTAGCCTGGCTACAGAAAAACGGGCTTGAAGATGGTCAGGTTTGGCTGGCAGCCACCGGCGGGGCGCCGTTAAGTGCACTGGCTTTTAGCCAGTCTGATTATGAGCCGGTTAAGTACTGGCTTTCGGCGTTTGGTGACAAACTGGCACATCGGGAAATGCCCAATCTTGATAAACTGGCTGAGCAACTGGAAAAGGTACCGGCAAAACAGTGGCTGGACAGCCTTCAACGATTTGTTTTTGACATAAACCTTAACTGTTTCGGACAAGCATCCCGTTATTTTCCCGCCTTGGGGAAAAATGCATCAATTATTGCCGCTAATATGGCGGCAGACAAAATATCGCAGCTGCTTAAATGGTTGGCAGAGCAGCAGCGAATTGCCGATCATCCGCTAAATGCACGCTTGTTTATTATATCTACCCTGCAACGGGTTGCATTAAGCTGTATTTCCAAATAGTCATTAATTTTTTCATAAGTCATTAATCATGTTTGTTGATTCACACTGTCATTTGGATTTCCCTGAATTAAGCCAGGATCTGGATACTATTCTGGACAAAATGAAGCAGAATAATGTTGGGCGCGCCCTGTGTGTTAGCGTCAATTTGCCGGATTGGCCCAGAATCATTGCCCTGATAGAAAAATACCCGCATCTTGTCGGTTCGGTGGGTGTTCATCCTGACTATGCAGATACGCCCGAGCCAACACTTGAGATGCTGTGTGAGCATGCCTTGCACCCCAAAATTGTGGCCATTGGTGAAACCGGGCTTGATTATTATCGCTTAAGCGAACCACTTGATTGGCAAAGAGCGCGTTTTCGGGTTCATATCAAGGCAGGGATACAATCTGGCTTGCCATTAATTGTTCACACCCGCTCATCGGCCGAAGACACGATTCGTCTCATGAAAGAAGAGGGAGCCCATCAGTGCGGTGGCGTCATGCACTGTTTTACTGAAACCTGGGAAGTGGCCCAGGCAGCCATTGAACAGAATTTTTATATTTCGTTCTCGGGTATTGTTACGTTCAAAAATGCTCACCAATTGCATGAGGTGGCACAAAAAGTACCGTTGGAACGTTTGCTGATTGAAACCGATTCACCTTATCTGGCACCGGTTCCTTTTCGAGGCAAATTGAATGATCCCTCCAAGGTGATTCATGTCGCCGAAAAAATTGCCGATCTCAGGGGGGTAACCTTGAAAGAAATAGAAGAGGCTAGTACGGAGAACTTTTTTAGGCTATTCCAAAAAGCAAAAGCGTAAATCAAGGTAAATTTGCCAGTTTTCTTTGCCTTGGTCGTCTTTACGTTTTGTATACTGGATGCCTGTTATGTTTGATATGATTCAGTAAATTGAAAAGGTATGCAATGCGCAATATTAAATTGAAATCTTCTTTGCTGCTTGGGGCCATGGTTTTTTCCCTGTCAGCATTGGCCAATACATCGGGTGCCTGGTGGAATGACATCAAGAATGACCGGGCGTCTTCTGTTAAACAGGCCATAGAAAAAGGGCAAGATGTCAATGTGCTTAACCAGGGTGGCCAGCCGCCAATCATGCAGGCTATCCGTGACAAATCAATGGGGGTATTTGACGTTTTGGTTAGAGCCCCTAATATCAACCTTAATATTGAAAATATTAATCAAGAAACACCATTAATGTATTTGGCAATTATTGGGGATGTACGCCGCGCAGAAAGACTCATCTTTCTGGGTGCCAACGTTAACCACTTGGGGTGGGCACCCTTGCATTATGCCGCTTCAATGGGTCATGTTGACATGATCAAGATGTTGCTGGCCAATGGGGCATTTCCCAATGCTCCGGCGGCAGAAGGAAGTTCGCCCATTTATATGGCGGTAACCTCAAAAAACCCCGAAGCAGTAAAGGTCTTGATGGCGGCTGGTGCAGATCCCAAGGCAGTTAACCAGTTGGGTAAAAGTGCCATAGACCTGGCGAGGGAATTGAAATTGCCTGGTCTTATTGAAATAATGCTTAGATAAACGGACGTCACCATGAAAGCTTTTTCCCGTATGACTCATTTTAATATTCTGTTTTCCCTGGTATTTTTTGGCGTTGGGGCAAATGTCCATGCTGAACAGGTTTATTGTCAAAGCCCTTGGCTCAAGCCTAATGGGAAAATAGAAGGTAATATCAATGGTGGGAAAGGGCATTTCACAATCAGGATCAAGCAGGTTACAAAGGCTGCCGGCAGTGATTGCAGTGCCGACTTGTATATCCAGGCGAATGCTCCCATTGCCGGACAGCAAATCAATGGCTCAGGCAATTTTCGTTTGATGGTTAATAGTGGCGGCTCAGTTTTAAGTGGCTCATTTGATTCAGCAGGATTATTGGGCACCATCATGCGCTCTGTGATTACAAGCCGGGTCAATGGCTATTTCCTTAAGCCTGCCAACATCATCAATGAGCAGTCTGGTTCTTTGCCAGCCCAAACATACAGGGCCGATGCCCAGGCATCAATGTCCTTGCCGTCTTCGATTCCCATTAGCCAGGTCAATGTCGAAAATGCTTTTTTACAGTCTGCCCAACGAAAAATCGGCAAGCAGCAGCCGCTGCAGACCAAAATGGGGCCCATGAGTTGCCAGCCTGTTACCTATACAGGCACCATTTCCAGTGGCCAGATTCAATCCACACTTATTTCCCCTGGCAAGTCCGCACGTAATAAGCCAATAAGCGTAACCGAATGGTATTGCCCTGAAAAGGGCCTAACTATGCAGATGGATATCAAAAGCGGTAATTCGGTTTATACCGTTGCGGTTACAAGCGTAAATTAACTGGTCTCCCTATCTGTCCCTGTTTAAATTTAATCTAAAATAAAGGGGGACAGATTAATACTTCATAACAGAACAAGTACAATCAAGTATTAAGTGACTAAGACTGTTTATTTCACAGGAGAAACTCAATGACTTCAGAAATATCCACTTCGCACCCACTTCCCTCATATTTAAATCCTAATGACTTGGGTGCATGGGGTATCTATCTTCAACAAATTGACCGGGTTACCCCTTATCTAGGTTCCCTTAGCCGTTGGGTAGAAACACTGAAACGACCAAAGCGCTCCTTGATTGTCGATGTTCCTGTTGAACTGGATAACGGTACGATTGCCCATTTTGAAGGTTATCGTGTGCAGCACAATACATCACGCGGCCCGGGCAAGGGTGGCGTACGTTTTCACCAGGATGTCTGCCTGGCAGAAGTAATGGCGTTGGCAGCCTGGATGTCTATTAAAAATGCAGCGGTCAATTTACCCTTTGGCGGTGCCAAAGGCGGTATTCGCATCGATGCACGCAAGTACTCAAAAAAAGAACTTGAACGCGTGACAAGACGCTACACCAGCGAAATTGGTCTTATTATTGGTCCAACCAAAGATATTCCGGCTCCCGATGTAAACACCAGCCCACAAACCATGGCCTGGATGATGGATACCTACTCTATGAATGAGGGCGCGACAGCCACTGGCGTGGTTACCGGTAAGCCTATTTCCCTTGGTGGCAGCCTTGGGCGCGTAGAGGCCACCGGCCGTGGGGTGTTTGTTGCTGCCTGCGAAGCGGCAAAAGATCTCGGTCTTAGTGTTTCCGGTTCAAGGGTGGCTGTACAGGGTTTTGGTAATGTGGGTGGTACTGCGGCCCGCCTGTTTCACGAAACAGGTGCCAAGGTGGTTGCCATTCAAGATCATACCGGCACGATTCACAATGAAAATGGTATCAATATCCACGACTTGTTAAATTATGTCGAAGATCATGCCGGCATCATGGGTTTTACAGAGGCTGCCGCCATTTCAAATGAAGACTTCTGGAGTGTTTCCAGCGATTTCCTTATTCCGGCAGCGCTTGAGAGTCAAATTACCATAAAAAATGCAGACCAGATCAAGACCAAAATCCTGGTAGAAGGTGCCAACGGTCCAACCACTCCCGAAGCAGATGACATTCTTACCCGGAAAGGGGTGTATATTGTTCCTGACGTTATTTCCAACGCAGGCGGTGTAACGGTTAGCTATTTCGAGTGGGTACAGGATTTTTCAAGTTTTTTCTGGAGTGAAGAAGAAATTAACCAGCGTCTTGAGCGTCTCATGCGTGATGCCTATCGCTCTGTCTCTAATGTAGCCAAACATCATCAGGTAAGTTTGCGGACCGCGGCATTTATTGTTGCTTGCACTCGCATACTAGAGGCGCGCGAAGTACGGGGTCTTTACCCATAATTTTTTTGTAAAAATTTGCGGTGTTTAACCCTGGTTTTAATGGACCCGCTACAAGAGCCCGTTAAAACCGGGGTTTCTTTTTAACTGTAAACCTTAGTTTTTTTCTAAAGATTGTGCGGTTTGCCCAAACAGGATTTTTCTGGATTCTTCATCATGTACGGTTGGTGAGGGGTTAATTTCATGGGCTATTTCATAAGCGCGTATCGTTGCAGGTCGTGCTTTTATTAATTCATACCAGCGTTGCAGGTTGGGAAAATCGGCCAGATCTTGTCCCTGTTTTTCATGGGACACAATCCATGGATAGCAAGCCATGTCGGCAATGGAATATTGGCCTGCAATATAAACCCGGTCTTCCAGGTGTTTATTCAGGACACCATACAAACGGTTGGTTTCATTACGATAGCGTTCAATGGCATAGGGTATTTTTTCAGTGGCGTATTGTGAAAAATGATGATTTTGACCAGCCATGGGACCTAAGCCAGCCATTTGCCAATATAGCCATTGCAATGTTTCTGTCCTGATCCTTAAATCGGAAGATAGAAATTTACCGGTTTTATTAGCCAGGTAATGCAACATTGTACCGGACTCAAAAATTGAAATAGGCTCACCTTGATCAATCGGGTGATGATCTACCATAGCGGGTATACGATTGTTGGGTGCGATTTTCAGGAAGTCAGGAGAAAACTGTTCTCCCTTGGAGATATTGACAGGAATAATTTTATATTCAAGACCTGTTTCCTCCAGGAAAATCGTAATTTTATGTCCGTTGGGTGTTGTCCAGTAATAAAGATCAATCATGATAAGGCTTCCTTAATATCGGTTTCTATTTGTTCAGGTTTGGTTACAGGGGCATAACGCTTGATAACTTCACCCTGGCGGTTAATTAAAAATTTAGTGAAGTTCCATTTAATATTTTGGCTACCCAAAACCCCGCGCTTTTCTTTTTTTAACCAAGTATACAATGGATGTTCGTGACTGCCATTAACATCAATCTTGCTCATGATGGTAAAGCTGACGTCATAATTCAATTGGCAAAAAGAAATAATTTCTTTATTGCTGCCGGGTTCCTGGTGACCAAACTGGTTGCATGGAAAGGCAATAATTTCAAACCCCTGTTTTTTATAGGTCTGATAAAGTTTTTCAAGGCCATTATATTGAGGGGTAAAACCACAATTAGAGGCCACGTTGACAATAAGCACCGTTTTGCCTTTCAGGCTGGATAATTCAAGTGTGGCGCCGTCTGCTTTAGCGGCAGAAAAATCATAGAGCGTGTTCATGTTGGGTTTTTCTCCATTTCATCCCGGATCGGGCTACGGGACGTAACTGCGCATCCTATCGATGCGCTAACAATAAAGGCAATGGCCAGCCATTGTGGAAATGTCAGGAACTCATGTAAAAGAATAACACCTGCAACGGCTCCCATGGCGGGTTCAAGACTAAGTAAAACGCTCATGGTTTTACGGGGTAGGGCACGCAGGGAAATCATTTCAAGCGAGTAGGGGATCGCACTGGACATAATGGCGACGCCCAGACCAAAGAGCATTAGGGAGGGATTCAGCAGAGCCGTACCTGCGTGTTCAATACCAAAAGGTAAAACCACCAGGGCGGAAACGGTAATACCCAAAGAAGATGCCTGCCCCGGGTGAATGTTGCGGGTTCGTTGGCCAAAAATGATATACAGGGCCCAACCTGCGCCAGCAATCGCGGCATAGGTTACACCAACCGGGTCCAGGGCAGCGATTGAATCTTGCTGTGGAATAAGCATATATAAGCCAGCTGCCACCATGGCAATCCATAGAAAATCAATTTTTTTACGTGAAGAAAAAATGGCCAGGGACAGAGGGCCGATAAACTCAATAGCTACCGCAATACCCAAGGGAATAGTGCGCAGCGACATGTAAAACAGGAAATTGATGGATGCCAAAGACAAGCCATACAGAATAATGCTTAAGGCATCTTTGCGATTAAGCTTAAAACGCCAGGGTCGCCATATGCAACATAATAGCAGTGCCGAAAAAACGAGTCGGTAAGTGGTTGTTCCTTGCGCGCCCACTTCGGAAAACAGGGATTTGGCAAATGAAGTACCAATACACAATGAGGCCATGGAGCCAATGAGCGCAATAATTCCCAGTGTTTGAGAATAGGCAGGAGAAGAGGGCGTTGACATGGGGGTAAATATTACACGTATCAAAGGGGAAATGATCCATTCTATCGGATTGGAAATTTAATTGTTAAATGGCATTACTCATGCGTGTTTGGCGTAGGTAAACTGTTGCTTTTCCCCATAAAACAATGCCTTTACAGCATCACTGTAAAGGCATTGGATTGCATTTGAAAATTATTATAAATATTTATTAAATTATTTATTTCATTTCAAGCTGGCTTTTCTCAACCACTGATTTTGCCAGGTCGTAATTATCCTTGATTTGTTTGGCAAACTCTTCAGGTGTATTACCTGCCGGAAAAGCGCCTTGTTTTTCAAGGGCAGCAACAATTTTGGGTTCTTTAAGCGCCTCGCGTACTGCCTTGTTCAGTTTTTCAATAACATCGCCTGGGGTTCCTGCCGGTGCCAGCAAACCGTAGAATACGCCATTATTCAATTGCGGGTATCCCATTTCTTCATAGGTGGGAACATCGGGAAGATCTTTCATGCGCTCGGGCCAGGCAACCGCCATGGCTTTAAGCTTGCCAGTTTGCAGATGAGGCATGGAAGAGGGCAGGTTATCGAACAAGCTATGAACCTGGCCACCCAGTGTATCGGCCACGGCAGGGCCAGAGCCTTTATAAGGGACATGTACCAGGTCAACACCAATCGCCTGTTTGAACGCTTCACCATTTAAGTTCCCAATACTGCAGATGCCCGGTGAGGCATAGGTGTATTTATTGGGATTGTCTTTTAATACCTGTACGAATTCCTTGAAGTTATTGGCTGGAACGCCTGGGTTCACAACAATAACGTTAGGTGTGTTAACAAAATTACTAACGGGTGCAAAGTCTTTTTGTGCGTCGTAGGGCAAATCATTAGGACGGCATGCCGGATTCACCGCCATGGTGGATACGGTGGCTATGGATAGGGTATAGCCATCGGGTTTTGCCCGTGCTGCTTCTGCTGCGCCAATAGCGCCACCGGCCCCTCCCTTGTTCTCCACCACCAAGGATTGCCCCAGGATTTTGGACATTTCCTGGGCCACAATACGGGTAACAATATCAGTTGAGCCACCCGGAGCAAAAGGGACAATAACCCTGATTGGCTGGCTGGGATAATTGGCGGTTGCATGAGCAAGGCCACTGAGTGTTACGGTACCAAGGGTTGCCGCCAGTACGAATGCTTGTTTTAATTTCATTAAATCCTCCTGAATCAGCGCACAAGTGTATATATAAATAAAAAACAGTAATATGGGTAAATACCATGACAAAAATGATAACCACTTATCGTTTGCCTGATTTGCTGATTAGTTGGCTTAACCCGCTTTAATCGGCACTTTATGCAATAAGGAAATAATTGCCGTAATTGTCACGTTGCCAGGATTAAAGTAATTGGCGATCCAGGGCATTGAAAATACAGAAAGAAATTCCAATATCGTGGAAGTTATAAATGTTAGAATAAACGTTTGAATTAATTTACTTCATTCAAACAAAGGTTTTAATAATGAAAAAACGGTTATTATCGGCCGCTGCCATGCTGGCCATCTCCTCTGTTGCTTATGCTGGTAATAACACAATTACCGTTTTCCAAGATCCTAATTGCGGCTGCTGTGATGGCTGGAGCCAGCATATGCAAGATGCCGGTTTCAAGATTAAATCCATTAAAACCGGCAATATGACTGCCGTAAAAGAAAAGCTGGGCGTGCCGTTAAACCTGGCTTCCTGTCATACCGCGGTTGTTGAAGGGACTGGGCAAATAATTGAAGGGCATGTTCCCGCTGCGGCAGTCCATAAAATGCTGGCCAATGCATCAGTCAAGGGTGTGGCCGCACCAGGCATGCCGTTAAATTCTCCCGGAATGGGGGCCATGGATGGTAACCTGGTCACGGTTGATTTTAACGGACAGCCGTTTTCAAAAGACTAACCAGAGGCGCGGCAAACCACGCACTTCAGAAGGCGTCATGAACCCGTTTGTAACCGGCCTGTTTAATGGCATGGGCGGTAGGGTCGGCAATATGCAACAATGGAATTTGTGTGGCTGATTCAATAACGGGCGCTACTTTGTGCATGGTATTGGTACACAGCACCAGGAAATCAGCACCTGCCTGTTGCAAAAGTAGGGCGGCATCAGCCAGTATCTGTTCGAGTTTTTCTATTTGTATCTCATATTGACAGAAGCGTATCCAGAATAGCAGAATCAGTTAGCTTTAACACGATATTGTTGCTGTACCAACCTGGATAAATAAGGAGTATCGAATGTCAAAAACATATAAAGTAGGGTATTTGGTGGGAAGTCTGGCAACCGCTTCCATTAACCGGTTACTTTCAAAAGCGCTGGTTAACCTGGTACCACCCCAGTTGCAAATGATAGAAATTCCGTTCAGGGATCTGCCTATTTACAGTTATGATTATGACGCTGATTTCCCAGCAGTGGCTCGTGAATTCAAGAAGTCACTGGCTGAAGTTGATGCCGTCTTATTCATTACGCCCGAATATAACCGGTCTATTCCCGGTGGTCTTAAAAACGCTATTGACTGGGCCAGCCGTCCTTATGGACAAAACTCCTTTACCCACAAGCCATCTGCGGTTATTGGAACTTCACCCGGTTCAATAGGGACAGCGGTTGGACAGCAACATTTGCGCGGATTATTAAGTTTCTGCAATTCACCCCAAATGAATTCCCCAGAAGCCTATATCCAGTTCAAGCCGGGTTTGATTACTGAAGACGGGAGAGTCACCGACGAATCCACCGAAGCTTTCCTGAAAAAATACATGGAAGAATTCCATCAATTCATTACAAGGGTGTGTTCAGTGCTGCCTCCGAACGCTTAAGGCCCGGGTTAATCCATGTCCAGGATGTATTATTGAAATTATTCCTTCCACTGTGTTTTTGCTGCGAATACGGATGAGATAATTTAATTGGATGAATGCTGAGTTGCCTTTTACTGGACGGGTAATAGGCAATTCGGCATTTGTTAATGTCAGTTATTTCAGCTGTATGCTGTCATAATATTATTCGCATAATGTATATTATGTAAAGTAAATAATATATGAATTTTTGTATCTTCCCCTTTCAAGGCCCGCTGTTCAATTTCAATCCATTACCAGAGCATTCAGCAAGTTGTTTTCTTGAACAAGTCCCGCTGCATTCCCCCACCTGAACCTTAATGGTTAGGTGTCGGGTCAAGGCGGGAATCTTTGCCGGAAGTGGTTTGTTGGTCAATGTAGTGTCTGACGGTTTCCGGTGTGACCGCCCCTGCGGAAGCGACAAAATAGGCCCGATGCCGGAAATACGGCTTCCCGTAAAACCGGTTTAACCCGTCTCCAAAGCGGTTATGTACCGTATAATACTATTTAGTATGAAAGGTCAATTACTGCACATCACCCCCAGCAAACAACAGGCGCATATCCTGATGCGCTGGATCGGTTGCCAGCGGTTTATCTATAACGCCAAAGTGCAGGATGACCGCTACTTCCGCACGTTTGCCCGCAAGTCCTTGCAACTGGTGGGCCAGTATGCCCCGATTGACCAGACCTATTCCCAGTATAAAGCCCAAGCCCCTTTCCTGAAGGAAGTGCCCAGCCAGATATTACGCAATGGTGCAGTCCGATGGCGGGACGCTTACAGCCGCTTCTTTGCCAGGCTGGGGGGACGGCCCAAATTCAAGCAACGCCATGGTCGGCAATCCATGCTGGTCACGTCAGTGATGCCAAGGGAGTCATTGGTCAGAATTTGTTGACGGTGAACGACCGCAGCAATGCGAGGAAAGAACAACGCAAGAAACGCTATCAGCGCCAGATGGCCCGACAACAAAAAGGGTCAAAACGCTACCAGCGTACCCGGCTTAACGTGGCCCGAATTCAACGTTACCGGGCCAACTGCATCAAGAATATGGCCCATCAGGTCAGTCATCACTTGGTAGCCGATAGCACCACCATGGTCGTGGCGTTGGAAGATTTAAGCCTGAAGAATATGACGGCCAGTGCCAAAGGTACCGTAGACCAGCCCGGTAAGCAGGTGCGCCAGAAGGCCGGGCTGAACCGCTCCATCCTGCAATCGGGCTGGGGCCAGTTACGCCAGTATCTTTTATATAAGACATTCCAGCGGGGCAAGCTGCTTGTGTTTGTACCGCCCCATAACACTTCCCAGGAGTGTTCCCGTTGTGGAACGATAGACAAGGCTTCCCGACGTCATCAGTCCGGTTTTGCCTGTACCGCTTGTGGATTTACCGACAATGCGGATCGCAATGCAGCACGGGTGATTGCCCGTCATGCTGCGTATGGCCTGATCCGAAACAAACAACCGGGGCAGGAACTGTCCACGGTAACGCTCCGCCCCATACCGTATTGACAGCTTAAAACTTGTTTTTTACAGCTGCACTCGCCAGGGCAATAACTCGTCTACGCGATTAACCGGATAGTCAGCAATCACCGACAGCACATGACACAGGTACGC
>NZ_JAENGP010000009.1 GCF_016595155.1 Advenella mandrilli
TGGGGATGGATAGCACAGGGTCCGAAGGACACCATTTTCCTGCACTCTTTTCTGTTTCAATTATACTAAACCCATGCAACGTCTCCAAGCCTACCGATTTGAACTCATGCCCAATGGGCAGCAACAGCGCGCCATGCGCAGCTTTGCCGGTTCCTGTCGGTATGTGTATAACCAGGCATTGCACTTGCAGCAGGAAAGGTATAAAGCGGGTGAAAAGAAACTGGGTTATGCCGAGCTGTGCAAGGTACTGACTGCCTGGAAAAAACAAGCGGAAACCCATTGGTTGAATAACACCCCCAGCCAGGCTTTGCAACAGGCCTTGAAGGATCTGGAACGGGCCTACAAAAACTTCTTTGAAAAACGGGCTGATTTTCCCCGCTTCAAGAAAAAAGGCCGTGCTGACAGCTTCCGCTACCCGCAAGGCATTCAGCTGGAGCAAGGCAATAGCCGGGTATTTTTGCCCAAGTTGGGCTGGATACGTTATCGCAACAGCCAGAACGTTCAGGGCAAGGTCAAAAATGTCACCGTCAGCCAGTCAGCAGGTAAATGGTTTGTCAGCATCCAGACCGAGCGGGAAGTAGACCAGCCCCTGCCTAAAGCGACTACTACCATTGGCATTGATATGGGCATTGCCCGTTTTGCCACGTTAAGCGATGGCAGTTATATTGCACCGCTCAACCGTTTCAAGCAGTACCAGGTACGGCTTGCCCGCTATCAACGGGCCATGAGCCGTAAAGTGAAATTCAGCAGTAACTGGAAAAAGGCCAGGGCCAAAATTCAGAAGCTACATACCGGTATTGCTAATGCCCGCAAGGACTTTCTGCATAAGGCTTCAAGCCAGATCAGCCAAAACCACGCCATGATCGTGATTGAAGATTTGCAGATACGGAATATGTCCCGTTCAGCGTCCGGCACCCGCGAGCAGCCCGGTAACAACGTGAAAGCCAAATCGGGTTTGAACAAATCCATTCTGGATCAGGGCTGGGGAGAATTCAGACGACAGCTTGAATACAAGACGGCATGGAATGGTGGCTGGCTGATTGCCGTACCACCGCATCATACCAGCCAGACTTGCCCTTGTTGCGGTCATGTCTCCAAAGATAATCGCCAGACACAAGCCCAATTTCATTGCGTTGAGTGCGGATTTGAAAATCATGCCGATATAGTCGGTGCGATTAATGTTTTAAGGGCGGGACACGCCCGGTTCGCCTGTGAAGTGAGTGATGCAGTCAGGTCGCCAGCAGCAGGAACCCACCGAGGTGAGTTGGCCTCTGTGGGCTGAACACGGTAGGAATCCCCTTCCTTGGCCCCTTGGGGCCGAGCGTTAGCGAGAGGGAGGGGAGGATGTCAAGGCCTGAAAACAATGTATCTTGAGTACATGAACCCAAGCACCAGGCTGACACCTGAAAAAAACACCAGCGTGATAATGGGCAAGGCTCCCAGAGCATCAGCGCCCCATCCAACCAGAATGGAAAGCGCCCCCATGAATGACACAAACAATAAATAACGCCGTAAACTGGCATTGGACTTGAACGTAAACTTGGCATTAACAAAAAAACTGAAGGTTACGGCAATGCAAAAGGCCACAAAATTACTTACTGCCTGATTAGCGCCCAACACCGCATACACCAGGAAAAAGACACCCCAGTGAATTAGCGTATTCAACACACCAATCAAAAAATATTTTGAAAACAAAATACCGGTTTTCATGCGTTCAGGGTTTCCAGCCCGTTACAAACACCGCAACCGGCTGTCGCTTGCCCCCTGCCTTTTGCAACTCAAGCAAACGCAGCACACCCTGCCCGGTGGCAATATCCACCCCGTCGGCCGTGGCACGCAATACCGTGCCGGGTTCTGCGCTGGTAGCCTCATGTAACGCTACTGCCTGCCATACCTTAACCGGATCTTTCAGGCCTGGCAGCAGCAAGGTTGCCCCAGGCACCGGGTTAAAAGCCCGAATGCGGCGGGCAATGGTTTGGGCATCCTGGTTAATATTAATAGGCGCTTCGGACTTTTCCAGCTTGGCGGCATACGTCACCCCTGCTTCAGGCTGGGCCACGGGCTTCAGCTCACCCGTACCCAACTTGCCTAATACAGCGGTAATACATTCGGCGCCCATGGTGGCCAGCTGCTCATGCAACACGGCAGCGGTCTGATCAGTAATATCAACGCGTTTTTCAAGCAACACGTCACCGGTATCCAGCCCGGCATCCATTTGCATAATCGCCACCCCGGTTTGCGCATCGCCGGCTTCTATGGCGCGCTGAATAGGGGCTGCACCCCGCCAGCGCGGCAACAGGCTGGCATGAATATTAAGACAACCATATTTGGGCAAATCCAGTACCCATTGAGGCAAAATAAGCCCATAGGCCGCCACCACCATGACATCAGGGGCCAGCGCCTGCAACACCTGTTGCGTCTGCCTGGCTTCATCGGGGTATTTACCGTCAAGCCGCAGGCTTTGCGGCTGCAATACCTGCGCTCCTTGCGCCACGGCCTCTTGCTTAACCGGGCTGGGCGTTAATTTCAGCCCCCTGCCCGAAGGACGATCGGGTTGGGTCAGCACCAACGGGACATCGTGCCCCGCCTTAATAATCGCCTCATAGGCCAGGCGGGCAAACTCGGGGGTACCGGCAAATACAACTCGCATAATTTTTTATCTTCCTGCAAACAATCCTGAATGATAACGATTTTAACTCACGACATACGGTTAATCCGTTCCATCAACGCTTATACCCGACGGATTCGGGTAAAGTAAATAAATCAGCGCAACGGTCATTACCGTTGATACGCTCCGTCAATTTCAGCCATTGCATCAATTATTATGAGTCCATTACCCCATTCCGACCCCAAATACCGCGATTCGGCCGGCCACCACCACCCCACGGCAAAAAAGCCGGGCGCTACCATGGCCCAAAACAATGAACGTGTCAGGGTAGCCCGCGTTAGTACCTGGGTCAGTGTTACGGTTAACTTCAGCCTGTCGGTCTTGCAAATTATTATTGGCATTATCGCCCAGTCCCAGGCCTTAATTGCCGATGCGGTTCACACCCTGTCCGACCTGGTGTCTGATTTTGCCGTGCTGTTTGCCAATAAACACGCCAATAAAGGGCCCGATAAAAACCACCAATACGGGCACCAGCGTTTTGAAACCCTGGCTTCGCTGGGCATAGGGATTTTATTGTTGCTGGTGGGCGTTGAAATGATCTGGGCGGCAGGCAAAAGCGTGCAAAGCGGACAGTCTATTGCCCTGGTACACTATTCAGCCCTTATCATCGCCCTCGCCACCCTGGTAGGTAAAGAACTGCTTTTCAGGTATTTGCTTAAACAGGCCGAAAAAGTACGCTCTTCCATGCTGGTGGCCAATGCCTGGCATTCGCGCTCTGATGCCGCCTCATCCTTAATTGTGGCCATCGGCATTCTGGCCAACATGGCCGGTTTTACCTGGGCCGACCCGGTTGCCGCCCTTATTGTGGGTTTAATGATTTCCCGCATGGGCCTTAAATTCATCTGGTCTACCCTGAATGACCTGACAGACCGTTCGGTTGACGCCGAAACCTACCAGCGCATTCATGACAAGCTGGCGGGCACCCCTGGCCTGCTGGGGATTCATGACCTTAAAACCCGCAAAATGGGCGATATGATTTTAGTGGAAGTACACCTTGAACTGCCCGCCAACATGACCATTGCAGAGGGCCATGAGATTTCTGAAGAGGCCTGTCGACGGGCCATGGTGGATGAAGATATTTTAGATATTACCACCCACTTTGACCCGCATTAAATAGCCGGACAGACTTGCCGCCTGCCCGGCCTATGCCCCATCTTTTACAACAGGACACGCAGAGTATCAGGCACAAACAGCGGCACGTTTATTAACCAGGGCCTTGCCGGCACGACTGGCATTGGGGCGTTGCAGGTAATCGGAAATCCACTGGCCGGTTGTAATAACGTCATCCAGGTTAATACCGGTTTCAATGCCCATGCCCTGCAACATATACAGGACATCTTCGGTTGCCACGTTGCCCGTTGCCCCCTTGGCATAAGGGCAACCACCCAACCCGGCTACCGATGAATGGAAAATTGAAATGCCGGCCTGCAAAGAAGCATAAATATTAGCCAGCGCCTGCCCGTAGGTATCATGAAAATGCCCCGAAACCAACCGGGGATCAACCTTTTCGGTAACCGCCGACATCACCCGGTAAACCTGGGCGGCAGTGGCGACGCCAATCGTATCGGCCACATCAATTTCATCACAGCCCAGGGCAATCATGCGTTGGGCCACATGCACCACCGACTCAAGCGGCACCTCGCCCTGATAGGGGCAACCCAGCGCACAGCTGATACTGCCGCGCAGGCGGATACCGGCCTCTTTGGCCGCCCGGGCCACCGGCTCGAAACGGTCGATGGATTCATCAATGGAACAGTTAATGTTTTTTTGTGAAAAAGCCTCGCTGGCCGCACCAAAAATAACCACTTCATCGGCTTTGGCCGCCACGGCACCTTCAAAGCCACGCATATTGGGCGTCAGCACCGAATAAATCGTGCCTTCACGGCGCTTGATAGCTTCCATCACCTGGGTGCCATCGGCCATTTGCGGCACCCACTTGGGCGACACGAACGAAGTAGCCTCTATATTAAGAAAACCGGCATCGCTAAGCTGGTTAACCAACGCCACCTTGATGTCGGTAGGAACGAATTCTTTCTCATTTTGCAAACCATCGCGTGGGCCTACTTCTACAATTTTTACTTTACCGGGCAATGCCATGACTGTCTTCCTTCCTTTTGATTGCTAATTTTAAAAATAATAATCCAGGCCAATAAACGGCTATTTCCAACTTTTCATTATAGTCTGAACTGCCTAGCGCACACGCTGATATCGTCCATCCTTCAAACGCACAATACAGGACGCCAGCTCCAAGGCCAGCAACAGGCTACTTGCCTGGGACACATCAATATGCAAATCGTTAACCAGGGCATCCAGACTTAAGGGCTCAAACCCCATTCGCTCCAGTAAACGACGCTGTTCGGGATCGGGAACAAAGTCATTACCAGGCCCAGGCACCGCACCCGCTTTCATCGCGCCTCCCGTGCCAGCCTTTACCTTACTTCCTGGGGCACCCACCAGCTCTTCCTGTATATCCATAGCCGTTTCCACCAGTTTTGCGCCCTGGCGGATTAAGGCATGACAGCCCCGTGACAAGGGGGAATGAATCGACCCCGGAATCGCAAACACCTCGCGTCCCATTTCGCCGGCCAGGCGGGCGGTAATAAGCGACCCGCTTTGTTTGGCCGCTTCCACCACCAGCACCCCTTTGGACAAACCCGCCACAATCCGGTTGCGACGCGGAAACTGGTGCACCACGGCGGGGGTATCCAGCGGCAGCTCTGAAATAAGGGCCCCCTGGTCACGAATGCGCAGGGCCAGGTTCTTATTGGCTGCCGGATACAGCCGGTTGATGCCCGTGCCCATGACCGCAATCGTGCTACCGGTACCCGCAGGCGCCTGTAACGCGCCTTCATGAGCGGCGGTGTCTATGCCGTGGGCCAGCCCGCTAACCACGCACCAGCCCTGAGCCGCCAGATATTTGGCAAAGGCACGGGCATTGTCACTGCCTCCCAGGGTAGCATTACGCGCCCCCACCATGGCAATGGCAGGCAAGGCCAGCACGTCGGGATGACCATCCACATATAACAGGATGGGCGGATCGTGGGTGTCAAACAGCGCTTTGGGGTACAAAGGATCGGCCAGCGTTAAAATGTAATGGCCGGGCCGGGCCAGCCACTCGAAGGTTTTGTTCATTAACGCCTGAATTCCCGGTTCGGGTGCTCCCGCCAGTTGCAACGCCAATTTTTGTGGCAGGTATTTCATGAGCTGGCTAACCGAGGCGGCAAACACCTGATCTGGCAAACCAAAAACCGCCAGTAGCTGCCGGGCCGTTACCGGGCCCACGCCCGGCTCAAGGGTTAGCCTGAGCCAAGCCTGCAATTCTTCTTCAGAATTCATAAATGACATTTAAAAAACAAGGATGAAATAAGCATTATCTTACCGTGCCACTACACCGGGAAAGTCTGTCCCCAACAAGGGCTTGAAATATAACAGTGTGCCACTATTTAGTAATGAGCAGCAAAGAAAACGGACAATTTGGTCTGCCTGGCAATCACAAGGACATTTCCGGGCCATGACCGGGCATAAAGAAATCACCCGCTTAAGGCAGGGCTGATATTAGCAGCCCGCAAAATTTGCCTATAATATCGTTATTATCAGCGTGCCCGGATTCCCGTCCGCCACGTTTACCTGAACCAAATACCTTTTGACGCCTCTAAGCCCTTATACCGGCAAATACTTTTACCAACCGGCAAAGCGCGTCTTTTACTTGAACCAACATTTTATTTTATGGCATTACTACCTATTCTTCATTACCCCGATCCACGTTTGCACAAAGTGGCAAAGCCTGTTGAACAGGTGGACGACCGAATTCGCCAACTCGTCAAAGACATGGCCGAAACCATGTATGACGCACCCGGCGTAGGCCTGGCGGCCACCCAGGTTGATGTTCATGAGCGTATTGTGGTCATTGATATTTCAGAAGAAGGCAACGAACTTCGCGTACTGATCAACCCTGAAATTACCTGGAAAAGCGATGACACCCAGGTTTATGAAGAAGGCTGCCTGTCGGTGCCGGGCATTTACGACAAGGTGGAACGCGCGGCCGAAGTCAAGGTAAAGGCGTTAAATGAAAAAGGCGAAGAATACACATTTGATGCCGATGGCCTGCTGGCCGTTTGTGTGCAACACGAACTGGACCATTTAATGGGCAAAGTTTTTGTTGAACATCTTTCAAGCCTGAAACAAAATCGCATCAAGACCAAAATCAGGAAGCAGGCCAAAGAAAACGCCTGAAAAAAATAAGGTTGGCCATGGCCAACCTTATTTTATCAATCAGATAACTTTTTCAAACTTCAAAGACATAAAGCCCTCAAGGGAATCATCCTTGATGTCCAGCCAAGGCCTGGGCAGCTGTGCCCCCATGGTGCCAGTAATGGTTGAACGATAAATTTTATTGCGAAAACCCATGATATCGGCTTTTTTGTCTTCCTGCCATTGCTTGAACAGCTCGGCTTGCTGGTGCACAGGAAACTCCGGATAATCTGTGGCGCTAACCAGCTCATCGATATAACTGGCCTGGAAATCAATACATTGGCTATCTGTACTTGACTGTTCATAACGTTGCAGCCATGCGTCCATATTTTTACGACGGCTTGCCTCATCGGGCAATTGAATTTTCCCCAGGATCACATCACGTGCATACCACGCCTGGGCATCAAACATATTAAAAGTAAACCATTGATCTTGCATGCCCAGGTAGATCAGTTTGGGATTGCTTTGGAAAAAGATACCTTTATAAAGATTATCGGGATACAGGCAATTGTGCGTATCCAGACGCAATTCATCGGGCAGGAATGGAAAATGGAACAGATAACCCGTACACATAATAATGGCATCAAAAGCCTGTGTGCTGCCATCGGTAAAGTGAACCACATTACCATCGATATGATCAAGGCCGGGTTTTTCGCTCACATTTTCGGGCCAGTTGTAACCAAACGAACCACCGCGATGGCTAATCGTTACGGTTTTTGCGCCATATTTATAGCATTGAGAACCAATATCTTCGGCGGAATAACTGCCGCCCACCAGCAACACATCCTGCCCTTCAAATTCCAGCGCATCGCGGAAATCGTGCGCATGCAAGACACGCCCCGGATATTGCTCCATGCCCGGGTAGTAAGGCATATTGGGCGTCGAAAAGTGACCGGTGGCAACAACCACGTAATCAAACTCTTCGGTTTCCTGCTCTCCGGTTTTATGGTTCATGACGGTAACCGTGAACAGCTGGGTTTCTTCACTGAAAGTAACCCAGCGAACCGGGCACTCGAAACGGATATAATTAAAAATGGCCCGCTTGTCCAGACGCCCCATAATATAATCTTTAAGGACTTCACGTGGCGGGTATGAAGGAAGCGGCTGATTGAAGTGTTGATCAAAACTGTAGTCGGCAAACTCCAGGCACTCTTTCGGTCCGTTAGACCATAAATAACGGTACATACTGCCATGTACCGGTTCACCGTTTCTATCCAGGCCGGTGCGCCATGTGTAATTCCACATGCCACCAATATCGTTTTGTTTTTCGTAACAGACAATTTCAGGGAGATCCTTGACACCGGTTTTACGTAAAGCCTCGAAAGCACGCAATTGTGCCAAACCACTGGGACCTGCACCTAAAATAGCAATTTTTGTTTTAGCCAAAATAAAACTCCATGTAATAATAAGCGACGACAACACGCTATACGAGCTAGCGCATTTGTTTTTTTAATTATTATTATCGTCTTAAGAAAAGGCTGTTTTTTAAACGTGATTACAAATATTTAGGCTTTAAATATTTAACATTTAAATAAAACACCCTAGAGACAGCTGCCTGTTAGGCAAGCTAATGATGAGTACCAAAAAGGCACCATAACCGGCACCAAAGCAGCACCACACAGGTGCCAAAGAGGTACGATTATACCAGACTGCTTCCTGTTTGACCAATCCGCCACCCCGGCAGCAGGACGATCACGCTAACGCTGTCACCAAACCAACGCATGGCAACGCCCCCTATTCAATCCAGCTTTCGCGTGATGAAGTCATGTCACCCATCACAAATGCCAGGTTGGCAGCCGCTGCCTGGGATGCGGTTCTGGCATCCATGCGGGCCTGTTGGGCATCAAGAAAACCGGTATCGGCCATGGTAACCGCCGTCACGGTGCCCAAACCATGACGGTAGGCTTCCAGCGCGCCATCATACGTTGTCTTTGCGGTCCTGACCAGCTCGGAAGCCGCCTGATAGCTGGCCAACGCGGTACGCAACATATCAGACGCGGTAATCATTTCACGCATCGCCGCCTGCTGGGATTTCTGGAACACATCAGCCGCACTGGCCGCCTGGATACGGGCGTCTTGCAGGCGTGCCGAACGAAGGCCGCCATCAAATAGCGGTATTGTTACCCCCAGTATCACACTGGTTGAGCCGGTTTGCTGGCTCAGGCTCGGCAAACCACGTACATCAAAATTGGTACGATTGTGGGCGGCCACCGCACCCAGATAAACTTTGGGCAAGAACTCGGCCTTGGCGGCGGTAATGCCCTGTGCACTGGCTTTCATGGCCGCATAGCTGGCCAGTACATCAGGGCGCCGGGAAATCGCCATCCGGATGGCTTCATCGGTGAGTGTTGAATTGGTACCCGGCAAAGCATGTTTGGGCGGCGGGCTGACTTTAATATCCATGGTGGCGGGCAAACCCACAGCAGCCAGCAAGGCCTGATAGGCAATTTGCTGATTGCCTTGTGCCGTGACCTGCCGCAGCTTTGCCTGAGCCACTTGTTGATTGGCCTGGGCCGTCTCTAGCACCGTGGCAAGACCGGCTTTACGGCGCCCTTCCACCGCCTTGGCTATCTGGTGGGCGTTTTTCAGGGCCTGGGCGGCAACCACAGTTTGGGAATGTGCCCCGCCATATTGGTAATAAGCATGCGTCACATCATGAATGATTTTTTGGTGGGCACCATTAAACAGCACATTGGCTGCAAAAGAAGCCTGCCGCGCACCTTCGGCAATCGCCTTTCGTTGCCCGAAATCAAAAATCAGCCATTCCAGTGCCAATGCCGGCACCACACCATGCAATTCGGTATTGATGCTGCGGTTGCCAGGAAGCAGCGGAAGCGGTGTATGGGTTTTTTGCCAGCCACTAATCACGTTGGCAGACAATCGTGGCAAAAATGTTGTCTCGACCACACCAACCGCCAGGGCGGCTTGCCGGGCCCGGTTCCACGCCAGGCGGGTGTCGGGATTTTCCTGCTGGGCAATATCAATCAGTTCGGGAAGGCCATAAACCCGCCCTGGGTTAATAGCCGGTGCGGCAGGCAAAACCGATGCCTCGGGCACGGCAGGCACGCTAAAGCCCGGAGGCATGTCAAGCTTGCCAGACGTGTTGTCGGATGAGGCTGTATCTTGCGGGGCAGGTTTCCACGGTGTGTCTGGCGCAGCCGGTGCCAGGTTTAAGGCATCGCTGGCACAACCCGACAAAGCCGCCAATATGGCCAAAACAAGCAACCGGGAGAAAGAAAGCGGACGGGATCGGGTAGGCATGTAACGCTGTTTTATCATCCTTGGCTCTGGCTTAGTAATTGCTTCATTTGATTAATCTCATTAAGGGCGCGGGCAGACGTTGAAGAAGTGCCTGCTGGCTTGAAAGCAATAACGGGGCACAGCGCGTCGGCGCGCGCTATCAACGTTTTCAGACGCAAAATGGTTTCATCATCCTGCCGTAAGTTTCGCGGTTCAAACATTGACAGGCCAAGCGCTTCACGGGCCTGATGCAAAGTGGCAACCACTTTGGAGACCTGATCCATAGTGGCTGGCCGGGTGGAGTCTGCACCCAGAATTTGGGTAAGCCCATCAAGGGCATCGCTTAGCTTGTCATTCACCGTCGTGGCAATGGCAAGGGGCCAAACCCGGGTAAAAACCAGGTACATCACCAGATTGCCCAGCAAAATACCCACCACACGATCAGACGCGGCAGACATCTCAATGTCAGGGCCAAAACCCTGCAGTACGGTTAGCAAAAATGCCAAGCCAATCTGGATGCCTGCATAGGCAATCCGTTCGCTACCTGAAGACACCCATCCGGCCACCAAGATGCCGGCAAAAACCAGCGCCATTAACGAGCCAATACTGGTCATGTGAGGAATCAGAAACAGAATGGAAGCGACCCCCATGGCAGCACCGATCAAGCAGCCAATAATCCGCAGCGTTAGTTTGTGCACGGTTTCGGCAGTGGTCCCCAGCGCCGCCACATAACAGGTAATCATGGCCGTATGAATACCCTGCCAGTCGATCGCTTCATAGACCAGATAGCTAATAATGGCAGCCGCTGTGGTTTTCAGGGCGAATCGCACATAATTCGGATTGGTCAGTGCGTCTTTGAAGAAAAAGGACACTTTAGGGGCTTGCACTACCGGCAGGGCGCAACGGCCCAGCAGCGTATCCAGCGCCTGCCTGGCTGCTTCGGCAGGGCCCGTTCCATACGTATTGGTATATTCAGAAGGCGTACCGGGCGGGCACCCTTCTGCCACTGCCTGGGCTGCCAGACGACATTGCGCAGCCAGTTCGGCGCGCTGCTGTTCGGGTATACTGCCGGCCAGCGTTACAACGGCAAGCATCAAGCGATACGATTCATCAATCGCCACATTCAAATAGCGGGTTTGAGCGGTAGAGACCAAATGCAACAGCTTGATATTCCCTGCTCGTTTTTTCAGGGCTTCATTGCCTTCGTTCAGCAGCGCATGCAAATCATCAGCAGCCGTTGCCTGTTCAAGCACCCGCCCCACCATTTCAAGCCTTTGCCCCAGTTCTGATTTCAGCAAGCGTACCGCCGAGCGACCCAGAAACAGGTTGAAGAGCACAATAATGCCCATGGGTGTCACGGTCATCAACCAGGCATAAAGCAACGCACGCGTGGCGGCCTCGCCGAAAGGAACATCGCCCAGCAAGGTCATGGCAAAAGCCACTACCAAAGCAAGCACACTGCCAATTTCTCCCAATTGGCTGGCTGCACCAAGATACAGGAAGATAAAAGAACCAACGGCAATAACCACGATGCGCCACATGGGGTCATCAATCGTCCAGCGGACCAGATAAAGCAGCATTACCACCACCAGTGCCACCAACACCGTCAAACCAATCGCCATTAAGGTATTTTCGGCGCTATCGGGTTTCATCAAGAACAGGATTAAATAACACCCGATGGCCGCCAACGGGATGCCGTAAGTCATGAACACAAAGGCTGCCAGCGCGCATTGGGCGGCAACCCGCCAGGCCATGGCCAGACGCCCATCAAATGGACGCAGGTCATGCTTAGCGGTATTCAGAACGACCGGCCAGAAGCGTTTAGCAGTCGTCGTCATGCTTTTTTACTACCACCACGGCCGATGCGCCAACGCGCAACAGGTTTTCGGGGGCATTTTCAAGGCGTACCCGAACCGGGAAACGCTGCGCCACCCGCACCCAGTTAAGGGATTTTTGCACGATAGGCAGGGTACGGGGCAAATCAATCATATCCATAGAACTCACGCCCCAGCCGATGCTGTCAAGCTTGCCTTTAATAGTGACCGAGGGGTCGGCCAGCGCATAAACCAGCGCGCAGGCATTAGGCTTGAGTTCCATCAACTCGGTTTCGCGGAAAAAAGCGGTGGCATACCATTGTTCGGTATTAATCAAGGTAAACAGGGATTGATCGGGCGCGACGTACTCACCCGCTGACACCAACAGCCCCACCACAAGCCCATCGTGAGGCGCATATACTTGCGTATCGGCCAGCGCGCGCCGGGCAATGGCCAGGGCACTTTGACTCACCTGGACCAGGGCATCGGCCGCATCCAGGTTGCCAACCAGGCTTTCTGCCGCCTGGGCCTGGGCTTGTGCCTGCCTAAGACTAACCTGGGCATCGCGATGCAAGGTTCGTGCGTCATCAACCTGCTGAGTGGTCACATAACCCTTCTTGTTCAAGGGAATGAGTCTTTCCAGTGTTTTCTCGGTAAGGCTCAGGTTTGAAAGTGCCCGTTCAACCTGTTCGTTGGCAATAGCCAGGTTGGAACGCTCGGCTTCAATCGCGCGACGTTGGGTATCGCGGGCCGCCATGGCCACCTTAAGCTCGGCTTCGGCCTGTTCTACACGTAAACGGTAAACCGTTGGGTCCAGGGTAAATAAAAGATCACCACGCTTGACCTTGCCGTTTTCAGCCACATAAAACTTCTCGACACGACCCGCCACAGGCGTACTAATGTTAACCACATCGGCCTGCAACATGGCATCTTCCGACAATGGGCTGTTTTTTAATTGATAAAAGAGGACCAACGCAACGGCAGCCAGAATGATGATAACCGCAACCAATCTGGCCACAGTTTTATACTTGTTGGGAGAAGTGGGGTGACTCATGGATCAGGTAGAGAAAAATGCCAGCGAGGTAGCGATGGCAATGATGAGGGCCACACAAATGTAGACCAGAAGGCGAAGCGGCAAGGCGTCGTCGAGCTGCAGTCGAATAAAAACCACGCGAACCACCACAGCCCCAATAATGCCAATAAAGGCACAAAGCAGCCACGAAGGAAAATACGACCCGAACGCATAAACGGATGGTGCGTTGGCACAGCCAGCAAGCATTACGGTAACCAGCCAAAGCATAACAATACGTGGCATGGTTACAGACCTTCTGGTGGCGAACTTGAGAAACGGAAATTTTTTTGTTTTAGAGGCATCAGGCGAGATAATCGTCAATGTAACACTTTATCGCGTAATACTCCCATACCGAACAACAACTGTCAATCCAGTTATCTGTATTAACGTAATGATCACACCTGAATGATCGCCACCCCGGCCCGTTTTTAATTGCAAAACCGGCACCCTGTGCTTAAGGTGCCGGTTTGGGCACATTACCCATTACTCGTAAGACCGGACATCATCAATCACCTTGCCATCATTAGGCAATTGGCCGGGCTGCTCAAACACGATTTCCGCCCGCAGCTTGGTGACATCGCGCACGGTATCCACCAATGATTTCTTCAAGTCTTCAGACACGGCACCGGGCGCCACTTCAACCCAAAGGCTCATCTGGTCATGCCCCACTGCCCCGCTAATTACCAGCCGCGCCCGCTGAACCTGCGAAAAACGGTTGGCCACCTGCGCCACCTGTTTAGGGTGCACGAACATGCCCCGCACCTTGGTGGTCTGGTCAGCCCTGCCCATCCAGCCCTTGATACGCTTATTGGTACGGCCACATGCCGAAGGGCCGGCAATAATCGCCGACAGGTCACCGGTACCAAAACGCACCAGCGGATAATCGGGGTTAAGCGTAGTCACCACCACTTCACCCACCTCGCCCTCGGGTACTGGCTCATTGGTACCCGGACGCACGATTTCCAGAATAATATCTTCGGCCACCACCAGGCCCTCACGCGCAGGCGTCTCGTAGGCAATCAGGCCCAGGTCGGCAGTACCATAAGCCTGGTACCCTTCAATGCCGTGCTCGGCAAACCATTTCTGCAAGGACGGTGGAAACGCCTCGCCAGAAAACAGGGCGCGTTTCAAGGACGGCAGAACCACTCCCATGGCATCGGCCTTTTCCAGGATCATGCGCAGGAAACTGGGCGTTCCGGTATAGCCATCGGGCGCCAGGTCGCGGATGTTTTGCACCTGCATCTCGGTCTGCCCGATACCCCCGGGGAAAACCGTACATCCCAGGGCATGGGCACCGGTTTCAAACATAGAGCCCGCTGGCGTAAAGTGATAGGAAAAACAGTTATAAACCAGCATGCCCTTACGAAAACCAGCCGCAAACAGGGCTCGCCCAAAACGCCAGTAATCGCCACGGGCACTTTCGGGTTCAAAAATAGGTCCGGGCGAAGCAAACACCCGCAGGGCCTGCCCCCAGCCAATGGTAGAAAAACCACCAAAAACACGATTTATTTCATCACCCGGCTGTTTGGCAACACCCAACAGACTGTTGCGTCTAGCCAATTGCTGCTCTAGCAGCTCTGTCTTGCGAATCACCGGCAAACCGGCCAGGGCAACCCGGTTATGCACCCCGCTCACTTCAATGCCCTGCAACTGTTCGGCAATCGCGGGGGCCCGTTCCATTGCCGTTTTCAGGGCTTGGGGCAAGGCGGTAAACAGGGCCTGTTCACGTGCATCGGCATCGCGATGCTCCAATACATCAAAAAACTCACTCATCATAGCTCCTAGGCCAACCAGCGTTTGCGACGACGATAAAACTTGGTATCCCTAAAATTTTTGCGATCACCACTTTCAATGCCCAGATAAAACTCTTTGACATCTTCATTGTTGGCCAGCTCATCGGCCTTACCATCCATCATCACCCGGCCACTTTCCAGGATATAACCATAATCGGCATAACGCAGGGCAATATTGGTGTTTTGCTCGGCCAGCAGGAAGCTAACGCCTTCGCGGGTATTCAGGTCACGCACGATCTCAAAAATCTCCTCAACAATTTGCGGCGCCAGCCCCATCGAGGGCTCATCAAGCAGAATCATTTTGGGATCTGCCATTAAGGCGCGGCCAATGGCAGCCATTTGCTGCTCGCCCCCCGAGGTATAACCGGCCTGGCTGGTGCGGCGTTGTTTCAGACGCGGAAAATACTGGTACACCATATCCAGCGAAGCGGCAATTTCCCCCTTGCTCGCGGTTCGGGTGTAAGCACCGGTCAACAGGTTTTCTTCGATGCTAAGGTGCCCGAAACAATGCCGTCCCTCCATAACCTGAATAACCCCGCGCTTGACCAGGTCGGCAGGCGTCAGGCTATCAATCCGCTCTCCTTTGTAATGGATATTTCCCTTGGTCACATCACCACGCTCGCTTTTGAGCAAATTGGAAATGGCACGCAAGGTGGTGGTTTTACCGGCGCCGTTAGCACCTAGCAAGGCAACAATCTTGCCCTCGGGAACCACCAGCGATACCCCTCGCAACACCAGAATAACGTGGTTATAAATAACCTCGATACCATTCACATCTAATAAGGCCTTTGGTGCCTCTTGTTTCGTTTCCATACAAATTTCCTGAAGTCAGGTGGGAAGCTGCACTCACAAACGCCGGCTACCGTATATGCACAATACGGCAACCGGGCATACAACTTCCCGAAGCACTACGATTTACTTACGACTCGGCAGCACAATCACGCGGTGTGATTTTTTTCTCGCTGGCATATTTTTCGGCTTCGGATTTTACAAGTGGATCAACATACTGCTTGTCAGACTGATACCAGTCGGACACCACATTGAACTTGTTACCATCCCACTGCACGATACGGGCCCAGTCATCCCCCATATGATCCTGGCAGGTAGTTTTTACCGGACGCAACATTTCGTCAAAACCAATTTCCTTCAGGCGGTCTTCGGTCAGATCCAGGTTCTCGAAGCCCCAACGCACCTGCTCGGGCGTCATATGCTGGCCCTTGCCAAATTTTTCCTGGGCAGCGCGAATGGCCTCTACCTGCAACATGGAAATCACCATGCCACGGTTATAGGCCAGTGAACCCTTGGTATCTTTACCAGACTCCAGCCCCTTGTCATACAGATGGGTTTTCAGGTCATCGTAAATTTTGCCTTTGCTTTCACCGGTGTTATGGATGGTGATGGCGTTATAGCCCTTGGCAACCTGCCCCAGGTCTTTCACGTCACCTTCTGAACCGGCCCACCAAATGGCATAGATCTTGTCACGTGCATAACCGGTAGACTGAGCTTCTCGAATAGAGGTTGGGGTCATGATGCCGGCACTCCAGAGCAGCACGTAATCAGGTCGTTTCTGGCGGATTTGCAACCAGGTTGACTTTTGCTCTACCCCGGGAGCCGTTACCGGATACAGTTGCAGTTCAAAGCCATTGGCTTCGGCACGGGCCTTCAGCAATGGAATAGGCTCTTTGCCATAAGGGGAATCGTGATAAACCAGGGCAATTTTTTTGCCTTTGAGCTTATCTTCACCGCCCAGTTTCTTGGCAATATCCTGAATCATCACATCGGCTGCGGTCCAGTAAGTACCCAACAGCGGGAAGTTCCACTTGAATACACTGCCATTGGCCGATTGCGACAGACCATAACCCACGGTTTCAATCGCCACCTTATCAATAGGCGCCTTGTCGGACACCGCAAACGTAATCCCGGTGGATTGCGGGTCAAACCCGGAAGCGCCACCCTTGGCGTTTTTCAGGCGCTCATAACACTCGACACCACGGTCGGTGGCATAAGCGGTTTCGCACTCTTCAAAAGCCAGCTTGACACCATTAATACCCCCGTCACGTTCATTAACCAGTTTCAGGTAATCAATTTTGCCATCAGCCCATGGAATACCAAGGGGAGCAAATGAGCCCGTACGATAGGTAAACAAAGGAACAAACTGCTCATCTGCCGCCTGCACCTGCAAGGGAATAGTCGCCAATACGCCACTAACTGCCAGGGCTGCCGTGATGGATTTAAAGCTTAATTTCATATCGGTCTCCTCCGAAGAAATTGATACATGCTATTTTTTATGAATGACAATTTAAGTTAACCTTAAACTGTTTTAGTGTGGGAAAGGCCATATCCGCAACTTCTCTTTGGCAATACTCCACAACCTTGCCAGGCCATGCGGTTCTGCAATCAGGAAAAAAACAATTAATGCGCCAAATACCATATGCTCAATGTGCGCAGCGGTATCTACCGCAATGGGAATACCCATCATGGCGGGAATCCGGTTAAGTAAAATGGGCAGCAGCACAATAAAAGCCGCCCCATAAAAACTGCCAACAATAGAACCCAAGCCACCAATAATGACCATAAACAAAAGCTGAAAAGAACGGTTCAGGTCAAACGCCAGCGGCTCCCATGAGCCCAGATGCATATAACCCCACAACACACCCGATACTCCAATAATGAACGAGCTGACGGCAAAGGCACTCAGCTTGGCATACATGGGGCGAATACCAATGACCGAAGCGGCCACGTCCATATCGCGGATCGCCATCCATTCACGGCCAATCGCACTGCGCACCAGGTTTTTGGCCAACAGGGCAATCACTACCACCAACAAAAGGATGAACAGATATTTTTGTACCGGTGTTTGCACGTCAAGGCCAAAAAATGTCAGTGGTGGCACCGACACACTGCCTGAAGAGGAATAGTTCGTAAAGAACGGAATCCGCAGGAAAGTCCAGTCTACAAAGAACTGGGCCGCCAGGGTGGCAACCGCCAGATACAGGCCCCGGATACGCAGGCTGGGAATACCGAAAACGATACCCACCAACATGGAAAAGAAGCCGCCCAGCAGAATTTGCACCAGCAGCGGCATCTCGGGAAAACGCACCCCGAAATTCCAAGCGGCATAGGCACCCACCGCCATGAAGGCACCGCTTCCCAGTGAAATCTGGCCACAATAGCCCACCAGAATATTCAGGCCGATCGCTGCCAGCGACAGGATCAGAAAAGGAATGACAACGCCACTTAACAAATACTCACTGGCCAGGGCCGGCACCGCCAGAAAGGCAAATGCCAGCAACAAAACCATTAAGACCCGGTCCTGCCGAATGGGAAAGATCTGCTGATCGGCCCGGTAACTTGTCTTGAACTGCCCATTTTCACGATATAACATGATGTACTTCCTTTACGCTTGCCCGCTATACGCGGTCGATAATCTTTTCGCCAAACAAACCTTGCGGACGGAACAGCAGGAATGTGAGCGCCAATACATAGGCAAACCAGATTTCAATGCCGCCCCCCAGATAAGGGCCCAGATAGGCTTCTGACACTTTTTCACCCACGCCAATAATAAGACCACCAATAATGGCACCGGGAATTGATGTCAGGCCACCCAGAATAACCACCGGCAAAGCCCGCAACGCTGCTGTTGACAGCGTAAACTGCACCCCGAACTTGGAGCCCCAGATAATGCCCGCGACCAAGGCCACGATACCGGCCACCACCCATACAATGACCCAGATACGGTTAAGGGGAATACCAATGGATTGTGCCGCCTGGTGATCATCGGCCACCGCCCGCAAAGCCCGTCCGGTAGACGTATACTGGAAAAAGAGGGCCAGTGCCGCCACCAGGGCCGCCGCAATCGCCGCCGCCGTCAGGTCTTCCAGGTTGATTAAAATGCCGCCCTCGAACAAACTATCCAGAATAAAAGCCGGGTCTTTGGGCATGCCGACATCAATGGTGTACACCGAGCTGCCGAACAAGGTCTGGCCAAATCCATCCAGAAAATAACTAATGCCCAGGGTAGCCATTAGCAGGGTAGTGGCCTCTTGATTAACCAAGTGACGTAATACCAGCCGCTCTACCAGCCAGGCAATAACCACCATTAACCCCGCACTGATGACAAAGGCCAGAATATTGGCCAGCCACATGCTTTCAAAACCCAGCCACTGAGGCAGCCAGCTTGAGAACCGTGCCATTGACAGGGCCGCCACCAGCACCATGGCACCCTGGGCAAAGTTAAATACCCCCGATGCCTTGAAAATAAGTACAAAACCCAGCCCAACCAGCGCATACAACATGCCGCTCATTAAGCCACCAAATAAAGTTTCCAAGAAATATCCCATATTGCCCTCAATGCTCTACGCCCAGATAGGCACGAATCACTTCTTCATTTGCACGAACCTCGGACGGTGTGCCATCACCAATTTTCTTGCCATAGTCCAGCACCACGACACGATCCGAAATATCCATCACAACCCCCATATCGTGCTCGATCAACACAATCGTGGTGCCGTATTCATCGTTCACATCCAGAATGAAACGGCTCATATCCTGTTTTTCCTCGATATTCATGCCTGCCATGGGTTCATCCAGCAGCAGCAGACGCGGCTCCATGGCCAGTGCCCGCCCCAGGTCGACCCTTTTTTGCAGGCCATAAGGCAAGCGCCCCACCGGCGTTTTTCTAAAAGCCTGAATTTCCAGGAAGTCGATAATGTTTTCCACAAACTCGCGATGCCTGATTTCCTCTTGTTCAGCACCAAAAACCCGAAATGCCTGTGACAGGATGCCGCTTTTCATGCGCAGGTTGCGGCCCGTCATGATGTTGTCCAGCACACTCATCCCCTTGAACAGGGCCAGGTTCTGGAAAGTTCGCGCAATACCCATTTCGGCAGCCCGGCGCGGCGTCATCCGGTTGAAATGATTGCCACTGAACTGTATGCCCCCCTCTTGCGGCACATAGACCCCGTTAATCACGTTTAGCATTGAACTTTTACCGGCACCGTTAGGGCCGATAATGGCGCGAATTTCATGCTCTTTAACATTAAACGAAATATTGGTTAGCGCCTTGACGCCCCCAAATGACAGGGAAATACCCTGCATATCCAATATCACGTCACCAATCTGCTTTTCTCTTTCGTTCATCATTCTCAGGCAGCCTTCTTCAACTTGACATCAACCACTTTGCCTTCGGCAATTTTCAGATCGGCAGAAATCCTTCCCGTCCGGCCATCCTCAAACTTGACTTCGGTCTCGATAAACTGATTTTTCTTACCCTCAAACAGGGCATCGATCAGGACCTTGTATTTCTCGGCAATAAAAGCCCGCCGCACTTTACGAGTACGTGTCAGCTCGCCATCATCAGGATCAAGCTCTTTATGCAAAATCAGAAAGCGGTGAATTTGCAATCCGGCCAGCATTTCATCACTAGCCACATCAATATTGACCTGGTTAATACAATCGGCAATCAGGTCATAAACCTCGGATTTTGCGGCCAGATCGGTATAACCGGCATAAGCCAGGCCACGTCGTTCGGCCCAGTTGGCCACCGCCTCAAGGTCTATATTCACAAAGGCACACACAAAATCCATGTTTGCCCCAAACGCCACCACCTCTTTGATATAAGGAAAAAACTTCAGTTTGTTTTCAACATATTTAGGGGCAAACATGCGGCCATCTCTTAACTTGCCCACATCCTTGGCCCGGTCAATAATCTTAAGCTGCCCGTTGGCATCAATCACCCCGGCGTCGCCCGTGTGATACCAGCCATCTTCGGTAAAAGACTCTTGGGTGGACTCGGGGTTTTTGTAATACTCTTTAAACAGGCCCGGGCTTTTGATTTGCACCTCGCCATTGTCGGCAATCCGCAGTTCTACCCCCTCTACGGGCGGCCCCACGGTATCGGCCTTAACATTGCCATCACTTTGCACACACACAAACACCGAGGTTTCGGTAGAACCGTACAATTGCTTTAAGTTAATACCAATAGAACGATAAAAAGAAAACAGGTCGGGGCCAATCGCCTCACCGGCCGTATACGCCACCCGCACCCGGCTCATGCCCAGCGCATTGCGCAATGGGCCATAAACCATGACGTCACCCAGCGCATACTTGAAGCGGTCCCACAGGCCTACCGGCTCTTTATCAAGGATACGGGTACCCACCCGTTTGGCCAATGCCATACATGACTTGTACATGGCCTTTTTAAGGCGACTCGCGTCTTCCATCCGGATCATGACCTGGGTTAGCAAGTCTTCAAGCACCCGGGGGGGAGAAAAATAATAGCTTGGCCCAATATCGTGCATATCGATAGACACGGTAGCAGGTGACTCGGGGTGATTCACGGTAAAACCGGTTACCAGCAACTGGGTGTACGAAAACATATTCTGGCCAATCCAGGCGGGTGGCAAGTAAGCCAGCACTTCTTCTTTATCGGTCAGGTTTTCAAGCTTCTGAATAACCCGGGCACGGTCGATAAGGGCATGATGGGTTAGCACCACCCCTTTAGGCTTGCCAGTGGTACCCGAGGTATAAAACATGGCGGCCGTATCATCGGGCGACAGGCTTTGCACCGTATTTATATAAAAGTCGGGACTGGCGTTTTCAAATTCCTGCCCCTTTTCCAGCAGATTTTCCCATGACAGCAGCAATTCGTCGGTGTAGTGGCGTAAGCCACGCGGATCATCGTAAACTACATGAGCCAGATCAGGCGCCTGCGGCTGGATCTCGATCATTTTGTCCACCTGTTCCTGGTTTTCAACCACCACCACCCGCACACCGGCGTCTTGCAGCACATAAACCATTTCCTGCGCCACGGCATCCTGGTACATGGGCACCGGAATCGCCCCCAGCGACTGGGCCGCCATCATGGCCATGTACAGGCGGGGACGGTTTTCACCCACCACCGCCACATGATCACCTTTTTTTACCCCCAATGCAGCCAGGCCGCAAGCCGTTTGCCGGACTTCGCTGGCCACCTGGGCCCAGCTTAAGGTTTGCCAAATTCCCAGATCTTTTTCACGCAATGCCGGCTTGTCAGCGCGAACTTTCGCGTGATGCAACAGCAAGGCAGGAAATGTGTCCAGACCCGCTTCTGAACCAGCACCATACACAGCGTTCGCCATGTTGTCTCCTTGAATATTATGTCTCTAGTACGACTTGTTCCGTTTTATTCCGTTTATTGCCAATATCTTTAAACTGAAAACAAATCGGATGAATCAATCTTGTTTAATTATTTTTTTAATGTATTGCAAAGTTAGCCTGTTGAATGTAATCTAACTGTCTCTATAGTGACATTTTAATCGCTTCTAGGGTAAGTCCTTATGACAGAATTTGCTCCTCATTTTTCAAGCTGGTTTCCGCTTCTGGCTCCCGAGCATCAAAAGCGGGTTAAGCAGGATATTAACGTTCATCACTATCCACCTGGCGCCATGATTGTGCGCAAAGGTGAGCTTTCCGGTCACTGGATTGGGGTGGTTGAAGGGTTAGTCCGCATCTCGGTGGGCAATGCCGATGGCAAGGTGGCGGCACTTATTGGCATTCCGTCAGGGGGCTGGGTAGGTGAAGGCAGCCTGCTTAAAAAAGAACAGCGCAAATATGACATTATTGCGCTGCGCCATTCCACCATTGCCAAAATGCCCGCCCATACCTTTGAATGGCTGCTGGACAATAGCATTCCCTTTAACCGCTATTTGCTGCACTTGCTTAACGAGCGGGTGGGGCACTTTGTGGGCAAGGCCGAACACGACCGCCTGTTAAATGCTGATGCCCGTGTTGCGCGCTGCCTGGCAGAACTGTGTAACTCGCGCCTGTATCCGGGCATTAGCAACCGAATGGAAATTACCCAGGAAGAACTGGGTTACCTGGCCCGGGTTTCGCGCCAGCGGGCCAACCAGGCCCTGAAAAAGCTGGAGGCAGACGGCCTGTTAAGCGTGCAATACGGGGCCATCTGCGTAAAAGACCTGAAAGGCCTGCAACACTACGGCAACTAGCCCGGGTCAGGCATAGTCGCGGTGGCCAAAAATGGCCGAGCCTATCCTGACTTCGGTAGAGCCTTCCTGGATGGCCCATTCAAAATCAGCGCTCATGCCCATGGAAAGCGTAGGCAGGGCCAGGCCCGTCTGGTCCTGGCATTGCTGCCTTAACTGACGCAGCGCCGCAAAACAGGCCCGCACTGTTGCTTCAGAATCGCTGTTTTCCGCAATCGTCATGAGCCCCACAGGACGAAGCGTTTGCATGGCTTTCAATTCCTGCAAAAAGGCGGGTACCACGTCGACCGGCATGCCGGTTTTGGTTTGTTCCGGGCTGGTTTTTACCTGCACCAGCACATCAAGCGTCCGGTTTTCTAGTTGCAGACGTTTATCAAGTGCCAGCGCCAGGTCCAGCCTATCCATTGACTGGACTTCAGACGCATAACGGGCAACCTCTTTAGCCTTGTTGGTTTGTAAATAACCAATAATGACCCAGTCAATGGGGTATTCTGAAAACACCTCGGCCTTTTGCTTCATTTCCTGCACTTTATTTTCACCAAAACGGCGCAGGCCGGCATTAATGGCTTCTTGCAGTACATTGGGCCCAAAGGTTTTGCTAACCGGCAATATCCGTACACTGTCGGGTTCACGACCGGCCTTTATACAAGCCTGTTCCACCCTGTTTTTAACTTCTTTGTAGCGTTGCGCCAGCATGAGCCCTTCTCCTGTTCATAAAACCAAGACCTATTTTAACCTAGCCCCCCTCTGGCCAATGTTTTAAGGACGGCAAGCTGCTTATATTCGGTATAATTCGATTTTCAAATACCTTCCCCTGCCCTATCACCATGAGCCACAACAAACCGCACCAACTTTCCATGACCATTCTTATGACACCCGACATGGCCAATTTTGCCGGCAATGTCCACGGTGGCACCATTTTAAAATATCTTGACCAGGTGGCCTTTGCCTGTGCCAGTCGTTATGCGGGCTCGTATGTGGTGACGCTGTCGGTAGACCAGGTGGTGTTCCGCCAGCCCATTCATGTGGGCGAACTGGTTAACTTTTACGCATCGGTTAACTACACGGGCAAAACGTCCATGGAAATTGGCATTAAAGTAGTTACGGAAAATATTCGCGAACAGTTCGTGCGCCACACCAACAGCTGCTATTTCACCATGATTGCCGTTGATGACAATGGCAAACCCACCGCCGTTCCCCAGCTTATGCCTTCAACAGAAGAAGAAAAACACCGTTTTATTGCCGCGCAGCAACGCCGTGAGCTGCGCCAGGAAATGGAAAAGCGTCACGCCGAAATCAGGGAAAACAACTAGGCTGGCCAGTTTTTAATCATTTTTATAGAAAACACAATGCCCGCTTTTGGCGCTAACGCGGTGTAAGTTTGCCCAGCATAATACGCTTACGCCAAAGCTCGGCATCGTGCCGGATGAATTTTTCAATATTCAGGCAAACCATATCCAGGGGCTTAAGTCCTGTTCTTTGCATGACATCTTTTATGTTGGCATCGGCCAATGCCTGGTTTAGCCAGGTACGCATTTGCGTAACCACTTCATCGGGCACCCGCTTGGGTGCCGCCACGCCAACCCACCCCTCAAGAAGGAACTCGGGGTGCAGTGTTGAAGTTAACGCTACCGTGCTCATATCAAGCACCGGGTTATCGCCGGTGGTGGCCAGCACACGAATTTTATTTTCTTTTAACAGGTCGGCCACAAAAATGCCGTCTATAAAGGCAAACTGTACGCCATTAATAGCCAGCTCATGCAATAGCAGCCCCCGGTTGTTATAGGGCATCATGTGTAGATTAAGACCGGCATAATGATTAAACAAACCGGCAGCCACCTGTGAAGTACTGTTGTAATAACCAATACGGTAATCTAGCGGGTTAAGGCGAACGGCATTCAGCAATTGCGAAAAAGTCTGGAATGGACTATTGGCCGGCACAACCAGCGCGGCAGGAGAAGTACCAATCATGCCTATATTGACAAGATCCTGTTCGGGTGAATAGGAAACGGTTTTTTGCAACATACTGTTAACGCTTTGGGTTGAATGCGTTGACAGCAAAAAGACACTGCCGTCATCGGCAGAATGGGTGACATAATCGGCACCAATCATGCCGCCTTCTCCGCCCATTTGCATAAATTGCACGTGACTACCCGTTTTCTCGTGAAGAAAATCAGCAAAAACTACTGCAAACTCGTTAAGGGTTTTGGAAAACTGGGTACCTGCCACGACTGAAACCACTGGCAACCTTTCGCCCAAATCCTGAATGTGATCTGCCCGGGCATAGCCCGCCAATAACAGAACACCTACCCCACACATAAGCAGCCAATGCATTACGCGCATAAACCGTTTATACATTATCATGTTACAAAAACCTGTGCCTATTAATAAGAACCTATTAATAACTAAGCAGCCAATACAAAAACCCGCATCTTGCTGACAAGGTACAGACAGACGTCGCTTAAAACGCGTCGCTGTTACTTTATTTATTAATTTTTAATCTGAATTAATTTTACTACATTTTACCAAAACTTACAGTATTCGTTACAACCCTCCCCTTTTATGATCAGCCTGCCCACATGAGCACCCTGCTTTTGCCCAGCCACACGTCTCTTAAGAAACCAGACATAATACATTGACAGGCGGTTTTCAATTCTTAACCGTCAACAGCTCTCCCTTTTAACTGGTAAACTGCCAGCATTTAACATTACGTTTCCTGCCCGCCATGAATCAAGCACTTACTTCCCTGACAGAACAACTCAAGCTGAACGCGCTTGATGATGACACTTTCCTTGGTCAAAGCATTGACCTTTTCGGCTCGGGACGCATATTTGGCGGCCAGGTACTGGGGCAATCCATCATGGCCGCTTCCAGAACCATTGCCAATCCCGACCGGGAGGCGCATTCCATGCATGCCTATTTCCTGTTGCCCGGCGACACCCATGAGCCTGTCCGCTACGAAGTGGAGCGCATACGCGATGGCGGCAGTTTTTCGGCACGCCGGGTGGTTGCCATCCAGCATGAGCGCCCTATTTTCTTCATGTCCGCCAGCTTTCAGGCTAACGAAGCTGGGTTTGAGCACCAGGCCACCATGCCAAGTGTTCCCTCGCCCACCGGCCTGCAAAGCGAAATGGAACTGTTCAGGGCCATTGCCAGTGAACTACCCCCAACACTGGCCAATCGCACCCGGCAAATACCGCCTATTGACATTCGTCCGGTTAACCCCATCAACCCGCTAAATCCGGGTGCCCATTTACCCTGTTCAAACTTCTGGTTCAAGGCCAACGGCACCCTGCCCGATGACCCGCTATTGCATAAATCCATGCTGGCCTACACCTCGGATTTTCATTTGCTATTTACCGCTTTGCTGCCACACGGGCAATCTCCCTTTAGCCCAGCCATGCAAATGGCCAGTATCGACCATGCCATGTGGTTTCATCGCCCGGTAAACATGAACGACTGGCTGCTGTATGCCATCGAGTCGCCCAGCGCCAGCAATGCCAGGGGCTTTTGCCGCGCCAACATTTTTAACCGTCGAGGCCTGCTGGTGGCCTCAAGTGCCCAGGAAGGGCTGATCAGGAAAAAACCGGCCACACTTTAAGCCATCTTTCATTGCCCCAAAAAGGCTGCCGCCAAAAAAAGCCCCCTTTCCTGAAGGCAGCCTGGTTGGCCATAACGAGCGTTGCAACAGCAAATAAATAGTTAAAACATTCCATCACCCACGAAACACGCCATGAAACCTGTAAAATAAATTTTTTAATTACAGGAGTTTAAAGCGGTACGCCGCCCACCCGTCATGGATATCCTTATCATATTAGGACTCATTCTAATCAATGGTCTTTTCGCAATGTCTGAAATTGCCATTGTTTCTTCCAAACGCATTCGCCTGCAAAACAAGGCCAATGCCGGCAGCAAAAGCGCAATAGCCGCCCTAAAACTGTCTGACAGCCCCAGCCGTTTTCTATCTACAGTACAAATTGGCATCACTCTTATCGGGATTTTCAACGGTGCCTTCGGTGAGGCCTCTATCGTCACCAGACTGGCCCCTGTGTTTCTTGAAATGCCCATGTTCAGCAACTATGCTTACGAGCTGGCCCTGGCCGTTGTGGTTATTGGCATTACCTATGCCTCATTAATTCTGGGTGAACTGGTCCCCAAGCGCATTGCCATGCAATACCCTGAAGCAGTTGCCATGTTTATTTCGGTACCCATGACCTGGTTGTCGCGCATCGTGTCACCCTTTGTGGCCGTTTTGTCATTTTCCACCGACTTCATCATGAAAATCCTGCGTCTGGACCAAAGCAAAAACAGTTCATTAACCGAAGAAGACATTAGCGGCATGCTAAAAGAAGGCGCTACCGCTGGCCTGTTTGAAAAAACCGAACATGACATTGTGGCCCGCGCCCTGCAGCTGGACGACAAACACATTAACACCATCATGACACCGCGCTCGGACATTCACTACATTGACCTGAATGCACCGCTGGAAGAAACCCTGCTGCGCATTGCCGACAGCCCCTATTCGCGCTTTCCCGTCAGCAATGGGGGACTAGACAATATTATTGGTATTGTGGATGCCGGCAGCCTGTTTGAACAGCAAATCAAGCTGCATAAAATTAACATCCGGGCCATTACCAAAGCCGCCCTGTATGTACCCGAAACCATTAGCGCCATGGACTTGCTGGAAGCCCTGCAAAAAAACCGTTCTGAAATTGCGGTGGTTATTAACGAGTACGGCGAAGTGGAAGGCGTGGTTACCCTGCGCGACATCCTGAAAGTACTGGTTGGCCACGACATTCCCATTAATGAAAACCAGGTTTCGGATGCGGTGCAGCGCAAAGATGGCTCATGGCTGCTGGACGGTGGCGTTTCACTGGACCGTTTCCGTGAAATTTTTGCTTCGGATGTGAAGTTTCCCGAAGAAGACAGCGAAGACTACCACACCATTGCCGGCTTCATCATGCACCAGTTAGGGCATATCCCTACTGAAGCCGAAAGCGTGGAATGGGAAAACTACAAACTTGAGGTGATGGACATGGACAAGCACCGGATTGACCGGGTACTGGTTTCTGAAATTGTGATAGAAAACAATGAAAGCGATAATGCCGCTTTGGATGGGGAGTAACTCCCCCGGAGGGGTGCGCCAACCTGGTACAGATAACCACCCCGGCGCTATGCGCCACCCCTCCACAGAGGGGAATTTTCCTTCTTATTGGAAACGCCTGCGTATGCATACCCCTCTGCAGCCTGCATATGAATTCCTTCTGCAGCCTGCATATGAATTCCTTCTGCAGCCTGCATATGAATTCCCCTCTGCGGAGGGGTGGCAGGCGAAGCCTGACGGGGTGGTGTCAACTCGTTCCCACGCTCAGCGACAACTCAAAACTCGTTCACACGCTCTGCGTGGGAACGCATAAACAATGAAAATCCTGTTTACCAATTTCCATAAACGCAACGGCGGCGGACATGCCACCTATATCATTAACCTGCTGGGCCAGCTGGCGCCAGAACATGAGTGCTTCGTGGCCACTCCCGGCACCAGCCGCTTGTACCGCTTTGCCCAGGCGGTTCCCAATGTACGGGTCATAGACCAGAGTTTCAACTCGCGCATTGGCAAACTCTTGCCCGAAATAAAGCGGCTAAGAAAGCGGATCAAACAAGAAAACTTTGACATTATTCACGTTAATGCCTCGGCCGACCACCGCCACGTCATGCTGGCCTGCCTGGGGCTGAAACACCGCCCTACCATCATCTTTACCAAACACAATGACCACCCCGTTAACAGTTTTGGGCACAAACTAAGGGCCAGACTGGCCACAGACCGCATCATTGCGGTTAGCCGCTTTGTAGCGGACATGTTCAAAAACTCGCCCTATGCGTCTATCCCGCTGGACATGATCCACCATGGCATAGACACCCAGTATTTTGCGCCTGCCAGTGCCCAGCACAAACAGCAATGCCGCCAGGCCTTGCTGGGTGAAGAAGCCGCTACTAACGGGCTGATTTTGCTGGGCAGCACCGGTGGCACCGATTATGAAAAAGGCTGGCTGGAAATGGTGCAGGCCGTATCGCAACTGCCCGCACACCTTAAAAACCGCTGCCGCATTATCATGGCTGGTGATCCGCCCAACGAAGAAAAAATGAACCGGGTCAAAGCCCTGGGCATGGAACAGCAACTGGTTTTCCCGGGCCTGGTTGACGATGTGCGAGATATTCTCGCGGCCTGTGACCTGGGCTTTGTCTTATCACACAAAGAGGCGCTGTCTTTTGCCTGCCGCGAAAGCATGGCCCTGGGCCTGCCCACTATTGCCAGCAACGCCGGGGGCCTGCCAGAAAACATCCAGCATGGCAAAGACGGTTGGATTGTACCGGCCAAAGACCCGCAAGCCCTGCAAACACTGCTGCAGGAAATTCTGGACAAGCCTGCCCTGCTTCATGAAGTTTCATCGGCCAGCCGCCAAACGGCTGAACAGCACTTTAACCTGGACACCTTTGCCCGCAAAACCCTGAACACTTACCGGCAGGCTTTGGTCCTGCCCATACAGCCATGATACCCATTCTGATGTACCACCAGATTGCCGACATGCCACCCAAAGGTACCCCCTATCGTGGCCTGTGCGTGCCGGCAAAAAAATTTGCGCAACAAATGCAATGGCTTAAACGGCTGGGTTACCGTGGCCTAAGCATGCAAGACCTGCTGCCCTACCTGGAAGGCAAAAAAAGCGGCAAAGTGTTTGGCATTACCTTTGATGACGGCTACACCAACGTGTACGACAACGCCCTGCCCGTTCTGAAAGCGCTGGGTTTTACCGCCACCACCTACTTTGTGGCCGGACACCCGGGCGGGCACAACCACTGGGATATAGAAAAAGGCATTCCCCGTTCCGGGCTGATGAACGAACAACAAATAAAAAACTGGGCCAAGGCCGGGCAGGAAATTGGCTCACATACCCTGGACCATGTTCATTTAACCCAGCTGCCGGAAGATGAGGCACGACGGCAAATTGAAGCCTCAAAACACGGATTAGAGGCCGTTTTTGGCGTACCGGTTACCGCCTTTTGCTACCCGTATGGAGATGAGTCTGCCGCGATAAGAGAAATGACCCGCCAGGCGGGCTACACCAATGCCACTTTAACGGTAAAAGGACTGGCACTGAAAGAAGACGATTTGTTTGGTTTGCCACGGGTAACCGTATCAGGCAATATTGGCCTGATCGCTTTTTTGATAAAATGCCTGACACAAAAAGAGCATAAGCGGCGGGTGAAGAAAGAAAGACAACATTGAGCCTGACTGAATAATGGACACCTAGTTAAGCACACTAGACGTGCATAAGTATTTTAATACCCGCATATCTTGCCACATATCCTGAATACAGGGTACTGCTGACTTTCAGCCAAACTCAGGTTACAATAATGTAACACCATCTTTCCAGCCAAAACGGCTTTCCGTCATCAATAAACGCTTATGTCTACTCCATTTATCCCCTGCTACGTTGTCAATCTGGCCACAGACCAAACCAGGCGCCAAATTATGGAAGCTTCATTGCAAGAAAAAGGGATTACACCCATTTTTTTTGACGCAGTAGATGGCCGTATCATGCCGGAAGACCAATTAAAACAACAGGTGAACTGGCCTCGTCTAAAACATGAGTATGGCACCCTAACCAAGGGCGAAATAGGATGCGCCTTAAGCCACTTGGGTATTTACCGCGATATTGTCCAGAAGGGCTACCGCTATGCCTTGATCCTGGAAGATGATGTCTGTTTAGCCGACGACCTACAAAGTTTACTGGACCCTGATTCACCAGAATACCTAGGGCAAATCCTGTCTACTAATAAGCCCGAAATGATTCAGTTAACCAAGGTGCATCGAGGCTTTCGTTTTAACAAAAAATCGTTTGGCAAACGGAACCGGGTTGCCGTGCGTCCCTATAGCGATGTGTGGCGAACCAGCGGATACGCCATCAATCTGGCAGCTGCCCGTAACTTAGCCAAAAACCTGCATCCTTTATGGACGGTAGGCGATCACTGGTCACGCTTCCAGGAAAAAGGGCTTGTTACCTTATGGGCTTTAACGCCAGTCGCCGTGTGGGAATCTGAACAAGCCCAGGCGTCCAATCTGGGCACAGATGGTAAACCGCGTCACAAAAACAAAAAAACTTTGGAACAACGATTACGTCGCATTGGGCACGATATTGTGCGCCCCCTGATTACCTATAAGCTTTAACACTAAGCGCTACAACATATTTATTTTCGGTGCCAGCAGCTTAGGCTGGCTTGGTACTGCCTAACAGAAGTCACTCATCTTACATCTATTTTCAATCATTCAAATACTTCCGCTTCCCTGAAACCCACACCCTTTTCATCTTTCACCGACAAAACAGGTGCCCCCTTCAACGGCCATGAAATAGCCAGATCCAGATCATTCCAGGTAATGCAGCGTTCATGTTCAGGGGCATAATAAGTACTGGTTTTATACTCCACCTCGGCCTCCTCGGACAGCACCAAAAACCCGTGCGCAAAGCCTTCGGGTACCCAAACCTGGCGTTTATTTTCAGCGCTTAACTCTTCGGCCACCCATTGCCCAAACGTGGGCGAAGCGCGACGTAAATCCACCACCACATCAAAAATACGGCCAAGCACCACCCGCACCAGCTTGGCCTGCGGTTGTTGAATTTGATAATGCAGGCCGCGCAACACATTGGCCTGGGAACGGGAATGGTTGTCTTGCACAAAACTTACCCGCCTACCCACCGCCTGCTCAAACTTCCTGGCATTAAAGCTTTCCATAAAAAAACCGCGTTCATCGGCAAATACATCGGGTTCAATCAGCAAGACATCGGGAAGGCGGGTTTTAATAACGTTCATGGTTCAACTGTCTTGAAGCAGACGCAATTAATGATCGCTCTTGGCTGATGCCGGCACAAATGAGCTTATCGATGTTCACGACGGGATCGCCAGATTGACCAAGCTCATCCAGGATGAAACTACGGCTAAAGAACCCGGAGCCGCCAGTTACGAAAATTGTCATAAAAAACTTTAAAATTGCCCAAAATCATACAAAAAACTTACAAATTATTATGTTTATGCAAGATTGTCATCTTTTCAGATGCCATTTACGGTTATATTACTAGTATTTTTATAATCAGCATAAGTCATATTATTTCAATAATTGAATATTTATATGCATGGCATTGTAATCTTACACTATGCACTAAAAATTAAAAATTTCGGTACAATCTTAACAATATGCGCTTAACATCCCAGTCACGTTTTCATAAGCTGTATGAAAAAATCCTGCTTTCCCGCTTTGTCTCAATGCTACTGGGCTTTATATTATGCGTATTATTGCCTTTTTACATCCATTACGGCTTCAAGAACTACTATATTGATCAAGGCCAGTTTAATGCCTTAATCATTAGTTCAATTGCCTTCATCCTTACCCACATCTGGTGCAACTATCTAACCAACTCTTATCCGGGTGGAAAGTCTGCAGCCTTGCTGGCGCCACAAATTCTTACCGTTTATGGTTTTTGCATTCTGGCAACTTTCCTGTTTTATTTTCCCGTTTCACGGCTGATTCTTGTAACCAGCGGTTTAACCACCCTGTTCTGGTTGCACATAGAATACATACTTACTTTTAGAATGCGCAAACCTAAACTGGCCGTCGCTAATCAAGCTAAAACGCAAGAATTGATCGCGCTAAATAAAAAAGGTCATGACATTCGTGTACTGGAAACACCCAACCTGAATAATGTCCGCTATGATGCCGTGGTTGCAGACTTTAAAAGCATCACGCCAGAGTGGGAACGCTTTCTGACTAAATGTGCCCTCAACCGTATTCCGGTTCTTAACTCGGAGCAAGTTTTTGAGTCTCTGACTGGTCGAGTCAGGATTAGGCATATGACAGAAAACAACATTGGGTCATTACTGCCCTCCCCTTTGTTTGAGTTTATTAAGACTAGTTTTGACTGGGTTGTCGTACTCCTGACACTTCCCCTCACCCTGCCACTGGTCCTGATTACTGCCTTGCTGGTAAAACTAGAATCTCCCGGACCTGCCATTTTCTGTCAAAACCGGGTTGGTAGAGGCAACAAGCCATTCCGGATGTATAAAATCAGAAGCATGCGCCATGATACTCAGACAGAATCCACCGAAGTGTTTGCCGAGGAGGATGATCCCAGAACGACCAGAGTTGGCAAAATCATAAGAAAATTGCGCATCGATGAACTGCCACAGTTTTTGAATATTCTGAAAGGCGAGATGAGTCTGATTGGCCCCCGACCTGAACAACCCAGTTTTGTAGAAGAATATGACAAAAAAATACCCTTTTACAGTTACCGTCATGTTGTAAAACCCGGCATTACTGGCTGGGCACAGGTACGATATGGATATACCTCAGATACTGAAGAGGCCCAGATCAAGATTGAACATGATTTCTTTTATATTAAACATTGTTCAATCTCACTGGATTTTTACATTACGTTATTAACTATAAAGACTATGCTGACTGGGTTTGGTGCCAGATAACTAAGCTTGATTCAGCAAACCCAATAAATATTGCCCATAACCTGTTTTTGCTAACGGTTTTATTTTTTCCATTAACTCTTCCTTAGACAACCATCCATTCCGGTAACCAATTTCTTCCAGACAAGCTATTTTTAAACCTTGCCTGTTCTCGATGGTTTGTACAAAATGCCCTGCCTCCATCAGGCTACCATGCGTTCCGGTATCAAGCCATGCAAAACCGCGTCCAAGCAATTCAACGTTTAACGTTCCCTGCTCCAAATATGTTTGGTTTATAGTGGTAATTTCCAATTCACCACGAGCTGATGGTTTAACATTTTTAGCGATATCAACAACATGATTATCATAAAAATACAAACCCGTCACTGCCCAATTTGATTTAGGTTGAAGCGGCTTTTCTTCAATAGTTAAAGCTTTAAAATTCTCATCAAATTCGACAACACCAAAGCGCTCCGGATCCTGAACATGATAGCCAAATACCGTAGCGCCTTCTTTACGCTCTACCGCTTGTTCAAGTTTATTACCAAAACCCTCACCAAAGAAAATATTGTCACCCAGCACCAGACAAACACTATCTTTCCCGATAAATTCTTCACCAATAATAAATGCCTGCGCTAAACCATCGGGACTGGGTTGTATGGCATAACTTAGATTAATACCATAATCAGAACCATTACCTAACAGACGCTTATACCCAAACATATCCTCTGGCGTACTTATGATTAAAATATCCCTGATGCCAGCCAGCATGAGCACTGACAAAGGGTAATACACCATAGGCTTATCATAAACAGGTAACAACTGCTTTGATACTCCTTTTGTTATAGGATATAACCTTGTTCCTGAACCACCTGCTAAAACAATTCCTTTCACCTTATTATTCTCCCAAGCCTAAACGTTGTTGATGATAGGTTCCCGCTTTAACACGTTGCCACCAATCCTCATTATCCAGATACCATTGAACCGTTTTACGTAAACCGGTTTCAAACGTTTCTTCAGGTTGCCAACCCAATTCTTTTTGAATTTTACTTGCGTCTATGGCATAACGTGCGTCATGACCGGGACGATCCTGCACATAAGTAATTAAATCCGTGTACGCTGCAATATGTTGTGTATGTGGATTATTGGCCACTGGCTTCAACTGTTCCAGTAAAGAACAAACCGCTTTCACTACATCGATGTTTTTCTTTTCATTATGACCACCAATATTATAAGTTTTGCCTACCGCTGCCTGAATCAATACGGTATAAAGAGCCTGTGCATGATCCTCAACATACAACCAATCCCGTATTTGCTCTCCTTTTCCATAAATGGGCAACGATTTGCCACTCAGGGCATTTAGAATGACCAGTGGAATCAGTTTTTCAGGAAAATGATAGGGACCATAATTATTTGAGCAATTGGTAATTAAAACAGGTAAACCAAAAGTCCGCCCCCACGCCCTTACCAGATGATCACTGGATGCCTTGGAGGCGGAATAAGGGCTACTGGGTGAATAGGGTGTATCTTCGACAAAAAGGTCTGTCGTACCATGCAAGTCGCCATACACCTCATCGGTAGAAATATGATGAAAGCGGAAGTTACTCTTAATCCCATCCGTCACACTAGACAAATATGAGCGAGTTGCCTCAAGTAAGGTGTAAGTTCCCATTATATTAGTCTGGATAAAAACACCCGGTCCGTCAATTGAACGGTCAACATGACTTTCAGCGGCCAAATGCATAATATGCGTTGGCTGATATTGTTTAAAAATGGCATTAATCTTTTCGGCATCACAAATATCAACCTGCTCAAAATGGTAGCGCGGATTGTTTTGTACCGCAGCAACCGAATCCAAATTACCAGCATAAGTCAGTTTATCAATATTAATGACGGTGTCGTTTGTGTTATTGATAATATGCCGTACAACCGCCGACCCAATGAATCCGGCACCACCAGTAACTAAGATTTTTCGATTTATCATAATACTCATAACTTACAGAACAGTGATTTGGATCAAGATGCGATGCTATCCCTGAATAAGCAACTTTGCTTTTTTATAAAATTCAAATCAGTTTTAAGGATAATCATTTAAAAAATTTCAACATGTGTCTTCTTGTATCTTATACCAAATGCAAGTAAGATGGGTATTGAATTATTCTGAATAAAAAAACACAAACCAAAAAACGTTTTGGTCTCTTCAGCTGCAAACTGATGAGCGCCATACTGTTTCATGTAATTGCTATGCTCAACCTGACAAAGAAATCTTTTATTTCACTAATTTTTTAAAAGGAATGGTCGTCTTCTCGTGGTCAATGCAAGCAGATTTCCTCTGTATCAAAAAAATCCTTGGTTTTTATGGGATTTCCTGATTTCCTTACTATTTGTATCTGCTCTTTGTTTTTTCTTTGAGCCATACTGGAATACCAACGATGATGTCGCCATGTCAATGGTGGCACACGGCTATGGGTTTGCCGCAGTCAGTTCACCAACTATAGTTTTTTCCAATGTTCTCTGGGGCCATCTGGTTCGCTCCATCCCTCAGATAAATGGGGTCTTAGGATATTCTATCGTCACTCTTGGCACACTGGTCGGAATAAGTACAGCTATATTATTCGTATTACGCCAACTTGGAATTGGCTTACTGCTATCTCTATTCATCCTATTATTTATACTTGTACGCCCTGTACTTTTACCTCAATTTACCATTAATGCCGGCCTGCTTGCCGTAGCAGCCATTGCATGTTGGTCCCTTTATGAGCAGCAGGAAAAAAAATATGCCTTGTTAGCAGGATGTATGCTTGCTTTCTGCAGCTATCTTGTCCGTAACCATGAGTTCTTACTGATCATCCTCATTGCCTCACCATTCCTGCCCTGGTCAAAATTACTTAAAGACCGGGCAGCACAAGCGGCTGCAATCGTTCTTATAATCGCCATCAGTATTGCCACCTTTATTGACTATCAAGCCTACCAAGGCAGTGAATGGCAGGCATTCACTGCCTTAGACCCTGCCCGTGCACCATTCACCGACTTTCGGGCCGACATTCAACTCAATCAGCATCCGGAAATCCTGTCGCGACATGGTTACAGCACGAATGATATTAATTTAATTACAGAATGGTTCTTTGTTGATCCTGCTATTGCAAACCCGACGGCATTAAATGCAATGCTAACTGAACTGGGTCCTCTCGCTGCCCAACCCAACTCGCTCATCAATGGTTGGGAGGGCATTCAGGCGCTTGCGCACCCTGTTTTGCTACCTAGTGTTGTGGCTGCCATATTGTTGCTTTTCATATTGCCAAGTCGAAAACTCTTCATAACTTGGGTACTGTGCCTTATGACCTTATTTACCTTAGGTCTGCTTGGTCGGCCGGGTGTACTGCGCGTTTATATTCCTGTGTTGGCTTTAATGTTAATTGCCCCATTCCTTGAACACTCTGCCCAGCACACACACAAGCGTTTATCCTGGCACCTGGCACAGGCAGTGATCATTGTCGCTGCAATCGTCAACACCCTACAGATTTTCTCTGATTCCAGGGCAACACAACAGTACTCAGAAGCAATCCGCAAGAATCTGTCTGGTTTCCCGAATGATACCGTTGTAGCATGGGGCTTGGTATTTCCTTATGAAAATGTTTATCCGGTTCTAAAACAATCAGAGTCTGCCATGAAATACCAGCATTACAGTCTGGGAACAGATATCCTTGCGCCATTTTCACGGGCATTTCTTGAGGAAAAGAACGGTACGGGTATGATTGCGCGACTGATTTCCAAGGATGGTGTTCCTATTATTGCTGACGCCCCCCTGTTTAACCTGCTCGCGATTTACTGCAAAGAACATTTTGACGGGGATTTGGAAGAACTTGCCAGTCAGCAATATGGCCACATTAATCTTAGTTGGCGCCGATGCAATACCCAAAAAACTCAATCAGAGTAAAGCCGGCTCAATGCAATGTCATGAACAATAATTAACGCAGATCACAAAAGGAAAAATGATGAGTCAGAAAGTTCCATTCAATTGGCCCCATATGACGGGTAAAGAACTTCATTACATCGCGGAGGCACACCTGAATGGCAGTCTTGCCGGTGATGGCCCCTTCACAAAACGCTGTCACGCCTGGTTAGAGCAAAAAAGCGGTACCGCCAAGGCATTGCTCACACACTCCTGCACGGCTGCTTTAGAAATGTCCGCCCTATTGCTGGATATTAAACCTGGTGATGAAATCATCATGCCATCATATACTTTTGTGTCAACAGCCAATGCCTTCGTGCTTCGCGGTGGTGTTCCGGTCTTCGTTGATATTCGAAACGACACCTTGAACATTGATGAAACCCTCATTGAGGCAGCGATCACCCCGCGTACACGAGCCATCGTCGCAGTACATTATGCCGGTGTTTCCTGCGAAATGGACACCATTATGGAAGTTGCCAAACGCCACCACCTTCGGGTAGTTGAAGATGCTGCCCAAGGCTTAATGTCGTACTACAAAGGACGGGCGCTAGGCAGTATTGGTGACCTGGGAACATACAGCTTTCATGAGACAAAAAATGTCATTTCCGGAGAGGGCGGTGCATTATTGGTCAATGATCCTGACTTGAAGCTGCGTGCAGAAATCATCCGTGAGAAAGGGACGGACCGCAGCCGTTTCTTTCGTGGAGAAATCGATAAATATACCTGGCAAGATATAGGTTCTTCATTTTTACCAGGAGAGTTGATCGCCGCTTTCTTATGGGCCCAGTTTGAAGAAGCCGAACGTATCACAACGCAACGGCTGGCAAGCTGGCAGCACTATCACGGTCAACTTGAAACGCTTGAGGCCAAGGGAGTACTGCGTCGGCCAATCGTACCAGAGTCCTGTCAACACAACGCACATATGTACTACGTACTGCTAGCACCGGAAATTAACAGGCAAGAAATTTTAGCCAAGTTGAAGCAACAAGGAATTTTGTCTGTATTCCACTACATCCCCTTGCACTCTTCACCTGCTGGCTTAAAGTACTGTAAGACTCATGGCGATCTCGAGGTAACGGTTCGTCAATCCGAACAATTGATTCGATTACCGCTTTGGGTAGGTCTTACTACCATGCTGCAAGACAAGATTGTTGAAGTTTTATGTGATGCCGTGAACTGATATTATCGCCATGAGCGTCAAAGTGCCCATATTCCCAAGACCGGTCTTGTCAATAAAAACCTGGAGCAAAGACAAGCTCAAAAATACGCTACAATCAGTAAAAAAAGTTACCTGTCAAAAATAAAATAATTCAATATCAAACACCCATGCAACTTTAGAGGGGAGCATTTCATGGAGAGGCACCGGTCAAAAATCACGGCTGACTCAGTGGTATCTGTATCAAGCGCGGTAGACAAATCTGGCTCATCACAAAACACCATATTATTTCTCGGTGCCAGTTCCCAACAACTGGCACCGATCAATTATGCACGGCAAGCCGGGTTTAAAATCATTACATGTGATAATCGACCTCACAATCCAGGCCACAAACTGGCAGATTGTTCTTACGATATAAGTACAACTGCTTTGCAAGACATTTGCGATAAGGCCGAAGAGCAGGAAGTTGATGCCGTTATTGCCTATGGTACCGATGTCGGTGCTCCCACCGCGGCCTGGGTCAGCGAACGTCTGGGCCTGAATGGCAACCCATACAATGCCGTCATCACCTTGACCGATAAAGGCAAATTCCGCCAATTTCAGAAAGAGAAAAAGCACTTCACTCCCAAGTTCTTGATTTTAAATCAGGAGCGCTTGAAAAATGAAGCCGACTTACCTGCAAAGATTCTTGAAGAACTGGATCTTCCCCTTATTATCAAGCCGGTTGATGCCAGTGGTAGCAGGGGTATTAACCGTGTCCATGAAAAGGAACAATTGCAAAATGCCCTGGCACTTGCCACTGAAAACTCAAGAAGTGGCGACATCATTATTGAAGAGATGATTCCCTATATAGGTTATCAAATCTGTGGTGAAGGTTTTTTGCATAATGGAAAAATTATCTTTCATGCATTTGCCGATGAACACTTTACACCTGGTATATCACCCCCCGTTGGTGAAACCTTCCCCAGTTCAGCAAGTGAAGCACAGGAGCAAAAAGCGGTTGGCGTCCTCCAGGACATTTTCAGTACATTAGGCATGCGCAAGGGGCCATTTAATTTCGATTTGTTTTACCTGCCCAATGGTGAAGTATTTGTTATTGAAATCGGTCCCCGTAACGGTGGCAACCGGATGCCGGAAGCCATTGCCAATGCTTACGGGGTCGATATGATCGCAGCAACCGTCGAGTCTGCTCTGGGTAACGATGTACAACTTGAAAGGCAATGGCTTCGTTATAGCGCAACCTATTCTGTCCATAGTAAAAAACCAGGCATATTTGAACGTGTTGAATACGATCCAAAAATCCAGCCACATATCGTCAATGAACAAATGTTTGTCAAACCCGGTGAAAAGGTACAAAGGTTTTCACAGGGCAGTGACATGCTCGGCTGTCTGATTCTGACATTCGACAGCCAGGATCAAATGATCTCAATGATGCAAGACATGGATCAGCTTATCCAGGTCTTGGTTAATGATGAGGATATCCACTGATATGACAGTACCTGAAATATCCATTGTTGCAACCATGTATAAATCACAGGACTACGTAGTTGAATTTTGTGAGCGTGTGAATGCAGCCATGAGCCTCTTGGGCAAATCCTTTGAAATCATTCTGGTCAATGATGGTTCCCCGGACCGTTCTGCAGAAATCGCCAGGGAATGCTGTGACAGATTCGGAAATGTTATTCTCGTCGACTTGTCGAGAAACTTCGGCCATCACCAGGCAATGATGGCGGGATTACGTCACGCAACAGGCAATTACATTTTCCTGATCGACTCCGATCTCGAAGAAGAACCGGAATGGATCCTACAGTTCTGGCCAAAACTGTTCGAAGATAACTGTGATGTCATTTACGGTGTACAAGCCTCACGTCGAGGCAATCTAATGTCCAAAATAAGCGGGCGACTTTATTACCAAGCCACCCGACTTCTCACGGGTCTGCCAATGCCTTTTGACCTGGTTACCGCACGTCTGATGACACGTAATTATGTCGATGCACTGCTTCAATTTAAGGAGCGTGAAATAGACATTGCTGCGCTTTGGGTATTGACGGGCTTCAAGCAGCAAGCCTTTCCCGTCACCAAGCACGACAACAGTCCGACCACATACACGCTAAGTAAAAAAATCGCCCTGCTAATAGACTCCATTACTTCCTATAGCAATCGCCCATTGCTTGGCATTTTTTATTTTGGCGCCATCATGGCCATGGTTTCCAGTGCCTTCGCGTTTTACCTTATCCTTAACCGTATTTTCTTTAATTCATCACTTGAAGGCTGGACTTCGGTCATGGTGTCTATCTGGCTGATTGGCGGCTTGATTATTTCTTTCATAGGAATAATCGGAATCTACCTGGCCAAGGTTTTCTCGGAAACCAAACAACGCCCACTCATGATCGTCAAAGAAATATATCCAGGTAAGCACTTGAGCAACCAAGGGAAGAACTATGATTAACGAGTACCTGAAACAGAACCGGTCTGTTATTCAACGTGCCCAAACCTTCAATAATGACCAGCTTGAACGTCACGCCATCTCCCCGCAGGGTGTTGGCTGGAACGGTGAAGAATCACAATCTATCCGCTATGAACAACTGCTTCGTATTTTACCGTCTGCGCCCGATACAGGCATTACGATCAACGATGTAGGCTGTGGTTATGGCTTCCTGTGGCACATGTTATCCGACAACAACAATATTGTTAAATATCGTGGCTATGATATTTCAGACAATGCGTTGGTCACATCTGCCCGAGCACAAATGAGCGCAGCCGATGACCGGGTTGAATTCCACCATTTATCGGATATTGAAATTGCCGATTACTCGGTCGCCAGCGGAATTTTCGGCATGCGGTTTGACTTCGAACCAACCGAGTGGCATGCATATATCCTTGATACACTTGATGTCCTGGATCAATACAGTCGTCATGGATTCGCATTCAATATGCTAACTTCCTACTCGGATCCAGACAAACTGAAGAATGATTTATACTATGCGGATCCCTGCCTCTACTTCGATATCTGCAAGCGCAAATACGCCAGAAATGTTGCATTACTGCATGATTATGGACTTTATGATTTCACCATTTTGGTAAGAAAAACGTGAGCATATCCACCCGGCTCAACTCTTCCCCTGAAGATCTGCCTGTTTACTTAACTATTGATGTTGGTCCCACTGATGCGGTAATGGGTCATGGTCATGCTGCAGCCCCTTCATGGGAAGTCACCTTCCAGGGTCTTGAATCCCTGTTCAAAACCATTCCCTTCCTTGAACAACAGATACAACGTGCTTTGCCAGTCACCTGGTTTGTCAGGGCTGATCGATTTATTCATCATCAGTTCGGTGATCGCCTCGCTATTATCAATCGTTTCCTGGATAACATGGGCAAACTGATCCATGATGATGGGCATGAATTGGGCTGGATGCCACAATTACCTTCCGGTCAGGCCAATGGGATCATGTATGAAGACCTGCTCAACACTTGCCAGGCTGTTAGAAGCATTGTGCCAACTCTGAACAGTGTCCGCATGGGGGATTGCTACCATGATAATACCAGCATGCAAGTGCTCAATCAGCTGGGCATTCGCTTTGATAGCTCTGCCCTGCCTGGCCGGGTGAAACATGATGCTGGCTGGTGCATGGATTGGCAAAAAACGCCACAATTTGCCTACCATCCTTGTCATGATGACTACCGTCTTGCCGGGCACCCCGCAATGGACATACTGGAAGTGCCACTGTCAGTCGCCCCCATTTTGGCTCCTTACGATTCAGTAGCCTTATTGCGTTACCTGAACCCCTGTTATGGTACTGATATCTGGTCTCAGGGATTCAATGAACTCATTGCAACAGCACCTTATATGGTGCTTATTTTGCATCCTGATGAACTGGTATCACGCAACACTCCGGGCCATCCACTTGTATCGTACTCACAAGAAACCCTCATCAACAATATCCTTAACATGATTGATAGAGCGTCCCTCCTGGGGCGAAAAATCTCTTTTCAAACCATCGGCCATTTTAACCCGGCAAACCAATTCACCATTTATTGAACTTCCTCCCCCACAAGCTTAACAAAATCCAAAGGATCAACCATATGCCATTTCGTTTCACTGACCACCTCTACATTTTTGCGACCATCGCCTTCACCGTCTATGGGCAGCTAATCCTTAAATGGCGAATGGTACAACTGGGTGAGATGCCTGTCGCATCTGCTGCGAAACTCAAGTTTCTCATCATGGCCGTATTTGACCCGGCTATCTTTTCAGGCTTTTTCGCCGCGTTCCTGGCTTCTCTGGCATGGATGGCGGCAATGACGAAATTTGAACTCAGTTATGCTTATCCTTTCATGAGCCTGAATTTCGTCATCGTTTTACTGCTCAGTGCATGGTTACTGCATGAACCAATCACCATGAATAAAACCATTGGAATGGTGCTAATTGTTGCAGGCACCATCATAGCAAGCCGAACATAACGCGATGGAAACACGTTAAGCCGGCAAGCTTTTATTGGGCATTGGCCGATGGCAGGCGTTCCAGAGTTATTCCTTTTAACACAAGACGCTCATTACCTAATGCCCATACCCGGAACTCCATTGTCTGTGGCTTATCAAGGGTGAAATAGAGGGGCTGAGGATGTTCACTGGATGTAAGCGTTGTCTCTGCATACATCTTACCTTCGTTGCCAACCACATCAAGCCTGACAACTCCGGCCGGATTATGGGCAGCCAAAATATCAAAACTCACCTTGTAATGCCCTGGATCAACCGTAATATAAGGCCCATAGTGTAAAGCGCCTGACTCTCCCTGCCCGGCCACGAGAACATGCGCCTCCTTCTCAAAATGCCCGATCTGCTTTGAAGCATGTTCGTTCATTTTGAATGTAAAAGGGGCCTCAAAGCTGGCATCCCACCCTGGCAAATGATTGGCCAGATTATCCTTGAAGACATAAATTTCGAAATCCTTAATTGCATAATGTCGGATGGGTTCCACATTATATTCCTCAAGGGCATCCCATTTAATATGCTTCGCCTCTTCATTGGTCAGCAATAAAAAGGTTTCTCCATGCCACGCTGAGGGCCGGTACCACCGGTTAGAAGACAAATGCCGCACGGGAACGGGAATCCCGTTTTTTATGGATATCTGGCGTACCAATGATTTCTCATCACTCAAAACGCTCACAACACCTGCATTCCAGTATGTGGCATAACCATACTCAAGCTTATTGGCAACAAGAAAATCCACAAGGTCTTGTAGCTGCGTATGGTATTGGCCTGGCTGCCCCCATGCCATCTCTACCCGCTCCTTCGGCGACGAGTGATAAACCAAATAACCATTCACAAGATAGAAAACAGTCATAAAGGCCATGCCGATTGCCGGAAGTGGTGATCTGACCCGGTCTATGGAACTCATTAATAACGTTATAAAGCCCAAAAACAGGGAAGGCACCAGATACCTTGCACTCTGAACCGGGTCACTCATATCTGCAAGGGTCGTCGTAATATATATAAAGAAAACCCCGGCAAACGCAATGACAGAAAAAACACCCAAGAATTTCATGCCATCGTCAGCATAACGAAAAGCCTTATAAACTGCCCATGGAACCAATAAAGTGATGATAACGGCAACCGCTAACCGTAAGGCTTCATAAACACCTGTGGGACTAACCATGGGTTTGCCTGGCGTTGGAAAACCACCAAAAATAGATAAAACACCCAGAGGCACCAGGCTGAGATTTTTCAGCATCAGCTTATAGGGAAGCCAAAGCGCATTTCCCACTGTCAGTATGTTTATGACGCCTGATAAAGTATAGAAATGCAACGAAGCACCAATGCCAATACCCATAAAGAATATGGCAAGCGCCTGCCAAAGCTTATGGCGACCAACAGCACTCCCCATCCAAAGCAACCAACAGACTGCCGCTAAAAAAGGAAGTCCGTAACTTATTGTGGCCCTCTGTGGATTTTCCCAATACACCAGCGTCACAAGAAGAAAGAAAACCACTCCCCATACAACCGCAAATTTTCCGTTGGATTTAAAAAATTTCCAAGCAAACACAATCAGATAGCAACAAACCGTCACATCAAAGCCATAACTGACCTGCCCATATAGATTTTCTGCCATAAAACTGGAGACACCCGCTGCAGCAACCGCCACAATAAAAATACGGCGTACGAGACTTAAATTTGTTATACCTGAAATAAACCAGATAGCACTTAATAGCAGTATGGAAAAAATCAAGCCGGAAATGGCATGGACGGTAAAACCGGCCGGCATGAACCCGAGCAGTGGAATAATGAATGTATGTCCAAAAAAAACAAAAAGATCATTATTTATATAATTCCAATCATTTGGAAAATAATCTTTGGTATCAAAAATCTCTCTTGCCAGTAAAACCTTAACCGCACTATCTGAATGAAACTCAGGTTGATATTCAATAAACAGATACCAAACAAGCAAACCGATATTGGTCACAAGAAATGCTACTGCCACGCCAAGTGCCAAATGATTCAATATTTTCTTATTCTTAATCACAACCCTTCCTCAAAATAAGCGCATCAACCAGACAGTTACAGAAAACGAAAGTTTATCAAGTACTTATAACTTCTGATAAACCGCAATGGTTTCCTGCGCACACCGCTCCCATGAAAAACCGGCTGATTGCTGCAATCCTTGTGTCACAGCCTGCGTTCTCCAGATGTTATCTTCCAATCCCTTGAGAAGATTCATGGCTAACGTTTCAACATCCATGGGTGCACACATTAACGCGGCAGAACCCACCACCTCTGGCAAAGAGGAACTGTCAGAACAGACAACAGGCACACCTGAACTCATTGCTTCCAGCACAGGCAATCCAAACCCTTCATATAGGGAAGGAAAAGCAAATAACCTTGCCCCCGCATATAAACCCGGTAAATCTTCTGCTGGCAAAAAGCCCAAATATCGGGCCCACCCTTGTCTTTCAGCGTCTTTAATCCGTGCATGAATGGCCTCACTTTGCCATCCTTTATAGCCTGTGAGAATCAAAGGCCATTGGCGCCTAACGCTGACAGGCAAACGCGCATAGGCATCCAATAATGTCACGATATTTTTACGTGGTTCTATCGTTCCTACAAAAAGACTATATCCCTGGTACTCAAGCTGATAGCGCTTTAACAAAGGTTGCAGATCAACCTCAGGATAAGGCTGAAACTCGGGTGCACTAGCCAATGGAACCGCATGTATCTTATCCATTGCCAGACCTGAAAACTCCGCCAACTCACAGCGCGTAAACTCTGAATCAGTGATTAAGCGATCCGCCCTGTTAAGTGTCGTACGAAGTTCTTTCTGCAAATAACGTACTTTTACCGGATCGTGACACTCAGACCAGGTAAACGGTGAAAGATCATGAAAAGTGGCCACTTTCCTTCCGGGAAACACAGGCAGAAAAAAGTTGGGGCTGTGATAGATATAATCGCCATGCTTGCGCAAGGCTTTGGAACGAAGCCAGGGCATCAATAAACGATATGCCTCCATGGCCAGATAGCTCTTTTGAACTATCCGTTTAAGCCCATGTACAGGATTATCTTTCAAGTCGGATTGCGGCAGTTCCTGCAAAAAACGAGTTGCTGAAAACAATTTCAGCTCATCAATACAGGAGGATGTGCGCAACGCTTTAGCCAGCTCATAAGTGTAACGACCAATCCCGGTTAATGGAAAACGTATAGGCTCGACATTAAGTATAACTTTCATGCTTAACCGTCAGAAAACGCGACCACCAAGAATTTCTTCAAGGAACAAAGTGGCATTCCCCCCAAAATTCTGAAGCCGTTGAACACCACTGGCATCATCAACCAGACATTGAATCATCACTCCCCGCACACGCAGTGTCTGGTAGAAGTCACTGTGCATTGTCTGTACAGATTGTGGTACGTCCAAAACAAAAAATATATCACCCACGGCAAACTCAATGGGCTCGTCCTGCAAACAATGCTCGGGACAACCCATCAGGCCCGCCGAAAAATGTCGTGCATACCGATACTCATTTTCACCTAAGGCATAAACGGGCTCGATCCGGTAGTTATCAGGAGGATTTATCAGCCACTCCCTGATCGTGTTTCGTATCACTGTGTGTTCACTATTCCCAATCAATCCACTCACATCAAGCAACAATTGTTTTTTTTGGGGCCGTAAAGGAAAACAATCCGCAAGATGGCTTGAAAGAGCGATTAATTCCGTATCTGGTTGAGCGGTTGCTGATTTTTTTGCAATAGCAGGCAAGAGACCTGGCAAACCATTTTGTGCTGACTTATAAAAGTTTTCAATGGCATCCTGGTATTGTCCCGCGCAATATCGGGGGTCATGATCCTCAAGGATGACTTCCCTTGCCCGTTTCCCCAGGGACTGCCGCTTATCGCCATCTTGCCAAAGTGTTTCCAATGCGGTGATAAGCTCTTCATCGGAAAATTCGTCTGACAACATCCAGACAGCCTGCTCGTTCAAATCCGCCATACTGCCATTAGCATTGACGATCGTCGCCAGACTGTGGCACATACAGTCAAGAACCGTCCCTGAGGTTTCCCCTCGTGACAAGGTGCGTAATTGAACTCCCATATCAGCGGCAGCAAGATAATTTCGGAAAAGATCCAGATCTGCCCATCCCGTGATACGAATGTTTTTTTCAGCACGATGGTTCCGAATGATCTCGAGCAACTCTACCCCATAAGTGCCAGGATGATTCTCACCGACAAAGACAAGATGACAATTTTTGTCTGCACCCAACCGTGAATTCAACCATGCTTCCAACAGGCGGTGATTTAATTTTGTGGGGCCAAGCATACCGAAGGAACACACAACGAAGTCATCCACTCCCAAACCCAATGCCTGACGAGCCAATACCCTGTCTTTATTGACATGAGGATCACGCATATGAGGAATCACTGCCCAGTTCTCACCGTTATCACCATACCACCGCTTGGCCAAACGCAACGAGTTCTGGGAATGGGCAATCACACCCAAACTGTTCTGCACCACACTCAGGCTGCACGGATACTTCCAGATAACATCCACTTCATCCTTGCTATGATATCTGTCATGAAATGCGGCATAACCATGCGCATGGTATAACTCTTTTGTCCAGAAAGCGGGTTCAATGGCATGCGCTTCCATGTAATGGGATATGCCCGACAAATAAAAATCATGAAGAACGACAACCCCCGGGTGAGTACCGAGCAATTCAAACATATGCTGATGAAAAGCCGAATTGCCAAACTGATACAACACCCGATCATAACTGCTGGCGTTGTCTCTAAAGTATTGAACCGTACGTATTGGACAATTGGCATTGATCCATTCATCCGTAACATTATCCTGTACAACCACAACCTCAATATCATAGTGCCTGGCCAACTCTGGCAACAGTTCAGCACTGTAATCGGCAATACCTGATCGCTCGGGAGGTAAGGGTGAAATGTAGGCCAGTTTAAGGCGGCGGTCTGGAACGCTATTCGTTGAATGGCTTTTCTGATGGGCAACAAGACGCTCCATCTGCACAATTGCACGGCGAGCACTCTCTGCCCATGAAAATTTCATTGCCTGATGCTTGCCATGCTTCACAAGTCGAGCGCGAAAATCCTCATCGTTCAGGGCCCGCTCCATCAGCCGGGCAAAATCATCATCTGAATGGGGGTCAAATAAAGCTTCTGGCAAGCCAATGACCTCTGGCAAGCTGGACGTATTGGCCCCAATGACCGGCGCACCACAACGCATGGCTTCCAAAGCCGGTAAGCCGAACCCCTCATGCCATGAAGGAAAGACAAAAAGATGACAAAGATTATAAAGCCTGACGAGGTCTTCTTCGGATACAAAACCGGTAAGGATCAGCTCATCTTCTTCAAGACCACATTTGCGGGCCAAAGCCTCAAGATTGCGTCTGTTTTCAGCCTGAATGCTGCAGACAATGGCCAATTGGTGCGATGCACGCAAATTTTGGGGTAATTTGGCATAAGAACGAATTAAACCTTCAATATTCTTGCGATGATCAATACCCCCGGTGTACATCACAAAAGGATGATACAAACCATATTTTTTCCGCAATTCACTTTCCGCTTCGGCAGAAACAGGCACCTTACGGAAATGCCCATCAGCATCTGTTGAAATATTGGCAGACCAATCCTTTGACAAGTCCAAATGGGAAATGCCCTCTTGGCGTGAGGATTCTGAAATGGCCAACCAGAGGTCAGCCTGACGCAAAAATTCAATTTTCTCGGAATAGTAGGCTTTTACGACAGGATTTTCAAGATAGATCTCATGATGGATGAGCGGAATCAGGTCATACAAAATCACAGCCGTCGGAAAATCACGTGTGAATTGAGCGATGCTGGTTACAGCATTATCCGTCAGCCCTTCAAACAGACTGGACACAAGCACCACATCAGGCTTCAGACTGGCCAGGAAAGCTTCCCTAAGAAGTTCACCGGCGTGTCGTCGCCAGTCATTGTCCGTTTCAGCCTTGGCTGTAGGCGTGACGGTATTCCAGATCTGAATATTTTCCGGTGGCAACAGCTTATCAAAAGCCGTGCGTATTGGCTCTATGGAGTCAGAGAAATAGCCATTTACGGCAAGAATAACTTCGTGATCCCCCCGATTACGTACAATCTCTTGCACCAATGCCATTGTGTAACGCCCGATCCCACGATGACGCGATCCCGTGGATTGAGCCCCTTGCATATCTATCACAATGCGCATTAATCGTTCCCCTTATTATTCTGTTCCATGGCAATTTTAAGGTCACGATAAATATGACGTGCCCGTGGTGTAAGTTGTATTAATTTTGTGGGTACATATTGAGCCGGAACCAGCATCATACCGATGGTGCCTGCCGTTAAACGGGATATTCGAGCCTTGAGTCCCGGACAACGATTCAGGATGTAAAGTGCCATTCGTTTGAGCCGGGGTCGCCTGAGAATATAATGCGCCGTTTTGCCCACAAAAATCTTGATCCTGTTCCGGATACTTTTTGATTTAAAGCGTTTTATCTGCTCACCCGTATAACGTAATGGTGCTGTTATTTTCCAGGAAGTACTCCCAAGTAAAGTCTGGACATAAGCCTCTTTCTCTGCGATCCTGTTTTCCAACTCTTTTGCCCTTGCCTCTGCCTTAATGACAGCTGCCTCTGCCTTAATCGCCCTCGATTCAATCTGCTTGCGCATTCCCAACACATTTTTGCATAAAAAATTGGAAGCGGTTCCACTCAAAACAGCCTGATCAAAAACATTAGGAGGCGCGCCAAAAGCCTCAAGCAGGTTTTCATGTGATTCATGCACATAAAAACGATTCAGCCCATCAAAATACGCAAATATATAGCCTTTCTTCAGTACTATGTCCTCCCAGTCCTGGAAATTAACCTCTGCTAAAGAAGGTCTTGTACTTTCAATAACTAAAATCCATGGGCGTGCCGGTGCATCTGCCCAGCTTTCAAGGACTTCCTTTTCCAGTCCTTCGACATCAATCTTAAGCCAATGAATTTCATGCTCATCATACTGCTCAAGAAGCGCACTTAAAGGTATGACGTCTACCCTCGTCTCTGTAAAAGAAAAGCCATCTTTTCTATGTTGCTCGGCAACCTCACGTTTTACCGTTGATAAACCCGTACCTTCAATTTCATAAAATATGATCGATCCGGACTGCATGCCGATAGCAACTTGTTCTACATGCTCATCAGGCCTTGAAGAACGTAATTTATCGGAATATTGCGGTGTTGGTTCAACATGAACCCCTCTCCAGCCATGCTCATAAAAAGCAAGACTGACAGAATCAACAACAGGGTCATTGGCGCCAATATCAATGTAAAACCCGTTTTCAATATGACGCAATGCCCGCCAAAGCATAACATCTTCAAAATTCTGTGCGTAAGACAAGATTCCCATTACACCACCACCTCAATTTCAGGCTCTATCCATGCAGAACCGGCAAAAAGTATTCGGGACGTATTTACCACATCAAATATCAGTGCCAAATCCCGCCACTCATAGTTCTGCTCCAGATGAGTTACGCCCCCCGTCAAGGCAAGCTGAACGGAATAAGTACCAGGTCCCAGATTCGCCGGGAATTTGATATTAAAAACACATTGTTTACCCGCTTCAAGATTTTCCAGGATTTGTTGGGTATGATGCGTGTTTGTTCCATACATGACCTGACCCAACCGGTCTTTAATACCATAACCCAACACCAACCTGGAAACCGGCTTATGAACTGTCGTCGTCACTTGCAAAACAACGTTCTGGCCTACTTCAATCGCTTCAACAGCCTGTCCCGCCTCGTTTAGCAACAGAACTTCCGTAACGGTAACCTCCCCGGTACCTGAGACGGTCTGAATTTTTCCATTTTTCTGGATTTTTTGCTCAACTTTAGTACCTTCTTTATCGGCAAGCAATGCATTGTAATAATCCATCACTGCCTCTGGCTTCCCTTCCATTGCCATTCGTCCCGCGTTTAAGAGTATCGCTTTATCACAAATACTCTGAATGGCCGCTTTATCATGACTGACAATCAGCAAGGTTGTGCCCTGCCCATTAAATTCACGAATCCGATCAAAACTCTTGTGCTGAAAGTAGGCATCCCCCACCGACAAGGCCTCATCAATAATCAAGATATCAGGTCGCTTCGCGGTAGCAACACTGAATGCCAGACGCATTTGCATGCCACTGCTGTAAACCCGAACCGGCATGTCAATATAATCACCAATCTCGGCAAAAGCCTCTATGGCCGGCATCAAACTGGAAATTTCCTCTACGGAATACCCGATTAATTGCCCGGCCATATATACATTTTGCCGTCCGGTAAAATCTGGATGAAACCCAATGCCAAGTTCCAGCAAAGCTGCCACACGCCCGGCAATATTAATACTGCCCGTAGTAGGTTGAGTGGTGCCGGTAATCATCTTTAGCAATGTACTTTTACCTGCACCGTTAATACCGATTATCCCAACCGCTTCACCCGCCCCAACATTAAAACTAATGTCTCGCAGCACCCATTTCAGGTCATGATATTTACGTTTTCCCGGCAGCACCCATTCTGCCAATCTGGACCAGCGCGTTTTATATTGTTTATAAGCCTTGCCAAGATTATTTACTGTGATTGTTCCCATTACAGTTCGTCCACCATGTCACCGGCGTGTTTACGGAATAAGTTCAATCCCATAAAACACAAAATCAACGCCTCAACTCCCACTAACCACAACGAACCCCAGTCAGGCCATTGAGCATGAACCAGGATTGTTTGAAAAGCTTGCACAATTGGCGTCATCGGGTTGAGTTGCAAATAATTCTGCGCCCACTGTGGCAAGATATTAGCGACATACACAATAGGTGTAAGCCAAAACCAGAACTGCAAAACAATTCCAAAGAACTGACCCACATCACGAAAGAAAACATTCAAGACACCAACCGTCATACCCAAGCCAATGGCAAATAGCACCAGCAGCATCAAAACAGGAAATACACCCAAAAAATAAATTCCCGGAAATTGTCCTGTAATCAGAAGAAAAGCCGTAAAAAGGGTGAACACGATAGTGAAGTTAAGCACAGCGTTCACAATCACAATAACCGGCAGGCATAACCTCGGAAAACTCAACTTTTTCAATAAACCCGCATTATCCAAAAATACATTTTGTGAACGGCTGACTATTTCAGAAAATAGTCCCCAGGTTAGGACACCTGCACATAAATAAATACTGTATGCATAAGGAAAATCCACGCCGGGCAAGCGGGCACGCATAATCTGGGAAAAGATGACGGTATAGACAATAATCATTGCCAGCGGATTCAATACCATCCATGCCGCACCTAAAAGTGAATTCCTGTATTTGGACTGGAATTCCCGTTTCACGCTCCCCTTGATGAAACCCCTGTAGTTCCATACGGCGTGTATCATTTGTGTAAAGACCACAATTAATTCCTTAGGTTATTCTCTATTTTGAATCTCAGAACGCGGCAAACCCTGCATCAAGACATTTTTTATATAGTTCAGCATAACGTTGCATCATGCGCTCTGCCGTATAATAGCGCTCATAACGCTGTTGCGCATGATGCCCATATTGCCTTGCCAACTCTGGTGCATTCCACAACTGCTCCATGGCACTTGCAAATGCATCAGGGTCTTGTGGCGGTACAACTATGCCAGTTTCTTTATCCTGATTGATATATGTAGTACCCGTACCAATTTCACAGGTAATCATGGGCTTGCCATACATAGAGGCCTCAACCAGTACGATGCCGTAAGCTTCGGTACGGGTAAAAGATGGAAAAACAAAGCAGTAACTCAAGTATAGCAAGGCATATTTGTCATTTTCAGAAACTGGCCCAACAAACATCACATTTGACAGCCCTTTCTTTTGCACTGCCTCTTTCAAGCGGGTTTCTTCTGAACCGGCGCCAGCGATAACGATCGGATAAGGAACCTTGGCAGCCGCTTCTATTAAGGTATCTAGCCCTTTGTAATAACGCAAGGCACCAATAAACAGGAAAAATGGTCCCGCAAGGAGATTGGTCCAGTGTTTTATTCTTTCCCGAATTTCCTCAGTAAGTGGTACCGGTGCAATCCCGATGGGAATAGTGGATAATTTACCGGGAAATTTCTTTAGCACTGCGCTGCTTTGTGCATAATTGGGAGAGGTTGCGACAATGGCTTGCACACTTTTCAAAAACTGCCGCTGAACGGGTTTATAGAGTTGCAACAGAAACTTCTGTTTAATAATGTCGGAATGATATGTCACTACAGACGGTTTTCCATGGCCCGCAGAAAAGTGCAGTAAATCCATGACTGGCCAGGGAAAATGATAGTGAATAAGATCAAAATCCCTGGCGATTTTACGGAAGTGCCTAAAGGCGGACATAGAGAACGTGGTTGATGCCAGTTCAAAATCCTGCTTGACCCGATGGACGCAATGACCATCGTAAATATCATCGCTGGACGCAGACACATTTTTACTTAATGTAAATACTTCGGCATGTATCCCATACTGTGCACTATGTGTAGCCAGTTGATAAATAACTTCCTCGATACCACCGTAAGTATCGGGATAATATGTTTTAAAAACATGAAGAACTTTCAATACAGGCTCACTATTCTTGTGATAATGCTGCATCACCCGCCAGCATCCAGGTCAGGGTGTGTTTTATATCTATTGGTTGCCAATCTGGAATTAAAGAATGTAATAGGCTGGAATTTCCGGTTAGCGTTTTGACTTCATTTTCCCGCACAAAGGCAGGATTAACTTTTACCGTTAAAGTGTGGCCTGTAATTGCCTCACAAATCCTAATAATATCGCCCAGCGAGATTGCTTTCCCTGTGCTGACATTTATTATTTTACCAATAGCAGACGGTACCTCAAGCAATTGCCTATATGCCCTTGCTACTGCCCGGACATCGCCAAAATCACGCCAGACTTCAGTATTTCCCAATTCAAGCTCAGCTTTGCGTTCACGAAAATGCGAAACAATTTTGGGAATCACAAAGTGTTGTTCCTGCCCTACTCCCGTATAGTTAAATGGGCGAGTGATGATAACTGGCAACTTGTTACGGTAAATTCTGGCCATGAATTCCATGGCCAGCTTGCTAACTGCATAATCATTAACCGGATCAGGAGTAGTCTGTTCAGACAGGCTACCTGAAGACGAATTCCCGTAAACATTTGCGCTACTGGCCAGCAACACGGATTTTAAATTTTGCCCCGGGGCACTAAGCGCCTGGAGCAAATACCGCGTTCCTAGCAAATTTACATCATAAAAAGCCTTGACATCACCATGCCCAACAAAGGCAACGGCGGCCAAGTGTATGACATGATCAGGCTTAATATCATTAATTGTCTTGCTTAACTGGTCATAATCAAGCAAATCAACCTGATAATAATTTTCTCGGCTAACGGGTCTGGAACCCAGTTCGATGACCTGATATCCCGCTGACTTCAGTTCACGAACAACGTATTGCCCGGTAAACCCTGAAGCTCCTGTTACTAAAACCTTATTCGGTTGAGATGATTTCATAATGTTATCAGAATGAAAAACCCTGCTCGTTACGGCGCATATCTTCTTTAACCATCATTTCACACAATGACTCAAGTGACGTTTTTGGCTCCCATCCCAATACCGTTTTAGCCTTGGAAGGATCGCCAATTAACAAATCCACCTCTGCCGGACGATAGAATTTCGGATTTACTTTCATCACTACTTTGCCATCTGCAACATTAACGGCTGTTTCGTTTTCGTCTTTACCAGAGAATTCAAGTTCAATACCCACTGCCTTGAACGCCAGACGAACAAAATCACGAACGGTTTCGGTTCGGTTTGTGGCTAATACAAATGTATCTGGCTGAGGGGCTTGCAAAATACGCCACATGCCTTCAGCATATTCCTTGGCATAACCCCAATCACGCTTGGCATCCAGATTGCCCAGCTCCAGGACATCCAGCTTGCCCAGCTTGATTTTTGCAACGCTATCGGTAATTTTACGGGTCACGAATTCACGTCCACGCAAGGGACTTTCATGATTGAAAAGAATGCCGCTACTACCAAAAATATCGTAACTTTCGCGGTAGTTAACCGTCATCCAATGAGCAAACAGCTTGGATACACCATAAGGGCTACGCGGATAGAATGGGGTATCTTCATTCTGAGGAATTGTCTGTACTTTCCCAAACATTTCAGACGTACTTGCCTGATAATACCGGATTTTAGTATTGATCAAACGAATGGCTTCGAGTAGATTCAATGCCCCCAATCCTGATATTTGAGCAGTGGTTGTGGGTTGATCAAAACTGACGCCTACAAAGCTTTGTGCTGCAAGATTATAGATTTCGTCTGGCTCACACTTTTGAACCAAAGAAATACTGGCACCCAAATCTGTAAGATCGTACTCAACAAGATGAAGATTTGGATGATTCTGAATTCCGAGCTCTTCTATACGCCAGAAATTAACAGAACTGGTTCTACGATAAGTACCATATACGGTGTAACCTTTTTCAAGCAGAATTTGACTTAAATAGGCACCATCCTGACCTGTAATACCCGTAATAATAGCTTTTTTCATTGTATTAATATTCCTTATAAATTTGATTTCACAACTACCAAGTATTTGTAAAAGAGTTATTGTTCAACGCGACCATATACATCCTGGAATCGGACAATATCGTCTTCTCCGAGATACTCTCCGCTTTGAACCTCAATTAAAACCAGGTTTATCACGCCGGGGTTTTCTAGACGGTGCCTGTGCCCAGCAGGAATATAAGTGGACTCATTCGTATTAACCAAGAGCTCCTGCTCACCATTTACTACCTTTGCCATACCACTAACAACAACCCAATGTTCGCTGCGATGATGGTGCATTTGCAGGCTCAGACGTCCACCCGGCTTAACCTCGAGTCGCTTGATTTTGAATCGCTCACTATCTTCCAAAACAGTATAACTTCCCCATGGACGGAAGACGGTACGGTGCCATTTATAAAGTTCATTGCCGTTCTGCTTTAAGGTTGTATATATTTTTTTTACATCTTGGCTATAGTTCTTATTGGCGACTAGTAGAGCATCGGGCGTATCCACAATAACCAGGTCTTCTAGGCCAATAGCACCCACAAAACGCTCTTCACTTTTGATATAGCAGTTTTTTACATTTTCCAGCAAAGCTTCGGCTTCAACCCGATTGCCATTTTCATCAGACTCTCCAACCGCACTTAAGGCCGCCCAAGAACCAATATCGCTCCAACCTATATCACAAGGCACAACAGATACTACGTTTGATTTTTCCATCACTGCATAGTCAATGGAAATATCCGGTACAAGACGGAATGTATCCGCATCAAGGCTAAGCTGCTTTTGCTTTTCTCCTGAGAGTTCTTTGGAGGCGGACAAACACATTTTTACTGACGTCACAACATCCGGACAATAAGTTTCAAGCTCTTGCAAGATAGTGTCAACACGGAAACAGAACATTCCGGAGTTCCAATAAAAACGTCCGGAATCCATATATTCCTGAGCCGTTTTAATCTCTGGTTTTTCAACGAAACGGACTACATCCGACCCATTGGCCTCTATATAACCATAGCCAGTTTCGGGATGAGTTGGCTTGATCCCAAAAGTCACTAAACGCCCACTTTCTGCTAACTTAACCGCTTTGTCTACTGCGGTATGAAACGCTTCTTTATTAGAAATAAGATGATCTGCTGCCAAAACCAGCAATATGGCATCATCCCCAAATTCCTTTCTAACGTACATGGCAGCACTTACGATAGCTGCAGCGGTATTGCGTCCAAAGGGTTCCAGAATATAGTTACTACGAATATTCTTCAGCTTTAACTCTGCTAATTCATCTTCTGTCTGAAAAAATAACTCTCGGTTTGTAACGGTAATAATGTCGTTGACACCATTTATTGAAAACCCACGAAGAAATGATTTTTGCAACAAACTTTGATTATCAGCCAAACGGATAAATGGTTTGGGATGCCCTTCCCGGGAAACAGGCCAAAGACGGGAGCCAGCACCACCACACAAAATCGTAGGTATTAATTTAGAGGTCATTACACTATTTCCATACTTTCAAGAGACCGAAACGAGAAACTTTACCACACTGTAACTGACACATTCCAGTTACATGGTTTTTAGATGTTTCCAACACACATCCCAAGATATTCAAATTTTATATACTGGGCAAATATAAGCTAAATTGATGACAATAAATATCATTAATGCTACACAATTAAATTGATTAACTTAATTTAACAATGAACTCTACGTCAAATTTCAGACACAAATGTCTGCATGACACGTATTATTTTCATACCCTTATCCTATTTATTTAAATATCTTGAAGGTGCAAAAATTCAAGCTTGCCACACTGTCAATACTTATCCTTTGCAAATAGGCATATTGGTTGGAAAAAGTACTCAAAAAAAATGCCCTACTTTTTAGCAGAGCATTTTATCTTTTTAAGTCAACTTAACTTCCTAAACCCCAGCCGCATGCGCCTGCTGATCCGCATGATAAGAAGACCTTACCATTGCCCCCACCGCTGCATGGGTAAAGCCCATTTTATAGGCTTCTTCTTCAAACATTTTGAAGGTGTCGGGGTGCACATAACGGGTTACGGGCAAGTGGTGCTCGGAAGGCTGCAAATACTGGCCAATGGTCAGCATTTCAATATCATGCTCACGCATGTCACGCATTACCTGCAGAATTTCTTCATCAGTTTCACCCAGGCCAACCATTAAGCCAGACTTGGTGGGTACATTCGGGTGGCTGGCCTTGAAGTCTTTTAGCAATTTTAACGAGTGCATGTAATCGGCCCCCGGGCGAGACTGCTTGTACAGGCGTGGCACTGTTTCCAGGTTATGGTTCATGACATCGGGTACACCTTGGGCAAAAATGTCCAAAGCTTTTTCCAGCCGACCACGAAAATCGGGTACCAGTACTTCAATCGTGGTTATGGGCGACCGTTCGCGCACTTCGTTAATGCATTCCACAAAGTGGCCGGCACCGCCATCCAGCAAGTCATCACGGTCTACCGATGTAATCACCACATATTTCAGTCGCATTTGCGCAATAGATTTAGCAAGGTTGGCAGGTTCATTCACATCTAGTGGGTCTGGGCGGCCATGGCCCACATCACAGAACGGGCAGCGACGGGTACATTTGTCACCCATAATCATGAAGGTGGCCGTACCCTTGCCAAAGCATTCACCAATATTCGGGCACGACGCTTCTTCACAAACCGTAAACATATCGTTTTCACGCAGAATCCGTTTGATTTCATTGAATTGCGAATTGGGTGCGGCGGCTTTGACACGAATCCAGTCCGGTTTTTTCAGACGCTCGGCAGGAATGATCTTGATGGGAATACGCGACGTTTTTTCAAATGATTTCTGTTTCTTAGTGGCGTCGTAATTGGCGTTTTTTAAAGCGGGTGTTACGGCTGAATCGGTACTCATGATATGTCTTACCTTGCTATTTATCTGGCGCGTGCCCGATTTTACCGGGCAGAATTGCCCATTTTAACGCTATTCAATCGGCAATACTTGAAAACCCTTGAATCCTTACGCGTTTGATTTATTAGGCTGAATTTTATTTACCTGACAATTGATTGCCTTTATGGGTGGCAGAAAGCAGCAAGAATACCGCTACCATGAAGGTATAAAAAGAAAGCGTTCGCATGCCACGGAACATGAGCTCGGTCATGCTGTATACCGCAAACCCCAGGCAAACGGCAGCCCCCATGGCCGCAAAACTGCGAATGGCCACTTGCTTGGATTGGATCAGGCGCTTTACAAATAGCCAGGCAGGGGCAAAATATAAAAACAGCAAGCCTAATACGCCCAATGGGCCAAAGCTGCTTAACGCCTGCAAGTAATCGTTATGCGGTTCCCCAAAATCATTGGCGGTGGTTTGCGAGGCCAGGCCTTTTGGCACGCTATGGTTTTGCAATTCTTTACTGAATTGCGCATTGCTGCCCGTGCCGGTTAAGGGGTTGCGCTTCCAGATATCAATGGCTGTGTTCCACAATTGCAAACGAATACAGATAGACTCGTCGGCAATAGGATTAACATGAATACATTGCAAAAATTCATTTTTAGCCAATTCCACCCGGTTTTGTACCATTGGAATGGAAAACAACAAGGCAAAGATGACGGCAATACTGGCCAAGTAGCCAATCACAATTTTTATGCGGGATTTGTCTTTCCAGGCTAACAAAATGCCCAGCAGCAAATACACCGGCAAAACCAGCAGGCCGGTTCGGGTTTGCGTTAACATGAAGCCAGCCATGCCAAGCAAGCCTACGATGATTTTGGCGGTTTTTTCCAAACGGGGTTTGCCGGTTAAGGGCACCCCAATGGAATATAAGGTAATGCTGCTTAACAACAGGGTAATCACCCCATAGCCCACTGCGTTGTAGACATCAGACGTATCTGGCCTGACAAAATCTGGCCAGGACAGATAAGCAACATAAGCAAACGCATACAGCACCGCTGCATAAACACCCCACAGGCAGTGTTTCAGTTTATCTACCGGAATGTATTTCATGCCCAGCATCAGCAGGGGCAACCCTACCGAAAACCGCGCGGCTTTTTCTATTTCAGAGCCCGAAAGATGCTGGTGCGCTATTTTGGATACCAGCACAGCCAGCAGGTTGACCGCGCACAAGATGAACAGGGTTTTGTATTGGTTTGAACAGGCAGCAGGGTCGTTTTGAATGTTTTTACGGTTGCTACCCCATATCACCAAAGATAAAGCGCACAGTACATAAAACACGGTACTGGGCATGTTCTGGTTACTAACCACCACCAAAAACATCAATGCGCTTATCAGCACAACGGTACTGTCCAGATAGGTTTGATATTTAGTTTTCATGGGGTGGGATTGGTCCTGTGTGGGATTGCAATTAAATTTGACTGCAATTGTAGTATGTTTTTATAGAATGGTTGCATTCCCACGCGGGAACCAATGCATGTTGACGCGAAAGGGCCGGGAACAGTTACTCTCCACCAGCCGGCCGCGATGGGTGATGCCGGTTAACAACATGCTGGTCAACCGGCAAATCCTCTTGAAAGGCTTGTGCGACCGCTTCAACAATCGCGTCCCATATACCTGGTGCCTGCAATATTGGCATTTGTTTGGCCAATACGTTGCTTAATGCACCCTGGTTTTGCTCAATGGAACGCAGCACGCGGTCTGCCTGCTGGTCGGGCATTTCAATTATTTCTTTAAGTGCCTGGCGTGCCCGTGCATGATTGCGTAAATAACGGGATTGCTCACGCATCTGTTCGGTTAACGTCCGCCTGATAATATTGGACAAATACATCACATGCGGTCCAAGATCAAGGTAACGCCATACATGACGGGCTTTTTCTACACCGCTGAATTCAAAATTGGATGTTACACCATCCGGGTAAGTGATGTCGGTGGCGCTAAACGAAACATCATCACTTAGCGTTCGCATCAAGGGTTTGGAAACCTCATCCAGTATCATGTCATAAGCCTGACGTTCTGCGGCATTGTCTGTAATAACCGCTGACACAGGCAAAATAACAGGGTCTGGCACAGCCCCGTCACGACGCAGCAGGTCATTAACCAGAAAGCGGTGTATGCGGCCATTGCCATCCGCCAATGGGTGAATATATACAAAACCAAAAGCGGTTACCGCACAACGCATGACCGGTGACTGCCCTTGGGTACGCTCCAGAAAAACGCGCAGGCCTTCCAGCATGGGCGGCACCTCTGCCGCTGGTGGTGCCACATAGTGAACCACATCCTGGTAATGGAAGGTTTCCCCCACAAATACCGGAGACTGACGCACACCAAAATGCGTAACCGTGGTGCGATCGCCCAGGATTTCACCCTGTAATTGTGCAAGTGCCTCGTTGCTTAAAGGTAAATCACCCTGCCCGGTCCGGCGCGCCATGACATCGGCAAACCGTTCAATGCGATTGGTGCGGTCCGCCTCCCTTTCTATGGCAAAACTGGCTTTGCTTTCCCGCAGTGTCATCCAGATGGCGGCACGTCTTAACAGGTCTTCACCAAATTCAGCAGCCAGGTTCTGGAATAAATGCGGCACATCCAGCTTCATGGCCAGCATAACAGCATCGGTTTTGACAATCATCGGACAGAAGTAGCGCGTTCCCGGCAAGTTATCATTAACACGCCAACGCGATGATTTTATGACTTGGTCTTTTGAAGAGGCCACCAGTTTACTGCTGTCGATGGCATCAACATAGTTGCCACCCAAGCGTTCTGGTAGCTGTAACGTAGCATTGCTGATCCATTCATATAAAAAAGCCGCCCGGCGCGCATATTGCCCTGTGGGTTCGGCATTGACCCAGGCCTGGATAAAATCACCCCCTGTTTTGGCAAAAAAACGGGATAAAAATTCCAGATGGGGAATTTCGTGACGCAAATGAAATTGCAAATGGGCTGCAGGCTCTGAAGCGGGCCGCATGGTTTCCGGATAGGTTTCCAGCCGGTCGCCATCTATAATTTGCGTAACCCGTCGGCCACCGATCTGACTTTGTACTGGCAAACGCCCTACCGGAGTGATTTGATACGTTTTGGCCAACCATGCCGCGCCAATGGGGTCAGCAAGAAGCGTGTTCATTAATAACTCCTATTGGGTTCAGCGATTGTGCACAAAATCGATTATATTGTTTTGAAAATGCATTTTTTCGATTACACATGCATAAAATCAATTATAAAACAGGGTTTTTGCTCAAAATTGATTATGCAAGTGTGCTCGGTCAGCTCTAGTTCACATGCTCTGCGTGGGAACGCAGACCCTTCCCTTAGCATCGCCAACTTACTTACGCAAATGCTTCCAGCAAGTACCCGCTTACTGTATCGGCCATTTCCTGCCAGCTGACCTTCGCGCCAACGGTTTTCATGTCAATGGTTTTTAATTGGGCATAGCCGCAGGGGTTGATGCCTTCAAACGGGCTTAAATCCATATCAACATTAATGGCCAGACCATGGTAGGTGCAGCCACGACTAACTTTCACGCCCAGGGCGGCAATTTTGGCCAGTTCGTTATTGTCCATGGGCACATACACGCCCGGCGCGCCCTCTTTTCGGCAGGCCTGGCTAATGCCATAGTCGTTAAGGGTCTGGATGATGGCGTCTTCCAGCGCGGTAACGTATTCTTTTACGAACATGTTGGCGCGGTGCAGGTTGATCAAGGGGTAAATCACCACCTGACCCGGGCCATGGTAGGTGACCTGTCCGCCCCGGTTGCAGCGAATCACCGGAATATTCCCGGCGTTCAGGATGTGTTCGGGCTTGCCGGCCTGCCCTAGGGTGTAAACAGGCGGATGCTCCACCTGCCAGATCTGGTTATCAGCGTCGGGCGGGCGGTTTTCGGTAAAGGTTTTCATGGCCTGCCAGGTACTTTCGTAGTCAGCCAGGCCTTCTAGCCGTTTAAGCTGCGTCATGTGTTTACAGCACCACCTTAACCAGCTCATGCCCGTGCAGGGTGCGGTAGATGTTGTCCAGCTGCTCACGGGAGGTGGCGCGCACGGTAAAGGTTAAGCCAATGTAGTTGCCGCCTTTGCTGGGACGCATTTCCACGGTGCTGGCATCAAAGTCGGGGTCGTATTGCAATACCAGTTCCAACAGCATTTGGGCCAGTTCGGGGTGATTAACGCCCATCACCTTAATGGGAAAGTCGCAAGGGTATTCAATTAAGGATTCTTCGGGGGGTATTTCTTTCATCATAAGTTTTCTATTTCCAAGTCGTAAGCGGCACGCAGCTTTTGGTAGATGGGGCCGGCAACGCCCTGGCCCACCGGCTGGCCATTGTATTCAAGAATAGGCAGCACTTCTTTGGTGGCCGAGGTAAACAGCAGCTCATCGGCCTGGGCGACCTGTTCTTCGCTAATGTTTTGTGCCCTAAACGGGATGCCACACTGGGCGGCCAGTTTTTCCATTAAGCCGTAGCGAATGCCTTCTAAAATAAGGTTGTTTTTAAGTGGCGCCAGCAGCGTACCATCTTTAACCACCCAGATGTTGGCCGAAGAGGCCTCGGTTAAGAAGCCGTCACGAAACTGGATGACGTCGTCTACGCCTTTGGCATGGGCATATTCTTTAGCCAGAATGTTGCCCAGCAGGGAAACGCTTTTAATGTCGCAGTGGTACCAGCGTTCGTCTGGCATGCTTACCACCCGGAAACCCTTGGTCCGCAGTTCTTCGGAAGGACGCTCAAACGGCGAGCTCATTAAGAAGATGGTGGGTGCAACCGGCGGGTTTGGGTAAGCATGATCACGTTTGGCCACGCCACGGGTAACCTGCAGGTACACAAAGGTGTTGTCGGTTTCCGCTTTGTTAACCATGTCGGTCATGAGCTGGATCCAGTCTTGGGTGGTTTTGCCGGTTTCCAGTTTAATCGCTTTAAGGCTGCGCTCTAACCGGGCCACATGTTCGTTCAGGCGGAATGGTTTGCGGTTATAGGCTGGCACCACTTCATAAATGCCGTCACCAAAAATAAACCCCCTGTCTAAAACCGAAATTTTTGCCTGGCTGAGTGGCAGGTATTCGCCATTCAGATAAACCAGGCTGTCACTGCTAATGCCTTGTATCACCATCAACCTCTATGCCGAGTAAATAAGGCCGGACTGAAGTTATTCAAGGCGGCCCGAAAATAAAAATGTGTTAGATGCCCGTTATCGGTTTCAACGCGGGAAAACCACCCCGGCGCTATGCGCCACCCCTCCGCAGGAGGGGAATTATCCGACTTGTTCCCTTGGGGGCCTGCTTTTTGGGGTCAGTTCACTCCTGCGTGGGAACTCGCATTTAATTTTAAAACATGCCTAGCAGTTTGTCCCACATGCGGCCAACAAAGCCGGCTTGGGCAACCGCTTCAGTCACCACCAGGGGTTCTTGTTTAAGAATTTTGCCATCAAGTACAAACTGTACATTGCCCACGGTTTGGCCTTTGGCCAGCGGGGCCACCAGTTTGCCGTTGTATTGGGTAACAACCTGGACGGCATTTTCCTGGCCACGGGGTACCGTAACGGTTACCGGATTAAGCGAGCCCAGGTTAACCTGTTTGGTTTCGCCTTCCCACACGCGTGGCTGCACCAGGGGTTTACCGGCTTCGGCAACGGTTTTGTCGCTAAAATTCTGGAAGCCCCAGTCAAGCAGGGTTTGGCTAACCTGCTCTCGGGCACGCACCGAATCGGCGCCCACCACAATCGTGATAATGCGGCGCCCATCGCGCTCGGCTGTGGAAATAAGACAATAACCGGCATCATCGGTATGGCCGGTTTTAAGGCCATCTACGCCAATATTGCGATACAGCAGGCCGTTACGGTTGGGTTGTTTGATTTTATTGAAGGTAAATTCAGGCTGGCTGAAATAATGATAATAGCTGGGATAGTCTTTAATAATATGCTGGGCCAATACCGACAGGTCACGCACGGTGGTGTAGGTGTCGGGCGACGGCAGGCCGGTAGGGTCGGCAAAATGGGTATCATTCATGCCAAAAGTTTTGGCTTCCTGGTTCATTTGCCCCACAAAAACGCCTTCGCTGCCGGCAACCACTTCGGCCAGCTGAATGGTGGCATCGTTGCCTGATTGCACAATCATGCCTTGCAACAAATCACCCACCGATACCTGTTTATTCACTTCAATAAACATGCGCGAACCACCGGTTTTCCAGGCTTTTTCAGAAACCGTTACCATTTGGTCCAGGCTGATGCGTTTGTCGTCAAGGGCAGCAAACACCAGGCTGGCCGTCATGAGCTTGGTGAGCGAAGCCGGAGCAAGTTTCATGTCGGGTTCGACATTGCCAATAATCTGGTTACTGGTGGCATCAAAAACCATCCAGGCCTTAACCGGTGGGCTAGGCGGCGCAACGCTGGCAAACTCGCTAACCACTGGGGTTTGTTCATTGGTAAGCGAGATGCTTGAACGGATTTCGGGCGTTTGTGCGGCCACCGCTGCGGGGTTATTAAGAACCGAGGTGACAACCGAGCCGTTTACTGTTGTTTCTGCCTGGGCAGGTGTTTTGTTTTTATCATAATAATAGTAGCCACCCCCAGCGAGTGCCACAACGATAAGACCAAGAAATAAACGACTGGAAGACATAAAAAAACAGTACCCGGTTAAAAGTGATTAAGTAAGGTAATGACATGGAAAACCATGCATTTGCCAATTATTATAAGCCCTGCTGCCGGTAAACCCACGCCAGCACAGGCTTATTTCAGGATTTGGTCCAACCTGATTTGTATCAATTTTTTCAATTGAAGCAGGAACCCATGAAAAAAATGGGTCGCTTCAGGCATAACAGTGACCGGAATCTGGAAGGGCCTGATCCAGTCAAAGACTTCCTGCAAAGGTACAACCTCATCTTTTTCACCATGTACGACCAGCAAGTCGGCCGGTAGTTCAATATCGCGATATTGAAACCGCCATACCGCAGGCCCCAGCAGCATCATGGCATCGGGCAGCTTATGCTGGGCTTGTTTTTGTTCAGCATAAAGTTGCGCCGCCACGGCCGTACCAAATGAAAATCCGGCCAGCACCCATTTCTTATGGCCTACGTCGGGATAAAACTGTTCTATTTGCTGTATAAGCATTTGCATGTCACGGGTTTCACCCTGGGCCCTGTCAAATTCGCCTTCAGACAAACCAACGCCCCTGAAGTTGGGACGCACCGCAACCAGGCCATTTTGGGCGCAGGTACGGGCCACGGTGGTCACAATTTTATTGTCACGCGTGCCTTCATGCAAAGGGTGCGGGTGCAATACCAGGGCCCAGCCCCTAATGGGGGTATCGGGCCAGTCGATGGCGCAATCTATATTGCCGGCCATGCCATTCAAGATAATTTTTTCTGTTTTAATTGCCATTACTATTACTGGCCCAACGGCCCTGTTTTAAGTGCATGTGATTTGAATTCTACCGGTGGTTTAACGACCACCCCCGGGCTTATTTCACTGGGTGGCGTGCCCAGCCAGCCCTGCCCCTGTGCATACACCAAACCATTGGCCAGCAAAATAACAAAAAACAAGGTTCGCATTATTAGTGATTCCATTCGTCCCGTGCATAAATACGCAAGCCGTCCAGCACGGGTGATTCAATTTCTTGTAAAGTGATTGTATCAAATCCTTTTACCCGGGCAATGTCGTTAAGCAGGCGAAGCAATTCTGGCAATACGCCATGTCGGGCACCGCCTGTGACAAATATTTTGGGTTGCTGTCCGGTTTTATCCAGCACGGCTTTCCATTGCCGCACAATTGCCCCCGCCTGGGCGGCAAGAATGCCACTTAAAATGGCCTGTTGGGTATTCTGTGGAAAGGCCGGTGGCACTTCTTTTTTACGCAAGTCGATGGCGGGCAGGTTAGCGGTGCCTTTATGCAGGCTGGCCCGCATTAGCATGACGCCCGGAAAGATCAGCCCCCCCATGAACATATTGTCGGCATCTAAGGCATCGACGGTCGTGGCGGTACCAAAGCTCACCAGCATGGCGGGCAGTTCGGGGTTTTGACGATGTTCGGAAAGCCCCAATAACCCCATCCAGCGGTCGGCCCCCAATTGTTCGGGAATTTTATAGCTGTTTTTCAGGTGCAGGGTTTTTGCCTGCGCGGCCAGCCATTGAAGCGTACAGGAAGCAGGCAGGGCCTGCTGGATTTTATGTGCAATGTCTTCACCGGCCACGTTAACACCAATGGCCCTTAGCGGGACTTCGGGCAAGGCATTGCACCACTCGTACAGTTTTTCCAGATGGTCGTGCTCCAGCACCAGAAGGTCTTCGGTTTGCCGGAACTGGTTAATAAGATAAGTGATTTTTACTCGGGTATTGCCCGAATCGATCAGTAACATGAGCATAGCGTGCTCCTAGGTTTGGGTACGGGCACGAATGCTGATATCACCGTTGGTGACAAGATGCCGGCCCTGCCCGTTTTCAACCACCAGGCATGCCTGGTCATTTAACCCCCGGGCGGTGCCTGTTAGTACAATTCTATCACCAGATAGCACATTTACCTCACAGGTTTTAAGCGCATCCAGGCTTTCATGACGTTGCCGGAACGGCGCGAAGCCTTCCTGTTCGTAAAGGGAAAAAGCCTCGGACCAGGCCCGGGCAATACGAGCAACCAGCAGGCCAATATGTTCAGCCTGCTCATCTTGCCGATTCAGGCTAATTAAGACGGATGTCCAGTCGGCCACTTTACGGTCCAGATCTTTGCTAAGGGCTTGTGCCTGGGAAAGGTTCATCCCCATGCCCACCACCACGACATGATGGCGCTCGCTAACCCGGCCATTACCTGGCCTGACCGATTCAACCAGCAGGCCCGAGAGCTTGCCATCATCAAACTGGATGTCATTGGGCCATTTCATGCTTAACCGGTCCTGGCCGGCAGGCCCCACCATTTTACGCAACTGTTCACAAGCCACAATACCCGCTACCGGTGCCAGCATGGGCAGTTGTGCCGGCGGCAGGAAAACATCGTACGCACAAGAAAACATTAAGGTGCCAGCTTTGCTGTTTACCCATTTGCGCCCGCCACGCCCTTTGCCCTGTTGCTGGTGATGCGCACCAATCAGGGCGGGCCGCCCCCACTGGCTTTGCGGGTTGCGGGCTTCTTGCATGAGAAAAGTATTGGTTGAATCAATTTGCTCAACCCAGGCAATGGAAGGAAAGTCAGGCAAAGCGGAAAACAGGGTTTTCTGCAGCGTGCCTGCACTGGGCAATAGGGTCATTATGGGTAACTCTGGTAATACTAACGAAACTAACGAAGATAGGGTTTCAGGGCACTCATGATCCGGTCGGTAGCGCCTTCATGCAATGATAACCATTGCTTGGCCGCCTTACTCATGCCAAGCCGCTGTTCTTCATTATTCAAAATTTTAAGTGCCAGTTTGATGGCTTCTTCCTCGTTCTGGGTACGCCGGGCGGCCCCTTCTGACAAGGCATCTTCCACCGATTGCTGGAAATTTTCAGTATGCGGACCAACAATGACCGGCACACCCACGGCACAGGCTTCTATGTGGTTTTGACCGCCATACTCGCCAAAACTGCCGGCGATTATCGCCAAATCTGACATGGCGTAGTAAAAGAACATGTCTCCAACACTATCACACAACAGGATATCAATGGTCTTCAGGTCGCTATTGACAGGATTTTGCGAGCGGCACTGGTAGTTAAGGCCGCTTTGCTGAATAAGTGTTTCTACTTCCCTAAAGCGCTGTGGATGACGGGGAATAATCATGAACAGGGGCAAAGGCGCCATGTTCTCCTGGTTTTGCACCTGCCGCTCACGATTTTTAACCAACGCCTTAATGGCTTTAAGAAAATATTCTTCTTCACCATCGCGGGTGCTGGCAATCGCCACCACCTGACGGTTAATAACCTGTCTCACCACCTTGCCGGTATGCACCTGGTTATAAGAAATATTAAGATCAAATTTCAGGTTGCCCACCACCTGCATGCGTTTAACGCCCAAGGCATCAAGCCGGGCAGAATCGGCACGGCTTTGGGTAAGCACCAGGTTTAGTCCGCCCAGGGCATTGCGCATGACGCTGCCCAGCCAATGAGCCTGTTTGTAGGCCGATTCAGAAAACCGGGCACTGGCCACAATCAGCGGCATTTTCTGGCGATTGGCCTCGGCCACCATATTGGGCCATATTTCACGCTCTATCAAAATGCCACAACGTGGCTTCCAATGATCTATAAAGCCGCTAACCGCCTCGGGAAAGTCGTAGGGTACCCAGGCCTGGCATAACATGCCCTGGCCTATCGCTTCGGCAAACATGCGGGCCCCTTGTGCCCTACCGGTAGCCGTCATGTGGGTTAACAAAACGGGATAGCCCTGGTCTAGCAGGGCCTGGATTAACGGATGTGCGGCCCGGGTTTCACCCAGGCTGACGGCATGCACCCAAACCGGCCGCCTGAACGTGAAAATGGTTTCGGCATAGCCTTCGTCATCGCCCGGGGCAATGTTGCTGCCCGCAGGCGCCGGATGGGGATAACGGCCAAACCGCTCATCGCTGCGAATATCCCATCTCCCCCCCGCCTTGCGGGCACGACGCTCTAGTAGCCACAGGGCAATGGGAGTAATAAGACGCAGCGTGCTGGTATAAAAGAATCGGTTCATGGTTAGCTTGCCAGTGCCTGTTTCAGTTTTGACAACACCATTTCTCGGGTGGGTGGAATACCCCGATCACCCAGGCTGGCCGTAAAGGCCGCACCTACCAAGGGCGTGCGCACCGGGGTAGAGGCGCTGTAAATGCCAATCGTGGGTCGGCCCAGCGCCGCAGACAAATGCGTCAGACCGCTATCAAGACCAATCATGATGCGGGCAGGTGCAATAACCCGGGCAACATCGGTTAAGGACATACGGGGCAAAATTTCCGCATCAGGAAAATCGCTCACCAACGCTTTGGCGCGTTCAGCTTCTTTTTCGTTGCCTGCCAGCAATTTTAAGCCCAGCCCGGCGGCATTCAGCTCACGAAACACAGCATGCCAGTCGGCTTCGGGCCACAGTTTATCTTCACGGCTGGCCGACGGCATGATAACCGCGTAATCCTGTATGGCAACGCCATGGGTAAATGTTTGCAGGCCAAAATCGGGCTCGCCTTCGTACTGGTAGTTAAACGTGGCCGCTGCCAGCATGCGTTGGCGGGTAACCGCTGGTTGCCAGAAAGCCACCGTATGGCGAACATCATAAAACAGGGAAGCCAGGGGCTCACGGGCGGATTTCCAGTCTAACCCGTGCTTGACCCCTTTGGCCTGACGGACGATCCAGGCGGACTTCATTAAGGCCTGCATGTCTAGCACGATGTCGTATTGGGTGCTGTGAAGTTTACGTTTAAGCGCGGCCCTTTCCTGTCTTGTTGGCGCCGACCACCAGGTTTTGCGCCAGCGCCGGTGCGCCACTTTAATGACGTCGTGCACGCTGGGATGCCAGGAAGGGATTTCGGCAAAGGCCTCTTCGGCCACCCAATCTATTTGGGCGTTGGGCACATGTTTGGCAATATCGGAAATGGCCGGCAGCATGTGCACCAGATCGCCCAGCGAAGAAGAGCGAACAATAAGAATTTTTGTTGTCATATTATTTTTTTGTCAAAGTAAACAGAACACCTTTGCTGGATTTTGCCATATTTTTGCCATATGTATGATTCTTGCATTTTACTTTAATATTGAGAGTTTTGAAATTTTCACTTCCGGTATAGAATAGTCGGACGTATTCATTGCTGTATCAAACTGGCAAATTCAAGCCACACGGCCCGTGTTTGCTCCCTTTGGCTTGCCCTGTCCCGCTATTATTGCAGGGATTTACCCGGAGTTTGGAAATATGACTCATGTTTTCCATCGTAACCCCAAAATATCCATGAAAACAGCCGTCAGCGGCAAAGGAATCCGTCTTTTTGATTCTGACGGAAAAAGCTATATAGATGCATGCGGCGGGGCGGCGGTTTCCTGCCTTGGTCACGGCCATCCGGCAGTGATTGAAGCCATCAAGCAGCAGCTTGACACGATTGCTTATGCGCACACGTCATTTTTCACCACCCAGGTGGCCGAAGACCTGGCCGATTTTCTGCAACAGAAAGCACCTGGCAGCCTGAACCATGTGTATTTTGTATCGGGTGGCTCCGAGGCGATAGAGACAGCCCTGAAACTGGCACGCCAGTATTTTGTGGAAATTGACCAAACCGAACGCAGGCATTTTATTGCCCGACGCCAAAGCTATCATGGCAATACGCTGGGTGCCCTGGCGATTGGTGGCAATGTCTGGCGGCGCCAGCCTTTCCTGCCTCTGCTTATAGAGTCGCATCACGTGTCTCCGTGCTATGCCTACCGCGACCAGCGCGAGAACGAGTCCGAAGAACAATACGCGTCCCGCCTGGCCCTGGAGCTGGAAGATAAAATCCTTGAGTTGGGACCTTCTACCGTGGCCGCTTTTGTGGCCGAAACCGTGGTGGGTGCCACCGCGGGTGCGGTACCGCCGGTAAAAACCTACCTGGAAAAAATTCGCGCGGTTTGCGACAAATACGGTGTTTTGCTTATTCTTGATGAAATTATGTCGGGTATGGGCCGCACCGGCCACTTGTTTGCCTGCGAAGAAGATGGCGTGGCACCCGATATTCTTACTATTGCCAAAGGCCTGGGGGCTGGTTACCAGCCCATTGGCGCCACCTTGTGCACCGATAAAATTTACGATGTGATTGTGAATGGCAGCGGTTATTTCCAGCACGGCCATACCTATATTGGGCACGCTACGGCCTGCGCAGCGGCACTGGCCGTGCAAAAAACCATTCAGGAACAAAACCTGCTGGCCAATGTACTGCAACGGGGTGAGCAATTACGCAGCGAATTGCGCCAGGCGTTTGCCAATAACCCGCATATTGGTGATATTCGCGGGCGCGGGCTTTTTGTAGGCCTAGAGCTGGTGCAAGACCGGGAAAGCAAAAAACCCCTTGACCCTGCCCATAAAATTCATGCAAAAATCAAGGCTCAGGCCAAGGAAAACGGTTTGCTGGTCTACCCATCGGGCGGCACCATAGACGGGCGCCTGGGCGACCACATTTTGCTGGCTCCCCCCTTTACTTGCACCCAGGAAGATATTAGCGATATTGTGAGCCGGCTAAGCGATACGGTGTCGCAGGTTTTATAGGCCCGAAAATGCCTGTTAAAACACTTATTTATTTTTTATGATTAACTGCATTACTTCCCCGTTTTCAGGCGGGGAAATTTACTTAACAAATTAACATGACAACAGGAGATATTATTTAATGGCGCGTTTACCTTATGCCGATTTAACCACCCCGCAAACCAAGCCCCTGGTTGACCAGATTGTGGCCGAGCGCGGCAGCGTGATTCATTTGTACCAAATGCTGCTACACAGCCCCGCCATTGCACAGGGCTGGCTAGACTACTTAACCGCCGTACGCCAGAAAAGCAGCCTGCCCGGTGATATCCGGGAGTTAATTATTATGCGGGTGGCGGTATTGAATGGCGCCCCCTATGAGGCCGACCAGCACGCCCCCATTGCCCTGCAAGAAGGCGTCACCCAGGCCCAGCTGGATGCCCTGGATAATTGGGAAAGCAGTGATTTGTTTGACAACAAAACCCGCGCCGTGTTGGCCTACACCGATTCCATGACCCGGCAGATTCAGGTTCCCAAGGAAGTTTTTGAAGCGGTGCGTAAGCATTATGACAACCCGCAACTGGTGGAATTAACCGCCACCATTGGTGCCTACAATATGGTGTCACGCTTTCTTGAAGCGCTGGATATCCATCAGGACGATCAGCGGTAACGGGTGGTTATGGCCCCAGCCTGTCAGAGGCTTCGTTTTGGAGTTGTGGCCTGTTATGTGACCTCTGTCAGGCTTCGCTTGGGGCTTTGACTTGTGACACAACCACCCCGTCAGGCTTCGCCTGCCACCCCTCCGCAGAGGGGAATTTTCCTTCTTCGTGGAAACGTTTGTGCTACACATTCCCCTCCGGTGGAGGGGTGGCGCAAAGCGCCGGGGTGGTCCTAACCCAACCAACCCACCCAGCGAAGCCTCAAATAATTCCCCTCTGCGGAGGGGTGGCGCGTAGCGACGGGGTGGTTACATAACAGGCACATTCTCAAGCGAAGCCCCGAACAGAATAGTTACGCACACAGCGTCGCTGAAGCATCAGCATCTGCTACACCAGCCTCTAAAACCTCAGCCTTGGCAACGTCCTGAGGCTTAACCAACGCCAGTTCCACACAAATAGGCGCATGGTCGGATATTTTATTCCAGGGCTTGCCTTTTAACACCTGGGCCGAGCGGATTTCAAAACCGCGCTGGTACATTCTGTCCAGCCTTAACCACGGGAAAGCTGCCGGGAACGTGCGCGGTGGTGGCAATTCGTTAGGGTCTTGCAAATGCTTAAGCACTTTAGGCAGGGTTTTCAGGGAAATTTCGGGCATTTTAATGCGCTGGTAACGCAGCATTTTTTCAGTTTCCATCAGTTTCCTGAAACTGAACGTGTCCCAAAGGCGCTTAAAGGAAACCTTCATTCGGGGCAGTTCATCATCCAGCCGCACCGGTGTATTGGCAAACACTTCATGCACACCCAGTTCTTTGGCAAAATAAGGGGCTAGCTTTTCATTCCAGTCGTTGAAGTCACCGGCAATAATCAAGGGCTCGTCTTCGGGGACCAAGCGCTTGATACGTTCGATAATGGCCGTTACCTGACGGATCCGGCTAACGTTGAACAGCCCCAGGTGCACCACAAAACAATGCACTCGCTGGTTTCCAACACTTACCTGGGCATGCAAAACACCACGCTGCTCCAGTTTGTGGTCGGAAATATCTTCATTTTCATGGTCAATAATTTCATACTTGGACAACAGGGCGTTGCCATGATCGGTTTTTTTCCTGACGGCATTGCACCCGTAGGCCACTTCCATGTGCAAATGCCCGGCCAATAAAGCGGGCTGGGCATGCTGATGGTGTTCTTTTTCGTTGCGCCCCTGAATTTCTTGCAGGAAAACCAGATCAGCCTTCAGGGCCAACAGACCAGCGCGAAGATCAAACAGTGAACTGCGACGCCCCAACGCCGTTTTCCCTTTGTGAATGTTATAACTGACAATTTTAAGTACTGTCATGTTTTTGCTTGTTCCTTAAAGAATGAACAGGGTAACCAGCCACTGAACCACCATTTGGATAATTGGAAAAATAATAGGGGTGATGATTCCGGTTACTATTAATCCTATGAGTATAAACATGCCATAAGGTTCAATTTTATTGTATTCCCAGGCCAGCTTTGACGGTAATAAACCCGACAGCACGCGCCCGCCATCCAGTGGCAGCAAAGGAAACAGGTTAAACACCATTAAAATAACGTTTACCTGTATGCCGGCAATGGCCATGAGCCACCAGAAACCACCAAAACCGCCAAATTCAAGCGCCACCCTGGCCATGATGGCCCAGAAAATAGCCATGCCCAGATTGGCACCGGGCCCGGCAGCAGCCACCCAGATCATGTCCTTTTTAGGGTTGCGCAAATTGTTGAAGTTAACCGGTACCGGCTTGGCCCAGCCAAAAATAAACCCGGTATTAAGCAGGGCCATGGCCAAAGGCACAATAATGGTGCCTACAGGATCAATATGTTTAACCGGGTTCAGGCTGATTCTTCCCAGCATAAATGCGGTGTGGTCACCAAATTTTTGAGCGACATAACCGTGGGCTGCCTCGTGCAGGGTGATTGCAAAAAGCAGGGGCAGCGCATACACACTAATTGATTGAACTATTTGACCAAAATCCACAAAAACAACTCCAGAAAATCTGTAAGGCCCCCAATGGGCAGGCAAAACACGCCATCACAGTGATTGCGCCAATTAATTTCATGATTAATGCAATGTCCTGTTTGGATTCCCATTTTAACAGCAAGTTGTTGGCAGGCTTGTTAAGTGAAAAAAAAGACGTCGTTGCAAGAACGCAAAACTTGCAGTTGTTTACACCCAAATTAAGGGACTTGCCCTGATTATGTTTAAAATGGGGCCAAAACATTTGTACAGCGGCACGCTGCGATACGGCAACCATGGTTTCAAGGAAAATAAAATGCGTTTGGATGGATCTGACGAAAGCAAAAACATAGAAGACCGTCGGGGCAACCGCACGGGAATGGGCGGTGGCATGTTTGGCCGCAGAGGTGGCGGTGGTGGTGGTGGTGGTGGCGGAAAAAAATTTGGTCTTGGCACCATCGTGCTTATCCTGGTTGCCATGTATTTTGGGGTTGACCCTAACATGCTGCTGCAAATGACCGGTTCCGACACGCCTTCGCAATATGAAGAAACCACCTATTCAACAAGTTCAACCCAGGGCTTAAGCGATGCCGAAAGCAAATTTGTGGCCAAGGTGCTTAAAACCACCGAAGATGCCTGGGGCAGGATATTCCAACAACAGGGATGGGGGGCTTACCCCGAGCCCAAGCTGGTTTTGTACAGCGGGTCTACGCGTAGCGCCTGTGGCCTGGGTCAGGCTGCGATGGGACCTTTTTATTGCCCGGCCGATGAAAAGGTTTATCTGGATTTAAGCTTTTTCAGGGAAATGGGGCAGCGCCTGGGTGCGCATGGCGACTTTGCCCAGGGTTATGTGATTGCCCACGAAATTGGCCATCATGTGCAAAACCGCCTGGGCATCCTGGAACAGGTAGACCAGATTCGTAACCGTGGCAACCAGCGCCAGGCCAATGCCATGTCAGTTCTGTCCGAGTTACAGGCCGATTGCCTGGCCGGCATTTGGGCCAATGAGTTACGCCGTCAGGGAGACATTATTGAACCTGGCGATATTGATGAGGCCATCAATGCGGCAGCCGCCGTGGGTGATGACCGCCTGCAAAAACAGCAGCAGGGTTATGTGGTGCCCGATTCGTTTACCCATGGCACCTCACAACAGCGCATGACCTGGTTTAAACGGGGTCTGGAAAGCGGCAATATCGCGCAATGCGATACCTTTGCCAGCGCCCGGTAAGCGTTTAAAACCTGGCAAATATCACCGCCTTGTTATAATCTAAAAGTTATAGCAAGGCTGTAAATATCATTTTATTTTCAATATCACATCAGGTTACATTGGCAACATACGTGAAAATGCATTGTTTTCACCAGACTGCCGGGAACCCTCTCACTCATTGTAAATGACCCGGCATTTCTTTCCGGAGACTTTCCAATGTCCAATATATCCCAATCATTAAGCGTCCAAAAAGCGCTTGATGATGCCCCTATTTCCCGTTACCAGTGGAAAACCATCCTGCTGTGCTTTTTAATTGTCGCCACCGATGGTCTTGATACAGCGGCTATCGGCTTTATTGCACCAGCCATTGTGGCCGATTGGGGTTTAAGCAAGCCCCAGCTAACCCCCCTGTTCATTTCCGGTCTTATTGGCCTAACCCTTGGTGCCATTGTTTTTGGCCCATTGGCAGACCGCCTGGGACGCAAGAAAATTCTGATATTTAGCGTTTTCTTTTTTGGCCTGATGAGCCTGCTGTCGGCCTTTTCTCCCGATATGGAAACCCTGGCTTTCCTGCGGTTTTTAACCGGCATCGGCCTGGGTGGTGCCATGCCTACCGCCATTACCATGACATCCGAGTTCCTGCCTACCCGTCGTCGCTCGGCCCTGGTTACTCTTATGTTTTGTGGGTTTACGCTGGGTTCGGCCCTGGGTGGGGTACTAACCGCACAATTGCTGCACCTGGTTAACTGGCACGGTATTTTGGTGCTGGGTGGTGTACTGCCGCTAACACTGGTGATTGCGCTTTACTTCTTTCTGGATGAATCGCCCCGTTATCGCGTTAGTAAAAACGAATCACCCGCCAGCATTGCCGCTTTCATGGGCAAAATTACCGGCAAAGCCTACCCCAATACGGTCTTCCATTTAGACGAGATCAAAACTGGCAAAAGTGCAGTTACCGCCCTGTTCCAGCCGGGCCTGATCATGGTAACGGCGGTATTATGGCTGGCTTTCTTCATGAGCTTCCTTATTATTTACCTGTTTTCCAGCTGGGTACCCACTTTGCTTGGCAGTATTGGCGTCGAACTGTCCAAAGCTTCCTGGATTACCGCTGCCTTCCAGATTGGCGGTACGCTGGGCGCCATTTACCTGGGCAGCTTGATGGACAAACGCAACCCCTATAAAGTGTTAATTACCAGTTATATATTGGGTGCTGGTTTCATTGCGCTTATTGGTTTTTCAACCAGTAATATTCCGCTGTTGGTGCTGGGCATTTTTGGTGCCGGTGTGGGTATTAGTGGCGCACAGGTTGGGTTCAACTCTTTGTCTGCCATTTTGTATCCCACCGAGTGCCGGGCAACCGGTGTTAGCTGGGCCAATGCGGCCGGACGTTGCGGTGCCATCTTTGGCGCGTTTGCCGGCGGCACCATGATTTCATGGGGTTATGAATTTACCACCATTTTCAAGTCACTGGCATTTCCCGCTTTAATTACCGCTTCGTGCATCTTGGTGCTGTATATGTTCTCGCTGGCTAAACAAAAGCGTGTCAGCCATGATGCCTCTATTAACGCAACACCCGCCAATGTATCGTAAAACCATTCTTTTTTATTCGTAATATTCAATTATAAAACGCGAAGATACCCCTCTGTTACAGGGGTATCTTCTGCATCAGCCAAACGGCATTAACCATCAAAAAAGATAAACAATGACTAAACTTTACAGCTTTTTCAATAGTTCCGCTTCTTATCGTGTCCGTATCGCCTTGGCCCTGAAAGGTGTCCCGTATGAAACCGAAGGCATTAATATTCGTGTTGGTGAACAGAACGAACCTGATTTTTGCAAACTGAACCCAATGGGCCTGGTTCCGGCTCTGGCCGATATTCCTGAAGGGTCTATTGGCCAGTCATTGGCGATTATTGATTATCTGGACCGGAAATACCCTGCCGTTGCCCCGCTTATTCCTGAGCCAGCGGCACAGCGAGCCCTGGTGCTGGAAATTGCCTATGGCATTGCTTGCGATATCCACCCCGTTAACAATATGCGTATCCTGAAGTACTTAAGCAAAGACCTTCAGCTTAGTGAAGAGCAAAAACAGGCCTGGTACGCGCACTGGATTGCAACGGGCCTGCAAAGCATAGAGGCCTTGCTTGAAAAAGCCGGCTCTGGCAACTTCTGCGTTGGCGATACACCTAGCCTGGCCGATTGCTGCCTGGTTCCACAACTGGCCAATGCCATTCGCATGAAATGCGATATGAGCGCCTATCCACGTTGCATGAAAGTGTATGAGCATTGCACGTCAATGCCTGCCTTCAAGGCAGCAGCACCAGAAAACCAACCCGATTACATCGCGCCAGCTACTGCTTGATGCGGCTTGATTAAAAATCCCGTTCCCTCGCTGGCGTGAACTGATCCCAATAAGTTGAATAGGTGTCCAACTTTTTGGGATCAGTTCATGAGCGTGGGAACCGGGATGAAGAAAGCACCACCCCGTCAGGCTTCGCCTGCCACCCCTCCACAGAGGGGAATTTTACTGCTTACACCCTGCGTGGGCACAGTTGGCGTAAGGAAAAGCAGGCTTCTTCTTATTACTGGGATGCTTCTACCAAGTGCCCCAAAAAGGCCTCTAGCGTATCTGATGGCGGTTCGTTCTGGCGCCAGAAAATACCTACACTGCCCTTTTGCTCAATTTTAGGCAAATCCAGAATAACCAGCTGCTGTTCAGTGGCAAAGCTTTCAGCCAGACGCTGCGACAAAATACCCACCATATCGCTAGCCTGCACCATGCGCACGGTGGCACTCATCGAGCCCGATTCAACATGATTGGCCGGCATCATCATGCCCAAGTCAACCAGCGCATGGTCAATACTGCTTCTGATGGGGGTGCCAGTAGGCCAGACAATCCAGTAATAATCGCTTAACTGTACCCAATCAATATTTTTCTGGGCTGCCAGGGGATGCCCCGGCCTGGCCACAAAACAGATGGGTTCGGTATAAAGCACTTTATAATTCAGGGGCAATTGCAGGGCATTGCCGCCCACCCGGCCAATAACAGCATCGATATGCCCCGAAACCAGTTGTTCCAGTAACGGCGTCATGACGTTTTCCAGGATGCGCACATGAACATTGGGATAGTCTTTAAGCAGGGCCAGCACCGCCTTTGAAACCACATCGGTGGCCACCGGCGAACTGCCAATCATGAGCGACCCCTGAATGCCTTGCTTGAAGAGCTCGACATCTTTGGTAGAGCGTTCCAGTTCATTAAGTAAACGGCGTGCATGCTTGACCACCAGCAAACCACCTGCTGTGGGCCGGATCCCTTTACTGTGCCGTTCAAACAGAGGCATGCCGATTTCCTCTTCCAGGCCCGACAGCCATTTTGACAGGGCTGGCTGGGTCATATTCATGAGTTCAGACACCCGAGTCAGGTTTTTCTGTTCGGCCAGCGCCACCAGAATTTTCAGGTGGTGCAGTTTGAGTTTAGCGCTCCAGCTCATGTTAAAAACCGATCGTCATATTAAAAAATGGCAAAAGCAAAAATACGGTTTTAAAACAGTATTTTTGCTTACGTATCATAAAGCGTCTTTTTTCCTGACAAGCGGTTCCTGTGGAATTTTTTCCTGCAGGCTGTCAAGATCTTTATAAATCCTGTCCATCAGCTCCTTGCCAATGCTTTCTTCCAGCGCATTATGCTGGTTTTCAATAAGTGGCTTGATCCGGGCCAGCAAAGCCTGCCCTTTTTCGGTCAGGTAAACTTCCTGCCGCCGCTGGTCCTGGCGCGAGCGACTACGGCTGATCAGGCCCGACTGCTCCATGCCCGTAAGCATTCGGGTCAGGCTGGGGCCCAGTAACATGCAAACACTGGAAAGCTGGTTAGGCTCAAGAGGCTCCTGTTCACCCAAGGCACGCAGTACCCGCCATTGCTGGTCGGTCAGGCCTTCTGCATGCAAAAGGGGCCGAAAATGCACCATTAGTGCTTCACGCACCGTTAGCAGCAAATAGGGCAGGCTGCGATAAGGCGATGAGCTCATGTAGACTGTGCCCCCTTGGGAACATACACTTCATCCCGGTGAACGTCATGTGACACAAAACCGATTTCATCGTCTGGCATGGCCAGGAATTCGGGCTTGACCAGGGTCTCACGGATATCAATCAGGCCCGATTGCCAATGATCTTTCATGCTGGCAAGACCAAACTGATAGTCTTTGTTATGGCTTTCGTAGGGGCGGTCACGATAAATCAACTGGATCACATTGTAATTGGGCCGGTCAGCCAGTTCTTTAAGCCGGTCCAGTGAACCATTTTTAGCCAGTTTTTCATGGGGCACCAGTTCAAGCAACTTACCAATGGCATGGCGCATTTCCTGAACCTGTTTCCAGTAATCGGTCAGCATACGGGTCCGGCTGGAATACTGGATTTCTTTTTGCCGGTCATTAACCTCTCCCATGTTTTTCGGAACATGTCCACGGGCACTCCACAGGTCAACCTGGAACACCAAGGTGTCCCGGCTTGGTTTTGCACCCAGCACGTAGGTTAAGGGCGTATTAGAAACGATACCCCCGTCCCAGTAGTAATCGCCATCAATTTCTACTGGGGCAAAGGCCGGAGGCAGTGCCCCCGAAGCCATGAAATGCTCGGCCCGCAGTGTGTGGCATTCATTGTCAAAATAAACAAAGTTGCCGGTACGGACATTCACCGCGCCCACCGACACATGAATATCGCATTTATTGCTGTTGATGCGGTCAAAATCACAGAATTTTTCAAGGGTATGCTTAAGGGCTGAAGCGTCGTAATAACTGGCCTGTTCAGGCGTACCATGCCCCATCATGGCCGGTGGCGGGATACGAGGTTTATAAAAGCCGTTCTGGCCATCAAGAATGGCACTTAACCCATACATATTGCCAAGACCGATCTTGTACCAGTCATGCATATTGAACAAACCCTGCTCAAAAAACGGCAACATGGACAGGCCCAGATTGGGCTGGCAGATGGTTTCCCAGAACTGATGCAGTTTTTCAACGCGATCCTCGGGCGGATTTCCGGCAATAATAGCGGTATTCAGGGCACCAATAGAGATGCCGGAAATATGATTGGGCTTGATACCCGCTTCATTCAGGCCCTGGTAGACCCCGGCCTGATAAGCACCCAGCGCCCCGCCACCCTGCAAGACCAGGGCGATGCGCTCATAATTTGGCAATTTCAATGATTTCTCCGGACTGGAATATTAATAAAAACAACACAACTTAGTGCATGTACCAGCCATGGCTGACGGTAATTGATTGGCCGGTTAATGCCTTGTTGGGGAATGCGGCCAGGAACAGGGCCGTTTGGGCAATATCGTCGGCAGTGGTGAACTCTCCGTCTACGGTACCGCCCAGCATGACATTTTTAATCACTTCTTCTTCGGAAATACCCAGTTCTTTGGCCTGTTCGGGAATTTGTTTTTCAACAATAGGGGTACGCACAAATCCAGGGCAAATAACATGCGAACGAACATTATGTTCGGCGCCTTCCTTGGCCAGCACACGTGCCAGGCCCAGCAAACCATGCTTGGCAGTTACGTAGGGAGCCTTCAGTTTGGAAGCCAGGTGTGAATGGACTGAACCCATGTAAATAACCACACCACCACGGCCTGCAGGATACATGTGGTTAAGTGCGGCCTTGGTGGTCAGGAAAGCACCGTCAAGATGAATCGCCAGCATCTGCTTCCATTTGGCGTAATCAAATTTATCAATGGATTCAATAGTTTGTATGCCTGCATTAGAAACCAGAATATCAATCGAACCGAACTCGGCCACAACGGCTTCTACGCCCTGGTTAACCTGCTCTTCGCTGGTCACGTCCATCACAACCCCAATGGCTTTGCCACCGGCATTAATAATTTCTTCAGCTACTTTATTGGCCCCATCAATATTCAGGTCGGCAATGCCGACCGCCGCACCGGCCTTGGCATAGGTCAGGGCAATTTCACGCCCCAAACCACTGGCCGCACCCGTTACCAACGCCACTTTCCCTTTCAATGAGGTTTGTACTTCTGTTGTCATGTTTAACTCCATTCCTGTTTGGTTTTATTATTAAGATAATCTTAATAGTATTAACTATCTTAATAGCATTTAGTGTACCTTTTTTGAATCCCTGATAAATTCGGGACATCTTTACAAAAATTCATGCTTAAAAAGCATAGCATAGGCTCATGCGTTTATGCCTGAAACAAGTTGGCAGGCCGTCTGTACCTCAAGACAGGATGCTGATATGGCAGATCAGGAAAAGTGATGTGGTTTATTTAGGATGACTTTTATTAATACCGTTTAAGGTTTACGGCGACACGCCCCAGGTATCACACACTGCCTGGCGGATAAGCTGGCTGTTTTTATCGGTTTCGTATTCGGCCGGATAAATATAACTAAGTCGTGCACGCATTTCATACCCCGGTACCAAGGCAATTTTTTTACCCGCCTTGATGGCCCGATACGCTTCACGCGAGGGAATCAGCGTGACAGCCAGGTTGCTGGCCACCAGCTCTATGCATAAATCAATATCATCACAAACCAGCACGGTTTGCGGCGACAGTTTTTGCTGGTGCCAGAAGCGGTTGCTAATTTTATCGCCGGCCGAAAAAGCCGGGCGTTCTATCCAGGTGGCGGAATTGAAAAATTCTTTAGGGCTTTCTATGGCTTGGGCCAGCCGCTGCACGGCCACCACCAGCACATAATGAATCTCATCAAGCTCTATGGCGTAAACCGTGCGGTAAGGGTTGTCACCCAGAAAAAAACCGGCATCAAGCTCTTTCTTGCGCACTTTGTTCAGGACTTCTCCGCTAAGGCTGTTTTCAATATGCAGGTATAAAGAGCTGTCCAGTTCAAGAGTACGGTTAACCAGGCGGCTTAACATCTGCCGGTCTACCGATTGGATAATGCCCAGTTTTGCCTGTTCCACATAGGTAGCTGAAAGGCTAAGGGCAAAAACATCAAGCTCGCGCATTTGCTGCAAAATAGATTCGGCCTTGGGCAAAAAGGCCTCGCCAGCCGGTGTGAGTTTCATGCCCTGGGTATTACGGTCAAACAAATTAACATCAAGGTTGCGCTCTATGGCCTTGATTTGTGCGGTCACGGCCGGTTGTGACAAATGCAGGGATTCAGCCGCCTGCGTTAAATGCCCGTAATGGGCCACTGCCACAAAACTTTTCAGTTGAGTCAGATCCATTTATCCTCCTGGATACTCCATTTAAATTTAAACTTTTTTAATAATTGTTTTTTAGGTTTTTTTAATTATTTCATGACGCTTTTTGATGGCGTTTTTTTTACCGCGTTTTTATTGTACGCCTGTGATATAAAAAATTTTCCGAAGAAAAGTATTTATCTTTTGATTTAGATCAAGGGTTTTATCATGGCCGTTTTTTACACTTTGCCTAACTTGCCCAAAACAACATCACAAGCCATTGATTTTATTGATTCTTTTAATCAATCATAATTTGAGCAAATACTATCAATCAAAAAATAAAATTAGAAATAGCGGTCTTGTCTCCTTTACATTACGCCAAGTCCAATAACAACAAAGCAGTCCCTTCTTTTTTAAAAACAGTTTTACTTTACCGGAGACATAAAGTGGATAAACTGACGCAAAGGGTATTGGATAACCCTGAGTTCCAAAAAATGGCACACCAGAAAAGTGTGCTCGGATGGAGTTTTTCCATCCTCATATTCAGCATCTATGTGGTTTATATCTTGTATATCGGGCTTAGCCCCGAATCCTTCGGGGTACCCGTAGGCACCGGCAGCATTACCACCTGGGGCATTTATATTGGCCTGTTCGTGATTTTGTTTGCGATTGCCATTACCGGCATTTATGTACATAAAGCCAATGGCGTATTCGAAGAAACCACCCAACGGGTGATTCGTGTGGTGCAGGAGCAAAACCATGAATAAATATTTACTGGCCCTGCTGGCTGGCCTGTTCAGCACCTCGGCCTGGGCCGACGCCCTGACCGGTGAAGTTGAAAAACAACCCCTGAACATTCCGGCCATTATCATGTTCTTCCTGTTCGTGGCCGCTACCCTGTACATTACCTACTGGGCCGCTCGTAAAAACACCACTACCAGCGATTTTTATACCGCCGGAGGGGGTATTTCCGGCTTTAAAAACGGTCTGGCGATTGCCGGCGATTATATGTCCGCCGCTTCATTCCTGGGCATTTCAGCCATGGTTTACACCACCGGCTACGATGGTCTTATTTATTCCACTGGCTTTCTGGTGGGATGGCCCATTGTGCTGTTCCTGATTGCCGAGCGTTTGCGCAATCTGGGCAAATTCACCTTTGCCGATGTGGCCGCCTACCGCCTCAAACAAACCCCCGTGCGTCTGTTTGCCGCTTCGGGTACCTTGCTGGTGGTAATGATTTACCTGATTGCACAGGTGGTTGGTGCAGGCAAGCTTATCCAGCTGCTGTTTGGCATGAACTATATCTGGGCCGTGCTTATTGTGGGTGTGTTAATGGTGCTGTACGTCCTGTTTGGCGGCATGCTGGCCACCACCTGGGTGCAAATCATCAAAGCCGTCCTGCTGCTGTCGGGGGCCACTTTCATGGCGTTCATGGTCTTGAAAATTGCCGATTTCAGTCCTGAAATCATGTTTAAGAAAGCCACCGAAGTTCATGAAAAAGGGACCTCTATCATGAGCCCGGGCGGGTTGGTGAAAAACCCGATTGATGCCCTTTCACTGGGTGTGGCCTTAATGTTTGGTACCGCAGGCCTGCCCCATATCCTGATGCGTTTTTTCACGGTAAAAGATGCCAAGCAGGCACGTAAATCCGTATTTGTGGCTACCGGCTTTATTGGTTACTTCTACATCCTGACCTTTATTATTGGTTTTGGCGCCATCATGCTACTAACCAAAGACCCACAGTTTTTTGAAACCACGATCAAAGATGGGGTTGAAATTACCCAAATTATTGGCGGCACCAATATGGCGGCCGTGCATTTGTCCAATGCCGTGGGTGGCAACATTTTCCTGGGCTTTATCTCTGCCGTTGCCTTTGCCACTATTCTGGCCGTGGTTGCCGGCCTAACCTTGTCCGGGGCCTCTGCCGTTAGCCATGATCTGTACGCATCAGTCATTATGAAAGGCAAAGCCCGTCCTCATGATGAAATGCGCATTTCCCGCTTAACCACATTGGTACTGGGTGTGCTGGCCATTATCCTGGGTATTGCTTTCGAGAACCAGAACGTGGCCTTCATGGTGGGCCTGGCCTTTGCGCTGGCTGCTTCCGCCAACTTCCCCATCCTGTTCCTGTCCATGTTCTGGAAGAACCTGACTACACGCGGTGCCGTGGTGGGTGGCTTCAGCGGTCTGATTGCCGCCACCGTCCTGATTGTACTGGGACCTACGGTATGGGTTAGCGTGCTGCATAACGACGCGCCTATTTTCCCGTACGGTAACCCTGCCCTGTTTACCATTCCCCTGACCTTTATCGTGGCCTGGCTGGTTTCTGTTACCGACACTTCTGAACGGGCCAAACTGGACAAGGCTGGATTCCAGGCACAATATGTGCGCTCAATGACCGGAATTGGTGCATCAGGAGCCGCACAACATTAAAATAAAATAATAGCCGGATAGTTGGCTATCATCTATCCGGCAACGATTAAATTTTAACTATATAAAGGGACAAATCATGTCAGCAATAGAATCAGTATTGAAAGAAAGCCGGGTTTTTCAACCCAATGAGGATTTTGTAAATAACGCCAATATCAGCAGCGATGCCTACAACGCGCTGTGCAACAAGGCAAACGAAGATTACGAGGGCTTTTGGGCAGATGCGGCCAGAGAGAACCTGACATGGAAGAAGCCCTTCACCCAGGTGCTTGATGAAAGCAACGCCCCCTTCTATAAATGGTTTGCCGATGGTGAACTGAATGCCTCCTATAACTGCATTGACCGCCATCTTATTGACAAAGCCGACAAAACCGCCATTATTTATGAAAAAGATGATGGCCAGAGCGAACACATTACTTACCAGCAGTTGCATGACCGTGTTTGCCAGTTTGCCAATGCCCTGAAAAGCCTGGGCGTAACCAAAGGCGATCGCGTGGTTATTTACATGCCCATGACCGCTGAAGCCGTTGTCGCCATGCAGGCTTGCGCCCGTATTGGTGCGATCCATTCGGTGGTTTTTGGCGGTTTCTCTTCAGGTGCCGTGCGTGATCGCGTTAAAGATGCCGAAGCCAAAATTATTATTACCGCTAACGAAAGCGTGCGGGGTGGCAAATTTACCCCGCTCAAGTCCACGGTTGACGAAGCACTGTCGCATCGCGACTGCACCAGCATTGAAAAAGTGATTGTCCTTAAACGCACCGACAGTGACACCCCATGGGACGATTCACGCGACCTCTGGTGGCACGATATTACCCAGGGCCAGTCCAGCCAGTGCGAACCCGAATGGATGAATGCCGAAGATCCTTTATTCATTCTTTATACTTCCGGCAGTACCGGCAAACCCAAAGGGGTTCAGCACAGTACCGGCGGTTATCTGCTGGGTGGCGTTTTATCCATGCGCTGGGTGTTTGATTACAAGTCCAATGATGTCTTCTGGTGCACCGCCGACGTGGGCTGGATTACCGGCCATACCTTTATTTGCTATGCCCCGTTGGCCGTTGGCGCTACCCAGATCGTATTCGAAGGTGTACCCACCTACCCCGATGCATCCCGCTTCTGGCAGATGATTGAAAAACACAAGGTTACTACCTTCTATACCGCCCCCACCGCTATCCGTTCTCTCATCAAACTGGGCCCCGATTTGCCTGGCAAGTTTGACCTGTCTTCCCTGCGCCTGCTGGGTTCGGTGGGCGAACCCATCAACCCCGAAGCCTGGATGTGGTATTACGAAACCGTTGGCCAAAGCCGCTGCCCCATTGTGGACACCTGGTGGCAAACCGAAACCGGTGCGCACATGATTGCCCCCATTCCTGGTGCTTTCTCTATCAAGCCCGGTTCATGCACCCTGCCATTACCCGGCATTATGACTGATATTGTTGACGAATCAGGTGCCTCGGTAGAGCAAGGCAAAGGCGGTTCCCTGGTGATTAAACGACCATTCCCGTCGCTGCTGCGTACCATCTGGCGTGATGACGAACGTTTTACCGCCACTTATTTCCCCGATGAGTTTGGCGGCAAAACCTATCTGGCGGGTGACTCCGCCCACCGCGATGCACAGGGTTATATCTGGATCATGGGTCGTATTGACGATGTGCTGAATGTATCCGGACACCGTTTGGGCACGATGGAAATTGAATCGGCCCTGGTGGCCAACCCCCTGGTGGCGGAAGCCGCCGTGGTTGGCAAGCCGCACGATCTCAAAGGCGAAGCCGTAGTGGCTTTTGTGGTGTTAAAAGGTGATCGCCCCGAAGGTGAAGAGGCCAAAAAAATGGCTGCCGAGCTGAAGAGCTGGGTCGCCCATGAAATTGGCAAAATTGCCCAGCCTGATGACATTCGCTTTGGTGAAAACCTGCCCAAAACCCGTTCAGGCAAAATCATGCGCCGCCTGCTAAGAACCCTGGCCAAGGGTGAAACAGTTACCCAGGATATTTCTACCCTGGAGAACCCACAGGTCATGGAGCAGTTAAGCGAAAGCATTTAAACATTCCCCTCCCGCGGAGGGGTGTCGCAAAGCGACGGGGTGGTTCCACGCAAACTGTTACTTGTTCCCATGCAGGAGCGTCGGAACAAGTAAAAAGGGGGCATTGCCCCCTTTTTACTAAACTGAAGTTTATTTAACCTCAATATTCCGCAAACGGATATGCAACTCACGCAATTGCTTCTCGTCTACCTCAGAAGGTGCCTGGGTTAGCAGGCATTGTGCACGCTGTGTTTTCGGGAAAGCAATCACGTCACGGATAGAGTCGGCACCGGCCATTAACGTAACCAGGCGGTCAAGACCGAATGCCAGGCCACCGTGCGGCGGCGCACCGTACTGCAGGGCATCAAGCAGGAAGCCGAATTTCTCACGGGCTTCTTCTTCGTTGATATTTAAGGCACGGAATACCTTGCTCTGGACTTCTTCACGGTGAATACGAACCGATCCACCCCCAATTTCCCAACCGTTCAGCACCAGATCATAGGCCTTGGCATACGCTTTGGACGGATCGGTTTCAAGATAGTTTTCGTGACCATCTTTAGGGCTGGTAAAGGGATGGTGTGCAGCGGTGTAACGCCCTTCTTCCTCGTCGTATTCAAACATCGGGAAGTCAACAATCCACAAGGGTTTCCAGGTTTTTTCAAACAGGCCGTGCTCTTTGGCAAAATCGCTGTGACCCAGCTTGACGCGCAAGGCACCAATGGCATCGTTAACCACTTTGGCCTTATCGGCACCAAAGAACAGGATATCGCCATCCTGGGCACCGGTGCGTTTGATGATTTCAGCCAGAGCGGCATCGTGAATGTTTTTCACAATGGGTGACTGCAGGCCATCACGGCCCTTGGCCACTTCATTAACCTTGATCCAGGCCAGACCCTTGGCACCGTAAATAGCCACAAATTGGGTGTAGTCGTCTATTTCTTTGCGTGACAGCGCAGCACCCTGAGGCACGCGCAAGGCAACCACCCGGCCACCTGCCTGGTTGGCAGCGCCCGAGAAAACCTTGAAATCAACGTCTTTCATGACGTCGGTTAATTCAGTGAACTCCAGTTTCACACGCATGTCGGGTTTGTCTGAGCCAAAGCGTTTCATCGCTTCGTCCCAGGACATGATCGGGAAGGGATCATCAAGATCTACACTGTGCACCACCTTGAAGATATGACGCAGCATGCCTTCAAAGATCTCGCGAATCTGCTCTTCGTTCAGGAAAGAGGTTTCGCAGTCGATCTGGGTAAATTCAGGCTGGCGATCGGCGCGCAAGTCTTCGTCACGGAAGCATTTGGTGATTTGGTAATAACGGTCGAAACCCGATACCATTAACATTTGCTTGAACAGCTGCGGAGACTGCGGCAGGGCAAAGAACTGGCCATCATGAACACGGGAAGGCACCAGGTAATCACGGGCGCCTTCGGGCGTGCTCTTGGTAAGCATGGGGGTTTCAATATCGATAAAGCCCAGGTTATCCAGGTATTTACGCACTTCGATGGAAACCCGGTAACGCAACATGAGGTTGCGCTGCATTTGCGGACGACGCAAGTCCAGAACACGATGGGTAAGGCGGGTGGTTTCAGACAGGTTGTCATCATCCAGCTGGAAGGGTGGCGTCACCGATGCATTCAGGACTTCAACTTCACGGCACAGGATTTCCACCTCGCCAGATTTCAGGTCTGGGTTAACCGTGCCTTCAGGGCGGTGACGCACCAGCCCGGTAATACGAATACAATATTCGTTGCGAAGATTTTCGGCAATTTCAAATGCGGCTTCATTGTCGGGATCAAACACAATTTGGGCAAGCCCTTCACGATCGCGCAAGTCGATAAAAATAACGCCACCATGATCGCGACGACGATGCACCCAACCAAATAATGTAACGGTTTGATCCAGGTGATCAAGACAAACCTGACCGGTATAGCAGGTACGCATAATTGAAATGCTCCGAAAAATCTGTAAACAATGGCATTACTGATGCAATGCCGATGATATTCTAGTTAAAAATCAAGCTGAAGTCGTGCTGCTTCCGGAAGAGGGAGCGGTACTGTCCCCTGGGGAGGAAGAGGTACCGGAACTGGCTGCTGCCCCGCCCGAAGACGGGTTTGAACCACGGAAATCAGTCACATACCACCCCGTACCCTTTAATTGAAAGCCCGCAGCGGTAACCTGTTTGGTGTAGGTTTCCTGCTTGCACTCGGGGCAAACGGTAAGGGGATCATCAGACATTTTTTGCAGCACATCCTGCTCATGACCGCAAGCGCTGCATTTATATGCATAAATTGGCACAGCTTAACTCACAAAAAAAGTAAACATGGCTAGGCTAAATACACCTTACCCAATGTAAAATCCAATAAAACCGTTTATTTTAACGTGTTTTACAAACCTGTACTTCCAAGAATCTGTACTGGCAATAAAAACATGATGGCCGCCATGAGCGTTGGCAACAATGCCGACACCAGCAACCATTTTGGCGAAATCGAACCATGGGGAAAACAGCCCCGCAAAATAGAAAATCCGGCCGGGTTGGGCGCATTGGCAATTACGGTTAAACCGCCCCCGGTTACCGCCCCCGCCACCAGCATATAACGCCAGATTTCGTTAGTGCCTTCTACCAGGGAACCCAGATAGGTTAGCGCCGCATTATCGGTAACCGCCGTTAACACCATGGCACCCCAGTACAGGACAGTAGGCGACATGCCACCCAGCAGGTCTTGCAGCCACCATTGCTGCAACCCACCCAGAATCACCAGACCGGCCAGGAAGAAACCCACCATTAAGCCTTCACGAATCATGAGACGGTCTTGATGATGCTTATAGGCTTCGCAATAACCAATGAAAAGCATTAACAGGCCCAGAAAAATGGCCGCATGATGGGCAAACAAAACAATACCCACCAGGAATAACAAATGCACCAGAATAACGCTAACCGGCACGCGAGGGCGTACTTTTTCAGTACTTTGGGTTTTGGGAGCATTAATACCACGACCGGTACCCACCAAACGGGACTCGATATCCTTGCGGCAAATCAGGGTAATAATTAACGCATTGGCAATCACGGCCACAGCCGCTTTCCAGCCAAAATGGGTGGCCATGTAAACGCTATCCCAGCCAAATTTTTGCGCCACCATCAGCACCGGCGGCGCGGCATAGGCAGTTAGCACCCCACCAATAGAGATATTGACAAACAGGACCCCCAAGGCCAGGTACTTGAACCGCACATTACCGCTGCGGGTAAAAAAGCCTTCTTTTAGCATAAGAGCGGCCAGGGTCATGGCGGCGGGCTCGGTAATGAAAGAACCAGCCAGGGGCACCAGTGACAAGGTAATGAAAAACGTGGCCACTTCGGTTTGCACCGGTGCCACCCTGGCAATAAAGCGAACCACATCACTAACCAGTTGAAGAATCGGCCGGCTGGCCGCTACCACCATAATGGCAAACACAAACAGGGGCTCGGTAAAGTTGCGGCTTTCCATGTATTCAACCGCGGGGTCCAGGCCCCCAGCCAATGCCATGACCACAATAAGAATGGCAGCCCAAACACCAAATACACCCTCTACTTCAGACAGCAAATGCCACATGCCTGCATGGGGACCGTTCCGGTGCGCCAGTTTGGCAAAATAAGAAACCGAAAAAGTATGAATAATGGCAATTGCAAACAAGACTGTTGCAAGTATCTCTATATAGCTGGGCATATAAAATAAACCTGAAAACAAAATGACCCGTGAAATAAAAGGTGGCAGAAAGCCAGCGGATTGTGTCGGGTCTGTGTTACCAAAAGAAATTATTGTATATGAACAAACGCTGCCCAACCGTCATATCACCGCCGAGCAACACACTTTTGCAATTTATTTTTGGCTATTAATTAGCCGCCTTGACACAAACGGGCGGGTTTTGCCGCAAGCTCCATAAACACGTTAAAATGTGGCCACTCTACTCTGAACCGATACCCTGAAGCCATACGCAAATATCAATGACTGTTAACACCCAACAACCCAATTTAAGCGATATCCACCATAACGACTGGGTCGAACGTTACCTGCCCGCCTCTTGGGGGCCTTATGCCCGCATCTGCCGACTGGACCGTCCCATTGGCACCTGGCTGACCCTGTTGCCCTGCATTGCCGCCCTTATCCAGGCCGCCAACGGCCTGCCCGATGTCTGGCGCCTACTTATTTTCTGCCTGGGTGCCCTGCTCATGCGCAGCGCCGGCTGCACCATTAACGACATTTGCGATCGCGACTTCGACAAACATGTGGCACGCACCCGTTACCGTCCCTTAACCAGTGGCCAGATTACACTTAAACAGGCTTATGTTTTCCTGTTTGCCCAATTGGCTCTGGCAGCCAGCCTGCTGTTTTTCATTAACAGTTACAGCCGCTGGCTGGCCGTATTGCTGGTACCTATTGTATTTATTTACCCGCTGTGCAAAAGGTTTACCTACTGGCCCCAACTTGTACTGGGTATTGCCTTTAACTGGGGCATGCTGATGGCCTGGTCAGACACCCAAAATACCGTTCCCACCGCTGCCATTGCCATGTGGCTGGGTGCCGTGATGTGGCAAATTGGCTATGACACCATTTATGCCTATGCCGACATGCAAGATGATATCAAGCTGGGACTGCGTTCCACCGCCCTGAAATTTGGTGAAAAAGGCCTGATCTGGCTAAGCGGATTTTATGCGGCAACTGCCATCCTGTGGATCTGGGCCGGTCTGGCCATGGGCATGGGCTGGGGTTACGGCATCTTCATGGCGATTATTGTGCTGCATTTTTTCTGGCAACTGTACACCTTCGACATCAACCGCCGGGACAAAAGCTTTGCCCTGTTCCGCGCCAACATCTGGACCGGTATTTTCCTGATTGCCGGTGCCCTGCTGGGTAGCATTACTTCACTATAAATAATGCATTTTCATTGGGTTAACCTTTTTTCATTAATGGTTAACCCTAATACTGTACGGCCATAAAATTCTATAATCTATGAGGTCATGAACAACCCATGACGGCAAAAAAATTATGGCCAACAAAAACACCACCCTGGGAATCAAGGTTGATTCCACCCTGAAAGAACGTTTGCAGCACAATGCCAGCAAACTGAACTGTACCCCGCATTGGCTGCACAAACAGGCCCTGCTGGCTTATCTGGACCAAATCGAACGGGGCCATACCCCTGAAGAACTGTCCCATTTGGTGATCCAGACGGGCGAAAGCGAGATTGAGGTTCCCGACAACGAGACGCTTAACCCGCCGTTTTACGAATTTGGCCAGGACATCCAGCCCCAGTCTGTGTTGCGGGCAGCCATAACCGCGGCCTACCGTCGCCCCGAAACCGAATGTATTCCCATTTTGCTGGAACAGGCCCATATTGCCCAACCCGAACAAACCCGGGAATTGGCCCTGTCACTGGTAAAAGCCCTTAAAAACAAAAGCCCATCGGGCGGCGTTGAAGGCCTGATCCAGGAATTTGCCTTGTCCAGCCAGGAAGGCGTGGCCTTAATGTGCCTGGCCGAAGCCTTGTTACGCATCCCCGACAAAGCCACCCGTGATGCCCTGATCCGTGACAAATTAAGCCATGGTGACTGGAAATCCCATATGGGCGGTTCTTCCTCGGTATTTGTCAATGCCGCTACCTGGGGCTTAATGCTAACCGGCAAGCTGGTCGCCGTTAATAGCGAACAAAACCTGTCATCGGCCCTTACCCGCTTAATCGGCAAAGGTGGCGAACCCTTAATTCGCCAGGGCGTGAACATGGCCATGCGCATGATGGGTGAACAGTTCGTTTCCGGACAAACCATTTCTGCCGCACTGGCCAACAGCCGCAAATTTGAAGCCCGTGGTTTCCGTTACAGCTACGATATGCTGGGCGAAGCCGCCACCACCATGGCCGATGCCCAACGCTACTACGAATCATACGAACAGGCGATTCACGCGATTGGCAAGGCCTCACAGGGCCGGGGCATCTATGAAGGGCCAGGCATTTCCATCAAGCTGTCTGCCCTACATCCGCGTTATTCCCGTGCCCAGCGTGAACGCATCATGAATGAACTGCTGCCACGCCTTGAATCACTGACTAAACTGGCCAAATCCTATGATATTGGCTTAAATATCGATGCCGAGGAAGCCGACCGCCTGGAGCTGTCGCTGGACCTGCTTGAAGCCCTTTGCCACAACCGCGAATTTGACGGCTGGAACGGCATTGGCTTTGTGATTCAGGCCTACCAGAAACGGGCACCGTATGTGATTGATTATGTGATTGACCTGGGTCGGCGCACCCATCACCGCCTAATGATCCGCCTGGTCAAAGGCGCTTACTGGGACAGCGAAATCAAACGCGCCCAAGTGGATGGCCTGGAAGGCTACCCGGTGTATACCCGCAAGTCTTATACCGATGTGGCCTATCTGGCCTGCGCCCGTAAACTGCTGGACGCACCTGCTGCGGTCTACCCGCAATTTGCCACCCATAATGCCCAAACCCTGTCGGCCATTTATCACCTGGCCGGTAAAAACTATTACCCGGGCCAGTACGAATTCCAATGCCTGCATGGCATGGGTGAACCGCTTTATGAAGAAGTGGTTGGCCCCAAAAAGCTGAACCGCCCCTGCCGCGTGTATGCACCTGTTGGCACCCATGAAACCCTGCTGGCCTATCTGGTGCGCCGCCTGCTGGAAAACGGGGCTAACACGTCTTTTGTGAACCAGCTTGCCGATGAAAACATAGACATCAACACACTGGTGGAAAACCCGCTGGAAACGGTTGCCCGCATCACGCCACTGGGTGCCCCCCACGAAAAAATTCCCCTGCCGCTGGATATTTATCACTCCAGCGAGCCGGGCCTCAACAGCAAGCGCCAAAACTCCTCAGGCATAGATTTAAGCAACGAACACCGACTTGGATCTTTGTCTGCCGCCTTGCTGAACAGCGCCTCCCAGGCCTGGCGGGCAGCCCCTACCCTTTTGTCTGAAGAAGACTGGAATGATGAGCGCGCAAGAGTGTCCCTGAACCCTGCCGATCATCGCGATGAAGTGGGCAAGGTGATTGAGGCCAGTCAGGAAGAGGTCCAACAGGCTGTCGAGGCAGCGGTTAATATGGCGCCTATCTGGCAAGCCACCCCCATTCAGGAACGTGCCCATTGCCTGCGTACGGCGGCCCAGCTAATGGAAAACAATATGCAGGTGCTGCTTGGGCTGATCATTCGGGAAGCGGGCAAATCCCTGCCCAATGCGATTGCCGAAGTGCGCGAGGCGGTTGATTTCCTGCGTTATTACGCCGAACAAATTGAACAGCACTTCAAGGAAGACGTGCATCGCCCATTGGGGCCAGTGGTTTGTATCAGCCCCTGGAACTTCCCGCTGGCCATTTTCACCGGCCAGGTTAGTGCTGCCCTGGCCGCCGGCAATACCGTATTGGCCAAGCCTGCCGAACAAACCCCCTTGATTGCCGCCCAGGCCGTGGCCATTTTGCATGCGGCCGGTATCCCGCGTGAAGCCGTACAGCTAATGCCGGGCAACGGTGAAACCGTGGGTGACCAACTGGTTTCACACGAGGCTATCCGGGGCGTGATGTTTACCGGCTCTACCGAAGTAGCCCGTATTCTTGCCAGCAAACTCGCGGGCAGACTTGACCCACACGGTCACGCCATTCCCCTGATTGCCGAAACCGGTGGCCAGAATGCCCTTATTGTCGACTCTTCAGCCCTGTCCGAACAGGTGGTGTTTGATGTCCTGAACTCGGCCTTTGACTCTGCCGGCCAGCGTTGCTCCGCCCTGCGTATTTTATGCCTGCAGGAAGACGCTGCCGATCACATCCTGACCATGCTCAAGGGTGCCATGCAAGAACTCTCGGTTAGCAAACCCGATTTGCTGTCTGCCGATGTGGGCCCCGTGATTGACCAGGAAGCCAAGGAGATTATCGAGCGCCATATTGCAAAAATGCGCCATGCGGGCCACCCGGTTGAGCAAATTTCCATGGATACCAACACCGAATTTGGCACCTTCGTTGCCCCTGCCCTGATTGAGATTAATGATATTGCCGAGCTGGAACGCGAAGTGTTTGGGCCTGTCCTGCATGTGGTCCGCTTCAAGCGGGAAAATCTGGATGCCCTGGTTGAGGCTATTAATCATACCGGTTATGGCCTGACCTTTGGCATTCATTCCCGGATTGATGAAACCATTAGCCACATCTCCAACCGCATTCATGCCGGCAATATTTATGTCAACCGCAATATTGTGGGCGCGGTGGTGGGCGTGCAACCCTTTGGCGGCCAGGGCCTGTCGGGCACCGGCCCCAAAGCCGGTGGCCCGCTGTATTTATTCCGCCTGCTATCACAGGGCAACGACCAATTACCGTCGCCCTTCAATCCAACAGAGCCCGCCAGCCTGACCCTTGCCCTGCCCGGCCCAACCGGAGAAACCAACGTGTATCGTCTGGTTCCCCGCGGAACGGTATTGGCCTTCGCTCAAAGCGAACAGGGTTTTATTACCCAGCTAAGCCAGATTACCGCCACCGGAAACCAGGCCCTGTTTATTGATTCGCCCGCTACCCGCCAATGGCTGGACAAGACAGAGGCAGGCCAGCGTGAACAGATCAGCCTGATTGCCGACAGCCAGGTTGACGAAGCTGGCTTTGATGCCGTTTTGTTTGAAGGAGATAGCGACGATCTGTGCAATCTGAACCAGCGCCTGAGCCAGCGCAAGGGGCCGATTATGATTGCCTATGGATTAAGCCCGGAAGAAATCATCCAGGGCAAGCAATACCCCTGGCTGGGTCTGGTACATGAGCAAAGCATCAGTACCAATACCGCAGCGGCAGGCGGCAATGCCAGCCTGATGACGATTGGGTAATCGGGTAATTTGCTAACTGGCTAATCAGCCTGCAAAAAGACCCTGCTGACATTGGATACTATTCCGTTTCAGCAGGGTCTTTTGCATTACTGCACTTAACACAACGCACCGGCAATTTTTACAGTAAAAAAACACCAGATGCCGGTTTAATTACTTCTTGCGGTTTTCAATATCTTTCAGGGCCTGGTCAACCAGCTCTGTGCCAATGCGTACTTTCCATTTATCAAAAACAGGCTGGGTAACCTTCACGAAGGCATCATGCTGCTCGGGAGTCAGGCTTGTTATCTCTACACCATGGCTGGCAATTTCCTTTAACATTGAATCATCTTCAGGTGTAACTCCTTTACGGGCAATGGCAATTTCCTGTTTAGCGGCATCCAGTGCGGCCTGACGGACAATTTCCCTATCCTGTTCAGTCCAACTGTTCCAGATATTTTTATTCACCACAAACACCAGCGGATCATTCACATAATTCCACAATGTCAGGTATTTCTGACCTACGTTATAAAGCTTGGATCCCTGGTAAATAGACAAGGGGTTTTCTTGTCCGTCTACCGCACCACTGGCCAGAGCAGGCTGTGCATCGGCCCAGCTCATTTGTACCGGATTGGCGCCCAAAGCGGTAAAGGTATCCAGATACAAGGGAGAACCTACCACGCGCAACTTCATGCCTTTCATGTCATTGGGTAATGTAATGGGATGTTTGGAGTTACTGAGTTGGCGATAGCCGTTTTCACCCCAGGCCAGTGGCACCACACCGGCTTTTTCAATAAGCGTGAACAACTGCTTGCCCACCTCACCCTGCACCAGGGCATCCACTGCCGCATAATCGGGCATCAAGAATGGCATGGAGAAAATATTCAACTGACTGACCTGGGGAGACCAGTTAATGGTTGAACCCACCGCCATATCAATCAGCCCCTGCCGGATAGCGGTAAATTCACGGGTCTGGTCACCCTGAACCAGGGAGGTACCGGGATAAATCTTGATATTGATGCGGCCTTCGGTTCTTTCCTTGACCAGGTCAGACCAGATTTGGGCTCCTTGACCCCATGGGAATTGCGTATTCACGACAATTGACAGCTTGTATTCCGGTTTATAATTATTGTCTTGGGCATAGGCTGCAGATGAACAGGCAATGGCCGCCACGGACAATGAAAATGCTTTAAACAGGGCACGTAATTTCATTTTGACTCCTTGAATTAATAATAATTTAAACTTAAAACCTAATAGCCCAGATACCTTGGCAACCACGTAGCCAAACCAGGAAAAGTCACCACCAGTAACAACACCAGCAACATGGCAGCCACCAGCCAAAGCACCCAGCGAATCGTGGACTCCATAGGTACATTGGCGATTCGGCAGGAAACCATCAGGTTCACGGCCAATGGTGGCGTAAATTGCCCTACTGCCACTTTTAAGGTAAGAATAATACCGAACCACACCAGGTCCCAGTTGAAGGCATTGGCAATGGGCAACAGCAATGGCACAAAAATCAGGAAGATGGAAATGCCATCCAGGAACATGCCCAGAATTACCAACAGGACAATCAGCAGGGCCAGCACCCCATACTCACCCAGGCCTGAATGGACAATGGCATTGGCGATGGGATCGATCACGCTTAGGGTGGACAGCGCCCAAGCAAAAATACCCGCCAGCGTTACCACCAGTAAAATAACCGCTGACAACTCGGCCGCTTCGCGAAAAATAAGGGACAGGTCTTTTATCTTGATGGTGCGATACACCACCATACCCACGAACAGGCCATAGAACACCGCCACCACAGCCGCTTCTGTGGGCGTGAACCAGCCAAGCCGCATACCCCCCAGAATAAGCACCGGTGCCGCCAGCCCCCACGAGGCCTGTACCAGACTTTTAAAGAATGGCGGACGGGGAAGATCCTGTTCTGCCGCACCCATTTTGTAATGGCGCGCCAGCCACACCGTAGGAATGATAAGGCAGATACCCGCCAGGATACCGGGCACCATACCCGCGGCAAACAGCGCAGGCACTGATGCCGACGGCACCAGAATGGAATAAATGATAAGGGCTACCGAAGGTGGAATGAGGATATCGGTTGCCGCACCGGCAGCCACCACACTGGCGGAAAAAGGCCGTGGGTAACCCGCCTGGCTCATGGAACGGATCATGACCGCCCCCACCGCTGCCGCACAGGCAGGCCCCGAACCCGAGATCCCACCTAAAAACATGGCCACCATAATACTCACCATGGGTAGCATGCCGGAACCCCGTCCGACAATAGCAACAGCCAGATTAACCAGGCGTGCGGCAACTCCGGAACGATCAAAAATAGAGCCCAGCAAAACAAACATGGGGATAGCCAGCAAAGGATATTTGGACAGGCCGGCATAAAAATTTTGTGGCACAGCCATAAGGCCATACCAATACGTGTCCATATTGGCCATAACAATGGCCACCGTACCTGCTATGCCCAGAGCCACCCCTACCGGCGTGCCAATAAGCATCAGGACAATAAAAAGGGAGAATAAAATGCTGGCAATCATGTCGGCCTGACCTTGATGAGGTCTTGCATAATACCCGCCAGACGCCATGTAATTAACAATGACAGCAACGGCATCCACATGGAATACCACCAATTGGGCACGCCAATGGCCGGAGAGGTATCACCATAGGTGTAGTCATCCAGGGCCATTTTCAGGGACAGCACGGTAAACAGGACAAAAAACAGCAACACCGATGCATTACTGGCAATACTGAACCACCATTTTTTAGCCGCAGAACCATGGTCGGCAAAATATTCAATCCTGATATGCTGATATCGCACAAAGGCCGAGGACGATCCCACCATGGTGAGGATGATTAGAAAAAAAATAGAGATTTCTTCTGTCCAGGCAAAAGACTGGTTGCTAAAGTAACGGACAAGCACATTGGCAAATGTAATGAGCGCCAAAACACCCATAATGAAAACCGACAGGCAGTCTTCCAGCTTCAGGCGTTTATTATTTACAGCGTCTGGGAATTCCTGCTCCGAGGTTTCTGTTTGTGTTTTATCTGTTTGTGTTTTATCTGTTTGGTCTGACGACATACCATATTTCTTCTTTTAATACTTTGTCCTGCCCACACCCACGTACAGGAATAAGACTGCCTGCAGCCAGCCTTAGCCCTTTAGAGGTAAAGGAATAAAGCAAGACATTTTACATGACAGGATACAACTTGTAACTACGTGTTTTCACTATATCCATGCCCATTCTGAGCCACTCAATACAATCAAAGGGTTAACCCTATTCAATAAAAACAAAAAATGTTCTTTAATTTTCATACTATATAATTAATATTCATTGGGTTAACTATTCCCAACAATGGTTAACCCCAATATATTTACAAATCAAAAATCGGTAACCTAGCTAGCACTTTTTAAAAACAAAAAAGGAAAGACATGGGCAATTTAAACCCTATGATTATTACTTTCGCCATTTATCTCGTCGTGGTTATCGCGATCGGGTTCATTGCGTATTTTTCCACACGTAATTTTGACGATTACATTCTGGGTGGCCGTAGTCTGGGCAGTTTTGTAACCGCCTTGTCAGCAGGTGCATCAGACATGTCCGGCTGGCTGTTAATGGGCCTGCCTGGCGCTATTTACCTAAGCGGCTTAACCGAGTCCTGGATTGCCATCGGGCTTACCGTGGGGGCCTACCTGAACTGGCTTTTGATTGCCGGACGGTTGCGTGTTCATACCGAATACAATAACAATGCCCTCACCCTGCCTGATTATTTCCACAACCGGTTCGGATCCGAAAACCGCCTTATCAAAATTGTGGCGGCCACCATCATTCTTTTCTTTTTCACGATTTACTGCGCATCCGGTATTGTTGCCGGTGCCCGCCTGTTTGAAAGCCTGTTCGATATCAATTACAGTACCGCCCTTTGGCTGGGCGCAGGCGCCACTATCGTTTACACCTTTATTGGTGGTTTCCTGGCCGTTAGCTGGACCGACACCATTCAGGCCAGCCTGATGATTTTTGCACTGATCCTTACTCCCATCATGATTCTGATTGGGCTGGGCGACTGGCAACAGGCCATGGCATCCATTCAGGTTGCCGCCACCACGGCAGGCAAGGAATATTCTAGCCTGTTTGCCGGCACCACTTTCCTGGGTATTGTCAGTACCGCTGCATGGGGCCTTGGTTATTTTGGCCAGCCGCATATTCTGGCCCGCTTCATGGCGGCCGAAAGCGTTGGCGCCATGAAAAATGCCCGCCGTATTGGCATGACCTGGATGATCCTGTGTCTGGCCGGTGCCGTGGCCGTTGGCTATTTCGGTATTGCCTACTTCCAGGAACACCCCGAGCTGGCTGGCCCCGTGACCCAAAACCATGAGCGTATTTTCATTGAGCTAGCCAGCATCCTGTTCAATCCCTGGATCGCCGGTATTATCCTGTCCGCCATTCTGGCTGCCGTCATGAGTACCTTGAGCTGCCAATTGCTGGTTTGCTCCAGTGCCATTACCGAAGACTTCTACAAAGGCTTCCTGCGTCCATACGCCTCACAGAAAGAACTGGTCTGGATTGGCCGTTTCATGGTTCTGCTGATTGCCTTAATTGCCATCTGGCTGGCCAGCAACCCCAACAGCCTGGTATTGGGTCTGGTTGCCTACGCCTGGGCCGGTTTTGGTGCCGCCTTTGGTCCTGTGATCATTCTGTCCGTGTTCTGGAAACGCATGACAGGCAGAGGTGCCCTGGCAGGCATGATTGTGGGTGCGATCGTGGTGGTGTTATGGAAAAACTCCGGCATCGACCTGTACGAAATCGTACCCGGTTTTATTGCCTGCTTTGCCACCATTATTCTGGTGTCCCTGTTTGGCGGAGAACCGCCCAAAGCGGTTGTCAATAAATTTGAAGAAGCCGACAAAGCTTATAAAGCGGCGATGTGATTCTACTGACGGGGACTACCCCGTCAGGCTTTGCCTGACACCCCTCCTGGAGAGGGAATTGGCGGCGCTTATTTCAATGCTTGTTGCACACGTTGTTTCAGTTCCGGCAACACTTCTTCTTCAAACCAAGGGTTGCGGCGCTGCCAGATGCGGTTGCGGGGCGAGGGATGTGGCAGGGGTAAATACTGCGGCAGGTATTCTTTGTAGTGCTGCACGGTTTCGGTCAGGGTTTTATAGGCCCTGTCTTTCAGGTAATAGCCCTGGGCATAGCGTCCAATCAAAACCGTTAAGGCCACGTCAGGCATCTTTTCAAGCAATTTAGCGTGCCACAGGGGTGCGCACTCGGGGCGCGGCGGCAGGTCTCCTGATTTGCCCGAACCCGGATAACAAAACCCCATGGGCACAATCGCCACCAGGTCGGGGTTATAAAACAGTTCTTTATTAATACCTAGCCAGTTGCGCAGGTTGTCACCGCTGGGATCATTCCAGGCGATACCGGTTTCATGCACTTTGCGGCCAGGGGCCTGCCCAATCAATAAAATGCGGCTTTTGGCAGAAGCCGCCAGAATTGGCTTTGCGCCAAGCGGAAGATGCGGTTCACATACTTTACAGGCCCGGACTTCTTCCAGCAAATGCACCATTGATGTTGAAACCATACGTGCTCCTTGTGTTTACCGTCTATTAGGCACAGGAAGATAATTAAACACCCAAATAACGCGACCAGAGACTACGATTATCCGCCAAGCTGGCTGATGAGCCCTGCCATACCACACGACCACGCTCCAGAATCACATGGCGGTCGGCCAGCGACAGCAATTTTTCCAAGTATTTATCAACAATAAGTGTAGTTTGGCCCTCTTGCCGCAATTTGGCAAGACAGGCCCAGATTTCATCCCGAATAACAGGGGCCAGCCCCTCGGTAGCTTCATCCAGAATCAGCAGGCGCGGATTGGTGGACAGGGCCCGGCCAATGGCCAGCATTTGCTGCTCGCCCCCAGAAAGCTGGTTGCCCATATGTGAGGCACGTTCTTTCAGGCGGGGGAAAAGGGTATAAATACGATTAATATCCCAACCATCAGCCCGCCCGTTGCGTTTGTCGGCAAAGGCCAGCAAATGCTCGCGGACGGTCAGGTTGGGGAAACACATGCGTCCTTCGGGCACAATCGCCATACCCAGGCGGGCAATCGCGTCTGCCTTCAGGGACTGCACCGGCCGGCCATTAAAATGGATGTCACCCGACTTGCTGCGAATATCACCCATGATAGATTTAATGGTGGTGCTTTTGCCCATGCCGTTACGACCCAGCAAGGTCATGGTTTCACCGGCATGAATATCAAAACCCACTTCAAACAGGACCTGGCTGGCGCCATAGCCGGCATTCAGGTTTTTACAACTCAGCAAGGGGGTTACGCTCATGCCTGCTCTCCGGTACCCAGATAAACCGCCTGCACTTGTGGGTGGCCTTGAATATGGGCGGCGTTACCCGAAGTCAAGACACGGCCATATACCAGGACAGAGATCCGGTCAGCCAACTGAAAAACCGCATCCATGTCGTGTTCAATCAGCAAAATGGCACATTCCTGTCGCAGGCGGCGAATCAATGCAATCATTTGCAAAGAGTCTTCGGGGCCCATCCCGGCCATAGGTTCATCAAGCAGCAACAGTTTAGGCCGTGAGGCCAGGGCCAGCGCCACATCCAGCTTGCGTTGCACACCATGCGGCAAGGTGCCGGCCATTACGCTCAGGCAATTACCCAGCCCGGTTTTTTCAGCCAGTGCCAGCGCCCGCTGATGCAGCTGGGTTTCATGGTCTCGCAAGCCAAAAAAGCGGAAACTGGACCCTTCATGCGCCTGGGCCGCCAGCATTAAATTGGCAAATACGGTTTGATCGGGAAATATGCTGGTGACCTGAAAACAGCGGGACAAACCATAGCGCACCCGCTGGTTCATTGATTGGCCAGCCAGCTCAACCCCATCCAGGGTTATCGTGCCCTCATCGGGCGCAAACAATCCAGACACCAGGTTTACCAGGGTGGATTTACCGGCCCCGTTCGGGCCGATTAAGGCATGGATTTCACCTGCTTCTACGCCAAGATCAACCTTATCGGTCGCCAACAAGCCACCAAACCGTTTAACCAGGCCTTGCACTTGCAGCAAACTCATTTAATCACCCTTTGGCGACTGCCACCCGCCAACCCTGCCGGGAGCAGAAATACGGACAGCAACAGGATCAGGCCCATAGGCCAGTGCCAGTAATCGGTATAAAGTTTAAGCACTTCGGCCAGGGTCAGCCACACCGCAACCCCCAATACCGGGCCCCAGCGATGCCCCATGCCGCCCAGAATTACCATGACCAGCAAGCCGGCCGATTCACCAAACGACATCATGGACGGACTGACAAAATTATTATTAACGGCCAGCATGGCACCGGCCAGCCCGGCAAACGCACCCGCCACCACGAAGGCCAGCAAACGAATGGCATACACCGGATAGCCCATGGAACCCATGCGCACTTCATTATCACGAATGCCCTGCAAGGCAAGGCCAAACCGTGAACGGGCCACCCGGCTGCCCATGGCAAACACCAGGCCGGCAATCAGCAATACGACCCAGTACAGGGCATGGGGAATGTTATTTAACCAGCCGCCCAGCGAAAGCGGGGTGTAAATGCCGTAACCGTCTTCACCGCCATAGCGGTTGAACGATACCGCCAGGTAATACAGCATTTGCGCAAATGCCAATGTAATCATGATGAAATACATGCCACGGGTACGGATGCTGATGCTGCCAATGAGCAGGGCAAACAGGCCCGACACCCCCATGGCCAGCGCCCAGGCCAACCACACGGAATCTTGCCCGCTATCAAGCAGGGCCACCAGTGTATAGGCGCCAATGCCCAGAAAACCGGCATGTCCCAGCGCCACCATGCCCCCATAGCCAATTAAAAAATTCAGGCTGCTAACAGCAATGCTGTAAATCATGAGCCTTTGCACAAAGCCCACATAATATTCCAGCCCCAGCAAGGGTGCCACCAGCGGAAATACCGCCAGCAGGAACAACACCAGCCAGGGCATCCACAAAGACAGCCTGCTTTCCCGCCGGTATTTGAACTGAAATGGCACCACGGGCAACGTGACTTGATGGTTATTTTGCATTACTCAGCCCCTTGCCGGAAAAAGACCGGACGGCTTAAGCGCCAGTACGGTGGCCATCAAAATATACATGGCAATACTGGCCAGCCCCGAACCCAGGTCTGCCGCCAGATCGGGGGGCAACATGAGATGCAACAACGGCGGCAGAAATGCCCGCCCGGCAGTGTCGATAAGACCCACCAGTAAGGCCGCCACAAAAGCGCCCCTGACAGAACCAATACCACCAATCACAATCACCACCAACGCCGGAATCAGGATGGCATCACCCATGCCAATTTGCACCGAGGTGATGGGCCCCATTAAGGCTCCGGCCAACGCGGCCAGGCCGGCACCCAGAATGAACACAAATGAAAACACGCGGTCTACGCGCACCCCCATGAGTTCGGCCATGCGCCGGTTGGAAGCCCCCGCCCGTACAATCATGCCAAGGCGGGTATGGTTAACCAACAAATACAAGCCCAGTACCACCAGCAGCCCCACCGCAATCAGCATCAGCCGGTAAGACGGGTAAGGCAGGACACCAAACAGCGTTACCGGCCCCGACAGCCAGGCCGGTGTGGGTGCCATAATGGGCGAAGGTCCCCAGATGGCTCTTACCGCATCATCGGCAATCATGATCAGGCCGATCGTGGCCAGCACCTGGGAAAGATGGTCCCGCCGGTAAAGCTGCCGCATCACCAGAACTTCCACCAGCAAAGCCAGTATTTTTGTCCCGGCCACCGCGACCACAATAGCCAGCATGAAACTGTCGCTGGCCTCGTGTACCCGGGCCGCCAGATAGGCACCCACCATGTACAGCGAACCATGCGCCAGATTAAGCGTATCCATGATGCCAAACACCAGGGTCAGGCCAGCGGCCAGCAAAAACAGCATCAGGCCGTAGCCAACCCCGTTAAGCAATTGCTCAAATACAAAAATCACATCCATCAATACTTCCGTTTGTAAACTGAACGCCGATTACATCTTGCATTCAGCCACATAGGCATCCTGATGGTTTGGCAAAATGGTTTTCACCAGAATATTGGTTAATTCACCATTGGCATTCTTGCCAATCTTGCGAACATAATAATTCTGGATAGGATAATTGTTGGCCCCATATTTGAAGTCGCCACGTACGGAATTGAAATTGGCATTTTTAAGGGCCGCCACCAGGGCATCACGATCCTGGACATTGCCGTTGACATCACGTACCGCCGCATCCATGGCCATGACCACATCATAAGACTGGGCGGCATACACGGTGGGATAGCGCTTGTATTTGTCACGGAACGCCTGCACAAATGCCTTATTGGCCGGGTTATCCAGATCATGCGCCCAGTGCGCCGTGTTTTGCATGTTTTCCACGGCATCACCCACCGCGGCAATCACGTCCTGGTCGGCAGAAAAGCCAGGGGCCACCAACGGAATGTCTTTCAGGCCCGCCCCCACAAACTGCTTGACGAAGTTGATACCCATGGCGCCCGGCAGGAACAGGTACACAGCATCCGGTTTTTCAGAACGGATACGGGCAATTTCGGCGGCGTAATCAATTTGGCCAACTCGGGTATAAATTTCTTCTTTTATGTCACCTTTATAGGTGCGCTTGAAACCACCCAGGTGGTCTTTGCCAGCCGGATAATTGGGCGCAATGATGACGGCATTTTTATAGCCGGCCTCGTTGGCCAGCACACCGGCCGCTTCATCGTAGGTGTCGTTTTGGTAAACACCAAAAAAATACGGGCTGCATTGCTTGCCGGCAAACTGGCTGGGGCCAGGGTTGCTGGAAAGAAAGGGTACTTTAGCCGCAAACAGGGCCGGGCCAACCGCCAGCGCGGCATTGGAAGCCACCGGACCAGTAAAAAAATCAATCTTGTCTTTCTGGATGAAACGGTTGGCCAGCTGGTTGGCCTGCTGGGGGTTACCGGCAAAATCGGTTTGCAGGAACTGGGCCTCTACCCCACCCAGCTTGCCGCCCAGTTGCTCAACCGCCAGTTCAAGACCATCGCGGGTTTCAACCCCAATGGCCGCGAAAGGGCCCGAAATATCCAGCGCCACCCCAACCTTGATGGGCTCGGCGGCCTGTGATAATGACCAGGTACCCAATGACAATGCCAGGCAAAGTGTGGTTTTTTTCAGTTGAAACATGCGGTCTCCTTTTTTATGTTTTCAAAATTCTTACTATCCTGCCAAACCGTCTATTCACAGGCCAATTCACCAGGGCAACCAGAATATTACCCCATAAAACACCGTGTTTTTGTGCCAGATTCACCAGACAGGGCAAATCTGCCCGGGCTGTTCCCTGCATACAACGACAAATCCGTTAAAATCACCCCTTTATACTCAATGCCTTGTGGCAAAACACCAATACGGAAATAACCCATGTGGACCAACCTGATCAATGACCCGCTGCTTGCCATGTTAGTAACCACCCTGCTTGCACTGGCGGCCTGTTTCTGGCTAAGCCGGGCCGCCTATGTTTTGCCCCGCACGATTGATCCGGATATTCCCCTGCAGGTACCCGCCTGGCACTTCCGGATTCGCAATCTGTTCATGGTACTTGGCCCACTGATGGCCGCACTTTTCTGCTGGTTTTTTGGCAGCAGCTTTGCCGCCCTGGCCAGTATTGGCTTCATCCTGGTTTTGCTCAGTCTGGCCTGGATTGATGCCGAAACCAGTCTGCTACCCGACCGACTGACCCTTCCCCTGCTATGGGCCGGTTTGCTGGTCAATATCAATGACACTTTCGTGCCGCTTGAGCATGCTGTCCTGGGTGCTGCGGGCGGTTATCTGTTCCTGTGGCTGCTTTACCAGGTATTTTTACGCATTACCCAAACCGAAGGGATGGGATTTGGCGACTTCAAGCTGGTGGCCGCGCTGGGGGCCTGGCTTGGCTGGATGTTCCTGCCCATGATGCTGGTTTTTGCCACCGCACTCTCATTAGTCGTGGTACTGGTACAGCGCCTGCGTGGCAAACACAAGGCCGGCAACCTGATCCGCTTTGGGCCTTATCTGGCCCTTGCCGGCATCATCGGGATGCTGGAACGGTGGGTTTAAGCACTTCTTGTGGGGCCGGCTAACTAATGCAGCGCGGCCGCGCCTGTTAGCGGTTTAAAAAACCGGTTTTATCCCCGACCGGGAACCGGCTGAATATGACGCGCTTCTTTACGCTTTTGCAGCCACTCCATCAGGATTTTAAGGAACAAGGTCATCAGGGCCATCAGGGCCAGCACACTGGCAGCGGTAAAGGCCGCCGCCACTTTGTAATCGTTATTTAACTGGTCTACCAGCAATGGCAGGGTCAGGGTCTGGTTCATGATGGTACCGGACACCACCGCCACCGCGCCGTATTCACCCACCGCACGGGCATTGCTCAAGACGGCCCCGTACAACAGGCCCCATTTAATATTGGGTAAGGTCACCTTGGTAAAGATTTGCCAGCCATTGGCACCCAGCGTTAGGGCGGTCACTTCTTCATCCAGCCCCTGCGCCCTGATAAGCGGAATTAAAATACGGGCCACATAGGGTGAGGTCACAAATACCGTCACCAATACAATGGCAGGCCAGGCAAACACCACCTGGATATCATTGGCCGACAGCCATTGTCCCAAGGCGCTTTCCCGGCCAAACAGGATCAGGTAACAGAAACCGGCCACCACTGGCGAAGTGGCATAAGGAATATTCACCAGAGCCTGCAACAGCCTTTTTCCCTTGAATTCGTAATGGGTAATACACCAGGCCAGCATAATGCCAAACACAATATTAACCGGCACCGCCACCACTGCTGCCAGCACGGTCAGGCTAATCGCATGCAACATATAATCTTCGCTCAGGTTACTCAACATGGCGGCCAGGCCATCACCCAGGGCCATCGTGAAAATCAGCGCCAGGGGCAACACCAGTAACACAATGGCCAGCACAATGCCCAAGCCAATCAGGAACCACTGCCCAAAAGAATCCGGTTTCTGTCCACTCATCGTTATCTTCTATCTGTCTTCGTATTTATCAAGGAAACGGCTTTGCCACCACTGCAATACAAACAGCAATAACAGCGATGCAATAAGGACCACAGAAGCAATTGCGGCTGCCGCAGGGTATTCAAATTCTTGCAAGCGCACAAATAACATCAATGATGTCACTTCGGTTTCAAAAGGAATATTGCCGGCAATCATGATGACGGCACCGAACTCACCCAGGCTGCGGATAAACGCCTGTGAAGCGCCGGCAATCAGGGCCGGACGCACCGCCGGAAACAGCACCCGGGAAAATGTCTGCCATTTGTCTGCCCCCAACATGGAAGCGGCTTCCTCGTATTCGCCCTTGAGGTCTTCCAGCACGGGCTGCACCGAACGCACAATGAAAGGAATACTGGTAAAAATCATGGCCAGTACAATCCCCGGGAAAGCATAGGAAATTTTGATGCCCACGCCGGCAAACCACTGCCCGATCCAGCCACTGGGTGCAAACAGGGCCGACAGGGTTAGCCCGGCAACCGCGGTTGGCAGGGCAAACGGCAAATCCATTAAAGAATCAAGCAGCCGTTTGCCGGGAAATTCATAGCGGGTAATAATCCATGCAAACAAAAACCCGATCAAGCAAACCAGGATGGTTGAATACAAGGCACCCAGAATCGTTACCCGGTAACTGCTTAGCACGCGCGGGTTGGTAATCGCCCCCCAATACTCGGCCCATGTCATCCCGCTAACGTAAATAAGCAGGGTTGACAGGGGAATCAGGATGATCAGGCTGATATATAAAACGGAAAAACCGAAGGTCGGGCCAAAGCCCGGCAACAACGGTGTCCGTTTAAAAAATGAGAATGTGGTTGACATCAAGAATACTTAATTAGCGACGCTTGGATAACAAGTCGTCAAGTATACCGCCAGAAGCAAAATGATTTTGCTGGATTTCATTCCATGACCCCAACACATCGGTTGGATTAATGGTACGCACCGGTGCATACTGGCCTTCTGTTGCCTTGACCACTTCAGGATTATTCACACGCAGGTTGAACGTGGTTAACAGCTCCTGGATATCCTTGCTGTACTGGAACTCCAGGTATTCTTTTGCCAATTCGCGTGAACCACGGCTGTCAGCCACTTTGTCTACAATGGCCACCGGGAATTCGGCCAGCACAGAAACCGGGGGCACCACCACTTCAAAACCCTTGGCTTTATATTCTTTGTCATTGGCAATATTAATGACTTCAGACTCAAAAGACAGTAATGCATCGCCCTGTTCGTTTTGTGCAAAGGCAACCGTTGCGGCCCGGCCACCGGTGGGGAAGTTAACCACATTGCCCAGCAATTTGCCGACAAATTCCTTCACTTTTTCTTCATCGCCATTGAATTTTTCATTGGCGTACAACCAGGCGCCCAGGTAAGAGTAACGGGCATTGCCGGACGTTTTCGGGTTGGGGAAAACCACTTTTACATCCTCACGGACCAGGTCATCCCAGGATTTGATGTTTTTTGGATTGCCCTCACGCACCAGGAAAGCAATCGTGCTGTAGTAAGGTGAGCTATTGTTGGCAAAGGCTTTTTGCCAGTCTTCTTTAACCAGGCCGTTTTTTTCCAGAAAGTTAATGTCGGTCACCTGATTGAAAGTGACGACATCCACTTTTTTACCCTGGACAATATCCTGGGCCTGGCGGGAAGTACCCGCAAATGATTGGTCAATCTTCACGTCCTCGCCCGTTTTGGCTTTCCAGTACTCAACAAACTTGGGGTTAATGGCGCCAAACAGCTCGCGGGCAACATCATAAGAAGCATTCAGGATTGAATTTTCCTGGGCTTGTGCTGCCGTTGCAGAAAAAGCGGACACCGTTGCCACAGCCAGAATTATTTTCTTCAACATAGTGGTTATCTCGTTCAAATAAGTAAATTTTGCAGGTACCTTTATTCTTTTTTACCCACAGTGATTGTTTAGTTAGCAACTGAAAGTTATTAGCGTAAGGTTGAAGCAAGAATAACAAAGAGACATATACATAGGAACGACCAAATAATAATTTCCATATTACCAAAAATAATATAAAACCTTGTTCCAATGAACTACCGCCACCTAACGCCAAGCGTTCAGGAGGTGGTTTCCAGCTTCCCTGTTACGTGCGTGAATTCAAAAATAAAAAAGCGGCGTTGCCTGCCGGTCATCTCTGCCGGGGCAACGCCGCTTTTGCACTAAAACCAGCCTGTTTGCCAGGCAGCCAAATTAAGCCTTAATAATGAATCACGGTACGAATGGATTTACCTTCGTGCATCAAGTCAAACGCCTCATTAATGCGTTCCAGCGGCAAGGTGTGGGTAATGTATGGATCAAGATCCAGTTCACCCGCCATGGCCTGTTCTACCATACCGGGCAGCTGGGTACGTCCTTTTACACCACCAAAGGCACTGCCACGCCACACGCGACCGGTTACCAGCTGGAACGGACGGGTGCAAATTTCCTGACCGGCCCCTGCCACACCAATAATCACGCTTTCGCCCCAGCCCTTATGGCAACATTCCAGGGCTGAACGCATCACGTCGACATTACCAATACATTCAAAACTGAAATCAACCCCGCCATCGGTCATGTCAACAATGACTTCCTGGATGGGACGGTCATGATCTTTGGGATTAACGCAGTCGGTGGCGCCCAGCTCTTTGGCCAGAATGAATTTATTGGGGTTGGTGTCAATGGCAATAATGCGACCGGCCTTGGCCTGCACGGCACCCTGGATGACGGCCAGGCCGATGGCACCCAGGCCAAACACGGCAATCGTGTCACCTTCCTTGACCTTGGCCGTATTATGCACGGCCCCAATACCGGTGGTCACACCACAGCCCAGCAAACAGACTTTTTCAAGCGGTGCCTCGGGGTTAACCTTGGCCAGCGACACTTCGGCAACCACCGTGTACTCGCTGAACGTGCTGGTGCCCATGTAATGGTAAATAGGCTGGCCGTTATAGCTGAAACGGGTGGTGCCGTCGGGCATCAGGCCTTTGCCCTGGGTTTCCCGAACGGAAGAACACAGGTTGGTTTTACCCGATGTGCAGAATTTGCACTTGCCGCATTCTGCCGTATAAAGCGGAATCACATGGTCGCCCGGTTTAACGCTGGTTACCCCCTCGCCCACTTCCACCACGATACCGCCGCCTTCATGACCCAGGACGGCCGGAAAAACACCTTCCGGATCCACCCCTGACAGGGTATAGGCATCGGTATGGCACAAGGCGGTATGGGTGATTTTGACCAGCACCTCGCCTTTACGGGGCGGCTCAACATCAATCTCGACAATTTGCAAAGGTTTGCCTGGTTCAAAGGCAACTGCGGCACGTGATTTCATGGTTTTTCCTATAGTGAAGGTGACATGGCTCCAGTTCTTGAGCAATATATTGGGGACAGTATATCTGAGGCCATTTGAAAAACAAAGAATTAGACCTCTATACAGTAATCGCGCTGGTAATCCGCACTTTGTGCCTTATTCATGACTTTACTGTAGCCCCGCTGGTTTGACAGAAAGCGGGTGGTTCCCACGGTGGTTTCAATACAATCGTGGCTGTGCCCGTAAATCCAGTCATCGGCCAGTTGATGCAGCTGCGGGATATCCGTGGCCCAATAGGCACTCTGGATCAGGGCATCGGCATTCTGGCGATAGCCTGGGGCAAGCAATTCAAACGCTGGCAGGAAATGCGAGATCACCACTTTTTTCCTGACTGTCTGGTTTTCTGACAACAGGGATTCTTGAATAAAGGCGCGGGCTTTTTTATATTCTTCCACCGTATCGGCCGGCTGCATGGCCACCAGGCTGCCATCGGCTGAATAACGGTGTATTTTGCGGTAATCGGGAATTTTATTACGCGCCCAAAGCATAGAGATATCGGCCTGACCGGCCAGTGAAAAATCGCTCCATAGCGTACTTCCCACAAACAGCACATCATCTATTTGCACCCCTTCATTATCCAGCAGGGTGACCCGGTAACGGTCACAAAGCTGGCGGTATTGCTGTTTGGCCTTGGCAAACTCCAGTCCATAGTATTCATGATTGCCCAGTACATACAGAACGGGCAATTCAGGCGCCGCATTCCTGATCGTGCCCAGGAAATGACTGACTGACAACAGGTTGCCAATATCTCCTGCCAGCACCAGGACATCCAGCGCCGGCAAATTGGCAATGGTGCACGCACTGAATTCAGTATGCAAATCGCTGTGAATACCAACTCTTAACATGGGTTTTCCTGTTATTGTGAAGTTTCATTAGGCCTGTGTCATTAGACCTGTATTTACTTATTCACAGGATAGCCCGAACTTCAGTAATATTGAAGGGGTTTAATTTTCACCCAACCCGTCCCACCCTTAAACCGCCATCTGGCACAGGCTTGTTCAACCCTGGAAATAGCCATGCTTTCATACTGGCTTCTGGCTGCTTTCAAGGCCAAACAAGCTATATTTGACTATATTAGTCAAGTAATAAACATCTACCCTGTCAAAGGAGTTGCCTTATGAGTTTCCCATCTTTTTTTAATCAGGTTCCCACCATCAGTTTGCGTGATCCGCTGGCTGAATTTCTGGGAGCGGCCAGCGATGGCGTTATTGAATATACCTATCCGGATATTGTCAAACTGGCCGGACATTCCTGCCCCACCGTTGCCGGTGCCTACCTGATGACCCTCAAGGCCTTGCAAAAACTGTATGGTACCGAGCTGCCCGAACGGGGCGCCATTAAAGTGGCATTCAGTGACAGCCAGCTAAACGGCGTGACCGGTGTCATCGCCAATGTGGTGTCCTTTATTACCGGCGCCACCACCGATAACGGTTTCAAGGGCCTGAAAGGCCAATTTGACCGTCGCAACCTGCTGGATTTTAACGTGCCTCATGAAGGAACCATCAAATTCCAGCGCCTGGACACCAGTGCCCAGGTTACCGTGAGCTTCAATTCAGCGGTCGTACCCGCTTCCCCAGAACTTATGCCTGCGCTATTTAATTGCCTGGCACCATCGGCCACACCAGAACAACGCCAGCAGTTTGCCCTGCAATGGCAAGACAGGGTGAAACGGATTCTCAAGAACGCCGATCATCCGGAGCTCATTGTTTTTCATTGAACAAAGACCATTTACTTTTCTTCAAACATGAAGCGGGCCGAAAATCAACAATTCTTATCTATTCAGGCGGCCCCCTGTTTTGTCTAAGCAAATACCCCTATAGATATATATTAATATATCCATACTATTGAAAGATTAAAATATAAAGTCGGTATTTTAAAACCAAAGTTTTTGTCATGAAATCACAGTATTTCGTCTATATTATTACTAATGGTAAAAATCCACGCTTCAATTTAAGTTTTCTCAACACGTTCGCACTTAGGATAGTAAAACATGACTAAAAATCCATCTACGAGCTTTAATCAAATTGACGATGTGTATTCATCGCTGGAACTTTCAACCGCCCTTCCCAAATCCAAATTTCCAACTCAAGAACGCAATCCGCAAAATGTTTTTGCAGCGGTTCGCGATGAGTTAATGCTGGATGGCAATTCACGGCAGAACCTGGCCACCTTTTGCCAAACTTGGGTCGATGAGGAAATCCGCGATCTCATGGACCTGTCTATCGACAAAAACATGATCGACAAGGATGAATATCCGCAAACCGCTGAAATTGAGTCACGTTGCGTGAAAATGATCGCCGACTTGTGGCACGCTCCCGATGCCGAAAACACGCTGGGTTGCTCTACCACCGGTTCTTCCGAAGCGGCCATGCTGGGCGGCCTGGCCCTAAAATGGAGCTGGCGCAAAAAACGCCTGGCACAAGGAAAGTCAACCGACAAGCCCAACCTTATTTGCGGCCCGGTACAAATTTGCTGGCATAAATTTGCCCGTTATTTTGATGTTGAATTGCGTGAAATTCCGCTTGAGGGCGATCGCCTGATCATGAGCCCCGAAGAAGTGCTCAAGCGCGTTGATGAAAACACCATCGGTGTGGTGCCTACCCTGGGCGTTACTTTTACCTGCCAATACGAACCAGTCAAAGCGGTGCACGATGCGCTTGACAAACTTCAGCAGGAAACCGGCCTGGATATCCCCATGCACGTAGACGGCGCCAGCGGCGGTTTCCTGGCTCCTTTTTGCGCCCCCGATATCGAATGGGACTTCCGCCTGCCCCGCGTCAAATCCATCAATACATCAGGCCACAAATTTGGCCTGGCTCCTCTGGGTGCCGGCTGGGTTGTCTGGCGTGAAGCGTCCGACTTGCCCAAAGAATTGATTTTCAATGTCAATTACCTGGGTGGCGATATGCCCACCTTTGCCTTGAACTTCTCCCGTCCTGGCGGCCAGATCATTGCGCAATACTACAATTTCCTGCGTCTGGGCCGTGAAGGCTATGCCAAAATCCATAATGCCTGCTATGCAACCGCGCAATATATGGCAGAAGAAATTGGCAAAATGGGCCCATTCGAAATTCTCTTCGATGGCGACAGCCAAAAAGGCATTCCTGCCCTGGCCTGGAAACTGAAAGAAGACCAGGCTATCGGTGGTTACACGCTTTATGATTTCGCCGATCGACTGCGTAGCCGTGGCTGGCAGGTTCCCGCTTACTCCATGCCGGCCAACCGCGAAGACCTGGTCATCCAGCGTATTCTTGTCCGTCACGGCGTTAGCAAAGACCTTGGCAGCCTGCTAATCGAAGACATGAAACGGGCGCTCGACTATTTTGAAAAGCACCCTGTTTCCCATCCATTGACTGAAAAGGAAGGCGCTGGTTTTAACCACGGATAATCTAACTGAGACAGCGATCATGAAACCATCTGCTCCCACTACTAGCAAACAACTCTCCTTGCTAGGATTCTTTGCCATTACCGCCTCTATGGTGATGGCCGTTTATGAATATCCCACCTTTGCAACATCCGGCTTCAGTCTGGTATGTTTCCTGCTGCTTGGCGGACTTTTATGGTTTATTCCGGTTGGCCTGTGTGCGGCGGAAATGGCCACCGTCGAAGGCTGGGAAGAAGGTGGTGTATTTACCTGGGTATCCAATACACTGGGCGAAAGATGGGGTTTTGCCGCCATCTCCTTCGGCTATCTGCAAATCGCTGTCGGCTTCATCCCCATGCTGTATTTCGTCCTGGGAGCACTTTCTTATATTTTAAACTGGCCAGCGCTTAATACCGATCCGCTCACCAAAACCATTGCGGCCCTGATCATCCTTTGGGCCCTTGCCTTTTCGCAGTTTGGCGGCACCAAATATACCGCACAAATTGCCAAAATCGGTTTTTTTGCCGGCATCCTGTTACCTGCACTCATCCTTGTCGCGCTTGCGATCAGCTATTTGTCCAGCGGTGCGCCCCTGGCCATTGAAATCAGTTCGGCCACCTTCTTTCCTGATTTCACCCAAATCGGCACACTGGTCGTTTTTGTGGCCTTCATCCTGAGCTATATGGGTGTTGAAGCTTCTGCAACCCACGTGAACGAGATGAAAAACCCCGGCCGTGACTACCCGATGGCCATGTTGCTCCTGATGATTGCCGCCATTTGCCTAAGCTCTATTGGCGGCCTTTCGGTGGCTTCGGTTATTCCTCATGCCGATATCAACCTGTCTGCCGGTGTGGTCCAAACCTTCAATGTCCTGATCAACCATTTTGGCCCGGGTTTTGAATGGGCAGTACGGGTTATTGCAGCATTGCTGATGCTGGGCGTGCTGGCTGAAATCGCCTCATGGATTGTCGGGCCTTCACGCGGTATGTATGTCACCGCGCAAAAAGGCATCCTGCCGGCCAAGTTCTCTAAAGTCAACAAAAATGGCGTACCCGTTGCGCTGGTTATTTCTCAGCTCCTGATTACAACGGTGGCCATTATTGTGCTAACCAATACCGGTGGTGGCGGTGGAAACATGTCGTTCCTGATCGCGCTGGCGCTTACCGTAGTGATCTACCTGTGCAGCTATTTCCTGCTGTTCCTTGGGTATATCAATCTGGTACGCAAGCATCCTGAAAAGAAACGCACGTTCAATATTCCTGGTGGCAATCGTGTCAAGATCGCGGTCGCTTCAACCGGGTTCATCATCTCCGTGCTCGCGTTTATCATCTCGTTTTTCCCACCAAGCTCACTACCTGGCGTCAGTGCCGATGAATCCTACGTGACCTTGCTGGTGGTCAGCTTCCTGATTGTCGCTCTCCTGCCCTTTATTATTTATGCCATTCATGATAAACGCGGCAAGAAAACCAGTGTGACATTGGTACCAATCACGTCACAGAACGCACCCAAAGGGCATTTCTTTATGCACCCACGGGCCCGTTCACCACATCATCTGGTTCAGCAAGAGGCAGATAAAACAGCCTGAAGGGTAATAACAGCTTAACGGCTGATAATAAAAAGGGGCATCTAATGCAGATTAGATGCCCCTTTTTTAATCTTGAAAATTTCAGCCAATCTTCACAAAGGGAAAGGCAATGTCTAGGAATGTCTACACTTTTAGACATTCTAGACATTCTAGACATTCGCCAGGATTTTCCTTCAGACCCTGTCAACAATAAAAAACCCCCGCACCGAAAGAGATGACAGGGGTTTGTTTACGTTACTTCATTATTTTATTAATGCTACAGACCTAGAACGGAATGTCGTCATCCATATCCATGATATTGGCGGCAGGGCCGCTGGCCGGTGCCTGCGGACGCTGGCTTTGCGGTGCGCGCTGCGGTTGCTGGCGCGGTGCAGAATAAGAGTCACTGAAGCCGCCATCATCCGGGCTGGTTGAATCTGCACGGCCACCCAGCATTTGCATCTGCTCGGCAATGATGTCGGTAGAGTAGCGGTCTTGCCCGGTTTCCTTGTCTTGCCATTTGCGTGTTTTAATGCGGCCTTCCACATACACGGCGCTGCCTTTTTTAAGGTATTGGCCGGCAATTTCAGCCAGGCGACCAAAGAAAGTCACGCGATGCCATTCGGTTTCATCACGGCGTTCGCCGGTATTTTTATCTTTCCAGGATGACGTGGTGGCAATAGAAATATTGCACATTGCAGCGCCTTCAGGGCTGTAACGGACTTCAGGGTCACGCCCCAGATTGCCCACTAAAATGACTTTATTGACTGATGCCATAAGAATTTCCTAACAATTTGTATGAACCAGACCCGTATCTTAAAAAACAGGCCGGTTAACCGAAGAATAATGTGCGCATTATAACCATTGTGGCTATCGCCTAGAACCTTTCAGGCCCCTTGATACAAAGAACCAGGCTGCCGCCAGCAATGCTCCCAGCAGGAACACTTTGGAAGGCCCCGCATAACGGGCCACCAAACCGCCAATGGCGCCACCTGCAGCAACACCTAGTGCCTGGGACATATTATAGAACCCCAGTGCCAGCCCTTTATGTTCGGGGGGGGAGATCCGGGAAACCATAGAAGGCTGCAAGGCTTCCAGAATATTAAATGCAATAAAAAAGAGCACGAAAGCAATCATGGTGGCGGCAAAAGACTGGCTGGCCAGCGGCATGATGGCCATGACCACAGCCAAGGCAGCCACACAGATTTCAAGGCTTAATTTGTGAATATGGCGGGTTTCAGTATAAAAAACGGCCGGTACCATTAACACAAAAGCCACCAGAATAACCGGCAAATACACTTCCCACAGATTACCCACGCGATAGCCACCCAATTCCATTAACAGGGGCGGCGCCACCACAAAGATGGACATCAAAATAAAATGCAGGCAAAAAACCCCAAAATTCAAACGCAACAAGTCTGCGTGTTTGAACACATCGGCCATGCGTGACTGTTGCGATACCGCCTGGCCGTGCATGGGTACCACGGGCACAATAAAGGTGGCCAGCAGCAGGCAAACAAAGCCCAGCAGGCTAATCACCCAGAACAGGCCCGGCAGGCCGCTCCATTCAACCAGCAAGGGCGACAGCACCAGTGAAACAGCAAAGGAAACACCAATGGAAGCGCCCACCATGGCCATGGCCCGGGTACGAACTTCGGGGCGGGTGGCATCAGCAACCCAGGCAGTAATGGCGGCGGAAACCGCCCCAAACCCCTGAATGGCCCGGCCAATAATGACCGTAGTGACTGATTCGGCATTGGCACAAACAATACCGCCAATCACAAACAGCAACATGCCGAATATGATCACTGGACGGCGGCCGAATTTATCGGACACCATACCCAGCGGAATTTGCATAATGGCCTGGGTAATCCCATAAGCGCCAATGGCCGCCCCCACCAAGGCGGCATTGTTGCCGTTGGTCAGGGTTTTGGCGGCGTCGGCAAACACGGGGGTAAGCAGGAACAGGCCCAGCATACGCACGGCAAATAATAAAGCCAGAGAAATGCTGGCTTTTCTTTCAACAGGTGTGAGCTTGAGTTTTTCCCGTGGTTGCCGGGGGGCATGACGGGAATCAGGACGGCTGATTCTGGGTTTAATAGACATGTAAGGAATTCAATGAATAACCAACTAATTGGAGAATATCTTAATGAGAGTGTAACGCAGACTGGCTTACTGCGTTATAGTTATATATTGCGCTGACAAAAACCAGACTCATCTTACTGGAAGCTAGTTATTAAACAATGGTAATGGATACATCCCCCGACACAACCGGTGACTTCAACAGGGATGCAATCCGCATCCGCGGTGCCCGCACACATAATCTCAAGAATATTTCACTTGATTTGCCCCGTCACAAGCTGGTCGTCATGACCGGCCTGTCGGGCTCGGGCAAGTCTTCCCTGGCCTTTGACACCCTGTATGCCGAAGGCCAGCGTCGATACGTCGAAAGCCTGTCGGCTTATGCACGACAGTTCCTGCAACTCATGGACAAGCCCGACGTCGACCTGATCGAGGGCCTGTCACCGGCCATTTCCATTGAACAGAAATCAGCCGGGAACAATCCGCGTTCCACCGTTGGCACCATTACCGAAATCCACGATTACCTGCGCCTGCTATTTGCCCGTGTAGGCACGCCCTACTGCCCCGAACACGGAGAACCGTTACAGGCCCAAAGCGTGGCCCAAATGGTGGATTTCATTCTGGCCTTGAAACCCGACACCCGGATTGCCCTGCTGGCCCCCATTGCCCGCAACCGCAAAGGCAGCTTTGAAGATGAATTTGCCCAGTTCCAGGCCCAGGGCTTCATTCGTGTTCGTATTGATGACACGATGATCGAGCTTGAACAGCTTGCGCCCCTGAACAAAAACGAGAAGCACAATATCGACGTAGTGATTGACCGCCTGAAAATACGCGAAGAAAGCAAGCAGCGACTGGCCGAAAGCATTGAAACCGCGGTCAAGCTGGCCGATGGCCGGGTGATTGTGCTGGATCTGGATGAAAACACTGAACACGCCTTTTCCAGCCGCTATGCCTGTCCCGTCTGCAATCACAGTCTGCCCGAACTGGAACCCCGGCTATTCAGCTTTAACAACCCGGTTGGCGCCTGTCCACGCTGTGATGGTTTGGGACATGTGCATATTTTTGATCCCAAACGAATTGTCGCCTTTCCCGAGCTCAGCCTGGCCAGCGGTGCCATCAAGGGTTGGGACAAGCGCAATGCCTTTACCCATTCCCTGCTTCACAGCCTGGCCATTCATTACGATTTCGATATCGACGAAGCCTTTGAATCCCTGCCCGAAAACATAAAACACATCGTGCTATACGGTTCTGCCGAAGAAGAAATTTCTTTCCTGTACCTGGACAACAAGGGACGCAGCACCTTCAAGACCCATGCCTTCGAAGGGATTATTCCCAATCTGGAAAGACGCTGGCTGGAAACCGATTCCAGTGCCGTGCGCGAAGAACTGGGCAAATACCGCACCCTGCAAAGCTGCCCCGAATGCCAAGGCTCACGCCTGCGCGCTGATGCCCGCAATGTATTGATTGGCGACGAGGTTCGGGACGGTGCCAAGCGCGGGCTGGGCATTTTTGAAGTGGAAGCCATGGCGCTTTCCGAATGTCTGGAATGGTTCCAGGCGCTGCAACTAAGCGGTGCCAAGCAGGAAATCGCCAACCGGATTGTGCGGGAAATCCAGTCGCGCCTGCAGTTCCTGAATGATGTGGGGCTGAACTACCTGTCCCTGGATCGCAGCGCCGACACCATTTCCGGTGGCGAAGCCCAGCGCATCCGCCTGGCCAGCCAGATCGGCTCGGGCCTGACCGGTGTCATGTATGTGCTGGATGAACCCTCTATTGGCTTGCACCAGCGTGATAACGACCGCCTTATCCATACCCTGCAGCACTTGCGTGACCTGGGCAATAGCGTGATTGTGGTGGAACACGATGAAGACATGATCCGGGCCGCCGACTGGGTGGTTGACATGGGCCCGGGTGCCGGAGAACATGGCGGCCGGGTGATGGCCCAAGGAACGCCCCAAGAAGTTGAGGCCAACCCGCAATCCCTAACTGGCAATTATTTAAGTGGCCGCCAAAAAATCAATGCCGGCAACATCCGCCCCCTTGACGCAGAGCAGCCCTGGCTGAAACTGTACGGATGCACCGGCAACAACCTGAAATCGGTCAATTTACGTGTTCCGGTTGGCAAGCTGGTCTGCATTTCGGGGGTTTCCGGTTCAGGAAAATCCACCTTGATTAACGATACGCTGGCCACTATTATGGCCAAAGAGCTGAATCGTGCCCAGTCAGCGTCAGCCCCTTATTCCCATATCGAAGGGCTGGAACACTTCGACAAAATCATCAACGTGGACCAAAGCCCGATTGGCCGCACCCCGCGCAGCAATCCAGCCACCTATACCGGCCTGTTCACCCCCATTCGTGAATTGTTTGCCGGCACCCCCGAAGCCCGTACCCGTGGCTATGATCCGGGCCGCTTTTCCTTTAACGTCAAGGGCGGGCGATGTGAAACCTGCCAGGGCGATGGCGTGATCAAGGTGGAAATGCATTTCCTGCCCGACATGTATGTACCCTGCGATACCTGTCATGGCAAGCGTTATAACCGGGAAACCCTGGAAATCCGCTACCGTGGCCGCACCATCAGCGATGTCCTCGACTTGACCGTAGAGAAGGCCCTTGAATACTTTAACGCGGTTCCCCTGATTGCCCGCAAGCTACAAACCCTCATGGATGTCGGCCTAAGCTATATCCGCCTGGGACAAAGCGCAACCACGCTTTCCGGTGGCGAGGCGCAGCGCATCAAGCTGTCGCTGGAGCTGTCCAAACGCAGCACGGGCAAGACCATGTACGTGCTCGATGAACCCACCACCGGCCTGCATTTTGCCGATATTGCCTTGTTGCTTGACGTGATTAACCAACTGGTGGACGCTGGCAATACCGTAGTGGTGATTGAACACAACCTGGATGTGATCAAGGCGGCCGACTGGGTCGTGGACATGGGACCCGAAGGCGGCCAGGGCGGTGGCACCATTGTGGCCGAAGGTATCCCGCAAGATATTGCCAATCACCCCAATAGCCATACGGGCCGTTATTTAAAAACGTTGCTGGCGTAATTCCCGGCGAATGATTTTGCCGGTAGTGGTCATGGGCAACTCACGCACAAAGTGAACCTGGCGCGGATACTCATGGGCCGCCACCCGGTGGCGCACGTGGGCCTGGATGTCCTTTTTCAGTTCCTCGCTTGGGGCAACGCCCTCGTTAAGTACCACAAAAGCGCTCACCACTTCGGTTCGCTCAGCATCGGGCATACCAATCACCGCCACCATGCTTACCGCCGGATGCCCCAGAATGCAGTCTTCTATCGGCCCCGGGCCAATCCGGTAACCGGCACTGGTAATCACGTCATCGTTACGGCCTACAAAGCGGATGAAGCCGTTAGCGTCACGCACACCCATATCTCCGGTCACCAGATAGGCACCGGCAAATTTTTCCCGGGTCGCTTCGGGGTTTTGCCAGTATTCCAAAAACATAACCGGGTCAGGTGTCAGCACGCCAATATTGCCTTCCTGCCCGTTGGGCAAGACATTCCCCTGTTCATCAACAATGTCCAGAACATGCCCCGGCACTGCCTTGCCAATACTGCCAATCTGCGGTTCAAACAAGGCTGAACAGGCGGAAACAATCATATTGCATTCAGTCTGGCCATAAAATTCGTTAATGGTGATTCCCAGATTGCGCTTACCCCACTCAATCAGCTCCAGCCCCAGGGATTCGCCGCCACTGGCAATGGTACGCAAGCCCAGGCGCCAGCGTCGTTGCGGATTTTCAATATGGCGCATCATTTTCAGTGCCGTGGGTGGCAGGAAAGTATGGGTTACCTGGTGCCGCTCCATCAGCGCAAAGGCTGCTTCGGCGGTGAACTTTTCAAACCGGCAGGCCACCACCGGGATACCGTGGTGCCAAGCGGGCATCAGGACATCAAACAAACCACCAATCCAGGCCCAGTCGGCAGGTGTCCACATCACGCGGTCTTTGCCCGACAGAAAATCATGGGACATTTCCACCCCCGGCAAATGCCCCGGCAATACCCGATGGGCATGCAAGGCACCCTTGGGCTTGCCGGTTGTACCAGAAGTATAAATAATCACGGCCGGGTCGTCAGCCAGCGTGTCCGCAGGTGTAAAGTCGGCCGCTTCGTGCTGCAGGGTTGGCCAGAAAGCCTTGGCATGATGATCGGATTGCCCGGCATCAATATTGAAAACCGCCTGCAACCGGGGCAGGCTTTCCTGTATATCCGCCAGCTTTTCCATGCCTTCATGGTTGGTCACCAGCACCCTGGCCCCCGAATTGGACAGCCGGTACTGCAAAGCATCTATCCCGAACAGGGAAAACAGGGGAATCGCAATCGCCCCCAGTTTGTACACGGCAATGTGGGCAATCGCCGTTTCCACTCCCTGCGCCAGCAAAATACCCACCCGGTCACCCTTGCCTACGCCTGCTTTTTGCAGCACGCGGGCAAACTGGTTAGAGTATTGCTTAAGCTGGTCAAAGGTATAACGACTGATATCGGTGGGCGATTTTTCCTGGATCAGGGCCAGGCGACCGCTGCCATCGGCCCATTTATCGCATACATCCACCCCGATGTTGTAATTTTTCGGGATTTCCCATTTGAATTCCTGATGAGTTTGCCCATACGTTGGCTTCTGGATTAGCACCCTGTCTCCTGATTTTGAATAATTATTGGCCTGATTCTAGCATCGGGCATTCATGTCCTGCCATCAGGGAAAAGCATATTGATCCAGATCAAGACAAATGCAACTCCGGTATTTTTCGGGAACATTTGCGCCTCCCGTTCGTTTAAGACAGCAAGACGGCAACCATCATGCCGTCAGGCAAATGGCCACGTCAGACCTGCCATTTACCGATTGCCCAAATCCCTTACCTGTTCGGAGTTATCATTATGAAACCCTCAAATTTTTCCCGTCTTGCCCGCAACATCACATATGCCCTGGTTCTGGGCACAGCCTCTCTTTCACCGGCCATGGCGGCAGACAGCGCCCACAGCCATGACGGACACTCGGTCTCCAGTGCCCAGCTGAAACTGAATAACGGTCAGAAGTGGGACGTTGACGCCCCCTTGCAAAAGGGCATGGGAACCCTTCATGCTGCCGTCAGCAAGGCCGTTCCAGCCGCCCACGAAGGTAAAACTGAAGCGCCGGAATATCAGGCACTGGTCAAAACCGCCGGTGAACAGATAGAATACATGATCCAGAATTGCAAACTTGAACCGGATGCAGATATTACCCTGCACGTACTGATCGGTGAGATTATCAATGGTGCCAATACCATCGAAGGCAAAACCGAAGGCAAATCGCCCAGCGAAGGTGTTGTTCAGATGGTCAAGGCACTGGATACCTACGGAGAGTATTTCAACCACCCGGGCTGGGAGTCGTTTTCTGCCCACTAGGCCAGGATACTAGCAAACAGACCATGGCGGACACTCATTCATCAGTAGCAGAAGAACAGCTGGTTACCCGTGCACAAGCCGGTGACCCCGCTGCCTTCTCTAGTCTGGTACGTTCGCACCAGAACCGCATCTTTGGTTTTATTACCTATTTATGCGGTTCTGCCGATGAGGCGACCGACCTGACCCAGGATGTATTCATCAAGGCATGGCAGGCATTACCCGATTGGCGCCCCGAAGCCAAGTTCTCTACCTGGCTGACGCAAATTGCCCGCAATACCACGATTGATGCCCTAAGAAGACGCAACGCCGTGGTATTTGCCTCTTTGGATGAAGAGGATGAAAACCGGCAACTGGTTGAAACCTCTGCCGGCCCGCAGGACAGCCTGATCAACAGTCAGGATTACCAGCAACTGCTGCTGGCGCTGGACACCATCAACCCGAATTACAGGGAAATTTTACTGTTGCGTGAACTGGAAGGATTATCCTATAGCGAAATCGCCACTATTCTGGAAATTTCCGAAGGTACTGTCAAATCACGCCTGGCCCGGGCCAGGGTTGCCGCCTTAACTGCGTTCAAACGGCAAACAGGAGAAAGTCATGCATAAACAATGCCCACGCAATACTGCTTTATCCGCATTTCTGGACCAGGCCTTATCTGGTCAGGAAAAAGCCGAACTGCAGGATCATTTACACCGCTGCCCCATTTGTTCGGGACAATTCGCACAGTTGCAACAATTGCATGTTGCTTTTCAGGAAATTCCCAAGCCGGTACTGAATTTTGATCTGGCCAATGTGCTGGAAGGCCGTCTTCAGGCTAGCAGGCAGATAAAAACCTTGCCACCACCCGGTCGCACACTTCATACACTGCTTGACAGGCTGATGGGTGGCCTGTGGCTGCCGGCCGGATCGGCTGCCATGGCACTGACGCTGGGACTGGTATTTGGCGGGCAACTGTATAATGCCCCCCCACAAGAACCCGTCAAAATGATGGCGATGAATGTTTTTGACTCGATACCGCCAGGCAATATCTGTGCCGGCACCCCGCTTTGCAATACAGGAAGCTGATCCCAATGAATACGAACTCCCTGCGTAAATTACTGATAATTTCCCTCTGCCTGAACATCGGCGTATTGGCGGCCTTGGGATGGCATTACTGGAGCGAAAGCACAAATACTGCCACAAGCCTGCCCGCCTATCTGCAACTTGATGCAGAACAGGAACAGCAATGGCAGCAAATTGAACAACCGTTCCTGACTCAATTTGGCGAGGCCGCCACTAAAATCGCGCATCATCGCAACGCCATGATTGATGCCATTTTTGCGGAACCCACCAACCGGACAGCCATTGAAACGGAGCGTGATGCCATTGCCCTTTTGCAGGAGCACCAGCAACAACTCTTAATTGAACAATTGCTCAGGGAACGGGAGATGCTTTCAGCCGAACAGCGCCAGCTTCTGCTTGGCCTGCTAAAACAGGACCAGATTCCGGTATCGGCGGTAGAGCAACTGCACCAGCATTAAGCGGCAACAGCGATGCAACATGCCATTGGCCGGCCTTGGCACGGTACCCGCCGGCAGCTTATAGTACGCCTGTTTAGAACAGGAAAAAATGCAGGGCGACCACCACCGGTACCAAAAAAGCGGTCAACAAGCCGTTCAGGCTCATGCCAAGGCCCGCAAAGGTGCCTATTTCATTGCTGATCTGGAAACCACGCGCCACGCCAATCCCGTGCGCGGTCAGACCCAGCATGAAGCCCCGGATTTCCGGTGACTCGATCCGGATGACTTTAAAAATATAACGGGCACTCATGACACCGAAGACACCGGTTCCCATGACGCCTACCGCTGCCAGCGAAGCCAATCCACCCAGTTTTTCACTAACGCCCATGGCAATCGGCATGGTTGCCGATTTGGGTGCCAAAGAAATGACCAGTACGTCTTCGGCCCCCAACATAACCGCCACCAGCACCACCGATAACACCGCCACCAGCGAGCCCGCCAGCAAGCCGCAAACCAGCGGCAACCAGGCTTTTTTGACGTGTTCAAGCTGCCTGGCCAAGGGAACGGCAAGAGCAACCGTGGCAGGACCAAGCAAAAATGAAATATATTGTGCCCCAGCCATGTAATCTTCGTAAACCACATCGGTGTACACAAGAAAAGACACAATCAGGGCGACAGACAGGGCGACGGGGTTTACCAAAGGATGAAAACGGCTTTTTTTGGCCAGCCAGGCAACCAGGGCATACACCAGCAAGGTTAGCAAAATACCAAACAACGGCGTCTTGGTAAACGGAAGCCAGAATTCATTCAACATCGGGAGCCGCCTTTTGCTGATCACGGGCTTGTTTTTCAAGGCGCTTCATGACCTTTTGCATGACCAGTGCCCCCACCGCCATGGCCAGAACGGTGCTGATGACAATGGCGGCCACCAGGGCCAGCCACTGCCCCTTAAGCAGGGTGTAAGAGGTCATGATACCTACACAGACGGGGATGAACATGATCATCATGGATCTGAGCAGTTGCTCGGACGACGCCGCAATATGGTGGTTTAACCGTGGTTCCAGCAACAGGGTGATAAACAAAAACACCATGCCCAGCACCGGCCCGGGTATTGGTAAACCCGAGAGCACCGATACCCACTCTCCCACTGCCTGAAAAAAACATAAAATGGCCAGCGTCAGTAACATTACTCCCCCCGTTTATTGTAATTTTTGATACCCAGACCATCATCTTACCGTTAACGGATATGATCAGGCGTGAACAGCCTGCCTGGCCTCTTCGACATTACCCTTGAATTTTCTGAATACAGAGGGGGAAACGCCGTAAAACTGCTGGAATGCCGTAGAAAAATTAGCCGAACTTGAATAGCCGATTTCTGCGGCAATAGTCAGGGTGCGCAGGGAGGTTTCCAGTAGCAAACGTTTTGCCTCGAGCATCCGGGTATCGCGTACAAATTCGAAAACACTGATATTAAGATGATCCAGGAAAGCCTTGGTCAGGCGTTTTTCGTGCATCCCGGCCACTTCTGCCAAATGACTGATGGAAAGTGGTTCGTTAAGGTGTTCCTGAACATATTTTTGCACAATGGATACCACCAGGGCATCATCCAGGCCGTCTTGTCCGGCCACGGGCTGAGAAGAAAAGGCGGAAAATTCATTCATGTCCTGCCCCTGATTCAAGCCTATGGATTGAATCATGCGTTTTTTACTGGCCAAAGACAAATGCACGGCGATACGTGCAACCACTTCGAAGTCGGAGCAATCGTTGGGAATGTAATCAACCGCTCCGCTACGGAACGCTTCCACCCTGTTTTCGGGATTTTCTTCCTGGCCATAGAAAATCATGGGGATGTCGTTGGTGAACGGATTGGCTTTCAGGCGGCGGCACAACGTTACGCCATTCAGTTTTGGCAACTGTATGTTTGAAAGAATCAGGTCGGGACGATTTGCCACCGCCCGTTCGTATCCCTGTAAGCCATCAAAAGCATGACTGATACGGGAGTTTTTTTCCCGCAGAATATTCATCAGTGCATTGCGTCCATGTATTTCATTATCAATAATTAATATGTGGGACAATGAAAAATCATTATTAGCTTGCATAATCGTAGGGCTTTTAAAATTTAATAACATTTGAAACGTTTCAAACTGTAAAACGACTCTCCTTTCAGATTGTTTTTGATTTTATTTATATCAAAACAAAAGTTATTAAAATAAAAACCACTAAATCAAAAACAATCTTTTATGCTCTTTAATTGCATATCGATCTGTCATTCCGGCAATATAATCGGCAATGGAACGCGCCTGCTTAAGTTCATCTGATACACGATAATCTTGGGGCAACAAACGGGGATCTTCCAGAAAAGCACTATATAAATCAGTGATAATACGCTTTGCTTTACCCGACATGCGCATGACTTTGTAATGCCGGTAAAGGTTTTCCATAAGGAACCGTTTAAGTTCGTTTGCCTGCTTTCTGATGGGGTCTGAAAATGCAACGAGCATGGGTGCATTATATACATCTTCTAGGGTTTTAATCTGAAAAGTTTTGATATTAAGTGCCGTATTTTGTGAAAGATCAACAATCAATGTGTTTATTATACGTCTGATTGTTTCTGAAATTAGCCTTTTTTCTGAAACATTTTGATATAAACCACAAACATTTTGATAATGATTTGCAAACAACTCTACCGATAACAATTGATCAATTGTTATCAAACCTGACCGAAGCCCGTCATCAACATCATGGTTGTTATAGGCAATTTCATCTGCCAGATTGGCCAGTTGCGCTTCAAGGCCAGGTTGTTTGCGCTCAATAAAGCGTCGGGCCACCTCTCCAAGGCTATGAGCATGAGAAAGGGAACAATGTTTGAGAATGCCTTCCCGGGTTTCAAAGCTCAGGTTCAGCCCGTTAAATGAGGCATAACGCTCTTCAAGCTCATCAACCACCCGCAGGCTTTGCAGGTTATGCTCAAAGCCGCCTGCTTGCGGTATTTTTTCACGCATGCAGGCATTCAGGGCATCCTGCCCGGCATGACCAAAAGGGGTATGTCCCAGGTCATGGGCCAGGGAAATGGCCTCCACCAGATCTTCGTTCAGGCGTAATGTCCTGGCCAGGGCCCGCGCAATCTGGGCCACTTCAAGACTATGGGTAAGGCGGGTCCGGAACAGATCGCCTTCATGATTGACAAAAACCTGGGTTTTGTATTCAAGTCGCCGAAAAGCGGAACAGTGAATAATCCGGTCCCGGTCACGCTGAAACGGATTGCGACTTGGATCTTCAGTTTCCCGGTGGAGCCTGCCACGGGTATCTTCGGGTTTGGTTGCATAAGGTGCCAGCGTTGTCATGTTTATTTACCCTTCCTGTGTTGTTTTCTTTAAAACCAGTATCAAGTCTTCCCGCGGCACCGTTTGGCTTTTGGCCTGGCCGATGCCTGGCATGACAATGAATTTGATTTTCCCACCTTCCGCCTTTTTATCGATTTGCATCAGTTCGATCCATTTGTCGGCGCCCAGATCAGGTGCAGTAACCGGGCAACCAATGGCCGCCACCAATGCCCTGACCCTTTCTACCTCTTCCTGTGGAAAACCGCAAACCCGCGCTGACAGCTCGGCCGCCTGCACCATGCCACAACCCACGGCTTCTCCGTGCAGCCAGGTGCCAAAACCCAGGCCGGCCTCGATGGCATGCCCAAAAGTATGACCCAGGTTCAGGATAGCCCGCATGCCGGTTTCCTTTTCATCTTCGGAAACCACATAGGCCTTGAGCTCGCAGGAACGCTGGACGGCATAGCCAATAGCTTCGGGCTCCAGTGCTTTAAGGCTGGCCACGTTTTGTTCGCACCATTCAAAAAAGGCGGCATCCAGAATGAGGCCGTATTTGATTACTTCAGCCAGGCCCGCCGCAATTTCGCGCGCGGGCAAGGTGGCCAGCACAGAAGTATCAATATCAACCGCGATTGGCTGGTAAAAAGCGCCAATCATGTTCTTGCCCATTGGGTGATTGACGGCAGTCTTGCCCCCCACCGAGGAATCAACCTGCGCCAGCAAGGTAGTGGGCACCTGGATGAAACGGATACCCCGCATATAGGTTGCTGCGGCAAAACCGCACATATCCCCGATAACGCCGCCACCCAGCGCCACAATCACGGCACGGCGGTCCAGACGCTGCTCAAGCAGCCAGGTATAAATGCTATTAAGGGTGTCCAGGGTCTTGTAGGCTTCTCCGTCGGGCACCTCGAATATGCTGATTTTTTTGCCACTAACTTCCAGTGAATGCAAAACCGTTTTTCCATATAGGCCAAACACGGTGGGATTGGTAATTAGAACCACTGAAGTGGCATCAGGGGGAATGGACGTCCCCACCTGTTGCAATAAATTGGGGGCAATATGAATGGGATAAGTGCCTCCTTCTGTGTTGACATTAACGATACTCATGCTTTACTCCTGATTTTTTTGCAACAAATTATGAATGGACTTTACCACCGACGAGATGGAGCCCGAACCCGTTTCAATGGTGATGTCGGCAACGCTTTCATAGAGCGTTTCACGTTGTGCCAGCAATTCGGCAATCCGGGCTTTAGGGTCGGGCGTTGCCAGCAAAGGCCGGTTGCGGTCTTTGGCGACCCGGCGATAGAGTTCATCGACACTGGCCTTCAGGTAAATCACGATCCCCTGACGCCGTAAAAGTGCCCTGTTTTCTTCCCTTAACACGGCGCCCCCCCCTGTGGCCAGCACGATTCCGTCAATCTGGGCCACCTCTTCAAGTACCATTTTCTCCCGGTTACGGAACCCTTCTTCGCCCTCGATGTCGAAAATGACAGGAATGCTAACCCCACACCGCCCGACAATTTCATGATCAAGATCCAGAAAATCCCGATTCATGGTTCGGGCCAGCGCCCGCCCTATTGTTGTTTTACCTGCTCCCATCATGCCCACCAAAAACACCGGCTGTCTGGTGGACAACCCGACTGGAACAGTATCATGTATTATTTCACTCATATCTTTAATAATGTCGGTAATTTGAGACTTATTTTGCACAGTTTTGCATATTATCACTTGCAACCTGGGTGATGAGCGCTAAACTGCACAATTCAGTTACAGAAACCCATGAGTTTTTCAGGAAATTCTACCCACAAAGCTTTAAAATCCCGTGTAATGAGTAAAACTACCGCACCTAAAAAAGAGAAATCGTCTTCCGGCTCATGGCTGGGACGGTTTATCATGAAATCCATCGTATTTTGCGCAGGCATCGGGCTTTGTGGCGCCTTGCTGGTGGCAATGGCTATTGGCCTTACCTGGCCAAACCTGCCCGATCTTCAGGCCATGACCGATTACCGGCCACGTATCCCGCTACGCATTTATTCCGAAGACAAAGTCCTGCTTGCCGAGTATGGCGAAGAAAGACGCAATGTCATGCGTTTCAATGAAATTCCCGATGCCATGAAATTGGCGGTTATAGCTGCCGAAGACGACAATTTCTACCATCATAACGGGGTTGACTGGTCGGGTGTCGGCCGGGCGGTATTGGCCAATATCACCTCGGGCGCAAAAGCCCAGGGCGCCAGTACCATAACCATGCAGGTGGCCCGCAACTTCTACCTGTCTTCCGAAAAGTCGTTTATTCGCAAGTTTTATGAGCTTTTACTCACCTATAAAATAGAAGACACCCTCACCAAAGAGCAAATTCTCGAACTTTATCTCAACCAGATTTATCTGGGCCATCGCGCATACGGTTTTTCTGCCGCCGCCCGAACTTATTTTGGCATTCCGCTGTCGCAAATCAGCATTGCACAAGCCGCCATTCTGGCCGGCGTGCCCAAGGCACCATCGCGTTTTAACCCCAAAACTAACCTGAAACGCGCCATCGAGCGCCAGCACTATGTTTTGGGGCGCATGCTAAAACTGAACTACATCAGCCAGGCGCAGTACGATGCCGCCATGAATGAAAAAATCCAGGTCAAGTCCCGTGACAACAGTACGCCAGAAAACCAGTTTGCCCTGCATGGCCAGTATGTTTCCGAGCTTGCCCGCCAACTGATGTACAACATCTACAAAGATAACGTTTACGGTCGTGGCCTGAATGTATATACCACCGTCAACGCCAAAGACCAGGAAGCCGCCTATCAGGCTGTTCGTGACGGGATCCTTACTTACACCCGCCGCAAACCCTATCCTGGTCCGGCCGCCCAGCTTGAATTACCCGCAGGACTTGAACAAAACCAGGAAAAAATGGAAAACTTCCTGGAGAAGGTCAGGAACGACTATCCAGACAGCAATAACCTGTACACGTATCTGGTGCTTTCAGCCAGCCCAAACAAAGTGGTTGCCATTCGTGATGCCGGCCAGCCTGTCGAGCTAACCGGTGCTTCCCTTAACAATGCAAAGCGTGCTTTGGTGGCCAAACCCAGTTCCAAGCGGCATATTATGCGAGGCTCAGTCATTTACCTGCAAAAAATCAAAGACAGCTGGACCATTATCAATATGCCCGAAGTCGAAGGGGCCTTTGTTGCCCTTGATCCCACCGATGGCGCCATCAAAGCCATGATTGGCGGATTTGATTTCAACCGGGGTGACTTCAACCGGGTTACCCAGGCATGGCGTCAACCAGGCTCAACCTTCAAGCCGTTCATTTATGCCGCAGGTCTTGAACGCGGTTTAACCCCTGAAACCAATATTTCAGACCAGCCGTTTTACCTAAGCGCGGCCAAAACCGGCAGCAAGCCCTGGACACCCAAAAACTACGGTAACAGCTACACGCATAGCCAAACCTTGCGTCAGGGTCTGTACCGGTCCAAAAACATGATTTCCATCCGTATTCTCGAGGCCGTCGGCCCCGATTTTGGCATGGAGTTCATCAGCCGTTTCGGCTTTGACCCCGCCCGACACCCCCCAAAAGGCGCCTATCTAACCATGGCACTGGGGGCCGGTAGCGTGACGCCACTGCAAATGGCCAGCGCCTATGCCGTATTTGCCAATGGCGGCTATCGCGTGAATCCCTACATTATTGATTACGTCACCGACCCCAACGGCACTGTCTTAATGAAATCCCAACCCATTAAGGCAGGTAATGAGGCCAACCGCGCGATTGACCCGCGCACGGCTTACATTATGGATGACCTGTTGCGGGGGGTAGCCCGCAATGGTACGGCAGCCAGAACCCAGGCTACGCTTAAACGCCCGGACATTGGCGGTAAAACCGGTACGACCAACCAATCTTTCGATGCCTGGTTTGCCGGCTATACACCCAAAATGGTAGGTATTGCCTGGCTTGGTTTCGACCAGCCCCGTTCCCTGGGAGACCGAGAAACCGGCGGTGGCGCTGCCATGCCCATCTGGCTTGATTACATGGCCAAGGTGCTGCCTTCCATACCCGTTACCAAACAGGGCCCCCTACCCAATGGCCTGACTAAAGCGGGCAATAACTTTTACTACTCCGAATTCCCCACTGGGCAGGCCATTGCCAACCTGGGCGTGGGCGGCAGTGGGTATGTCCCAGGTGCTGAAGAAGCCGGTGCCGCCAAACCGGCCGCACAGGGTAGCGGTGATGCAATTGGCAAGCTCATCGAGTCCTTCAATCCCCTGGGTGGACCACCCATCCGCTTCTAACAAAACAAAAAACGCTCATTTTCAAAAATATGAAATGAGCGTTTTTTGATGGCACGGTAAAACACAAGCGTCCAGGAATACCATAAAGCCTCTGGCGTGAAAAATTGACATCTACCCCGCCACGGCCTTGTTCATCTTACAGGGTAACGGTTAATTTCTGCCCGGCAATGTCAGAACACAAAGTGGCAACATTGGTCGCCAGGTCTGTACCACCACGGGTATCTTGCCATATTTGGCCGTCAAAACGATAATGGAACGCACCGCTAGGCGCCGCCACCCACATTTCCTGCAAAGGTGCCTGGCTATTAATAACCACATGCCGGGTACTGTCAAATACAAGCGTAAGCACCTGGCCACTGCGGTTCGCGTCAACATCAATATCCAGATGTTCGAACCAGCCATCAGCCTGGGCCTGAATCTTGTCTAAAATATCGTCTGCTCGTGCAAGAAATTCTGATTCAGTCATAATATCAATTCTATAAAAAATTTTTTGGAGTCGTAAATTGCCTGCGTTAACAAAATTACACCGCAGTCTTTCAATTGCATCCCTGCTTGGCTTAAGCTTGGGTCTTTCCGCCTGCGGATACAAGGCACCTCTATATTATCCTACCCAAGAACAATTACAGCAAATAGAAGCACGCGAACAAAGGATAAAGGCCCGCAAGGAAGCCGCCAGGGCAACGGCCCAAAAAGAAAAGGAGCAGGCCCGTGCCCAAAAGCAGGAACCCAAAACCAGCAACGCCCAATAATCATCCCGTTTTTCATCCCCCGTTAATTCTGATTATCAATTCGCAATGACCACACCATCCCAACTCTTACCCATCCCCGCCGGCTCACCTTTTTTTCATTATCAAAACAACACCCTGTACGCCGAAGGTGTTTGCCTGGAAACCCTGGCCCGGGAACTGGGCACCCCCCTGTATGTATACTCCCTGGCTGCACTCAAGGCAGCCTGGCAATCCTACCAAAATGCCATTGGCAGCCGTAACACCCTGGTTTGCTATGGCATGAAGGCCAACTCCAATCTGGCCGTCCTGAACGAATTTGCTAAATTGGGCAGCGGGTTTGATATTGTTTCCGGTGGCGAGCTGGCCCGTGTCCTGAAAGCAGGCGGACAAGCCGCCAAGGTCGTTTTTTCGGGTGTAGGCAAACAGGATTGGGAAATCGACGCCGCCCTTGAAGCTGGCATCAAATGCTTCAACGTAGAGTCAGTCGCCGAGCTTGAACGCATTTCTGAAGTGGCCACGCGACTGGGCAAAATAGCACCGGTTTCTTTACGTGTGAACCCCGATGTCGATGCCAAGACTCACCCGTACATTTCAACCGGTATGAAAGAAAATAAATTCGGAATCGACATTTCCACCGCACCGGCCGCCTACCAAAAAGCCAATTCCCTGCCCGGCCTTAAAATCGTAGGTATCGACAGCCATATCGGCTCACAAATTACCCAGGTCAACCCCTATCTTGATGCCCTTGACAAAACCCTGGATCTGCTTGACCTGCTTGGCCTGCAGGGAATCAAGGTTGAACACCTGGACATTGGCGGTGGCCTTGGCATCCGCTACACCGACGAAATACCGCTTGATCCCAAAGAGCTGCTAGAACCCGTTTACGAAAAACTGGCGCAACGCGGCTATGCCCATTTACAGCTAATCCTTGAACCGGGCCGTTCATTAATTGGCAATGCGGGTATCCTGCTAACGCGGGTCCAGTACCTCAAGCATGCCGAAGCCCGCAATTTTGCCATTATTGATGCCGCCATGACCGACCTGATGCGCCCGGCACTTTATGACGCCTACCATGGGTTGCTGGCCGTCAAGCCACGAGCGCAAACCCCTGACACCTACGATATTGTAGGTCCTGTTTGTGAAAGTGCCGACTGGCTGGCCAAACAGCGTACCATCGCCCTGCAGCAGGACGACATTCTGGCACTTGAATCAGCGGGTGCTTATGGCTTTGTCATGTCAAGCCAATACAACACTCGTCCGCGTGCGGCAGAAGTCATGGTAAATGGCGAACACTTCCATATTATTCGCCAGCGCGAAAAACTGGAAGACCTGTTTGAAGGCGAGCAGCTCCTGCCCTGAAACCCCTGAATCAGGTTTTATGGCAAGCCATTCTTTGACCTTTCATGCCCCCTTCACCGGGGGCATTTTCTTTTCAGCATCCCCTCACCCGATCAAGGCCTTTCGGGCCCTGATCAGCAGCCTGCCCACAGCAACATCCCGACACCTATTATTAATATTGTTTTGCTAATATATATTAATGCTTCATGCTGTCTTTTTAATATCACAGCATTTAAACATTCAGATTGCTTGATATATTCAAAACAACTTATTACCAAAAGTAAGTTATAATTAATTCTATACATTGTCATATAACTTACAAAGTATTAATATTTCTGAATGTGATTCATATCATAACCCTGCCTCTCAACTCTGGAGAATCAACATGATAGATCTGGATGTCGTCACCCTGTCGCGCCTGCAATTTGCGCTGACAGCCATGTTTCACTTTATTTTCGTACCTCTAACATTAGGCTTTGCCTTTTTGCTGGCCATCATGGAAAGCGTCTATGTCATGACTGGCAAAGACATCTGGCGTCGCATGACCATGTTCTGGGGCAAGCTTTTTGGCATTAACTTTGCCGTAGGGGTGGCCACCGGTGTCGTGATGGAATTCCAGTTCGGCATGAACTGGTCTTACTACAGTCATTATGTGGGTGATATTTTTGGAGCGCCATTAGCCATCGAAGGGCTCATGGCATTTTTTATGGAAGCCACCTTTATCGGTTTGTTCTTCTTTGGCTGGGACCGTTTATCCAAAACGGCCCACCTCATTGTTACCTGGCTGGTGGCCATTGGGGCCAATTTTTCTGCCTTGTGGATCTTAATCGCCAATGGCTGGATGCAAAACCCGGTAGGTGCCTACTTTAATCCGCAAACCATGCGCATGGAAATGACCGATTTTGCCGAAGTCGTGCTTAACCCGGTGGCACAGGCAAAATTCGTGCATACCGTCAGTTCAGGTTATGTATTGGCTTCTGTTTTCGTGCTGGGCATCAGTGCCTGGTATGTGTTACGTGGCCGCCATCTTGAAATTGCCCGCCGCTCCATGGTAATTGCCGCCAGTTTTGGCCTGGCCGGTTCCCTGTCAGTGGTCGTCCTGGGCGATGAAAGTGGTTACTTAAGCACCGAGCACCAGCAAATGAAACTGGCCGCCATGGAATCCATGTGGGAAACAGAGCCCGCGCCTGCCAATTTCAATCTGATTGCCCTGCCTAACCAGGAAGAACGCCGTAACGAGTTTGCCATTGAAATTCCATGGGCTATGGGCATTATTGGCACCCGCTCGCTAACCACCCCCTTGCTGGGCATCAATGATCTGGTAGACAGGGCAAAAATTCGTATTGCCCATGGTGTTGAAGCCTATAACGCCTTGCAAATACTGCGTGCCAACAAAGAAGACGCACAGGCACAGGCTGTTTTTGAAGCCAACTGGAAAGACCTGGGCTATGCCCTGTTGCTCAAACGTTATGTAGAAGACCTTGATTCCGCCACGCCCGCGCACATTGACCAGGCTGCATGGGATACGGTACCGCAGGTTGCGCCGCTGTTCTGGACATTCCGCATCATGGTTGCCCTGGGTTTTTACTTTATTGCTTTCTTTATTGCCGCCTTTTACCTGTCCACCAAAGACCGCCTCATCCAATCTCCACGCTTTCTGAAACTGGCGGTCTTCACGATTCCATTACCCCTGATTGCCATTGAATGTGGCTGGTTCGTGGCCGAGTTTGGTCGCCAACCCTGGATTATTGAAGGGGTATTACCCACTTTCTATGCGGCATCCGGGCTTAGTGTTACCGACCTGATCATTAGTATGCTTATCTTCTTTGTGCTTTACAGCGCATTGGCGGTACTGGGCACCAAAATGATGTGGCACACGGTCAATAAGGGTCCTGACGAAGACAACCAGCCTGACGCAAATGATTTTGCTGCCAGTGCACTTACTGCGAAATAAGGAGTAGGACAATGGAATCAATCATTCTGTTTGATTATGACACCATGCGCCATATCTGGTGGCTGCTATTGGGGGTACTGTTAATTGCATTTGCCATCATGGACGGGGCAGACCTTGGAGTGGCCATGCTATTACCCCTGGTTACCAAAACCGATGCCGAACGCCGTGTTCTTTACAATGTCATCGGCCCAACCTGGGAGGGTAACCAGGTCTGGCTGATCACCGCCGGCGGGGTTATTTTTGCGGCTTGGCCCCTGCTCTATGCCATGTCCTTCTCGGGCTTTTATCTGGCTATGATGCTGTTACTGGTCGCACTTATCCTACGTCCGGTGGCCATTAAATACCGCAGTAAACTCGAATCAGAAAAATGGCGTAAAAACTGGGATATTACCTGGTGTTTAACCGGTCTGGTTGCGGCATTGGTATTTGGCGTGGCCATTGGCAATGTCATGCTGGGCGTTCCTTTCCGTTTCGATCCCGACACCTTGCGTCCCATTTATGAAGGCAGCTTTTTTGGCCTGTTCCATCCGTTTGCCCTGCTATGCGGTTTACTTAGCATTGCCATGTTGCTGCTGCAAGGCACAACCGTATTAAGCTGGAAAACAGATGCTCGTATCGCGCAGGCGGCACAACGCTGGGCGGTCTGGTCTGGGCTTGCAGTAATTGCGCTGTTTGTAATTGCCGGTGTATGGATTACAACCGGGATTTCCGGCTACTTGATGGATGCAAGCCAGCTGACCGCAAACGATGTCTCCAACCCATTGGCAATGGGCAAGTCTGTTAACGTTGAAGCAGGTGCCTGGATGAGTGTTTACAGCGTAACACCTTTGGCCTGGATTACACCTGCCGTAGGCATTGCCGTCACGGCATTGGCCATATTGCTGGTCAAACGCAAGCCATTACTGGCTGTGCTAATGTCTTCATTAAGCATTGCAGCCATTATCTTTACCTTTGGCTTTTCCACCTATCCATTCCTGTTGCCTTCATCCCTGGATCCCTCTTCCAGCTTAACCATTTACGATGCCTCGGCAAGTCATCTGACTTTATGGGTTATGCTGCTGGTGACCATCGTCTTCCTGCCATTAATCATTGCTTATACCTCTTGGGTATTTCGTGTCATGCGCGGCAAAGTAACCCCTGAAACGGTTAACGATGCCCCTCATGCTTACTAAGGAGTCACTATCATGTGGTATTTTTCATGGGTTTTAGGTTTAGGCCTGGCATGTGCTTTTTCCATCCTGAACGCAATGTGGTTTGAATTGCGTACAATAGAAAAGAATGCCAAATCCGCAACAAGCAAATAGTGTTGAATTAACGATGTCACCGGAAACCCCCTCTAAAACAGAAGCCGCTATCCAGAGTCACTGGTTATTCAATCTCTGGAAAATGGCACCACTTGGCATGATGTGGGCCATTGGCGCTCCACTTATTGCAGGGGGGGTCCTGGTGTTCCAGGCCTGGGTTCTGGCAAAAACCCTCGACCAGGCTATTCGTTTATCGGTTGCTCCCACGCAATTATGGGAGCAAATGTTGCTGATTGGCCTGCTTATTGCCTTGCGGGCCTCTATTGTCTGGTCTGGCGAAATGGCCGCTTCCCGGGCTTCCGAACAAATCAAGCAGCAATTGCGTCAACAGTTTTTTGCGCAATTGCTGGCCCGGGGCCCCGCCTGGAGCAAACAAACACCAGCCGGTGCCCTAACCACCGCCATCCTCGACCAGGTACAGGCACTTGATGGCTATTTGCAGCGCTTTCTACCCGCGACCATTTCCGCGGTTTTTTTGCCTTTGGCATTTGCCATCGTTATTCTTCCCATCGACTGGATTGTGACACTGCTGTTTTTAATCAGTGCCCCTTTAATCCCCTTGTTTATGGCATTAATTGGCATACGTGCCGAGGCCGCCAACCAAAAGCACCAGCAGGTCTTAAGCCGTCTATCAGGTGTTTTTGCCGACCGGATTCGCGGCCTGTTCACGCTGGCGTTAATGGGTCGCACCCAGGACGAAGTCAATGCCGTCCATTCTGCCAGCAAAAGCCTAAGCGCCACCACCATGAAAGTATTGCGTATTGCTTTCCTTTCTTCAGCAGTCCTTGAGCTGTTTGCTGCCCTGGGCGTGGCCGGTGTGGCCATTTATATCGGCTTAAGTTATTTAGGCATGCTGGGTGCCCATTTTTCAGGCAATACCCTGCATCAGGGTCTGTTCTGCCTGTTGCTAGCTCCCGAAGTATATATTCCGCTGCGCCAGATGGCGGCCAGCTACCATGACCGGGCCACCGCCAAAGCAGCGGCGCAGGGATTGCATCAGTTATATGAACAATTGCCCTCACATCACGACACGACCCTGCCAGCCATCACACAATCACCCCTTATCCAGCGTCAGGCCCGTAATACTAGCGGGCTTGTATTGCAGGCACGGCAGTTTGCCCTGCAAACCCCACAAGGGCGGGATATTTTATTGCCCGCCAATTTTACCTTGCAAGTCAACCAGCCCGTCGCCTTAATGGGCGAAAGCGGCATTGGCAAAACCTCTTTGCTGGAAACCCTGGCCGGCCTGCGGCCCTATGCCAGCGGGCAGCTGGTGCATTATTTTGCCGAAAATGAATACGTATTAATTGGGCAGCAGCCCTTTATCAACCTTGGCAGCATCCGGCAGTTTTTATTGGCCGTCAACCCCCAGGCCACCGAACAACAGCTATGGTCTGCCCTTGAACAGGCGCAGGCGGCCAGTTTTGTAGCCGGCCTGGCACAAGGACTGGATACCGTACTGGGTACACGCGGGCATGGCGTATCTGGCGGACAGGCACACCGGCTGGCGCTGGCCAGGCTGTTTTTAACTGATCCGGCACTCATTATGCTAGACGAACCCACCGCCTATCTCGACGGGCAAACCCGCGATGCGGTTATTCACGCCATTTTACGTTTTGCCCGGGGCCGTGCCTTGTTAGTGGCCACCCACGATGAAGAAATGGCACAACGCATTGGCCAGGTCTGGCACATTCAAGATCAAAAAATCATTACCAAGGAAAAAGCGTGAAATTGTGGTGGCAGTTAGCCGGACCCTGGATTAAACAACATTGGCGCCTAAGCATTCTGGCCCTGTTCCTGGCTTTATCAACCGTCTTTGCCGGGGTGGGCCTGCTAACCGTATCCGGCTGGTTTTTAACTGGCGCCTTTCTGGCCGGTTCAAGCCTGGTCTTTAACCTGTTCGTCCCTTCGGCACTGGTGCGCGGGTTGTCCATGTGGCGCATCGCCTCCCGTTATGCCGAACGGGTCTGCGGTCATATGGTCACGCTAGACTTGCAGGCCGAAATCCGCACCGGCAGTTTTGCCCGACTGGCCGCCTTCAAACCGGCCCAATTGGCACAATACCGTGACGGCGATTTACTGGCCCGTTTAATTAACGACATAGAACGGCTGGACACTTTCTTTTTACTAATTATCACCCCGGTTTTTACAGCCGTCATCGCGGGGACTTTTTTCAGCCTGCTAATGGGTGCTGCGTTACCTTTGATGGGCTGGATCCTGCTTGTTGTATTATGCCTGGCAGCCGGTGTGCTGCCCTATTTGCTGGCCCGTAAAACCGCTGCGGCGGGGCTCGAAGTACAGGCCGCCAATGCCGAGTTGCGGGCCCTGGCCCATGAGGCTATTGCCGCCCATACCGACCTGCTGGTGTTTGGCGTGTCACACCTGGCACAACAACAGTTTGACCAGGCTGGCCTGCGTTTAGCAAAGGCACAACAACGGGTCACGCAGGCAGGCAGTTTCGGTGCGCTCATCCAGCAATTCTTAATGGGCGCACTGGTGCTGGCGCTTTTATGGCTAGGTGCCAATGCTCAGGCGCAACAGGAATTGTCCGCCCCGGTATGGGTGGGGCTATTGCTGGGAACCATGGGCCTGTTTGAAATTTTATCGCCCATCATGCGTGGCGCGGCAGGCCTGGGGGCCGTGCAAGCCGCTGCCCAGCGTATTCAAGACCTTACCATTGGCCCAGCAGCCAACACGCAGGCAAAGGCCGTACAGGCCCAGCCAACCGCCATTCTTCCTGCAACCGGGCCATTACACTTGCAAGACGTGTGTGTCGCCTATGAAAACCAGCCGGTTTTAAACGGGCTTGACCTTTGTGTTGACCAAGGCCAGCGTATTGCCATTCGCGGCTTAAGTGGCACAGGTAAAACCACCCTATTAATGGCCATCATGCAGGTACAGCCATTATCGTCTGGCACCATTACTTATGGCAGCGTAAATTTAACTGCGGTCAACAGCCCATTGCTTTACCAGCGCATGGCCCTGCTGTCACAACACTCACCCGTATTTATGGGCACTATTCGCCACAATCTCTTACTGGCCGACCCGCAAGCCTCTGACGAGCGTTTATGGGAAGTCCTGCAGCAAGTTCATTTAGCCAATCATATTGAACAAATTGGCGGCCTTGATGCCTGGGTAGGCGAAGGGGGCAATACCCTGTCTACCGGCCAAATTCGCCGTTTGTGTCTGGCCCGTATTTTACTGTCCAGAGCAAGCGTCTGGTTACTTGATGAACCCACCTCTGGGCTTGACAAGGCCACCGCCGACGCCTGGTTTAGCAACCTGCAGCAGGTAGCCCAAGACCGCACCGTTATTATTGTGACCCATGCCAGCTTGCCCAGTGGTGTGGTTGATGAAAACTTTATATTGGCCGGTGGACGTTTGCATCCTCAAGCACAGCAAGCGGCCAAAAAGAATACAGCATAGAAAAACCGGGTTTGAGCATTTTGCTCATTGCTCAAACAACAAAAAACGGTGGCCAACTATAGTTGGCCACCGTTTTTTTTACCCCCAACAATCCGCTTTGCATTGGGTGCCGGTTTTGCCCGCTCAAGCGAAAAAGCCCCAGCGTTCAGAGAATGTTAAAGTTCACCGTAAGAATGCAATCCTGACAGGAATATGTTAACCCCCAGGAAAGCAAAACTGGTAATAATAAGACCAGCCAGTGCCCAGTAAGCGGCCACCGTACCACGCATGCCTTTCATGAGGCGCAGGTGCAACCAGGCCGCATAGTTCAGCCATACAATAAAGGCCCAGGTTTCTTTGGGGTCCCACTGCCAGTAAGTACCCCAGGCATCAGCGGCCCACAGCGCCCCCAATACAGTGGCTACGGTAAAGAACGCGAATCCTACCGAAATGGCCCGGTACATGATGTCATCAAGGATCTCTAGCGGTGGTAATTTGCTGGCAATGGTTTTTCGTGCCAGCAAAATGCAAGCCACAATAATCACGCCAATACCGAAATACAGAATCCAGAACCCGAAATTTTCTTTGTCACTGAAAATAAACGGCTCTGACACCATGGCACCGCCAATTATCAACAGCGGCACCAGGGGTTTCCAGGAAACGGTTTCACCATGCTGCTTGACCAGATAGGCAAAACCAACCATTGCCGCCAGCGCAAAGGTGCCATAGCCAATAAAGTTGGCCGGCACGTGCAGTTTCATCCACCAGCTGCGCAAAGCGTTATTTAACGGCGTAATCACCGCTGCATCACGTTCAAACGTGTACCAAAGCAGGAAAATAACCGCTGCAGAGATAACCAGCAGGACGAAACCGCCCAACGCCCTCGTGTTATAGCGTTTTTCATAATACAGGTAGAAAACGGCGGTAATCAGGCAGAACAAAACGAAAACTTCATACAGGTTACTGACCGGAATATGCCCCATATCGGGGGCAATAAGATGGCCTTCGCGCCAGCGAACCAGCAGGCCGGTAAACCCGAAAAATACACCTGCCCAGGTGAAAGCGGTACCCATCCAGGCCGCAGTTGGACTGATATAACCCAGCCAGTACACTACCGTTGCCATAAAAAACAGGGCACACATCCATAAAATGGCCGACTGTGAAGACAACAGATATTTAAGCAGGAACTGGTTATCAGCCTGCGCCAGGTTGCCATCATACAGTCCAATGGCCAGCAATGCCGCCACGCCACAGGCAATCATGAGCACCCGTAAAGGACGCCACAGCCAACCGATCCAGGTGACGAAAATGGTGGAACCGGCCAGGATATATTTCTCGTAAATATCCATTTCATTGGGATAAGTCACGATGGCATATACTGCCCCAGCCACCAGAACCAGAAAGAAAACCAGGTCGGTCCAGTCGGGCTTGCCGCGCAAGACACGATTATCACCAGTTTCTGAGATTTGTTCTTCCCACTTCGCCGATGGAGGTGTTCCCGGAGAAGCTTGCACCAAGGTATTGGACATATTCAATTCCTACTTTTTAGCCAAATCTGAAAAGTCATGCCTGAATCGTTCGAATTCACGATTGAAGTCCAGCGTTCTTTTCTGTGAAGTCATTGCTGACATAATTTTACTGCTATTTTCTGTCTCACCCGGCTTAATCCACATCCAGATGCGACGGTCACGAATATAAAACATGGTGAAAACACCGATAATCAGGAATAGTGAGCCCAGGTAGACAGAGCTTTTACCCGGAGAACGGGTTGCTTGCAGAACACTGGCCTGGATATGCTCAAAATTTTTGATCTGCAGCATGACAGGCGCCGGATAAACGCTTAAATCGGACAGGGCCCGCAGCGACAAATCAAACCAGCGTGCCTGGTTTTCAGCCTCTTCACGACTGCTGAATGAAATGGATTCAAGACCTGCTTCGGTGCGTACCAGATTACGCAATTCAACAGCACTGAAAAGCAGGTAATCACGCAGGACTTTTTTCATTGGTTCACGCAAATCTTCGGGAATCCGTTCCGCTTCCGGAACGTTGACGCCGTCAACGTATTGGTCTATGCCCATGAAGCCGCCTTTGGCAAATATGCCAAGGGCCTGTTCGGCCAAGGGCGTAATCATCTCAGCATTGAAACGCTCATCCCTGGATTTTTCAGCAAACGCACGGGCTGCCTGGCTCCTCATGCCTGGGTTTTCCAAAGCCGCCCGCATGGCCATGAACTCGTTAAGAGTGCCTTTATCATCGGCAGGCATGCGCACATAACGGAACATGCTTTCGCCAGGCAACTGGATACCTGCCAGAAAAACCAGCGAATCATCCAGCACCATGGGCAACATATAATTGTTATATTTAACCGACTGGTTATTGTCATCACTTAGGGTATAGGCCACGCTGGGCCCCACGTTTTGTACTTCACGGTCTTTGCCGGCCGCACTGCCGGTCACTGCCAGGATCTGCTCTTCAAAACTTTTGGGCTGCAAGGTGCCGGCATTCAGGTTTTCTACGTTAATGGGCTTGAAATCATCAATCGTTACCCGGTACTCTTTGTTTTCTCCGTTAAGCGTGGTGGTTAATTGTGAAGTACCCGCCACGGCCATATTCAATTCAAAGGTATCGGTTGCCTGCCCGCTTACAGGGTAACCGGTCAGCAGCAGCTTAGAACCACCGTCATGAAAACTGGACTGGTAAAGCGTAATACCATCTTTGGAAAAAGGATGATTTACCTCGATAATGCGGTTTTCCACTTCTTTGGTTTCAAGATCGGTAATAGTCACATCACTGGCAAAGCGCTTGGGCATGCCATTGGTTTCATAGTATTCAATAATGAACTTGTTCAGCTTGATATCAAATGGCAAAACCTGCAGGAATTGCTCGCCCCCCAATCCCAGCAGGGCGTAACTGGAGTTGCCACCTTCGGAAATGGACACGTTACCCCTAAAACTGGGGTTAGAGGAAAAAAAGCGAGCTTCTTCGGGCACATCAGAAATATATTTCGCGGTGGCGGAAATGGGCGCTTTGCTGCCAAACCAGATTTGCAGGCGATTGGGCAATTCACTGTCAAGCAGGCCGCCAATACAAATCACGACAATCGCAACGTGGGCAAAAATATAGCCCAACCGGTTGGTACTGCCTTTTTTAGCGGCCAGCAAAACGCCATTTTCCGAAACTTTTTCACGGTAGCGGTAACCTTCTTTTTTTAGCCATGACTGGGACATGCCCACAGCGGTTTCCTGGTCAACACCAACTTCTACACTGAGTTTATGGGGAAACGCCCGCAAACTGCCTTCACGGATATACTCACGGAAGGAACGCATGTCCTTGACCATTTTAGGCGTATTGCGAAGCAGGCAAACCGAGGTGGAAACCACCAGAAAACCCATAATAACCAGGAACCACCAGGTATTATAAATTTGCGACACACCGAATTTACTGAAAACGGTATACCAGAAAGTACCGAATTGATCAGTATATTGAAGCTCGGTCTGGTTTTGCGGCAACACCGTGCCAATAATACTGGCAACACAAATAAACGAGAGCAGGCTCACCGCAAAGCGCATGGAGCCCATCAATTCAAGAAAATCAGCAGTCCAGCTTCTGCGGTGGGTATGTTTTGCCATTGTGAATTATTAAATTATAAGAAAATAGGGAGTACCGACGTACGGACTCCCTATTTAGATAACGCTATCTGAAAAAGTTCCCCCGTATGTGTCGGGAGTAACAATTAAACAAATTAACGGATACCTGCCGCGTAATCGGCAACCGCTTTCATGTCTGCGCGGTTCATGCGGTTGGCGATTTCGCCCATCATGTTTTCAGTACCGCCATTTTTACGATAACCGTCTGCAAAGGCCAGCAGCTGGGCCTCGAGGTATTCGGGGTGCTGGCCAGACAAGGCAGGGAACGCCGAAGGCATGCCTTTGCCGGTCGCACCGTGGCAGGAAGCACAGGCAGGAACGTTACGATCGGGAATACCGGCACGCCAGATTTCACGGCCACGCTGAACAACATCCAAGTCTGCACCCAGTTTAGCCGTTGCGGGTTGGGTCAGGGATTGCTGGCTAATATAAATAGCCAGGTTCTGCATGTCTTGCGGTGTCATTTGAGCAACCGTAGGATCCATCATGGTTGGATTGCCTTGTGCATCGGTACGGTTACTGCTCTTGGCCCCTTCCGGAGTCTGGAAGTTCTTGAGCTGGTTGACGATATACTCATAAGGCATACCGGCCAGGCTTGGATACATGGGGATCATGCTGTTACCGGCAACACCATGACAGGCCACACAGGCCAGAATCCCGCGAGACATGTCGCCATTGGCATACAGTTCCTCTCCGGCTTTGACATCAGGCTTGGCGGCAAAACTGGATGCGCTCATGACCAGGCCCATGGCCACGCCACTTGTCACTAAAATTTTTGATAAAACTTGCTTCATGAATACCCTCTATGATCACCGTGGATCAGTACGCATTGGTCTAAATTAGCGTCTATTGTAAAAGATAATGCTTCTAAACGTAGGAGTATAAACCTCAATCACCAAATTTAGGCGATTTTTATGGGTAAGGATTATACAATAGAGGCTTATTTTTTATTTATTCGAGCGTACTTGTGTCAATTTTACATCGGGCTTCCTTCTTTACGTCAGCGTCCAAGCTGCATCAGTTGCCTCCACCGTCGGTTCCCGAAGTATGTTTTGTGGGCCGCTCCAATTCAGGCAAATCCTCTGCGATCAATGTACTGGCCAACCAGAAACGGCTGGCCTTCTCCAGTAAAACACCCGGGCGCACCCGGCTGATCAACATGTTTGGCCTACCCGATCCGCTCGACCCCGAACACCCTTTGGGTTTTCTGGTCGACCTTCCGGGTTACGGTTATGCCTCGATTGCCCGTGATGCCCGTGAAGAATGGGCCGATGTCCTGGGTGCCTACCTGCGTGAGCGCACGTCCCTGGCCGGCATTGTGCTGCTGGTTGATATCCGCCGCGGCGTGACCGAGCTGGACCGCCGGCTGGCCAACTGGATCGCCCCTTCCGGCAAACCCGTTCTTGTCTTATTGACCAAGGCCGATAAACTGCCCTATGGCCAGCGCCTGAAAGCCGTTGCTGCCGTGCGCAAAGACCTGGCAGATATTGGCGCCCTGAATGCCATCCCTTTCTCAGCCACTCAGCGTATTGGGCTTGAAGAGGCTGACCTTAATATTATTAACTGGATTTCACCAAAGGTTGTTCCATGAGCACAATTATTACTGCCGATTTCCCCGCTTCACGCCCCCGTCGCAACCGTCGCGACGATTTTTCGCGCCGCCTGGTCCGGGAAAACATACTCTCGGTTAATGATTTCATTTACCCGGTCTTTGTGAAAGAAGGCAACAATTTACACGAGCCCGTGCTGTCCATGCCTGGTGTCGTTCGTTACTCTCCCGACTCCATCTTGCCCGTGGCCGAAGAGTGCGTCAAACTGGGCATCCCGGTATTGGCCCTGTTCCCATCCATTGAGCCCTCCCTGAAAACCCCCGATGGCATTGAAGCGGCCAACCCCGAGGGCTTGATCCCACGTGTGGTGGCTTCCCTGAAGAAAGAATTCCCCGAGCTGGGTATTTTATGTGATGCGGCCCTTGACCCTTACACCAGCCACGGCCAGGATGGCTTAATTGACGACAGCGGCTATGTATTAAACGAGCCAACGGTTGACATGCTGGTTAGGCAGGCATTGGTGCAGGCCCAGGCCGGCGCCGATTACATCGCACCCAGCGATATGATGGACGGACGCATTGGCGCCATTCGCCAGGCTCTTGAAGCCAACAATCATATTTACACCCGCATCATGGCCTATTCTGCCAAGTACGCCAGTGCTTTCTATGGCCCGTTCCGCGATGCAGTGGGTTCTGCCGGTAACCTGGGCAAGGCAGACAAAATGACTTATCAGATCGACCCGGCCAACCGCCATGAAGCCCTGCGTGAAGTGGCTGCCGACATCCGCGAAGGCGCCGACCTGGTCATGGTCAAGCCCGGCATGCCCTATCTGGATATCGTACGCGATGTCAAGGAAATGTTCCGGATGCCCACCTATGCCTACCAGGTTAGCGGTGAATACGCCATGATCAAGGCGGCAGCCATCAACGGCTGGCTTGATCACGACAAAGTCATGATGGAATCCCTGCTTGCCTTCAAGCGGGCCGGTGCCGACGGCATCCTGACTTACTTTGCCATCGAGGCGGCAAAAATCCTGCAACAGCAAAACTGATATTTTTCTTTCTCTTTGGCGCTTGCAACGGAATACCTGTGGCAAGACGGGCAAGACGGCTGCGCCAAGCATGCCGCTTGCCACTACAAACGTCTGGCCGGTGCAAAACCAGCCAGACAAATATCAAGATATCCCACCTTACCCATGGCTATTCTTGCCAATTGTCATTATTATAAGCATTAACGATTTCAACAATGAGCAAGAGGCAATACCATGAATATTTTAATCGCTTACGACCTGCGCCTGCTGGGTTCACGCTTTACCCGCTTAAAGGAAATCATCGACCAGCATTTCCCCAACCGCTGGCACTGTTTTGACGCCAGCTATATCGTCTCTACTCCCCTTAACGCCAATCAGGTACGCGACCTGCTTTTACCTGCGCTTAGTGTTAACGACTGCCTGCTGGTTAGCGAACTGGGCAATAACTGGGCAGGCATCGGCATTTCCGAAAAAAACCGGCTCCTGCTCGAAAACTAATCCTTCCGCCAAAGCCCGTTTCCTTAATCCGGGTCAGGCCAATCTGCCCATTCTTACGCTAAAATGACCTTTGTGTTTCTCTCAAAGGTCATTTTCATGAAAACAGATACCGGCAATTGCATTCTTATTTACAGCACGGTTCCCGACCTGCTTCTGGGCAAACGCATTGCCCACGTCCTGGTTGAAGAAAAGCTGGCTGCCTGTGTGAACCTAAGTGCCCCCGGGCTGTCTATCTACCAGTGGGAAAACGTGATCGAGGGCAACGAAGAAATCACCTTGACCATCAAAACCACCCAGGAACGCCAGCAGGCATGCTTTCAGAAAATTGCCGAGCTGCATCCTTATGAAGTGCCCGAAATTATTGCCGTGCCCATAACAGGCGGGCACACCCCCTATTTATATTGGGTCCAGCAACAAACAAAAATTTGAGTCCATTCCATGATTGCACCGCTGTACAAAAAATTTCTCTGGTTCTTGTCTGTTTTCACCCTGTTTTTTTTCGCTGCCCTCTCGCCCCTGCAGGCAGAAGAAGATTTTCTTGATCCCGAAAAGGCATTTGTATTTTCAGCCCAAATGCAAACCGGCAACCAGCTGAACATCCATTTTGACATTGCGCCAAAATATTATATGTACCGCGAGCGCTTTGAATATCATATTAAAGATGATGATGACAGCGCCACACAGGCAAGCCAATTGCTGGGCACCCCCGTTTATCCGTCTTCCGGACAGGTCAAATACGACCCCACTTTCGACAAGGAAATGGAGGTCTATTACAACAATGTGGACATCCAATTACCCCTCAACAAGCGTGACAGCCCTTTTACCCTTGAGCTGATTGGGCAGGGCTGTGCCGATGCCGGCCTGTGCTACCCGCCCATGACCTACGAAATTGGCTTAAGCCCCACCGCGACCGGCTATGAAATTACCGCTGGCAAAGGTACCGTATTGGGCGGCCCATCCCTGGTGTCCACCAGCAACAATATTTCCCTGTTCGATGCCGGTGATACCGATATTGCCGCCTGGCTGGGCGATGCCAGTCTGCTAAAAATTATCCTGCTCAGCTTCGCCCTGGGGGTTCTGCTCTCTTTTACGCCCTGTGTGCTGCCCATGCTGCCCATCCTGCTATCTATTGTGGTGGGTGACCGCAAGGCTGCCAATGCCAGCGTCTCGCGCTTCAGGGGCCTTAACCTGACGCTTATGTACGTACTGGGGACCTCTGTTGTTTATACCATTCTGGGCATACTGGCCGCCTCTATTGGTGCCGTCATGGCCTCCTGGATCCAGAATCCCTGGGTACTTGGCCTGTTTGCCATTGCCCTGGTCATCCTGGCCATTGGCATGTTTGGGGCTTTTTCCATCCAGATGCCCACCAGCCTGCAGTCTTCCCTGAATGAAAAAGTGTCCCGCATGCCGGGCGGCCGTATGGGCAATGCCTTTTTCATGGGTATTGTTTCGGCCCTGATCTGCGGTCCTTGTGTAGCGGCTCCGCTGGCGGGTGTGCTGCTGTTTATTTCACAAACCGGCAATTTAACCACGGGTGGCCTGGCGCTGTTTGTCCTGGCCTGGGGCCAGGGTACTTCCCTGCTCATCCTGGGCACCTCTTCAGGTGCCCTGCTGCCCAAGGCCGGCCCCTGGATGAACAACATCAAGAACTTCTGTGGCCTGCTGTTGCTGGCTACCGCTGTCTGGATGATCATGCCCATCACCCCCAGCTGGTTTAACCTGCTGGCCTGGGCTTTCCTGTCCATGTGCCTGGCATTGTTATTGGGCGCTCTTACCCCCTTGCCAGACAATAACAGCATTCTGAAACTGCTGTTCAAGGCCACCGGCCTGCTGTTTGCCTTATGGGCCATCTTGCTCATGCTGGGTTTGGCCACGGGCGGACAAAGCGTGCTTAGCCCACTTAAGGGCTTAAGCACTGGCACAGGCAACGGCCAGGCCTTTGCCATGCGCGGCAGCACCGCAGCCGTAGAAGAAACACCATTTGTTATGGTTACCACCCTGGCAGAACTTGAAACCACGGTGGCCAATGCCGGCAAACCGGTCATGCTGGATTTTTATGCCGACTGGTGCATCTCCTGCAAGGAAATGGAGCTGTTTACTTTTTCCGACCCTGCTGTCAAGCAGAAATTAAACCAGATGCTGCTGTTGCAAGTGGATGTCACCAAAAACAACGAGGCCGATCGCGCGCTGTTAAAACGCTTCAAGCTGTTTGGCCCGCCAGGGATTATCTTTTTCAATGACAAGGGCCAGGAACTGGAAAGAATCCGTGTGGTGGGCTTTCAGAATGCCGGGAAATTTTCTGCCACCCTGGATAAAGTATTGAACTGAACTGGGAGTATCGCGCTAACTGCTGGTAAGGCTGAAAATGCCTGGCATGGCCGTAAAACCGTTAATACCCTTGACACGATCGGTCCAGCGACGCAGGGCCGGGTAATCAATTAAAGAAATACCGGCTTCATCAGACAGCATGACATGCGGAAAGCAGGCCAAATCGGCAACCGTGGGATGATCACCCGCACACAGCCAAAAATGGCCGGCTTTTTCGGCAAACCACATATGCTCTTCCATAACCGCCAGCAATTCCCGGGCAGCCTTGCACTTTGGGGCAACATTCTCATCTTTACCAAACACTTGTACCTGGCGGCGCACGCTTGAAATCGTTTCATTCAGGTCGTTGGCAAAGGACAGCCACATCTGTACCCGGGCAATCCTGGATGCCTCCTCAAGTGGGTACCATTTTCCTTTAGGGGCATATTTACAGGCAAGATAAACTAAAATAGCTTGTGAATCGCGCAAAATCAAGCCGTTGTCTTCCAGCACAGGCACTTTGGCCAAAGGGTTAATAGCACGAAAATGGGCCTGTTGATGCTCACGCCCGGGAAAAAGCTCAACCGGGATAAGCTGGTGTTCCTGTCCCAGGATACTCAGGAACAGGCGAACTTTATAGCAATTTTCAGAAAATTCGCAATCGTACAAACTTAACATTCCCGCTCCTAGATATCCAGCACCAGATCATCGCTTGCGCTACGTGACACACAAGGCATCATGCAATCGCCGCTTTGCTTTTCTTCTTCACTCAAGTAGGCATCCTTGTGATCAAGCTTGCCTGACAGGACTTTGGTATAACAGGTGCCGCACACCCCCTGCTCACACGAGGTTTCAATGTGCACCCCGTATTCCCTTAAGGCATCGGTAATACTGACACCGGAAGGAATAATATAGCTTTGGCCCGATTTGGCCAGCGTGACCTTGAAGGTGTGCTCATCACGGTGATCAACCCGGTTGGAAAAAAGTTCATGACGAACCTGGATGTGCGACCAGCCATTTTCCTGAATGACCCGCAATGCGGTATCAAGCAGGCCTTTAGGGCCACAAATATACACATTAGGCTGCTCGGTGCTTACCTTTGCCAGAATGGTTTTAAGCTGCCCGGCCACCTGATCTGCTTGCATGGCTTGATAAAACGAAACATTAGCCAGTTTATTAAGCTGGTCTACAAAAGCACGGGAATAGATATTGCGCACGAAATAATGCAAATGATAAGGCAGTTTTTCATGGGCAAGCTGGTTGGCCATGGCAACAATTGGCGCCACACCAATACCACCGGCTATTAATAGGCCACCTTTGCCCGGCACCAGGCGAAAATGGTTTCTGGGTGCCGAAATTTCAAGTACGCTGTCTACCTTGACATGGTTATACAAAAAGGTTGATCCGCCTCTGGACTTGGGCTCAAGCTTGACTCCGATCAGCAGTTCCTGTGCTTTCGTGTCCCATTCAACCAGGGAAAACTGCCGCACCAGGCCTTGCGGCGTGCGGACATCAATATGCGCACCGGCCTCGATACCCTTGAAACGATTGAATGACGGCAAATGCAAACGAAACGAAGCCACCTGTTCGGCAATTTCCTTGCGCTCGATAACCCTTGCCGGTAACCAGCGCGGTAAGGCCTGTACCGGCTGTGGTGCAATAACCGGCTCTTCTTGCCTGACATCCCTGCCGGCTTCAAGTTCAAGCTTCAAGTTTGTCAGAGCCTGGTTGATACGATGTGTCCACTTCAGTTCATCATCACTCTGGTTGCACATGACATGAATAAGCGTTTTTTCGGTATGTGCCGGTTGCAGCATGAACAGCACTTCTATCGTTTGCAACATGTATTCTTGCCAGCAGACATGCACCATTAATCCATCTTCACGTACCTGAAAGGTTTGCCTGTCGACGTGCCGGTCATAATGACAGAAGCGCTGCAACTGCGCCTGTACCAGCGCCAGTGGCGCATTGACGGTGATGCTTCGCAGCACGCTGGATGGCAACCCAAAGGCATGGGTAAGCGTGCTTGGCTCACTAAGATAGTCTCGCGTCAAATTGACCCAGACAAAACCGTTTTTTTCTGTCACAGAAAAATTTTTGGCGCAGGCAGAGTGTGGAATACTGCCATCGGCCACCGAAGGAATCACTGAACACTGTCCGTCACCGGAGTGGAACTGCCAGCCATGGTATTGGCACTTCAGGCTTTTGCCCGTATTAACACCCAGGGTTAGCCGCATGCCACGGTGTGGACAGCGGTTTTCCCAGGCATTAACTTCACCCTTGTCGGTTCTCCATAAGGCCAGCTCCACGCCATGCAATTGGGCATGGAATACATGACGCAAAACCAGTTCATCGGCTCTGGCAACAGGAAACCATTTATCTTCAAACATATTCAACTCTTATCAGCATTAAGACTAAGAAAACCGTATTTCAGGCGTTCTGAAAGGTTCCATAACATACGCCTTTTTCGTTTAGCCAGCGTCGATAGGCAAGCGAAATGGCATCAGCACCGGTTGATATTTCAAAATCGGCTAACAACGGCAGTTTACGAGGGACTTGATTATTCAGTATGCCAATATCCTGGCCAAGGATGTTTTGTCGAAACAAACGCAACTCTTCAAGACTGGCACTATCATCAAGACAAGCCATTGGCATATGAACAATACTGCGATCTTCTTCACAAGGCTGGACAAAAAGACAGACAATATCTTTTTTGGCCGGTTGCAAAGGGCAGGTTTTATACAATACAGCATTAAACGGGCCGCTAACCCTGTATATATATTCAATATTCATGCCACCTTCATGACTAAAAGCCGCCATCGGTTGGTAAAACTCGCAATCCCGGGCATAAATTTCATCATTTTCAATATCAACACGATAAGGCTTGACCGCGGTGAAAGGCATTTCTCCCAGCGTTCCTTCATGAATAAACGGGAAATGTGCCATATCCAGAAAATTCTCCACCACCCGTAAACCGGAAGTCCGCACGCTTACCGGAACCGTCGCCAGCACACGCCGCTCTGAGTCCTGGAATTCGGGAATGGAAAACAAAGCAGGTGGATTCCCCAGGCTGATCCAATAGGTGTAATGCTGCATTAATACAGGCAACTGCGCTTGGGTCGTGCGATGAGTGGCATAAAAGGTCGCATTTTCATCCAGTCCATACTCGATGGGTTGCCCCAACAACTGCGAGTGATAAACCTTGCCTGCAACCAGCATATTTTCTGTTGCGACGGGATACCACTGGTCAAGTACAACCGATTCAATTTTCATATTCACACCTTAACAGCCAGTGGCAGGGTTACCACCATTATAAATTACAAAAGAACCAAAGCCCGAACATAATCATATTACGCCCTTTGCCCTTATTGTGTCATCCTGGCCAAATATTAGCCAATATAAAGATATTGACAATTTTTCATGGCTTCAAAAAAGATGTTTTACGGCTCATCCAATTAGCGCTCCCGATCAGTTCCGTCAGGCAAAAAAAAGCACCCGTTTTTAAGGGTGCTTTTCCTGAGGCCTGAATAACTGATTGCTCAATTACTCGGCGTCAACGACTTCATCAGCAACTTCCGGGCGGTCAACCAACTCCATGAAAGCCATGGGGGCATTGTCACCTTGACGGAAACCCATTTTAAGGATGCGGGTGTAACCACCATTACGCTCCTGGAAACGGGGACCGATTTCAGCGAACAATTTAACAACAGCATCACGATCGCGCAAACGGGCAAATGCCAGGCGTTTATTGGCCAGGGTCGGCTCTTTGGCTAAAGTGATCAGGGGTTCGATGACACGGCGCAGCTCTTTGGCTTTAGGCAATGTTGTTTTAATCGCTTCGTGCTGGATCAGGGATACAGACATGTTGCGGAACATAGCCAGACGATGGCTGCTTGTACGATTTAATTTACGTAAACCACTGCGATGACGCATGATATATTTCCTATGAATCTAAATTTAAAATGATCGGCTGATCATTCGATTAATCCAGCTCTTCTATCCGTTTTTGAAATGATGACCAAAGACGGCGGTCCGGTTGATGTAAATACTGCCAGCCGGATTTAAAAAGGCTGGCAATAAATGTTTGCTTTATGGGCGTTCCAGGCCAAGAGGTGGCCAATTTTCAAGTTTCATGCCCAGGGTCAGGCCGCGTGCGGCCAGTACTTCTTTAATTTCGTTCAGTGATTTGCGACCCAGGTTAGGGGTTTTCAGCAATTCATTTTCGGTGCGCTGGATCAGGTCACCAATGTAGTAAATGTTTTCCGCTTTCAGGCAGTTGGCCGAGCGAACAGTTAACTCAAGATCGTCAACCGGACGCAGCAGGACAGGATCAATTTGTGGTGCGCCACGTACAGGGGTTTCATAGGTTTCGGTTGCGCCTTCAAGGGCGGCAAATACGGAAATCTGGTCCATTAAAATACGGGCAGCCTGACGTACGGCTTCCTCGGGTGTAATCACACCGTCTGTTTCGATATCGAGGATCAGTTTGTCAAGGTCGGTACGCTGTTCAACACGGGCGCTTTCAACCGCATAACTAACGCGAAGGATTGGGCTGTAAGAGGCATCCAGGATAATGCGACCAATAGTATGGGCTTTATCTTCTGACAGGGCACGAATGTTACCGGGCACATAACCGCGACCCTGCTCTACCTTGATTTGCATTTCAAGCTTGCCGTTTTCGGTCAGGTTGGCAATAACATGATCCGGATTGATGATTTCAACATCATGGGGAAGTTCAATGTCGCTAGCCAGAATTGGGCCCGTACCGCTTTTACGCAAGGTAACGGTTACTTCTTCACGGTTGTGCAGTTTGAAGATAACCCCTTTCAGGTTAAGCAGAATGTCAACCACGTCTTCGCCTACGCCTGGCAATGTTGAATATTCGTGCACGACACCGGTAATTTGTACTTCGGTGGGTGCGTAGCCTGTCATGGAAGACAACAGGATACGGCGCAGGGCATTGCCCAAGGTATGGCCAAAACCGCGCTCAAAAGGCTCCATGACAACTTTGGCATGGTTGTCGGTAATGGGTGTTACGTCAATGGAACGTGGTTTAAGAAAAGCCTGAGACATTTCATTTCCTTTTCAATACCCTCGGCTCGTTACACCGATAAGGCTGATGGATAAGATAAAAATATAAAAAACAGACTGATTGCGACAATATGCGCAAGATCAACCTGATGAAGAACCGGAAGATTATAGCTTATTTTTATTGTTTTTATGTAATTGTAAAACGGGATATAAGATAAAAAGCAGAAAAGGCCAAGACCTTTTCTGCTTTTTCACGACATTAACGAGAATACAATTCAACAACCATTGATTCATTAATATCACGCGCAACATCTGCACGATCTGGGGCTTGCTTGAATGTGCCAGTTAGTTTGGCAGCATCTACCTCGACCCATTGTGGCAGACCATTACCGGTTGCCAGATCCAAAGACTCTTTGATACGAGCCTGGCCTTTGGATTTTTCACGTACGGAAATGATGTCTCCGCTTTTGATAAGCATTGAAGGAATGTCGGCTTTGTGGCCGTTCAGTTCAATCGCTCCGTGGCTGACCAGCTGACGTGCTTCGGCGCGTGTAGAGCCAAAACCCATGCGGTATACCACGTTATCAAGGCGAGATTCCAACAACTGAATCAGGGTCTCGCCTGTGTTGCCACGGCGACGCTCAGCTTCAGCAAAGTATTTACGGAATTGTTTTTCAAGTACGCCGTACATACGTTTGAGTTTTTGTTTCTCGCGCAACTGTAAACCATAATCGGAAGTACGGGCACCGGAAGTGCGGCCGTGCTGACCTGGTTTGGAATCCAGTTTACATTTGGAATCCAAAGAGCGACGTGCACTCTTCAGAAATAAATCAATACCTTCACGACGTGAAAGTTTACATTTTGGTCCAGTATATCGTGCCATTATGTTCCCTTAATATATTAGATACGGCGGCGTTTAGGAGGGCGGCAACCGTTATGCGGAACTGGCGTGATATCAGAGATACTTGAAATTTTGATACCTAGCGCATTCAATGCACGTATTGAAGATTCACGACCAGGACCAGGGCCCTTTACGCGCACTTCAAGTGTTTTGATACCAAATTCCAATGCTACACGTCCCGCTGACTCGGCTGCAACCTGCGCTGCAAAAGGCGTCGATTTGCGTGAGCCTTTAAAGCCCGCGCCACCCGACGTCGCCCATGACAAGGCATTGCCTTGACGGTCAGTAATTGTGATGATTGTGTTGTTAAAAGATGCATGAACGTGCGCAATGCCGTCCGATACAACCTTTTTAATTTTTTTGCGTGCGCGATTTGCGCCGCTAGAAGCTTTCGCCATAATAACCTACCCCGATTATTTCTTCAGTGATTGAGCTGCACGACGCGGTCCTTTACGGGTACGCGCATTCGTACGAGTGCGCTGACCACGGACGGGCAGTCCACGTCTGTGGCGCATGCCACGATAAGTTCCCAAGTCGATTAAGCGTTTAATCGAAAGTTGTACTTCACGTCGCAAATCACCCTCAACCGTGAACGTTCCAATCTGTTCACGAATTTTCTCGAGTTCTACATCTGTCAGGTCTTTGACTTTTTTATCGAATGGTACACCTGATGCTTCGCAAATCTGACGAGAGCGGGTGCGTCCAATACCAAAAATAGCGGTAAGACCGATTTCTGCATGTTGATGCGGCGGAATGTTGATGCCTGCAATACGGGCCATGACTGTTCCTCGTTAAGTCGTTAACGCAGGGATTAACCCTGGCGTTGCTTGTGACGCGGATCTGTACAAATTACTCGTACAACTCCGTGACGTTTAATGATCTTGCAATTACGGCAGATCTTTTTAACCGATGCCATTACCTTCATTGGTTGACTCCTAATTGTTCCCGCTTATTTAGAGCGGAATACGATTCTGGCGCGTGAAAGGTCATATGGAGTTAACTCCACAGTAACCTTGTCACCCGGAAGAATCCGAATATAGTGCATACGCATTTTGCCAGAGATATAGCCTAAAACCATATGGCCATTTTCCAGTTTAATACGAAAAGTTGCGTTGGGGAGGTTTTCGATAACCTCTCCCTGCATTTGTATGACGTCGTCCTTGGCCATGATTATTATCTCATTGGTAAATTCGTACCCTTGAAACTGGTTTTCTTGAGTAGTGAATCATATTGGTGCGACATCATGTAAGCCTGAACCTGAGCCATAAAGTCCATGGTCACCACCACAATAATTAACAGTGAGGTGCCACCCAGATAAAATGGTACATTCTGCCACTGCATTCTAAGGAACTCAGGAACCAGACACACCAGCGTGATGTAAATGGCGCCTACCAGCGTTAAACGCATTAATATTTTATCAATATATTTTGCCGTTTGCTGACCTGGACGAATACCTGGTACAAATGCACCACTTTTCTTCAGGTTATCTGCTGTTTCACGACTGTTGAAAACAAGAGCCGTATAGAAAAAACAGAAGAATATAATCAAAGCAGTAAATACAGTGACATAAAGCGGTTGACCAGGCTGCAAAGCAGCTGATATATCACTTAGCCAGCGAATTTGGCCTGCACTTGAAAACCAGTTCGCAATTGTAGCCGGAAACAAAATAATTGAAGATGCAAAAATTGGGGGAATAACGCCCGACATATTCAACTTCAGTGGCAAATGAGAACTTTGACCACCATAAATTTTATTTCCAACCTGACGTTTAGCATAGTTCACGGTAATGCGGCGCTGACCACGTTCGACAAATACAACCAAAGCAATTATCGCCACGACCAGCGCAAGAATGAACAAGGCTGCAACCGTTCCGATCTGATTCTGGCTTACAAGCTCGAACATGCTTGCCAGTGCAGTGGGCAAACCGGCCACAATACCTGCAAAAATCAGGATTGAAATACCGTTACCCAAACCACGTTCGGTGATTTGCTCACCCAGCCACATTACAAACATGGTACCCGTTACCAGGCTAACCACCGTCGTGAAGACAAACATGGCTCCCGGAGTGATAACCAGACTTGGTTGTGCCTGTAAGGTTGCTGCAATACCAAATGACTGTACCAACGCTAATACAACAGTGAAATAGCGGGTGTACTGGGTAATCTTGCGACGACCCGATTCACCCTCTTTTTTCAGGGCTTCCAGGGATGGCACGACCGCTGTCACCAGCTGCATGATGATCGATGCCGAAATATACGGCATGATACCCAATGCAAACACGGAGAAGCGCTCGAGAGCACCACCGGAAAACATGTTAAAAAGACCCAGAATTCCGTCTGACTGTGTATTAAACAGATCCTGCATGGCACCAGGGTTGATGCCAGGAACAGGAATATGTGTACCGAAACGGTACACAATCAGAGCAAGAATCAGGAACACAAGTCGCTGTTTAAGGTCGCCGTATTTTTTACCGCTACCTGCTTTACCTGCTGCCTGCGCTTTAGCCACTTTTACCCCTTTTTAAGCGAGTGATCCGCCAGCGGCTTCAATTGCAGCGCGAGCACCTGCTGTGGCGGTTAAGCCATTCAGGGAGACTTTGCGTGACAATTCACCGGACAGGATGACCTTGGCGTAACGAACGCTTTGGCCAATAACACCAGCTTGTTTTAAAACCTGAACGTCGATGACATCAGCTTCCATTTTCTGTAAATCAGACAAACGCACTTCTGCATGCAAATGCCGACCCAGTGGTGTGAAACCGCGTTTTGGCAATCGACGTTGCAAAGGCATCTGACCACCCTCAAAGCCGACTTTATGAAAGCCGCCTGTGCGTGATTTCTGACCTTTGTGACCACGACCTGCTGTTTTACCAAAGCCAGAGCCAATGCCGCGACCTACGCGACGTTTGACATGCTTGCTTCCAGCAGCAGGAGCTAACGTATTGAGTTGCATTTCAGACATCTCTATTCCTTTAGGCTTCTGATACTGACACGAGATAACCCACTTTACGGATCATCCCACGAACTTCGGGCGTATCAAGCAACACACGGCTGCTGTTCACTTTACCCAAACCCAGACCACGAACGGTATCGCGGTGGTCGCGTTTGGTGCCAATGACAGAGCGAACCAGTGTTACTTTAATTTGTTTATTCTGTGCCATGATTTACCCCAGAATGTCTTCAACGGATTTACCGCGTTTGGCAGCCACTTCAGATGGCGTCAAACATGCGTTCAAACCGTTCAAGGTTGCGCGTACCAGGTTGTATGGATTGCTTGAACCCAAGCTTTTTGCAACCACGTTACGTACACCCATTACTTCGAAAATCGCACGCATTGGGCCACCGGCGATAACGCCAGTACCTTCTGCCGCTGGAGAGATCAGAACGGTGGATGCACCGTGCTTGCCTACTACAGTGTGATGCAGAGTGCCATTGTTCAGGGCAATCTTGACCATGCCACGACGGGCCTGTTCCATTGCTTTCTGAACTGCTACCGGCACTTCACGTGCTTTACCTTTGCCCATGCCGATGCGACCATCGCCATCTCCAACCACGGTTAACGCTGCAAAGCTCATGGTGCGACCGCCCTTGACTACTTTGCTGACGCGGTTAACCGCGATCATTTTTTCACGAAAACCGTCATCGCGTTCTTGTTCAGGGGCGTTTTTGCCTTGTGCTTTAGCCATTTGACAATTCCTCGCTTAGAACTTGAGACCGGCTTCACGCGCGGCTTCTGCCAACGCCTTAACACGGCCATGATAACGGAAACCCGAACGGTCAAATGCGACCGATTCGATACCTGCGGCTTTGGCTTTCTCGGCAACACGTTTACCTACGATAACCGCTGCCTCGACATTGCCGCCATTCTTTTTGTCATCAGCCAGTTCTTTACGAACTTCTGCTTCAAGAGTAGATGCGCTGAATAACACTTTGTCGCCTTCTGGCGAAATAACGTTCGCGTAAATGTGCAGATTGGAACGATATACAGATAAGCGATACATACGCAATTCTGAAATCTTCCGGCGTGTAGCCACTGCACGACGCAAACGGAATACTTTCTTGTCCATGATTTATCCTTGCCTGCGCTATTATTTCTTCTTAACTTCTTTGATGATAACCTGCTCACCCGCATAACGAACACCTTTGCCTTTGTAAGGCTCTGGTGGACGATAGCCACGAATTTTAGCAGCAACCTGTCCTACCACCTGTTTGTCGTAACCTTTCAGAACGATTTCTGTCTGGCTTGGACATTCGGCTTTTACACCTTCTGGCAGCGGATGGATGACATCATGAGAGAAGCCAAGATCCATTTTTAGCGCATTGCCCTGAACCTGTGCACGGAAACCCACACCGATCAGATTCAGGCGACGCTCAAAACCTGTGCTAACACCGGTAACCATATTGTTTACCAGGGCACGCAATGTACCTGACATTGCTTTGGCATGACGCGTTTCATTAGTTACTGCGAAAGACAATTTGCCGTCATCAAGGGTAATGACAACTTCGCCATTCAGTTCCTGGTTCAGTTCGCCCAAAGGACCTTTCACATTGATGTTATTGGGCGCAATGTGAACTTCCACACCGTTAGGTACAATAACTGGATATTTTGCTATACGTGACATTGAATTCTCCTTATGCCACATAACACAGAACTTCGCCACCCACGCCTTCAGAGCGTGCTTTGCGATCTGTCATGACACCGCGCGAAGTTGAAACGATTGCGACACCAAGACCGTTCATCACTTGCGGGATGGAACCACGACCTTTGTAGATACGCAAACCAGGACGTGAAACGCGATCAATACGTTCGATCACGGGACGACCTGCATAATATTTCAGTGAAATTTCAAGCTCGGGCTTGGCTTTTTCACCTTTAATTTCGAAGCTTTCGATATAACCTTCATCTTTCAGCACAGCAGCAATAGCCGCTTTCAGCTTAGAGGAGGGCATAGATACCGAAACTTTCTCGACCTGTTGGGCGTTACGGATACGCGTCAACATATCGGCGATTGGATCGCTCATGCTCATTTATATTCTCCTACCAGCTTGCTTTAGTCATACCAGGCACTTCACCGCGCATTGCCATTTCGCGCAGTTTGTGACGAGTCAAACCAAACTTGCTGAACACGCCACGAGGACGGCCAGTAATTACACAACGATTACGCATGCGTGTTGGATTGGCATTGCGAGGTAATTGTTGCACTTTCAGACGGGCGACATAGCGCTCTTCGTCTGATTTAGATGTGTCGTTAATGATCGCTGTCAATTCGGCACGTTTGGCTGCAAATTTTGCAACCAGTTTTGCGCGTTTGATATCGCGATTGATGAGTGATAGTTTTGCCACGTCATCGCCCCTTAGTTACGAAACGGGAAGCTGAATGCTGTGAGCAGCGCTTTCGCTTCTTCGTCAGTCTTAGCAGTTGTAATGATGCTGATATTCAGACCACGCAGTGCATCAATTTTGTCGTATTCAATTTCAGGGAAAATGATTTGCTCTTTAACCCCAACGTTGTAGTTACCACGACCATCGAAAGCACGACCGGAAATACCGCGGAAGTCACGTACACGTGGCAGTGCCACTGTCACCAGACGATCCAGAAACTCATACATGCGTTTGCCACGTAGAGTAACCATACAACCAATAGGATAGTCTTCGCGAATCTTGAAACCGGCAATCGCCTTGCGGGTTTTTGTCACGACTGGTTTTTGCCCTGCAATTTTAGTCAGGTCAGAAACGGCGTGTTCAATAACTTTCTTGTCTGCAACCGCTTCAGAAACGCCCATATTCAAAGTGATTTTGGTAATGCGAGGCACTTCCATGTCACTTTTATATTCGAACTTTTCTTTCAATTCGCCAGCAATCTTGCTTCTATACAAATCTTGTAAACGAGCCATTATATTGTGCCCCTTACGCTTTCACGCCAACGACAGCGCCGTTGGAACGATAAATACGGACTTTATGACCATCCACTTCTTTAACACCAACGCGATCAGCTTTACCTGTTTCTGGGTTAAACAAGCCCACATTTGAAATGTGGATTGGCAGCGTTTTTTCAACGATACCGCCAGGATTATTTGTCATGGGATTAGGTTTTTGGTGTTTCTTAACGACGTTAACGCCTTCAACCAGAACGTGATCTGCGCCGACGCGAGCCAGCACAACACCACGACGCTTTTTGTCGCGTCCGGTCAAAACGATAACTTCATCACCTTTACGGATATTGTTCATCGTTACCCTCTTATAACACTTCAGGTGCCAGAGACACGATTTTCATAAAGCGCTCTGTACGCAATTCACGCGTAACAGGGCCGAAAATGCGAGTACCGATTGGCTCCAGCTTGGCATTGAGCAATACAGCTGCATTACCGCCGAAACGGATTAATGAGCCATCTTTACGACGAACGCCCTTAGCGGTACGAACAACAACCGCATTATAAATTTCGCCTTTTTTGACGCGTCCGCGCGGCGCTGCATCTTTAACACTAACTTTGATAATGTCACCGATGGCAGCATAACGGCGCTTGGAGCCACCTAACACCTTAATGCACATTATGCGGCGTGCACCAGTGTTATCAGCCACGTCTAGCGTGCTTTGCATTTGGATCATGATTATTCCTGTTCCAACTTAGTTACATATACCGCCAAACAAAATGTGGCGGACCATATTCGCTTTCGCTATTCATATAACCAGTTTTGGTCCCGTCAGGTCGATTGGCGTTTAAACCAAGCCACCCTGGGTTGAAATCTGCTTAAATAAGAACTCTCCACCCACTGTAGAATGAGCGAAGACTATTACTATACACGATGCGCCCTGCTTTAGCAAGCATTTAAAGCGTTTTATTTTGCTGGATAATACTTTAAAAACAACAATATATCCTGTCTTCCTGGCATTGATTTGAACATGCCTGGCCAGGCGTGACCAGCTACCTTTGTTTTTGCACGGCAAACCGGGACAGGCTCCCGTTTGCCGTACCTGTTTTATTTGCCCGCCAGGCTAGCCGCCGTTTGTCTGGCCAAGACGCATTTTTTCGCCACGCCTCCTGAGCCATTCCAGGGTCAGGAGCATCACAATTGAAAACACGATGAGCATGGTTGCCGCAGCAGCAATGGTGGGGTTCAGGTTTTCCCGAATTCCACTGAACATAACCCTGGGTAACGTATATTGATCTGGTCCCGCCACAAATAAAGTAAGAACCACCTCGTCAAAAGAAATGCCAAAGGCAAACAGGCCGCCAGAAATAACGCCGGGCGCAATAATCGGCAAGGTGATCTTAAAAAAGGCATACGCGGGTGACGCCCCCAGGCTGCTGGCCGCTTTCACCAGATTATGGTCAAAGCCTTCCAGTGTGGCCAATACGGTAATTACCACAAAAGGGACACCCAGCACGGCATGCATCAGAATCAGCAGCCAGATATTATTAGCCAGGCCCAAAGGCGCAAAAAACAGGTAAGCCGCCACCCCTACAATAACAACCGGCACCACCATGGGAGACACCAACAGGCTCATCATAAACGCCTTGCCGAAAAAATTGGCCCGATTAAATCCCAGCGCCGCCAGGGTTCCCAATACCATGGCGATAAGGGTTGCCAGCGGTGCCACAATCAGGGTGTTTTTCAAACCCAGCATCCAGGTGGGTGATGAAAAAAAGTTTTCGTACCAGCGCAGGGAAAAACCTTGTACCGGATAAACCAGAAACGTACTATCGCTAAACGACAGTGGCACAATCACCAGAATCGGTGTAATCAGGAACAGCAAAATCAGCGCGCAAATAATCCGGTGTAAATAGAACCAGACGATTTCCACACCGGTACGATTTCCTTTGATTTTTTTCATGCGAGCCTCACTTTACCACTGCCAACCAGCCGGTTATACACGGCATACAGAATAAGGGTGGCCAGCAACAGGAACATGCCCAGCGCCGCTGCCAGACCCCAATTAATGGAACCGTTGGTATAAAAGGCAATAAAATAACTAATCATCTGGTCTTTGGGACCACCCAGCAATGCCGGGGTAATGTAGTAGCCAATAGAAGTAATAAAAACCAGCAGGCAGCCGGCACTGACACCCGCCACCGTCTGGGGAAAATACACCTTCCAGAAACTGGCAATGGGGTGACAGCCCAGTGATATGGCGGCACGGATATAAGTGGGCGAAATGCCTTTCATGACGCTATAAATAGGCAAAATCATGAATGGCAGCATAATATGCACCATTGAGATATAAACCCCGATCCGGTTAAACACCAGCTGTATGGGCTGGTCAACAAACCCTGCCCACACCAGAAAACCATTGATAATTCCACCGTTTTGCAACAGAACAATCCAGGCGGCCGTACGCACCAACAGCGAGGTCCAGAATGGCAGCAAGACCAGAATCATCAGCAGGTTGCCGGTTTTTGCCGGCAAGGTTGCCAGCAAATAAGACAAGGGGTAGGCCAGAATCAAGGTACACAGGGTCACCACCAGCGCCATTTTAAAGGTGCGCAAATAGATATCCAGAAAAATGGATTCTGACGCGCCGGCACTGACAATCTCATTCTGGTCGTTATATTTCATGTCCAGGGCTGTGAGCAAGTAAAAAGCGGTTAACTCATTTGAATTACGCTTAAACAGTGCCCAGGTTGCCGGGTCAGCCCAGCGGCCATCTATATGTTCAAATTCGCTCCGGTACGAGCCAACTGTTTCGGGCAGCGGCATTTTACGCAGGGTCTTTGATAACAGGCTGCGGGCCCCCGGTTCCTCAAAATTCAGCCGTCGCATCAGATCACCCGAGGTACGCGCCTGTTTGGCCGTGGCCAGGTCCTGCGCCAATGCCTGGTAAAAGCGTTCCTGCAACGGTTGACCCACTTCCCAATCACGTAACTGTTCACTTGTTATGGGCAATACAGAAACCACTTCAGGGTTTTCGATGCTTTTATTCAGAAAAGACAGGATGGGCGCCACAAATAACAATAAAAGAAAAAGAACCAAAGGAACGACCAGGCCAAATGCCTTGACCTTATTGCGTTTGGTTGATGTTGCAAATTTTGTTTGCAGTGCCGCCGCTTCGCTGGCAGACATGGCTGGTTTTGTGATTGCCATCTGACTCATTATCCCCTCCTTTGGACGCTTTGCCGACTAGCCCGCTACTGCTGGCTGACCTTACTGATAGGGATCAAGAACACGCACAAACTCCCGCTTCCAGCCCACATTGATCCGGCTACCCGTTTTCAGGGTCTGGCTAAGCATGGCAATGGGTTGCTTGACCACAAAGTTCGGATTGTCATACAGGTTCAGGCGCAAACGGACATGATCACCAAAATAAACAAATTCCAGAATTTCGCCCTGTGCGTTCTGCTCGGTGCTTCCGGCAGGCGGATCAATCACGACACGTTCAGGGCGAATGGAAACCGACACCAGATCACCGGTTTTCAGGGTCTGATTGGCCAGCACACCCTGCATCTGGCTGCCATTGTCAAGCAGAACCGTGCCATACCCGCCCTCAACCCCGGTAATCCGGCCATGCGTACGATTATTCTCGCCAATAAAGTTAGCCACGAATGAAGTGACTGGACGCTCGTACAGCGCTTCGGGTGAATCGATTTGCTGAATAATGCCATCATTGAAAACAGCCACACGATTGGACATGGTCAGGGCCTCACCCTGGTCGTGGGTCACATACACCACGGTAATACCCAGCTTGTGGTGCAAGCGCTTAATCTCATATTGCATATGCTCGCGCAATTGCTTGTCCAGGGCCCCCAACGGCTCATCCATTAAGACCACCTGGGGTTCAAACACCAATGCCCTGGCCAATGCCACCCGTTGTTGTTGCCCACCCGACAGCTGGGCGGGAAAACGGCTACCGAATTGATTTAGCTGAACCATGGCCAGACCGTTTTCCACCCGTTTTTTTATGTCATCCTTACCCACCCCCCTGACTTTTAATGGAAAGGCCAGGTTTTCGGCCACCGTCATGTGCGGAAACAGGGCATAGTTCTGGAACACCATGCCAATATTGCGTTTGTAAGCAGGTACATCGTCCAGCGAGCGCCCGGCCAGCTCTATGGTTCCCGAAGTGGGCGTTTCAAAGCCGGCCAGCATCATCAGGCTGGTTGTTTTACCTGAACCTGACGGGCCCAGCAATGTCAGGAACTCTCCATGTTGAATATCAAGATTCAGGTTTTTGACAATCATGGAACGTCCGTCGTAGCTTTTCTGAACATTCCTGAACCGCACCAGGATATCCGTGTTATTGCTGTCAGGTCCAGACATAAGCATTATCTCCTTGGCTTAGCCAGTTACTTTTTCATGAACAATATCAAGTGCCTGTTTGAATTTATTGACCATCTCATCAACCTGCTCAACCGTAATAATCAGGGGTGGGCAAAAGGCAAGCGTATCACCGATATTGCGTGAGATGACACCCAGATCCTGCAGTTCTTTAATTACCATAGTACCCAGCTGGCCCGGCACTTCCAGCGCTGTTTTTCTGGATTTATCAATCACCAGTTCAACACCGGCAATCAGGCCAATGCCACGCACTTCTCCCACCAGCGGGTGGTTACCCAGCTCATGCAGGCGCTTAAGCATATGCGCCCCCACGGTTGCCGCATGCGCCACCAGATTACGCTCCTGGATGATGGTCAGGTTTTCTATGCCAACCGCCACCGCCACCGGATGACCGCCTGCGGTAAAACCATGTCCCAGCACGCCCAGCTTGTTACTTTCATCGGCAATCGGATTGAACATTTTCTCATTCAGCAAAATAGCGGACAAAGGCTGGTAAGAAGAAGAAATTTGTTTGGACAGCACCAGTACATCGGGTTTCAGGCCAAAAGTTTCAGAAGCGAACATTTTCCCGGTACGGCCAAAGCCACAAATCACTTCATCAGCAATAAAAAGGATGTCATGCTTTTCCAGAACCGCCTGGATTTTCTCCCAATAAGTAGCAGGCGGCACAATCACGCCACCCGCCCCCATAACCGGTTCGGCAATGAACGCGGCAATGGTTTCAGGGCCTTCTTTCTGGATCAGATTTTCCAGTTCCTGGGCCATGCGGGTAGAAAACTGTTCTTCGCTTTCGCCTTCCTGGGCATCACGCCAGTAATGCGGACATGCCGTATGCAAAATGCGATCAATGGGCAAATCAAAACCCCGGTGATTGCCTGGCAAACCGGTCAGGCTGGCAGAAGCCACGGTAACCCCATGGTAGCCCTTAAGGCGGCTGATGATTTTCTTTTTATCGGGCAAGCCCAGTGCATTGGAGCGGTACCAGACCAGTTTAATCACCGTATCATTGGCTTCGGAGCCGGAGTTGGTAAAGAACACCTTGCTCATGGGCACCGGTGCAATATCAATCAGCCGTTTGGCAAACTGGGCGGCGACATCATGGGTTTTATGCGTGAACTGATGATAAAACGGCAGTATTTCAAACTGGCGCATGGCCGCCTCGACCAGCCTTTTTTCGCTGAATCCCAGCGCGACGCTCCACAAACCGGCCATGGCTTCCAGATACTTCTTGCCATGGATATCTTCTACGTAGACCCCATCCCCCTTTACGATAACCAACGGCCCCTGTTCCTGATGCTTGCGGGCATTGGTATAAGGGTGCAAGTGGTAATTGATATCGTCACTTTCCTGCTGAATTAATGTGTTTTCCATTTGAGTCTCCATGTGGGTCTGCGTAACATTCGTCTATTGCAGAATCAAGTCAGTCCTGTCTTTTTCATCCTAAGACAGGACATCCCAAACAGCTATATCCACTTATGTAATTTTGATCAGGCCAGTTGCTGTTTCAGGTACCGCTGAAGAACAATCCACGCTCGCCTTCAATGAAAACCTGATGCAGGCGATCAACCGCTGCGGCAATCTCCCGGGTGGGTACGCCACCATAGCCCAGCACCAGACAAAGCCCGTGTTCTCTGGGTTTACGGAAATTAGCCTGGCGCACAATCATGCCATGGCGGTGGGCACAAAGCGAAAATTGTTCGAAACTTAACAGGGAATTGAAGCGGGCCATTAGGTGCAAACCCGAATTGCCTGGAGAAATAGTCACTTTATTGCCAAAAACCGCTTTTAACCTTTCACGGAACAAGTCTCCGCGCTCAAAATAAATCGCCCTCATTTTCTTGATATGGCGGTAAAAATGGCCCTCGTTAATAAATTCGGCCAACGCCGCCTGCAACTGCAGCATGCCCGGCAAGTACAGGTTTGAAATGGCCCGCCGCATGGCTGGCGCCAGCCCTGGCGGCACCACCATATAGCTCAGGCGCAGGCCTGAAAACATGGACTTGCTGAACGTACCAAAATAAATCACATGATTGCCCTGATCCAGGCTTTGCAAAGAAGGCAACGGCAAGTCATCATGCCTGAACTCACAATCATAGTCGTCTTCTATCACCCACAGCTGATGCTTTCTGGCCAGCGACAGGATTTTTTCGCGTCGTTCCATCGACATGGTGACCCCGGTGGGGTACTGGTGTGAAGGCGTAACATAAATGAATTTCCCGTTGGCGGCAATCATCTCATCTTCCAATGCCATGCCTTCTTCATCCAGCGGTATGCAATTAACCTTCAGTCCACCCGCTTCAAACACGGACTCGGTCGCCCAATAAGGCGGGTCTTCGATATAGGCCTGCTGTCCGGGGTCACTCAGCAGCCGGGTACATAAATCCAGCGACTGGGGCGTACCAAACGTCACAATAACCTGGTCGGGATCGCACGGCAAAGAACGGGAAATGGCCAGATAAGCGGCAATCGCCTTACGCAACTCCACATAGCCCCCCGATTCGGCATAGCCCGACAGGTGAAGATATTTTTTTGAATAATATTTACCCAGGATTTTCCGCCATATATGAAAAGGAAACTCGGACACGTCGGGAATACCGGGAACGAACTCTCCCTTGGGCTGCGGCGGACTGCTTTCCGATAACAACAGCCTGGCTCCCCGTTCGGAATACACCCAGGACTTCATGGCTGGCGCGCTGCCCGAAGCCACCAGCGGCGTTACCACCTTTGAGACATACGTGCCGCTGCCTTCCCGGCTGTACAGATAACCTTCGGTAATCAGGCGCTCATACACCAAAGAAACGGTAATCCTGGAAATACCCACTTCTTTGCTCAGAAAACGGGACGAAGGCAGTTTTCTGTCCGGTGGCAATTTACCATTGTTGATCAAATCATGAATAATCTGGTAAAGCTGACGCTGCAATGGCGTTTTATCATCACGGTTCAGCGTCTCAAGCACCAATTCAGCTAATGGAATTTCAAACATAAAATCCGTACGTTAATCATTATTTCCATATTTAATTTAACATTAAAATTGTTATTTTTTATGTGCCTTTCAGGTTACACCAACAAAAGAATTCTCAAGGATTCATCCGGTTTATTTTAATAAGCCGGCAGGCCAGATCTCTTAATACCGCTGTCACCCGGTCACTTCACGGGAAAACCCCTATTTCCCCTGAAAAACAAAACTTGCGATCATGTCACCTTCATTATCTTGCCTGTGGTCCAGCATTCAGGGTACCACCCAAAACGCTTATGCCGCACGGGAAGTGATTCAAGGATGTCCAAACACAAGGATGTGAAATTATGTTCAAACACGCTCGTTCAGCCATCGTGACAGGATTTATGCTTAGCGCCTTTGCCGCTGTTGCCTCAGCCCAAAGCCTTACCGTTGTTTCTTTCGGTGGCGACTCAAAAGCCGCCATGGAAAAAGCCTACTTTCAGCCTTATGAAAAAGAAACCGGTACCCGAATCAATGCCGTGGACTGGAACGGCGAGATGGGAAAAATCAAAAGCATGATTGACACCAACAGCGTCCAGTGGGATGTGGTAGAGGTTGAAGCCCCTGAACTGGAGCGCGGTTGCTCCGAAGGCCTGTTTGAGGAAATTGATTACAGCAAGGTTCTTCCGGAATCCGCTTTTATCGAACACGCGGCACAGGAATGTGGCGTGGGTACATTTATCTGGTCTGTGGCCCTGGCCTACAATAAAGACAAGCTCAAGGAAGGACCAAGCTCTTGGGCCGATTTTTGGGATATTAACAAATACCCCGGCAAACGGGCTTTGCGCAAAGGGGCCAAATACACCCTTGAAATTGCCCTGATGGCCGATGGCGTCTCTCCCAAAGACGTTTACACAGTACTGGCAACCCCTGAAGGCGTTGACCGTGCCTTTAAAAAACTGGATGAACTCAAGCCGCATATCCAGTGGTGGGAGTCGGGTTCACAACCCGGTCAATACCTGGTTGCCGGTGACGTCGTCATGTCTTCGGCCTACAATGGCCGGATTGCCCAAGCCATCAAACAGGACAAGCGCCCCCTGGACATCGTCTGGAACCAGAGTCTGTATGCACTTGATTACTGGGCCATTCCCAAAGGAGCCCCCAATATTGAGAGGTCCCTCGACTTTATCAAGTTTGCCAGCCAGCCCAAAAACCTGATCACCTACTCCTCCAACATTCCTTATGGCCCGCCCACCCACGAAGCCATCAATGCCCTGCCGGATGACATTGGCAAAGACTTGCCCAGCTCCAAACAAAACATTGAAAACGCCATTGCGCTGGATGTCAATTTCTGGACCGATTACGGTGATGCCCTTGAGCAGCGCTATAACGCCTGGGTAGCGCAATAAGCAAGCAGTTAAAAACAAAAAAACCACCTGATCATCTCCTGCCTTTCCCGCCAGGAGATGATTGCATTCTGACTGGCAAACCCATGCATGGAACCCGGCTTTTCCATGGTACAGTTATTTTTTTCCACGCACACATATTTTTAACTAGAAGGAAAGCCATGTTTGAGCATTTAGCACCTTATGCCGGTGACCCCATTTTCAGAATTGGTGATATGTTCCGCCAAGACCAGCGCCAGAATAAAGTGGATCTGACCGTTGGGCTTTATTATGATGGCAAAGGCCGGATTCCCATCCTGGACAGTATCCATCAAGCCGAACTGAAACGTGCTCAGCAACCCGAAACCCGCCAATATTTACCTATGGAAGGTTTACCCAGCTATCGTAGCGCCGTACAAAAACTGCTTTTTGGCACTGAATGCGCTGCCCTGAACGAAGGCCGCATTGTGACCATGCAAAGCGTGGGTGGTACCGGTGCCTTGCGTATTGGTGGCGAACTGCTGCAGTTGGCCAGCCCCAACAGTGAAATCTGGATCAGCAACCCGGGCTGGGATAATCACCATGCCATCTTTGAAGGCGCTGGCCTGAAAACCCACACCTACCCCTATTACGATTCTGTCAATGGCGTTTTGCTATTTGACGACATGAAGCAGGCCTTCCAGACCATGCCTGAAGCCAGTATTGTGCTGTTGCACCCCTGCTGCCACAATCCCACCGGCGCTGATCTGTCCAACGCGCAATGGGAAGAAATTGCCAACATTATTGTTGAGCGAAAACTAATCCCGTTCCTGGACATTGCCTATCAGGGTTTCAGCAACGGCCTTGATGAAGATGCCTTTGCCGTTCGTTTGATGGCATCCAAAAACATTCCGATGCTGGTCGCCAACTCTTTTTCCAAAAACTTTTCTTTTTACGCCGAACGCTGCGGTGCCCTTTCGGTGATTTGCCAAAACACCACCGAAGCCGACCGGGTCCTGGGACAAATCAAGCTACTGGTTCGCCGCATTTATTCCAATCCACCATTGCATGGTGCCCGCATGATTTCCGACGTGCTTAACGACCCGGAACTGTTTGCCGTGTGGGAGCGCGAAGTCAATGAAATGCGCACACGCATCAGGAACATACGTCAGAAAGCCTACGATATCCTGAAAGTACAGGCCCCCCATTTCGACAGCGCATTCATCATCAGGCAAAACGGCATGTTCAGCTACACCGGCCTGAACCAGACACAAATTGAAAAGCTGCGCGCCGATTATGGCGTCTACCTGATCGACTCCGGCCGGATCAGCGTACCCGGCCTTAACGAAGACAACGTGACGTACTTTGCCGAATCTGTCAGCAAAGTGGTCTAGAAAAATCAAGTATTTACATAATAACTGCCAATTCAAAACACAAATGAGGACTGAAGAGAAATGAGTCAATATGAAGCACTGAGTCTGTATATAGATGGCGAGTTTGTTTCCGGTGGAGGACGCAAAACCCAGGATATTATTAACCCGGCCACCCTTGAAGTGCTGGGACAACTGCCCCACGCCAGCGATGCTGACCTGGATCGCGCCCTGTCCGCTGCCCAGCGGGCGTTCGACTCATGGAAGCATAGCTCTCCCATGGAGCGCTCGGCTATTTTACGCAAGGCCGCCCAATTGTCCCGTGACCGTGCCGGGGAAATTGGCCTGAACATGACTCGCGACCAGGGCAAGCCCCTGGCCGAATCCGTGGGCGAAGTCACTTCATGCGCCGACCACTGCGACTGGCATGCCGAAGAGTGCCGCCGCATATACGGCCGGGTCATTCCACCCCGCACCCCCAATGTGCGCCAGATCGTGATCCGTGAACCAATTGGTGTATGCGCCGCTTTCACCCCCTGGAACTTCCCCTATAACCAGGCCATCCGTAAAATCTCGGCAGCCATCGGTGCCGGTTGCTCTATTATCCTGAAAGGCCCCGAAGATTCTCCCAGTGCCGTCATGGCGATTGCCCGCATCTTCCATGATGCCGGACTGCCCAAAGGGGTACTGAATATCGTCTGGGGTGAACCCGCCAAGGTATCCGACTACCTGATCCGCTCACCCATCGTGCGAAAAGTATCGTTTACCGGTTCGGTACCGGTTGGCAAACAGCTGGCTGCCTTGGCAGGTGCCCACATGAAGCGCATCACCATGGAACTGGGCGGTCACTCTCCCGTACTGATCTTTGATGATGCCAATATCGAACAGGCAGCCAAGAGCCTGGCCAAGTTCAAGATCCGCAATGCCGGTCAGGTCTGCGTGTCGCCCACCCGCTTTTATGTCCAGGAAAAAGCCTATGACCAGTTCCTGGATATTTTTGTTGGTGCCTTGAAAAACATCCAGGTGGGTGATGGTACGGCCCAGGGAACCGAGATGGGTCCCCTGGCGCACGAGCGTCGCATTGGCAGCATGAGCGCTTTTGTCGAAGATGCCAGACAGCGTGGCGCAACCATTGAACTGGGCGGTGCCCCCCTGTCACAAACCGGTTATTTCTTCCCGCCAACCGTTGTTACCAATATTAAAGATGATGCCAAGCTTATGACCGAAGAGCCTTTTGGCCCGATTGCACCGGTGGTTAAATTCAGCAACACCGATGAAGTTCTGGCCAGGGCCAACAGTCTGCCTTTCGGCCTGTCTTCATACGTCTTTACCAATTCACTGCAAACCGCCACCAAAGTATCCAATGCTCTTGAGGCGGGGATGGTCAATATCAACCACTTCGGTTCTGCCTTGCCTGAAACTCCCTTTGGTGGCGTGAAAGACAGTGGCATCGGCAGTGAAGGCGGTACCGAAACCTTTGACGGATATTTGGTCACCAAGTTTATTACACACATATAACAAACAAGCGGTTTTTACACTTTCACCGCTATTGAAAAATTATATATTTATATCTAAAACCGCGAAAAACCTTGTTTTTCGCGGTTTTTCTCTTTTCTACCCGCTTTAATCTTAAATCCTTATGGAAAGCACCTATAGCGAGCCAATCTGTTTCTAACGCATACTCATCCTGTACCAAAGGCATGGGGAGACACCTGTGTTTTCAATCACTATTTTTTAAAATTAATGCATAACATGAGTGATTTAATCTTAGAAACAAAAAACCTGACCAAGGAATTCCTTGGTTTCGTGGCGGTAAATGATGTAAACCTGCAGGTGCAGCGCGGTCACATTCATGCGCTCATCGGTCCCAACGGCGCAGGTAAAACCACCTGCTTCAATTTGCTGACCAAATTCCTGCGTCCCACCGCTGGCAATATTCTTTTTAATGGCACCAATATTACGGCTGAAAAGCCGGCTCAAATCGCACGCAAGGGCATTATCCGCTCCTTCCAGATTTCAGCCGTTTTCCCCGAGTTGACGGTGCTGGAGAATGTACGCATCGGTCTGCAACGCCAGCAGAACAATTCTTTTCACTTCTGGAAAAGCAACAGATGCCTGCATGAGCTTGACGACCAGGCCAGGGAATTGCTGGCCGAAGTTGACCTGCTTGAATTTGAAAATGAAATCACCTCCAACCTGCCTTACGGGCGCAAACGGGCATTGGAGATTGCCACCACGCTGGGCATGAAGCCCGAACTCATGCTGCTTGACGAACCTACTCAGGGTATGGGGCATGAAGATGTGGACCGGGTCACCCAACTGATCAAAAAAGTCAGCGTCGGCCGCACGATCCTGATGGTCGAACACAATATGAACGTGATTTCCTCGATTGCCGACAAAATCACCGTTCTGGCACGGGGCGCCACGCTGGCCGAAGGCAGTTACCAGGAAGTTTCACGTAACCCCGCCGTGATGGAAGCTTATATGGGCACTTCCGAAGGTCAACTGGAAGGGGCTCACTGACATGACAGCACTCGCACTTGAAATCAAGGATTTGCAGGCCTGGTATGGTGAATCGCACATTCTGCATGGCGTCAACATCAGCATTCCCAAAGGAAAGGTCATTACCCTGCTGGGGCGTAACGGCGCAGGCCGTACCACCACCCTGCGGGCCTTGCTGGGACTAACCGGCACCCGCAAAGGCTCCATCAAGATCCATGGTGTTGAAGCCATTAACCTGCCCACCCATAAAATCGCCCATCTTGGTATTGGTTATTGCCCCGAAGAACGCGGCATCTTTGCCAGCCTGAGTTGTGAGGAAAACCTGCTTTTGCCTCCGCAGCTCAATGGCCGCACCGCTGGCGACAAAGGCATGTCCCTGGCGGAAATCTACGAAATGTTTCCCAACCTGCTCGAGCGCCGTAACTCACCGGGAACCCGACTGTCGGGTGGTGAGCAGCAGATGCTGGCGGTGGCCCGGATTTTACGCACAGGTGCCAATATCCTGTTGCTGGATGAAATTTCAGAAGGTCTTGCTCCTGTCATTGTCCAAACCCTGGCCCGCATGATCACGACCCTGAAAGCCAAAGGTTTCACCATTGTGATGGTCGAACAGAACTTTCGCTTTGCCGCCCCCCTGGCCGATCATTTCTATGTCATGGAACATGGTGAAATCGTGGAACAATTCCCGGCTTCCGAGCTGGCCGCCAAACAGGACACTCTCCATACCCTGCTGGGTGTCTAAGCTATTTTTCATTCTATCCCCGGAGACAAACATGAGAATAAAGAATTCAACAAAATTGAAAAAAACAGCCTTGGCTACGGCAATTACCCTGTCCACACTGGGCCTTGCCCAAGCCCAGGGAATTTCCGATGACATCATTAAAATCGGCTTCATTACCGACATGTCCGGTGTGTATTCCGACCTGGACGGCCCTGCCGGTGGCGAAGCCATTAAAATGGCCATCGAAGCCGCTGGCGGTGAAATCAATGGAAAAAAAATAGAACTGGTGACCGCTGATCACCAAAACAAAGCTGACGTGGCATCGGCCAAAGTCCGTGAATGGATCGACCAGGACAAGGTTGACATGATTATCGGTGGCACCAACTCAGCCACCGCACTGGCTTCGGCTGCCGTTGCCGCCGAAAAGAAAAAACCCTATATCTCGATCGGTGCCGGCGCAACAGCCCTCACCACCACCCACTGCACCCCATTTACCATTCACTATGCCTATAACACCAAGGCACTGGCCAATGTAACCGGTTCTGCCGTTTATAACCAGGGTGGTAAAACCTGGTTCTTCATCACCGCCGATTACGCTTTTGGCCACTCCCTTGAACAGGACACCATCAATGTGGTGAAAGCCGCCGGTGGCACCATCAAGGGCACGGTTCGCGTGCCATTAAGCACCACCGACTTCTCCTCTTACATGTTGCAGGCCCAAACCTCTGGTGCTGAAATCCTGGGCTTGGCCAACGCGGGGGGCGACTTCATCAACTCCATCAAGGCCGCCAGCGAATTTGGCGTAACGCCAGGCATGAAACCAGCCGGGCTGCTGGTATTCATTAACGACGTGCACGCACTGGGCCTGCAAGCCACACAGGGTCTGTACCTGACCGCCCCCTGGTACTGGAACCAGGATGACGAGTCACGGGCATGGGCCGCCAAGTTCGAGGAACGCATCAAGCGCAAACCCTCATTCGTTCAGGCAGCCGACTATACTGCAGCCGAAACCTACCTGAAAGCCGTCAAGGAAATCGGCACCGATGACGGTGAAGCCGTCATGAAATGGTTCAAGTCCAACACCATTAACAACTTCTTCGCCAAAGATGGCATCGTCCGGAAAGACGGGTTGATGGTCCATGACATGTACCTGATGCAGGTCAAGACACCGGAAGAATCCAAAGGCCCATGGGATTACTACAACGTTGTTGACAAAGTTTCAGGAGAAAAGGCTTTCGGTCCCGCGAGCGAATCCACCTGCAAACTGTAAACGGCACTTCATACAGATTCGCACTGTAGTCATGACAGCCTCTACCCGGGGCTGTCACAACACCAGTTAAAACATGTGGTCAATAAATAAACTGAACGTTATGCATTATGATTGATATTTTCGGCATCCCTATTCAAGCCTTTCTTGGCCAGATTTTGCTGGGCCTTGTAAACGGTTCTTTTTACGCAATTCTCTCATTGGGTCTGGCCGTCATTTTTGGCCTTCTCAATGTCATCAACTTCGCCCATGGTGCTTTATACATGCTGGGCGCCTTCCTGGCCTGGATGGGACTGCAATACCTGGGGCTTAATTACTGGGTCATGCTGATTGTCGCCCCTATTCTGGTTGGCATTTTTGGCATGATCATCGAACGCTTGCTGCTGCGCCATTTATACAAGCTCGACCATCTTTATGGCCTGCTGCTTACCTTCGGCATTGCCCTGTTGATCGAAGGCGTTTTCCGCAGCTTTTATGGTGTCTCGGGCCAACCCTATCCCACCCCGGAAAGCCTGCGTGGTGCGGTCAACCTGGGCTTCATGATCCTGCCCATTTACCGTGGCTGGATTGTGCTGGCGTCCATCATTGTTTGCCTGTTCACCTGGTTCATGATTGAAAAAACCCGTCTTGGCTCGTTATTGCGTGCCGGTACTGAAAACCCCAAGCTGGTTGAAGCATTTGGCATTAACGTACCGCTTATGATTACCCTGACTTATGGTTTTGGTGTTGCCCTGGCCGGTTTTGCCGGTGTCCTGGCAGCGCCCGTCCTGCAGGTTTCCCCCCTCATGGGTGCCAACCTTATTATTGTCGTGTTTGCAGTGGTGGTAATTGGCGGCATGGGCTCTATCATGGGCTCTATCGTAACCGGCCTTGGCCTGGGCGTTATTGAAGGGCTGACCAAAGTATTCTGGCCAGAAGCCTCCAGTACGGTTGTCTTCATTATTATGGCCATTGTTTTATTACTCCGCCCTGCCGGACTTTTTGGGAAAGAAAAATGAACCGACAAATCCTGGGCTATGCATTATTTGCCATTGTGGCCGCCTTATTGCCTTCGTTCGGCATATACCCCATTTTCGTCATGAAAATCCTGTGCTATGCCCTGTTTGCATGTGCATTCAACCTGCTTCTGGGCTACGTTGGCCTGCTCTCTTTCGGTCACGCTGCTTTCCTTGGCAGTGCCGCCTATGCGTCAGGCCATGCGATTAAAGTATGGGGACTTTCTCCCGAACTGGGCATCCTTTACGGCATGCTGATTGCCGCCCTGCTTGGCTTTGCTATCGGCGGCCTGGCTATCCGGCGCAGTGGTATTTACTTCACCATGATTACGCTGGCCATGTCACAGATGGTCTTCTTTTTCTTCCTCCAAGCGCCATTTACCGGTGGTGAAGATGGCCTGCAAGGCGTACCCAGAGGGTATCTATTTGGCCTGCTCGACTTGAAAAACGACCTGAATCTTTATTATGTGGTGGTTGCCATCTTCATGATTGGTTATTTCATCTGCTGGAGAAGCGTCAACTCGCCTTTTGGCCAGGTACTGAAGGCCATCAAGGAAAATGAACCCCGCGCCATCTCCCTGGGCTATGATGTAGACAAATACAAACTGCTGGCTTTTGTTCTTTCTGCGGCCATTGCCGGACTGGCCGGCGCCACCAAAACACTGGTCTTTGTATCGGCCACCCTGTCCGATGCCATGTGGCAAATGTCGGGCATGGTCGTGCTCATGACACTCATTGGTGGTGTGGGTACCTTTACAGGCCCGGTTCTTGGTGCTTTCATTGTGGTCATGCTTGAAAACAAGATTGGCGATTTTGGCCGCATGATTGCCGATACGACCGGTGTACAGTGGTTTTCATCGCTGGGCGAATCGGTAACCATCGTCATGGGACTGATCTTTATTATCTGCGTGATGGCTTTCCGAAAAGGAATTGTAGGAGAACTATCACACTTTTTCACTGCCAGACAAAGTAAAAGCCAATAGTTACAAATGTCCCATCAACCTTGCAAGCCACTTACAAATTTATAAGCAATTACCCTTATTTTATGAGTTTTTGCTTGCAAGGCGCTGCTTGTTCTTACTATTATCTGCCTACATCGAAATAGAGTATTTTTATAAGCATAATTTCGAAATAGTATTTACAAATTTCCAAGGAATTTATATGAAAAAATCCTTCCTAGTCGCAGCATTGAGTACTGCCGCCATTATGGCTGGTACCTCCTCATACGCGGCTGACTTCCCTACCAAACCCATTCGCGTGATTGTTCCTTTTGCACCCGGTGGCTCTACTGATATCGTCACCCGTGTCGTTACCGCTAAAATGAGCGATATCCTGGGCAAACCCATGGTGGTTGAAAACAAAGGCGGAGCCGGTGGTGCGATTGGCGCCTCTGAAGCCGCCCGCGCAAAACCCGACGGCTATACGCTTTCAATTGCAACCGTTTCAACCCTGGGCGTAAACCCTGCTTGCAAACCAGAAGGACTGGGTTACGACGCCCTGAACGATTTTGCGCCAATCACCAACTTCGCCAACGTTCCCAACGTTCTTGAAGTCAACCCCAAATTCCCGGCCACCGATTTCAAAGCCTTCCTGGCTGAAGTTACCGCCAACCCCAATAAGTATTCTTACGGCTCATCAGGCACCTGCAGCGTGCTTCACCTGTTTGGCGAAGCCTTCCGCCTGTCTACCGATACCGATATCGTTCACGTTCCCTACCGTGGTTCAGGCCCGGCCGTTACCGATGCCGTTGGCGGACAAATTGCCATCCTGTTCGATAACCTGCCTTCCTCTTTCCCACAAATTGACGCCAAGAACCTTCGTCCCCTGGCGATTGCCTGGGAAGAGCGCCTGGACAGCATGAAAGATGTGCCAACTTTTAAAGAACTGGGTTATCCCGAATTGAACCAGCCTGTATGGTATGGCCTACTGGCTCCTGCCGGTACACCCGAGGACGTTATTGCCACCCTGCATAAAGCCGCTGCCGAAGCACTGAAAGATCCTGCTGTTGTTACTGCGCTGGAAAAACAGGGCGCTTTCCCTTCTGGCAACACCCCGGAAGAATTTGCCAAAGAAATCCAGCAGCAATATGAATGGGCCAAGGATGTTGTCAAAAAAGGCAATATCCAATTGCAGTAAACCCATCTGTTTTTCAAAAAGCGGATGAAAGTCTCATCCGCTTTTTTGCTCTAACCACCAAAAATCTCACACATTTTGTCTATTGAATTAAGGTTTTAAGTTATGCACATTAAGAATCAACAGGACTTCTGGTCCGGCTTGATGTTTATAGCTATTGGAGTAGGTTTCGCCCTATTCTCCACGAGCTATGACATGGGCACGCCCGCCCGCATGGGGCCCGGCTATTTTCCATTCTGGCTGGGTGTCGTTTTGGCCCTGCTGGGTGGTATCGTTACAATCAACTCCCTGCACGGTGAGGAAGGCGAAGATCACCATATTGGTAAATTCGACTTTGACATTCTGGCCCTGATCATCGGCTCGATTGTGGTGTTCGGTGTCATGCTGGATAACCTGGGTCTGTACATTTCACTGGTTCTGCTGATTATTTTCTGCAGCCTGGCCAGCCACGAGTTCAGCCTTAAAATTGCCATTGGCAATGCCATTTTCCTGGTTATCTTTACCTGGCTGGCGTTTGTCAAGGGCCTGGGTCTGATCTTCCCGTTGTGGCCGGTTCCCTTCGCCGAGTGGCCCACCTATGCAATGATCATCATTCCTTTATCGATTATTGTCGGCTTCGTTATCCTTATCAAAAAGCTTAAAGGGAACAAATAATCATGATGGAATTGCTTGAACACTTGTCCTTGGGCTTTTCAGTGGCCTTTACACTGGAAAATATCTCCTATGCTTTCCTGGGCTGCCTGCTGGGTACCCTGATTGGTGTGTTGCCGGGTATTGGCCCCGTGCCCACCATTGCCATGCTGCTGCCACTCACCTATGTGCTGCCGCCCACCGCTGGCCTGATCATGCTGGCCGGTATTTACTACGGATCCCAATATGGTGGTTCAACCACCGCCATTCTGGTGGCCTTGCCGGGTGAAACCTCGGCGGTGGTGACCGTGCTTGACGGACACCAGATGGCCAAGAACGGCCGTGCGGGTGCTGCGTTATCCATTGCGGCCCTGGGCTCTTTCTTTGCTGGTTGTTTTGCCACTGTTTTGCTGGCCGCCTTTGCGCCACCCCTGGCTGAAGTCGCCT
>NZ_JAENGP010000010.1 GCF_016595155.1 Advenella mandrilli
TGACGACCATAGCAAGGTGGACCCACTCCTTCCCTTCCCGAACAGGACAGTGAAACGCCTTCGCGCCGATGATAGTGGATGGACATCCGTGAAAGTAGGTCATCGTCAGGCTCTTTATTCAAAAAAAACCCCTTCAGATAATTCTGAAGGGGTTTTTTATTGCCTGCAAAATTTGATGGAAGATTGAAAGTAAATGTTTGAATGGTTTTCTTTCCCTGATGAAATAAGCAGAACCTTTGCGATTGTACTGATTTTTGCCAGTTTTTTAACTTCCGCTTTAACTGCAGCCATGGGACTTGGCGGTGGGGTTGCGTTATTGGCCTTAATGGGTACTGGCATGCCCGTAGCCAGTGTGCTTCCGGTACATGCAATTGTGCAATTAGGTTCAAACATGGGTCGAACTATTATTCAGTTCAAATATATTGTCTGGCCATTGGTATTATGGTTTTTACTTGGCAGTATATTTGGAGTTGCAATGGGTGGGCCGGTTGTTATGCATATTCCAGATACCTTTGCCAAACTATTACTAGCTGCTTTTATTCTATGGTCTGTTTTTGGGGCCAAGATTAAACCGGCCTCATCGGTTAGTAGGATCTATTTCATTTTGGGTGGCGCATTAACCAGTTTTGCTTCCATGATTGTGGGTGCGGCTGGGCCTATGGTGGCGGCCTTGATTGCTTCTAAAGGGTATACCAAACAAGCTTTGGTGGCGACACATTCGGTATGTATGGTTTTTCAGCACGGGCTTAAAATTCTAGTCTTTGGTGCTTTGGGTTTTGCATTTGCGCAATGGGTGCCTATGCTAGTGGCTATGATTGCCAGTGGTTTGGCCGGGACTTATGTAGGTACCCGTTTGCTTGATGATTTGCCAGAAAGTATTTTTAAACTGGGCTTCAGAATCACAATGATATTGCTAAGTCTACAAATGATTTGGGGTGCACTTAAATTTTTTTGGATTTGATTAATTCGTCAAAGAAAGATTCTTTCCGATGATAGCCTGCTTATGATTGAGTAAAACAAAAAAATCATTACTATTAATTTTTGTTTTATTTGAAATTGCCGCTAAATTTTATCTATATTTAATTAAGTTGCTCTAAATACCCTTTAATTTTCATTATCTTTTGTTATTCGCCTAAATAATTATTGTTTATAAAAATATGGGCTATAGTGACTGGTGTGTATATTAGATTGAAGGGGCTATGTTTACATCCATACCTTATAAAACCAAATTACGTACTATCCACATTCCAGGGCAAGATCCACTGGAAATATTCACTTTATTAGACAGGCAGCAATATTACGATCCAACGGGTGCCGCCAAACGTTTGGGTATTTGCTCGGCAGCCTGGCCATTGTTTGGAATGTTATGGCCTTCAGGCTTGCAATTGGCCATTAAAGTCACAAAAGAAGACATTGATCCTGAACAGCGTATTCTGGAAATAGGCTGTGGTTTGGGCTTGGCCAGCATGACTGCGCACCGTCTGGGCGCTAATGTTACCGCCAGCGACCGCCATCCATTGGCAAAACATTTTTTAAATAAAAACCTTAAAAATAATAATTTACCACTCATTAATTACAGGTATGGCCAGTGGGGCCATGATAGGGCAGTCTCTTTGGCAGACACGGGGGCACCGGTATTGTCGGGCCGTTATGATTTGATTATGGGCAGTGATTTACTTTACGAGCCTAGTAGTCCCGGGATGGTGGCGCAGTATATCCACGAGCATGCACAAGCCCGCGCAGAGGTTTGGGTGATGGATCCAAACCGAGGTTACAGAAACCGTTTTACCAGAGAAATGTCAACATATGGTTTTGAGCTGGCCGAAGAAAAAAAAATCCATCGGCCCTATGCTTTTGATATCAATGATATGCCCGAATCCTATTCGGGCCGGTTCTTACGTTATCAACGGAATATCAATTTATCGCTATTATAAATAGCCAGGCCATACCAGGCTTGATCCGGCGGTTTTTTGCTATTGGATGCCAGGCTGGATATGGCTACCCGTCGTTATTGTCATTAATGTCTTCATCAATGTTTATTTTGCCAATTTCTTCCCACAGCATGCCCATATCTGAAAAATGATGCTCTACATCAAAAATTTCCAGATTATCGCTATGGTATTCGCCACCCAGTACTGGTGGGGTCTTGAAACCATAAATGGTATTGGGTGGCAGTTGATGATGCAGCAATGGCGCGATCAGTTCGCAAGAAAAATAATCAATCACGAATTCTTCATCTTCCAGTAACTGCTTGAAAGACTCAAGGGAGTCTGCGAGTACTTCCAGCTCGCCGTCCAGGGTATCCAGGAAAAGGATGGAGCCGTTGTCTTTTTCAATAAGGAAGGCATCGCCGGTTTGCGTAATCATGGCAATTTCCGTTTCAAAAGGAATCAGCCAATTCCAGGCTTTAAGCAGTTTCTTACTGTCTATGGTGGAAGTGTCAATAATCAGGTCTTTGATATTTAATTGCATGGTATAAAAAACCGGGCCTGTGCCCGGTTGTTAGTAATGGATTAAGGATAGATAAGATTATGCCTTAATATTTGCCTTGAATTCTTCATCATTCATGAAAATATACCTGACAGCATCAACCAGACCCAGAAATACGGAGAGCGGGAGCCAGATAAAGCTGATAAACAGATATAAAAGGCCCATGCCTATATGTCCAGCGTAGAAGCGGTGGGCACCCAGCCAGCCTAGAAAAATAGCCAGGAAGATGGCTATCTTGCGAGAGTTGGCCTGGTTATTCATTTCTTCACCTTTGTTTTTGTAGATCCATACACAAACAACGGCGGTAATAAGAATGGCAACCACAATTTTTACTGGATGTCTTGAAACATAAAGGGATATAGTCCAGTAAAGATCCTGGAAATTGTAAATAACGATGCCGGTAATTTGGCTTAGCCATTGTGCCAGAGCAGTAAATACGCCTTCACCAAAGGTTAGGCCAATTAGCACAATAATAAATACAATTACGGGCAGTAAAAGTTTTTGCAGCATTGAAATTTTCTCCGTATGAGGGGCCAGTAGGAATCGGGCTTGACCTTCCCATAGTGTGAGGGTTGATAATAAATCAGTTAATATGGATTATCCTTTATTTTTGTGATTATCATGGCAAATTCCAAATTGTTAGATGTTTCTCCCCATTACGAATTCGCGGTTCATGGCATGACATGCGCATCTTGTGTGCGGCGTGTTGAGCGATCCATTGCCAAAATTGAGGGGGTTGAAAAAGTTAACGTTAACCTGGCTTCTGAAACCGCCCATGTAGAATTAAGCAGGCAAGACTTGCCAGCCGAACAGATTATTGCCGTTATTGCCAAGGCAGGTTATGAAGCCGCGCTGATAGAACGTGCAGACAAGCAAACCCAGGAGCAGATTGAAAACCGGAATCGTGAAATCGCCGGCCTGAAGCGGGATTTGCTAATTGCCACTCTCTTTACTGTCCCTGTTTTTATTCTGGAAATGGGGGGGCATGTTATTCCCGGTTTTCATGATTGGCTGCATGCTTTCCTGCCCATGCAAACCAGCTGGATAATCCAGTGGGTGCTGACCACGATTGTGCTGGCTTTCCCCGGCAGACGTTTTTTTACACTTGGCGTAAAAAGCTTTATGCAAAAATCGCCTGACATGAATGCCCTGGTGGCTATTGGTGCTGGCAGTGCTTACGTTTATTCAGCCATTGTGACGGCATTGCCTGAAATCATTCCCGAAAATTCTCGTTTTGTGTATTTTGAAGCGGCTGCGGTGGTAAGCACCCTGATACTGTTGGGCCGTTACCTGGAAGCCCGCAGCAAAGGGCAAACCGGGCAGGCCATTGCCCGCCTGATCGGCTTGCAGGCCAAAACGGCACACTTGATAGAAAATGGCCAGGTACGTGATATCCCGCTGGATGAACTTAAGGTGAATGATACGGTACTGGTCAGGCCGGGTGAAACTGTTCCGGCTGATGGGGTCGTGGTAAGTGGCCAGGCGCATATTAATGAATCGATGATGACCGGCGAACCATTGCCGGTTAGCAAGTCGCAGGGGGATAAAGTGGTGGGCAGTACGGTTAGCACCAATGGCAGCCTGACGGTTAAAGTAGAGCAGGTGGGTGAGAACACGGTCTTGGCTAATATTATCAAGATGGTGCAGCAGGCACAGGCCGATAAACTGCCGATTCAAAATATACTGGATGTGGTAACCAGCCGCTTTGTGCCGGCGGTGCTGGTGGTGGCTGTTTTAACTTTTATGGCCTGGATGGTTTGGGGCCCCGAACCCTTGTTGCCGCATGCGTTAACGGCTACCGTGGCGGTGTTGATTATTGCCTGCCCATGTGCCATGGGTTTGGCCGTACCGGTTTCCATTATGGTGGCAACGGGTAGGGCAGCGCAGCTGAATATCCTGTTTCGCAAGGCCAGTGCTTTGCAGATATTAAAAGACACCAAGGTGGTGGTTTTTGATAAAACGGGTACCTTAACCCATGGCCGCCCCGAACTGACCGATTTACAGGTGACGGATGATTTTGAGCAAGCGCAACTATTGGCCCATGTTGCCGCGATTGAGCAGCGTTCCGAACACCCGATTGCCCTGGCTATTGTCAAGGCGGCACAAGAACAGAATTTGCACTTGCCACCGGTGGATGATTTTCACAATATTATGGGTGCCGGCATCCAGGCCCGTATTGGTAACGACCATTATCTGATTGGCTCGGAAAAATTCCTGGTCAGCCAAGGTGCGGATATAAGTGCTTTGGCTGAAAAGGGCATGGCGTTTGCCCGTGTAGGCAAGACGCCTATTTTTGTGGCGGTTAATACCCAGGCTGCCGGCCTGTTCGTGATTGCCGATACCGTTAAGGAAGATGCGGCAAGCGCCATCGCGCAACTGCACAACATGAATATTAAAACCGTGATGTTAACCGGCGACAACCCGCAAACCGCACAGGCCATTGCCCATCAATTGAATATTGACAAGGTGTATGCCCAGGCATTGCCTGATGACAAGGTAAAGTATGTCAATCAGATCAAGCAGGAAATGGGCACGTTGGTTTTTGTAGGTGATGGCATTAATGATGCACCGGCCCTGGCCAATGCTGATGTAGGTGTGGCCATTGGCACCGGTACGGATATTGCCATCGAATCGGCCGATGTGGTGCTCATGGGCAAAAGCATTCAGAATGTGGCGCATGCGGTTTCATTATCGAAGGCAACCTTTAAAAATATTTACCAGAACCTGTTCTGGGCATTTGCCTATAATGTGGCGCTTATCCCTATTGCCGCTGGTGTGTTGTATCCGGCCTATGGGTTGGGATTGTCACCGGTCTTTGCGGCGGCTGCCATGGCATTGTCCAGTGTGTTTGTCGTCACCAATGCGTTAAGATTACGCAGGTTTTCAATTAAATAACCCGGCAGGAAAATGTCCATGAATATTGGTGAAGCCGCCAGGCAAACAGGCATCTCGGCAAAAATGATTCGCTATTACGAAGACACCGGTTTAATTAAACCGGTTCATCGCAGTGATTCGGGCTATCGGCAATACGCTGAAAAGGATTTGCATACCTTGCGTTTCATACGGCGTTCACGTGATTTGGGGTTTTCAATTGCACAAATTGAGGATTTGCTGGCCTTATGGAATGATCAGGGCAGGGCCAGTGCCGATGTCAAGCAAATAACCCAACAGCATATAGAAGCGTTGCAACATAAGATTCAGCAATTGCAGGCTATGGTGGATACCTTGCAACACCTGAACCGGCATTGCTCGGGTGACCAGCGCCCTGATTGCCCCATATTAGAGGATCTTGGCCAAACTACGCATTACTCAGGCTGAATAGCGTGTCAGGAACCGAAGGCGTTTTTCCACTGATTTTGTCTGCCAGCAATTTGCTCGAGCCGGTAGCCAGGGTAAAGCCCAGTGCGCCCTGGCCGATATTCAGCCACAGATTTTTGTATCGGGTGCTATCAATAATGGGTTTGCCCTTGGGGGTGGCCGGACGCAGGCCCGCCCATTGCTCTGCCTGGGCGTAATTGCCAGCATCAGGGAAAACAGCCTTGGCCTCGTTAATCAGGGTTTTAATGCGGCTGGGGTCAATGTTTTTATTCATGCCAACCAAATCGGCCATGCCGGCAATACGCAGGCGTTTACCAATGCGGGCATAAACTACCTTGCGTTCAAAATCGGTAATGCTGACATGGGGTGCCTGGTTATCGTTCTGGATGGGCAGGGTAAGGCTGTATCCTTTAAGCGGGCGCACGGGTACATCTATTTGAAGTGGTTTAAGCAAGGCGGTGCTTTCGCAACCCAGTGCCACCACGATATGATCGGCTGAAAGCGTTTGCCGGTTTTTAAGCATGACGCTAACTTGTGATGAGCCATTGCTTTGCAAAAGGCCAACTTCCTGGTTGAAAAGAAACTCAACACCCCGATTTAATAAAATAGTCTTCAGGTTTTGGCAAAATTTAAAGCAATCAGCCGCTTCTTCACTGGGGGTATAAATGCCACCCGTAATCTGGTTTTTTAAGGGTGCAAGTGAAGGTTCTTTTTCAATGCATTCATCGGTGTTCAGGGCAAACTGCTCACAGCCAAGCTGGCGCTGGAAATCAAGCAGCTGGACGGCACTGTTAAAGGATTCGGTGCTTCGGTGCAGCACCATTTTGCCGGATGCCTGGAAATCCATAGTCAGTTTTTCAGCATCCATTAATTGGTGTAGCAGATCACGGCTAAGAAAAGAAAGTTGCAGCAGCTCCCGGGTGGTTTTGTCGCTTTGGCTGGCATTGCAGGCTTTCATGAAACGCAGGTTCCAGCAGATGTCGGCCGGGTCCAGGCTGGGCCGAAAACGTAGCGGAGAATTGGGGTCAAGCAGCCATTTGGGTACTTTGCCAATAACGCCCGGGCCGGCCAGCGGAGCGACATAGCTGTATGAAAGTTGTGCACCGTTGGCATAGCTGGTTTCAAGGCCTACATCGGGGTTTTTATCAAGGATACTTACTTTATGACCTTGTTCAGTAAGGTAGTATGCCGTTGTCAGGCCTATTACACCTGCACCTAAAATAAGTATTTCCATTGTTATCCCTGTTTATTAAACGATTAAACCGAACTTAGCCAGGCCAACTCTTCGTCGCTAAAGCCGGCCTGTTTTCTGGCCACCATATTAAGGGGCCCTTTGGGTTTTGCGACATGGTAAGTGTGTATCATGTTGGCATAAGTGGCAATGGGGTCTTTACCGGTTTGCTGGCATAAATAAAGATACCATTTATTGCCCAATTCAACATGGCCTACCTCATCACGCAAAATGATATCCAGGATTTTTACGCCTTCGTGGTCATTGACGCTGGCCAGCTTGTTCTGGATAAGCGGCGACACATCCAGTCCACGGGCCTCAAGGGTTCTGGGAACCAGGGCAAGTCGGGCAAGAAGATCGTTAGCGGTTTTTTCGCATATTGCCCATAAACCGTTATGGGCCGTGAAATCACCGTACTCATATCCCATGTTGCGCAAATGATCCCGAACCAGGGAAAAATGATAGGCTTCTTCCTTGGCAACACGCAGCCAATCACGGTAAAAGTCGTCAGGCAAATGGGCAAAGCGCCAGATAATGTCCAGCGCCAGATTAATGGCATTGAATTCTATATGTGCAATAGCATGAATAAGTGCCGCTTTACCCTGTTCACTATTAATGGAACGGTAGGCCACTTTTTGTGGGGAAACCAGTTCGGGTTGCAAGGGCCGACCCGGAATAGTCTGGCTGGGTGATGTTATTTCCTGCGTATGAATAGGGGCATCAAATGCAATTTTCTGGACAGCGGCAATTTTTTCATCAGGATCTGAAACGATAAGCGCCTGAAGGACACTTTCACGAAGGGAAAGGGGATTTGACATAAAAACAATAATTATTGGAAACAGTTGGTATTGACCCTATTCTAGCCAAATAAGGCGGGTGATATAGTGAATGATTTTACCGTTGTGGATTATTCTCATGAGTCATGTTCCCCATATTGTATTTCTGGATCGCGGCACCATTCCGGATTTCATTCAGTTAAAACCCTTTACCTTTGAGTGTACGGTAGATATGTATGCCAATACACCGGCGCATCAGGTGGCCGAACGGATTGAAAACGCGGATATCGTGATTACCAATAAGGTCCGGATTGACAATGACAGTCTGTCTCGTGCGGCTAGCCTGAAATTAATTGCGATCTCTGCAACCGGCACGAATGTGGTTGATATCAACGCCTGTGAAGTTAAGGGTTGTGTGGTTAGCAATATTAGAAATTATGCGGTCAATAGCGTGCCAGAGCATGTGTTGGCTCTCATGTTTGCCTTGCGCAGAAGCATTATTCCCTATCATGCTTCTGTTAAGGCCGGGCGTTGGCAGCAAAGCGGGCAGTTTTGCTATTTTGATTACCCTATTAAGGATTTGGCCAATAGCACGTTGGGTATTTTCGGTTCGGGCGCCTTGGGTTCATCACTGGCAACCCTGGCCAGGGGGCTGGGCATGAAAACCATTTTTGCTTCGCGTAAAGGACAGGCGCCACGTGATGAAAACTATCGTCCATTTGAGGAAGTACTTGAAACTTCAGATATCCTGAGCCTGCATTTGCCACTGACACCAGAGACCCAAAATATGATTGCCGACCCGGAATTTGACAAGATGAAACCATCAGCCTTGCTGGTTAATACCGCAAGAGGAGGGCTGGTTGACGAGGAAGCGTTGGTGCGGGCTATTAAAGGAAAAAAGATTGGTGGTGCCGCATTTGATGTGGTTACCACTGAACCCATGCCCGACTCACATCCGTTTATGGCATTGATGGATTATCCCAATTTTATTTTAACACCACATGTGGCATGGGCCAGTGAAGAAGCCATCCAGGCATTGGCTGACCAGTTGATTAATAACATTAATTCTTTTGTGCGGGGAGAAATCCGTAATCAGGTTTTTTCGTAACCATTTTTTGCCGCTAATAAGGGATAGGTGTTTGTCCTTCTTGTGTCAAGAAATGTAAACCTCTATGCTGGTTTTGCTTCCTTTGAAGTAAAAAAACAGCATCTCAGAGGCGGATATGCACAACCAGAAACCGGTTTTATTTGGAGAGTTTGATTACATTATTGTAGGTGCCGGTTCGGCCGGGTGTCTGCTTGCCAACCGTTTATCTGCAAATCCCGATAACAGGGTTTTATTGTTGGAAGCGGGTGGGCCGGATTCCTGGCATTGGCTGCATATTCCGGTGGGATACTTATACTGTATTGGCAATCCACGAGCCGACTGGTGCTTTCGTACACGGCCGGATGCCGGGCTGCATGATCGCAGTATTGCCTATCCACGGGGCAAGGTGCTGGGGGGCAGCTCAGCCATTAATGGCATGATTTACATGCGGGGACAAAAACAGGATTACGACTACTGGGCCAGCCTGGGCAATACCGGCTGGGCCTGGGATGATGTACTGCCCTTATTTAAAGGGTTTGAAAACCACCATTTAGGCAATAATGATTGGCATGGTACCGATGGGGAATTACGGGTGGAAAACCAGCGCTTGCGGTGGGATATTCTGGATGCCTTCAGGGCTGCAGCGGCACAGGCTGGCATTTTTCCCATCGATGATTTCAACCGGGGTGATAACGAAGGAAGCGCTTATTTTGAGGTAACCCAAAAAAAGGGTTTGCGTTTCAGTGCGGCAAAGGCTTTTCTGCATCCGGTCAAGTCTCGCAAAAATTTGACTATTCTTATGCATGCCACCAGTGACCGTATCATCTTTGAAGGTAAACGGGCACGGGGTATTCAGTATTATATTAACGGCAAGCTGTATCAGGCCAACGCCCGGGCCGAGCTGGTGTTGTCAGCGGGTGCGATTGGATCGGTGCAAATATTGCAACGCTCGGGAATTGGCCCGGCTTCTTACCTGAACAAATTGCACATTCCGGTTGTGCATCATGCGCCAGAGGTCGGAAAAAACTTGCAGGACCATTTGCAGTTGCGTACGGTTTATAAAGTGTCTGGGGTAAAGACACTGAATAAAATGATGCAATCACCTTTGCAAAAAGCCTGGATGGGCATGCAGTATGCATTGTTCCGCAAAGGTCCCTTAACCATGGCACCTTCCCAATTGGGGGTCTTTGCCCGCTCTACTGATGAGCAGGGCAGTGCCAATCTTGAATACCATGTACAACCCTTGTCTTTGGAAAAATTTGGCGAACCCCTGCATGCATTTGCTGCGTTTACCGCTTCGGTCTGCAATTTAAGGCCTACCAGCCGGGGTGAGGTTAATATCGTTTCGTCTGCCTGCCATGACAAGCCCGATATTATGTGCAACTACTTAAGTACTGATGAGGATATACGGATTGCCGTGCAGAGTCTGAAACTAACCAGAAGAATTGTGTTTCAGGATGCGCTGGCTACCTATAACCCCATTGAATATAAACCAGGCACTATCTATCAGTCTGAAGAAGACCTGGTTAGGGCGGCCGGTGAAATAGGCACCACTATTTTTCATCCAGTAGGTACATGCCGTATGGGAACTGATGATAAAGCCGTGGTTGATCCCGAGCTTAAGGTAAACGGGGTAAGTGGCTTACGGGTGATCGACGCCTCTATCATGCCGCAAATTACCTCGGGTAATACGAATGCACCTGTCATGATGATTGCTGAAAAAGGCGCCAGAATGATTCTGGCATCACGCTAATGTATTCATTTATGCGGTTTTGACATTATCACTTTAAGCGTAATGAAAGTAGCAAGGATATAGCCTGATTGAATATGCAAAGAAATATTAGTTAGTTTGAGTTTGTCCGGTAACTCTATATTATAAAAACCTGATTTGTTATACCGAACCAGAATATGGGTTTCATGATGAAACAGGTTCGGTTTTTGAATTTAGGTTAACCATGTCTTTACAAACAGCCAGTGATTTTTCGGGTGGATTCGAGCGGCCCCTGTTATGGTCCCCCCCCAAGGGTAGTGTCAGCGCCACTTTACTACAGGATAAAAGAGCGGTGCTGGCGGAGCGGCTTCAGCTTATTGCAGCCAGCCATTCCCGTGTCAGGCTGGCTTCCAGTTTGTCGGCAGAAGACCAGGTGCTGACCGATATTATTTTGACCAACCTGAAAAATACCCCGAATCAGCGCATTGATATTTTTACGCTGGAAACCGGACGCCTGCACCCGGAAACTCTGGCACTGCTTGAGCAGGTAAAACAGCGTTATGGCTATGAGATCAAACTGTATCGGCCAGAGGCCGGGCAACTTGCTGAATATATTAATACCTATGGTCTTAACGGTTTTTACGATAGCCTTGAAGCCCGCAAAAAATGCTGCCAGATAAGAAAAATTATTTCCCTTGACCAGGCACTGGCACAGGCCGATGCCTGGATTACGGGGCAACGCCGGGAACAGTCGGTAACCCGCACTGAGCTTACTTTGCAAGAACAGGATACAGCCAGAAATATTCTTAAGTACAACCCGCTGTTTGACTGGTCCGAGGCGGAAATCTGGGCCTATGTCAATTTATATGATTTACCCGTTAATGTGTTGCATGAGCAAGGCTATCCCAGTATTGGCTGTGAGCCCTGTACCAAGGCGGTTCGTGCCGGTGAAGACCCTCGTGCAGGTCGTTGGTGGTGGGAATCGCAAGACAGCAAGGAATGTGGCCTGCATGTAAGCCCTGCCCCCACAGCGTAAGCAGTAACTATAGAAATTTAAAGAAAACCAGGATTTTTAATGAATAGCATAACTGAGACCGTGCATCTTGAGAAAGCACAATTGCATACCGAACACCTGAAACGGCTGGAAACCGAATCGATTTATATTATTCGTGAAGTCGTGGCCGAGTGCCGTTCACCGGCGCTGCTGTTTTCCGGTGGTAAGGACTCGGTGGTCTTGCTGCACCTGGCCATGAAAGCATTCCGTCTGGGGGATCGCAAACTGAACTTGCCATTTCCATTAGTGCATATTGATACCGGCCATAATTACCCGGAAGTGATTGCCTTTCGTGATGAGCTGGTTAAACAATATGGCCTGAAGCTGGTGGTGGGGCATGTTGAAGACTCCATTCGCAAAGGCACGGTACGCTTGCATCGTGAAAATGATTCCCGCAATGCCGCACAGGCCGTGACCTTGTTGGAAACCGTGGAAGAAAACGGTTTTGACGCCTTAATGGGCGGTGCCCGCCGCGATGAAGAAAAAGCCCGGGCCAAAGAACGCATTTTCTCTTTCCGTGACGAATTTGGCCAGTGGGACCCGAAAAACCAGCGCCCCGAACTGTGGGACTTGTATAACGCCCGGATCCACCCCGGTGAGCAAATCCGCGTATTCCCGATTTCAAACTGGACCGAGCTGGATATCTGGCAATACATTGAACAGGAAAACCTGAGCCTGCCTTCCATTTACTATGCGCATGAGCGTGAAGTAGTGCGTCGTAATAGCCTGTTGGTGCCGGTAACGCCATTAACCCCTAAAAAAGAAGACGAGCAAAGCGAAGTGTTGACGGTGCGGTTCCGTACCGTGGGCGATATCAGCTGCACTTGCCCGGTCTTAAGTACCGCCACTTCACCGCAAGCCATTATTGAAGAAACCGCTATTACGCAAATTACCGAACGCGGTGCTACCCGAATGGATGACCAGACCAGTGAAGCGTCGATGGAAAAACGCAAAAAAGAAGGCTACTTCTGATAATTGGATATTGAGAAAGACATGACAGAAAAAACAAATACCCAGGGCTTATTGCGTTTCATTACTGCAGGCTCGGTTGATGATGGTAAAAGCACGCTGATTGGCCGTTTGTTATATGACAGCAAATCGGTGCTGACAGACCAGTTGCAGGCGATCCAGAAAGCCCGCCATAAAAGAACCACTGGCGAACAGATTGATTTTTCCCTGCTGACTGACGGCCTTGAAGCCGAGCGCGAGCAGGGCATTACGATTGATGTGGCCTACCGTTATTTTTCAACTGCAAACCGCAAGTTCATTATTGCGGATACCCCCGGGCATGAACAGTACACCCGTAATATGGTGACAGGGGCTTCTACCGCCGATGCCGCGATTGTACTGATTGATATTGTGCGTGCCATTAAAGAAAATGGCGAGTTTGAATTGCTGGCGCAAACCAAGCGCCATACCGCCTTGATCAAATTGCTGGGCATCCGTCATGTATTGGTGGCGGTTAATAAAATGGATCTGGTAGGGTTTGATGAGACCCGCTTCAATCAGGTAAAAACCGCTTATCTGGCACTGGCACAGCAGCTTGGACTGGATGCCAGCCAGATTCACTTTATTCCTGTATCAGCCTTGAGTGGCGATAATATCGTTTACAAGAGCGAGCAAACCCCCTGGTATGATGGCAAGCCATTGTTATCTATTCTGGAATCGCTGGATAATGGGGAAGAAGACGAGCTGAATGCGCCTGAGGCATTGCGCCTGCCGGTACAACTGGTGATTCGCCAGGATGGTTCACAGGCGGATGACTTCAGGGGTTATATGGGCAAGGTTGCCCAAGGTAGCGTGTATGTGGGTCAGCAAATCAGGGTCTTGCCTGCCAACCAGACGGCAACCGTGGCAGAAATTCTCACTCCCGACGGTAACGTGCAACAGGCACTTAAAGACGGTACGGTTACCATTCGCCTGGATGTGGATATTGATATTTCTCGTGGCGATATGTTGGTGGATGCTCAGGCCGTGGTTGAATCAAGCAAGACGCTGTCTGCCAATATCTGCTGGTTTGATGAGTTTCCTTTGAACCTGAAAAGAAAATATCTATTGAAACATACAGCAGCTACCGTGCCGGTGCGTATTAACCAGATCCATCATGTGCTGGATGTACAAACCCTGCTGGATACCGCAGACAAAGATCAGCTGGCCTTGAATGATATTGGCAAGGTAGGGTTGTCTTTGCAAAAACCGCTGGTGGTGGATGCTTACGCACAAAACCAGATTACCGGTTCGTTTATTCTGATTGATGAAGTCAGCAATAATACGGTGGCGGCGGGTATTATTAATTGATTGTGTGCGTTCCCGGGTTAGTAGCCTGGGAATGCCTATGTTTACCAGGTTTCTTCTATAGAGGCGGAATCATTATTCAGCTTTGCTCCGACGCCCCTGCGGGCCGAAGTCGCTGCACCTGAATAATGATTCCGCTTTTTTCTGCTTGTTGCCATGCGCTGCGTTGGAATGCAGGCCTGCATATAAATCAGGGAATGCTTTCTGACTGCCAAGTCAAAATAATTATTATAAATCAAACACCGGCAAGGCCCTTTACCGTAAAATTGGGCGGCTTGGTAAGAAGCGTTTGGAATAAATAACAAAGAGGTGCTATGGATCAGCAACAAGTACGAATTTTCACTTTATCTGATGGTCAGGCTCAACTTGAAGTGGCGCTGGAACAAGAGACGGTGTGGTTGAGCCAGGCCCAGATGGTAGAGTTGTTTGGACGAGATCAGTCGGTAATTTCTCGTCATGTCCGTAATGCATTATCAGAAGGTGAGGTAAATGATAAAAGCAATATGCAAAAAATGCATATTGCTAATTCAGACCGCCCAGTCGTATTTTACGATCTGGATGTTATTATCTCTGTCGGATATCGTATCAAGTCTGAACGAGGCGTTCAGTTCAGGCGCTGGGCAACACAAGTACTCAAAGACCACTTGGTTAGCGGCTATACCCTCAACCAGCGGCGCCTGGCAGAGCGAGGCATTGAGTTTGAGCAGGCAGTGAATTTACTTAGCCGCACGTTAAGTAACCAAGGTCTGGTTACTCAGGAAGGCAAGGCAGTAGCGCGAGTGATTAGCGACTACGCTCGCTCTTGGAGCCTGCTGCAGGGCTATGACGAACAGCAGCTTGAAGAAATATCCTTAAGACAACTGGATATGCGTCCATTACTACAGGATGAGGCGTTAACGGCCATTGGTGAGCTGAAGCAGACATTAATTGGCAAGGGCGAAGCTACCGAGCTTTTCGGCCAGTTGCGAGGCGAAGGTCTGGCTTCGGCCCTGGCAACTATTGAGCAGGGGTTTGGCGATGAGCTTTTCTATCCTAACATAGCCAGTCGTGCTGCCCACTTGCTGTATTTCGTGATCAAAAACCACCCTCTGGCAGACGGCAATAAACGATGCGGTTCTTTTCTATTTTTGTGGTATTTGCGCCGAAATGCCGACTTATTGGCACTTCCTGTTGAACAACTCATTAATGATAATACCTTAGTGGCATTAGCCCTATTGGTGGCAGAAAGCTTGCCGGATCAAAAAAACTTGATGATTCGGCTCATTGAGCACTTTATCCTGCTAAAGGAACCGCTGGCTTATAAGGCCTGAAAATGAACGAAAATCAATCACAATAATATCGCTTTGAGTGATTTTCCGAGACTGGATTTGGAGTAATTACTCGCTCCATGCTCCAGCGTGGAAATGCATAGGTTTAGCCGGTTTCTTTTGTGGAAGCGGAATTATTATTCAGCTTTTCTCCGACGCCCCTGCGGGCCGAAGTCGCTGCACCTGAATAATGATTCCGCTTTTTTACTGGTTCTTGCCATGTTCTGCGTTGGAATGCAGGCCTGCATATAAATCAGGGAATGCTTTCTGACCTAGGTATTGATTTGGGTACCACAACATGTACGGATATTTATAAATCCAAGAAAAATACCTGGAACTTGCAGGCACCCGCAATGAGCACATGGAGTAAGGGAACCATCCTTCAGTCCTCATATCCTTCTCTTGACGCTTTTGAGAATGGGAAAAATCTTTTTAACAAGACTGGGTAATGGAAGGGCGTTATGGAAAGCGAGCAATGCGAATATTGAAATTCAATATGTGCATGTCAGCTTTGATGCGACCTTGAATTACGAAACGGCCAAGGCAAAAACAATGTACGCAAAATACCAACAGGAACAGGAGCGTATGAAACAGCAGGAAACAGTCAGCCAACTTTAACGGGGTGCCTGACGTAATTCTGCTTTCATCCCCCATTAGGGTGACGTTTCATCTCAAAAGCCCTCTGACCAAAAAACTGTAGCGATAGAATACCCCTCTATCACTACCGCTATCCGTCAAAATAAGCCTTATAATACCCACACCCCAAACCCCCCAAGTAACAAAACAATACAAAGCAGGAAAAACACCATGACAAGTGCCCAACAACGTGCAGAACTTCAACGCCGCATCTGGCAAATAGCAAACGATGTGCGGGGTTCGGTCGATGGCTGGGATTTCAAGCAATATGTACTGGGTGCGCTGTTTTACCGCTTCATAAGCGAAAATTTCGCCAGCTATATTGCGGCAGGCGACGACAGCATCAATTATGCAGAACTGGCCGACAGCATTATTACCTCTGAACTGAAAGACGATGCCATTAAAACCAAAGGCTACTTCATATACCCCAGCCAGCTGTTTGAAAACATCGTTAAACAGGCCAACACCAATGAAAGCCTGAATACCGATTTAGCCAATATTTTCAATGCGATAGAAAACTCGGCCAATGGCTATGATTCGGAAACAGACATCAAGGGCCTGTTTGCCGACTTCGACACTACCAGCAACCGCCTGGGTAATACGGTAAGCGATAAAAACAAACGCCTGGCCGCCGTGCTAAAGGGCGTGGTGGAATTGAATTTTGGCAACTTTGAAAACAATCACATTGACCTGTTTGGTGATGCTTACGAGTTTTTAATTTCCAACTATGCCGCCAATGCCGGTAAATCCGGTGGTGAATTTTTTACCCCGCAGCATGTGTCCAAATTAATTGCACAACTGGCCATGCACCAGCAAACCAAGGTCAACAAAATTTATGACCCGGCATGTGGCTCCGGCTCGCTACTGTTGCAGGCCAAAAAACACTTTGACGCCCATATCATTGAAGAAGGTTTTTACGGGCAGGAAATTAACCACACCACCTATAACCTGGCCCGCATGAACATGTTCCTGCACAACATCAACTATGACAAGTTCAACATTGCGCTGGGCGATACGCTGCTTAACCCTGGTTTTGAGCAAGACAAACCGTTTGATGCCATTGTGTCCAATCCGCCGTATTCGGTAAAGTGGGTGGGTGCCGACGACCCAACGCTGATTAATGATGAGCGCTTTGCCCCGGCAGGGGTGCTGGCCCCCAAATCCAAGGCGGATTTTGCCTTTGTACTGCATGCGCTTAGCTACCTGTCTGGCAAGGGCAGGGCGGCCATTGTTTGCTTTCCGGGCATTTTTTACCGGGGTGGGGCCGAACAGAAAATCCGTAAATACCTGGTTGATAACAACTACGTGGAAACCGTTATTTCTCTGGCTCCCAATTTGTTTTTTGGGACTACCATTGCCGTGAATATCCTGGTGCTGTCCAAGCATAAAGCCAATACCGACATCCAGTTTATTGATGCCAGCGAATTATCCAAAAAAGAAACCAATAACAATATTCTGCTGGATGAACATATTGAAAAAATCATGCAGGTATTTGATAGCAAGGAAAATATCGAGCACTTTGCCAAATTTGTACCCTTTGAAAGCGTTGCCGCCAATGACTACAACCTGTCGGTGAGTAGCTACGTGGAAGCCGAAGACACCCGGGAAGTGGTGGATATCGTCCAGCTTAACGCAGAGCTGGCAACCACCGTTGCCAATATAGACTGTCTGCGCAAGGACATTGATGCGATTGTGGCGGAAATTGAAGGCGAGGAAATTGAGGGATGAGTAGCATGAGTTTTATGGAGAAACTGCTGGATGGCGTGCAGGTGGAGTGGGTGGCTTTAGAGCGGCTGGCAAAAATCAAGCATGGCAAAGACTGGAAACATTTGAATTCAGGCGATATTCCTGTATATGGTTCAGGAGGGGTAATGGGATATGTTGATACATATTCATATGATAAACCTACTGTTTTAATTCCAAGAAAAGGTTCAATTACAAATGTTTTTTATGTCGATGAGCCATTTTGGAATGTTGATACAATTTACTATACAGAAATTGATGTTTCAAAGATTATTCCCAAATTTCTTTATCACTTTATTAAAAAAATAGACTTAATGGCGCTTGATACAGGCTCAGGAAGACCAAGTCTGACACAGGCAATATTAAATAAAATAGCAATCCCCATTCCCTGCCCGGAAAACCCCAAAAAATCACTTGAAATCCAAGCCGAAATCGTCCGCATTCTGGATGCTTTCACCGAGCTGACCGCCGAGCTGACCGCCGAGCTGACCGCAGAGCTGACCGCCCGCAAAAAACAATACAACTACTATCGGGATAAGTTGTTGAGTTTTGATGAGGGCGAAGTGGAGTGGAAAACGTTGGGGGAGATGTTTGACATGCGTGCTGGAAAACATATCTCAGCCCAAAAAATCGCAAATGCCTCTACTAAAGAACATTCTTACCCGTGCTTTGGAGGAAATGGTATTCGGGGATTTGTTAATGAAGCGAGCCATAATGGGGAGCATTTACTCATTGGAAGACAAGGAGCCCTATGTGGTAATGTTCAAAGAATGAAAGGTCAATTTTACGCCACTGAACATGCTGTCGTGGTAACAGCAAAAAAAGGAATAAATATTGACTGGGCATTTCATTTGCTAACTGTTGTGAATCTCAACCAATATGCATCAAAATCGGCCCAACCAGGATTAGCTGTTGGAAATATTCAGAGTTTAAAAATTCCTATTCCATCCTTGGAAGAACAAATCCGCGTAGCCTCTATCCTCGACAAATTCGACGCCCTTACCAATTCCATCACTGAAGGCTTGCCCCGTGAAATCGAACTGCGTCAAAAACAATATGAATATTACCGCGACCAGCTATTGAGCTTTCCCAAAGTAGAAGCGCGTACAACTGCTTTGGCATAAGGAACAAGACCAATGTATAACCTGAGCCGGCAAGACCAAACCACAGAGTTTTTACTCTACACAGCACCCAATGGCGAGATAAAAGTGGAAGTGCTGCTTAGCAATGAAACCATCTGGATGACGCAGGAGCGGATGGCTGAATTATTTGGTGTGCAACGTCCGGCAATTACCAAGCATCTAAAAAACATCTTTGAAAGCAATGAGTTAAAAGAGGAAGTGGTATGTTCCATTTTGGAACATACCACTGAGCATGGTGCAATTTCTGGTAAAACTCAAACCAGCAAGGTCAAGTACTACAACCTTGACGCGGTGATTTCAGTCGGCTATCGGGTTAACTCGGCTCAGGCAACTCAATTCAGAATCTGGGCGACTCAACTCATCAAAGAGTACATCATCAAAGGCGTTGCCATGGATGATGAGCGTCTGAAAAATGGCCGTTATTTCGGCAAGGATTATTTTCGTGAACTGCTTGAGCGGGTACGCTCCATCCGCGCCAGTGAACGACGCATTTATCAGCAAATTACCGATATTTTTGCCGAGTGTAGCATTGACTACGACCCAAACTCTCAAACCACTCGTTTGTTTTACGCCCATGTGCAGGATAGGTTTCATTTTGCCATTACTGGTCATACTGCCGCTGAAATCATTTCACTCAGGGCGGACGCCAGTAAACCGTTAATGGGCATGAGTACGTATAAAAACGCCCCTGCTGGCCGTGTCCTAAAGTCAGATACCATTTCAGCAAAAAACTATTTAAGCGAAACAGATATTAAAAAACTGGAGCGCACGGTATCTGCTTTTTTTGATTATATTGAAGGCGTTATTGAACGGCGTACTACGCTTTCAATGGAAAGTTTTTCGGAAAGCGTCAACAAATTCCTTACCTTTAACGAATACCGAATTCTGGAAGGGTACGGAAAAATCAGTCGTAAACAGGCTGAGCAAAAAGCGTTTGCTGAATATGAAAAATTCAACAAATTGCAACACATTGAGTCAGATTTCGACCGTACAGTGAAGCAACTGCTACAGAAAAAGGACATAAAAGAATGAACGCTTACACCCCCATCACTGAAACCAACCACTTTATCGTCCTTGAGAAATACAGCAAAGAATGGCAGGTGGCTGAAAGCTATCAAAATGAATTCGAGCTGGAACAGGAATTGATTCAAGACTTGCAAAACCAGGGCTATGAATATGTGCCTGGCCTGAAAAGCATGGACACCATGCTGGCCAATATACGTGTGCAGTTGCAGGCCCTAAATAAGGTAGAGTTCAGTAATGGTGAATGGCGGCGTTTTGTGGAAACTTATTTAGACAAGCCCAGCGATGGCGTTGTTGATAAAACCCGTAAAATCCACGACAATTACATTCACGATTTTGTCTTTGACGATGGCCGTATTCAAAATATTTACCTGCTGGATAAAAAGAACATTGCCCGTAACAAGGTGCAGGTAATCAAGCAGTTTGAGCAAACCGGCAGCCATCTTAACCGTTATGACGTTACCATTCTGGTGAACGGCCTGCCACTGGTGCAGATAGAGCTTAAAAAGCGGGGCGTGGCCATTCGTGAGGCTTTTAACCAGATTCACCGTTACAGCAAAGAAAGCTTTAACAGCGAACATTCTCTGTATAAATATTTGCAGCTGTTTGTGATTTCCAACGGCACCGATACCCGTTATTTTGCCAATACCACCAGGCGTGACAAGCACAGTTTTGATTTCACCATGCACTGGGCCCAGGCCGATAACAGCCTGATTCGCGACCTGAAAGACTTTACCGCAACCTTTTTTCAAAAAAATACCCTGCTGAATATATTGCTGTATTATTCGGTATTTGATGTGAGCGATACTTTGCTGGTGATGCGGCCTTACCAGATCGCCGCCACCGAGCGTATTTTGTGGAAAATCAACAGTGCCTATGCGGCCAAAAGCTGGAGCAAGCCGGAAAGCGGGGGGTATATCTGGCATACCACGGGTTCAGGTAAAACCTTAACCAGCTTCAAGGCGGCCCGCCTGGCCACAGAGCTGGAGTTTATCGACAAGGTTTTCTTTGTGGTGGACAGAAAAGACCTTGATTACCAAACGATGAAAGAGTACCAGCGCTTTTCCCCTGATAGCGTGAATGGGTCTGACAGCACCGCCGGGCTAAAGCGTAACCTGGAAAAAAACGACAATAAAATCATTGTTACCACCATCCAGAAGCTGAATAACCTGATGAAAAGCGAAAGCGATTTACCCGTTTACAATAAACAGGTGGTGTTTATTTTTGACGAATGCCACCGCAGCCAGTTTGGGGAAGCACAAAAGAATTTAAAGAAAAAATTCAGGCAATTTTACCAATTCGGTTTTACCGGCACGCCTATTTTTCCGCAAAATGCCCTGGGGGCGGATACAACCGCCAGCGTATTTGGCCGTGAATTGCATTCTTATGTGATTACCGATGCCATCCGTGATGAAAAGGTGCTCAAGTTCAAGGTGGACTATAACGATGTGCGCCCGCAATTCAAGGCGATAGAGACAGAGCAGGATGAACAGAAACTGAGTGCGGCAGAAAATAAACAGGCTTTGCTGCACCCTGATCGTATCCGGGAAGTATCGCAGTATATTTTGAACAGTTTCCGCCAGAAAACCCATCGCCTGAAAGCGGGGGCCAGGGGCTTTAATGCCATGTTTGCGGTAAGCAGTGTCGATGCCGCTAAACTGTATTACGAGCAGCTGAACCAGTTGCCGCAAGGCAGCGACAAACCCCTGAAAATAGCCACGATCTTTTCTTTTGCGGCCAATGAAGAGCAGGATGCGGTCGGTGATATTCCTGATGAAAGCTTTGAAGTGTCTGCCCTGAACAGCAGTGCCAAAGCGTTTTTGGAAGCGGCGATTGCCGATTACAACACGGTTTTTAAAACCAGTTTTAGCGTGGATAGCAACGGTTTTCAGAATTACTATCGTGATTTGGCCAAACGGGTGAAAGCGCAGGAAGTTGATTTATTGATTGTGGTGGGTATGTTCCTGACCGGTTTTGATGCGCCTGCCCTGAATACTTTGTTTGTAGATAAAAACCTGCGCTACCACGGCCTGATTCAGGCTTATTCACGCACCAACCGCATTTATGACGCGACCAAAACCTTTGGCAATATCGTGACTTTCCGTGATCTGGAGCAGGCCACCATTAATGCCATTACCTTGTTTGGTGATAAAAACACCAAAAACGTGGTACTGGAAAAGAGCTTCAAAGCGTATATGGAGGGCTTTAGTGATATTGTGACTGGTGAGGCCAGACGTGGCTTTGTGGATATTGTGACCGAGCTGGAACAGCGCTTTCCCAAGCCCAATGAGATTTTTCTGGAAAAAGACAAGAAAGATTTTGCCAAACTGTTTGGCGAGTATTTGCGGGTGGAAAATATCCTGCAAAACTTTGATGAATTTGCCAGCCTGAAAGCTTTGCAAAATGTGGACATGAGCGATGATGCGGCGGTAGAGGCCTTTAAGGAACAGCATTATTTAAGTGATAGTGATCTGGTCGCCATGCAAGCCGTTTCTATGCCTGCCGAGCGCAAAATACAGGATTACCGTTCTACCTATAATGATATTCGCGATTGGTTGCGCCGACAAAAAACGGCTAATGAGCAAGATGAATCTACACTGGATTGGGATGATGTGGTGTTTGAGGTGGATTTGCTGAAGTCGCAGGAAATTAACCTGGATTATATTCTTGAGCTGATTTTTGAGCATAACAGGAAAAACAAGAACAAAGCCGGGTTAATTGATGAAGTACGCCGGCTTATCCGTGCCAGCCTGGGTAATCGGGCCAAGGAAAGCCTGATGGTGGATTTTATTAACCAAACCGATCTGGATGCCATCAAGGAAAAAGAAAACGTGACTGATGCTTTTGTTACTTTTGCACGAGCAGAACAATTGCAAGAGGCAGAGGCATTGATTGACAGCGAGAACCTGAATGAAGAAGCGGCAAAACGCTATATTATGGCCTCGTTAAAGCGGGAATATGCCAGCGAGAACGGAACCGGACTGAATGAGATTTTACCCAGAATGAGCCCGCTGAACCCGCAATATTTAACGAAAAAACAAAGCGTTTTACAAAAAATCGCTGCGTTTGTAGAGAAGTTCAAGGGCGTTGGGGGTGAAGTGTAGTTTGGTGTGTCTGGCAATTTGGCAACAGACTGTTGCCAAATTGCAGGATTGCAGTAAAAGCGAAAGAATGCGCGGCAGTAGCGCAGATTTGTAGCGGAAAAGCCACCAACCTCAGGGAAGGTCTGCCGTAAGTCCTTGCTGAATGTCAAATTGGTCTTTGTCGTTTTTATCGTGCAATGGTTACCCGATGAAATTTCTTGTGGATTGGTGAGATTGTACTGGTTCCCATGCTCCTGCATGGGAACCGGAATCACTCAAACACTGGCCGGGTCAAAAACGGCCACTTTCCTGGCCTTCACATACACATTATCGCCCGGCATTAAGCCCAGGCTGCGGTAGCGTTCTTTGGTTAGCACCACTTCAATATTCTCATCCTGGCCGTCGCGGGCAATTTCAACCCGGACAATTGGGCCGATGGAATGGATATGCTCTATTTGGCCATGGCCCAGGGCATTGGTGGCATCAAGGCTGATTTCAATGTCGTGCGGGCGGATGTAGGCAATGGCTTCGGCGCCAGTAAAATGCGCGCTGTGCTGGCTGATTTCATGGCGGAAATCACCGCTGGTGAAGTGCTTGTCCTGGATTCGGCCATGAAACAGGTTAACGTCGCCCAGAAACTGGGTCACAAACGGGCTGGCAGGCGTGTCGTAAATTTCATCGGGGCTACCCACCTGTTCAATCTTGCCGTGGTTCATCACCACCACACGGTCTGATACCTCAAGGGCTTCTTCCTGGTCGTGGGTTACAAAAATACTGGTCAGGTTGATATCGTCATGCAGCTGGCGCAGCCAGCGGCGCAGGTCTTTGCGCACCTTGGCATCCAGGGCACCAAAGGGTTCGTCCAGCAATAATACTTGCGGCTCAACTGCCAAAGAGCGGGCCAGGGCAATACGCTGGCGCTGGCCGCCAGACAATTGTGACGGGTAGGCATTGGCCAGCCAGTCCAGTTGTACCATTTTCAGTAAAGCCATGACTTTTTCCCGGATGGCTTCCTGGGAAGGGCGATCTTTGCGTGGTTTAACATTCAGGCCAAAGGCGATGTTGTCGAACACGGTCATGTGCCGGAACAGGGCATAGTGCTGGAATACGAAGCCGATCTGGCGTTTGGACACATGGGTATCGGTGCTGTCTTGCCCGTTAAAAATAATTTTGCCTGAATCTGCTTTTTCAAGGCCGGCAATAATACGCAACAGGGTGGTTTTACCGCAGCCTGAAGGGCCCAGCAGGGCAAGCAACTCGCCACTGTGGATGTCCAGATTGATATTATCAAGGGCCGTAAACCCGGCGAATTTCTTTGAAATGTTCTGAACTTCAATACTCACGATAATTCCTGTTTATGTAGCGACTTGCCAAGAAGGGCATGGCGAATGCGAATTTGGTTGGCACGCCATCGGACAGTGTAGAATTGCAGATGCAAAACCGGAACGAAGAAAAATTGATATTTATATAACCTACGGTTATAAGTGATTTTCAAGTCATGGCATAAACCGCATCACCCATGGCGGAATGTCTGTGATTTTTTACTATTTAAGACGGACATCAGGTAAAGTAGTGAACTTTATTGCCGATGGCGAACTCTATTTGCCCATGAGAAAAAATCATAAGGAGTGTCAATGAATTGGGGCCAAGAATTACAAGACAGCGCGCTTTGGATCTTGCAGGCTTTGCTTATATCATCAGTCATGTTGGGACTGGTTGGTTTTATTCTGGTTAAAACCACTAAATGGGCAGGGCAATTCTGGCTATTGGCCGGTGATTACTTCAATCCCAAAAACAGCCTGCGTCCCTTGCTGACATTTGGGGTAATCCTGTTTTTAAGCTTGTTTGGGGTGCGTATTAGCGTGTTGTTTTCAAACTGGTACAACACGATGTATACAGCGTTGCAAGAGCTTAATGAAGATGGATTCTGGATACAGATGGGCGTGTTTGCCATTCTGGCCGCGATTCATATTTCCCGGGCACTAATATCATATTATTTGCAACAGAGCTTTACCATTAAATGGCGTGAGTCCCTGAATGAATCCCTGCTCTCGCAATGGCTGGAAAAAAGCAGTTATTACCGCTCCCATTATCTTGAAACACCGGCCGATAACCCGGACCAGCGTATCCAGCAGGATGTGTCCAGTTTTGTGACAACGTCCTTATCCCTGATTCTGGGCCTAGTCAGTTCCCTGGTTTCTGCCGTTGCCTTTACGATAATTTTGTGGGGTTTGTCGGGCGATTTAACCGTTTTTGGATTCACCCTGTCAAAAGGGATGGTCTTCGCCCTGTTTATTTATATTCTGATTGCCACGGTCTTTGCGTTCAGGATCGGGCGTCCGCTGATTCGTCTTAGCTTCCTTGATGAACGTTTCAACGCGGATTACCGTTACTCGCTGGTTCGGGTACGAGAATATGCCGAAAGTATTGCCTTTTATGGCGGTGAAGAAATCGAAGGGCAAAAACTGCGTAATCGCTTTGCCCGGGTTATTGGTAACGTGTGGGCAATTGTTTTCCGTTCAGTCAAATTGCAGGGCTTCAACTTGCTGGTTTCACAAACTGCGGTTATTTTTCCTTTCATTATTCAGGCAAAAAGGTTTTTTTCCCAGCAAATCACGCTGGGTGCCATGATACAAACGGCTCAGGCATTTGGTACCTTGCATGATAATCTGTCATTTTTTCGTGATGCTTATGATACTTTTGCCGGTTATCGCGCGGTGTTAGACCGGCTAAGCGGTTTTGTACAAAATATCCGTGCGGCTGATAAATTACCGGTTCCCGATGTTAAGGCAGAGCAGGAAACGGTTGCATTGCGTGGTGTCAGTATTACAACCCCAGCGGGTAAGTGTCTGGTAAAAGACTTGTCTTTTGCGGTAGAGTCCGGGCATTCCCTGCTACTGCAAGGCCCTTCGGGGGCGGGTAAAACCACCATATTGCGAACAATAGCCGGTTTGTGGCCTTATTCGCAGGGGCAGGTGGTACGGCCTGATAATAATGTGTTATTCCTGTCGCAAAAACCGTATTTGCCTGAAGGTTCCCTGCTGGATGTTTTGTACTATCCTAACGAAGTACCTGAAGATGGGCATGAACATGCTAGCAAAGTATTGCAGGATGTGAATCTGGGTCACCTGATTGGTCGTATGGACGAGGTGGTGAGCTGGACCAATATCCTTTCTTTGGGTGAGCAACAAAGGATTGCGTTTGGCCGTTTGCTGCTGGCAAAGCCGGTTGCCGCGTTTATAGACGAAGCCACCTCTGCCATGGATGAAGGTCTTGAGGATGCCATGTACCGGCTGATTGCCCAGCGACTGCCTGAATTGCGCCTGATTAGCGTGGGGCATCGCAGCACCCTGTATTCGCATCATACGCATTTGCTGTATTTGCGTGGCGAAGGCATATGGGATTTCAAACCTTTGCCGCAAACTGGATGATGTCCAGGTGCGGCAAAGGCGGTTTTGTTGTTATGGTGCTAGATCTTGCGTTTAGACAAACCAGGAAAGGGCGCTTTTGTTAATGGCTGCGCCAATAATATATACAAAAATCAGGGTGGCAATGATGGTTGCCATTATTTTTTGGGCCGGTGTTTTTCCGCGCTTGATCGCAACAGTGCCAACCCCGATATAGGCAATCAGGGCCACTATTTTGGCCAGAATAAAGGGTTGGTTGGGGCCAATCATGGCTGCCAGGATAAAACCGCAGATCAGCAGGATGGAATCAATTACATGCGGGGCTATTTTTACAAAACCTATTTGCAGCAGGCGGGAGCCCGTAATTGACCAAAATGCGCGAATCAGGAAGAAAGTGATGCTCAGGTAGGCACAGGTCATGTGCAGGTGCTTGATGGGTAGATAATAATCAGCCATAATCTCGATTTTAAAAAGTCAAATACTGGAAATTGGGTATTTTAACTGATGGATATTGTTTTTGATTTTTTACCCTACGGTTTATCGGCTTAATGCGTTCTGATCGGCATTTTTCTGATATCCAGGTCTTTTTTATCCGGATGCGGCATGGATTTCGTTGTTAGCCCTGATGTATTGCTTCTACTTTTCTTTGTTGCCATGCTGGCGGGATTTGTTGACACCATTGCCGGCGGTGGCGGCCTGATTACCATTCCGGTGTTATTACTGGTTCAGGTTCCCCCCATCAATGCGCTGGCCACTAACAAGTTGCAAGGCAGTTTTGGTACCCTGACTTCCTCCTTAACCATGCTCAGAAAAAGAATCGTGCGTTTTGAGGAAGTCTGGAAACCGGCACTCATGGCTTTCGTGGGGGCGGCATTGGGTACTGTTCTTATCCAGCTCATTGATGTCTCGGTGCTGGATATCGTGATTCCCGTTGTGCTGGTCATGATTGGACTGTATTTTTTGTTTACGCCGTCTGCCGGTAAGGTAGAACGGGTTCCGCGCATGAGTGGCAAGACATTCAATTGTACCGTTGTACCGGTAATTGCATTTTATGATGGTATTTTTGGTCCGGGAACCGGCTCTTTCTTTTCCCTTGCCAATGTCGCGTTACGGGGCCAGCAAATTATCAAGGCAACGGCCAATGCCAAGGTATTCAACTTTGCCAGTAATGTCGCTTCGGTAGCGCTTTTTGTACTGGGTGGCAAAGTCTTGTGGCTGATCGGTGGTATTATGATTGTTGGGCAAATAATGGGTGCTTATGCGGGTTCTTTAATGGTAATCAGCCATGGCAGCAAATTTATTCGCCCGCTTATTGTGTTGGTCTGTTTTGTGATGGTTACCCGTTACCTGCTTGAAAAATTCTAGGAAATGGCAGTGCTTACCGGGCGATTTTTTAAACGCACAGGCCAGTCATATAAGTATCATAAAGCCGTAATAGGATAGTATGGTTTTATAAGCATTAGTTGCATCATAAATTGAAATAACCAGGAAGTACTGTATTGGCTAATCGAACCACCACTAAAAATCCGGCAAACAGGCCTGTTCAGGCTAATAATTCCCTTACGGAAAGCACGCCTGACTTTGATCCCGATGTTCCAAGCCGTGAAAATATTCTTCAGGCGTTCCGGGATTCAACACCACCACTGACGGTGAATGCCTTAATCAGTGCATTCGGTCTATCCAGAGACGCCAGTGTCGTGGGCCTTGAAAGACGGATGGGGGCCATGCAAAGAGATGGCCAGCTTGAACAAACACCGGGCGGTTGGCAATTGTCCCGGCAGAAAAATTTTGTGATTGGCAAAGTCCAGGGGCACCGGGATGGATTCGGCTTTCTTATTCCCGAAGACGGTTCACAGGATTTGTTCCTGTCACCACGGGAAATGCTTAAGGTGTTGCATGGCGACCGGGTTCAGGTAAAACCCACTGGCGAATACAGAGGTAAGCCTGAAGGCACCATTGTAGAAGTGCTTGAGCGCGGCACGACACGACTGGTTGGACGTTTACTGCATGAGCAGGGGCTATATGTCGTGGTGCCCGAAGATCAGCGAATAAAACACGATATTATCGTACAAAGTGCAGACCTGGGTGAGGCCCGGCACGGGCAAGTGGTGACGGTTGAAATTATTCAGCAGCCAACCCGCCATACCCAGCCCTTGGGTAAAATTATAGAAGTACTGGGCGAAATAGATGACCCGGGCATGGAAATTGAAATTGCAGTGCGCAAATTTGATGTTCCGGTTGAGTTCTCCGATGCGACCCTTATACAGTCGGAAAGCCTGCCTGATGAAGTGCAGGCTGCGGATCTTAAAGGCCGTATAGATTTGCGCGATGTGGCATTTATCACAATTGACGGTGAGGATGCCCGTGACTTTGATGATGCCGTGTATGCCGAGGTTGTTAATATTGGCACTGAAAAACGCCGTAAAATGGCATGGCGCCTGTTGGTGGCCATTGCCGATGTTTCTCATTATGTTAAACCTGGCGATGCCATAGACCGGGATGCCATAGAGCGCGGTACCAGTGTGTACTTCCCGCGCCGGGTTATTCCCATGCTGCCTGAAAAACTGTCCAATGGTCTGTGCTCCCTGAATCCTGAGGTAGATCGTCTGGTTCTGGTGTGCGATATGGTGATTCCCATGACGGGGGTCAAGGCAGGAACGGTTACGGCCTATCAGTTTTACAATGCGGTCATTAACTCGCATGCGCGTACCACTTATACGCAAATCTGGAATGCGTTGCAGCAGCCAACCGGCCCGGCCGCTACCGAATTGGGTGATTTGCTGGCACCCGTCAAAGATTTGTATGCCCTTTTTGAAGCGTTTGAAAAAGAACGGGGACTGCGCGGTGCAATGGATTTCGACACCATTGAAACCCGTATTATGTGTAATGACATGGGCAAGATAGAGCAAATTGTTCCATTTATCAGGAATAATGCGCATAAATTAATTGAAGAGTGCATGTTGGCCGCTAACACATGTGCGGCCGACTTCATATTAAGAAACAAGCGGCAGGGGTTGTTTCGCATTCATGAAGGGCCAACCCCTGAAAAACTCGAAGCCTTGCGTGAGTTTTTGCGTACCTTGGGCTTGTCGCTAGGTGGCGGTGATGATCCTTCCGGCAAAGATTATGCTGCCTTGCTGGATGCCGGCCGCGCACGTCCCGATTTCCAGATTCTCCAGAGCATGTGCTTAAGATCCATGCAACAGGCTGTTTACAGTCCGGATAACGTCGGGCATTTTGGCTTGGCGTACGAACAGTATACGCATTTCACCTCACCCATTCGCCGTTACCCCGATCTTCTTACGCATAGGGTGATCAAGTCTATTCTTGCCCGCAGGCACTATACGCCTGAAGTGGCTGGTGTGCCTAAAGAGCAGGGTGAAACCCATAAAGAGCATGAGCATGCTGTCTGGGATAGTCTGGGTATGGTGCTTTCCGCCTACGAGCGGCGTGCTGACGATGCCTCGCGCGATGTGGAGGCCTGGCTTAAATGCTGGTATGTGCGTGAACATGTGGGTGAGATTTTTAGTGGCCGGGTAAGTGGTGTCGCGCCTTTTGGCTTGTTTGTGACACTCGAAACCCTGTTTGTTGAAGGTATGGTGCACGTTTCTGAATTGGGCACCGATTATTTCCAATACAATGAAGGTTTGCACGAGTTGCGCGGAGAACGGACAGGCATGCGTTATCGCCTTACCGATCAGGTTCAGGTGCAGGTAACACGGGTAGACCTGGAAGCCCGTCGAATTGAGTTTTCGCTGGTAAAAGGTACGACCTTTGAGTCATTGCGTAAAGACGCCCAACGCAGTGAGTCCGAGCCACGACAGTTAAAACGTCCGGCCAAACCCAAGCCCGAAGCACTGAAGGGTAAAACCGCACAACAACGGCGGGCCGAGCTGAAAAAGTCAGCCCAGGCCGAGGCCGGGCAAAAGAACAAAAAGCCAACAGGCAAGCGAAGGTAAATAAAAAGGTAATTAATTTATATGTCAAGCAGTCAAATTCTGGCAGGATTTCATGCGGTAATAGCCCGCATGCGTCATGCACCCGATTCAATCCGGGAAATTTATATCGAAGCATCACGCAAGGACAGGCGGATGCAAAGCCTGGTGGAACAGGCTGAAAAAAACAAGATTCGTATTCATCCGGTTCCTGTGCAGCGGCTTGATGGCCTGGCAAAAGGCGTGAAGCATCAAGGGGTGGTCGCCCTGGCAGATCACAAACAACTGGCCGTCAATATCGATGACGTACTGGATGTGATCGAAGGACCGGCCCATTTATTGATCCTTGATAGCGTAACCGATCCCCATAACCTGGGCGCTTGCTTGCGTACGGCTGATGCCGCAGGTGTTCATGCGGTTATTGCACCCAAAGACAAGGCGGTAGGTCTTAATGCCACGGTGCAGCGTGTGGCATGTGGCGCTGCCGATACGGTGCCTTACATTATGGTTACTAACCTGGCTCGTGTCATGCGTCAGCTTAAAGAGCGCGATGTCTGGTTAATTGGCACTGATGACGAAGCCAGTGGCACTTTTCATGATGTTGATGCCACTCGTTCGATTGCCTGGGTCATGGGAGCCGAAGGTGAAGGGATGCGACGCTTAACGCGTGAAACCTGTGATGAGCTGGTGCGGATTCCCATGCTGGGTTCGGTTGAAAGTCTTAACGTAAGTGTGGCTAGCGCGGTTTGTTTGTTCGAAACGGTTCGTCAGCGCCAGGTAAAATAAGTAAAAATTCATCCTTTAACAGTTATCTCATGTCAAAAATAGAACATAGCGGGTTTACCACTTCCATTCTTCATGCCGACCGTCGTAAAGCGGTAGAGCATGGTGCCATTCACAAGCCATTGCATACATCAACCGAGTACGCCTTTGCCGACTCCCGGGAGCTGGCTGCCGTGTTTCAAGGTAAATCGGGCTACACCTATGCCCGTCAGGGAACGCCGACAACCGCAGCGCTTGAAGATAAAATCACCCTGATGGAAGCAGGGGCGGGCACGGTTACATTTGCCACAGGGATGGCCGCCTTGTCTTCCATTTTCATGACATTGTTAAAACAGGGCGATCATCTGGTTTCCAGCCAGTTTGTTTTTGGTAATACCAACAGCTTGCTGGGTACGCTTGACCGTCTTGGGGTAACGATCACCTTTGTTGATCCTACCGATGCGCAACAGGTCAAAGACGCTATTCGTCCTGAAACCAAAATGGTATTTACCGAAACCATTGCCAACCCGGGTACGCAAATTGCCGATTTAGCGGCTATTGGTGATATTTGTGAGGCGCATAATCTGGTGTATGTGATTGATAACACCTTAACCTCACCGTGGTTGCTTCAAGGCAAAAGTGTTAAGGCTTCCCTGGTCATGAACTCATTGTCCAAGCATATTTGCGGTCATGGCAATGCGCTGGGTGGGGCGGTTACCAATACCGGCTTATATGATTGGTCTGCCTTTTCCAATATCTATGATAATTACAAAACAGGTCCCGCCCATTCCTGGGGGCTAACCCAAATCAAGAAAAAAGGCTTGCGTGACATGGGGGCAACGCTTTCTTCCGATGCCGCTCATCGTATTGCCGTTGGTGCCGAAACGCTTGCTTTAAGACTAAAGCAGTCTTGTTCAAACGCGCTGGCACTGGCCCGCTTTCTTGAAACCCATCCCGGGATTGCCAGTGTGCGTTATCCCGGTTTAAGCCAGCATCCACAGCATGAACGTGCCGCCAGCCTGTTTGGCAACCGTTTTGGGGCTTTGCTGGGCGTAGAATTGGTTGATGGCATAGATTGCTTTGAATTTTTGAATAAACTGAAGGTAGTGGTGCTGGCCACGCATTTGGGTGATGCCAGGACCCTGGCCTTGCCAGTAGCCCATACCATTTATTATGAGATGGGGGCTGCCCGAAGGGCGGAAATGGGTATTGGCGATAATTTGCTACGCGTATCTGTGGGCATTGAAGATGAAGAAGACCTGATCAATGACTTTAGTCAGGCGCTTGAACAGTGCATGAATGTTGCTTAAGAACAGGCAGGGCAGGGTTTGAACCTGCCTTGTACTGGTGTATAAAAAATAATACAGATTAATTACTTTCTATTGATAATAGCCGCAAGACTAGTAAATATGCGGGGTTCGCGGTGTTTTTTTCTTGACAGCCAATAAGATTAAAGGGAAGATACGCGTGATGATTTACATTAGAGTTAATTTATAAAAGGGGTTTTCCTGAATGAATAAGACAGAGTTGGTTGAATACATTGCATCTAAAGCCGATATTTCCAAAGCAGCCGCTGGCCGTTCTCTGGATGCAATGATCGCTGCAGTGAAAGCAACACTGAAAAAAGGCGAGACGGTAACCTTGGTTGGTTTTGGTACATTTGCCGTTTCTACGCGTGCTGCCCGTACTGGTCGCAACCCACGTACAGGCGAAGCCATTAAAATCAAAAAAGCCAAAGTACCTAAATTCCGTCCAGGTAAAGCACTTAAAGACGCTGTAAACTAAACTACCGACTGGGTTTATTAAGAAAATAATCATTTTTTTATTATTTATAAGTGATTTTTTCTAAAATATAAATAAACCTCGCCAGGCAAAAGAGCCCCAAGAACCAGATCTTCTTTCTGATTTTTGGGGTTTTTCTATGGTAGACTGCATTTAATTAATTAATGTAATGGATATAAGCCAGTATGCTGATTGACAGATTTAATCGAAAAATAGAATATTTACGTATCTCGTTGATTGATAAATGCGATTTGCGTTGTTCTTACTGTATTCCCAAAGGATTCAAAGAATTTGAACGTCCAGTGAATTGGCTGTCTTTTGATGAGATAGAGCGCGTGGTTGCCGCTTTTGCCCGCATGGGTACCCGCCGTTTCAGGTTAACCGGTGGAGAGCCACTGTTACGTAAAGACCTTCCAGAGTTGGTTGGCCGCCTGTCAGCGTTGGAAGGGGTTGAAGACCTGTCCATGTCCACCAATGGCACGCAATTGCAAAAGTATGCGCAACCTTTGCGTGATGCTGGTTTGCACCGTTTGAATGTCAGTCTTGACTCCTTGCGCCGTGAATGTGTCGAGGAAATTTCCGGTAGCGACAGTTTGTCAAAAGTAATGGCAGGACTGGAGGCAGCCAGGCAGGCCGGCTTTACAAGAATTAAAATTAATATGGTCCCGCTGGCGGGTATTAACATTTCTGATATTGAAGATATGATTCAGTACTGTATTCAGAATCAGTTTGTATTGCGCTTGATTGAAGTCATGCCCATGGGGGTAACCGGGCAAAAACAGGTGCCGGTTAATTTGCAGGATATTATTGAACAGGTCAAAGACAAGTTTCGCTTGCAAGCGTCTAACAAGGTGTGGGGCGGGGGGCCAGCCCGTTACTGGGAAACGGCCAACAGTGATTTTACGCTTGGCTTTATAACGCCCAAATCCCAACATTTCTGTGAAACCTGCAATCGGGTCCGGTTGGCGGTTGACGGGCATTTGTACTTGTGTTTAGGACAAGAAGACAAGCTTAACCTGCTGCCTTATTTACGTGATAACTGTACGGATGCCGAGCTTGAACAGGCCATTCGCGAAGCGATAGAGCTGAAACCCGAACGGCATGAATTCAATACCCAGCCAGAGAAAATCATTCGTATTATGTCGATGACGGGTGGTTAAGCGTTTTTAATATAAAAAGCGGCCTGTTGGCCGCTTTTTATATAGGGTAAACACGCTTATTTCGGACGTACCGATTTGCATACATCGGGGTTGGTTTCCACCAGCGGGCCGCCAACGGCATCCACGCAAATGGGTACTGATGCAAAAATGCCATGAATGACTTGTTTGCCTTGTTCATCTTTTACGCCACCCAAGGTTTCTGCGATGGCATTGGGACGACCAGGCAAGTTTAGAATCAGGCTATTACCGCGGATGACACCCACTTGGCGAGATAAAATGGCGGTAGGAATAAAGTGCAGGCTGATTTGCCGCATTTGTTCGCCAAATCCGGGTATGACGCGATCAGCAACCGCCAGGGTGGCTTCGGGCGTAACATCACGCAAATAAGGCCCAGTCCCACCTGTTGTTAAAATCAATGGGCATTTTTGATTGTCAGAAAGTTCAATCAGGGTTTGTTCAATCAGGGGTTGTTCATCGGGAATTAAATGTTCAACAAACTCTAGCGGGTTGAGTACCGCTGAACTTAACCAGGTTTTTAATGCAGGCAAGCCCTGATCCTGATAGGTTTTATTGAATGCCCTGTCGCTGATAGAGACAATGCCAATGCGTAGTGTTTCCATAATGATTCCTTTGGGAACATAAAATTTTACTAAAATGAATTGTATTCTATATGATTAAATTTATCTCATTTACCCTGTTTTGACCGTATTAAGGATATAAAACGTGCCAGATCAACAATTAACGCATTTTGACAGCCAGGGCCAGGCCCATATGGTTGATATTTCTGAAAAAAAGGAAACCAAACGGGTTGCCCGCGCCAGCGGGAAAATAAGTATGAATGAAGTGGCTTACCGTTTGCTTGTTTCCGGACAAAGCAAAAAAGGTGATGTGCTGGGTATTGCCCGTATTGCTGCGATCCAGGGCGCCAAGCACACCAGCTTGCTGATTCCGCTGTGCCATCCTTTAAGCCTGACGCATGTGGGTATTGAATTTAAGCTGGATGCAGCAGGGCAATCGGTTGAAGTGGTGGCCACGACTGAAACCACAGGGAAAACCGGTGTGGAAATGGAGGCCCTGACGGCAGTTTCCACCGGGCTGCTAACCATCTACGATATGTTGAAAGCGGTAGATAAAGGCATGCAGATGGGGCATATTCATTTACTTGAGAAAAAAGGCGGCAAATCAGGTGATTGGCAGGCTGTTTAAGAGTGTTATACTTTTTTTGTTTTTGAAGTCATCAAGCGCCGGTCAAGTAAAAGGAATAAGGATATGTTCAAACGGATATTGCTGCTGTTGGCATGCGTGGGTGTGGGTAATGCTTCGGCGGCCACCATTACGGTTTCTGCTGCAGCCAGCCTGAAAGAGGTGTTTCAGGAAATCGGCCAGAAATTTGAGCAGGCGCATCAAGGGCACAAGATTGATTTCAATTTTGGCGGTTCAGGAAGCCTGCTTCAGCAAATCCGTCATGGTGCGCCGGTAGACGTTTTTGCCAGTGCCGACCTTGCCAATATGCAGGCTGCCAATGAGGGCGGGTTTTTGCAAAATAACCGGCAAACCAATTTTGTAAAAAACGAACTGGTGTTCATTGTGCCTGCCGCCAGCAAGCTAAAACTGGAAACCCTGAATGATCTGCAAAGCGATGAGGTAAAGCGTATTGCCATTGGCAATCCATCCAGTGTGCCAGCCGGTCGCTATACCGAAACGGCTCTTAAAAAGGCCGGTCTTGATAATGCACTTAAAGAGAAAACGGTGTTTACGCAAAATGTTCGTCAGGCACTTGAGTACGTGGCCAATGCAAACGTTGAAGCCGGTTTTGTTTATGGCACTGATGCCAAAATCCTGGCCGATAAGGTTAAGGTCGTTTTCAATGTAGACCTTGATAAACCGGTTATTTATCCGATTGCTGTCATCAAAGACAGTAAAGAGCCGGCGCTTGCCCAGCAGTTTGTTAATTATGTGTTGTCAGAAGAAAGCCGGGTTGTTTTTGATAAATACGGTTTTGCCCGACCTTAATCGTCAGGAAAACAGGCAATGCAGTCGGTAATGGTACCTTTGTTCCTATCTCTTAAAGTGGCTATTTGGGCCACTTTGATTAATCTTGTCCTGGGCATCGCTTTTGGGTGGTACCTGTCTCAAAAGCGCAGTTTTTTCAGGCAAGTGCTTGATGTGCTGGCCACCTTGCCAATGGTGTTGCCGCCAACCGTATTGGGTTATTATTTGCTGGTTCTGTTTGGCAATCAAACCGGTTTAAGCCAGTGGCTTGAAACTAATTTTGGTTTTGGGCTTATTTTTTCCCTTAACGGTGCGATTGTTGCTGCGGTTATTGTTACTTTTCCGCTGGTTTTTAAACCGGCCCGTGCCGCTTTCGAGTCGGTAGATGAGCAGTTGCAGCAGGTGGGTTGGGTGTTGGGCGTATCAAAGACAGCGGTATTTTTTCGGGTCTTTTTGCCTTTGGCCTGGCGTGGAATTATGGCAGGCGTTTTGCTGGGCTTTGTTCGGGCCTTGGGTGAGTTTGGGGCGACCTTAATGGTGGCTGGCAGTATTCCGGGTAAAACCCAAACGCTTTCAATTGCCATTTATGATGCGGTCCAGGCAGGCCAGGATAGCGAAGTCAACCAGTTGGTTTTGCTAATATCAGTGGTTTGTATTGTGGTTTTGGTGTTGGCTTATTATTTTTCTCCAAAGCGTGCCTGACATGATTTTTGATATAAACATCCAGAAAAAGCTGGTTTCCGCTTCTAGAACGTTCATGCTGGATACGCAGGTATGCAGTCATCAGGATCAAGTGATTTTATTTGGTCCTTCGGGGGTGGGCAAATCCCTGACCATAAAATGCATAGCGGGCTTGTTAACGCCTGACAGCGGCGGCATAAAAATTAAAAACAGGGTGCTGTTTGACAAAGAAAAAAATATAAATATAGTGCCGCAGGAGCGCCATGTAGGGTATATTCTACAAAACTACGCTTTGTTTCCGCACTTGACCATAGAACAAAATGTAGGTTTCGGGTTAAACCGTAAAGGCTTGTTTAATACGGTGTCACGGGATAATCGTGAAAATATCTACCACTGGCTGGACAGGTTTCAAATAACCGATCTGGCCAGGCAGTATCCCGGCCAGTTGTCTGGTGGCCAGCAGCAACGTGTTGCCTTGGCCCGGGCCTTGATTATCGAACCAGAAATTTTGTTGCTTGATGAACCGTTTGCCGCCCTTGATAAAAAACTTCGCATACATATGCGTGAAGAAGTCAAAGAATTGCAGGAAGAATTAAAAATCCCCTTAATGCTTATTACTCATGACGAGGAAGATATAAAAGCGTTTTCGGCAGATTTGATTGAATTCACATCTTTAAAGCAAGTTCCCAAAGAGAGTTTTTAAAAACAATTTCCAAAAGAATCAAGACCAAAGTGTTTGCCTGGATTGTCAGGTGCTTCTTGTTTAAGCGTATTTAAAAAGAGCCTGTTGGCAGGCTTTCTTGTATTGTTAATGTAAATGGAACGAGTGCCTGGATATAATAAATATGTCATTTTGATGGATGTAAGTATTTATTTGTAAATTTTTTAAAGTGATAATTTTTTTAAATGAAATTTTACTTATAATAGCCCCTATTGATCATAGGGTCTTAAATATATACACGATAGGAGCATCATCGCAATGAAGATGACCAGACGACAGTTTTTTAAAGTTACGGCAAGCGGTGTTGGTGCAACAAGCCTGGCTGTCATGGGCGCGGCGCCAACCAATGCGTGGGCTGAAGTTCGCCAGTACAAATTGTTAAGAGCGGTTGAAACACGCAATAACTGTACTTATTGTTCGGTGGGCTGTGGAACCTTGTTATACAGCCTGGGCGATGGCGCAAAAAACGTAACCAAAAAAATATATCACATTGAAGGCGACCCGGATCATCCGGTCAGCAGGGGGAGCCTATGCCCGAAAGGAGCCGGCCTGATTGATTACATCAACAGCCCCAAGCGCTTGCACTACCCTGAAGTGCGTGAAGCCGGCACCAATGAGTGGAAGCGAATCTCCTGGAATGACGCTTTCGATCGTATCGCCCGCCTGATTAAAGACGAGCGCGATAAGCATCTGATTGTGAAAAACGACAAAGGCGTTACGGTTAACCGTCTTGAAGCGGTTGGCATGGCCTGTACATCCGCCGGCTCCAGTGAAGCCGGCATCCTGACCCAAAAATTCATTCGTTCTTTGGGTATCGTGGCGGCAGACTCGCAGGCGCGTGTTTGCCATGCGCCCACTGTGTCGGCACTGGCTTCTACATTTGGCCGTGGAGCAATGACCAATACGTTCTGTGATATGCAGAATGCCGATTTTATTCTGGTTATGGGTGGCAACCCGGCAGAAGCGCACCCGGTTGGTTTCAAATGGGTCATTGAAGCGAAGAAGAAAAAAGGGACCAAGTTAATCGTTTGTGATCCGCGTTTTAACCGAACCGCTGCGGTGGCCGACCACTACTTACCGATTCGTTCAGGCAGTGACATTGCCTTTTTGGGGGCGGTCATTCATTGGCTAATTGAAAACGATAAGATCCAGTGGGAATATGTAAAAGCCTATACCAACGCCAGTTTCATTGTTGATGAAAAGTATGGCTTTCATGAAGGCCTGTTTTCCGGTCATCCCGATTATGTCGAAACAAGCGATGTTACAGTTGCTGTTGATCCGTTAGCGGATACGCATGAGCCCAAAAACGCCAGTTACGATACGAGTTCATGGACTTATGAGCTGGACGAAAACGGTTATGCCAAGGTTGATCCAACGCTAAGCCATCCGCGTTGTGTATGGAATTTAATGAAAGCGCATTATTCCCGTTACACGCCCGAGATGATGACCAAAATCACCGGTACACCGATTGAAGATTTCCTGCTGGTTTGCCAGGCGTTGGGTGAAACCAGTGCTCCCGACAAGACAGGGACGATTCTTTATGCCCTGGGTTGGACGCAGCATACATATGGGACCCAGAATATCCGTACCATGGCCATGATCCAGCTCATGCTGGGTAATATTGGCATGGCGGGCGGGGGGGTCAATGCCTTGCGCGGTCACTCCAACATTCAGGGACTGTCTGATTTAGGCGTGCTGTCTACCAGCTTGCCGGGCTACCTGGTGTTGCCAAATGAAAACCAGCACCCTACCTTTGACGATTACCTGCAAAGGCAAACCCCGCAATCTTTCCGTCCTGGTCAACTGAACTACTGGAGTAATACGCCCAAGTTCATGGTTAGCTTGCTTAAATGGTTCTTTGGTGAAAACGCCACCAAAGAAAATGACTGGGGTTATGAGTGGTTGCCCAAATGGGACAAGATGTACGATAGCCTGCAAATGACCGAGATGATTTATCAGGGTCAAATGCAGGGACTGCTGGTGCAGGGCTTTAATATTACCAGTTCATTCCCTGATTCAAAACGGGTGGCCGAAGCCTTTTCAAAATTGAAATTCCTGGTAGTAATGGACCCGTTGAATACCGAAACGGCCACTTTTTGGGAAAATCATGGTGAGCATAACGACGTTGATCCTGCCAGCATCCAGACAACGGTGTTCCGTTTGCCAACGCCCTGTTTTGCTGAAGAAGAGGGTTCCATCGTTAACTCGTCACGCTGGTTGCAATGGCACTGGGCCGGGGCGCATCCTCCAGGCGATGCTAAACCGGATCTGGAAATTCTGGCTGAAATTCATCAGCGTCTTAAAAAGCTTTACCTGGAAGAGGGCGGTACTGTGCCCGAGCCAATTGTTAACCTAGATTGGCAATATAAGAATCCCCTCAGCCCCTTGCCGCATGAAATGGCCCAGGAATCTAATGGCCGTGCCCTGGAAGATATTAAAGATGAGATGGGTAATATCATCATACCCAAAGGCCAGCTGCTGGATGGTTTTCATCAATTGCGTGATGACGGAAGTACGTCTTGTGCCTGTTGGATATTTTCAGGTAGCTGGACTAAAAACGGCAACCAGATGGCCCGTCGCGACAACACCGATTCCGGTTTGGGCAATACGCCGGGATGGGCCTGGGCCTGGCCGGCCAACCGCCGCATTCTGTATAACCGTGCATCGTGCGACCCCAGTGGCAAGCCATGGGATAAAAACCGTACGCTGATCGAGTGGGATGGACGCAAATGGGTGGGGGCCGATATACCCGACTTCAAGGCGGATGAGGCACCCGGCACGGATATGAATCCGTTCATTATGAACGAAGAAGGTGTTGGCCGTTTATTCTGCACCAAAAAACTGGTGGACGGTCCTTTCCCCGAGTCTTATGAACCCATGGAAACGCCGCTGGGCACTAACCTGTTGCACCCCAGCGTGGTGCATTCTCCAGCCGTACGTATGTTTGACAGTGCCAGAAGCCGTTTTGGCAAGAAAGATAAGTACCCCTATGTGGGGACCACCTATCGCCTGACCGAGCACTTCCAGTTCTGGACCAAATCGGTCAAGCTGCTCATGATTGCCCAGCCAGAACAGTTCGTTGAAATTAGCGAAGAGCTGGCCAAAGAAAAAGGGATTGAAAAAGGTGATTGGGTGACAATTAGCACTATCCGGGGCTCTATCAAGGCCAGGGCCGTTGTTACAAAACGGATCCGGCCCTTGCAGGTTAATGGTGAAACCCTGCACCAGGTTGGGATTCCCTTGCATGGTGGCTGGGTTAATGTATCAGACAGAAAACAGTATTTAGTAAATACCTTGACGCCTTTTGTTGGTGACTGTAATGCACAGACACCCGAATACAAAACATTTTTAGTGAACGTGGAAAAGGCTTAAGGAGTTAAAATATGGCATTGCAATCTTTAGATATCCGTCGTCGTTCCGCGACAGCTGAAATGACGCCACCACCAAGTGTGCGTCAACCGGAAGAAGTGGCAAAATTAATTGACGTGACCACCTGTATTGGCTGTAAGGCCTGTCAGGTAGCCTGTTCCGAATGGAACGATTTGCGTGATGATATTGGCATTAATCACGGCGTTTATGACAACCCGATAGACTTGACGGCAGATAGCTGGACCGTCATGCGTTTTTCCGAAACCGAAGAAAATGGCAAGCTGGAGTGGCTGATCCGCAAGGATGGCTGTATGCACTGTACCGATCCTGGCTGCCTGAAAGCCTGCCCCTCACCTGGTGCCATTATTCAGTATGAAAACGGGATTGTTGACTTCCATCAGGAAAACTGTATTGGGTGTGGTTACTGTATCGCCGGTTGCCCATTCAATATTCCACGGATTTCCAAAAAGGATAACCGGGCTTATAAATGCAGTTTGTGTTCAGACCGTGTCGCGGTTGGGCAAGAACCGGCCTGTGTCAAAACCTGTCCTACCGGTGCCATCCAGTTTGGTACCAAAGATGACATGAAGCTGGTGGCTGAAAAAAGGATTGAAGACTTGCAAAACCGGGGCTATGAAAATGCCGGTTTGTATGATCCTGAAGGTGTGGGTGGTACCCATGTCATGTATGTTTTGCACCATGCTGATAAACCGCAGCTTTATAATGATCTGCCTAAAGATCCTGAAATTAGTACAGCCGTCAGTTTATGGAAAGGTATTCTTAAACCATTGGCTACGGTTGGTATTGCCGTAGCGGGTATCGTCGCCTGGCTGCACTATATTACAATCGGTCCAAACCGGACCGTTGAAGAAAAGCCTGAAATTATTGGCAAAGATGGTGACAAGCTTAAAGACGAGGGAGATGCATAATGAAAGAGAAACTGATTCAGCGCTATAACAAAGCCGAACGGGTCAATCACTGGATTGTGGCCGGCTGCTTTGTGTTGCTGGCGATTTCCGGCCTGGCTTTTTTCTATCCTGCCTTTTTCTGGCTGACGGGTGTGTTTGGCACGCCACAGCTGGCCCGTATTATTCACCCTTTTGTCGGGGTGGTTATGTTTGTTGGCTTTTTTATCCAGTTTTTCCGGTATTGGAAATTTAATTTCATGGAAGAGGGAGATGTCAAATGGCTGACATCGGTAGGGAAAATTCTTAAAGGCGAAGAAGTGGGTGATACCGGCAAATATAATGCCGGCCAGAAAATCATGTTCTGGCTAATGACAATTTGTATGTTGTCATTGCTGGTAACTGGATTTATTGCCTGGCGTCCTTATTTTGCCGACATGTTCCCGATTCCGGTCATCCGTATTGCCTTATTGCTGCATGCCGTGTCTGCCCTGGTGCTAATTGCAGGCATTATTGTGCACGTATACGCCGCCATCTGGATTAAAGGCACCATTCGTGCCATGGTGGAAGGCGTGGTTACCCAGGCATGGGCCAAGGCGCATCATCCTCGCTGGTATCGTGAAATCATGGCGAAAAAGAAAGCCAAGGATGAGGCGGCAGGGCGCTTATAACTAGCGTACTGTATTAACCGGTAAATGCCGAGGCTGACGTTTAAAGGTCAGGTTCAGGCGTTTGCCGTTGATGCCTGCTGGTACCCGGCAAGACTTACTTTCAAAAGCATAAAATGACTGCAAGCCCACTTAAAACCTTACCTGTCTGGCGCCTGAAACAGGGGCAGATAAACGAAACAGATGATTGCCTGAGCAATGAAGTGCCGGTAGCGCTTGTTTATAATGGCATTTCTCATGTGGTTTTAATGGCAACCCCACAGGATCTGCCAGAGCTGGCGCTTGGGTTCAGCCTTACCGAAGGGATTTTGTCTTCGGTTTCCCAGCTTTATGATGTAGAGGTAGAGCAAACCTCGACAGGCATGCTGGTTAATATGGACATTGCCTCAGAAGCATTTTTACAGCTGAAGGGACGGCGTCGTAATTTAAGCGGACGCACCGGATGCGGCTTATGTGGCATAGAAAGCCTGGATGCGGTTAAACCGGTTATCACACCGGTAACGGTAAGGCCAGCCATCTCTGCCGCACATATTTCAGCCGCGCTTGATGCGTTTGCCTCGTTGCAGCCATTGCGGGCCGAAACAGGGTCTGTGCATGGGGTGGCCTGGGTAAACAAGAACGGTCATATAAAGGCCCTGTTTGAAGATGTGGGGCGTCATAATGCCCTGGATAAAATGCTGGGGTTTGGTGCCCGGGCAGGCTGGAACTGGTCAGAGGGTTTTGTGCTGGTATCCAGTCGTGCCAGCTACGAAATGGTGGTCAAGTCTGCCGTGCTGGGGGTTGGATGCCTGGTTGCCGTTTCTGCGCCCACTGCGCTGGCGGTGCAATTGGCACAAGAAGCCAATATGACGCTAATAGGCTTTGCCAAGCCTCAGCAGCAGGTGATTTACACCGGTCATGAATATATTACTTTGGCAGATTAAAGGGTTTTACATGGATCACATTAAATTAAAATCAAAAGAAGAAATCGAAAAATCTTTTTTTCATATTCCATTTTGGATAGCACCGGACAAAAATCTGTTTTTGTCCCGCAGTGATCGTTTCAAAAAATTGGCCAAACTGGAAAAATCCGACTGGAAATTGTATTTGCAGCTTCTTTCTGAGTTGTCACGAGTCCAGCATGGCTTGCTGGCGGATGCCGATGCCGTGGTGCCAGAACTTAAACGCAATGATTCGGCTTCCTTGCTAAATGTTTACAGTACCGCGATCCCGTTCTGTTTTACCCCCATGTTGAATGCCTTGTATGAACGCAGCAAGAGCGAGCTTTCGGCTCATATGGAACAAACCTGGCAGCGCCTGCTGGCCATGCCGGTACCCGAGCAGGAAGCCTTGGCCTTGCGTATCCTGCAACAGGAAATCAAAGAGAATGATCAGGAATACAGCATTTGGGTGCATGCCGTACTGCAGGTTGTCTGGACTTACTGGGCGATGCAGCTGCAGGAAACTGATGTTCCTTCGCGTGACGAACGCGTGCAGTGCCCCTGCTGTGGCAGTGATGCGGTTGGCAGTGTGATTTTAAAAAGCGGTGAGCAGGAAAATCTGCGTTACCTGCATTGCAACTTATGCAACAGTCGCTGGAATGCCTTAAGGGCAAAATGCACATTCTGTGGCAACACCAAGGATATGACATTGCAATCGGTGGAAGGGGCAACAGAAGGTGCTTTACATGGTGCCAGTGGTGAAACCTGTGATGTTTGCCAGGGTTACCGTAAAATGTTCAGCCTAAGCAAAGAACAGCATGCCGATCCGGTAGCCGATGACCTGGGATCTTTAGCCCTGGATATGATGTTGGGTGAAAAAGGTTATTCCCGCGGTGGGGCGAATCCTTTTCTGGTGATGGAAAAAGAAGCGCGCCATTAATATGACCTGAAGCCAGTAAGCACGCTTCGGGTTACAGGCAGGCGCTTGCGATGCCAAACGGTCTTGCCACCACGGTTTATATTTTTTATTGCCCAATAACGGTTTGTGTTATTGGGCTTTTTATTGAAAATAAGCTGGGTTTAAAACGAGTGTGGCAAAGGATAAACATCAAGCCATTGGCCGTGTTCAACATTCGTGCGCCCGGGAATCTCGATTAATATATCTGCCTTGACACAACCCGAAAGCATATGCGAGTCCTGGCCTTTGACCGGCGCCGCCCAGATACCGGTTTCTGTCAGGGTAATCGCGCCACGCCAGAAGTCACGGCGACCTTGCTTATTGTTCGGGATTGAAAAATCTGCCTGGGCTTTCCAGGTTTTTGGTCGGGCTTTTTCAAGTGAAAGACCGGCCAGATATTTAATGGCGGGCAGTGTCATGAGCAAGGTCGTTGCATAGCTAGCAACCGGATTGCCAGGTAACAAAAACACCTTGCAGCGATGATTAATATTGCCCCAGGCAAAGGGCTTGCCGGGCTTGATGGCCAACTTCCAGTGTTCAAGGGTGCCCAGTTCGTCCAGCACCTGTTTGACATAGTCTTTGTCACCAACAGAAGCACCGCCAGAGCAGATGATGATGTCCGAGTTGCCTGAAGCCTGCTGCAAGGCCTGTTTGATGGTGTCGTAGTCATCAGGTAAAACACCGCCGTTGATCACATTCAGGTAGGCATAATGTTTAAGCCAGCTTAGCAGCATGGGGCGGTTTGAGTCATAAATCTTACCGGGGCTTAGCGCTTCGCTTAGGGCAAGCAGCTCATCGCCGGTAGAAAACAGGGTTAAGGTAAGGGGCTTGAAGCAGCTGATGCTGGCATAGCCCTGGCTGGCCAACAAGCCGATGGCCGCCGGAGAAATAACCGTCTGGGATGAAACCAGCACATCCCCTTTTTTTAATTCTTCACCCTGACGACGGATATTGGCGCCGGGTTTTAATGCTTGCTCTACCGACACACGACTATCGGTAACGGTGGTATTTTCTTGTGGAACAACACTATCGGTATTGGCGGGTATGCCTGCGCCAGTAAAAATACGTACGGCCTGTCCCGGTGCCAGGCTGATGGCGGTTACGTCATCGCCGGCAGCAATCACAGCAATAATTTCCCATTCGGTCCGGTCCAGGTCACACACCGCGTAGCCGTCCATGGCGCTGTTATCAAACATGGGCGCATCATAATTAACCGCCAACTCTTCGGCCAGAATATAGCCTTCAGCCTCTTCAAGGGGGCGGACTTCTGTTTGAGTGGTTGCCTGGGTGTTGGCAAGAAGCTCTTCAAGTGCTTCGTAATAATCACGCATTATGTTGAACCTTGTAATGAATCCCAGAGCTTGAGTGATTCTGGATTATTGAAATTGATAAAAAAATCTTCCTGCTCAATATTGACCAATGTATGGGTGTTGTCCAAAACAAAGGAGCGCAGGCGCAGTTTGTCCACGTTGTTATCAAGCCGCCGTTTCAGGTCGGGCAGCAGTGAACGCCTGAACTGTATAACACTGGGGTGCTGGTTGCTGCCACTGATTGCCATGGCAATATCGGTATTGGTTTGCAGCAGGGCGTTATGCAGACGCGCCGTCAGGTAGTCGGGCAAGAAAGGGGTGTCGCAGGGAACCACCTGGATAAATTCAATATTGTCAGGGAGCTGGATGCTGGCGCTGTAAATACCACCTAACGGGCCCATTTCAGCGTATTGGGGCAAGTCCTGTATAACCGGATGTCCATAAGAGGCATATTTATCCAGGTTCCGGTTTGCGCTAATCACAATGCAATCCAGTGTTTTTTGCAAAAGCGCCAGCGGATATTCCACCAGAGGTTTATGCTTGAACAAAACCATTCCCTTGTCCTGGTGGTTCATTCTGCTGCCCAGTCCACCGGCAAGAATGAGTCCGGCTGTATTTGATTTCATGCCTGCTTCCATCGCTGTGTGTGATCAAGATCAGATTTTTTCATGTCTACCCAACGGGCGTCTCCATTGGCAAAACATTCTTTTTTCCAGAAAGGCGCTTCGGTTTTCAGGTAATCCATAATAAATTCATTAGCCTGATAGGCGTCTTTGCGATGTTCGCAAGCGGTTAGGACCAGAACAATTCTTTCGCCGGTTTTGATGTTGCCAATGCGATGGATGACTTTTACATACTGTAAAGGCCATTTTTTTTGGGCAGCCAGAATGATTTTTTCTATTTCCTGTTCGGTTACCCCGGGAAAGTGCTCCAGGTACAAGTGGCTGAGCAATTGCTCATGGTCTTTGCCGCGAACCTTTCCGGTAAAACTGACCAGGGCGCCACAGTTTCTTGAAGACGCTTCGGCCAGTTTTTCTTCGGCTTCCAGGCTGAAGTCTGCGGTTTGAATACTGATGGCATGCACCATTTAGCCTCCGGTAACCGGTGGGAGCAAAGCAACTTCGGCATTTTCCGGTATGTAGGTGTTTTGGTGAACAATGCTTTTATTGATGGCAAGCTTGTACACGTTTTCGGGTGCCAGGGTTGTATGCCACAATTCGTTGCGGCTGCGTAACAACTGGATGAGGTCATCGCAGGTGCCACCCGTCCATTCAATCGTTTCTTCAGCAATGGCCAATTGTTCTTTTAGTTTTGCCATATAGATAATTTTTAACATATTTGGTAATGCCATAGTTATGGTATTGAATTAATCATTATAACCAAAGTTTGCGGATATGCCGCTTTCATCCCGTAGCGGCTTGTTAGTGAAAGGGGCCGGGATAATATTGGATTTTCTGGTTTGTTGTAAAATAACAGTGTTTTTGATGGAATTTAAGCGTAATCTTAAAAAAGTCTTGCCAACCTTTAAAAGGCCTTATATAATTTAATTCTTCAGTTAAGCAATGGGTGCTTAGCTCAGTTGGTAGAGCGGCGCCCTTACAAGGCGTAGGTCACAGGTTCGACCCCTGTAGCACCCACCATTGCATGATTGGCAAATCAAGCACTTACATTAGTAAGTGCTTTTTTTATGCCTGTGTTTATTAATAATAATATGAAATAAAACTGGCCAAGTGGCCAGCTTTAAAAAAACGGCATTGCTTTTCAAATAAACGGTTTAACCGGAAAGCAATTCTTGTACTAAGAGTGGTCAAACCAGCTTTTGAATAACTGGATCACTTCGGGGTTGCCCGATTGGGTCTGGCCGGGGTCCAGTTCCAGAATAGCGTCTCCGTCAACCGGGAAGTATTCATTGGCAATACGGGTAGCTATTTCATAAATGGGTTCAAGCTCGAAACCCGGTTTGGCAATAGCATCCATAAAAGTTTCAAGTGCATATCTGCCCTTTTCATTTAACTTGTACATATTTTTCTCCTGTAAAGCAGAATGTATTGATTTCAATACGCTAAATAGCCCTTACATCTTATAGCACTTGTGAAACAAGTGACAAGTGCGTGGGGGATGTTGCAACACTTGTATGGCTTGTTTGGGCGCTGATGGCATCTGTCACGTTTGTGTCGTATAGGGACATCATAATTCTATTGTTTTCTACAGGAGGGAGCAATGAGAATATTCGCCGGACGTGTCTATGGTTGGTTAGCCTTTTGTATTGATGTTATTGGTGATTGTGCGGTAGATGTGGTCAATTCAGATATGTCAGAGCACGAAGAGTAATGGCCCGGCAGGGTTTCAAGCTTGAGAGGCTAAGGCTGATAGCTACGGCAAATTTCCTGATCTGATTTTTTAATGCGTTAAAATGCCTGTGCGATCATAAATGGTCGATAACGCAAATATACGCAAATATAAAAAATGACGATTATTACATGAAATTCATTCATACCTCTGACTGGCACCTGGGCCGTCAGTTTGCCAGCCGTTTGCTGATTGAAGACCAGGAGTATGTGCTGGACCAGATGATTGCCTATCTTGAACAGTATCAGGTGCAGGCATTGCTTGTTAGTGGAGACGTGTATGACCGCTCGGTGCCGCCGGTGTCGGCCGTTGCTTTGCTGGACAAAACCTTAAACCGGATAGCGCAGTTAAACATTCCGGTCATTATGATTCCGGGTAACCATGACAGCGCCCGCCGGCTTGGCTTTGCTGCCCAACAGTTAAGCGCTTCGGGGGTGCATATCATTGCCGATTTTGAGCAGATGCTCAAGCCGGTTATTATTAATGCGAATGATGAACAGATTGCGTTTTATGGCATGCCCTTTAATGATCCCGAGCTGGTGCGCAATTATTTTCAGGAACCGGTCAACTCCTACGAAGCGGCGCATTGCCTGCTGGCTGAAAAAATCAAACAGGTCATGAATCCGGAAAGCGTCAACGTATTGCTGGCGCACTGCTTCCTGGAGGGGGCGGTGAATTCCGAATCTGAACGGCCTTTATCAATCGGCGGTTCTGATGTGGTGCCCCACACGGTTTTTGACGGATTTGATTACGTGGCGCTGGGCCATTTGCATGCGCCCCAGTATAAAGGGGCCGAGCATATTCGTTATTCAGGCTCTATTCTTAAATACAGTTTTTCAGAGCAGTTTCACAACAAGGGCGTTACCCTGGTAGGGCTGGATGCAAACGGCCAGGCAAACATACAAAACCTGCCTCTGAAGCCCTTGCACGATGTGAGAACCCTGGAAGGGACATTGGCCGACATTGTTGAAATGGGCCGGCAAGATCCCCATGCGCACGATTACGTTCTGGTAAAGCTTGCGGATACCCACGCCGTGCTGGATCCGGTAGGTAAAATCCGTGAGGTATATCCCAATGTGTTGCAACTGGAAAAGCCCGGCTTGTATCGTGCTGAGGGTGAAGTGCAGGCCCCGGGGCAGGCCCTGAAACGCGATGAGTACGATTTGTTTTGTGATTTTTTTGAGCAGGTGGCTGGACAGGCACTAAGTGAGCCCCAGAAGCAGGCGGTTAAAGCGGTCATTCTGGACGTGCGTAAAGAGGAGCAGGCATGAAACCCGTCTATTTAAGCATGCAGGCTTTTGGTCCTTTTGCGGCGCAAGAAGAGGTTGATTTTACCCGTCTGGGAGAAAACCCCCTGTTTCTGATTAATGGTCCAACCGGTGCCGGTAAAAGTACCTTGCTGGATGCCATCTGTTTTGCCCTGTACGGCCAGGCAGCCGATAATGAGCGCGAACCGGCTGCCCTGCGTTCGGATATGGCGGACCCCCAACTGTTAACCGAAGTTCAATTCCAGTTTGCTTTGGGTGAAAAGCAATATCGTATTGCCAGGATGCCAACCCAGAATAAGCCCAAACAGCGTGGTGAAGGACTTACCACGCAAGCGACCGAAGCAAAGCTGTGGGAAATACCGGCTGACGGGAATGAGATTTTGCTGATTCCGAAAAAAGCCACCGAGGTGACAGAAAGGGTGATTGAGCTGACCGGGCTTACTGCTGATCAGTTCAGGCAGGTGATGGTCTTGCCACAGGGTAAGTTCAGGGATTTGTTATTGGCCAATTCCCAGCAAAGGGAAAACATTTTCAGCCAGCTGTTTCAAACCTCGATTTATCACAAAATAGAAGAAAAACTTAAGCAGCGGGCAGCAGGTATTGAAGAAAGCAAAAAAGAATATGACCTGAAAATTGCCGGCTTGCTGGAATCGGCCGATTCGAGTTCTGAAGCTGGCCTGAAAGAAAAAACCAGTCAACTGAAGCCGCTTGTTGATGAGCTTAAAACGGAAAAAGACCGGGCCTTTGATCAATTCATGCTGTCTGAAAAAGAGCGTTCAGGTGCAATGGCTTTGAGTGAGCTGTTCAGGCAGAAAGAAAATTGTCAGGCTTCGTTGGTCAGGCTTGAGCAGGAGCGCGGGCAATTGCGGCAAACAGAACATAAACTTGCCCGTTCCCGCCAGGCCGCTTTGTTGGTGCCGTTTATCCAGACACAGGAAATGGCGGAAAAACGCCGTGAAAGTCTTCGACAGGAGTTGCATACGCTGGCCCTGAAAATGGCCACCGCAGGGAAAAAACAGCAAGAAACCCGGCAGGAGCTTGAGCTGGCAACCAGCAAGTACCAGCAAAAAGATGCCTTGAATGTACACATCCATGAGCTTGAGCGTTACCGTGAAAAAATGGTCTTGCTTACACAAAAGCAAGTGGAAAATGAGCGGCAGCAGGCGGCTTTTCAGCAAATTAACCAGACGTATGCGACACAGCTGGCAGCCCGGCAAGATAAACAGCAACAACTGGAGCAGGGCAGGACAAAAACTGTCGGGTTGCAAACTTTTGTTGAGGGCCTGTCTGATGCCGTACAGCAACTGGATCAGGTTGAGCATGTCCTGCAATTAAAAATCCGGTACGATGTTTTGCTGGGTAAAAACCAGGTGTTGAAAGAACGTGTGCTGGCTGAAGCCGCATCGGTGGAGAGGGCGCGACAAGCCTGCCAGGAACTGTACCAGGAAAATGTCCAGCTGCAAATTCAGTGGCATCAGGAGCAGGCGGCGCAGTTGGCCAGCCGTTTGCAGTTAAATGAACCTTGTCCGGTTTGCGGTAGCACTACTCACCCGCAACCAGCACAGGCCCAACGCGTGTTGCTTAACAAGGAAGACCTTGAGCAGTCTGCACAAAGGCTTGAAAATGCCCGTCAGCGGCTGCAGAAAATAGAAAATGCCCTGGTTCAGAGCCGTACCTTGCAAGAAGCGTTGGCGGTGCAAATAAATGAACAGCTAGAGATGCTTGGGGACAAGGCCGTTATACCGGTCGGCGTCTTGCAGGAAGTGTGTGAGCAGGCCCGAAAACGGGTTAACCAGTGCAAGCAGGCCAGGCAGTCGCAGTCTTTGTTGCAAGAGCAGCTGGCTGTTTTTGAACAGGAACTGTCGCAGCTTGACGAAGCCTTGCAGCAAACCCAGGAAAAGCAGCAGGTCATTAGGCTTTCCCAGGCTTCCCTGGAAAATGAGCTCAAGCTTCGGCTGGCCGAATTGCCAGAGTCGTTTCGTGATGCCGCCGTGCTGGAACAAACGCTGGCCGTCTCTAAACAGCGTTTGGCCTTACTGCAAAATGAATATGAGACGTCCCAGCGTGCGTTTGACCAGGCCAGGCAAGAGAACGTGCAGGTACAGGAGCGCCAGGCTGGCCTGGAAAGCCAGCAGGAACAGGCAATTCTTGCCTTGCGGCAAGCGCAGCAGGCCTGTCAGGCGCAGCTTGAGCAGCACGCCTTTAACAGTGAGCAAGCATGCAGGCAGGCGGTGCTGGCCGCCCATGAAATGCAGGCACTTGAGCGGTATGTAGAGCAGTTCAACCGTCAACAGTATGAGCTTGAAGGGCAATACAAAACTATTTGTGAGCAGCTTGAGGGAAAAATCCTGCCTGATTTGGCGCAAATGGAAAGCAGGCATGAGCAGATTAAACAGTTGCGTGACCAGACCCAACATGCCTGGCAGCATCATGCCGAGCAATTGAATCAACTGGAATCGGTGGCTGTAAAAATTGGCCGCATGAATGAACAAAATGCCGGATTGGCGCGGGAATATGCCATTTATGGCACGCTTAGCCATATTGCCAATGGTCGTGGTGATAGCCGGATCAGCCTGCAACGGTTTGTGCTAAGCGTTTTGCTTGATGATGTGTTGGCTGATGCCACGGTGCGCTTGCGCATCATGAGCAAGGGGCGTTATCAATTGATCCGGAAAGAGGACAGGGCCAAGGGTAATAGCAGGTCAGGCCTGGATCTGGAGGTCATGGATGAATACACGGGCATTGCCCGGCCGGCTGCTACCTTATCGGGGGGCGAGTCTTTCATGGCGGCGCTATCGCTGGCGCTGGGATTGTCTGATGTTGTCCAGGCCTATGCCGGTGGCATCAGGCTGGATACCCTGTTTATTGATGAGGGTTTTGGCAGCCTGGATATGGATTCTTTGGATTTGGCCATTCGGACCTTGCTGGATTTGCAGGCCAGCGGACGAACCGTTGGCATTATTTCCCATGTGACCGAACTGAAAGAGCAAATGGCGTTGCGCATTGATGTGCTGCCCTCGGCCAGGGGCAGCAGCATTCAGGTCAAAGGCGTTTAAAAAGTCATTTGCCAGGGCAGGCGCACTACACGATGCGCTTGCCGTTTTCATCAATAAGCGCATCACCATTTTCCTTGTTAAAGGCTTTAAGCTGGGGCAATGGCAAGATTTCAAGCACTTCTTCACAGGGACGGCACAGCCTGGCGGTTTCATTGTTAACCACCACAATAGGCCGGTTGATTAAAACGGGGTGTTTGACCATGAAGTCCAGCAGTTCATCGTCTGTCCACTTGGGACTGGCTAAATCCAGCTCCTGGTAAATGGCTTCTTTGGCGCGAATGATATCCCTGATGGTATGGGGGGATTTTGCGATGATGTCGGCCAGTGCCTGTTTGCTGGGGGTATCCTTGAGGTACTCGATAACGTCGGGCTCAATACCAGTATTGCGAATAAGTGCCAGGGTGTTGCGTGAAGTACCACAACGTGGATTATGGTAAATCGTTATTTTGCTCATGTTGGCTCCTGTTAACTATAGGTATATGGCTGGGGATAATACCAGAGAAAGAGGCTTCATGGCGTAACAGCCATATTTTGCGTTCCAGGCCACCGCCATAGCCGGTCATGCTGCCGTCTTTGCCAATCACCCGGTGGCAGGGGATGACGATTGAAATGGGGTTGGCGCCATTGGCCAGTCCAATGGCCCGTGATGCTTTCGGGTTACCAACCTTGGTTGCCAGTTCGCCATAGCTCATGGTTTGACCATGGGGGATTTTTTGCAGGGCATGCCATACCGCACGCTGGAATTCGGTGCCGCCGGTTGCCACCGGGATATTGCTTAGTGCGTTAAGGTCGCCATTGAAATAGTCTTGCAGGTTCTTTTCATAGGGGCAGGGTGTGCTGGCAGGAATGATTTCCATTTGTTCGTTTTGCCGATGCAGTAAATCAAGCATCCGCGTTTCATGATCGGCAAAATCAAGTACCCTGAGCCTGTTTTCGTTATCGGTCATCAGAATGATTTCTCCCAGTGGAGAGGCCATTCTGGACATATAGAGTTTCATCATATTTAGACCAATGATTAAATTTTGCGTAAATTGATATACCATTTGATATTTTAAAGTGATTAATTTAACAAGAAAGCTCAAAATGAGAATATTGGTAATTGAAGATGACAGTATCCTGGGCTCTGCCTTGCAGGAATTTCTGAGCGCGCAGAGTTATGCGGTGGACTGGGTAAGTAATGGTAATCAGGCGTTGGGGGCGGTGTCGGCGCAAACTTATGATTTACTGGTGTTAGACTTGAATTTGCCCGACATGAGTGGGCTGGAGGTCTTGCGGCAATTAAGGGCGCAGGGGCAACAAGAGCCTACCCTGATTCTAACCGCCCGAGATGGGGTGGAAGACCGTGTGGCAGGCCTGGATGCCGGTGCCGATGATTATGTGACCAAACCCTTTGAGTTGGCAGAGCTTGCCGCCCGCGTTCGCGCTTTTGCCCGCAGGCAGGCAGGTCAGCCTAACCCTGTTCTGGAGGTTGGCTCGCTGGCGTTTGATATGGTGGGCAGAGAGGTCAGGGCCAATGGCGAGCGGTTGAATTTATCGGTGCGTGAATTATCGGTACTGGAAATGCTGATGGTCAGGGCAGGCAGGGTGGTAACCAAACGCCAGATTGTGAACTCCCTGTCGGCATGGGATGCCGACTTCAGTGAAAATGCGGTTGAAGTTTATGTGTACCGTTTGCGCAAGCGCCTTGAGGGGCTTGGGGTTTCCATCCAGACAGTACGGGGGTTTGGTTATCTGCTGGAAATTGATAGCCAAACCTGAGAATGCGCGGCCAGTCAGTCATGTGGGTTGGCTTGTTGGGCTTTGTTTTGCAAAAGGTAAGTCATGCATAAACTTAACTCCCTGAAGTTATTGAAAAAAAATACCCGGCTTTTGGCAAAAGGCTCTCTTTCCCGATATCTGATTATTCGTCTGATACCTGCCCTGCTGGTGTTGTTTTTACTCGATTTTAGCGTGACCTGGCTGATTACCCATGAGTTTTCGGTGGCTCGCTGGGATTTGCGGGATATCCTTTTGTTGATACTGGCCGGACAGGTCATCCTGGTTATTTTATTTGCCTGGCTGGTGGTGTATGGGATTCGTTCCGGACTGCGTTCGGTTAATCTTATTTCTACCCAGATTGCCCAGCGTAATGAAGAGGATCTGCAGGCTATTGATATGACCAATGTGCCTACCGAGCTGGCCCCATTGGTGTCGCGGCTTAATGAATTGTTCCGAAGACTGGATGAATCTATGGCGGCACAAAGGCGCTTTATCGGTCATGCCGCTCATCAGCTAAGGACACCGCTGGCAGGTTTGCGGCTTGAGTCCGAGCTTATGCTGGCTCAGCCTTTGCCAGAAGATGTCAGGAAACGGGCCGAAAGAATTAAGTCCATCAGTAACCGGATGATTCACCTTGGGCAGCAATTGCTGGTGCTGGCACGTGCCGACCCGGGCATACGGCCGCAAAACAGTTTTACCCGGATAGACTTGTGTGAATGGGTGCAAACCAGTGGTTCGGAATGGGTGCCCAAAACCCGGCAGCAGCATATTGATCTCTTGTTAGAGGCGCCTTCTTCTGCAGTGTGGATTGATGGCGACCAGCTATTGTTGGAAGAGTTGCTGGGTAACTTGATTGACAATGCCCTGAAATATGCCAAGGGTGCAAAAAATATTGTGCTTACCGTAGGGCAAAATCCGCCATCGCTATCGGTGGAAGATGATGGTTGTGGCATAGCGCCGGAAGACCGGCAACATGTTTTTGAGGCATTTTACCGGGCCTCTGGCGTGGAAGCCAGTGGCTCTGGGCTGGGGTTGCAGGTAGTACAGGAAATTGCGCGGGCACATGGGGCCTGGTGGAGCCTGGTCAGTAAACCCGCCATCCAGGGAACCCGTGTTACGGTTGTTTTTCCGGGGCCCAGGATTGGTGCGCAACTGTCACGCCAGGACCGGTTTACCAGAACCTGAAGCGGGTGGCGATTTCTATATTGGTGCCCGAAGCCGGTAGTTCAGAGTAAGAGGCCATATATTTTTTGTTGGTGATATTCAACAGGCTGATGCTGACAGAGCTGCTGTCGTCTTTACCAAAGTTGATGCCGGCACTTAAGTTAAGTGTGCCCCAGCCTGGCAAAGCACCTGAAGATGACCTGTTTTTGCTGGCGGCACGCAGGTAAAGATCAGACCACACCGGTTTGTCAAACAGCAGGAATTCATTTCTTACGCCAATCCTGCCAAACAGTTTGGGGGTGTCGGTATCTTTGGTTTTGATGCCGGAATGGGTTTCTTCACGCGTCATCCAGGTTCCACTCATGTAAGGGGTAATGAAGGTGTCGGGTAGGGTGTACTCGGCAAGCAATTCCAGGCCATATGTTTTGGCAGAATCGGCATTGATGTAAATATTGTCTGTTGCCAATGCGGTTGACGCGCATGCCGTACTGACACTGCAACTTAAACTGGTGATATAGTTTTTGGCGGTACTGTAAAAAATGGCAGAATCCAGCACCAGATTATTGTTGCTGTAGCGTGCACCCAGTTCGTAGTTTTTAGACGTCTCAGGCTTCAGGTTGGGGTTGTTATATACGGTTTGTCCGCCGGCCGTTGTGGTGGTGTACAGTTTGGCCAGATTGGGAATGGTGAAGCCTTCAGAGTAAGAGGCACGCAGGCTGGTATTAGTAAAACCGGTATATACCAGGCCAAATGATTTGATGAGTTTGCGATAGGTTTCATCATCATTCATAAGTCCCGGGTCGCTTTTCTTCAGATCGTTTTTTACATAAAAATAGCGTAGGCCTGCCGTCAGCTTCAGGTCATCACTTAAACGCCATTCATCCTGTGCAAAAAGAGACGTGGTATTAATGGCTGCCTTAATGTAAGGTGTACTGACCGTGCTGCTTGTGATAGGGAATGGCATGCCCGGGCGCTGAATTGACGTCGTGGTGCTGGACAGCTTGTGGGCCTCAAGCTCATCGGCCAGATGGTGTAGGCCGACAATGGTTTTATGGTTGGGGTGAAGGCGGAAATACAGTTGCAGGCTACCACCGTAGTTAATGAGTTCATCCATTGACTCGGAGCGGACTTTGACATTGACCATGGGGTTTGGCGAAAGGTGAACCTGGTTCACGAACTCGCGGTCAACTTTCTGTTTATAAATATCAAAGTGAATTTTTTCCAGGTATTTGCCAAGGTTGTCTGCTTCATAAAAGACGCTGACTTTACTGCGGTCCCTTTTGGGCAGGTCAATCTGGAAGTCTTTGTACGTATTGCTTAATGAAACAAGGTTTACCCAGCTTTTGGCTTTCAGCCGGTTTTTTTCGGCTTTTATGCCCAGGTAGTGATTGTTTTCCTGGCCGAAACGGTATCCCAGATGCAACGAGGCGCTGTCTGATTGATAAGCGGTGTTATCAAGCCTCTCTTGCCCACCGCTATATTCACTGTTTGGCACATGGCGGTCATGGTGTATGCTGCGGGAAAAAGAAAGACGGTAATCAAACTGATTGACGGTTCCCGCCAGCGAACCGGCACCTTGCCAGCCATTGGTCGCTGAAAAATAAGTGCCACCCAGATCGGCCTCAAAAGGGCGTGGAGCGCCTTTCTTGGTAATAATGTTAACCACGCCACCAATCGCTTTTGAACCGTGCATAACCGAGGCTGGGCCGCGTACCAGCTCAATCCGTTCAATGTTATGGGTTTCCACCAGGAAGGGCGAGCCATAACTGGAGTGGTCGGTGACTTCTTGCCCGTCAATCAGAATAGCGACCCTGGTAGGGTCTTCGCCACGGATTTTTACCCGTTTATGGCCGGCAATACTGGAGTCAACGAGCTGGATACCCGGTACGTCTTTAAGCAGTTCGGCGACGTTGTCAGAGGTTTGTTTCTGCAAGGTGTTCTGGTCAATGACGGTGACCGAGTATGGGTTCTCGCGTATGGTGCTTTCGGTTTTGGTGCCAATGGCAACCACTTCATCCAGCAGGGCGACAGGCTGTGCTTCACGGCCCGGGTTTTGCGAGGCCGTGCCTTGTGCATACAGGTTGTGGCTTAAAAGGCATGTTAAAAGGCAAAGCGGGAAGTGCTTTTTTGTCCGGACGTTTCTGGAAATTGATTTTTTCATGAGCTTATTTGTTTTCTTGTTGATTTGTGAATGCAGTCAATGAACCGATAACTGGGGGGGTTAATTGATAATTTTCTGGCTGGAAAATACGCAATAACTTTGCAGGTTTTTATTTTTGGCGGGCGGGTTGGTGTTTTGGCATTGTTGGTCATCTGCGTAAGCAGTGATGGCAAGCTGATTGTTATTGATGTTAAGCAAATAATGCGTGTGATCTGTTTGCGTTCCGGCGGTTGCGGGTTGGTGCTGGAATTTTTCAAATTGTGTATTGTGGGGGTTTTCCAGGCACTTTGCGGTATGTTTTATTTTCCTGTTGTCCAGAATCGTAGTGACAGCCTGTTTTGTATTCAGGCATTCTTGCTGGCTGGTGGCATTGACAAAGGATGCCTTGATATCAGTAGTAGGGCTCTGATGGGTGAGAATAAGTAATAAAAATAGGGTATTTATTTAAATTAATGATGGAGTTAATGAAAATGAGAATTATAATCCAAATGAGAATCATTATCATAAAATAGAGAATGGGGGTGAAATAAAAAAAAGCACTCATGTATATTTGAGTGCTTTTTGCAATTGTTTCTGACAGTAGTTTTGCATCCACCAACTGATGCTTTGCATGAATTGGTGGATAGGCGATCAGTCTTTTTTGTTATGGCCAATGAAGGGGGTGACTTCGCCTTCTTTATTGGTGCTGAGCAGGCCAATATTGCTGTAAATTTGCAGCTTGTCGCGGGTGTCACGAATGTCCATGTTGCGCATGGTTAGCTGACCAATCCGATCCAGCGGAGAGAATGAGTCTTCACCTTCTTTTTCCATCGTGAGTCGTTCTGGATGGTAAGTCAGGTTGGCGCTGGTCATGTCTAGCAGGGAATAGTCGTTGCCACGGCGCAATTCAATGGCGACTTCACCCGTAATGGCACTGGCAATCCAGCGCTGGGTGGTATCGCGCAGCATCATGGACTGTGTGTCAAACCAGCGACCTTCATAAAGCAGGCGGCCAAGGCGACGGCCATTGGTGCGGTACTGTTCAATAGTGCCTTCGTTGTGAATGCCGCTGATCAGGCGTTCGTAGGCAATATGCAACAGGGCCATGCCGGGGGCTTCGTAAATGCCGCGGCTTTTGGCTTCGATGATGCGGTTTTCAATCTGGTCGGACATGCCCAGACCATGACGTCCACCCACTTCATTGGCGTAATAGAAGAGATCTACGATGTTGTCGAACTCTTTGCCATTGATGGCAACGGGACGGCCTGCCTCGAAGCGGATGGTCACTTCTTCGGCGGCAACCTTGACATCATCTTTCCAGAAAGCAACGCCCATGATGGGCTCGACAATGCGAATGCCTTTATCGAGGAATTCCAGGTCTTTGGCTTCATGGGTGGCACCAAGGATATTGGAGTCTGTCGAGTAAGCTTTTTCGACGTTCATTTTGTAGCTGAAGCCGTTGGCATTCAGGTACTCGGACATTTCTTTGCGGCCGCCCAGTTCATCGATGAAGTTCTGGTCTAGCCAGGGTTTGTAAATTTGCAGGTTTGGATTGGCCAGCAGGCCGTAGCGGTAGAAACGCTCGATATCGTTGCCCTTATAGGTACTGCCATCACCCCAGATATTGACGTTATCTTCACGCATGGCGGTAACCAGCATGGTGCCGGTAACGGCACGACCCAGCGGAGTGGTGTTGAAATACGTGGCGCCGGCGGTGGTGATGTGGAAAGCGCCGCATTGGATGGCGGCAATGCCTTCTTCAACCAGTTGTTGGCGGCAATCGATCAGGCGGGCTTTTTCAGCGCCATATTCCAGTGCTTTGCGGGGAATATCGTCGTAGTTGTCTTCGTCGGGCTGACCCAGGTTGGCAGTGTAGGCGCATGGAAAGGCACCTTTTGCCTGCATCCAGTGAACAGCGACGCTGGTGTCCAGACCGCCGGAAAACGCAATACCCACACGCTGCCCGATGGGCAGGTGTTGCAAAATTGTACTCATATTATTTAGTGCTCCAATAAAGATGCAAAATTTTAACCCATTTGTGTGTTGTTTACTTACTGTTTGGGGTCTTTACCCAGTAACAGGAACTCCATCAAGGCTTTTTGGGCATGCAAACGGTTTTCCGCTTCATCCCAAACCACGCTTTGGGGGCCATCAATCACTTCGGCGGTGACTTCTTCACCCCGGTGGGCGGGCAGGCAGTGCATGAAAACGGCATCTTCAGCGGCCACCTTCATCATGTCTGCGTCTACGCACCAGTCAGCAAAGGCAATGCGGCGTTTTTCATTCTCATCTTCGAAGCCCATGCTGGTCCAGACATCGGTGGTAATAAGATGGGCACCTTTGCAGGCTTCGATGGGATCATCAAATTCTTTCAGGGTGCTTTCATTAATATTGCCAATGAGTTTGTGGTCTAGCTGATAGCCTTTGGGAGCGGAAACATGCAAGGTGAAGTTAAGCATTTTGGCGGCCTGGATCCAGGTATAGGCCATATTGTTGGCATCGCCTATCCAAGCAACAGTTTTGCCTTCGATGGGGCCACGGTGCTCGAAGAAAGTAAGTATGTCGGCCAGGATCTGGCAGGGATGGAATTCATTGGTAAGGCCGTTGATGACCGGAACCCGGGAGTGGGCGGCAAAGCGCTCGATGCGCGTTTGCTCGAAGGTGCGGATCATGACGATATCAACCATGCGGGAGATGACTCTGGCGGTGTCTTCAATGGGTTCGGAGCGGCCTAGTTGGGAGTCGCCCGAGGTAAGGTTGATAACAGAGCCACCAAGTTGGTACATGCCCGCTTCGAAGGAAACCCGGGTGCGGGTACTGGCTTTTTCAAATACCATGGCAAGCGTTCGGTCATGCAGGGGCATATGGGGTTCATAGCGCTTGAATTTTTCTTTAATAAGCAGTGCGCGCTTGAGAACATACAGGATTTCTTCGGGGGTGAAGTCCTGGAATTGCAAAAAGTGCCGCATGGGGCCGGTGATATGAGAGCTTGTCATGGGTACAAAGTGAGAAAGAAAATTGAATATGGTTTAAAATAGAGGGATAGATATATTTGTATAATTCTTTATCATATACAATTCTGCGTTTAGTATGTCCATCTTCCTGTATTTGTTTTTAAAAAAGTGCGGGTTTCTCGTAAAGTCTGATTAAGTGCAACAACTAATAATTCATGGTGTAACACAGGAAGGTCATCGTTTTCGTCCCAGCGACTGGGCCGAACGTTTGGCCGGTGTAATGTCACAATTTCGTCCTGCCGGGTTTATGGGCAGCCACCTTACTTACTCACCTTATGTCGTGCCTAATATTCTTAATGGTGTGAAATGTGTGATTGTAGATACGCGCTTGCGCGAACTCGAGCCCAAAGCCTGGAAATTTGTCGTTGATTTTGCAAGCGACAATCACCTGACCACTTCAATGAAAGAAATTGAAGAAATTGAGGCTGAAAAAAATAAAAGGACGCAGTAGCGTCCTTTTATTTTTGCTGAAAAACTCGACAGCTTGTAAAAGCTGTCAGAGTGAAGCAAACTTAAGCGATTGCTTTGATGGCAGCTGCCAAACGGCTTTTTTGACGCGCTGCTTTGTTTTTGTGGATGATGTTTTTATCAGCCACGCGATCGATGACGCTGGTTGCCTTGGCAAAAATTTCGTTTGCCTTGGTTTGGTCACCAGCTTCAATAGCCTTGCGAACGTGCTTGATGTTTGTGCGCAGCAAAGAACGCAGGCTAGAGTTGTGTTTGTTGCGTGCTACAGATTGACGTGCACGTTTACGGGCTTGGGCAGTATTGGCCATATCAGATTCTTCTATTAAGTTAATTCAGCAAAGTTCGTTATTTTACCATAAACTTCACTTTTTGCAAGATTTCTTTTTAAATACACGAATTTACGTGAGATCTGCAACAATTGCGTTTGCCTGGAGCGACATTTGGCTTTATTTTCGACGGGTGAAATCATGTGTTCTGAAACCACAAGCCAGCAACACACTAAAATAAACAATGCCGCACCCAACCAGTACCAGGAATAGGGTAATAAGTCTTGAAACGGAAAATATAAAAGCAGACTCGCCAATAATACCAGAAATAAAGCCGCCTATTGCGTGGATAAGCGTATTTGGGCTGGCTTGTGTCCAATTAATATACTGCTGGATGAATAAGAGCCAGCCGGTCATGCACAGCAGGGCAGGTGTCAGGCGCATGAAAAATGCAAGCCAGTTTATTTGGGGAGTGTAGATTTTTTTTCTGCGCAAACCAATATACAGTAAAAGTGCATTAATGCTGGCTCCCAGCCCGATAGATAGGGCAAGGCCGGCATGATCCAGTAATGGAACAAAAACAATATTTAATAGTTGGGTGCTAATTAAGACAAAGATGGCAATTTTGACGGGTGTACGGATATCCTGTTTGGCATAAAAGCCCGGCGCCAGAATTTTAACGCTAAGTATGCCAATAAGGCCAACCGCGTAGGCCATAACGGCACTGCGGGTAGAAAAAACATCGTCACTGCCAAAGGCGCCGTAATTGAACAGGCTGGCAACCAGGCCATCCGCCAGGAAAGCCATGCCCAGGGCGGCAGGCATGCCAAGCAGGAAAACCAGCTTTAAACCCCAATCCATAAGCTGGCTGTAAGCCCCGGAATCTTGTTTGGCATGGGCGGCAGATAGGTTGGGCAATAACACGGTTCCCAGGGCAACACCCAGCAGGGCAGTGGGGAATTCCATTAAGCGGTCAGCAAAAGAAAGCCATGTAACGCTGCCGGCTGCCAGCCAGGTGGCAATATTGGTATTGATAAGGATGGATATCTGTGCCACGGAAACCCCCAGGGTTGCCGGTCCCATTTGCTTGACAATACGTCGCACGACCGGATCTTGCCAGGCCAGGCTGACGTTAAATGACAGACGCGGTACCAAACCCAGTTTGGCCAGGGCCAGCCACTGTATGGTTAGCTGGGCAATGCCACCGACCATGACACCTGCCGCAAGGGCATAAATGGGGGTTGAAAAGAAGCCGGTTAAAAACAGGCTGGCCAGAATCATGGCGATATTCAGCAACACGGGCGTAAAGGCCGGGATGGCAAATTTACGCCAGGTATTAAGGACCCCCGAGGCAAAGGCCACCAGTGACATGCATAAAATATAGGGAAACATGACACGGGTCATCCAGGTGGCCGCTTCAAAGGCGGTCTGGTTTTCGGGGCGGGTCATGCCCGAGGCCATCGCTGCGACAATCCAGGGCGTGGCGATCATGCCGAGTAAGGTGACCAGCATAAGGGCAACCGTTAGAAGCGTGGCAACATGATCAAGCAGTACTTTTACTTTTTCTTCGGAGTGATTGTTGCGTGCTTCACCAAGGATGGGTACAAAAGCCTGGGCAAAGGCACCTTCGGCAAACAGGCGACGCAGCAGATTGGGGATGCGAAAGGCAACCCAGAAAGCATCGGTCATGGCGCTGGCTCCAAATGTTCTTGCAATCAGGACATCTCTGGCCAGCCCGGTGATGCGGGATAAAAGAGTAAGGCCACTGATGGTTGCGGCAGAACGAAGTAAGCTCATGATTCAATAAAAAGAAAGGTTAAAAAAATTAGCGCCCGTAAAGCCAATGATAGGACATTGTAGCGGGCGCTAATTGTGCTTCTTGTAAAAGATTATTTTGGCTGCAGGCGAATGGCCCCGTCAAGGCGAATGGTTTCACCGTTAATCATTTCATTGGTAATGATGCTGTAGACCAATTTTGAATAGTCTTCGGGGGTACCCAGGCGCGAAGGAAACGGGATATTTGCAGCCAGGGAGTCCTGGACTTCCTGTGGCATGCCAAACATCATGGGTGTACCGAAAATGCCAGGGGCAATGGTGTTGCAGCGAATGCCAGAACGGGCCAGATCACGGGCGACAGGCAGTGTCATGCCCACCACGCCGCCTTTTGAGGCGGAATAGGCCGCCTGGCCAATTTGGCCTTCGTAGGCAGCTACCGATGCGGTATTGATAATCACACCCCGTTCGCCAGTGGCTTCGGGAGTGTTTTTTTCCATGGCCGCGGCAGCCAGACGCAACATGTTGAATGAACCAATCAGGTTGATACTAATGACTTTCTGGAATAACTCAAGGGAATGGGCACCCTGTTTACCGACGGTACGGGAGGCCGGTGCGATACCGGCGCAATTAACCAGGCCAAACAAGGGGCCCAGCTCGGTGGCTGCCGTAATAACAGCCTGTGCGTCGGTTTCGTTAGTGACATCGCAATGAACATATTTTTGGTTCAGTTCGGTGGCGATTTGCTGGCCTGCTTCATCTTGCAGGTCGGCAATGACAACCTTGGCACCATTTTTAACCAGCATTCTGGCAGTACCGGCACCTAGGCCAGAGGCGCCGCCGGTAACAATGAAAACTTTTCCTTGAATATCCATATGTCTTCTCCTGATTGATTATTTGGACAATGCGTCTTGTATGCGTTTTGTAATTTCGTCTACTTTGCCCAAGCCGGATACCTTGACATATTTTGGTGCTTTGGGATCATTCTGGGCAGCCCAGCCTGAGTAGTAGTCGACCAGGGGACGCGTTTGGTTCCGGTAGACTTCGAGGCGTTTTTTAACGGTTTCTTCCTGGTCATCATCGCGCTGAACCAGGGGCTCACCGGTGATGTCGTCTTTTCCTTCCACTTTGGGCGGATTGAATTTGGTATGGTAAGAACGGCCGCTGGCAGGATGAATGCGACGCCCGCTCATGCGCTCGATGATGTCTTCTTCTGGAACATCAATTTCAATCACGTAATCAAGATTGATATTGGCTGATTTCAAGGCATCGGCCTGGGGAATGGTGCGTGGGAAGCCGTCAAACAAATAGCCATTTTCGCAGTCATTTTCTTGCAGGCGGTCTTTAACCAGCCGGATGATAATGTCATCGGAAACCAGTCCGCCATTATCCATGATTTGTTTGGCTTCCAGGCCAACGGGAGTTTGGGCCTTAACCGCGGCACGCAACATGTCACCGGTGGAAATTTGGGGAACGGAATATTCCTGGGTGATAAAGCTGGCTTGAGTGCCTTTGCCGGCACCAGGTGGCCCTAACAGTATTAAGCGCATGAATCCCTCCTGGGTAAAAAATATATTAGTATATAAATAAATGAGTGTATTTTATATGATGCATTGCAAAAAGTTACCGGTTTTCCAGAAAATTTCTAACTCTTTCCAGATCTTCCGGTGTGTCTACGCCGGCTAAAGGAGCCTGGCGGGTTTGCAAGACGTAAATTTTGTGTCCATGCTCAAGTGCTCTTAGCTGTTCCAGCGCTTCGGTTGTTTCAAGCGTGCCTTGCGCAAGCAATGGAAATTGCTTCAGAAAAAATGAACGATAGGCATACATGCCAATATGGTGCAATGCAGAAAAAGAGGGGGGTAACTGTGAGCGATCCTGGTTGAAAGCATCACGTGCCCAGGGAATGGGCGCTCTTGAAAAATAAATGGCAAAACCCTTGGTATCACGCACCACCTTGACAATATTCGGATTGAAAAAATGTTCGCTGCTACTGATAGGGTAAGCGCAGGTGGCAATGGATGCGTCGGGGTGAGTGGCCAGGGCATGGGCAGTCTGATTGATCAGTCCAGGATCAATCAGGGGCTCGTCTCCTTGGACATTAACGACAATTTGTGCGTGGTCAAAGCCCAGGGTGTTGGCTACCTCTGCCAGCCGGTCGGTGCCCGATGGATGGTCTTCCCGGGTAAGTAGGGTTTCAAAGCCATGCTGATGTGCGCAATCTGCTATTTGCCGGTCATCGGTTGCAATAATGACACGGCTGGCTTCGGAAGCCCGGGCACGTTCTGCAGTATGAATGACAAGGGGTTTGCCAGCGATATCGGCCAGCATTTTGCCGGGCAGACGGGTAGAAGCTGCGCGTGCAGGGATGACAGCAATAAAGTCGGTCATTATGAAGCGGGCTGGTCTGGTTCTGAAAGGGCGCGGGCTTCGCTGGGCAGCATAATGGGTATGCCATCGCGAATCGGGTAAGCCTGTTTATCGTTTTCGCAGATGAGTTCCTGCGCTTTAGGGTCGTGCTTCAAGGGCCCCTTGCAAACGGGACAAACCAGTTTATCTAATGGAGATTTTTTCATTTTATTGCTTGAATTATTGGTTAATTCGAAGAGTATAACGGCAACTGACGGATTTTTTCTTCAATTAGATCAAAAAAATGTGGATTCGAAAAGTGTGGTTCAACGTTTACGGTCCATATGCGGCTGTCTGTCAGTACACGGCATTTACTGGCATCTTTGCTGGTCATCAGGATAATCTCTGCATTGATTGCCTTGAAATCATTGGCCGTATAAGCATAATGATCGGGAAAAGGGATGGTTTGGGAGATTGTTAGCTGAAGCTGCTCCAGTGTGGCAAAAAAACGATCTGGCTGGCCGATTCCTGCAAGGGCGGCCATGGGTTGGTTTTTATGTTCTTCGATGAATTTTTGGGCCGTAATGGTTTGGCCCGTGACCAGGTGCGTCAGGGATACCGGTTCCAGGGACATGGCAATTTCATGCGCGAATTCAGCCTGAAAGTTGTTCAGGGGCGTGGATTTGAGGTTGGTGATAATAAAATCAACCTGCTTCAGCCGGCTTGTCGGCTCACGCAAGGGGCCTGCTGGCAAAAGTTTGCCATTACCGGTCCGGCGGTTGTCCTGCACGACAATCTCAATATCTCTTTGCAATTTCAGGTGCTGAAGCCCATCGTCAGAAATAACGATATCGGTTGCCGGCCAGGTGGCAAGCAGTTTTTCAACTGCCCGCTGTCTTTGTGGATGTACACTGATAGGGACGTGTCTTGCTATCAGACTGGGTTCATCACCCATTTGGCTGGCGCTGGCATCGGCACCAAAAGCCGTGCGGGCTTCGGGGCCAATATTTACCCCATAACCGCGGCTGATAACGCCGGGTGTAAAGCCTTTTTTTCTTAAGGCCTGTACCAAGGCGATAACAAGCGGTGTTTTTCCGGTGCCGCCAACATAAATATTGCCTACAATGATAACTGGGCAAGGGGCACGGTATACTGTCTTCAGTTTTGTGCGGTACAAATATGACTTTGCGGCAACCCACAAATAAGCCAGCCAGGAAAAAGGCGTAAGCAGGGTCGAGAGCAGGCCTCCTTGGTGCCATTGTTTTTGCAAGTATTGGGCAAATGCACCGGTGCGGGATTTTTTCATATAAGTTGCCTGGCTGGGTTTGGTTTGCATAAAGGGTAGATAGGGTACTGGAAACAAACCGATGATGGGCCAAAATTGTTTTCATGAGAATACGACAGTTTATAATTCCTTTTTTACAAAGGCAATTGTAACTACCCACAAAATCTGTGGATAATTCTGTTGATAACCTAAGGAAGGACGTGTTTACACGCGTTGTACGTGGCTTTGCTTAATCATTGTGCAATTTAACTGAAATATTTAAAATCGTTTTATATCAATAAGTTAGTTGGTTTTCTTAATAATTTGCTTTATATATCAGTGCTAAAAGGCAGAATAATGAGCTAAGTTATTGATTTTCAAATTTTGTGGAAAGATTGGATCTGAACCACGCGAGAGATATGAGTTTTTCTGAAAATTTAACAAAATCCGTAACCGAAATTCTGAGCATTTCCCAATTGAATCGTAGGGTTGGCATGCTTTTTGAACGGGAGCTTCCGGTGATGTGGATCCGGGGTGAAGTATCCAATTTTGTGCAGGCAACATCCGGGCATTGGTACTTCACGTTAAAAGATGAGCGTGCTGCCGTCAAAGGTGTCATGTTCAGGGGTAAGGCTGCTTCAACCGGATTCACGCCCCGCAGCGGAGACAAGGTCGAGGTCCGGGCCAGGGTTTCTTTATATGAGCCACGCGGGGATTTCCAGCTTCAAGTGGATATGATGCGCAGGGCAGGGCAGGGTGATTTACACGAGGCTTTTTTGCGTATCAGGCAAAAACTGGAATCCGAGGGGCTGTTTGATCCGGCCCGAAAAAAAGATATCCCCCAGTTTCCCAAGGCTATCGGGGTGATCACATCATTATCTGCCGCTGCCTTGCAGGATGTATTAACCGCATTGGCTCGCAGGGCACCTTATGTGCCGGTTATTATCTACCCCAGCCTGGTACAGGGGCAGGAAGCGCCAGCCTCTCTGATGGCCGCACTTGAACAGGCTGAGCAGCGTCAGGAAGTGGACGTGCTTTTGCTGGTTCGGGGTGGGGGCAGCATAGAAGACTTATGGAGCTTTAACGACGAAGGGTTGGCCCGTCTTGTTGCCAGTTGCCGCATTCCCGTTATTAGTGGGGTGGGCCACGAAACAGACTTCACCATTGCCGATTTTGTGGCCGATTTGCGTGCGCCAACCCCAACGGCGGCTGCCGAGTTGGCCTGTGTGTCAGGGCAAGATCTGTCACGTCGCATCAAGCATGCCGTTAATGTCCTTAACCGGGTTCAGCAACGCCAGCTTGAAATGGCCGGTATGCGACTTGATAAGGCGGCAGCACGGCTGGTTTCGCCAGAGCAGTTGCTGCTTCGCTACGGACAGAAAAACAATTATTTGTTGCAGTCACTGGAAAAATCCTTGCGCCGGAAAAAAGAGGCCCTGCAAACCCGTGTCACATTACTGAACAATGCCTTGCAATACAATAAGCCTGATATTGCCAAAGAAAGGGTCAGGGTTAAGCAATATGCAAGCCGGCTCCAGCAACTCTGGTTGCTTCAAATTGGCAAACGTGTTGCCAGGCACGAAAAACTGGACAGCAATTTACGCAATATGAACCCGCGTGCCATCTTGGGTCGCGGTTTCTCGATTACCTATGATGAATTTGGTAATATAGTAAGAGACCCTGCCAAACTTTGCGCCAATCAGACGTTGCGCCTGGAGTTGGAAAAAGGTATCCAAAATGTTGTGGTCATTAAAGACAATCCCCAGGGATTGCTTTAAGATCATATTTTTTTACAAAAAGGAAGGAAGAAAAATGGCACATACATTACCTGCTTTGCCGTACGCACTAGATGCACTGGCCCCACACATTTCCCAGGAAACACTCGAGTTTCACTACGGTAAGCACCATCAGACATACGTGACCAACCTGAACAACTTAATTGCAGGCACCGAGTTTGAAAGCGCAAGCCTTGAAGATATCATCAAGAAGTCCTCAGGCGGTGTATTTAACAATGCTGCCCAAGTCTGGAATCACACGTTCTACTGGAACAGCCTGTCTCCCAATGGTGGCGGCGAGCCAACGGGTGCCCTGCTGGAAGCCATCAATGCAAAATGGGGCAGTGTTGCCGCATTCAAAGAAGCCTTTAACAAATCGGCAGCTGGCAACTTTGGTTCAGGCTGGACATGGCTGGTTAAAAAAGAAGACGGTACGCTGGATATCGTTAATACCAGTAATGCGGCAACCCCATTGACCGGTGCTGACAAGGCCCTGCTTACCTGTGACGTATGGGAGCATGCGTACTATATTGACTACCGCAATGCCCGTCCCAAGTATCTGGAAACATTCTGGAATATCGTAAACTGGGATTTTGCGGCAGCCAACCTGGCTTAAATCCCGTATAGTCATAAAAACCGGTCATACAGGTCGGTCAGAAACCCTCAGCCATTGGTTGCGAAACCAGTAACTGGGGGTTTTTATTTATTTAAGGTTTAAAGCTTAAATACAGTCTTTGACCATTTGCATAATTTGCGGGTTGGAATCAGGCCTGGCAACAAGCTTGACCTGCGCAGTAAGCAGGGTACCGGATTCTATATGCGCCTGAGCGATATCAGTGTCGGAGCCCGGAATAGTGACAATATAAAAATTAGTGGTTAGTCGTTGGATTTTTGCCGCTGGATACATGGACTTCCAGTTTTCATGAATGCAAGTTGCCGCCCGTATGGGGGTTTTGCCAGAACTGTTGTTAATGCCGGTGGGGGCAAGGGAAGACGTGTTGCTGGAAACGGTGCAGGCACTTAAAAAAATGCCGGTAAATAAAGCTGCGTAAACCATTTTCATGGGAAAATCCTTAATGCTTGGCCAATACGGGATATTAATATTAATTAATAAGGCAAGAAACGTATGATATCCTTTTCCTTGACATTGTACTCTCTGAACCAGTGCCGGTTCATTTCCAGCGCGTATTTTGCCGGGCCCGCCGAGCAGTGACTGTCCTCGCGCAGCGGCAGCATTTCATGGAAATTCAGAATTTGTCCCTGTTCATCGATAAAGGCAATGGCCAACGGGATGTATGTGTTGCGCATCCAGAAACACAGCGGCTGGCTTTCTTCGAATACAAATAACATACCGTGATTGGGTGGCATTTCCTGGCGATACATGAGTCCTTTCGTGCGTGTTTCAGGTGTATCGGCTATTTCGGCGGTAATGTTAATGTTATTGATGGAAAGGTTGCGCGTTTTCAGGAGCGTGGTATTTTCAGCACGACTGGCTGAAACTGGCACAAGAAAAGCGCATAGTGCCAAGATAAGGCAAAAATTAGATTTAATAATGGATTTAATGGGACATTGCTGCCCCATTAATTTGAAACGTTGCATTATGCGTGTCCGGGTTAGGCTTCAGTAATGCTTAAGGCTTGTTTGCCTTTTGGGCCTTGGGCAATTTCAAAAGAAACTTTTTGGCCTTCTTTAAGCGTTTTAAACCCATTCATTTGTATGGATGAGAAATGCGCAAAAAGATCTTCTCCACCACCGTCTGGGGTAATGAACCCAAAACCCTTGGCATCATTGAACCACTTGACGGTTCCTGTTTGTTTTTGTCCGTCCCCTTGAACGATTGAATCTGTTATTTCTGACATATGCACTGCCTTTGATTGAAAATGATACATATTCGGATAATAAATAACCTTATCCTTTGTACACCTAAGCGGGGCTTAGCTATCCATTTACGCTAAAGTGTATCTAAATAATGCTTTTAAAGCGGTAGTCAGTCAATAGTGGAAATTACCGATTAGGTTCATTATTTGTATATAAGTGAAATAACAGGCAGAATCATGTTTACAATATTATTTTATTTGTACATGTTTTTTCAAGAGTAGATAATGGGGCAACAATCTGGTCTTGTGACCGAGAAGCAAAAGGCAAAACTGGCACCACCACCTTTTTATCAGGTGCTATTGCTTAATGATGATTACACGCCAATGGATTTTGTCATTTTGGTTTTACAAAAATTTTTTTCAAAATCTGAAGAAGATGCTACTTTAATTATGCTGAAAGTGCATCATGAAGGAAAGGCGGTTTGTGGCGTTTATCCCAAAGATGTCGCGGCAACCAAAGTGGCTATGGTGGCCCAGTATGCCCGTTCCAACCAGCACCCGTTACAGTGCATAATGGAACCTCTCGAGACATAATGGGTCTACAGCTTGTAATGTTTGGCAGTTTAAGGAAGTATCGGAGGATGATGTGATTTCTCAAGAATTGGAAGTAAGCTTACATATGGCTTTTGTTGACGCCAGATCATCACGTCACGAGTTCATTACGGTTGAGCATTTATTGCTTGCCCTGCTGGACAATGCCGCAGCCGCTGAGGTGCTTAAGGCATGTGATGCCGATATTGAGTCCTTACGTGGAAAACTACGTAAATTTGTCAACGAAAATACACCAGTCGTACCGGGCGAAGAAGACGTGGACACCCAGCCCACGTTGGGTTTCCAGCGGGTGATCCAGCGTGCAATCATGCATGTGTCATCTAACGGAAACAACAAGAATCCGGCGACGGGCGCCAATGTGCTGGTGGCCATATTCAGCGAAAAAGATTCTCATGCGGTTTTCTTCCTGCAGGAAGAAAATATTACCCGTCTTGATGTGGTTAATTATATTTCGCATGGCATTTCCAAATTGCTGCCGCCCAAGCAAGAGCGCCAGGAAGAGTCTATCGTAAGCCAGCGTGAGCCCAGTGATTTTGATAAGTCACCCTTGGCTTTGTATGCCCAAGACCTTAATGCCAATGCCCAGGAAGGCAAAATAGATCCACTTATCGGGCGCGATCCAGAAATTGAACGGGTTATCCAGATTTTATGCCGTCGCCGTAAAAATAATCCTTTGCTGGTGGGTGAAGCCGGTGTTGGCAAGACAGCCATTGCCGAAGGTCTGGCATTAAGAATTGAAAACAGTGAAGTGCCCGATATCCTTTCATCAGCCCGGGTTTATGCCCTTGATATGGGGGCATTGCTGGCCGGAACCAAATACCGCGGAGACTTCGAGCAACGGCTCAAAGCAGTGCTCAAGCAACTGGAAGAGCACGAAAATGCCGTGCTTTTCATTGACGAAATCCATACCCTTATTGGTGCCGGTTCGGCTTCTGGAGGCACCATGGATGCTTCCAACCTGTTAAAACCGGCCTTGTCTTCTGGTAAGTTGCGTTGTATGGGCGCGACAACCTATAAAGAGTATCGGGGTATTTTTGAAAAAGACCACGCTTTGTCACGCCGGTTCCAGAAAGTGGATGTTGTTGAACCTACGGTAGAGCAAACTATTCAGATTTTGCGTGGCCTGAAGTCCAAGTTTGAAGCGCATCATGGCGTACGTTATTCATCTCCCGCCCTGGTTGCCGCAGCAGAGCTGTCTGCCCGTCATATTAATGACCGGCACTTGCCCGACAAGGCCATTGATGTGATTGACGAAGCCGGTGCGGCACAACGATTGCTACCCAAATCACGCCAGAAAAAAGTGATTGGCAAAGCAGAGGTGGAAGCCATTGTTGCAAAAATGGCACGTATTCCGCCACAAAGTGTTTCTACCGATGACCGGAACAAGCTGGCTACCCTTGAACGGGATTTGAAAACCGTGGTGTTTGGGCAAAACGAAGCCATTACGGCTTTGGCTGCCGCCATTAAAATGTCGCGCTCCGGTTTGGGCAAGCCCGATAAACCCATTGGTTCATTCCTGTTTTCCGGCCCTACCGGGGTTGGCAAAACCGAAGTCGCCAAACAGCTGGCCTTTACTCTGGGGGTTGAACTGGTTCGTTTTGACATGTCCGAATATATGGAGCGTCATGCGGTTTCCCGTCTTATTGGTGCGCCACCCGGTTATGTCGGGTTTGATCAGGGCGGGCTTTTAACCGAAGCCATTACCAAACAGCCGCACTGTGTCTTGCTGCTGGATGAAATAGAAAAAGCGCATCCGGATATTTTCAATATCCTGCTGCAGGTCATGGATCACGGCACCTTAACCGACAATAACGGCCGCAAGGCTGATTTCAGGAATGTCGTTCTTATCATGACCACCAATGCAGGTGCAGAGATGCTAAGTAAACCCACGATCGGGTTTGCCGCCTCGCGTCAGATTGGTGATGAAATGGCTGAAATCAAACGGCTCTTTACCCCTGAATTCCGCAATCGTCTTGATGCCATAATCCCTTTTGCATCCCTTAATAAGGATATTATTCTGCGTGTGGTCGATAAGTTCCTGATCGAGCTTGAAGAACAGCTGCATGCGAAACGGGTGGAAGTCACCTTTACCGATGCGTTGCGTACTTATCTGGCTGATAAAGGGTTTGATCCACTCATGGGTGCAAGGCCCATGCAGCGGCTTATCCAGGACGTTATACGCCGGGCTCTGGCCGATGAATTGCTGTTTGGCAAGCTGGCTAACGGAGGTTCTGTTCGGGTGGATGTCAAGGATGATCAGGTTTCCCTGTCTTTTGAAGAGCCCGGCTCAAAAGCCAATGACCCTGAACATAAGGAAGAGGTGCTGGTTCCCTGATGCTGGATTCGGCAATCAGGCTGGCTTGTCATCATTGCGGGCAACTTCATGTAAAGCCGCAGCTGCATGAGCGCCAACGTGCCTCATGCGTACGCTGCGGTACCGTTTTGCTGCAAAAGGGAAGGTTTGATGTCAGTGCCTGGCTGGCCTTGTCAGTGGCGGCATTATGGGTATTCCTGATTGCCAATATTATGCCGGTTGCCACGCTTTCCTCAACCGGCATGTCTCGCAGTGCCACCTTTCTTCAATCCATCCAGGTAACCTGGGGGCAGGGCTTCCCATTGGTTGCTTCTATGTGCCTAATGGTGGGCTTTGTGGTTCCGCTACTTCAATTAAGCCTGCTAACGTGGATCCTGTCTTTTCTGTATAAGAAAAAATATCCGCCTGGTTTGCGCACTTTTTCTCGCCTTACCTGGCTGTGTAAACCATGGTCTATGATCCCGGTTTTCATGCTGGGTGTGCTGGTGGCTGTGGTTAAACTGGCAGGCATGGCTTCCCTGGAGCCCGAAGCGGGCTTGTGGGCATTTGCCGTACTTACCTTTTTATTAACTTTCCTGAATAAACTCAATTCCCGAAAAATTTGGCAGCTGTCGCAAGAGCAAGGAGTAGTCAATGACCTGCCGACTAATCCGCAAGCGGGGCAATACGTACTTGACTGTGAGGTTTGTTCTCAGGTTACCATGAGCCACCAAACCACTGGACGCTGTAACCGTTGCAATGCCAGCGTGCATTATCGTAAACCCAAATATAAATCCCGAACCCTGGCCCTGCTGGCAGCAGCTATTGTGTTTTATGTGCCGGCCAACCTGTATCCGGTCATGTTTATTGATTCCTTGCTAGGCTCCAGCGGACATACTATTTTGGGCGGTGTGCTTCAGCTTTGGCAATTGGGATCATGGGATCTGGCATTAATTGTTTTTGTGGCCAGTATCGTGGTACCCATTAGCAAAATTGTTATTATGCTGGTTTTATACCTCAATGATAAATCAGGCAGTCATGCCGTTCAGCAGCAGCATACCCGCCTTTACCAGATTGTTGAATATATCGGACAATGGTCCATGCTGGATGTTTTTGTGGTGATCTTGCTGGCTGCGCTGGCCAATTTTGGCAACCTGATGAGCGTCATGCCCGGGCATGGTGCGACTGCTTTTGGACTGGTGGTTGTCTTCACCATGCTGTCCGCCCAAAGTTTTGATATCAGGGAAGGGTGGGATTGCGTTGATGACGGGATTGAGCAGGACGATTTTGAGCCGGCAGAAACAGCACCCACATTTCAATAAAGCAGTTTGTGCCAGCTTACCGGTTTATTTATGGCGTTAATTATGCGGAAAACAAAAAATGTCTGAATCTGACGACAAACAATTATCCTCCCCAGAGGCGAATAATCCATTGGTGGTAAATGGGGGAAAACCACCTATCGTCAAAGAGCCGCTTGTTAGTCAAAAAAAAGGGAAAAACATTTCATGGATCTGGCTGGTGCCTTTTATGGCTGCCATCGTCGGCTTGTCATTGCTGGTCCGGGACTATATGGAGCAGGGGCCGGAAGCCAGCATCATCTTCCAAACGGCCGAAGGGCTTGAGGTTGGAAAAACACAGGTTCGCTACAAGGATGTGGTGATTGGGCATGTGAATAAAATTGGCCTTACACAAGACAGGAATGAAGTACAGGTTAATGTCAGCCTTTCCAAGGAAAGCGAATTCCTGATGCAGGAAGGAACCCGCTTTTGGGTGGTCAGGCCCCGCCTTACCGTTAGCGGGGTATCCGGTTTGGGCACCCTGGTGTCGGGTGCATATATTGGTGTTGATATACCCGATGACTATGAAAAAGAGCCGGTTTATACTGATGACTTTATTGGTCTGGAACAGCCCCCTGAAATTTCAAGTAATCGGCCGGGCAAAAAATTTGTGCTGAATGCCAGGAATCTGGGGTCACTGGATCTGGGCTCTCCGGTGTATTATCGACGCATTCCAGTGGGGCAGGTTATCAATTACCAGCTTGAAAAAGAGGGTAAGGCCGTTGATATACTTGTTTTTATTGATTCCCCTTATGATCAATTCGTGACGGAAAACAGCCGTTTCTGGAATGCCAGTGGTCTGGATTTTTCACTTGGCGCCAGTGGCCTGAATTTCAAAACCCAATCTCTGGTTTCATTGTTAACGGGTGGTGTGGCTTTTGCCGATCCACCGCTAAAGTATGGGCAAGAAACCAGGCCGGCCCAGGCAAACTCTGTTTTTTTGCTGGAAACCACCGAAGATAGGGCCATGTCCGATCCGCATGGTCAGGCCTATCCGGTTCGCATGAAATTCAGCAATTCGGTACGTGGTCTGCAGGCAGGAGCACCGCTTGATTTTAAAGGGATCAATTTAGGCGAGGTGCGTGCCATTAGTCTTGAGTATGATGCGAAAAGCAAGGAAAGCTTTGCGGTGGTGGACGCCATTGTTTTTGAAAACCGGCTGGGCGTTGTGCTGAACAGTAAAAAACAGGCTGGCAGCAATGTAAAAGAAATTGGGCTTAATGAAATAAAAGCTTTTTTTGCCAGTGGTTTAAGGGGACAATTGCGTTTTGCCAATCTTTTTACCGGCCAGCTGTATGTGGCGCTTGATTACTTTCCTGATGAACCGCCTTTGCCTGCGTCGGATTTATCGCAAGACCCGTTCACCATTCCCACAGTGGGCGGCAGTTTTGACCAAATTCAGGATAACCTGAATCAGATTATTCGCAAGCTCAAGGACCTTCCCCTGGATTCAATTGGCGAATCACTGGATAGCGCCTTGCAAGGGGTGGCCGGGCTGGTTAACAATCTGGACAGCAAAACCATGCCTGAAATAAACAAAGCCCTGCGTCAGGCAAGCCGCTCATTGAACGGAGCTGATAAGCTGGTGAACAGCATGGATGACACCCTGCGCCCAGATGGTGCTTTAATGTCAGAGACTCGAACTATGCTCCGGGAACTAACGCGCACCATGCGATCATTTCGTGCAATTAGTGACTTTTTGCAGGTAGAACCTTCTTCGCTCATCAGGGGCAGGCAGAAAGATCAAATACCGTTTATGGAATAGCTCATTATGAAACTTACACAACAACAATATGCCATTTTGAAAAGAATTTGTTATTCTTTGTGCATAGGCATTGTTATTTGGCTAATAGTGGGCTGCGCTTCAGCACCGCCAGTCAGGTATTATTCTTTGCAGCCACAAATACAGTCTTCTGCAGTGACGGGCAATACGCCCATAGGACTGAAAATTGCTTTGCCGCAAATTCCCGAATCAGTCGACAAGCCCCAGTTGATGGTACGCAACGCTGCCGAGCCACAGGTTATTTATGCCCTGAATGCCGCGCGCTGGGCGGGCTCCCTGTCAGATGAAATTGGCCAGTCCCTGTCATTTTATCTGGCTGGTCAGTTGGGCGCCATTAATGTGCAGAACTTGCCCGTTGTACCGGGCTCGTTACCGGTCTGGAACGTTCAAACTAATGTGCTGCAGTTTGAACTGATGCCCGGCGATAGCGCACTGCTTGATGTAGTATGGACGCTTAAGCCACCAGCTGGCACCAGCACCGCCTGGATTTGCCAAACACGAATCAGCGTTCCAGTTATTCAAAAAGAGGCTGCTTCCGTGGTAAATGGGCAACAGCAGGCCATTCGTTTGCTGGCCAATGAAATGGCCAAAAAAATTAATCCAGGTGTTATGTCGGCCGATAATACAGTACAGGCTTCGGTGCAAACCCGTTCTTGTCGCCAATCGTAAACAAGGGGCAGCAAAGCCCCGCACATCAGTAATTTGTAAAACTTAGGATAATATTTGCAATGAAGAAGAAAATTCTATTCTCTGGAATAATGCTTGCCTTTACCTCTGTCAGCCAGGCTGAAGTGGTGGTGGGGGTTGATGTATCGGCAACCGGTCCTGCTGCCGCCATTGGCATACAGTCCCAAAACGCCATGACGCTGTGGCCAGAGACACTGGGCGGAGAAAAAGCCAAATATATTATTCTTGATGATGGTACCGATGTTAGCAAGGCAGTAAGAAATGTACGCAAGCTGACTTCGGAAGACAAAGTGGATATTATTATTGGTCCTAATACAACGGCGGCTACCCTGGCCTTGCTGGATGTCCTGAAAGAGACCCAAACACCCCTGATCGCATTGGCGGCCTCCAGTTCTATTGTAGAGCCGGCCGATGATCCTGGCCGTCGCTGGGTGTTCAAAATGCCCCAGAATGATGGCCTGATGGCTGATGTCCTGATTGATGAAATGGTCAAGAAAGGACATAAAACCGTTGGGTTTATCGGTTTTGCCGATTCCTATGGTGAAAACTGGTGGAAAGAGTTTACCTCGCGCCTTGACGGCAGGCTTGAAGTCGTTGCCCGCGAATCTTTTCAGCGTACTGATTCATCGGTGGTTGGCCAGGCCCTGAAGCTGATTTCAGCCAAACCCGATGCCATTTTGGTGGCTGGTGCCGGCACGCCCGCCGTATTGCCCGAAAAAACCCTGAAAGACCGTGGCTACAAAAATCCGATTTACCAAACCCATGGCATTGGCACGCTTGAGTTCCTGCAGGTGGGTGGCAAGTCTGTTGAAGGAACGCTGTTTCCAACCGGCCCGGGAGTGGTTGCCCGTGGTTTGCCAGACAGTAATCCGGTTAAAGAAGTTGCCATGGACTTTACCGAACGCTATGAAGCCAAATATGGCCCGAATACGGCTACCCAGTTTGCCGGTGATGCCTGGGGTGCCTGGATTGTGGCCGACAAGGCGGTGTCACGGGTAATTAAAAAGGGCATCAAGCCAGGAACGGTTGAATTCAGGAACGCGCTGCGTGATGAAATTGAAAACACCAAAGACCTGATTGTTCCCAATGGTGTGTTAAATATTACACCTAATGATCACCAGGGTTTTGATGCCCGTGCCGCGGTAATGGGTACCATTAAAGATGGCAAGTTTGTTTATGCCGGTGAACAATAATACGGGCTGTATGGCTCAGTGATTAAAACAGCTTTGGCTGCTTGTCAGTGAGCCAGTTTTGTGGCCGATTAGTTAATGGTGGCACCCGAAATTTCAACAATTTCCTTGTACTTTTTATGCTCTGAATTGACGAAATCGGCAAATTCCTGTGCAGTACCGGGTTTGGTATCAGAGCCCATGGTTTTAAGCTGCTTTTGCACGGCCGGGTCATTCATGGCATTGCTATAGGCTGTGTTCAGCTTGTTAATAACCGGCTCGGGTGTGCCACCGGTAGCAAATACACCAAACCAGGTACCAATATCAAAGTCTTTAATGCCAGCAGCTTCCATAGTGGGGGTGTTTGGCAGAAAAGGTGTGGCCTCTTTGGTGGTAACGGCCAATGCTTTCACTTGTCCTTCAGTAATCAGGGGTAATGATGAGGCCAGGTTGTCAAACATGAACTGGGTCTGGTTGGACAATAAAGACAGTTTTGCCGGATTGGCACCGCCATAAGGCACGTGTACGGCGTCAATGCCGGTACGGGCTTTCATGAGCTCACCGGCCAGGTGACCGGCGCTGCCACTGCCACCAGAGGCGTAGTTAAGCTTGCCTACATTGTTGTTGGCATAGTCAATTAAGTCTTGCAGGGTATTGATATTGTTGGTTTCGGCAAAATCTTTGTTTATGATTAAAACATTAGGTACCGAAGACACCATAATGACCGGCGCGAAATCCTTGATGGGATCAAACGTAATGTTTTTATATAACCATGGGTTAATGGCCTGGATAGCCACGGCACCCATGACCAGCGTATAGCCATCGGGCTGGGCCTTGGCGACCGAAGCGGCACCAATATTGCCACCGGCACCGGCTTTGTTCTCGACAATAACGGTTTGCTTGAGTTCTTGCTGTACCTTTTCACCCAAGAGGCGGGCGATGGTGTCAAGCGGGCCACCGGCAGCATAAGGAACCACAAAATTAATGGGCTTTTCGGGCCAGGCGGTGGTGGTATCCTGTGCCATCGCCAGGGTGGAACCCAGTATGCCAGAGGCCAGCAGGGCGCCTGTGCTTTTCAAAATCATTCTACGTGTTAGTGTCATTATTAAGTCCTTGTAAAAAAATTAACGGCGGCCGGTACTGCCAAAACCATCGGTGCCGCGATCACTGTCTTCAAACTCATCGACAATATTGAATTCTACTTGCTGGACAGGCACCACCACTAATTGGGCAATGCGCTCCATGGGGGAAATAATAAAATCGGTTTGGCCACGATTCCAGGTTGAAACCATGAGTTGCCCCTGGTAGTCGGAATCAATAAGGCCAACCAGATTGCCAAGCACGATGCCATGTTTATGGCCAAGCCCGGAGCGTGGCAAGATAACGGCGGCATAGTTCGGGTTATTGATATAAATGGATAAACCCGTGGGGATCAAAGTGGTCTGGCCCGGTGCCAGGGTAATAGCTTCATCAAGACAGGCACGCAGATCAAGGCCGGCAGAGCCACCGGTTGCATAGGCGGGCAATTGTGAACGGATTCGTTCATCAAGAATTTTCAGGTCTATTTTCATTTTTTCCTGTTGGATTTAGTGGATTTGAAAACGGATGCCATGAACCGGAACAGGGCAATGGCAACAATGATAAGTAATACAATTGCCCCTTGACCATCGGACTTGGCAAGAATGGAGCCCAGAAAAGCCATCAGAAAAATCAGGAAGAAAAATCTTCTGATATTTTTATTGAAAGCAGAGGCTGTGTAGGTGGCTGAACGCTTTTTATCCGCTGTTTTTTCGGTGGGCGGCAAAGTATAGGTGCTGGGTTTTACCGGTATGTCTGACGGGAAAGTGTCATCATCGGGGAAATTGCCAGGGGAACTCTGGAAAATGTCATCAGCCTTGTTTTGTGTGGCGGAAGACATGGAAGATTGCTTTACCAGCGCTTCAATGTAGGAGACATAGTCTCCATTTTTGGGGCTATCATAGCTTTTCAACATGATGCTTCCTTTGCCTTGTTAATGTAAGCTAGCTGTTTTGGTTCTTTCCTTTTTTGATTTTTTCAGGTGGTTTTTTCATGAGTGAATAAACCAGCCAAACACCGGCAACCACTGATAATAGTGTACCAATTAACAAGGTGGTTCCGCCGCCTGCACCATGAGAGTCTGAAATGGCCTCGGCACCTTTGGCACCCAGATACCCGGGCATGACCATAATTGGCATCCAGATGATGGCAGAGGTAACATTGGCGATTTGAAATCGCAGATGCGACATGTTCATGATACCTGCAACCGCAGGGATCGTAGATCGTATAGGCCCCATGAAGCGACCCAGAAAAACCGATAAGACGCCATATTTATAAAAAAACAGTCTTGTACGGGCAATCATTTTCCGGTGCTGGTTCAGGGGCCACTTACGGGTGATATCCATGCCAAACCAGCGTCCGATCCAGTAGGAAAGGGCGTCACCCAATATGGCGCCCGCTATTCCCCAGATTATGATGGGCCAGGGTGATAGTACCTCTGAACCGATCAGGGTGCCGGTTGCCAGCAAAATGGCTGTGGCCGGAATGACCAGGCCAATAATAAGCATGGACTCGCCAAAGGTTAGCAAGGCAATAATGGGGCCTGCCCAGACCTGGTTGTCCTGGATGAATGTAATGACCTGTTGAAGCAGCTGATCCATGAAAATTTACCGGTTGATCCTGAAAAAGGGCCTTTATGCCGACAGTTTCAGGGCAATATGTTTAACCAACTGGCGTGAAGCAGCCAGTTTGGGCAGGGTGGGCAATTGTTGATGGCCGCTTTCTTCAAACAGAACCATAGTGGTGGAATCGGCATCCATGACATCCTGCGCCAGATTGCCTACCAGCAAGGGTATGTTTTTACGTTGTCGTTTGCTTTCGGCATATTCCAGCAGGTTTTCTGTTTCTGCCGCAAAACCAACGCACCATGGGCCATTTTCAAGGGCGGCAACCAAGGCAAGAATGTCTGGGTTGGGGGCAAATTCAAGATCCATACCGGTATTGTCGGTTTTCTTGATTTTGTTTTCCTGGAAGTTGCTGACATGCCAGTCGGCAACAGCGGCGACCGAGATGAAAATGTCGGCATCATGGGCATGTTGCATAACCTGTTCATGCATTTGCCGGGCGGTGGTAACGGATATGCGCTGCACATCATAGGGGGATTCAAGCGCGGTTGGGCCGGAAACCAGGATAACCCGCGCACCGGCTTCGCGTGCCGCACGGGCAATGGCGTAACCCATTTTGCCGGAGGAGCGGTTGGTAATCATGCGAACCGGATCAATGGGCTCGGCCGTGGGGCCAGCGGTAATTAACACGCATTTGCCACGTAACAGCTTTTCCTGAAAAAATGAGATGGTTTCATTCACGATTTCATGGGGTTCAAGCATGCGGCCACTGCCAGTTTCGCCGCAAGCCTGTGAGCCACTGCCAGGCCCCCAAACAGCAGTGTTGTCGTGCAACAGCTGTTGTATATTGCGCTGGGTTGCCGGGTGCGCCCACATTTCCCGGTTCATGGCCGGCACCACAATAAGGGGGCAATTGCCTTTAGCCAGACACAGGGTGGAAAGCAGGTCATCGGCCAGGCCATGACTGAGTTTTGCAATGAAGTCGGCACTGGCCGGTATGATAATAATGGCATCGGCTTGGCGGCTTAAATTAATATGCGCCATGCTATTGGCCATGCGGGCGTCCAGCGTTTCGGTATATACCGGGTTTCCCGACAGGGCCTGAAAGGTGGTGGGGGTGACGAATTGCGTAGCGGCATCAGTCATGACCACGGTAATATGGGCACCGTGATCCATTAGCCGGCGGGTAAGCTCTGCCGCCTTGTAGCAGGCAATGCCACCTGTAATACCCAATACGATGCGTTTGCCGGAAAGGTCTGGATTCATGCTTGCTCTTGTTTGGTACGACGAATACGAAGGATCTCATCAAGAATGAGAAAGACAGCCCCTATGGTAATACAAATATCCGCGACATTGAAGGCGGGGAAATAGGCATTACCCCAATAAAACAAAAGAAAATCAATAACATGGCCGTAGGCTACGCGATCGATGACATTGCCCAGCGCACCGGCCATGATAAGGGTAAGGGAAAAACAAAAGAACGTTTGTGCTTTATGTTTTTTTAACAAATACAGAATAAACCCGGTAGCGCCCAGACCTAGAACCAGGAAGAACCAACGTTGCCAGCCGCCGCCATCGGCAAACAGGCTGAAAGCAGCGCCCTGGTTGTAAACCAGAATGAAATCAAAGAAAGGCAGGATATTCTGTCTTTCCAGATAGTCAAAATTGTGTTCAAAATACAGTTTGCTGGCCTGGTCTATAATAATCAGGAAAAAGGCACAGGCAACCCATATGCCATAGGCAACAGGTTGCTTGTTGTCATGCGGGTCAGGCATACTCACGGGCCTCGCCATCACCATGCAGGTTGTCAACACAGCGGGAACAAATACCAGGGTGCTCCGGGTGGCTGTTTACATCTTCACGGTAGTGCCAGCAACGCTCACACTTCTCATGCTCAGACGGTGCAATTTCAAAACGGAGTTCTCCGTTTGCCGCATGCACGGTTGCCCGGGAAACAATGAAAATGAAGCGCAGGTCATCGTCCAGGCTTTGCAACCAGGCCAGGTCCTGTTCACTGGCATATATATCTACCTCGGCCTGCAGGGCGGAGCCAATCTGGCCGGCACTGCGCAAGTCTTCAAGCTGTTTGTTCAGGTCGGCCCTGATTTCAAGCAGGCGAGACCATTTGGCGTTTAATGAATCACTGTCTGCCGGTACTGGAATATCATGGTAAACCTCGGTAAAGATGGTCATGCCATTGGCCAGGTCGGTGTTTTTCAGGGTGGATTCGCGCAGAACTGCCCAGGCTTCTTCTGCCGTAAACGACAGGATAGGAGCCATTAGTTTAAGCAGGCTGTAGGTAATATGCAGCAGGGCGGTTTGTGCAGAACGACGTGCCAGGCTGTCTTTGCCGCTGGTGTATAAACGGTCTTTCAGGGTATCTAGGTAAAATGCACCCAGGTCTTCCGAACAGAAAATCTGCAACCTTGCCACTGCAGGGTGAAAATTAAGCGCTTGGTAATTCGCCAGTACCTCATCTTGCATGGTTTTGGTAAAAGCCAGCGCATAGCGGTCTACCTCAAACATTTGCTCAAGGCTGACCATATCTTTGGCGGCGTCAAAATCATTCAGGTTGCCCAGCAGGAAGCACAGGGTATTGCGAATGCGACGATAGCTTTCAACCACGCGCTTGAGAATCTGGTCAGAGATGGACAGTTCTCCGGAATAGTCGGTGGCGGCCGTCCACAGGCGGATGATTTCAGCACCTAAAGAGTCGGAAACTTTTTGTGGGGCAATCACGTTACCGACTGATTTGCTCATCTTCCGGCCCTGGCCATCGACCACAAAGCCATGGGTTAGCAAGCCCTTGTAGGGGGGCTGGCCAAACATCATTGAAGATGTTAGCAAGGAAGAGTGAAACCAGCCACGGTGTTGGTCGGAGCCTTCAAGATATAAGTCTGCCGGCCAGCGCAGGGTATCTGCATGAGAACCGTTGCAAACGTGATTTTTGCCACCCATGACGGTAAAGTGCGTAGTGCCCGAATCAAACCAGACGTCAAGGGTATCACGATTTTTTTCGTATTGATCGGCTTCTTCACCCAGCAGTTCTTTGGGGTCCAGCGATTGCCAGGCTTCGATGCCTTCTTTTTCAACCCGTTGGGCCACCAGCTCCAGTAACTCTACACTGCGTGGATGGAGTTCGCCGGTTTCCTTGTGGACGAAGAAGGCCATGGGCACACCCCATTGGCGTTGACGTGACAAGGTCCAGTCGGGGCGGTTGGCAATCATGGCGTGCAGGCGTGCACGACCCCATGCCGGATAAAAACTGGTGGCCTCAACGCCAGCCAGGGCTTTTTCACGCAGGGTAGCCGAGCCGTCGTTAGGCTGGCGGTCCATGCCGGCAAACCATTGGCTGGTGGCGCGGTAAATAACTGGGGTTTTGTGACGCCAGCAATGCATGTAGCTATGCTTCAGGGGCTCGACTTTAATAAGTGCGCCAGCCTGTTTCATGGTTTCTACAATTTTCGGGTTGGCATCCCAAATGGACAGGCCGCCAAACAAAGGCAGACTGCTGGCGTATTTGCCATCGGCCATGACCGGACCGATAATGTCATCGTCTTTAATGCCATTGGCTTTGCAGGAGATAAAGTCTTCAATACCGTAAGCAGGGGCAGAGTGAACAATACCGGTACCGGCATCTACGGTAACGTAGTCACCCAGATACATGGGAGACAGGCGGTCATAACCGGCGTCGACCTGGTACAGGGGGTGATGAAAAGCAATGTGATCAAGTGCTGCACCCAGGCAGCTGGCTTCAATGGAGCCTTCCAGTTCCCAGGCGGCAAGGCAGGCTTCTACGCGGTCTGTGGCCAGCAGCAGCAACGGCCCTGTGGGCAGGGATGGCGTAACACGCACCAGCGAGTATTCTAGCTCGGGGTGGATGTTAAGTGCCATGTTGGACGGAATCGTCCAGGGCGTGGTGGTCCAGATAACCACGGCACCGTCGTCAATACGGTCCAGATTGAAGGCTTTAGCCAGTTTGTCTTTTTCAGCAAACGGGAAGGCAACATCAATCGCCGGATCTTTGCGATCCTGGTATTCAACCTCGGCTTCGGCCAGGGCAGAGCCACAGTCAAAGCACCAGTTGACGGGCTTGAGTCCACGGAAAATATAACCTTTGTCCAGAATATCGGCCAGGGCACGGATTTCATTGGCCTCGTTGGCAAAATTCATGGTGAGGTAAGGGTTGTCCCACTCGCCCAGCACGCCCAGGCGTTTGAAATCTTTACGCTGGCGGTCTATTTGTTCATAAGCATAGGCACGGGCCTTGGCTTGCACTTCGGCCACAGGCAGGTGTTTGCCGAATTTTTTCTCGATCTGGATCTCGATGGGCATGCCATGGCAGTCCCAGCCGGGGACGTAAGGGGCATCGTAACCAGCCATGTTGCGGCTTTTTAGAATGATGTCTTTAAGGATTTTGTTAACCGCGTGGCCAATATGAATATCACCGTTGGCATACGGCGGGCCGTCATGCAAAATAAACGTTGGACGGCCTTTGCTGGCCTCGCGAATAGCTTCGTAAACTTTATTTTCTTCCCATTGTTTAACCCATTCAGGTTCGCGTTTAGGCAGATTTCCACGCATAGGGAAAGATGTTTCGGGCAAATTTAAAGTGTTTTTATAGTCCATGGACAGCAAAATAGTTACGAGCGATGCGCTCATCGTTACGGATGGCATCGATCATTGTGGGTAAATTGGGAAATTTTTCTTCGTCCCGCACATAGTGCAGGAATGAGACAGTAATAAGTTTACCGTATGCCGATACGGTTTTATCCAGAATATGCACTTCGAGCAATACTTTGCCGTCGGATTCGACGGTAGGCCGTACGCCCAGGCTTGCAATCCCGGGTAACAGTTGCCCGTCAAGGCCCTTGACGGAAACCACATAAATGCCCGAACGTAAGGCACAACGCGGCATGGCACGCAGGTTTAGGGTTGGGTAGCCGATAGTGCGGCCCAGTTTTTTGCCGTGAATGACATGACCACTGATTTCATACGGACGCCCCAGATAACTGTTGGCGCGATCAAGATCGCCAAAAGCCAGTGCATTGCGCAGCTCGGTGCTTGAATAGCGCTGGTTTTGTTTATCCAGTACATCTTCAAGTGTTTCCACTTCAAAACCGAAGTGGGAAGAGGCATCGCGCAATAGTGCAATATTACCGCTGCGTTTTTTGCCAAAACGAAAGTCAACGCCTACGTACAGCCATTTTGTTTTCAATCGGCGTACCAGAATATCTTCAATGAACTGTTCGGCACTAAGGGTGGCAAATTGTTGATTGAAACGGTTCAGGAAAACCTGTTCTATGCCGGCATCGGCCAGTGCGGTAATTTTATCGCGCAGGGGTGAAATGCGTGTGGGGGCCAGTTCGGGGCGCTGTTCGCGAAAGGCAAAGTATTCCCTGGGGTGTGGCAAAAATGTCATGACCGAGGGAACCAGTTTTTTTTGCTCGGCTACCTGGACGACGCGCTCAAGCAGGCGCTGGTGCCCCAGATGGACCCCATCGAAGTTGCCAATGGTGAGCGCGCTTTCCCGTTGTTGGGAAGCGGGGAAAGCATTACGATAAAGATTAATAGTATTTTTCACGAATAACAGTTTACAATTTTACGCTTCATTAAGAAGGAAGTTATGCTGTGACTGTTGTAAATCAATCACCCAAACGTTTTGTTCTGCTGATTTCGGGCCGTGGTTCGAATATGCAGGCTATTGTTACTATGGCCAAAAACCGGCCTGATATTCATGTTGCGGCTGTTATTTCCCACTCAAGGAACAGCAAGGGCCTTGAATGGGCCAAAGAGCAGGGTATTAATGTACACGAAATCCTGAACAAGGATTATGATTCGCGCGAATCATTTGATCAAGCCCTGCAGGAAATTATTGACACCCATCAGCCTGATTATGTATTGCTGGCCGGTTTCATGCGCATCCTTACCGAAAAATTCGTGCGTCATTACCACGGTCGACTGATTAATATCCATCCCTCCCTGTTGCCATCCTTTCCCGGACTGGATACGCACCAGCAAGCCCTGGATGCCGGCGTATTGTTACACGGGTGCACGATTCATTTTGTGACGCCCGTACTGGATCATGGTCCTATTATTGCCCAGTCGGCAGTGCCGGTGCTGAAAACAGATAGCGCGGATGCGCTGGCGCAACGGGTTCTGGGTATGGAGCACATAATGTTTCCTGCCGTGGTGGGCTATTTGGCAGAAGATATCGTAGAACTGGGCGATAATGGCAAGGTTATTTATAAACGTGAAGTGCCCTCACTGTTCATGTTTTCAGAAAAAGGATAATTAAAATGAGATCAAGTGCCACCTCACGCAACCGGCAGGGTTCTGCCGGCAGAAAAAAAGGCCCTGAAAAACCGTTTGTTAAAACGCCGGTTTATGCCGTACGCATAGAACAGGTTAAAACGGTTTTTGCCGAAGTGCAAAAATGGAAGTTCCCGGCAGATTCGGTATTGTCTGCCTGGTTTCGAATGAACAAGTCGCTGGGTAGTCGTGATCGTGCCGAAGTGGCCGAAGCCGTCTATGACATTCTTCGCAACCTGCGCCGTTATCGGCAATTTTCCGAAAGTGGCGTTGGTTCATCGTTGCAACGTTTGGCTATTCTGGGACTGTCTTCAACCCTGGGGCACGACGCCATCCGGGCTGTCATTACCGAAGATGAAAATGCCTGGCTTGAGCATTTGCAAACCATAGACCAGAATGCCTTGTCACCTGCCGTTCGGGGCAGCCTGCCTGATTGGTTATATGAGTACTTCAGCAAGCTTGACAATGCCGAGTCCCTGATTGCCGCCCTTAATGAAAAGGCGCCCCTTGATTTGCGCGTTAATAGTTTCAAGACCGACCGTGAAACGGTGCTGGCCGCTTTCAAAGATTCACCGGCAGAGCCGTTCGAGCCACAGCCCACCCCGTATTCCCCATGGGGTATACGCCTGAAAGGGAAGCCGGCCATTAATCGCTGGCCTTTGTTTGAAAACGGCTCACTGGAAGTGCAGGATGAAGGTAGCCAAATCCTGGGGATGCTGGTTAGCCCGCGTCGGGGCGAGATGGTGATCGATTTTTGTGCGGGGGCGGGTGGTAAAACCCTTCTGTTGGGTGCGCTTATGCGTTCAACCGGTCGCCTTTACGCTTTTGATGTGTCAGCGGGGCGTTTGGCAAAAGCCAAGCCACGCGTTGCCCGCAGTGGCCTGTCCAATGTTACCCCGGTTGTGATTACCAGTGAAAACGATGCCCGCGTTAAACGTTTGGCTGGTAAGGCGCATCGTGTGCTGGTCGATGCACCGTGTACCGGGATGGGTACTTTGCGTCGCAACCCAGACCTGAAGTGGCGGCAGTCACCCAAAGATGTGGCTGAATTGACGGCCATGCAGGCAAGTATTTTGGTCAGCGCTTCGCGTTGCGTTGCGCCCGGTGGACGCCTGGTTTATTCAACCTGCAGTGTTCTGCCCGAGGAAAACGAGCAGCAGATTGAGCAGTTCTTGCAAAACCACCCGGACTTTACACTGCTTCATGTGAATGAGGTGCTGGGAGATCGTTGCCCCAATCTGGTCATGGAAAATGAATACCTTCACCTGCGTCCGGATGTTCACGGTACAGACGGCTTTTTTGCTGCAGTGCTTGAACGCCGGAAAAAAGACGAGGTAGCTGTAAAAAAAGAGGCCGCTGAAAAGGTTTCTGTTGCGAAAGCGTCAAGCGAAGATGTGGCGGCTGTCTCTAATGAAACGGCGGAAACGGAAGAAGCTGTGGCAAGTAGTGAAATTGCAGAAACGGCAACCGAAGCAACCTCACCAGAAGCAACTGTGACAGAAGCAACTGAAACAATAAGCGCAAACAAAGACAAGTCTGTAAAAGATAAGCTGTCGTCGTAAGTAATTTAAAATGGCTGATTTCCATCTCGACAGAATGGAAATTAGTCATTTTTTTTGCGTTGCATTTATAAACATGCAATAATGATTCATTAATCAAATCAATCTGTTATTAGGTTTTTTAATTCTTTTAATAGATTTGTACAATCATATTTTTTCAGCATGATGGTAATCATCTGAAGCAAGTAACCAGGGCTGGAACAGAACTTTTTTTCTGTATGTCATTCCAATCCTGAACACTGAAGCAAACGTTTTTAGGAGACCTGGTAAGGTTTATGGATAATATTCTTAATTTTGTGGCGGGTGGTTTATTGCAACTGTCCTGGTGGCAAGTTATTCTTGTCACGCTGGTTCTTACGCATATCACCATTGTTGCAGTCACTGTTTTTCTGCATCGCAACCAGACTCATCGTGGTCTGGATCTTCATCCCATTATTTCTCATTTTTTCCGCTTGTGGTTGTGGCTTACCACCGGTATGGTTACCAAGGAATGGGTGGCCATTCATCGCAAACACCATGCAAAATGCGAGAAAGAAGGTGATCCGCATTCGCCTGTTGTGTATGGCATAGAAAAAGTAATGTGGCAAGGGGCAGAGCTGTACCGTGAAGAATCTGCCAATGAGGAAACCCTCAAACGTTACGGTCACGGAACCCCCGATGACTGGCTTGAGCGTAATATCTACACTCGTCATTCCGGCTTGGGTATTATTTTGACCTTGATTGTAGACGTGTTGTTATTTGGGGCTGCCGGTTTGGCGGTCTGGGCCGTGCAAATGGCCTGGATCCCATTCTGGGCGGCCGGTGTGGTAAACGGCCTGGGCCACTATATTGGTTATCGTAATTTTTCCAGCCCGGATACCAGTACAAACCTGTTCCCGATTGGCATTATTATTGGGGGCGAAGAACTGCACAATAACCACCATGCTTATGGTACATCGGCCAAGTTTTCCAGCAAGTGGTATGAGTTTGACATTGGCTGGCTGTATATCAAGCTAATGAGTTATGTGGGCCTGGCCAAAGTGCGTAAAGTGGCCCCTAAATTAAAACTTGAACAAAAGCCTGATCTGGTCACTGAAAAAACCCTGCAAGGCGTGATCACTCACCGTTATGAAATCATGACCCGCTATGCAGATTTGCTTAAACAGGCGGCCCAGGCAGAAATTGAGCGCCTTAAAGGTGTAAAGGACAGCCTTAGTATCCAGCAGGCAGCCTTGCTGAAATCGGTTGCAGATCGCATTACCCAGGCAGAGCAGTCCCTGAAGCCAACTGAAAAAGAAGAGCTTGAGAACGCGCTGTCCCAGAATAAAGTCCTGGCAACCCTGGTGACTATGCGTGATGATCTTACGCGTGTTTGGGCAAGCTCTACGGCAAGCAGTGAACAACTGTTGCAAGACTTGCAGGCCTGGTGTCAGCAAGCCCAGCAAAGTGGTATTCAGGGTCTTGAGCAATTCGCATTGCGCCTGAAACGTTACGCGGCATGATTGATCAGCTCAATCCCGAACAGCGTACTGCGGTAACGTCATCAGCGCGGTACGCGCTGGTTCTGGCAGGCGCCGGAAGTGGTAAAACCAAGGTTCTCACTACTCGCATGGCCTGGCTCATTCAAACGGGCCAGGTTTCACCTTATGGCTTGCTGGCCGTCACATTTACCAATAAAGCCGCCAAGGAAATGCTTGCCCGTTTAACGGGCATGTTGCCCATTGATGCCCGGGGCATGTGGATAGGCACTTTTCATGGCTTGTGCAACCGCCTTTTGCGTACCCATTACCGTGATGCCGGCTTGCCTCAGGGGTTTCAAATTCTTGATACGGCAGACCAGCTGTCGGCCATCAAACGCCTGATTAAAACCGGCAATATCGATGATGAGAAATTTCCGGCCAAAGAGATGCAGCGTTTTATCAATGCGGCCAAGGAAAAGGGTGAGCGTCCTGAAACCATGGAAGTATGGGATGCGCATCGCCAGCGGATGGTGGATATTTATCAGCTATACCAGGAACAATGTCAGCGTGAAGGGGTGGTTGATTTTGCCGAACTGCTGTTGCGTGCCTATGAATTGCTGGCCAGAAATGCGCCGGTTCGTGAACACTACCAGCGCCGCTTCAAACATATCCTGGTAGACGAATTTCAGGACACCAATGACCTGCAGTACAAGTGGCTTTGTCTGCTTGCCGGTCAAGAGGCCTCAATGTTTGCCGTGGGTGATGATGACCAGTCCATCTACGCATTTCGTGGTGCCAATGTGGGTAATATGACCGCTTTCGAGCGTGATTACGCCAAAGGTAATATTATCCGGCTTGAGCAAAACTACCGTTCTTATGGCAATATCCTGGATGCAGCCAATGCCTTGATTGAACATAACAATGATCGCATGGGTAAAAACCTGTGGACCGACCGTGGTGCCGGTGAACCCTTGCGCATCATAGAGCAACCCACCGATTTGCAAGAATCGCAATGGCTGATGGAAGAGATCAAGGCACTGCTTAATGACGGGCGAGCAAGACGTGATATTGCCATCCTGTACCGCAGCAACGCACAGTCGCGCACGATAGAGCATGCCCTGTTCTCAGCCCGGATTCCTTACAAGGTTTATGGTGGCCTGCGCTTTTTCGAGCGTCAGGAAGTCAAGCATGTGCTGGCTTACCTGCGCCTGGTGGCCAATTTGGGTGACGATACCTCTTTCATGCGGGTGGTTAATTTTCCCACTCGGGGTATTGGTGCCCGTACCCTTGAAAACCTGACCGATGCCTCACGTCAAATTGGTTGCAGCATGGCGCATGCCATTGGTGCGGTTTCAGGAAAAGGGGGGGGCAATCTTGCCTCGTTTGTGCAACTTATCAAGCAAATGGCCGAGGTGGGGCAAACCGTTACCTTACCCGAACTGGTGCAGCACGTTATTGAAATCTCAGGATTAAAAGAGCATTACGAAAAAGAGCGCGAGGGAGCGGAACGCCTTGAGAACTTAAGTGAGTTGATTAATGCGGCAACCGTGTTTTCTCTTGAAGAAAACTACGAGGGGATGCCCGCCAGCAAGGCGGTAGAACCCCCTGTTCCCGTTGACCCGGATATCATGTTTCAGGAAGCCATTTCCCCGCTGGCCGCGTTTTTATCTCATGCTTCACTGGAAGCGGGCGATAACCAGGCCAAGGCAGGAGAAGATGCCATCCAGCTAATGACCATTCATGCCGCCAAAGGTCTTGAGTTTGAAGTGGTATTTATTACCGGCGTTGAAGAAGGGCTGTTTCCGCATGAGAACAGCCTGATGGCTGATGGCGGGCTTGAAGAAGAGCGCCGTCTTATGTACGTAGCCATTACCCGTGCCCGCGAGCGCCTGTATATTAGCATGGCGCAAAGTCGAATGTTGCATGGTCAAACCCGTTATTCCATTCGCTCACGTTTTCTGGATGAGCTCCCTGAAGCCTGCATTAAATGGTTAACACCCAAGGTTGCCACTTATGGTGCAAGCCAAAATAGCTGGGGAAGCGGTACGTCCCACCCGCGTGATGCCTTTGGGCGTCCCCAAAGCGGAATCATGGCACCGCGTGCGTCACGTACTGTAAGCAGTGGTGTGCAGGTTGGGCAGCAACAATTCAAAATTGGCCAAGGTGTGCGTCATGCCAAGTTTGGTGATGGAACCATTATTAATTTAAGTGGTCAAGGTAACGATGCTCAGGCACAAATTATTTTCCAGAATGCCGGTGCCAAAACCCTGGCATTGGGTATTGCCAAGCTGGAAGTGATTGCCTGATTCGCGTGCCAATTAACGGGGGGGCTTTATGAGCCCCCTATGAAACGAGGTGGAAAATGAAGAGAACACTGTTGCTGTCATGCTGTTTGTTAGGGCTTTTGGCGGGTTGCACAGCCGGCTCCGAAAATGCTTCATTAAGCGGTTCCAAAGTAGAGATGTACGGCATTATGGATATTGGTGTTGGTTATACTAACCAAAAAACAACATTTTCCAAATAAACTGCCTGATTTTTAATTGTTTTGGCACGAAGTGTTGACGGAGTTATAGTTGATGCATATAATTATATTCTTTCCTGAAGGCGGTTAGCTCAGTTGGTTAGAGCGCTACGTTGACATCGTAGAGGTCGCTGGTTCGACTCCAGTACCGCCTACCAAATGCTTAAAGACAAGCTAGGAAATAATAAGACAAGACCCCGATAAATCAAGCATTTACGGGGTTTTTTGTTGTCTGGACGGGGTATAAGTTAAGACAAAAGGGGACTTGAAGATACCCCCATTAGGGGGTACATTTGGGGGTATAACTTGATACCCCTAATGGAGATACCCCAATGGCACTGACCCCGGCTACCAGAAGAAGGTGGAAAAGCGGGTAAAAGAGATTGAGGCCGAAAACAGCTTTAAAGCCATCGGTACAGAATGGTTTGAGACCAGAAGCAAAGGATTGAAGTAGCTGGTAACCACAATATAAGGCAGGTTACGCACGCACTGGCAAGTATAGTAAAGCCACCCGAAAAAAAGACGGGTTAAGTATTTTAGTTGTCCTATGCCTACGTTAAATGAAAATTTACATCACTTTTTAAAGTCAGAATGATGCCTATTCAAAATTTGTACCGAATTGCCTCCATATTGGTTTTTGCCACGCTTGTGTCGGGCTGTTTTTCAACAAACCGGGTATCTTCAAATCTCGTGAGTGAATGTGGATGGTGGGGGAATTGCTCCTATGAAGGCTCATACGAAGCCGGAGAGGAAGCATTTGCTGAACGTGAAGCGGCGCGTTTGAATCGGGCTCAATCCGTAAGGATGAGAAGTAGCTACAGAAGGTTCTGATGGCGTAGCAGACGACGTTAGGGGCGAAAGGCAGAAAAAAGGCTTGCCCATTTTGCATGCAAGCCTTTTTTATTTAGGCAGGACGGTTGACAATTAAGCCCAACATCCGCCTGCTTAATGAGAATTTCCCTTATGCAGCCTTATCCTATGAACCATAAACACCAACCAGCCTGTTCAATAAGCTGCCTGGTGCCGTGCTGGTTTTATGTGATTCGGCAAGCTGGGCGGCTTCAAGCCAGCGCTCTTCAGGAAAGGTTTTGGAGACTTTTGCGCTACTGAACCCACAAGTAATCATGGCGGTAAACTGGTCTGGTAATACATGGCCACCGGCCCGTATTTCACCTTTAAACTGATGCCGTTCACGAATCAGCTTGGCCTGTGTAAATCCCCGGCCATCCCTGAATTTCGGGAAATCAATCAGAACCAGCTCTACCTGTGGCAACAGTCCGGCAATGTCGGCCACATTATCGCCAGGGTTTAACCATATTCCTTTGCGAACTGGCAGGTTTTCAATTTCTGCCCATCTGTCTACCGTAATGGCAATGCTGCCATCACCGGGAAGCGCATCTTCAGCACCCACATATTGCCATTGATCCTGGGCGGGTTTTCCAAATTTATTTACCAGCAACATTAAGTGCCTCCTTGAAGGGTGCAGCGCCAATGCGGTGATAGGTCTGCAGGAAAGTTTCATCGTTGGTGCGGTCACGAAGATAAATATTCATGATTTCTTCTACCACCACAGGAACGTCTTCAAACGTAACGGAAGACCCCAGGATTTTGCCAACCACCGCGTTTTCATCGGCAGAGCCGCCAAGCGTGATTTGATAGAATTCCTGGCCGTTTTTATCTACGCCCAGAATGCCAATATTGGCAATGTGGTGATGGGCGCACGCATTAATACAACCCGAAATGTTCAGGGTAAGTTTGCCCAGATCATGTTCAATTTTCTTTTTATGAACCATGATCGCAATCTCTTGGGCGACAGGAATAGAGCGGGCATTGGCCAGGCTGCAGTAGTCCATGCCAGGGCAGGCAATCATGTCGGTGACCAGACCGATGTTGTCGGTTGCCAAACTGGCGTTGGTCAGTGTTTGCCAAACCTCGAAAAGGTCTTCTTTTTTCACGTGTGGCAGAACCAGGTTTTGTTCGTGCGTGACCCTGATTTCATTCAGGGAATACTTTTCAGCCAGCCCGGCCACCAGATCCATTTCATCGGCACTCATATCACCGGGAATCCCACCTTGCGGTTTCAGGGAAATGACGGCGCTGATATAAGCGGCTTGCTTATGCGGGTAAGTATTTTGTTTAACCCAGCGGGCAAAGGCAGGATTGTTTGCCAGTGACGCTTCAAATGCGGGAAATTTGCCGCTGCCTGCCTCGAAGGATGCCGTCACAAAGCGGGCATTAAAGTGCTCAACCAGTTCATTGCTAACCAGCGGGCGGTCATCGGGCAGGGCGTCAAATTCTTCCTCTATCATGCGGATAAAGTTTTCTGGCTTCAGTTCCCGGACCAGGATTTTGATGCGTGCCTTATACAGGTTGTCACGACGTCCGAGCGCATTGTAAACACGGACAATGGCTTCAACATATTTAAGCAGATCTTGCTGTGGTAACCATGACCTTACCTTGGTGGCTACAATAGGCGTCCTGCCAAGGCCGCCACCAGCGTGTACTTCAAAACCTGTTTCGCCAGCTTCGTTTTTCAGAACCCGCAAGCCAATATCATGCAGCCGGATGGCAGCCCTGTCATTGGCACTGCCGGTAATGGCAATCTTGAATTTGCGAGGTAAATAGGTAAATTCAGGATGGTCGGTAGACCACTGGCGCAGGATTTCCGCATAAACACGAGGGTCAATATCTTCATCAAAAGCTGCACCGGCAAACTGGTCGGTGGTCACGTTGCGTATGCAATTGCCGCTGGTCTGGATGGCGTGCAAGTCGACATCGGCCAGGGCGGATAAGGCATCGGCAGCCTGGTCCAGCCGTATCCAGTTGAACTGTATGTTCTGGCGCGTGGTGAAATGGCCGTAACCCTTGTCATAAGTGCGTGCTACATAGGCCAGCTGTTTTAATTGTTCGGCGCTAAGTGTGCCATAAGGAATGGCTACCCTAAGCATATAGGCATGCAATTGCAAATATAGGCCGTTCATTAAACGGTAGGTCTTGAACTCATCCTCGGTAAGCTCTCCGCTTAAACGGCGTTGCACCTGCTCACCAAAAAAACGGGCGCGGTTTTTCAGGAACGCGTGCTCATTGTCATCATATTGGTAAATGCCGGCCTTGCTGTTGGCCTGGCGCGGTTGCAGGGTCTGGCTGAAGGCAGGGTTGCCGTTTTCGCCATCTCCGGACTGTTTGCCCAGATCGGGGCGCACGGATGGGCCTTTGCTGCGGATGCGCTCTTTGTAATCACAGGGCACGGGAATATTGTTTTCCCGGATGGCCGGCAATTCTTGAACACCGACAACAAAATTATGGTCGCTGGCCTGCTGTGCGATGTCACGTGCCGCTTCGATGTTTTCTTGATTGAATAATGAGGCTGACTGCAATTCTTGCACCCACTCATTGTTTTCTCCCAGCCAGACTACAATTCCGTCATGCAGGCGGTTTGCCGAGAAAAGTGTCAATTCAGCCGTATTGCTCATTTATAAACTCCTTGAGCACTACATATCATTGCAATACCCATATTCATCATAAAAAAATATAAAAATAAGCATATATGCATATAATTAAAATTCATATGATGCTGTAAAAGATAAAAATTTATTTATACTCTATACATTTTTCCTGCCTTTCTCTATACCCTTGATATATAAAGAAGTTATAAAGAAAGACTTTTTTGATATAAATAAGTATTAACGGGCTTTGCGGCGGGGTGGGTATTTCAGGATAGGGGTTACGGTGACGATGTAAGGCTGCAGATTGTTGTTTTTCATGCAGTATATGCAAGCGTGAAAGGCTGGGTAAAAAGAGATGTAGCACATGCGGGCGTGCCAGGGGAATGCTTTTTTAGAAACAAAGGTGGATAATGGCAATACTAAAGGCTGCCATTATCCAGGTGTTATTAAGCCAGAAAAGGAACGGGCGGGTTGAAACCGCTACTTGGCTTAATTAATAACCAGTTTGATGGTAGATATTGGAATATTAGCGTTATCCAAGGCTTCATCAATGAGTTCTTCAGGGGTTTTGGGAGATTCCGGGGTTTGGTCGGTGGGATCAATATCCAGTTTTTGCATTAACAGTTTTTTGATTTCAACAATATTTTCCGGCACGGAATCATTGGGGTCCAAGGTAAGCTTTTCTGTGATGCCGTCCATGTTTTCGTAAGAAATATAGCGTGACATAAGTGCCTCTTTAAAAAAGTGAAATCTGCCTGGATGATGGCAGGATAAAAAATATGGAGTGTTATAAGCTTAACATTAAAAGGCAGCAGGCCTGTTACTGCTCATTGGCTTTAGTGACTTGATAATGTTGGCGATAAAATTCCCATTCTTCAATTTGTGTGCCATCGGGGAATTGGCAAATCCCATATTGGCCATTTTTTCCTTGCATGATAATAACTTTGCCGCCTTTTTGCTGGCAAAGCATTGACGCCGGGTTGGCCATTTCAATAGGTGCAGTAGCGGCACATGCTGAAAGCAGCAATACGCTAAAAACAGGATACCGTGTAAATTTCATCATAAATTCCCAATGCAGGCTTGCCTGATGTACGGTTAAATACCGGGCTTTCTGAACAAGCTGGGGGATGAAAAGATGCGATGTTCAGAAAGAAAAACGGTTATGCGGAAAAAAAGCTGATATATGAAAATAATAGGGAAGTTTTAACGGCAAGTAAAGAGAGCGGAATAAAGAATAGGCAGGATAAAGCAGGATAAAAAAAACGGACACATGGAAAGTCATGGTCCGTTTAAAAATCGGTGTTAGCCGACTACGGTGTAGATTTCATTGTAAGGGTGTTTGTGGTTTTTTTATGTTGATATAAATCAAGGTCTTATGGATGGTTTTAAATAAAACGGCAAATAGATATCAAGTTTTGTTTTGGGGTTGTTTTATGTTGAAATTATTAAGGTCTTTATGTTTTTATTTCAGGCAAGATTGAAAATAGGGAAGATTAAAACAGGTATGATAATGCCCGAAAGACTCACACTCACTGCTTAAGCGTGTTTTGTGATAATAATAAATTATTCAGCAAAATGGAATTTGAAAATGATTGATGGATTGATTGCCGGCAAAATATTTGGGCAACCCAAGCAAGGCCAGGGTAAAAACGGCTCTTATGTCACGGCCAAGGTACGGGCGGCTACAGAGCAGGACACTATATTTGTAAATGTTATCTGTTTTAACCAGCAGGCTTGCACGCAGTTACTTGCCTTGCAGGATGGTGACAGTGTCTCGGTTGCAGGGTCGCTTACACCCAGGGTATGGGACTCTCAAGATGGTCCCCGGCCGGTTCTGGATATGGTTGCGCATGCGGTGCTCTCGGCCTATCACGTAAAAAGAAAGCGTGATGAAGTTCAGGGCATGAGAAACCATGGCAGGCAGGAAGATTTTAATGATGACTTTGAAGGTGATCATTAAATGTCATGACATTTTTCTTCTAAAGAAAGAATGGTGTCATGTTCTATGGCTAAAATACGTGCTTTAATGAATAAGTCTTTGCTGTTTGAGAGGCTCTTTTAGGTTAATGAAGAGGGGAAATCAATGGCAGTAACTTTTTTTTTGGCATTTGATCTAAGTAGTGGTAATGCAGACAAACATTTGGCGCTGTACGATGAGCTTGATCGCCTGGGGGCCCAACGGGCCTTGAAATCATTTTGGTGGGTAAGGCTGGACGATTTTACCAGTACGACTTTCCGGACTTACATTAAGCAGTTTTTAGATGAACAGGATCGCGTTTTTATTATTAAAAATGGTGGTTGGGCTGCATTCCGCCCAGAAACGAATCCGCTGGATGATTAATCAAACTTGCGGTTTCCATTTTTCATATTTGGCAGGCAGGCAGGCAGGTCTGTCTGGCCGTTATCCAATTTTCAGTAAACTGTCTTCGGGTGCGAGATCCATTGACTCAATAACGCCCAGCGTCAGAAACTCCATAAGCTGGTTGGTAAGCAGGTTGGGCACCCACGATGTTGTGGATGCATTCCATGTTGGTTTATTGAGATAAGCATATAAGGTGCCATTTTTGTCTATGGCAAGATACTTGTACCCTTCAGGAACATTTATTTTTAAATTGAAGTAGGTAATCGTATGTTCTAGGGGGGTGAATTTCATCGTTGACCTTATGAATTATATTGATTCACTAATGAGTGATGAGGCCTTGCAATTGCCTGCAAAAATCCTCAAATCCTGATTTATGTTAATAAGCAAGAATGTAAATCAAATTTTCAGAACTGCATTGTTTACGTCATAAAATTAATAATATTTGACGTTTTGCAGAGATCATTTTTTGTCAAGTTGGCTTTTTTGTCAAAAACAATATAATTAGGGCAAGAATCTTGATCTATCTTATGTTTATTAAATGGCGGGATTTACACAAATAATGGCAAGTCCTACACTACAGGCTCAGTGATTCGTTTCATTGTTAGCGTAAATTTTGCCAGGGCTTATATAAGTCCTGGTTTTTTTTTGTCAAAATTTTTCCTGCAAGTCGAATTTGGGGTACAGTCTAGATCAATCTATAAAAATACAGGAGATCTTGGCGTGGCTTCAAAAGTAGAAATTATCACTTTCCTGAAAAAGGATTTTCCCCAGAATAAATGCATAGTGGAAAGCGTTGGAGAAAAGTTTTCCAGAGTAAGATGGCCGGTAAGCCATGAAGACCTGCGGCCAGGAGGAAGCGTATCGGGACCTTCGCTAATGACGGCAGCCGATGTTGCTTTATATGTTGCCATTCTGGGCGAAATCGGGATTGTGCCTTTGGCCGTTACCACTAATCTTAATATGTCATTTTTAAGAAAGCCCGCTTCAGACAAAGATCTTATTGCTGAATGCAGGCTTATCAAGCTGGGTAGAACCCTTGCCGTTGGAGATGTTTTTATTTACTCCGAAGGGGACGGGCAGGCAGTGGCGCATGCAGTGGGCACCTATGCCATTCCGGCTCAGAATCAATCAGGCCAGGTAAATGTTGTTTAATCCCGGTGGGTAAAGTCTGGTGTGGATGATGAGTCGCTCAGATTGTCAGTTTCATTAACTCCAAGCAGCGCTTTAATGGCTGTTTGGGTTTTTATGGCAAGCCCCAGGGTATGGGCGTAATAATCGCAAACGGCATGGTAGCTCAGGTCACTGATGTTTTGCTGATTGCTGATTTCTTCTGGCAATAGCATGAGTTGCTCATGAACCTCACAGGCTTGTGCAACCGAACATGCTGAATGAAGAAAGGGATATTCATCTTTCTCCCAATGCCAGAAGTCGGAAATCTGTTCGATGCCGGTTAGTTGCTGGAAATAATGATTCAGCTGCCTGGTGCCAGGAGGATAGGTATTGAATATTTGGTTGGACGCATCGTAATTGAAGTGGTTGGCAACATGGTCACGCCATTGTTTATCTGCCAGTGACCAGACGGCCAGTTCATCTTTATTGTTTAATATATCCAGTGCAACGGTCTTTTTTATGGGCAGGGGGAGTTGTGTGGCTGAGGGTAGCGTGTCTACAAGTTGGTAAAAGGCCTCTTGACCCAGGTTAAAACAAAAGGCTTTCCAATAGCTGCAAAGTAAAACGGTAATGGATTTCAGCAAAGGAGTCGCTGTGGCGTCCGGTTCATTGGAAGCGAGCTCCAGCAAAGGATAAATATCATCACTAATGTTTTTTATAAAAGTAGTGGTGGCTACCGGACAAAATAAGGCTTCGTTTTCCATATCTTCGACTTCTGTGATGGTTGACTTCATCAGTATCCTTTCTGTTAATGCGGCAATTATACAAGTATGTCGATGACACATACGCCGGTTTCATCATTCTTTGGGGCAATTGCCGCCTTTTGGTATCGCATGCGATTTAATCATGTTGAGCAGGGGGCGTACAATAATAAATACCGCCATTTGGCGGTATTTATTATTGTTTGATCGGGTTTGTGAGGTAAGTCTCGCTGTTTAGCGGCATTTGCTTCACGGAGGGACGCCAACCGTTGATTGATTATTTATATAAAACCTCGGGTAGCCACAAACCAATCTGTGGGAAGACATAAAGCAGGATCAGGGCAAATATCTGGATGCCCATAAAGGGCAGCATGCCCAGGAAGATCTGGTTCAGGGTAACGTGTGGTGGCGCCACTCCTTTTAAATAGAAGGCGGACATGGCCACGGGGGGTGAAAGGAAAGCAGTTTGCAGGTTAAGGGCGACCAGGATGCCAAAAAACAGGGGATCAATATTATAGTGACCTAGTAAGGGCAGGAAAATGGGCATGAAAATGACAATGATTTCCGTCCATTCAAGTGGCCAGCCTAGCAGGAAAATTACAATTTGAGCCATGATCATGAATTCAACAGGCGTCAAGTCCATTGATAAAACCCAGGCGTTAATAATTTCCTGTCCACCCAATAAGGCAAAAGCGGCAGAGAAGATACTGGAACCGACAAATAGCCAGCACACCATGGCGCTGGTTTTGGCTGCCAGGTACATGGACTCCTTGAGCATGGCCATATTCAGGCGTCGATAGGCAAATGCCAGTAATAGCCCGCCAAATGCCCCCATGGCAGCGGCTTCTGATGGAGTGGCAAAACCAAATACAATACTACCCAGTACGGCCAGGATCAGAATGGCCAGCGGGAAGAAGGAGGCCAGAAGCATTTTGAAAATTTCCAGCCGGGCAAAGGTAAAAAATGTATAAAAGATGAGCAACAGGGCCAGACCTGTAAAGAAAATAATCCAGAATGTCATGGGGGCATTGGTTCTGCCCGCTTCATCAGCGATGACGGTTTCTGTAGCGGTGACTTCTTCAACGGCGGCTTGTGCCATAGGCTCGGCCCCGGGAGGTTCGTTCAAGGTGCCCGGAGGTTCAGCCAATCCGCCGGCTCCGGGGGGCTCTGCCAGGCCGCTGCTGTAACTGTCAGACGGGGTGTCAAATGAGCCGAATCCCATTTCTTGCAATTCATAGGTTTGTTGGGGAGCAGGGGCGGTAACAATCCCGTAGGTAATGCCCATGGCACCAAAGAAAACGATGGCTGGCAATAAGGTAATAAAAAGTTGATAAAGCAGGGTTTTTGCGGGCATGCTGGCATTGCGTTTGCCTTTCAGGGCAGTTAACAGGCCTGGTAAGGCTTTGTTACTGATGGCGTTTTTTATGTTTTCCGCAAATTCGGGTAGGGTAATGCGTTTATCTTCTTCAGACAGGGGGGGCGCCATCTTTGGTTTGAGTTTGGCCAGGATAATGACGTAAACTACATAAAGCGTGGCCAGCATGAGGCCAGGGAAAAAGGCGGCTGCATATAGTTTGACCACCGAGACACCCGCTACGGCACCATATACAATTAACAGTACGGAAGGTGGGATCATGATGCCCAAGCATCCGCCTGCGGTAATAGAACCAGCAGAAAGCTTAACATCGTAACCTGCTTTAAGCATGGCGGGTAGTGCAAGCAATCCCATCAACGTGACCACAGCACCAACAATACCGGTTGCCGTGGCAAAAACGGCACAGGTAATAATCGTCGCAACTGCCAAAGAGCCTGGGATGCGTGCCATCACCAGGTGCAGGCTATTGAACAATTTTTCAATCAGGTTGGCGCGCTCAACCAGATAGCCCATGAAAATGAATAAAGGAACCGCAATAAGTACATCATTAGTCATGACGGCGTAGGTACGCAGAACCATCAGGTCAAGGGTTTGTTCCACAGCTAGCCGCGTACCCATATCCTGGTAAGCATATAAGGTAAAACCTACACCCATGCCCATTAGCGTAAAGGCAGTGGGAAACCCCAGCATGATGGCCGCAACAATTAAGGCCAGCATGAGCAGGCCCATATGACCATTCGTGATGTCAGCCGGAGCAGGCATGAAAATAAACAGGGTAATAATAATGCCGAATAATATAGTAAGTCCGAACCAGGCTTCTTTTTTCATGACTTATTCCTGTTTTTATCTGTTATATATTCATCTGCTTGAATGATGTCTTCAGTTGAAACATGGACCATATCTTTCAATTTATCAACGTCCACTTCTTCAACATCAATATCGCGTGACGGCCATTCGCCCTTTTTCAGGCACGCAATGCATCTGACCACTTCAACGAATCCCTGTAAAAGCAGGGCAAAACCGGCAATCGGAATGATGGCCTTGAATGGGTAAATGGGCGGACCATCGGCGGTAATGGTAGAGTGCTCATTGATGATCCAGGATTCAGAGGCGTAGTTGTAACCTGCCCATACCAAGGCAATAATCCCTGGAAAGAAAAAAATAAAATAAAGGATAAAATCCAGGCTGGCTTGTAAGCGAGCAGGAAAAAAACCATAAAGCACGTCACCGCGAACATGGCCGTTTTTCCCCAGGGTATAAGCACCGGCCATCATGAAGAGTGCACCATAAAGCATATTCATGACATCAAATGCCCAGGCATGAGGTTGATGCAATGCATAACGGGAGAAAACTTCATAGGTTACAAACAAGGTGAGTATGAGTGCACACCAACTGAATATTTGTCCGATCAGCGTATTAACTTTATCAATAAAGCGCAATATTTTTTGCATAAAGAGTCGCCTGGCAGTATTGATTGATACAAAGAGGTCATTTTCATCCCTGATAGGCATGAAAATGACAGGAAGGTCTGTAAACCAGTTATTGGTTTACAGACGCGAGTACCAGCGTTTTAGGACTTTTTGGCAGCGGGCCGGGCAAAATAATGGTTGTAAGCCATACGACGGTTATTGTTGGTATCCATATCCCATGCCAGGGCACGTTCAGCAAAAGCACGTTGCGACTGTTCAATTTCCTTAAACAGGGCATTGCTTTCCGCTTTTTTGGCAATAATATCGTCCCAGGTCGTCAATTGTTGTTGAAGGATGGAGTCAGGTGTTTTGTAGAATTTGACATTGTCTTCGGTTTTCAGTTTGACGTAATCTTGTGAATAGCGGTCTATGGCTTTCCATGACATATCAGCCGAGGCGGCTTCAACGGCATTTTCAATGATCGCTTTCATTTTGTCTGGCAGTGCATTGTATTTATCTTTATTGAAGGTAATTTCAAAGGTTTCTGAAGACTGGTGAAAACTTTGTAGCATGCACACTTTGGAAACATCAGGAAAACCAAGCAGGCGGTCTGATGAGGCGTTGTTAAATTCCGCGCCGTCCAGGAGGCCACGATCAAGGGCGGGGACGATTTCACCGCCAGGCAGAGCATTAACGGCAGCGCCCATGGCGGTAAACAGGTCAATGGCCAGTCCGTTGGTACGGAATTTCAGGCCTTTCAGGTCTTCTGCTTTGGCAATAGGTTTTTTGAACCAGCCCAAGGGTTGGGTAGGCATTGGGCCGCTAAGGAAAGAAATCACATTGCCGCCAATAGAGTCATATAATTTGACCAGCAATTCATTGCCACCGCCGTATTTAAACCAGGCAAGCAACATATTGGCATCCATGCCATAGGCTGGGCCGGAAGAAAACAGGGCAAGTGCATTCTGTTTTCCATAACTATAACCAAGTACGCCATGGCCACCGTCAAGGGTTCCTTTTGAAACGGCATCCAGCAAGGCAAAGGCGGGTACCACAGCACCGGCTGGAAGGACCTCAATTTTAAGTTCTCCGCCGGTCATGTCATTGACTTTTTTAGCAAAATCAAGGGCGTATTCGTGAAAAATATCTACGGTTGGCCAAGTGCTTTGAAAGCGGAAACTGACCGGGGTTTGGGCGCTGACAATGGCCGGAAAACCCATGCCTACCGCGGCGGCTGTACCGGCCGCTGCGGTGCCAAGGAACTTACGGCGTGATTCTGTTGGGGGTGGGGTGGTGGACGCTTTTTTTGCAGGACTGTGATTAGCCATGGTGTGTCTCCTGGGTGGCTGATACAACTAGTGATAATTAATAATGATTTAGTTTTTGTGCTACAGACTGCGACTCCAAGTAAATTTATACGCACTCTGATATTCATTGTCAAGATTAATGGAGTTAGTGTAAGTGCCTATATTTAAATGTAATTTGAAGGGCGGCCATTTCATTTTGCCGGTCTCGAAAAGCCTGATAAATGGTTGTAATTAGGGGAAGTTCACACGCAGGCGCGTGGGAAAAGTGATCCCATTGATAGAGAATATGAATTTTTCAGCTTGATAAAAATTTACATTTTGTGTACTATTTTATTTACAATTTTTTGCTTTGATATAAATCAAGAAAAATCAATTTTGTGCAGAATTGAAATATTTTGCAATAAATTAGCAATGTGGATTTTCAGGCATGTCTGTGTAGGTTGGTAAGTGCGGTTTTAATGGCAGGTGTAAATAAAAATATTGAGTTATTTTTTAAGAAAATTTTTAATTAAATAGTTTTAATTAAAAATTTTAAATTTTAAAACAACAAATCAGCCTTAATTTTGAAACTCAATGTAACTACAGATCTTTAAGGAATGTAAATTTTGAGGGTTTTCATTTTTATGAAAAAAATTTTCATTTTCAGTGTATTTTTGTTTGCTAATACTTTTGTTTGTAAAAAAATTTAATTTTCAATGATTTTGGCTTTTTATTATTGGAATAATTGTTATTAATTGTGGTGGTTTTTGGGGGTGAGAAGGGGGGGCTTAAGTGGCTATAACAAAGTGGTTTGTATACGGCTATTCTTGTTTTTTTATATCAAGTAGGCATAATTCATGCATTCAAGCAATTAATAAAACATAAAACCATGACTTTGTCATTAAGGGTTTACGGTAGGATTCATAAGAATTTAATATATTTTTTTTATGATGACAGCTTTGTTAATAAATTTTTTATTTAACAAGTTTGTGAACAATAGTTTCAGGAACGTATTGAAATTTTACCCTGGGTGTTTTTTGCTGAGGCAGCTTTTTGTTGCCATAACTTTTACTTGTGTTTCCGAATAAATTTAATAAGTGATCAAGAATGATGAGTATTAGCCAATCTCCCTTTATGCAGGACAGTAACCTGGTGAATGAGTTAAGAGAAGTTAACTTGTCTTATTTGCTATTGGCTCAACGTATGTTGCGGGATGATTTTTCCAAAGGCATGTACCGTTTAGGGCTTGGCAAGGATGTTGCCGGGTTGTTGGTAGAGTTAAGTACTTCGCAGGTATTATCGCTGGCTTCCTCAAACTCCCTTATTTGTGGGTTTCGCCTTAACGATATCGCATTGCTTGGCGCCCTGACCAAAGATGGCATGAATGGTACGCTTAAACAGGTCCATGCTTCAATGATGCTTGCCCAGCAAGAGCCTGATCAGGTCATGCAAGAGGTTTCGCAGTGAGCGAAAAGGTGAAAGCCAGGGCAAAACAAAAAAGTGTTCTTAAAGATGGTATGGATATTTCGCTGGCAAGCCAGATGATACAACTGGGTGCCCGCTTGCAGGTTCTTGAAGCAGAAACCGATTTAAGCAGTGACCGGCTTTCCCGGCTTTATCATGAGATCCATCACCGTTCTCCGCCCAAGGGTATGCTGCCTTATTCCACCGACTGGTTTATGTCGTTTTACCAGAATATACATGCGACCCTGTTTTACAGCATTTACCTTAATCTGGTTAATAACACTGAAACACAGGGGATTCAGGCGGTTATTGATGCTTACACGCTTTATCTTGAGCATGATGAAGTCAAACGTGCCTGGGACGAAAAAAGCAATGAGCCGGTATTAAGTTTTACCCGTGCCTGGATGCTGGTTCGGTTCTTTAAAAGCGAATTATTGCAAATGTCCATCTGTTCGCAATGCAATACTGCATTTGTGACCCACAAACACGAACTTGAAAACGGTTTTGTTTGTGTTATGTGTAAGCCCCCAGCCCGAATAGTAGGCATGCTTAACAAGCAGGCTGCCAGCTCTTATTACGGCAAATTTTAAACAGTTTCCCAAGAGCCGCTCTTGTTATAGATGATCGGCTTGCGCTGTGTTTGCTGACTTCTTTTATGTTTGTGCTGCAACCCGTTTTTGGCTGCTTCAATGGTCGTCTCATACGTTGAAAATTAAATAAATGTAATTTATTGACGTTAAGAAGTAATAGTAATACTGCACTGAAAACTATTAACAATTATTGGCTGACGTAAATAGCCTGGATGGATTGCCTGAATCATGCGTAAGAATTTGCCTGTTAACGATATTGAAACCCTGGTCCAGGATGACCAGTACCTCATCTCCAAGACGGATCTCAAGGGGCGGATTACTTACTGTAATCCGGCTTTTGTGGAAATTAGCGGCTTCGCCAGGGAAGAGTTGATCGGCAAGCCCCATAATATTATTCGGCATCCTGATATGCCAGAACTTGCGTTCCGGGATTTATGGGAAAGTGCGCAAAACAGGAAACCCTGGATCGGTCTGGTTAAAAACCGTCGCAAAGATGGCGGTTTTTATTGGGTATTAGCCAACGTGACACCTATCTTTCAGAATAATGAAGTGAGTGGTTATGCCTCAGTCAGGGTCAAGGCCGATCCTGAAAGTATCGCCAAGGCCGAGACCTTTTACAGGCAGATTAATAATGGCGAGAAAATTCCTTATACGATCAAGCAAGGCCAGAAAGTGCCTTTGGGGATTCGTCGGGTATTTGCCCGCGTTAGCCGTATTTTTCAAAAAGGATTCGCGCCTGGTCTGATGAGGCTGGGATTGCTGTCGGTAGTGGGCATGGTGTTTCCGGTATGGGTGGCGGTTACACAAACGCAATTGCCGGGTGGTAACACAACGCTGTTTGGGATTATGGCTTTGTTTGTTTTGGCCATCGTGCTGCTGTCCATGAAGCTGGCCAGTCAGATCAAGCGGCCTATCGTTGGTGCGGCAGATATTATTCGCCAGATTTCAGCGGGCAACCTGAATAATAGCGTGGATTCAATTCCGAAAAACGAGATGGGTGAGTTGTATTACTTTCTGGATATGATGCGAAAGGCGCTGATCGGCATTAGTGGAGAGGTTATGTCCGGTGCGGATGCCAACTCTATGATTGTAACGACATTGCAGAAAAACAGCCAGACGCTGGCCATGCAAACGGAAGATCAGGCGGCATCGCTGCAGGAAACGGCAGCCAGCCTTGAAGAGTTAACCGTCACCGTCAGGCAAAATGCCGAGAATGCGCGTTCAGCCAACACGATTGCCCTGGATGGATTGCGGGTGGCCGAAAATGGCAGTGACAAGGTCAATCAGGTGGTTCGCTCCATGGAAGAGATGAACGACAGTTCAAGAAAAATTGAAAGCATTGTCAAAATTATTGAGGATATTGCCTTCCAGACCAACCTGCTGGCGATTAATGCCAGTGTGGAATCAGCCCGTGCGGGTGAGGCCGGGCGCGGGTTTGGTGTGGTGGCCGCTGAGGTACGTAATTTATCTCAAAAAAGCTCTGAGGCCGCCAAGGAAATCAAGGCTTTGGTGCTTGCTTCGGTAGAGGACGTGACGCAAAGTTCGCGCCTGGCAGAAGAAGCGGGCAGTGTCATGAAAGAGATTATGGATTCGGTGCAGGGCATGGTGAATATCATGGCTGAAATTTCCACCGCATCGGTTGAGCAATCAAGTGGTTTGCAACAAATCAACCTGGCGGTTAATCAGATGGATAACGCCGTCCATCAGAACTCGGCGATGGTGCAAAACCTGTCACAAACCTCTGTCGAACTTGGGCAGCAGGCGCAAGAGCTCAAGCAATCCATTGGTGTGCTTAATAATATGCAGGGTTAAGCCAGGCTAAATGCAGAAGTAAGGCGGTTTTAGTTGGCTATTCTATTCAATGGCTGGGGCGCCCTGCCAGTAAAATGATATTTTGGTCAGTTTTGGTGCCTTCGGGTGCGGGTAAGGGGCTAGCGTGTTAGTCGTCATTGGATACAGTATTGTATTAGTTTGTGTTTTTGGGGCCTATGTTGGTATGGGCGGGCACCTTAGTGCCCTTTTTCAGCCTCTTGAGCTGGTTCTTATTGGTGGTGCTGCACTGGGTGCCTACGTGGCTGCCAATAATATGCGTTCAGTCAAACAGTTGGGTAACAGCCTGGCGCGGCTTTTCAGAAAGAATAAATATGACAAGGCGCTCTATCTGGAAATTCTTTCCTGCCTTTTTGTCCTGACCCGAAAAGCCAAAAGTGAAGGCAAGAATGTGATTGAAGCGCATATTGAAGCGCCCCATGAAAGTGATGTTTTTAGCCAGTTCCCCATGGTGCTTAATGATCCAAGAGTGCTGAATTTTATCTGTGATTATTTCCGAATGATTATCACCAGTAACATGAGCGCTTTTGAGCTTGAGCAGCTCATGGATGAGGAAATTGATACCTATCGCCACGAAATGAACGTGCCGGTAAAAGGCCTCAAGGCAGTGGGTGACGGTCTTCCGGCTTTTGGGATTGTGGCCGCCGTTCTGGGGGTCGTTAAGGCACTGGCATCAATTGACCAGCCACCGGCTATTTTAGGAGACCTGATTTCCAAAGCAATGGTGGGGACTTTTCTGGGAATTTTAATGGCATACGGCTTTGTCTATCCCGTCGCCGATGCCATCGAGCGACGAAATAACGAAAGCTATAAGACATTGGAATGCATCAAGGTCACTTTGCTTGCCTATATGCACGGCTATTTGCCTGCTGTTGCAGTTGAATTTGGTCGTAAAGTCCTGTTTTCTTCGGTTCGCCCTTCATTTACGGAGCTTGATGAACAGGTCCAATTGTCCAAATCTTCCAAGTAAACATAAAGTATGTCAGGTAATGCGCCCCGTATAGTTATCCGGAAAAAACGCACTTCTCACGAAGAGGGGCATTCAAGTGGTTCATGGAAAATTGCTTATGCAGACTTCATGACGGCCATGATGGCTTTTTTTCTGGTGATGTGGATTTTGTCGCTGGTGCCAAAAAGCGAGCTTAAAGATCTGGCGGATTATTTCAGGCGACCGCTTATTTCAGCTGTAACCGGTGATCCTTATGTGCCAGCCAGTCGAAACGTGATTCCTGGCGGAGGTACGCCATCTCCCATTCCCACTAAAAGTGCCTTACAAGAAATTACTTCCCTGATTCCGCAAGTCAGTCGAAGTGAGCAGAGTGAAGATAGCGAGCGTCTGGAAAACCTGAAACGCAATGTCGATTTGCAAATAGAAAACAATCCGACTCTGAAGAATTTCAAGCCACAAATGGTCATGGACATGACGCCAGAGGGATTGCGTATTCAAATTCTGGATAATCAGCAGCAACCCATGTTTGCCACGGGTAGCGCGCAGCTTAACCCGGAAATGATTTACATCCTTAAAGAACTCGCGCCCTTGCTTAATGACATGCCCAACGGGATTTCCATTGGCGGCCATACCGATGCCACCCAATATGTAACCGGTGAGCATGCATATAGTAATTGGGAGCTGTCAGCCGACCGGGCCAATTCTGCCCGGCAGGCGTTGGTGAATAACGGTCTGTCTGAAAGCAAGATAAGACGCATACTGGGCTTGTCGTCAACGATTAACCTGGTTAAGGATGATCCCTATTCACCGATTAACCGGCGCATCAGCATCGTGGTGCTGAATCATAAAGCCGAACAAGTGCTTGAGAAAATGAATGCTTCGCCTGGTTTGAAGCAGGAAGATCTGGATGCAAGATTGCAACATGCAAAAGACAGGCACGAGACTCCCTCCGTTTCTTCGTTAAGTAGCGTACACCCCCCCCTTTCTTCCTCGATTAATTCTGCAACCCTTGCCCAGGTTCCCAAAGCCCAGTCTGATTCATCTGCCCGTCAGGTGTTTATCCCGTTACCGGGTATGGTTTCGGTGGTGAATAAGGTGCTTGCCGATCCTGTTGTTGCGGGGCAGGCGGATAGTGAGCAGGCAGACAGTGAAAAGGCGGTTCAGTTGGTTCAGGGCCTGGGTGACAGTGGGTATGACATTGAAAAGATAATGCCTTCTCCTTCTATAGGCAAGCAGGAAAATATTTTGTGGCAGACAGCCGATACAGTTGTGGGCTCCCTGCTGGGAACCGCAACGGCAGCGATTCCTCCCTCATCGGGGGCAGGGCAGGTTTCAACCACCTCGCTGGTTTCACAAAATAAAAACCGGAATCTGATTGAACCAGTAAAGAAAATTGAAAACCCTGCCGTTAATGTAAGCAGGAGGGTTGAAAACTCGCCTGCGACTGATGTAACGGGCAAGGATCCGGTATTTGTGAAGAAGGCGAATCCAGCGAAGACAGCGGAGCCAGTGAAAAAAGTAGCGCCTGCGAAAAAAGCAGAGCCAGTGAGGAAAACCGCTTCCGGGAAGAAACCCGCATCAACGACGAAAGCGTCTCCAGCCAAGAGCGCCAGTTCAGAGATGAGCGTCGCTGCAGAGAAGAAGGGCATCGTCGCAAAGCAGGGAGTGCCTCCACCCAAGGCAAGTACGGTGTCGTCTGTAAGTAAAAGCGGCTCCGGGAGTAATTCCGGCATGGCCAAAACGGGCCCATCGACCAGAGCGGTTGATACGGAAATTGATCTCAGGAGCATTCTTCTTAACAATTTTTATCAGTGACAGACAAGTATATGAGCAGCCCAGATTTAAGTGAGTTTCATGATACGTTTTTTGATGAGGCCCAAGAGCTTCTCCAGGGTATGGAGCAGACCTTGCTGTCGCTGGATCCCGAGTCGCCTGATCACGAATCACTGAATGCGATTTTTCGCTGCGCCCATTCCATCAAGGGTGGGGCGGCGGCTTTTGGTGTTTTTGATGACCTGGTTAGCACCACGCATAAACTGGAAAATATTCTTGATCTGGTCCGCAATGGAAAAATGCCCCTGACGCATGAGGCGATTAGTGTTTTTTTAAAAGCCAAAGATGTGTTGTGGGACTTGGTACAGGCTTACCGGGAGCAGCAGGTGCCAAGCAGTGAAAGTGCCCAGGCGCTGCTGGTCATGTTGCAGCAACTGGGTGAGGCAAAGCAGCCAGAAACAAAACCTGTTGTTACTGCAGTACAAGAAGCAAATCAGGTGATTGAAGCGGCTAAGGCGCATAAAAATAAGCCAGAAGAGAAAGCTGAAGAAATACCGGAAGTTGAGATTCCTGAAGGCGAAAAGCGGTTAAAAGTCACCTTGATCGACGTATTGGAAAAAGACCGTTTGTCCTTGCATAATGAATTGGGCATCATGGGGACGCATATCCGGCAATCAAATTCGGGCAATGAATATTACTATTGGATAAGCTCTGCCTTGCCGCCCGAAGATATTATTGCCGTGTGCTGTTTTGTGATTGATGAAGCACAAATTAAAGTGGAAGAAGACGTATTGGCGGCACCAGAGCCCGCTACGCAGTCTTCGGTCGCTACACCGGTAACGTCCGCACCAACGCAAGAGGCTTCACTTGTAGCTCAGGCACAAGCCAAGCCGGCATCAGGCGCGAACAATAGCCAAAATGAACCAATCCCGTCATTAGCGGCAGGCAATGCCGTTGCTGCAACCACGCCTGCAGCGACCCCTGAAACCACGCTCACGGCAAAAACCGTCAGTGAGGCATCGGTAAAACAGCCGCAGCCCAAAACTGCAGCCGCGAATAAAGAAAGCGGCACAATCCGGGTGCCTATTCAGAAAGTGGATCAACTGGTTAACCAGGTGGGTGAAATGGTGATCAACCAATCTATCCTGATGCAGGCCAATCAGTCACTGGACCCAATTGAGCACGCTTCGCTAATACAGGATATTGAGCATATGGGCAGTGCCTTACGTACCATGCAAGAGGCGATCATGACCTTGCGCATGATGCCCATGGATTACGCTTTCGGACGCTTTCCCCGACTGGTGCGGGAAACGGCGGGAAAACTGGGCAAGCAGATTGAACTGGTTACCAAGGGTGGAGGAACCGAACTGGACAAGGGCTTGATCGAGCGCATGATAGACCCTTTGACCCATCTGATTCGTAACAGTATTGATCATGGTATTGAAATGCCCGACCTGCGCATGGCGGCAGATAAAGACCCATTGGGCAAAATTACCATTAGTGCGCAACATCAGGGCGGACGTATTATTATCGAGGTCATTGACGATGGCGCAGGGATGGATCGTGAAAAACTGATTAATAAAGCGATTGAAAAAGGACTGCCTGCCTCGCACAATATGACCGATGATCAGGCCTTCATGCTTATTTTCGAAGCCGGGTTTTCTACCGCAGAAAAAGTGACGGATGTATCCGGCCGTGGTGTCGGCATGGATGTCGTCAAGCGCAATATCCAGGAGCTGGGCGGACTCACGCAGATTGAATCCGAAAAGGGCAAGGGCACCACCATCCGGATCTCATTGCCACTTACGCTAGCTATTATGGATGGTATGACGGTGCAGTCCGGGAATGAACGATTTGTCCTTTCTTTAAGCCATATTGTTGAATGCCTGCAACCGACGGCTGATCAACTGCGCATGCTTGAGGAAAACAAAGCCTTGCTGTTATTGCGCGGAGAGCATTTGCCCATTATTAATTTATGGGAAATTTTTTCTATTCCCGATACAGAACGAGATCTGGAAAAATCTATTATTGCCGTTTTACAGGTCGGCAAAAGCCGCTATGCCTTGGCGGTAGATCAGCTGTTGGGGCAGCATCAGGTGGTTGTCAAAAACCTTGAAACACATTTCAAGCGGGTACCGTGCGTGTCCGGAGCCACCATTTTGGGTGATGGCAGTGTAGCCCTGATTCTGGACGCGGCTGCCATTCTTGAGCAAAACAAGGTCGGATTGGCGGCTTACGGTTCGGGATTCAATACCCCTGTACTACAACAAGAGAGAGTTTAAGCATGAGCCAGGAAAAAAAAGATGCGCTGAATTATCACTGTCTGGTGTTTTGTGTCGATGGACAGGAATTTGCCATTGATATTCTGAAAGTTCAGGAAATCAGGGAATATCAGCCAGTTAACGTGACACGCGTGGCGCATATGCCACCGTATATCCAGGGGCTGATTAACCTGCGTGGACAAATCATTCCTATTATTGACCTTCGCATAAAACTAAGGGTTAGCGAAGTGGCGTACACCTCGCAAACCGTGGTGATTATTCTGGGTTTGTCGGACCGTATTGTGGGGATTGTGGTGGACAGCGTGTCAAATGTGGAGCTGATTGCTAAAAATACAATTGAGCCTCCTCCTAATGTTAATAATCCTGCCGCCTATTTAATTGGGCTTACCACTTACAAAGACCAATTGTTGCAAATTGTAGATGTTGAAAAACTGATTGATCATGAACACTGGACACTTAGTGACATTAGTCAGGAGGCTTGATGGATACCCTGACAAGATCGATATGGACGGATGCCAATTATAAACATGCCTTGAAAATGCTTCATGATCGAAGCGGTATTATCGTGGGCGAGCACAAAATGAAATCAAGCGAAAGGTTGCTTGAGGGCTTGCGCAAAGAGTTCGGTTTTGCATCTATTGATGATTTTCTCAATGCACTGGAAAAAGACAATGATCACGCAGGATGGCCAGCGTTTATTAACAGTTTTACCATTAACCATACGGCCTTTTTCAGGGAACCGCATCACTTTGATATCCTGACCAAGTATATAGAAAAACACCGGACTGATTGCGCCATGTGGTGTGCTTCCTGCTCTACCGGAGAAGAACCTTATTCCATGGCCATGGTGTTGAATGAAATAGTCGGAGAGCAGGCGGCTTGCTCCAAGATTGTTGCCACCGATATAGACAGCCAGGCGCTTAAAAGAGCCAAAGCAGGCATCTACAGCCTTGATAAATTATCAGGTATTTCCGAGGAACGCCTGCGCCGGCATTTTCTGAAAGGAAACAACCGTTTTGAGGGCAAGGCCAAAGTCAGGCCGGCATTAAGCGCCCGGGTAGAATTTTCTGAATTGAACCTGATGTCATTTTCATGGCCAAAACCGGCCATGTTTGATGTGATTTTCTGTCGCAATACCATGATCTATTTTGATCGTGACACGCAGGTGCGTTTGGTGGCTGATTTTGCCCGTGCCCTGAAGCCGGGGGGCTTGCTGTTTATCGGGCACTCCGAAACGCTGGCAACCACCACAGACCAATTTACCTTATTAGGTCAAACGGTATATAAACGCAATAATCGTTAGTTTTAGCAAGAAGAAATATGACTGAGTTGAAAAAAGGATTGATCCGGGTGTTGTGTGTTGATGATTCAGCATTAATGCGCCGGATTATGACTGAAGTGATTAATGCGGAACCGGATATGGAGGTGGTGGGAACCGCCCCTGATCCGCTGGTGGCCCGGGATATGATCAAGCAATTGAATCCCGATGTGATTACGCTGGACGTGGAAATGCCCAAAATGGACGGGCTGGATTTTCTGGAACGCTTAATGCGCTTGCGTCCGATGCCGGTAGTTATGGTTTCTTCCCTGACCCAGAAAAATTCGGCTATTTCCTTGCGGGCTCTTGAATTGGGTGCGGTTGAAATTGTCGCCAAGCCCAATGCGCAGTCTGGTAAAACCCTTGAAGCCTATCAGCATGAAGTGGCTGATAAAATCCGTGCGGCCAGCCGGGCCAGGTTGAAGAAATATGTGGCACCCGGTCAAGAAGCACCGGTTATTAAAACAGCGGGAATCGCACATAATGTCAGGAATGACTGGGTGGTGGCGATTGGTTCATCAACAGGCGGTACTGAAGCATTGTCCAGGGTGTTAACTGGCTTGCCGCGTGAATGTCCGCCCATTGTCATTACCCAGCACATGCCGGCAGGGTTTACCGCTTCATTTGTAGAAAGACTTGATCGCACTTGCGCGCTAACCGTGCATGAGGCAAAAGGCGATGAGGTGCTTGAAAGCGGCCATGTTTACCTGGCACCAGGCAGTGTGGCGCATTTGGCCATTCGCAAGTCGGGGGGTGTTTACCGGACGGTGTTGATAGATTCTGAACCCGTCAACCGTCACCGGCCCTCGGTCGATGTCCTGTTTTCCAGTGTGGCCAAAGAGGCCGGCAAAAAAGCTACCGGGATTATATTAACCGGGATGGGCAAGGATGGTGCGCAGGGTTTGCTGGAAATGCGCCAGGCCGGTGCCGATACGTTTGTGCAAAATGAAGCCACTTGCGTGGTGTACGGTATGCCCGGAGAGGCCATGAATATTGGCGCTACCGATGAAGCGGTGGCCCTTGACCGGATAGGCGAACGTCTTTTCAAGGGGCTTGCCAAAGCACAGTTACCACTTAAGCGATAATAAATAATGTTGAACATTTAAAATTAGGATAAACGTTGTATGAATAAAGATATCAGGATTCTGATTGTTGACGATTTCCCGACAATGCGCCGTATTGTTAAAAACCTGTTGAAAGACCTGGGGTTTGAAAGTGTTGATGAGGCCGAAGACGGTGCACAGGCACTGGCTAAATTGCGTAATGGCGTGTCTGGTTACGATTTGGTGGTTTCCGACTGGAACATGCCGGTCATGGATGGCCTGACCATGCTTAAGGAAATCCGGGCCGATGAAAAGCTCAAACAGATTGCCATCCTGATGGTGACGGCGGAAGCCAAAAGTGAAAATATTGTTAGTGCTGCCAAGGCGGGCGCCGACGGTTATGTGGTTAAGCCCTTTACGGCAGCTACGCTGGAAGAAAACCTGCATAAGGTGTTTGAAAAAGCCAAACGCCGCATGAGTGCTTAAGCTTAAGCATGCCCAACACCGGATGGACCGCCATACATCCTGACAAGGACTAAAATAATGAAAAATTTAACACAACCTTTGCCGGAAGACGGAAAAACCAATGCAGAAGCACCGGTTTATGACCGGATTGCCCATGTTACCCGTTTGCTGCGTGACAGCTTGCGCGAGCTGGGTCTTGAGCCTAGTGTGCAATCTGCCGCCAAAGCCATGCCAGATGCCCAGTCACGTATTCGTTACATTACCTCCTTAACCGAGAAGGCTGCCAATGATGTGCTGAACAGCGCGGAACTGGCCCAATCGGAACTGGGTCACCTGAAAGCACATGCTGCCGGCCTGTCCGAAGAACTGAAACAAGTCATGCAGTCTGGCCCCCATGATCAGGTGTTGCTATCCCGAGAGCAGGCTAAAAATGTCCAGTCTTTCCTGGCGGGCGTGAAAGATGAACTGCGGCCGGTTGATACCGCTTTGATTGATATCATTACGGCTCAGGCATTTCAGGATCTGACAGGGCAGGTGGCCAGCAAGCTGACCGTGTTGCTTGATCGCATCGAGCAGGAACTGGTACAGGTGCTAATTGAATACATGCCCGAAAAATACAGCCAGGAAATGGAAAAAGAAGCCCAGGCTGAAGAGGCCCTGTTAAATGGTCCGGTGGTTGAGCATGAAGAAAACGGTGGAACCGTAAAAAACCAGCAACAGGTAGATGATTTGCTGGCCCAACTGGGTTTTTAATCGCATTGATGCAGGTTTATCTGTCATAACCGGCATTAAGGCCGGTTTTTCATCCCTTACTCACCCAATTGCCGTGCTGGCAAAATAGGTAAACTGGTGGCAATTTACCATGCGCTCATTCCGGATAGCGCCCTTTAACCTTACCTCTCAGCATGGCAGAAGACAGCGACCTTGAAAAAACCGAAGCCGCTTCCCCGCAACGATTAACCAAAGCGCGGGAAGAGGGGCAGGTTGCGCGCTCGCGAGAGCTCAATACCTGCCTTATTCTGCTGGCCGGTGCCATGACGCTTTGGGCTAGTGGCGGTTTTTTGTATGACCGCCTGGTGTATGTCATGCGCACCACCATGCATTTTGATTGGGAACCCAAGAGTGCGGTAGAAAGTCTGGCGCCAGGCATGCTGGATAATTTCCTGCATGTGCTGGTGGGATTGTCTCCGCTGTTTGTGATATTGATTGTTATTGCGATTGGTTCATCGGTTGCCCTGGGTGGCCTGGTTTTTTCAAGCAAGGCGCTGGCCCCCAATTTTGGGCGCATGAATCTGTTCAAGGGACTGGGGCGCATGGTAAGCGCATCAACCTGGGTTGAGTTACTCAAGACATTGCTTAAAGCCGCCGTGATTGGCGGTGTTGGGGTAATGGTGATTAAATCGTATTTACCGCAAATGCTTGCCTTGTCACATCTTTCTTTGCCCAGGGCATTGGCCCTGGGTATGGAAATGGTGATGTTTTGCTGTGCAAGCATTATTGCTTCACTATTACTGATTGCCCTTATAGACGTGCCTTGGCAGCTGTTTTCCCATGCTAAAAAAATGCGGATGAGTAAAGAAGAGGTTAAGCGTGAACACAAGGAAAACGAAGGTGATCCGCACCTTAAGGGACGGATTCGCCAGCAACAGCGTGAAATGGCGCGCAATCGCATGATGAGTAGTATTCCTGACGCTGATGTGGTGGTAACCAACCCCACCCATTATGCCGTGGCGCTTAAATATGAACCGGAGGGCGACCGCGCACCGCTCGTGATTGCCAAGGGAACCGGTGAAATTGCCCGTAAAATTCGTGAGATTGCGGCAGAACATCATGTGGCGCAACTGGAAGCACCGGCATTGGCCCGTGCCCTGTATGCCAATGTCGAGCTGGATCAGCCTATTCCCGAAGCGCTGTTTAGCGCTGTCGCCCAGGTGCTGGCCTGGGTGTACCAGGTGCAGCAGTATCAGCAGGGAATGGCCGAAGAGCCAGGCCAGCCTGTGAATTTATTGGTGCCGCCTGAGCTTGATCCGCAATCCCGCGAAGCGCAGGGACCGGCACCAGAGCCGGTTCCATGATTTTTCCATGGCCTGAATTAGATTAATCAAAGAGTATATGAACCGTTTTTTTTCCTCACTGAAATTGCATGCGGCAGACTCCAGGGTACTGGTTGGTCCTGTGCTGATTGTCATGGTGCTGGCCATGATGGTCTTGCCCTTGCCGCCGTTTTTGCTGGATCTGTTTTTTACCTTTAATATCGCCCTGTCCATCATGATCCTGCTGGTGGCCATGTTTACCAAAAAACCGCTGGATTTTGCCGCTTTCCCGTCGGTACTGCTATTTGCCACGCTGCTGCGTTTGTCCCTTAACGTGGCATCTACCCGTGTGGTCTTGCTGCATGGCCATACCGGACCCGATGCGGCCGGTCAGGTTATTGAGGCATTTGGCCACTTTCTGGTGGGCGGCAATTTTGCCGTGGGGATTGTTGTTTTCGCCATCCTGGTGTTGATTAACTTTGTGGTGATTACCAAAGGGGCCGGCCGGATTGCCGAAGTGGGCGCCCGTTTTACCCTTGACGCGATGCCGGGTAAGCAAATGGCCATTGATGCCGACTTGAACGCGGGGCTGATTGCCGAAGATGAGGCGCGCAAAAGAAGGGCTGAGGTCTCCCAGGAAGCCGAGTTTTACGGTGCCATGGATGGGGCCAGCAAGTTTGTGCGTGGGGATGCCGTTGCCGGCCTGATCATCATGGTGGTGAGTATTGTGGGTGGCCTGCTGGTGGGCGTTTTGCAACATGACCTGAGTTTTTCAGAGGCGGGTGAGGTTTATACCTTGCTGACCATTGGTGACGGCCTGGTTGCCCAGATTCCTGCCTTGATTATTTCAACGGCCGCCGGTGTGGTGGTGTCGCGCGTGGCCAATAACCAGGATGTTGGCCAGCAAATGATGGGTCAGCTGTTTTCCAACCCGATGGTGCTTTATATTACGGCAAGCATTATTGGCATTATGGGCCTGATTCCCAATATGCCGCATATTGCCTTTTTATCGCTGGCGGCTTTGTTTGCTTATATTGGTTATAAAATCCAGAAAAACAATGAAGCACTTGCCTTGCAAGGGCCAGAGCAGGAAATAGACGCTACACCGGTTGATAGCGCTTCTAAAGAAGCACGCTGGGATGACGTCACCATGGTAGAGCCCTTTGCCATGGAAGTGGGTTATCGGCTTATTAGCCTGGTAGACCAGGAGCAGGGCGCTGAATTGATTTCCCGTATTCGCAGCCTGCGTAAACAGTTCGCCCAAAATATGGGTTTTTTGCCGCCAGTGGTGCATATCCGCGACAATCTTGAATTGCACCCCAGTGAATATCGCATTTTACTGTCGGGCGTGGAAATTGCCAAAGGCCAGGTTCAGCCGGGTAAATGGCTGGCGATAGACCCAGGCGGGGTAGAGTTTGAATTGACTGAAGGCGAGAAAACCGTTGATCCGACCTTTGGTCTGACCGCTTACTGGGTGAGTGAGGACGTGCGTGAGCGGGCTCAGGTCATGGGGTATACCGTGGTTGATGCCAGCACGGTGATTGCCACTCATATTAACCACTTGCTAACCCGGCATGCCGCGCATTTGCTGGGGCGCCAGGAAGTGCAGCAATTGCTGGAGCATATCGGCCGGGAAGAGCCCAAGCTGGTAGAGGACTTTGTGCCCAAAGCGGTATCCCTGACCACCTTGCATAATGTATTGCGTGGCCTGCTGGCCGAAGGGGTGTCTATTCGCGATATGCGTACCATTGTTGAAGTCCTGACCGAGTGGGGCCCTATTCTAAGTGGCCAGACCCAGCCCGGCATGATGATTAATATAGAAGAGCTGATTGCCCGGGTACGCACGGCGTTGGGCAGGTCTATAACACAGCAATGTTTTGGTGATGTTCCCGAGTGCAATGTGATTGGCCTGGCACCCCAATTGACCCAGGTGTTAACGCAGGCGCTTACCACCAGTGGTTCGCTGGAGCCCGGTCTGGCCGATAACCTGCATACCGAAACCGAACTGGCCCTGCAAAAACAAACGGTTCACAATTTTCCGCCGGTACTCGTGGTGCCACCGGTATTGCGGTCTTCATTGGCCAGATTGTTCAGGCACGGGTTTCCCCAATTAACCGTCTTGTCCAATACGGAAATTCCTGAAGAACGGTATTTAAAAGTCACGTCGGTGATTGGCGGTTAATGTAAACCAGGCAATGACCAGCGTGTAATGTAAATATACATGCTGCTCATCAAAGGCGGTCTGAAAATGCAGATTTAGTTTAAGCGCTGGCCAGGGGTTTGCCAGTGTTAACCGGTTTGCGCATGCCTTTGCCATCGTAGGTGTGTTGCACGCCAGCGGCGCGGTTAAGGGAATCAAGGGCGTCCTGGTTGTATTTCAGGTAACTGTGAATCATGATGGCGTTGTTTTCATTCAGGTTTTTTGCCTGTGAAACAAGCGCATTATAGTGGTGCCATTGTTTGGCAAGGTCGCCCTGCTGCTGGGGATCCAGCTTTTCAAGGGTGGCCGTCAGGCTGCTTTGTGTTTCTGAAACCGGAAAGCGTGATTGAACCAGCTGCATTCTTTCTTTATAGGCCGCTTCCAGTTGCTGGCCAATTTGCCATTTTTTTTGCGCCAACTCATGCAAAGGTTCGGGCGAGCTAAAGGCCATGAGTTCTGCGGATTCATCATTCAGTACTTGCAGAAACTGTTTGGCAATTTCTGTTTCCAATACAAGCTGTTCCAGGATTTGGCGGGGCAGGGAAGCTGGCGATGAATCGTGATGAGTGGTCATGGTTAAGGTGTTATTAATTCAGTATGTCCAGGGCATCTTGCAAAATGCCCTCGGCGATACGTGCGGGGTTGATATTAAGGGTGCCATCGGCCAGAGCCTGGCGAATAGCCTGGACGCGTTCCAGGTTAACGTCGTTTTCCGGGCTGGTAAGGTCGCGGGCTACCGGGCTTAAATCCACCTTGGTACTGCTGTCTGGCTGTGCCGGAGCAGGTGTGGCGGTGGCAGCGGCAGGCGTACCGTTACGGGAGGCCGGTTTGGTCGTAACCGCCGTGGTTTGGTAAAGCGAAGTGGGAGAAATTTTTATCGTCATGATTTTTGGGGCTGCCTGACGGATACATGATAAACCCCGCTTGGCAGCATTAAAACAGTTGGCTTACCGGTATTAACGGACGAATTGGTAAAAACTTTAGTCCAAAGCCTGTTTTTTTTGCTGTTAATGCGTTGATTATAAGCCAGGGCAGTCATGGTGGCGCCTAAAACAGGACATTAACCGTATTGGCATTAATAACCGTTCCCATAATGACCTTGCCGGTGCCGGTTTTAACCTGGATGCTGCCGCCCACGTCTGCCGTGCTAAGGGCCTCTCCTTGTTGGGTAACCGTTAGGGCACCATGGCTTACCTGAAGCCGTACCGGCTGTCCCTTGCTAATGGATTGCGGGCTGCGGATCATATTCAGTTTGATGGGGCGGCCTGCCGGGATACGGCTATTGGCAATATGGCCTAATAATTGCTTGGGTGTTGTGCGGGCGCTGGCCTGCAACTTGAGCAGGTCACCCTGTTTTTCTTCAAGGTGGGCGGGCATAATAGCCTGCCCCATTTCTATGGTTTGGGCCGCAACGTAATAATGGCCGGTGACTGAAAGCGCTGCGCGCAGGTATTCGGTTTTACCGGAATCCATGCAACGAATGCCCACCGACATTGAGGCGCGAAGCGTGCCTTTGTTGGGCAGGAAGTATACCCGGTCATGACAGGTTTCAAAGGATTGTGCCTTGGGCACACTGACATGAATGGTGGGCGTGCCATCAAGCGAGGCGGCTTGTTCGGCAAGGTAGTCTTCGGTTTCTTGCATAATGGCCTGTTGCAGGCCGGATATTTCAGTGGCCTTGGCCGGGTTGTAAAAAGTGGCCAGGCAAAGCAGGGCAAAGCCCAGCGTTTTTAAACGGGTGCCGGACAAATCTGTGCGAGTCAAAGACAGTATCCTGTTCATAATGTGAATTATATCCGCGGGCTGCTATTCCAATTAGCCTGAATTAAGCAAGAAAACCCCCGTTTACCGTTCCTTTGTATTGCCACGGCATGGCTTACCATATTAACTGTAATGGCTTAATAGTATGTTGTGAATGCAACAGGAACAGGCACTATGGACAGGATCGGTAACGACTTCAAATTTTTGCAAACCGCTGTTGGTTTGCGCCAGCAACGGATGGAATTGCTTTCCACCAATATTGCCAACGCAGATACGCCTAACTACAAGGCGCGTGATTTCAGTTTTAAAGAAGTACTTGCGCAGGCAACCGGTGGGCCAAAGGGCCTGGCAGATACGCAGCTTGCCCTGACCTCGGCCCGGCATATTCCGGCAGCGGCAATGGGGCCAATGCATTTTTCACCGCAATACCGCTTGCCAACGCAAAACAGCCTGGATGGCAATACGGTTGAAATGGATGTGGAACGGGTGGCTTTTGCTGATAACACCATGCAATACCAGGCCAGTTTGACGCTGTTGAATGGCAAGATCAAATCCATGCTGTCGGCCTTGCAGCCTAATTAATGAAAAGGAAACAGAATGTCTGACATGATGAGTATTTTCAGCATTTCCGGTTCGGCATTGAATGCGGGTTCACAGCGCATGAACGTAACGGCCAGCAATATTGCCAATGCCGACAGTGTGGCCGGGCCCGATGGCCAGCCTTATAAAGCCAAGCAGGTGGTTTTCAAAATGGCGCCGTTGGGCAATGCCATTAACCCGTCCCCGATTGGTGGCGTACAGGTTAGCAATGTGGTGGAAAGCCAGGCACCCATGCGGCTGCAGTATGACCCGCAAAGCCCTTATGCCAATAACGAGGGTTACGTGACGCTGCCCAACGTTGATGTAGTGGGTGAAACCGTAAACATGATTGCGGCGGCCCGTTCTTACCAGGCCAACGTTGAGGTGATCAATACGGCCAAGTCAATCATGATGAAAACACTGACACTTGGCCAGTAAAAGCGAAAGGTAATTTATGACAACCATCAATCCAGCCGGTAGTGCCAGCTCTCTTGCCGGAAGTGCGGGTAGCCTGGGCGCCGGCAGTATTGCCGAAACACAAGAGCAGTTCCTGACTTTGCTGGTTACCCAGCTGCGTAACCAGGATCCGCTTAATCCCATGGACAATGCCGGGATTACTTCGCAGCTGGCCCAGCTCTCTACCGTTAGCGGTATAGAAAAACTCAACCAGACCGTCTTGGCCCTTACCGGCCAATTGGATGTGTCGCAGTCCATGCAGGCCTCTAACCTGATCGGCCGTCATGTGTTGGTGCCCGGTGAAATCATTAAGTTGGGTGAAAGCGGTGTGGCCACGCCTTTTGGGGTAGACCTGATGAGTGAAGCTGCCAGCCTGAAAGTGGAAGTTATTGATGCCGCCGGTAATCCGGTGCGGACCTATGAGATGGGCGCGCAACGGGTTGATGTTATTTCCATGCAGTGGGATGGCCTTGGCGATAACGGCACGCAGGCTGCGGCCGGAAAATACACGGTTCGGGTGACCGCGCTGGATGCGGCCAACAGTGCCGTACCGGCAGAAGCGTTGCAATACGGGCAGGTACAAAGTGTTTCTTATAGCACCGAAGGCATGAAAATGGACCTGGGGCTAACCGGACGTTACGCGCTGACTGATTTGCGCAAAGTAATGAACTGAAGATTAATTTTTTATAAGTGATTTTTTATCATGGCATTTGGACAAGGTTTATCAGGCTTGAACGCCTCGGCACAGAATCTGGACGTGATTGGTAACAACATTGCCAACTCGGCCACAGTAGGTTTCAAGGCATCAACGGTAGCATTTGCCGATGTTTATGCATCATCACGGGTAGGTATGGGCGTGCAGGTGGCCGCTATTAATCAGCGATTTACCCTGGGTACCGTGAGCTCCACCGGAAATTCGCTTGATTTGGCGATTGACGGAGACAAAGGTTTGTTCCGTTTAACGGACACTAGCGGCAATGTGTCTTATACACGCAATGGCCAGTTTCAGGCAGACCGCAATAACTATATTGTGAACAACAGCGGGCAGCGTCTTACCGGCTATATTGGTGAAAACAGTACCTTGTTGCAGGAACTGAAAATCCCGGTGGGTAATATTGCGCCCAGCGCCACCCAGGATGCCAGTGTCGTGAGCAACCTGGATGCCAATGCCCCCATCATTTCAATTACCGGTTCGGCCGAAGTGCTGGGGCAGGTTGATCTGGAATCAGGCGGCACCACTACGACTTACCATTACCGGGTCAGCAGTACCGGTGGCCTGACCTGGACCGATGCCAGCGGTGCAGGTGTACCGGCGCCAGCAGATGGTACTTATGGCAGCGGCTCATCAAGTGTAATCCTGGCGGGTGGACAGGTGGTAAGTGGTGCTCTGGAACCCACGGCTGAATACGCAGCGGCACAGCAGGCAAGGCCATTCTCGCCCGCTGATCCGGCCAGTTTTACCCATTCGCTCAACATGAACGTGTACGACTCTTTGGGCAATGCCCATGAGTTGACCCAGTACTTTGTTAAGCGTGCCGGCACCAGTGGCACCGAAAGCCAGTGGGATGTTTACTACTATATGGATGGCGCTTCAGTGGATTCTCCTGCTGCCGGTGGCCCGTTACCCATGACCTTTGACAGCATTGGCCGTTTAACCAGTAGCAATACCTTAACGGTAACGGTTAACCAGCCGGGTACCGCCGGTGCACCCGCCGAGGCGCTGGTCATGACAATGGATTACACCGGCAGCACCCAGTTTGCCGGTGCCTTCTCCTATGACTTTATTCAGAATGGCTATGCCACCGGTGAGTATTCCGGTTTGGCTATTTCTTCTGACGGCGCCATTGTGGCCAGTTACACCAATGGTGAATCGCAGGTTATGGGCTATGTGGCCCTGGCCAACTTCAATAACCTGAGTGGTTTGCAACCCGTGGGTGGCAATGCCTGGCAGGAAACCCGCGATTCTGGCCAGCCTATTGTTGGCAAACCGGGCACTAACAGCCTGGCACTGCTTAAAGGGCAGGCGGTTGAAGAATCCAACGTGGATATGAGTGCCGAGCTGGTGAACATGATTATTGCCCAGCGCAATTACCAGGCCAATGCCCAAACCATTAAAACTCAGGACCAGATCTTGCAAACCCTGATCTCGATGCGTTAATTGGCAGGAGTGACATAAATGGATCGCGCAATCTATACCGCCAGCAACGGGGCTGCCAGAATCCTGGAGCAGCAGTCGGTCCTGTCCAATAATCTGGCTAACGTGAACACACCGGGCTTTCGGGCCCAAATGTCGCAATACCGTTCCACGCCGGTGGTTAGTCCGCTCATTAATAGCGCCGACACCACCCGGGTACTGACGGTTGCCACTACGGCAGACAGCAATATGGAGCAGGGCCCCTTCATGACCACCGGCCGTGACCTGGATGTGGCTATCCAGGGGGATGGCTGGTTTGCGGTACGGGCACTTGACGGCGCTGAAGCCTATACACGCAGCGGGAATTTACAGCGTAATGCCGACGGTTTGCTAGTGACCTCGGGTGGCTTGATGGTGCTGTCTGAAGATGGCCAGCCCATTGAAATTCCCGATGCGGCCGCCATTGGCATTGAGCGCTCGGGCGGTATTAACGTACTGGCCGATGGTGACGCCGCTACCGAAGTGCAGCGGGTGGCCAAACTTAAAATTGGCGACCCGGCCGATGCCCGGATGGTGCGTGGTGATGATGGCCTGTTTCGTGCCGTCAATGCCCAGGGTCAGCCGGTTGATTTGCCTGATACGGCACTGCTAACCGTTGTAAGCGGAACCCTGGAGGGCAGCAATGTTAGCGCCGCTGGCAATATGGTGGGGCTTATCCAGAATGCCCGCCGCTTTGAAATGCAAATGAAAATTATCCAGGAACTGAGCAGTAAAGAACAAAATGCCAACAGCCTGCTTTCATCGGCCGGTTAAACGCATCTTGCTGGAATGTGTAGTTACTTATTTATTGTTGATTTGATCAGGAACCAATATGATACGCTCGCTGTGGATTGCCAAAACAGGCCTTGAGGCCCAGCAAACCAATATGGATGTTATTTCCAATAATATTGCCAACGTGAACACCGATGGCTTCAAGCGCAACCGTGCCATTTTTGAAGACCTGATGTACCAGACCGTACGCCAGCCCGGTGCCCAGGTAGGCGATGCCAACCAGTTGCCAACGGGACTGCAAGTGGGTATGGGGGTGCGTACCGTGGCCACCGAACGCATCCACACCCAGGGTAATTTGAAGAACACCGGTAATAGCCTTGATATTGCCATTGACGGCAAGGGTTTTTTGCAGCTTGAAATGCCTGATGGCACCTTTGCCTATACCCGCAGCGGTTCGTTGCAGCTGGACCAGAACGGTCAGTTGGTCACTGCTGGCGGTTATCCCATACAGCCCGCGATTACCATCCCCGATAATGCCTTAACCATTGAAATTGGCCGCGATGGCACGGTGTCGGTCACCCAGCCAGGGGCAACCGGCAACAGCATCCAGGTTGGCCAGCTGGAATTAACCACCTTTGTGAATCCGGCCGGTTTGCTGAGCCTGGGTGAAAACTTGTATGCCCAAACCGATGCCTCGGGTGCCGAAACGGTTTCTACCCCAGGTTTGGATGGCACTGGCAGGATTTTGCATAAATATACCGAAACCTCTAACGTGAACGTGGCCGAAGAGCTGGTTAACATGATTGCTACCCAGCGGGCCTATGAAATGAACAGCAAGGCCATTACCACTTCCGACCAGATGCTGGCCCGTTTAACCCAGATCTGATGGTTTCATTAACCCTGCGATATTGCCCTATGTCTATGTCTTTGCGTTCGATTCGTCTGTTTATTGTTGGCCTGATCATTGCCCTGGCCAGTGCTTGTGCCATGGTGCCTCATCCTAAAATCGTGGACGGCCCCCTGACTGCCGAGCCTATGCCGCCAATGCCCGATGTGCAGCAAGAACCGGATGGTTCCATTTACCAGGCAGGGCGGGCGGGTAGCTTTCCGCTGTTTGAAGACCGTCGGCCACGCAATGTGGGCGATATCGTGACGGTAGTGATTGAAGAAAAAACCAATGCCTCAAAACGGGTGGCCACCAGCACAGACCGCAGCAGTGGTATTGACTTTGGGGTAACGGCAGCACCCGACTGGATGCCCAGTGCCCTGGAAGCCGACAAGCGCTTTACCGCTGATGGCAGCAATGACATGGAGGGCAAGGGCAGCAGCACAGCCAATAACATGTTTACCGGCAACATTACCACCACGGTTATTGGCGTGCTGGCCAATGGCAACCTGAGAATTGCCGGCGAGAAAGCCATTGCGATTAACCAGGGCAGTGAACACTTGCGTTTTTCAGGGGTCGTTGATCCTCGTTCAGTAACCGGCACCAATACCGTATCTTCCACCCAGGTGGCCGACGCCCGCATCGAGTTTCGCAGCAAGGGTGTGATGGACGAGGTGCAAACCATGGGTTGGCTGCAACGTTTTTTCCTGAACATTGCACCGTTCTAAACCTTGCTATTACATAACGATTGGAGTTGCAGTTTGACAATGAAATCCGGCATCCTGAAAAGCATCATGGCACTGGCTTTATGGCTGGGACTGGCTCAGGGTTTTGCCCTGGCTGAACCATTGCGGGACCTGGCGTCCATCCAGGGGGTACGCGATAACCAGCTCATTGGTTATGGTCTGGTTGTGGGGCTGGATGGCAGTGGCGACCAGGTGCGCCAGTCGCCCTTTACCCAGCAAAGCCTGACCAATATGCTGGCGCAGCTGGGGGTCACAGTGCCGGCCGGCGTCAATATGCAGGTAAAAAATGTGGCAGCGGTTATGGTAACGGCAACCTTACCCTCGTTTGCCCAGCCTGGCCAATCCATTGATGTGAATGTTTCCTCTATGGGTAATGCCAAAAGCCTGCGGGGTGGCACTTTGCTGATGACGCCCCTGAAAGGGGCCGATAACCAGGTATACGCCCTGGCACAGGGAAACATTGTGGTGGGTGGTGCAGGGGCCCAGTCTGGGGGCAGTCAGGTTCAGATTAACCAGCTTAACGGTGGCATTATTACCGGCGGTGCCTTGGTAGAGCGCACCGTGCCTACCCGCTTTGGCAAAGACGGGGTGGTTAAAATAGAAATGCATGACACGGATTTTGGTACCACTGAAAATGCCGTGGCCGCGATTAACAAAGTCATGGGGGTTGGGGCTGCAAGAGCCCTGAACGGGCGGGTGATTGAAGTTCGTGGTCCCATGGCTGAATCGGCGCAAACCGCATTTTTGGCTCGTTTACAGGCTATCAATGTGACGCGGGCCGCCGCAAGGGCCAAGGTTATTATTAATGCCCGTACCGGTACCGTGGTCATGAACCAGACGGTAACGATTGACCAGGCCGCGGTTGCTTTTGGCAGCCTGGCGGTGGTCATAGACCAGAGTTTAGAGGTTAACCAGCCCGATACGCCTTTTGGTGGCGGGCAAACCGTCGTCACCCCCAACACGAATATTCAATTGCAGCAGGAACAGGGCAAATTGCAAATGGTCCGCCGAAGTGTCCGCCTGACTGATGTGGTGCGCGCGCTAAATGCCTTGGGGGCCAGTCCGCAAGACCTGATTTCCATATTGCAGGCCCTGAAAAGTGCCGGTGCCCTAAGGGCCGAACTGGAAATCATTTAACCAACAGGAGTTGCCATGACTATCACCAGTTATACCCCTCGTCCCGGTGCGAGCCGTTCGGCGCCACAGTTTGTGATGGACATGAATTCACTGCACCAGCTCAAGCAGCAGGTGGCGGGGCAAATGAATACGTCGCTGGAAGACATTGAAAAGGGTGAAAAAGAAGTTGCGCAGCAGTTTGAAGCCCTGTTTATTCAAACCTTAATGAAACAGGCACGGGCAACCCGCCTGGGAGAGGGAATGTTTGAAAGTGACCAGTCGCGCCTGGTGCAATCCATGGCAGATGAGCAAATGGCCTTGCATCTGGCGTCGGGTAAAGGAATCGGCCTGGCCGAATCTTTGCTGGGGCAAATTCAGGCAAGTGGCTCTGCGGCCATGCTTAATGCCGGTGCGGTCACTGAAACCGTCCCTGGTGTAGCGATGGGAAGTGCAGGTTCAAACCATCTGGAAAGCAAAGACGCGATTGGTGAACTTATTTCCTCTTTAGGCAACCGGATGCGAAGCTTCACGAAAAATATGGCGTCGGTCATTGGGGTGGCTGGCAATGCCCCGGAACGGGTGGCGGGTTTTGTTGAAAAAATGGGCCCGGCTGCCAGTGCGGCAGCGGCCAGTTCCGGTATTCCGGCTTCGCTTATTTTAAGCCAGGCCGCCCTTGAGTCGGGTTGGGGGCGACGCGAAATCTTGCATGAAAATGGCCAGACCAGCCATAACCTGTTTGGCATTAAGGCCACGGGGGGCTGGAGCGGTAAAGTGGTTAATGTCATGACGACTGAATATGTGAATGGGGTGGCCAAGAAAATGGAACAGCCCTTCAGGGCCTATGACTCTTATGAAGAGTCCTTTGCCGACTATGCCCGCCTGATTAGCCAGAATAAACGTTACCAGCATGTATTGACGGCAGAAAATGCCCACGAAGCCGCCCGGCAGATCCAGAAAGCCGGTTACGCCACAGACCCCAAATATGCCAGCAAACTGATCAATATCATGGGTTATTTTGATGACCGTTCATTGGCTGGCCGTAGCCAATTGGCAGAACAAAGCCGGAGCACCAATATTTAGGCTGGCCAACGCGCTTTTTTAGGTGGCCACCCTAAACAATTGGATTTTTCTGCCGTAAACCAATAGAAAGACAAGCAATATTTATTGACGGAACATTATGAATTTGGCCAAACTTGGGCTAACCGCCCTGAATACGGCGCAGGCTCGCCTGACAACAACCAGCCATAATATTAATAACTACGATACCGCCGGTTATACCCGGCAGGAAACTCTGATCTCATCGGCGGGCGGCTCTTCAACAGGCAGCGGTTTTTTTGGCCGGGGTGTCGCGGTCGATACCGTACGCCGGGCTTACAGCTCTTTTTTAAGCGACCAGCTTGTTAACAATGAAAGCAAGGGCGCATTGCTGGCCGCTTATGGTGGCCAGATTTCAAAAATCAATAATGTCCTGGCAGACCGTACCGTGGGTATCGGGCCGTCAATCCAGTCATTTTTTGAGGGGGTTAATGCGGTGGCCAGTAACCCGGCTGATCCGGCTTCACGCCAGGAATTGCTGGGCCGTACCCAAACCGTGGTGACTCAATTCAACGAGCTGGGCCATTTTCTGGATCAGCAACGGGGTGAAATCAATAGCCAGATTGACAACTCGGTCACGTCCATTAACGCCCATCTTAGCCGCATTTCACAGCTGAACCAGCAAATTGTACAGGCCAAGGGCGTTAATCCCAATCATGAGCCCAATGACTTGCTGGACCGACGTGATTATGAAGTTTCCCAATTAAGCCAGATTATTAATGTCAATGTGGTGGAACAAGACAATCAGGTCAGCATTTCCGTGGGAAATGGTCAGCAGCTGCTGACCCAAAATAAAATTTACCCCTTAACCACCGGCCCCTCGGCAGACAACCCCAAAAATACCGTGGTGTATGCCACCATTCCGGTTGGCAGGCAAGATGAGGTTGTTAAGGTTGAGCTGGACGAAGCAAAAATAACGGGTGGTTCGCTGGGTGGTTTGTTGAAATACCGCCGTGAAAGCCTGGAAGTGGAGCAACGTGAAGTAGGGCAACTGGCCACGGCGTTTGCCCTGTCCATGAACGAGGCCAATGCCAAAGGCCTGGACCTGAAAGGTGAACCGGGCAAGGCATTTTTCAATGTGCCTGCCCCTGTTGCCACGGCCAATGCCCAAAATGTGGGTAATGTCAACCTGACGGCCAGCTTTCAGGCTGAAGCAGCCGGCAAAATACAGGCTTCCGATTACGCCATTTATTTTGATGGCAGCAATTACTCGGTTACCCGTGAAAGCGACAACCATCTTATTCATACTGGTACCAGCCTGAATGGTGTTGATATTGACGGTATGCAATTGAACATGGATAGCGGGACGGCGTCAGCGGGTGACCGCTGGGTGCTGTCTGCGGTTGCTCACAGTCCGGTACAAATTAGTGTGGCCATGACCAGCCCCGAACAGATTGCCGCTGCCGATACAGAGGGTGGCGTAGCCAACGGTAATAATGCGCTAGAGATGGCAAAACTGCAAAGCAGCAAAGTGTTGGGTGGCCTGAAAACGTTTAATGAAAGTTTTTCACAAATCGTTAACCGGGTAGGGGTTCAGGCCCAGCAAAATGAATTCATGATGGCCTCCCAGGAAGCCCTGACCAAACAAAGTTATGCCTCCCAGCAGGCCTTGTCAGGAGTTAACCTGAATGAAGAGTACATCAATCTTGAGGCTGCCCAGGAAATGTTCATGGCCGCTTCACGCATTATTGAAGTCAGCACGGTGCTGATGGATACTATTTTATCTTTGAAGTAAGGGGTTAAGGCATGCGCATCAGTACCAGCCAGTTCTATAAATCAGGATTAAACACGATCAATGCACAGCAAGCCCGGCAGCTGGATATCTTTACGCAAATTGGTACCGGCAAGAAAATTGTTTCTCCTAAAGACGACCCGCTGGGGGCCGCCCGCGCTTTAAATTTATCCAATAATATGGCGATTAATGATCGCTTTGCCGAGAACCGCAGCATTGCCAACCAGAACCTGGCTTTTGAAGAAAGCATCCTGAACGAAGTGGCCACGACGCTGGTTGCCATTAAAACCAGAATTGTGGAAGCGGGCAATGGCACCATGGCTGATGCCGATCGGGCCACGCTGTCCGAGGTAGTAAACAGCCTGCGCAACCAGGTATTGGGCCTGGCCAATAGTACCGACGGTAACGGGCAATATATTTTTTCGGGCAACCAGTCAGACCGTGCCGCTTTTGCCCCCGATGTCACCGGCAACATCAACTGGCAGGGTGACCTGGGCAACCGTGCCATTCAGGTTAGTTCTTCGCGTCAGTTAAGTTCGGCCGATACCGGTTATACGGTATTTACCCGTGCCGTTTCCGGCGAGAATAGTTATTTGACATCGGCCGCCAACACCAATACGGGTACCGGACAAATCAGCGCGCCCAATATCAGCGATCCGAATGGTGCCAATGTTGGCAACAATTTCAGTATTGTATTTAGTGGCACACCGCTATCTTATACAGTTGAAACCCGTAATGCCGATGGCGTGGTGGTGGGCACCGACGGCCCCAATGCGTATGAGGCCGATAAAGAGCGACTGGCCTTGCCCGGCGGAGTCGATGTGGCGTTTTCCGGCACACCCGCCGAGGGTGATACATTTAGCGTTAATCATGCCCGGAATGAAGATATCAATATTTTCAATACGCTGGATGACCTGGCTGCCGCCCTTAATACGTCGACCAGCACAGACCCGCAAGCGGCCGCCCGGTTGCGCAATGCGATGTCATCGGCCACCCAGAGAATTGATGCCAACTACAACACGGTGCTAACTACCCGAGCATCAATTGGTACAAGAATGAATGAAATCGAGGCACTGGACGCCAGTGGCGAGCAACGCCGGCTTGATTTCAGAAGTGAAATTTCCGCCATTGAAGATGTTGATTATTATGAGGCAAGTACCGAACTGACCATGCGTGGTATGGCACTTGAGGCAGCATCCCTGGCCTTCAAAAAAATCCAGGGCCTTAGCCTGTTCAGGACATTAGGTTAATATTGGAGTTGGTGCAATGAATTTATCTGCAATACAAATTAAATCCAGCCTGCGTATTTTGGTAGCCATTATTATTTTGGGTACCTTTGCTGTGTTGGCCATGGCCGTGGTAAGCAATTTCCAAAGCACGGCTTCCATCCAGACATTAAGCCAGGCACTGGCGCAATATGCCCCGGCTGATGTGGCCCTGGACAACCAAAAATTGCTTGAACAGTCCGAACACAATACCCGTTATGTGATGTTGACCTCGGCGGTAATTATCCTGTTTACCCTGTTCTTTGCTTTTTTCGTGCATCGCCTGTTAACCGCAGTGATTGTGAAGCCGTTTGCCCGGGTAGAAGATTACTTCAGCCGCATGGCCAAAGGTGAGCTTAACCAGAATATTCAAGTGATTGGCAATAATGAAGTAGCCCGTATTATGCGTGGCCTGGTTGATATGCAAGACAAACTGGGCAGTATTGTTGATCAGGTTCGGGACAGCCTGAATGTGATTAATGAAAACGGCGACAAGCTGGGTGAAGACAATCTTAACTTAAGTTCACGTACCGAGCAGCAATCGGCAGCTTTGCAAGAAACAGCAGCCAGTATGGAAGAGCTGTCCAGCACCGTTAAGCAGAACGCTGAAAATGCCCGTCAAGCCAATCAATTGGCGGTTCAGGCTTCCCAAGTGGCTGAACAGGGCGGGGATGTGATGCGCAAAGTGGTTAGCACCATGGAAGAAATATCCGTTGGTTCTAATAAAATTGCCGATATTGTCAGCATGATAGACAGCATCGCTTTCCAGACTAATATTCTGGCTATTAATGCGGCGGTTGAAGCCGCACGTGCCGGTGAGCAGGGTAATGGTTTTGCGGTGGTGGCCTCTGAAGTGCGTGCCCTGTCACAACGCAGTGCCGAGGCCGCCAAAGAAATCAAGCTGCTGATTGACGCGTCGGTGGACAAGGTGGGCGATGGTGCCAAATTGGTTGGCCAGGCGGGTGAAACCATGAGAAATATTGTGACGTCTATTTCAGAAGTCACCACCATCATGGGTGAAATTTCTTCAGCCACCGAAGAACAGGCCACCGGCATTGACCAGATCAATCGGGCCGTTATCCAGATGGATAATGTGACGCATCAGAACGCAGAGCTGGTTGAACGTCTGTCTGCGTCAACCGAATTTCTGAATAATCAAATTGATGAAGCCATGAATACGATGGCCCTGTTTGTGACTAAAGGCCATCGTTCATTTGTGGATGACGCTATTTATCAGTCTAAAAAGAGCGGTGTTAAAAAATCATCACCCATGCTGGCCGCTGCCAAAAAAGAAGTACCATCGCTTTCCCTGCAGCAAGCCTGGGAAAAGCGCCTGGAATTTGGCGAGCAAGATGTGCCCTTGCTAACCGAGAAGCATGAAGAACTGCGTTCTCCGCTAAAGTCTCATAAAAAGCAGGATGATTGGGTCTCTTTCTAGTTAAAACCCGCCCATGACACGCCCCATCTGTTCAAATCCATTGAAGAAAAACCGTTCAAGGAATTGATTCAGATAGGGCAGTACGATCATTAACAGCATCATACTGAAGGTGAGGGTAATGGGAAATCCTACCGCAAATACCGACAATTGCTGAGCGGTACGGTTCAGGATACCCATGGCCAGATTAATCGTTAGCAGGGAAATAATCAGCGGTATGGCAATAAGCATACCCGCAATAAAAATCTGTGCACTCCATTCAATCAGTAGGCCAATGCCATTTAGTTGCAGGGTGGCATCGCTAATGGGCACAATTTCAAAAGACCGTGCCAGGCCCGAGATTAAAATAAGATGTCCGTTGCCGGCTACAAAAATTAGCATGGCCAGGGCATTAAGCAGGCGCGACATGACGCTGGTATTACCCCCGTTGGCCGGATCAAAAAAGGACGCAAAAGAAAGTCCCATTTGCAGGCCAATCAACTCACCGGCCATATTCACGGCGGCAAAGGCAATGCGCATGGTAAAACCCATGGCCATGCCAATCACAATTTGTTTGGCCATCATGACCATGGCCGCCCAGGAATCGGGGGGGATAGTTTCAAAAGGGCCAATAAAAGGTGAAATGGCTACCGTTAAAATAACTGAAATGCCAATCTTGACCATGACGGGCACGGTGGATTCGCCCAGGACCGGTGAACTGCCCACAAAAGCCGCAATGCGACACAGTGGCCACAGAAACAGGCCAATCCAGGTGTACAGTTGATCCAGGGTAAAGGTAATCATAAGGGGTAGCGGCTAAGCGGGTGCTTGCAAACGCGGGCGTTTACTGGGCCAGGCTTGGAATGGAAATAAACAATTCCCGTATGTAGTCAGTGAGCGAGCCGATCATCCAGGGCCCCAGCAGCACCAGTACGGCACCCACGGCCAGAATTTTAGGAATGAAAGACAGCGTCATTTCGTTAATTTGCGTTGCTGCCTGGAAAATGGCAATCACCAGGCCCACCACCAGCGTGGTAACCAGTAGCGGTGCCGCCAGCGAAAAAGCCAGACGTAACGCAATATACGTCATTGACATGATGGATTCTGAAGTCATGCAAATTCCTTGTAAACAGGTGCGGGCCGCGTTTATTGATAAAAGCTGCGTGCCAGGGAGCCTAATAGCAGGTGCCAGCCATCAGCCAGTACAAACAGCATGAGCTTGAATGGCAGGGAAATAGTGACCGGCGGTACCATCATCATCCCTAAAGACATTAAGACGCTGGCAATCACCAGGTCAATAATTAAAAATGGGATGAAAATGGTAAACCCGATCTGGAAAGCGGTTTTCAGTTCACTGGTCACGAAAGCGGGAATTAAAATACGCATGGGTACGGCTTCGGGGCTTTCAAATTCGGTCATATTGGCCATATCACCAAACAGGGCCAGGTCGCTTTCCCGGGTTTGGCCAATCATGAAGGCATGAATGGGTCGCGCTGCCCGTTCAACCGCCTGCTCGAAGGTAATTTGTCCTTCATTCAGGGGGGTGTAGGCATCTTGGGCAATTTGATCAAGTACCGGAGACATGACAAAAAAAGTCAGGAACAAAGACAGGCCGATAATCACGCTATTGGGCGGAGAGGCGCCCGTGCCCAAGGCATTGCGCAGCAAACCCAGCACAATCACAATACGGGTAAAACCGGTCATCATTAAAATAACCGCCGGTAAAAAGCTTAAGCCGGTTAGCAAAAGCAGGGTTTGCATGCTAAGCGAATACGTTTGTGAGCCATCCGGGTTGCTGGCACTGGTTAAGGCCGGCATGTTCACCTGGGCAAAAGCCGGGTCGGCCATTAACAACAAGGCGGGCAACAGGAAAACCAGCAGTGTTTTAATGGGTAAATGGTGCTTCAGGGCTTCGCGAAAAGACCGCTTGTGGGCCTCTGGCTTTACTTGAACACTTGTTTCAGGGGATATTTCGGGGGCAGGCATTTTATGCAACAAGTTGATTTGTTGGGCAGTTACACCCAGCACCAGTTGTTCGTTACCAGCCTGCACCACGACAATTTCACTACGCTGACCCAGGGGGGTACGGGAAATAACGGGCAAGGCGGGGTTACGCCTTATTTTACCCAGCAGCCCGGTTTTGCGGGCCACCATGCCAAACAGGATAATACAGAACAGTACCAGCCCCAGTGCGGCAAAAACCCGAATAATGGCCAGTTGATCCATAAACTATCCCTTTAACTTGGCAAGCGTCGTTTTAGCGACGGCTGAAAGGACGGTTCAGACGATTCAGGCGTTCGGCCGGGGTAATAATATCGGTTAAGCGCACGCCATAATTGCCATTAACGCTAACAATCTCGCCCTGGGCAATTAGCATGCCATTAATAAGAACATCCATGGGTTCACCGGCCTGTGCGTTAAGCTCAACTACCGAACCCTGTCCCAGTTTAAGAATATCCTTGATAGGCAGGCGTGCACGGCCCAGCTCAACACTAAGCTGAACTGGAATGTCCTTGATAAAGGAAAGGTCATGGCTGGCCTGGGTGGCAGGTGGTTCGGGATCAAAAGACTCAAAAATGGAATCGGCCGTTTGGCTGGCTGATTCACTGGCCTGTTCGGCCATGGCTTTTTCCCATTCGCTGGCCAGGTCGTCCTGGTTGATATCGTCAGATGGAGTAGTATTGCTCATGGTTTTTTCAGATTAAAGTGGATTTTCAGGATTAATGCGGCCGGGGCTCAGGTCATTGTCATTAAGCGAAATTTCATCATCAATGGTGCTGTCTTCAACGACCATTTTTGGCTCTTCGGGCGCGTCAAAATACGGAATTTCAAGGTGTTTAATAACGCTTAGGGCATAATGTTTGTTAAAAGTGCCATATTTGGCACTGAATACGGGGATGTTATCCACCGTTGCCTCTACTGCTGTAGGCAGTTCAATAGGCAGGACACTGCCTTCTTTCAGGGCCATTAACTGTTCGATAGTGCATTCGATAGTGGTGAAATTGGCTACCAGTTCAACCTGGGTAGCGGGCACCTGGCCCGATAGCTGGCGCAGCCATTTGTTTTCATTGCCCTTGACGCTTTCATCCTGGAAAGGTTCGGTTAGCAAGTCACGCAGTGGCTCTATCATGGAGTAGGGCAGGCAGACATTCAGCAGGCCGCCAATGGTGCCAAACTCTATGCGGATGGGGGTTACCACCACCACTTCGTTGCTGCCGGCAATATTGGCAAACTTGGTATGCATTTCAGAACGCAGGTAGTGGTATTTAATGGGGTGAACCGGTTTCCAGGCATGAATATAGCACTCTAGCGTGTGCATGAGCAGGCGCTGAATAATGCGCTGCTCGGTGGCGGTAAAGTCGCGTCCTTCAACCCGGGTATTTTGTTTTATTTGCCCGCCAAACAGGGTTTCTATAATCAGGAACACCAGCGTTGGGTCAAAGCAGAACAAAGACAGGCCGCGCAGGGGTTCCAGCCTGACCATGTTCAGGTTGCTGGGCACCGGCAGGTTGCGTTCAAATTCGGCAAATGTCTGGATTTTAATGGGCAATACCGAAATATCGGCATTGCGCCGCATGAAACTAAGCAAAACGGCCCGCAGATTGCGGGCAAAGCGCTCATTGATAAGCTCGAAGGTTTGCATGCGCTTGCGAATGACCCGTTCGGGCGACGACAGGTCATAAGGGCGAACGCCATCGGGGTACACCGGCTCTTCAGTTTCAATCTTGGGCGTGGGTGTCCCTTCTATTTCTGCGAATAGGGAATCTACCTCGTTTTGAGATAAAAACGTATCATAGGCCATTTTTATTGCACAACAAAATTGGTAAACAGAACATGGGTAATGTGTTGGGTATACGGTTCAGGATAAAACGCGGGTTGCAATACCCGTTTGACCGTTTCTTTGATTAGCTCGGGTGTTTCTTTGTCATGAATGGTTTCAGGGTTCAGGGAAGACAGCTCGATCAGGATACGGCTGCGGGCCTCGGGCAGATATTTGGTAACCCGTTCCATGCTGGCCTTGTCTTCGAAACGCAGGGTAAAGCCCACATACAGCACGCGAGAAAACCCGTTACGGTTAAGGGTAATGGTAAAGGGATCGAGTTCCAGGAAAATAGGATTGGCGCTAACAACAGGAACCGCTGCAGCGGCAAGCGGCTGGCTGGTTTGCTGGGCTGCCGGCTGGGCAGATTGTAAATTGCCCATGTAATACCACATGCCAGCGCCACCAATGCCAAGGCATAAAATAATAATAATCAGTGTCTTGAAAAAAGACCCCGACTTGGGAGTTGCGTTATTTGTCTCTTTGCTCATGTAGGGCCATTAACCAAATCTAATAAAAACACCAGGATCAGCCTCTATTCTCGCTTATAAACAGCAAAGCCATAGCCTGGAATAAAGGGGGTTTTCTTCCTTTATAGGCCATTTAAAGGGCTATGCCAAAAGATTGGCAGTGATCGTATCAGGCAAACGTGTTGATCAGGCCATCGTGCTGGTGTGATGGCCTGGCGGCAGGCCCGCTGGACTCGATCAGGCCATCAGGGCTGTCTTCAGTTTGGGCAAGCGCGCCTGAAGCGTTATGTTCATCCATGAAGAAACTTTCTTGCTGGTCTTGCTGTTCTACATGGGCCTGCCCCAGGGAGAGTCCTTTTTCCTGCAAGGCCTGGTGCAAATCGGCCAGGGAATTTTCTAGCGCCTGGCGAACCGTGGCGTTGCTGGCCACAAATGCCGCCTGAGCCACCCCATCCTGAATGCTGATAGAAACTTTAATGGGACCCAGCTCGGGCGGGTCTAGCCGCATTTGGGCAATATGTGTGCCATTAACCTGCTGCCTGAAAAACAAGCTGGCCTGGGTGGCCACTTGCTGGGCCATGGCCTGTGACCAGCCGGGGTGGTAAAAAGAAGTGCCTAGGGCAATAAGGGGGCTGGCGGGTGCCTGGGTGTTGGTAACCGAGGCGCTAGCGGCTGCCGCAGAATGGGCCGCCACCGAAGACTCAAGCAGCTTGCCAGCTGCCTGGTCTGCCGCCATCATCTGGTTGGCCTGCAGTTGGGCAGATTTTTTCAGATTGATGTTTCGCGGGTCTGCCAGGTTGGCCGTATCCGTCTCTGGTGACAGGTGGCCAAACAAAGCGTCGCGAAGCTGATCGGCCGCTTTTTTATTGGTGTTAAGACTGGTGGCCCGGCCCGCGACGGCTTGTTTGTCAAGTGCTGCCTGCTGGCTGGCCGTAAGCCTGTTATTTTCTGTATTAAACAAGGTCTCTGGTTTTGCCTGGGCAGAACCCGCCTGCGTATCTTTAACGAGCCGTGCCAAAGCCTCTGAAGTGGCCTTCTCGTCTCCTTCTGAATTAGCCAGATTTTTGCCAGACAGGCGAGTGGACAGGTTTCGTTGAGGTTCGATAAGCTGGTGTAAAAGGGTGTTTTCAAAGGCCGGTTTGCCTTTGGATTCTGTATTCAGGCCCGTTGCCAGCTTGTCTTTCTGAAGAATGACCTGTTCTGGCAATAAGTTGGCCTGCTGGGCCTCATCCGGGGGTTGCGCGGCGTTCAGTTCATTGTCTGACGTCGTGGATTCGTGGGTGTCTACAGGGGTGTTTTCCTTGTCGGCAAGCGAGTCAGCTTGAGTCACCTCATTATTTGTTGATGTTTTGTGTTCAGTGGCGGGACGGCTATTTTCTGTCTTGCCCGAAGCCTGATTGCTTTGGGGGGCAGAAGATGGCTTGTTTTGCGCAGGCGCCGCAGTTTGCATGGCAAGAATGCTTGAAAACGCATTGTTGGTGCTGGCTGCCGGGTTGTTGCCGGCGTTATCACTGTTGGGAAAGTTGCTGGCATTCAGGTTGTTGCTGATGGTTGTCATTGTCATACCCATAAATTTAACTGCCAGACGCCTGGCGCCTGCTGGCGAAATAAGCCCGTGCGGCAAACTCGTCATTCATTTTCTGTTCTTGCCGGTTGGCAATTTTTAACTGTTCCTGCTTTCTGCGATCAATCAGCGCCTGCATTGAATTTACTTCACGGCGGGACTCAAACCAGGCTTCACGTTCTTTTTCCACCTGCTTGCCCAGCTGGGTAATAATGGCTCGCTGCTGCCCCAGTGCCTCTTCCAGGGTGGAAATGAATCTCTGGAAATTTACGCACTGGGCCGAACTCATGCCTTCTTTCAGGCGGGCCTGCAAACGGGCAATGTAATCCAGCCGATATTCACCCAACATCTCAAGCTGCTTACTTGCTTGTGTAAGGTTGGCTTCGGTTTGAGCAACCACTTTAGCCTTGTCGTCCATTTTCTGAACGGCCAGCTCATGCAGGGTTTCGAAAGAATCGCTGTGATGGTTCATAAGGTAAGTCCTGCAAACAGGCGACCAAGTTCCCGGGTGGCTTGTTCCATATCAACCTTTTCTTCAATATCCTGCATCAGGAACTTACGCAGGAAGGGGTAGCGGTCAATCGCTGCGTCAATTTCCGGGTCATTGCCTTTTTTATACGCACCCACGGCCAGCAAGTCACGGTTGCGCTGATACATGGAATACAGCTGCTTGAATTTGCGTGCCTGGACTAAATACTCTTTGCCCACCACCGCCGTCATGACCCGGGAAATAGAGGCTTCAATATCAATAGCCGGATAATGGCCGGTCTCGGCCAGCGAACGTGACAGTACAATATGCCCGTCAAGAATCGCCCGCGAGGCATCGGCAATCGGGTCTTGTTGGTCATCGCCTTCGGTTAGCACGGTATAAAAAGCGGTAATTGAACCGGCTGTTTTGCCATTCATGTTTTTACCATTGCCGGCCCGTTCCACCAGGGCGGGCAGGCGGGCAAACACCGATGGCGGATAGCCCTTGGTGGCCGGCGGTTCGCCAATGGCCAGGGCAATTTCCCGCAGTGCCATGGCATAACGGGTTAGGGAGTCCATAATAAGCAGCACATGCTTGCCCTGGTCCCGATAAAATTCGGCCAACCGGGTGGCATACACGCAACCCTGAATGCGCAGCAGGGGCGACACATCCGCCGGGGCGGCCACCACCACAGAGCGGCGCATGCCATCGGTGCCCAGGTTCTGTTCAATAAATTCTTTTACTTCCCGGCCACGCTCGCCAATCAGTCCCACCACAATCACGTCGGCCTTGGTATAGCGGGCCATCATGCCCAGCAAGACTGACTTACCCACGCCTGAACCGGCAAACAGACCCATACGCTGGCCACGGCCAACCGTTAGCAGGCTATTGATGGCGCGCACGCCTACATCTAGCGGCGTATCAATGGGCGCGCGGTCCAGGGGGTTGATATACGTGGCGGCCAACGGCGCCTGCCAGGCATTTTCAAACGGGCCAAGGCTGTCCAGTGGTTGGCCGGCGCCATCCACGACCCGGCCCAGCAAAGAAAAACCAACCGGCAGGGTATGGCCACCCTGGTTACTTAAGTTGGCATAAGCGTCATCGGCTTCCTGCAATGGAACCTGGGGTGGCAGGGTGGCTTCAACCGCTTCAACCCGCGCATTGGGTGGCAGGCCGGCAATATTGCCGTAAGGCATTAAAAACAGGGTTTGCCCCTGAAAACCCACCACCTCGGCATCTACCCATTTATTGCCCGCCATCTTGATACGGCAGGCCGCGCCCACTGGCAAGGCCAGGCCGCTGGCTTCCAGTACCATGCCGGTAGCGCGGATAATGCGTCCGGCACTGGTTTGCATCGGGCTGTCTTCTACCCGGCTGGCGGCACGCTTAAGCTGGTCTTGCCAGGCGGCAATGCCATGAATAGCGGGTGCTTGGGCGGGGGCAGGCTTATTCAAGGCTTACTCCCTGGTTTGATTCGCTGCGGGAGCGCTTATGCCCAGGCTGGCAATGGCTTGTGCCCAGCGGGTTTGCAGGCTGGCGTTAATTTCGCCGTAGGCGGTTTGTACCTGCCAGCCGCCCCGTTCAATGCCCGAGTCGGCCTTAAGGCGAATATGTTCGGGCAGGGGTAGCTGTCCGCTTTTGGCAATTAGATCAAGATCTTCGGGGTTAAGCTGCACTTCCATGGCCTGGCTTACGCCCGGTGGCTGGGTAATCGCCTGCTTCACTAAAGGAATAATATGTTCAGGGTGCTGTTTCAGTTCTTGCCCAATCACATGATGGGCAATCGTGGTGGCCAGTTCTATCAGGGCCTGGCCCATGCTGGTATCCAGATGGGTATATTGTTCTTGGGCCTGTTCGGCCAGCGCCAGCAAACGGGCCTGATGGGAGGCCGTTAACTCGGCCGCTGCCGCTAGGCCTTCGTTGTAGCCCTGCTCATAGCCGGCATCGTAACCTTCTTTATGGCCGGCCGCCAGCCCTTCGGCATGGCCGGTGGCATAGCCCTGTTCCTGCGCTTGTTGCAAGGTATTCTTGCGTTCCTGCGCCAGTTGTTGCTGGCGCAGCAGTTCGGGGTCGGGCTTGGCCTGCTGGATTTCCTGCTGCTTTTTAAGCGTTTCAGGGTCAACAATCGTGTCCATGCGCCAGGGCGACCAGCCGGCCTCGTTCATGGCCGGCTGTATGGTGTTTTTTTTGAACACCGGGTCGGCCAGCACCAGGGCATCAGGAAGGTTTTTGGGCCTAGATGTAATCATCGTCCTCTGTCTTGCTTAAGGAAATCTGGCCGCTATCGGCAAGGCGGCGTGCAATGCCAATAATCGCGCGTTGTTCTGCCTGAACCACCGATGCACGTACGCGGTTCATGTCCTGGATCTCGTCACGCAGCATTTGCGCTGCACGGTTGGACATATTCTTGAAGAAGCGTTCACGGACAGTCTCACTGGCACCTTTCAGGGCAAGCACCAGCATATTGTTGTCGGTAATTTCGGCCATAATGGTTTGCAAGGTAACATCATCAAGTTCGGCCAGGTTCTCGAAGGTAAACATTTCTTCCTGAACTTGCTGGGCCAGTTCGGGATCACGCTCTTGCAAGTGCGTAATCATGGCGGTTTCCAGGCCGGTATTCATGGTGTTGAGAATTTCGGCTGCCGCACGAACACCGCCCATTTTACTGCGTTTGGCAGTTTGGCCAGAAAGCACATTATTAAGCACTTCAGTGAGTTCGCGCAGGGCGGTTGGCTGTACGCCGCCAAAGGTGGCAACCCGGACCAGCACATCATTGCGAACCCGTTCGGTTAACAATGCCAGGGTATCGGCGGCCAAGTCGCGATCCAGGTGAACCAGAATCGTGGCAATAATTTGCGGGTGTTCGCCGGCAATCAGATCGGCAATGTTGGCAGGCTCCAGCTGGTTCAGGGCTTCAATACCATTTTCGTGCTTGGTCAGATCCAGAATGTCTTCCAGAATACCGGCAGCGCGATCGGTACCCAGCGCCTTGTTCAGAATGGTACGGATATACTCTTCAGAGCCCATATTGACCGACATGAACTGGTCTGCATCCTTACGGAACTGTTCCAGCACTTCATTTACATTATTGCGCGTCATGTTTTTCATGCCAATCATGGCGGCACCCAGTTCCTGGACTTCATGGGCACTCATATAGCGTAGTACTTCAGCCGCCGCCTCTTCGCCAATTGACATCAACAGGATAGCGCAGCGCTCCATTTTATTTTCTGCTGTCTTCATCGTTTTGGTTCATCCAGGTTCTAATTACCATTGCCACGGCACGCGGGTCTTCGGTAGCAATTTTCTTGACCACATTAAGATTGTCTTCGTAATGGTCATGCTTCACAGGGATTTCAGACTTGGCCTTGCGCTCGGCCTCTGCCTGGCGCACTGCAGCCTGTTTCTCGGCCTGTTCCAGGTTTTTACGGTCTTCAAGCGCGCGAATAAGTGGTTTGAATGCTTTCAGCCAGATAAGCATGACGGCAATAAACAGCAGCAGATATTGCCCCAGGGTTTTGGCCAGGGCATGCATGTCGGGGTCTTTCCAGACCGGAATCTGCGCTTCGGACGATGTGAATTCGCTGTTCACCACATTCAGGCTGTCGCCGCGCTCATCAGAGAAACCCACGGCTTCTTTGGCCAGGGCATTGATTTGCTGTATGGTCTCAGGGGGCAGGGGGCTTACTTCACCGTTTTCGTTTTCACGGTAATTCACCACCACTGCGACAGAAAGGCGCTTGATGGTGCCGACAGAATCCTTGACATGGCTGATGGTACGGTCCAGCTCGTAGTTAATGGTGGCGTTATTGGTTTGGCTGGCCGGGTTAAGTACCGTGGTGGCGGTGCCTGTGGTGGCATTGGTGCCCGGCGGGTTTTCAATGGGGGCAACGGGTGGCGCTGGGGGTTCGTTAGACAGGGCACCCGGTATACCCATGGGCTGGCCAATGCCGGCCTGGGCCGAGCGGTTGGTTTGCTCGCTGCGAATGGCCGCTTCATCGGGCTTTTGGTTGGGGCGATATATCTCGGAAGTTTGCTCGCGCTGGGCAAAGTCCATGCTGGCGCTTACCTGTGCATGGACATTGCCACGACCCACCACCGGCACCAGAATGGAAATAATGCGGGCCGTTAAGCGCTGTTCCAGTTCATCGGTAAATTTAAGGTGTGTCTGGTTGGCGCCAATCCCTTCAAGACCGGCACTGGAAGACAGCAGGCGGCCGTTTTGGTCAACAATAGAAACATGATCGGCCGTCAGGCCGGGAATACTGGAAGCAACCAGCCAGGCAATGGCGGCAATCTGGCCGTCACCCAGGCTGCGGCCCGGGCTAAGCTTAACCAGTACCGACGCGGTTGGCATCTTGCGGTCACGCACAAACAGGGTTTGCTTGGGAATGGCCAGATGAACCCGCGCGCTTTCCACTGAATTCATGGCTTCAATAGAACGGGCCAGCTCGCCTTCAACCGCACGCTGGTAAGTGACTTGTTCGGCAAACTGGCTGGCCCCAAACTGGGGGTCGTCCATGAGCTCAAAACCCACCCCACCACCTTGCGGAAGACCTTGTTCGGCCAGCATCATGCGGGATTCATGGACCTTGTCGGCAGGCACCAGAATGGCTGAGCCGCTATCATTGAACTTGTACGGAACGTTCTGTTTTTCCAGTGCGCTCACAATGGCGCCGCCATCCTTGTCTTGCAGGTTGGAAAACAGCACCTTGTACTCAGGCCCGCGCATCCACAGCAGGCTAACAACGATTAATGCAATCAGCCCGGCGGCAGCACCCATTAATACCGGGCGCGGCAACACCAGCAGGCGTTCCAGTATGGGGAAGCGGGCAGCAAGCTTATCCATGCCGCTCATATCAGTCTTCCTGTAAACCGTAAGGCAGTTTGGGCTGTGAATTCAATAATGACCATGGGAAACAACAAAAGACAATTATCCAGTTAAACTTTTTCAGATGGGTATTATCACCCAGGCGGGTGTAAAGCAATCAGGGGTTAAAGCGGTGTTTTTTGGCTTGTTCGCGCTATTGAAACGGGTGGGCGGGGGATAAGATGGGGGTATTTGCCACATTAGAATCGGCAGGCAGGCGTTATATTTTATTTATATGTCAGGCGTTATTTGAGTTTGTTTCTTAACCAGAATCGTCAGAAGTACGCTATTGATGCTTGTTTGCCAGTCAGCACAGTCAGGACATTTTTATGCAAGCCATATCGCCCCTTGCCATTTCAGGCATGAATACATTGCAGCAACAAATGATGGAAATGGCCAACGGCGCCAAAGCCGGCGCGGTTTCCAGTCAATTGGGAAATATGCAGCCCATGGGCGTGCAGGCAGGCGGGTTGTCGTCTATGAGCTTGCAAAGCACAGGCGCAGAAAAAACCTCTTTTGCCAGCCAGCTGGACGCCGCCATCAAAAGCATTTCCGCCACCCAGCAAGCCGCCAATATCCAGGCCGAACAATTCATCATGGGTAAACCGGGCGTTTCGTTGAACGATGTCATGATTGACATGCAAAAGGCCAGCATCGGCTTTCAAAGCGCGATCCAGGTAAGAAATAAATTGGTCCAGGCCTATCAAACCATTGCAAGCATGCCGATATAATTCCCCTCTGCGGAGGGGTGGCGCGAAGCGCCGGGGTGGTTCTAAAGCAACCAAAGTACCTATCGAAGCCCACGGTGGTTCTAAAGCAACCAAAGTACCTATCGAAGCCCACGGTGGCTCTAAGTCAACCAACCCGCCCATCGAAGCCCCAAGTTGGTTCCAGCCCAACCGAAGTGCTTGCTAAAGTACCGATTCAGCTCTTTTCCAGCCCCGCTTCCAGCGAGTAAATCCATGCCAGCAATTCAGCCACTACGGTGTACAGTTCTGGTGGGATTTGCTGGTCCAGGTCTACCTGCATAAGCATGGCAACCAGCTCTGGGGATTCATGCACGGGTACGTTATGCTGTTTGGCCAGTTCAATAATGCTTTCTGCAATATTTCCCATGCCTTTGGCCACGACCTTGGGGGCCGGGTCAGTGGCGTGGTAGGCCAGCGTGACAGCCGTTTTGCGCGTTTCAGGTGAACCAGGCTTATTCATGGCAGATCCTCTTGTTGCGCGGTTCGCTTTGGTTGCGCGTTTCGTTTTAACCAGACCTGTTCATCGCACTTTCTAAACCAGACCAGTTCATCACATTTTCTTTCGCCCCTGTCCATTACGCTTCCTCTTGCCCCGGTTCATCAGCCTGCAGTTGCCCCGCTTGGTCAGCCTGCCATTGCCCCGGGTCGGTAAAGACTTCAAAGGAATGGGTTTGCAGGCCCAGGGCTTGTAAGCGGTTGGTAAACTCGGGCATGCGTTGCAATAGCAAAGACGCGGTGCTTTGTCGGTCTTTTAATTCAGGGTTGTCAATAACCTGATACTGCGCTTGCACGTGCTTATTAATAATCTGTACCATCACCTGGATTTTCCCCAACATGGGCAGGTTTAATGTAAGGGTGGTTGACCATGGCGTTACTGGGGCCTCTTGCTCTGGGCCGGGGGCTTGTTCACTGGCGGCATCATTCTGTTCATCTTCTGCCTGGTTGCCTGCTTGCTGGGCGGCAAATGCTTGCGGGTTGTCTTTCTGGATTTCCCAGGTCATGGCGGCACCTTGCCAGGCCTCGCCCTGCCACACGATGCGTTGCTGTTGATGCATTTCCAGCTGTTGCTGGACCAGGCTGGCCAATGCCCCTGATAATGGGGGCGGGGCAGGGGTTGCTTCTGCCTTGCCTTGGGTAAGTACGCTTAATATGGATAACTGCCGGGCTGCCTGCTGCTGCGCTTGCTGCTCTTTCAGCAACTGTGCCTTGGGATGGCTGGCCAGTTCTTTCAAATTGCCATTGCTACGCAGCATGCGCCACAGCGTGGCTTCATACGACAGGCCCGGGCGGGCAATTTCACGGGTTAAGGTTTCGCGGATAATTGAGGCAAAAAGGCTGGAGCCCAGTGCCCGTAACGCATCTTCTTTTAATGGTATGTTGGCGTTTGTTGCCTGTGAAGGAGCGCCAGCTGCCTGTGACGCCACACCACCCGTTAACGAGCGGCCCGATAAAGCCGCTGGTTCGGCAGGGCGCGACAGGTATGACAATAATTCTTTGGGGTTTTTGGGAATAATAGGCGCATGGTTGGTGTTGCCTAATGGCGCTGCCTGTTCGGGCATTTGCCCCAGCAGGGCCACCATGCTGCGCGCGGCGCTGCTCCAGCGGGTAGAGGTTGATTCTGCCGGGTTGCGGACTGCGTCTTGAGCCGTATGCTTGCCTGCCTGACCCAGCGCCTGCTGGCTAACTGTACTGTTAACAGGGCTTCCCTGTATAGGACGGTGCCCCAGTGATGCCTGCACACTTTGCGCCACCGCCTGAAAATTGCCAGCCTGTTGCTGCGCCTTGGTGGCGTTTTCAAGGGCTTCGGGCCGTGCAACGGCCCCCGTGGGTAAAACTGATTGCCGGCTACGCGCCGACTGCAATTGCCCCTGCGTGGAAAGCGTCACGCCCAGCGCGGTTTCCAGTCGTTGTACAAGAAGGGTGCTTAAACTGCCAGAAGACATAAGGCATGCCTACCCCGACCGCTTGATGCCAGAATAAGCCTTGACCATTTTCTTTTGCTGGTTGCGGGTATGCAATAATTGTGAAAGCCGCTTCATTTCAGGAGAAACCGCATCACGCACCGCGGCATCATGCAAAAGCACCTGGCGCAGCAAATGGGAACAAACTTCCCTTTCGGCCTTATTGCCGGGCTGAAGATGTACCTTATTACGCAACACCTCTACTTCGTGCACATAGCTTTGTCCCAGGGAAAGCGTGGCTTCCCAGTTTTCCTGCCGGGCGGCATCTTCCATTTGCCGGGTAATATCCACCAGCTGTTGGTATGCCTCTATCACACAGCTGTTGCACTCCTGGGGAAGAGGCCCCATGGCATTGGCCGAGTGCGCTTTATTGCTATCTGAATGAAAATAAGTCATTTTCTGTATCTTTCTGGTCTAATAACCGTAAACCAAATCCCTATTTTAGGGGCTTATTACCGGTGGCTGTTTTCCAGGCATCGGTAATATCAACCAGCATTTTTTCAACAACATCCAGATGCGATTCCTGCTGGTTCACACTGGCTAACAACAAGTGCTGCGACATCAACCTGAAACTAAGAATCATATTCTTGGCCACTTCGCCAGCTGATTCGTTTATACCAGGAATAAGGCCTGAATCAATAATACTGATGGCCTTTGAAATGTTCTCGCCCCGTTTGGCAATATCGCCATTCTGGAAATACAGCCTGGCTTTCATCACGCAAGACTGGGTGGCTTCCAGCATGATGGTGATCAGTTCCTCGGGGGAGGCGGTAAGTACCTGTGTTTCCAGACCTACTTTTGCATAAGCCTTGACAGGATTCTGGCCATTAGCCACGTTAGTAGTGTTCATCATAATATGAAATAAACCCTTAAAAATCAATCATTATTTACTGCCACTGGTATTCCACATGGACAATTGCTGGCTTAAATAGGCCGATGTCCCATTCATTTTTGCAACCAGTGAATCCAGCGCGGTAAATTGGGCCCGGTAGCGTTCCATCGTGGCTTCAATTTGAGCCTGTTTGCGCTCATATTGCGAATTCAGTTCTTCAATTCGCGTCTTGGTGCCGTTACTGGCAGTGGTCACAATGCCGGTGGTGCTGCTGATCAAGCTTTTGGTTACGTTTTGCGTATACGTGGCAATACCGTTGGTTTTGTCCTGGAACAGTTTGGCAATGTCGTCCCGGTTTTCTGTCAGGGCTTTGTCAAACTTTTCTTCGTCCAGCTTAATGCTGCCATCGGCCTGGGTACGGATACCCAGGTCTGACAGCGTTTTAAACGCGCCGCCATTGCTGCTTTGGAAGCTCATAATGCCGCTTAAGCGGGTTTGTACCGTACGGGCCGTGTTGTCACCGTTCAATATGCTGCCACCAGCCCCTTCAGTATAGGCCGTGCTGCTTTTAATGAACTTCTGGACATTGTTATAAGCCGTAATGAATTCGTTAATGGCTGACTTGGTTTTGTCATCGTTGCGGGAAACCGTCAGCGTTTGCTCTGTGGTGTCTGCCTTGTTTAAGTTCAGGGTTACGCCTTGGATCACACCTTCCAGCTTGTTGGTGGCCTGGGTAACCTTAATTCCGTTTACATGAATGACCGCATCGGTGGCGGCCTGTTCGGTCATACCGGTTTTGTTCAGCAATGCGCCCAGCGCACCATCGTTACCTTCTACGGTAATTTCACTAATGGCTGCCTGCGTGCCCGTGGCGGTGGTGCTTATCATTAAGCGGAAGGGCGTGCCTGAACCGTCATTCATGATGCTGGCGCTAAGTCCCAGCTCTTTGTCGGCATTAATCGCTTTGGCTATATCCTGAAGAGAGGTGCCTTTGCCGGTCAGGTCCAGTGTTTTTACTTCTCCGTTTTTCAGCGTAAACTTAACCACGCCACCTGTGCCGTTTGCAGCGGCTTTATCGGCCACGCCACCAGCAATGAGCGTTTGGGTGGAAGCCAGGGATTCCACTTTAATGCGGTAACTGCCCGCCACCGCAGAACTGCTGGCACTGGCGCTAAAGCTTTCACCGGTTTGGGTGGAGGTGTATTGCCCAAAAGTCGTATCGCCTTCAAACGCTTTGGCAGCCGTTTGCAGTTTTTCTATGGCGCTGGAAAGCTGGCCATAGGCAGACAGTCGCGCGTTTTCAGTGCTTTTGCGCTGGGTAATGGTGCTTAATACGGATTCTTCGCTGGTACGCAGGCCTTCTAGCAAGGTAGATAAATCTAAACCTGAACCAACGCCAATGCTGGAAATATTAGCCATAATATAAGTTTTGTCTTAATCGTTGAGGGTTATTTCCTGAAAAGGCAAAAGGCATCAATGTAAAAAACGCAATGTTGGCCTATATACAAAAACCTGATGCCGGCTTGGTAAACAGACAGAAAATAAAACCTTAAAGCTGTTTATACAGGATTTAACGGCTGGGTTTTGCCAATCTTTAATTTAAGGCCCGCATTAAATAGCGCTAAATAACAGGCCTGCCATAAATGCATGCCAGCTAAATATAAACATAAACAACTTGATCATTCACAATGACTACCAGACATAATGACAGATAAACACGGCTTGCAAAGCACCAATTACCCGCCAAACCAGGCCTAGTTCTGCCCATTGAATGCAAGCAAAATCGTTAATAATGACAAAATGTATACCAACCATATTCATCGTGCATGAGCAAGGCTACGTTACCAACACCCTCTATAGAGCAGATATTGCGCGAACACGCACCCCTGGTGCGTAGCATTGCCCTTAAAATGATGGCCCGGCTGCCCGCCAATATAGAACTGGATGACCTGATCCAGGCCGGCATGATTGGCCTGCTGGATGCTGCCCAGCGTTTTGAAAACACCGGTGCCGCGCAATTTACCAGCTACGCCAATACTAGAATAAGGGGCGCCATTACCGACGAGCTGCGCCGCCAGGACTGGCTGCCGCGCACCCTGCGCAGCAAAAACAGCAAAATCCAGAAAGCCATGGCCCAGGCCCAAAAAAAGCTGGGCTATGAACCTGGTGATGAAGAAATTGCCGAAGAACTGGGGATTACCGTAGAAGCCTACCGCGAACAACTGCACGACGTGGGCACGGTGCATGTGGTGCACTATGAAGATTTCAGGTTTGACAGCGACGAAGGTGAACGGGAAAACAACCAGCTGGACAGGTTGATGGGGGGTACAGATGAATACAACCCGCTAGCGGGCCTGCTGAATGAAGAATTCAAACATACGCTGGTTGAATGCATTGGCAAACTGCCTGAAAGGGAGCAGCTGGTGCTGTCCTTGATATTTGAACAAGCCTTGAACCTGAAAGAAATAGCCGCCGTGCTGGAGCTGACCGAGGGCAGGGTATCGCAACTGCGCTCGCAGGCGGTGTTGAGATTGCGCAGCATGCTGAAAGAAGCGTATTGGGACCAGTTGCCAGAGAATTTTTAATAAAAAATTAAAAAATGATTAAAAAACATTAAAGAAAAAAAAACACAGGCCGTTAATAAGAACATAAACCGGTAGTAAGCCTTCAAGACAAAGGTGAAATGACTTGGTTTTTCTTGAAGTGATCTTATTTTTTTGGAGTGTTCCATGTCTGTAATTAATACAAACTATCTGGCTCTTGTTTCCCAGAATAACCTGACAAAATCCCAAAATGCATTGGGTTCTGCAATTGAGCGTTTGTCTTCAGGCTTACGCATTAACAGCGCCAAGGACGACGCTGCTGGTCAAGCTATCGCTAACCGCTTCACGTCTAATATTAAGGGTTTGACCCAAGCCGCTCGTAATGCTAACGATGGTATCTCCATTGCGCAGACGACCGAAGGTGCACTGAACGAAATTAACAACAATTTGCAGCGAGTTCGCGAACTGACCGTTCAAGCACAGAACGGATCGAACTCCGCGTCCGACATCGACTCCATTCAACAAGAAGTTAACCAGCGTTTGGAGGAAATTAATCGTATTGCAGAGCAAACAGACTTCAACGGCACAAAAATTCTCTCAAAAGACGCTGACACCACTATTGGAATTCAGGTTGGAGCGAACGATAATGAGCGGATTGATATTTCTATTAAAGCAAACGGCGCATGGAACTTGTATAAAGAAACGGGAGTTGGTGCACCCGCTTATGGTACAGACAGCCGTGATGTCAAAATCCATGGCTTTGATGTATTGAGTAATTCCGGTTCGACAACGGAAGTGGCAAACGCAGTTTCGCTTACTAATGCTCAAAATCTTGCTGCTGAAAAAGCCGGTTTAACGGATGCTACCACCGCGAGGTCGGTATCTTATGACGATGGTAATAGTTACGCTATCGTCGTCGGAGCCGTTGGATCCGAGACAGCTTACGCACTCAGCTTCGATGCTGAAGGTCGGGCTGTGGTGGGTGGCGAACTGGCCGGAGCGAGCAAAGAGGCCGCTGTTGCTGCCCCTGTTCCAGCAAACGCAGTCGTTGGTGGCACGACATCAGTAAAAGTTGCTGCGGGTAATAGCGACGCACTAAAGGTCATCGATGATGCGCTGATGGCCGTTGATAATCAACGCAGCGATCTGGGTGCAATCCAAAATCGTTTCCAGTCGACGGTTGCCAATTTGAGCAACACAATCACCAACCTGTCCGCAGCTCGTTCGCGCATTGAAGACGCCGACTACGCAGTCGAAGTCTCCAACATGACTCGCGCTCAGATCCTGCAACAGGCTGGCACTTCGGTTCTGGCACAAGCCAACCAAGTACCGCAAGGCGTTCTGTCGCTGCTGCGTTAATTCACATAGCAGTAGTGGGGACGGGAAACCGTCCTCGTGTGGAACACGAAGCCGCCTTTCCTTCTGGATCGGCGGTTTTTCCGTTTTCGGGATGCTACGGTAGATGAAGCACCAGCTCTTTATCGCAAAATCACTTTCTTCTTGATCGGCTTTCCATCGCTTCCCTGGACGGTCCGATGTCCATAGAGGCCAACTGTCTCCAGATTATTCCGCACGGCGTTATCGCTGACGCTGATGCCTTCTTCCCTCAATGCCTTGCCAATCTGACTCGGATTGGCATACAGGCCAGATCGAGCCATATCTTCAATACGTTGCCTCACGTCAGCAGATAACGCCATGCCGTTCTTCTTCGGTGCCCGGCTTTTTGGTGATGGCACGACGGCTTCTCCAGTCTCCTTGATATTCTTCTTCACGGCGCCAAGCCAGCGATTGTAATTACTTCGCGCCAATCCCAAATCCTTGCATGCCTGTGTGATTGTCTTTCGCTTCCTTTTGTCGGAGTGATTGACGGCGCTATGGACGGCTTTTACCAGTTGCGTTTTCTCTTCCTGAGATAGCTGCTTGCTCATCAAAAAACTATAACACATATGAGACAAACAGCAGCCTTGGTGCCTGTTTTTCCGACGCGATTCGATAAATACCCGGCCACTTGGTGTCCTACTGCTTTTACCCGTGATGCCGAATGGCCTCATCTCATCATTACGCACTCATCGGCATATGCCAATGAGGGTCTCAATTTCACGCTGCAGGCGACTTTGTGATCAGGAACATGGGGTCAGTCGTTCAGGGTATTCGGTTAAACTATGCACAAAATATCTGTAAAGAAGATGCTGAAGTGAACCACATACACGGAATCAACACACAGGCAAAACACCAAAGAAAAGACAAAAATCCTTTTAATCAACATTTCCCTCTAACCACTTCATTGAAGGAATGTTGATCACATGACTGACCTAATCCACATATCTCACATCAGTCCGCCCGTAATGGGAATAACAACACAAATAAAGGACATACATGACCACGCATCACAACACCCAATTCCTACAGTGAAATACTACTTCTCGTCTGGATGATTCGGGTAATACACTTTCATTATCCTAGCCCCGTCTGGTTCGATCTGCTGGAAAATATTGGATTGAGCATCAATATAATGGTGGTACTTATTATTTTGAAGCAGAGCTAACCATACACGGAGATCAGCACAAGATTACAGCTCAGGCAAAATCTGATATGCGGGTTGCAAAAGCCGATATGGGTGGCGGCACTTTGCAGCAGGTTAATTACGCACCGGCTGTGCCTTTGTCTACGGCGGACTACAGTTTAACGCTGGATGGTAATGACGAACTAGGGAATAGCAATTTAAAATTGGTACATGTGGGCGGCTATTACTATGTTGAAGAAAACCTGGGTAGTGATAAATATGCCTACTTTAAGGCCAACGTAACTATTAAAACGGGTGGCGCACAAAATATTGTTACCGTTGATTCAAGCCGCACCAATAAAATATCAACGAGTGACCAACCCTATGTGAATGGTACAGGGTGGGTGGTTGTTTGCCTGCCTGTCGGTTATTGTTGCTATATATGGAAAACGCCAACAAAATGATTCAATATGACTTCGCTGGATGCTTATTGTAAACTGCCTGCTTTTGAACGATATATACGCGATAGGGGATAAACACGTGCGAGTGACGAGGTGGAAAATTTATGTCTTGCTGGCCATGGGTGGTTTGTTGATGGGCTGCACGAGCAAGGCGCCCTCAGATAAGGATGTGGAGGTCGCTCTTAAACAGCTATGGGCTGGTAACTCTTGGGAGTTCAGCTCTAATTTCGATGTTACCAACTTTGACAGACTGAACGGCTGGAAAGATGGCGAAGACTATTGGGTAGAGGTGACTTACAAGGTGAAGGCCAGGCAACCATACTATGCGATAGTAGCTGATTGTGTTGAACCTACCGTGGCGGAATACAATGATACGACCATGGGGCAGATTACAATGGGCCTGAGCGCCATGATGAAAGGATTTCAAGGTACCGAGGCGTTGGATGAGTATAAGGAATACCTCAAGACCAATCCCGAGCCGGCAAAGATGGAACTGGCCCGCAGCAAGTATGAAGCGCAATATGTGAATATTGCTTTTCTGGATTGTGTGAATTATCTTGCCGAGAAATCAAGTGTTTTCCATAAGGATCTGAAGACGGGTGACACGCTGGATTACAACCTCAAATTGAGGTTCAAGCAAACAGAGCAGGGTTGGAAGAACCTGTAGTCAGCCGCATCAGTTCAAGATTGCGCAGGCACCATTAGTTAATCACGTTGTGCTGTAAAGATTGCCCTTAAAAGGCTGGATATGAGCCAGCGTATCGTAAAGGGCTTCTCTGGCCAATTCGGTATCATAATGAGCTTGAAGGCTTAGCCAGCTTTGGGCATCAGTATTGGTAATCACCGACAGCACAAGGCGTTACCAAAAACCATCACCACGCGACTTAGCAAGGTATCCATTCCAGCCCGCATAAGATGGGTTTTATCGAAAAACTGTTGGATGGCACTGCTATTCATTCGGATTTGCAGGAAATAGCAGAGACTTATTCATCGAATTAAGGCATTTGCAAAGGAATGCATAAGCAGAATAGAAATTAGTGAGTTTGCAGATGCGATGAGGGTAAGTTTACGGATTGAATTGGTTATTTAGATTAATAGCGGCTTCTTCATTGCTTTATTTGTCATAAAAAGTTACATTATTTTAATGACGTTGGGCAAGTCAGGCGCCGTTTTCTATATGGTAAAGCAGTACAGGGCGCCAACACCCAATCCGGGGCGATATTGGAAAAGGCAATATCGCTTATTCGCACTAGATGGAACTTGATATTACATGAAAGCCAAAGAAGCAAGACTCTTGGAGTTTTTAAAAAACACACCTCAGTTTGTTATTCCTATTTATCAGCGAACTTATTCATGGAAAGAAAAAGAGTGCCAACAATTGTGGGATGACGTTCTTCGCAGTGGTTATAACGATAATATCAAGGCGCACTTTATAGGGTCCGTCGTTTATGTTGAGAAAGGCTTGTACTCAGTGTCTGATCAAACGCCGTTATTGCTTATTGATGGCCAGCAACGTATAACAACCATTACCCTTCTTATTGCCGCACTCACAGAAGTGATAGGTGATCAAGAACCTATTGAAGATTTTAGTCGTGCTAAATTAAAAGGTTATTATTTAACGAACCCTTTGGAAAGTGGTGAAAAATTCCATAAATTGATTTTATCTCAAACAGATGATAAATCACTTAAAGCAATCATCCATGGAAATCAACAACCCGATGACAAGTCGATTCGAGTAGTTGAAAATTTTGAGTTTTTCAAATCCAAGTTAGAAAAGCTGGGTGACCTGAAGCCGATCTGTAAAGGCCTGGCAAAATTGATGGTGGTTGATATTTCTCTGGATCGGGAACAGGACAACCCGCAGTTGATATTTGAAAGCATGAACTCTACGGGTAAAGAGTTAAGCCAAGCCGATTTAATCCGTAATTACATTCTTATGGGGTTAGAGCCAACGCATCAGACCCATTTATACGAACAATATTGGCGACCCATGGAGTTGGCGTTTGGACAGCAAGCCTATAGTGATTATTTTGATAGTTTTATGCGCCATTACCTGACGGTCAAAACTCGTGAAATTCCTAAAATTGGTGAAGTGTATGAAATGTTCAAAGAGTATTCAATGCAACCTGCCGTGGTAAATAAAGGCTTTGAGGAACTGGTCAAAGACATCAAAAATCACGCTATGTATTTCTGTAACTTTGTCTTAGGTAAGGAAAAAGATGAAGATTTAAAACTGGCCTTTAAGGACTTAAGAGAACTTAAAGTTGATGTTGCCTACCCTTTGCTGCTGGAGCTTTACTCGGATTTTTCACAAGGTCTTTTGACTCATGACGAGTTTTTATCAGCTGTGCGCATTATTGAAAGTTATGTGTTTAGGCGTACGATCTGCGAGATTCCTACAAACTCAATGAATAAAACCTTTGCTCGTATGGGAATTGGTCTGAGGAAAGATCGCTACCTCGAAAGTCTCATGGCTTCTTTCCTATTGTTGCCATCTTATCGGCGTTTTCCTGGTGATGATGAGTTTCATCGAAAAATTCAAACCAAAGACGTTTATAACTTTCGCAGTAAAAGTTATTGGTTAAGGCGGATGGAAAATTTTGGCCGAAAAGAGCGGGTTCTGGTTGATGACTACACCATTGAGCATATTATGCCGCAGGCCGACAATAAAGCAGAAAAGCTTCCCGAAGTCTGGCGTATTGAATTGGGTGATGAGTGGGAGCGTGTTTGGGAAACATATCGCCATACGCTAGGTAACTTGACTTTAACGGCCTACAATTCAGAGTACAGCAATAATGCATTTCAAGAAAAATGTAACCACCCATACGGATTCAAATTCAGTCCATTAAAGATGAACGAAGGGATTGTTGCTGAAAAACAGTGGAATGAGGCAGCTATTCAGAGGCGCGCCAAAAAATTGGCTGATAAAGCCACTCTTATCTGGAGCAAGGTTGAGTTAACTGCTGATATTATCGAGGCTTATAAGCCTCAAGTTGATCCGACCACTGAATATAGCCTGGCAGACCATCCCTATTTGTTGACCGGAAAAATGGCAGAACTATACCAGGTCTTTCGTAAGTCCGTTCTGGAACTTGATCCTTGCGTGACAGAAGAAGTGAAAAAGCTCTACGTGGCATTCAAGGCAGAGACCAATTTTGTTGATGTGGTTCCTCAAGCCAAAAGGTTACGATTATCGCTTAACATGCCTTTTACTGAGATTGATGACCCAAGAGGACTTTGCAAAGATGTCACCAATTTAGGGCGTTGGGGTAACGGTGATGTTGAGGTTGGGCTTGATAACCTGGACGATATTCCCCACGTCATGGCATTGGTGGCCCAAGCCTTTGAGCGGCAAATAGAAGCAGAGCAAAGTTAATCTTGGTCCCAGAAAGAATTTCAGTCTTTTCGTATCAAGGCGAAAAGACTCTGACAAACAAACAATCAGGAAAGATAGAAAATGACAAGTGCACAACAACGTGCTGAACTTCAACGCCGGATCTGGCAAATCGCCAACGATGTACGTGGTTCCGTCGATGGCTGGGACTTCAAGCAATATGTACTGGGTGCGCTGTTTTACCGCTTTATCAGTGAAAACTTTGCCAGCTATATTGAAGCGGGTGACGACAGCATCCACTACGCTGACATGCCGGATACGGTCATCACCCCTGAAATCAAAGACGATGCGATTAAAACCAAAGGCTACTTCATTTACCCCAGCCAGTTATTTGAAAAGGTCGTTAAAAACGCGCACACCAATGAAAGCTTAAACACTGATCTGGCCAATATTTTCAGTGCAATTGAAAACTCGGCCAATGGTTACACTTCAGAATCTGACATAAAAGGCCTGTTCGCAGACTTTGACACCACCAGCAACCGCCTGGGTAATACGGTAAGCGATAAAAACAAACGCCTGGCCGCCGTGCTAAAGGGCGTGGCAGAACTGAACTTTGGCCATTTTAAAGACAGCCAGATTGATTTGTTTGGTGATGCCTACGAGTTTCTTATCTCGAATTATGCCGCCAATGCCGGCAAATCGGGCGGGGAATTTTTTACCCCGCAACACGTATCCAAACTGATTGCGCAACTGGCCATGCACAAGCAAACCAGCGTCAACAAAATTTATGACCCGGCGTGTGGCTCGGGTTCGTTGCTGTTGCAAGCCAAAAAACAATTTGAGGAACACATCATCGAAGACGGATTCTTTGGCCAGGAAATCAACCATACCACTTATAACCTGGCCCGCATGAATATGTTCCTGCACAATATCAACTACGACAAGTTCAATGTTGAGCTGGGTGATACCCTGCTTAACCCGCATTTTGGCGACGACAAGCCTTTTGATGCGATTGTTTCCAATCCACCGTATTCAGTGAAATGGGTGGGTGCTGATGACCCCACCCTGATCAACGATGACCGCTTTGCCCCGGCAGGTGTGCTTGCGCCCAAGTCGAAGGCCGATTTTGCCTTTGTGCTGCACGCGCTCAGTTACCTGTCCAGCAAAGGCCGGGCGGCCATTGTCTGCTTTCCCGGTATTTTTTATCGTGGCGGCGCCGAGCAAAAAATCCGCCAATACCTTGTGGATAACAATTACGTGGAAACCGTTATTTCACTGGCCCCTAATCTGTTTTTTGGTACCAGCATTGCGGTGACTATTCTGGTCCTGTCCAAGCATAAAGCCGACACCACCACCCAATTTATTGATGCAAGTAGCCTGTTCAAAAAAGAAACTAACAATAATATTCTCACTGATGCGCACATCGAACAAATTATGCTGGCATTTGACAGCAAAGCGAATATTGAGCACTTTGCCAAGTCAGTTCCTTTTGATGACATCGCTGCCAACGATTACAACCTGTCCGTCAGCAGCTACGTGGAAGCCAAAGATACCCGCGAAGTAGTGGATATTGCCCAGCTTAACGCCGAGCTTAAAACCACTGTCGCTAAAATTGACAAGCTGCGCAAGGATATTGATGCGATTGTGGCTGAGATTGAAAGCGAGGAGTTGGAAGGATGAGTAGCATGAGTTTTATGGAAAAGCTGCTGGATGGCGTTGTGGTGGAGTGGAAAGTATTAGATGATGTAATAAAATCTTTAAAAACTGGTTTAAATCCTCGTCAAAATTTCCAACTTAATACATCTGATGCAGAAAATTATTATGTGACAGTTCGTGAAATTCAAAATGGAAATGTGGTATTCCTAGATAAAACAGACAGAATTAATAAAACAGCTTTAGAACTTATTAATAACCGCTCCAATTTAGAGAAGGGGGATATTTTATTTTCAGGTACAGGTACTGTTGGCAGAACTGCAGTGATTTATAAAACACCAGAAAATTGGAATATCAAAGAAGGGGTTTATGTAATAAAACCCTTCCATAAAGTAATTGATTCGAGATACCTTGCTCACTTATTAAATTCGCAAGAAATAGTTAAAGAATACAGTAAAAAAGTCGTTGGTTCACCAGTAGTCAGTTTGCCAATGAGTGAACTTAAAAAACTCCAAATCCCTATCCCCTGCCCAGAAAACCCAAAAAAATCGCTTGAAATCCAAGCCGAAATCGTTCGCATTCTCGACGCCTTCACCGAGCTGACCGCCGAGCTGACCGCCGAGCTGACCGCCCGCAAAAAACAATACAACTACTACCGCGACAAGTTGTTGAGTTTTGACAATAAGGAAGTGGAATGGAAAACACTGAAGGAAGTAGCCTTAGAATTTGGGCGAGGAAAATCAAAACATCGCCCAAGAAACGATCCAAAGTTATACGGTGGAGATATTCCCTTTATCCAAACTGGTGATATTAGAAATGCTGCTCATGTCATCACACAATACGCACAAACATATAGCCAATTTGGATTAGCCCAAAGCAAACTATGGCCTAAAGGGACACTTTGCATAACAATAGCAGCCAATATCGCAGAAACAACTATTCTTGGCTTTGATGCATGTTTTCCTGACAGTGTTATAGGCTTTATTGCCAATCCTGAAAAAACAAATTCAAATTACGTAGAGTATCTTTTATCTTCTTTCAAGTCGAAGCTGCAATCAAAAAGCACAGGCAGCGCTCAGGAGAATATAAACCTTGCAACCTTTGAAAACATACGACTGCCATTTCCATCCCTCGGCGATCAAGAACATATTGTTTCCATTCTGAACAAATTCGAAGACTTAACCAACTCCATAACTGAGGGCTTGCCCCGTGAAATCGAACTGCGCCAAAAACAATATGAATATTATCGCGACCAGCTATTGAGCTTTCCCAAAACAGAAGCGCGAGCAACTGCTTTGGCATAAGGAACGAGACCGATGTATAACCTAAGCCTGCAAGACCAAACCACGGAATTCCTGCTCTACACGGCACCCAATGGCGAGATAAAAGTGGAAGTGCTGCTTAGCAATGAAACCATCTGGATGACGCAGAAACGCATGGCGGAGCTATTTGGCGTAGGTATACCGGCCATTTCCAAGCACCTTAAAAATATCTTTGCGAGCAATGAGTTGGAGCCAGATTCAGTTATTTCCATTTTGGAAACAACTGCCGAGGATGGTAAAAAATACCAAACACAGTACTACAACCTTGACGCAGTGATTTCCGTCGGCTATCGGGTTAACTCGGCTCAGGCAACCCAATTCCGAATCTGGGCAACTCAGCTTATAAAAGAGTACATCATCAAAGGCTTTGCCATGGATGATGAGCGCCTGAAAAATGGCCGTTATTTCGGCAAGGATTATTTTAGAGAGCTGCTGGAGCGGGTACGTTCTATCCGCGCCAGTGAGCGGCGCATTTATCAGCAAATTACCGATATTTTTGCCGAGTGCAGTATTGACTATGACCCAAACTCTCAAACCACCCGCCGGTTTTATGCCCATGTGCAGGATAAGTTTCACTTTGCCATTACAGGCCATACAGCCGCTGAAATCATTTCACTAAAGGCGGATGCCAGTAAACCGTTAATGGGCATGAGTACGTATAAAAATGCCCCTGCTGGCCGTGTATTAAAATCAGATACCATTTCGGCAAAAAACTATTTAAGCGAAACAGATATTAAAAAACTGGAGCGTACGGTATCTGCTTTTTTTGATTATATTGAAGGCGTTATTGAGCGGCACACTACGCTCACAATGGAAAGCTTTTCGGAAAGCGTTGACAAATTTCTGTCCTTCAACGAATACCGGATTCTGGAAGGGTACGGCAAAGTTACCCGCCAGCAAGCGGAGCAAAAAGCCTTTGCCGAGTATGAAAAATTCAACAAACTGCAACGCATTGAGTCGGATTTTGACCGTACTGTGAAAAAACTGCTGCAGAAAAAGGACATAAAGGAATGAACGCTTACAATCCCATCGCAGAGACCAATAACTTTATCGTCCTTGATAAATACATCAAGGAATGGAGTGTCGCTGAAAGTTACCAGACTGAAGGCGAGCTGGAGCGGGAGCTGATTCAGGATTTGGTCAATCAGGGTTACGAGTACCTGCCTGGTCTGAACAACCCTGAAGCCATGCTGGCCAATATACGCACGCAACTGCAAGTCCTGAATAACGTGCAGTTTGGCAATGGCGAGTGGCTGCGCTTTGTGGAAACGTATTTGGACAAGCCCAGCGATGGCATGGTGGAAAAGACACGCAAGATTCACGATGACTATATCCACGATTTTGTGTTTGATGATGGCCGTATCCAGAACATCTACCTGCTGGATAAGAAGAACATTGCCCGCAACAAGGTGCAGGTCATCAAGCAGTTTGAGCAAACCGGTTCTCATGCCAACCGCTACGATGTCACGATTCTGGTTAATGGCTTGCCACTGGTGCAGGTGGAGCTTAAAAAACGCGGTGTGGCGATTCGCGAGGCTTTTAACCAGGTGCATCGTTACAGCAAAGAGAGTTTTAACAGTGAGCATTCGCTATACAAGTATTTGCAACTGTTTATTATTTCCAACGGCACCGATACCCGTTATTTTGCCAATACCACCCAACGCGATAAAAACAGCTTTGATTTCACCATGCATTGGGCCAAATCGGATAACGGCCTGATTAGGGACCTGAAAGATTTTACCGCTACGTTCTGCCAGAAAAATACCCTGCTGAATGTGTTGCTGCATTATTCAGTGTTTGATACCAGCAAGACCCTGCTGGTGATGCGCCCGTATCAGATTGCCGCGACCGAGCGGATTTTGTGGAAAATCAACAGTTCCCATGCGACTAAAAACTGGAGCAAGCCGGAAAGTGGCGGTTTTATCTGGCACACCACCGGTTCAGGCAAGACGTTAACCAGTTTCAAGGCGGCACGCCTGGCGACCGGGCTGGAATTTATCGACAAGGTTTTCTTTGTGGTGGACAGGAAAGATCTTGACTTCCAGACCATGAGGGAATATCAGCGGTTTTCTCCTGATAGTGTCAACGGTTCCGACAGCACGGCAGGGTTAAAGCGCAATCTGGAACAAGACGACAACAAAATCATCGTCACCACCATCCAGAAGCTGAATAACCTGATGAAAAGCGAAGGCGACCTGCCCATCTACAACAAGCAGGTGGTATTTATTTTTGATGAATGCCATCGTAGCCAGTTCGGGGAAGCGCAGAAAAACCTGAAGAAGAAGTTCAAGAAGTTTTATCAATTTGGGTTTACCGGCACACCTATTTTCCCGCAAAATGCCCTGGGGGCCGAAACCACCAGCAGCGTATTTGGTCGTGAGTTGCATTCCTATGTGATTACCGATGCGATTCGCGATGAAAAAGTGCTCAAGTTCAAGGTGGACTACAACGATGTGCGCCCGCAATTCAAGGCGATAGAAACCGAGCAGGATGAGAAAAAGCTCAGTGCCGCTGAAAACAAACAAGCCCTGCTGCATCCGGAGCGTATCCGCGAAATTTCGCAGTATGTTCTGAATAACTTCCGCCAGAAAACCCATCGACTGAAAGCGGGAGGCAAGGGTTTCAATGCCATGTTTGCGGTAAGTAGTGTGGATGCGGCCAAGCTGTATTATGAGACGCTGAATCAACTGCAACAGGATAATGACAAACCACTAAAAATAGCGACCATTTTTTCCTTTGCCGCCAATGAAGAGCAGGATGCGGTGGGCGATATTCCGGATGAAAGCTTTGAGGTTTCTGCCATGAATAGCAGTGCCAAAGAGTTTTTAAGCGCAGCCATTGCCGATTACAATGGGTTCTTTAAAACCAGTTTCAGCGTTGATAGCAATGGTTTTCAAAACTACTACCGCGATTTGGCCAAACGGGTCAAAGCGCAGGAAGTTGATTTATTGATTGTGGTGGGCATGTTCCTGACCGGCTTTGATGCACCGGCACTCAATACCCTGTTTGTGGATAAAAACCTGCGCTACCACGGGCTGATTCAAGCCTATTCACGTACGAACCGTATTTATGATGCCACCAAAACCTTTGGCAACATCGTGACCTTCCGGGACTTGGAACAGGCCACTATTGATGCCATTACCTTGTTTGGTGACAAAAACACCAAAAATGTGGTGCTGGAAAAGAGCTACCAGGAATACATGGAAGGCTTTACTGATCTTATCACCGGTGAGGCCAGGCGCGGGTTTGTGGAGATCGTGGCCGAATTGGAAACACGTTTTCCCAAGCCGGACGAGATTTTTCTGGAAAAAGACAAAAAAGATTTTGCAAAGCTGTTTGGCGAATATTTGCGGGTAGAAAATATTTTGCAAAACTATGATGAGTTTGCCAGCCTGAAAGCGCTGCAGAATGTCGACATGAGCGACCCTGAAGCGGTTGAGGCTTTCAAGGCAGCGCATTATTTGAATGATGACGATCTGACTGCCCTGCAAGCGATCCAGATACCCGCTGATCGAAAACTCCAGGATTACCGCTCTACGTATAATGATATCCGCGACTGGCTGCGTCAGCAAAAAGCCGCCAGCGAACAAGACCAGTCCACGCTGGATTGGGATGATGTGGTCTTTGAAATAGATTTGCTGAAATCACAGGAAATCAACCTTGATTACATTCTTGAGCTGATTTTTGAAAACAACAAGAAAAACAGGAGCAAAGCCGAATTGATTGACGAAGTACGCCGATTGATTCGCGCCAGCTTGGGTAACCGGGCCAAGGAAAGCCTGATTGTTGATTTTATCAATCAAACCGATCTGGATAAGGTCAATAAGAAAGAGAATCTCATTGAAACTTTTTTCACCTTTGCCCAGGTAGAACAGCAACGTGAGGCACAAGCGTTGATTCACAGCGAGAGCCTGAATGAGGACGCAGCCAAAAGATACATTGCTTCTTCATTAAAACGCGAATATGCCAGTGAAAACGGGACTGAGCTTAATGAGATCCTGCCGAAGATGAGCCCCTTGAATCCACAGTATCTGAGCAAAAAGCAAAGCGTATTCCAGAAAATTGCTGGGTTTGTTGAGAAGTTTAAAGGCGTGGGAGGGGCTTTGTAGTTTATTGATGTTTACGCCATGTGCTGTCGGTAATTGTCGACTATCCGGTTGATTGGATGGACGAATTGTTGCACTGGCGAGTGCTGTTGTTAAAACAAGCTTCAATCTGTCAATACGTTATGGGGCGGAGCGTTACGGGTAAAGGATAGTTCATATGGGCAAAAAGAAACTGGAAGCCTGCTCTGAATCGGTTTATCATTAAAATAAAATAAATAAACAGCAACCAAACAAGGAAAACCATTGAATCTAGAAGCATTTGAAAACCTATACGAGTTTTACAGAAAAGAACGGGATGCTTATCCCGAGTTTTTTCGGCTGCGCATACATCGCAGTTTAAGCTGGTTGAAAAAAGCGGTGGCAGAACCAGATGATCTGGATATTCAATTCATTTCCTTGTGGATTTCATTTAATGCAGCGTATGCAAAAGATTTGAAATTTCATCAATCTGTCGCTGACAGAGCAGAGTTCAGGAATTTTATTAATGAAATTTGTCTGTTTGATAAAGAACGCCAAATTTATCAACTGGTCTGGGAAACCTATTCCAGTCATATTCGTATGCTTCTGGATAGCCCTTATACTTTGCAGGCGTTTTGGGACTTTCATAATGGACTTATTTCTGAGACTGCATGGAAAGAAATTGCGCTTGATGCAAAAACCAAAGCCAATAATGCTTTAAGACGCGTGGAAGATGTTGAGTCAATTTTGTATGTTATTTTTGACCGTTTGTACACATTAAGAAATCAACTGGTGCATGGCGGTTCAACCTACAACAGCTCAGCCAATCGTAAGCAATTGAAAGATGCTTGCCTGTTGCTAAGCGATCTTATACCGCTTTTTTTAAAGTTAACGATGGCCAATGCAAACAGTCATGATTGGGGTAAACCGTTTTATCCTTATATTCGGGAAGATTAATAAATAGCAGTAACGGTTTCAAGCTAACATACGAAAAACTCAGAGGGTAGTTATCATGAGAAAACCATTTTTAAAAAGCATTACCTTGTTCGCATTGCTATTTTCCGCATCGGCCGCCAATGCAAACAATAACGAGATTGTTTTCAACTGCTTCACAAAAAACAAGAAAGAAATAAAAATTGTCAAAAACGGTGATAAATTTACTTATTCCTTTGGGAAAATAAATCTCAAACCGGATATTTCCCTTACCCGACATGAAAGTCAACTTACATCTTATGCCTGGAAAGGCATTGGTAAGGATATGCCTTACGGTGTTACTTTCCAGAATGGTGAGTATTCATATACCGTTTACGAGACTATAGCAAGAGATTATTCCGGAGATGAGGTACAGGTTGAAATTTCCAGAGGTGTTTACGTTGAAAAGAATGGTAAATCAATCGCAAATATTTCATGTTTGGATGGCACTGCTATTCATTCGGATTTGCAGGAAATAGCAGAGACTTATTCATCGAATTAAGGTAAGCCTCCGGTAAAACCACCTTTTCAAACACGCGATTAAGCGAGAATATACGTGTCCACGATCCTTTGAACTGCGCCCCAAAACTTAGACTCTCGATACTGCATTCTTAAGTCGATATTGTACGGGGCTTAAACCGTCTAAGGCGTGTTAACACAAACGCAGTCCGTCCATCACGAGTACGAAATTGACGAATCCAATGAACATGAGATCGAGCTTCTCAAAGCGGGAGAAGATTCTTCGGTAGCCTTTGAGGCGACGAAACAATCGCTCCACCTCGTTTCGCCGTCGATACATCGCGCGGTCATACTCCCATGGATCCAACCGCCTGGAGGACGTAATGCTCCGCCCCATACCGTATTGACAGCTTAAAACTTGTTTTTACAGCTGCACTCGCCAAGGCAATAACTCGTCGACGCGATTAACCGGATAGTCGGCAATCACCGACAGCACATGACGCAGGTACGCCTCGGGATTGATACCGTTCAGTTTGGCTGTGCCAAGCAAACTGTAAAGCGTTGCCGCCCGTTCACCACCCGCATCCGAACCCAGGAATAAGTAATTCTTGCGTCCAACAGACACGCCACGTAATGCCCGTTCTGCCGCATTATTATCGATTTCAATTTCCCCGTCATCCAGATAGCGTGTCAAGGCCTGCCACTGGTTAAGGGCATACTGGATGGCATCGGTCGTTACGGATTTACGTGACAGAGTCGGTAACTGCTGCATGAACCACTCATGCAAGGCAAGCACAATTGGCAATGACTTGTCCTGGCGCTCGGCCTGACGAGTTTGTGGTGGACTGCCCCGGATGCCGGCCTCAATCTCATATAAACGGCCAATTTGAGTGAGCACATGATGGGTAATATCAGAGGGCCGATGGACATGAATATCATGGAACTTGCGTCGGGCATGGGCCCAACAACCCGCTTGAATAACCTTGCCGGTTCGGTATACCTCGTTGTAACCAGCATAGGCATCGGCCTGTAAAATACC